>NZ_MTQD01000010.1 GCF_001974875.1 Pseudoalteromonas sp. EB27
TCGTTGGTCAGGAAAGTCTCGAGATTGGACGATGATCAATGAAGTAGATTTAAATCCAGAGAAAAAAGAAGAAGTACGGGCGGCATAAAATTTAACTTGATGCGACAACTAACTTGAAAAACTCCGATAGAGATGTTTTAATTTTTAATTCAACCACAGGAGGTAGTACTTTATTTGAGGAAAAGGCTAACGAGCTAGGAATAGAGTTAGAGGAAGGTGAAGCTGAAAATTAGTACTAAGTTTCAGCTAATAGGTTTAGAAGAGATAAGGTGCTAATCTTTAAAGCGTTATTAGCTCTATACTGTTAATTACTCCATCTCTATTGTATTGTTAGGAGTATTAATAAGTCATGTAACTTTGACGTCGCAGCTAAGTTTACTTGTCTAGATCTTCTCGCGCGGACTTAGATATCAGAGAGGTAACAAATATAACGAAGGATAAATTCTCGTAAGATATCTTCTTACTATTAAATGAACTAACCCATTCTAATTCCTCTTTATTGTACAAGAAGTTTCCATGAGGTGTTTTAGGCTTACTAGGGACAATATGATAGGTGTCGCATAACTTTTTAGCCTCTTGATTCTTGTACTTTTCATCTAATAAAGTTACTAGGTAAGAACGGATAGTACGATAATCTGTGGTTTTTTCATTGATCCAATAAGGTAAAATTTCTGATGAAATATCTAGTTCCAGAGTTTCTCTAACGGTTTTTTCTTCTTTTATTCTATGATTTTTTTCAATAGCAGTTAATAAGAAATTTTTGTAAAGTGAGCTGAGGTTTTTGTGTTTAGACTCAAGAATGGTTACATCATTAGAGTTGCTTCCTTGAAAGTAAACATTAAACTTATTTGAGGGGTTTTCTATTTTCTTAAGCTTTACATCATTATGTTTATTAAAAGCAGGCACAAGGTTTGAGATGACTTTTCTAAATAAATAATGTTTATTTGTTATACAGCCACTGTACTCTGGAAGAGTGTACTGGCAGAAATCACTTATAGATCTATAGAAAAATGGTGAATCAATATAGTCATGAAGATTTTGCTTAAAATACCTTTTCATGTAGTTAACATCACCGGATGATATTTTTAATTTACGATCCTGAGTGGAGTATATAGCATAGTCGCCAATGCCTACGTAGTCATCACACATATCATCGTAAATATCTAATTTATCTATATGAATTTTTTCAAATCCGGTGACTTTGTGAGCATCATTGATTTTTTGAGCGTAGAGAATGCTGTCTTTTTCAAACACAGGAGTTATAAAGCCTGCGCTAGAGCTCAAAGGAGAAATATAGCCTAGCAGTTTGTAACGTTTTGTCATGCTAATATCCTCTCTCGTTTATAATACTCATTCAATTCAGTAATTATATGTGGTGTTATCGCGCTAGGATCCCACCTCATTGTTTCATAAGAAATACCTTCAATCCCCATATTATATAAGTAGTTAGATACTATTTCGTCATCTAAAACAGAGGAAGGCAAAATTACCGCTTTAACTACACTTGGAGAAAGCTGTAATCCAGCCTTACTCTGAACTTCAATTGCTGAACATCTGTCATCTGTCATAGTGGCGCATTTGTTAGCTGCTAGGCTATAAATTGACTGTAATTCAAATGACATGGTTGGGATATCAGATTCGTTTATCTGAATTTTACCATAGTAGTAGTTTTCATTAGTTTCGTAAAAAAGAGAGATAAACTTCTTTATAAAATCAAATGTTGATTTGAGTTTAAAGTCAGCAATCTTTGCATTTTGATTGATAGCATCTTTATACAAGTCAGCAGAATAAGCTCCTGTATCAAATGGATAAACATTATCTATATACTTTAAATTATTGGGCTCTATAACTAAACAGACTGGGAAGTTACTCATACTTGAAGATGACATTCCTTTATTGTTTACTCTATAAGAAGGTCTACCATAAAAAAAGTACGCTAAATCTTCATCAAAAACAGGGCAAAGTGTAGGCGCAATCCTATTACTGACTAAGATTCCTCTAAAATGTTGACCGTCACAGGTATGCACCAAAGGCAATGTCTTGATATCGTTGTGCTCTGTTTTATCTATATGGCTGACATAAAAATCATCTAAAGTTAAATTAGTCATTTCCCTGTACATTAAATAATTCATTTAAATTCATAATAAAACATATAGTTAATTCCCGCAATGAGTATACTTAACAACTTGTTCAAGCAAGATTCACGAGGCACTGTTTTTACATTATGTCTGTCTTAGTTGTTATGGGTGGTTAAAGAAATAAGCCTTAAGTAGATTCATTATAGTTTGCTTATGATACATATGGACGATGTGGAGCCTTGTTAACCAAATCATATATTTCAGGTAAAGACTTATTCTCTCAAGTACCATTATTCAAGGTGCAAATCACTTTTTAGTTTAGCTAGAGCCAGAATATTCAAAGGAGCACAGTATCGTATTTTTAATTATGGATAGACACGTACTTTTGATACGGGGTATCGTACTTTTAATACAGTTTCATCGTACCTTTGGTTACCGGAATTGGTGTTAAGTTTTTGCTTTTAAATGACTTTTCATGTGCTAATCTTTAAACGTAATTAAATAAATAAAATAAACCGATTTTTCACATTCTTTTAGCGAGTTTTAGTCTGTGGGCAATTAGCTTGTAATTAGATAGCCTTCACTAAATGCCCTCTGTGAAAGTGCTGCACTTTAACTTAATAAAGTGCTCATCAACTCAACTTTTTGTTCTTTAGTTAAGCTTGCCAACAGACTTTTCATTTCAGCCATTTGGTTCTCAGGTTCTTGCTCAATCAAACCTGCATATTTGGCTATCGTTTCTGTTACTTTTTCTGCTGGCTCTTTGAGCTCCTCAGCCGTTAAAATTAAATAGCCAGCAGTTACATCACTTTTATCTGTAATATGGTTTAGAAGGCGTTTCAGGAGGTATCCTGATACTCCGCTACTCTCAGCCATTGATGTAAATGTGCGCCGTAAATCATGCGAAGTAATTTTTACTCCTGCAATTTGGCATACATGTTTCAACGTCTTTTTAGGATCAGTGAGGTAGCCTTTTTTACTTTTTGTCCCAAACACATAATCAGATACTTTGTATTCTTTTCGTCGATTAAATATCTCAGCTAATCGATCTGTAATTGGAAACTCGACGTCCAAGCCATTTTTTGTATCTTCTAGAATGAATATTTTATCTTCAAGGTGTACTTGTGACCATGGGAGTTGCAGTAGCTCAGACCTTCTCAGGCCTGAAAAGGTTAAAAACTCCAGATAATCACAAAAACCAACGCGAGTATTTTGACGATATTTAGCTGCTTCATTTCTAACTTCATATAATGCATCTACAAAAGGTTTTAGTTGTGAACGACGCAGCCGTGTTGTTTTACGCTTTACATTATTCCAGCTTCGTTTTTCAGAAAGTGCATCTACAGGGTTTTCTGGAAATAATGAGCGACCTTCAGAAGATTTGTATTCAGCTTTAGCAAAGTTAAATAAAGCACGCATTAGGCGCATGGTATAATTTGCCTGAGCAGGACTTCTTGAGGTTATTTCTCGTTGGCGCTTTAAAATCATTGTTTGATTAATATCGGCTAGACGTTTGTTATGCCAATCAGATAGGTAGCAATCTATTTTTTGTTGATACCCTCTTTCAGTTATAGGCTTAAGATCTCTAGATTCGATGTATGAATCAAAGGCTTCTTTCAAGGTAATTGAAGCTGCTCTAAATTGGCGCTTAAGGTCGTTCGGGTTTATACCCTCAGCAATATCTGCCATTACTTTACGAGCCATTCGCCTTGCATCATCAAGTGTAATTGATGGAAAGTACCCAAGGGTGACATTAATAGGGGTGTCTCTTCCTGGTATTTTTTTATAAACTCTAAATGACTTCTTACCTGCTACGCTCACATCTAAAATGAGTCCTGACAATAGATTGTCATAATAGCGAGTGCGTTTACCGTTTGATTCTATCTTTTCAAGCGACAATTCTGTGAAGCGAAATTTTGTGTCTGACATATGGTGCTACCTCTGTGCTACTTTGAACGTAAAATTTAACGTTCTGAAATACATAATGATTTATGCATCAGAGGTAGGGGTTATTCAATAACCCTATGATATAGCTATGAAAATTAGTAAATAGTTATATTTAAAAGTAACTCGTAGTAAGTCCTTGTTTTGCAACTCATAATCGTTAGGTCCCCAGTTCGAGTCTGGGAGGGGCCACCACTTTTACAAACTTTCCAAAAATACCTACTCAAATTATTTAAAGCTACATAAATTTAATATCGTGTAATTTATTACTCTTTTTTTACCCATAATAATAAATATAATTTAAATAAAGATAATCCATAGATTAAGCTAAGCTCTCTTAAATTTGAAATAGTGCGAATGCACTATTAAGTTCCAGCGTTAGATCGGACGTCATTCATGCTCTGTTTTGTAAATGACAATGAGCTGCATCTGATTTCAGGATACAAAAAAAGCCCCTGTTGGGGCTTTTTACTTATTAGCGATTACTTTTATTGCTCAAAACTACAAGAGTTAACTAATTTTTACGGTATATTTCATGCTCAATATCGTAAATATTTACACTTAGGCTGTCTGATGCTCTGCAATATGTTTTTAAGCACGAAAGTAGCAGTTCGCTTAGCATTTGCTTTTGTTCAATTGAGCGCCCAGCTAATATATGTACCGCAATATGTATAAACCCTGATTTTCCTGCGCCTAGTTGATATTGCTGATAAGCAATAGCGCGCGTTTTTATGGTTTCTAACTCAAATAAATCGCTTTCAAAGGCGGTATTGTGAATTTTTTCTACGAGAACTTGTGGTAATACAGGGAGGTCTTCTGAGTGTTCAATAATAATGTGCGGCATTTAGGCGTTTCCTATTATGAGTTACTGCATGGGCGAGAGTTAATTGTATCAAATACAACAGGGTTCGCTAAACCCTGAGCTATCTAAAATCTTTACTTTAAACTAATTTAGTCGTATTTATTTTTGATGTTAGTATAAAAACATACAGGTGAACCTTCGCTTAGTAACGTAGGTGCTAAGTTACTTATATATTAATTAAGGATAAGTATGAAATTACCACAAAAATTTAAACGTTTAGTTTTACTTGCAGGTGCTGTTGTTACATTAAGTGCTTGCTCTGATGATGTTGCGTCGGTAAGTCTTGGGTTATTTACAACTAAAGATGTTGTAGTTAATTCGCAGCAAGATCCAATCCTCGAAGGCGTTACTTGTCATATTAGTCATATAGAGGCTAATTTGGACTTTTCTGACCCGTCAGATATGTCTATAGCGTGTCGTCAAACAGGGCCTATTACAGCGCAGCAACTACAAAAAATAGACCGCAGTAAATCAGGTGAGGTGATATTTAAATCATCTAAAAGTATATTATTTAAATCACTAAAAGTACGCCGTATTTATGATGCTGAAAACCGTACCTTATTGTATTTATCGTATTCAACTAAAGAATCCAGTGGTAGCCACCACCATGCACTATCAACAGTGCCGCTATACAATACTCAAGCGTGGGATTGGGCGCTTACACAAAAAAACTAAACTGGTACCTAAACTAAAATCTAAAAGAGCACACTATGTTAGCTTTATTTAAATCAAAGCCATTATTAGAGCAGCAAGAACAGCAATGGCTTATTGATACATTTATTTGGGCTGTAGAAAACTTTGATGCTGAATTTTTTACAAAGCACACTCAAATAATACTGCCAACGGCCACTTTTTTCCCCGATTCGGTATCGAGCATTGAAGAGATGGCGAGTAATGTTTTTACCCGCGTTACTAATTACGCGGGTATGAACGCATGGCCTATCCAACTAGTTGCACCGCAGCAGTTACAACCGCAAGTTTTTCCGCACTTTGAATTTAGTGATGAAATACGTGGCAAAGGCAGTCATTTAATTGTGCCGCCAAGCCATAAGGTCAGTATCTCTTTTAATCCTAATCAGATTAATCAGCCACAAGATTTAGTGGCAAGTTATGCGGGTACATTGGCCACCATACTTATTCATCACGTTGGGGTGTTACCGCCAGGTGGTAGGGAGTATTTACCACAAGCTGCAGATGCACTTGCCTGTTTTTTAGGGTTTGGTGTGATGATGAGCAACACGGTGTATCAGTTTAAAGGCGGTTGTGGCTCGTGCTATAACCCATACGCTAACCGTGAAGCTAAGTTAAGTGAAACGCATACGGTATTTATGCATGCCCTGATTAGTTACTTTAAAAGCGATAAAGTGTCTAAAAAACACTTAAAGCCGCATTTACGTGGTCAGTTTAAAAAAGCACAAAAAGAAATTAAAGCGTTGGTAAGTAACTCGGCTAACCCGCTGTTATTAGCTTATTCGCCAAACTAGCAAGGACCTGCGTGGAATACTTAGATGAATTTTTACTGATTGTTATTGCTCATTTTTTTGCAGTAGCAAGCCCTGGGCCTGACTTTGCTGTTGTACTCAAACAGAGTGTGCAACAAGGTAGACGCAATGCACTCTGGACAAGTGCCGGTGTTGGCGCTGCTATTTTATTGCACGTTGCCTATTGCGTTTTAGGTGTTGCGCTTATTTTAACGCAGTCACCTAGCTTATTTATGGCGCTTAAATATGTGGCTGGTGCCTATTTAGCTTATTTAGGTGTGCAGGCGCTTAGAGCGGCAAAACCACCAACAAGTAATCAAGACAATGTAGAAATAAAAACGGTAGTCGAAGAACCTGTTTGGCTTGCTTTTAGGCGAGGCTTTTTCACAAATGCATTAAACCCAAAAGCCACGTTATTTTTTATGTCGTTATTTACACTCGTGATTAGCCCAACAACACCTACTAGTATACAGGTAGGCTACGGCGTATACATGGCATTGGCTACGTGGGCGTGGTTTTCAATGCTTTCAATGATACTTTCTAGAAATAATGTAAGGGGTTTTTTCCAACAACGCGGTTATTGGTTTGACCGTGGAATTGGCGTTATTTTAATTGCCCTTGCAGTACGTGTTGTTATTTAACTTATTTAAAAAGTGTAGGAGATAAAATGCCGTTATATAATTTTTCGTTTGGCTCTAATATGTCATCTAATCGTTTGCTAGCGCGCTTACCGAATGTAAAGCGTGTAGGAACAGCGGTACTTAAAGGTTATGAGCTAACTTTTGATATGCTATTTAAAGATGGCTCAGGCAAGTGCAGTATTTGCCCAAGCGATAAAGAAGACGCGCTGGTTTACGGCGTTATTTATGAGCTCAATGAAGATGAAAAAGCTATTTTAGATGGTATTGAGGGCGTAGGTTACGATTGTGTAGATATAGCCCCAACGCTTTTAACGGGTGAGACTGTAGCCGCACATTGTTATATAGCTAATACCCATGACAGCGATGTACTCCCATATGATTGGTACATAAAACACGTTCATCGCGGTTCACTTGAAGCGGGCGTACCAAAAGAATACAGTGATGCCATATTAAATCGCGCACAAAAAAGCGACACCAATCAAGAGCGCGCAGCAATTGAATTTGCAGTTCATCAAAAATAATAAAATAGGATTGATATGAAATTAACCAAACTTGCCGTAATTGCACTATTAGCAGGCTCTACGTTTAGCAGCTGGGCACAAGTTGATACCAACAAAGTTGACGACGTAATTAAAGCGTCAATGGCACGTTTTGACGTACCCGGTATGGCAGTTGCCATTGTTGAAAACGATAAAGTAATATTTGCTAAAGGCTTTGGTGTAACTAATCTCGATACCAACAAAAAAGTAAACAAAGACACTTTATTTGGTATTGCTTCAAACACAAAAGCATTCACTACTGCGGCACTGGCAAAGTTGGTTGATGAAGGTAAATTAAGCTGGGATGACCGCGTCATTGATCATTTACCAGAGTTTAGATTGCACGATTCGTACGTAACACGCGAAATGCGTATTCGTGACTTATTAAGTCATCGCAGTGGGCTTGGGCTTGGGCAAGGAGATTTAATGATTTGGCCAAGTACCGATAAATCAGTTGATGAAATTTTAGCGGGATTACAGTATTTAAAACCAGCGAGCAGCTTTCGTAGTAAGTACGCTTATAACAACTTGATGTTTGTTACCGCTGGTGAAGTGGTTGCACGTGTGGCGGGGATGAGCTGGAACGATTACATCGAAAAAAATATATTACAGCCGCTGCATATGGATAACTCACGCGCGGGATTTTCACGTATTCCTAAAAGTAATAAAAACTGGGCGACAGGTCATATTCCTATGGATGGCACGCTTCATCCATTTTTTGTGAACTACCTTGAGGACTTTAGAGGCGCAGGCGCCATTGCATCAAGTGTAAGCGACATGAGCCAATGGCTTCGTACGCAATTAGCAGGCGGTAAAATGCCAAGTGGCGAGCAGCTATTTAGTGAAAAGCAACAAGCGCAAATGTGGCACCCGCATATTACGTCTATGGCGTCTAAAAGTGCGTTTGAATCGTATCACCAGCAGTTTAGGGGTTATGGGTTAGGCTGGAGTATTGAAGACTACCACGGCTTTAAAAAGCTAGGTCACGGCGGTGGTATTTTGGGAATGGTATCGCAAGTTACTTTATTGCCTGAGAAAAACCTCGGTATTGTTATTTTATCTAATCAACAAGCTTTTGGTGCACTTTCGGCAGTAACCCATGAAGTGCTTGAAGATGCACTTGAACTTGAAGATAAAGACTGGGTAGAAGATTTAGCTAAAAGTCATTTTGAAGGCAAGCAACAAGCGTATGCTAATGCAAAACCAGAAGCCCCCGCTGACTACCAACCACAATTACCAAATATTAATTACACCGGAACATTGCACGATGACTGGTACGGCGATGTAATTATTGAGCAGTTAGATGGTAAATTACGCATTGATTTTACGCACACTAAACGCTTGAAAGGTACTCTTGAGCATTACACCGGTAATACATTTATTGTTAAGTGGGATGAAAAATTACTAGAAGCAGATGCGTTTATTCGTTTTGAAATGAGCTCACAAAATCGTGTAAACAGTGCCAAAATGCGCGTGGTATCAACACAAGTGACCGACTTTAGCTTTGACTTTAGAAACCTACATTTAAAAGCAAAATAGCTAATATTGATATTTAAAGTATTGATATAAACCAAAGTCGCAAAGCCACCCATCGGTGGCTTTGCTATATTAAGTTTTTACACCTTGTAAGGGACTTTTTATGCGTACCGCTGTTATTTCTCATCCTCATTGCCGTAAGCATAAAATGATAGACGACCACCCCGAGTGCCCAGAACGTCTAGATGCCATAACCGATAGATTACTTGCCAGCGGCGTAGATGTTGGCTTAACACACCTCCAAGCACCCAAGGCCGAGCGTGAGCATTATTTACTTGCTCACGATGAAGCTTTACTTAAACACGTAGAAAATACGCTACCAACAGAAGGGCTCGCTAATTTAGATGGCGATACGTGGCTGTGCCCCGATTCGTTTAAAGCGATTGAGCGGGCAGTAGGTGCAGGATTGTTAGCGGTTGATGAAATACTTGCCGATAAACTCGATGCTGCTTTTTGCTCAGTGCGCCCGCCAGGGCATCACGCTAATAAAAACTCATCATCTGGGTTTTGTGTGTTTAATAACTTAGCTATTGCTGTTAAGTACGCACAAAGCAAAGGGGTTAAGCGCATTGCTATTGCGGATTTTGATGTACACCACGGTAATGGCACGCAAGATATTTTTATTGATGACGAAAATGTACTGCTTTGTTCGTTATTTCAGTATCCGTTTTATCCAAATACAGCGGTTAAAAATAATAGTCATATAGTTAATTCACCTCTGCCAATTGCCAGTAATGGCGACGATTTAAAAGAGGTGTTTGCTCAGCAATGGCTACCAAAATTAAAAGCGTTTAAACCTGAATTACTTTTTATAAGCGCAGGGTTCGATGCTCACCTAGAAGATGATATGGCAAGCTTAAAGTTTGTAGAGGATGACTATATTTGGCTTACCGAGCAACTATGTGGTGTTGCTAAAGAGGGCGGTTGTAAAGGGGTTATTTCGTATTTAGAAGGTGGCTATGCGCTATCAGCTTTAGGTCGCAGTGCTGTAGCGCATATAAAAGTGCTTACTGAGGTTTAAATAAAGAGAGTGTTTATAGCCCTAGTAAATCAAACGCCTGCGCAGTACTTAGGGTTTTGATTTTACCAAGGCAGCATTGCCCTTCATTTAATAAGTAAGCTGTAACAAGCTGTGCTAGTTGCTCGCCATTCAATTTAGGGCAAACAGTGCCTTGTAAATTAAGGTAGTCACCTTGCTTGTTAAGTACTCGCACATCGCTTAGCTCACTTTGCGTAACGCTGTGCAAGCACTCTTGTTGCTCTTGTTGGTTATGGGCTATCTCAAGCTCATTATAAATAACCAATAATTGTGGGTAGCTGTTTAACATGGCCCGTTAGCCTACGGTTACTTCATAAGACGTAAATTTACGTATATTAATAACGCCTTTTTCAAAGATTAAGTACTGACCTTTAATACCTTGTAAAACACCACTTACTACAGGGTCTTTGTCAAAGTTAAATGAGCTGATTTTTGTAGGATACTCGGTTACTGGGAAGTCTAAATCAACCACATCTTCATCAAGTTGTTCTATTGCTGTTGCACCAAATAATTCACTTAGCTCATTTAGCTTCTCACTAATTTGTGGGATCAGTTCGGCTGCAGCTGCTTTTAAGTCAATTGCTTCGTTTTGACCTTTTAACATATTGCGCCAATTAGTTTTGTCGGCAATAAATTCAGCCAATGCAACTTCCACTAAACCTGATTGCAGGCGAGTTTGCACTTTAAAAATAGGCAATGCTTGAGTCGCGCCTTGATCAACCCAACGAGTCGGTATTTGTGTGTGGCGGGTAATACCTACTTTTAACCCAGAGGTGTTAGCGAGATATACATAGTGTGGGATCATGCAGTTTGCTTCGCCCCATTCTGGCTCTCGGCAAGTACCTTGGTCATAGTGGCAGGTTTCTGGTTTCATAATACACATATCGCAACTAGCAAGCTTGCGCATACATACAAAGCAGTGACCTTGAGAATAGCTTTTTTTGGTTTTTTTACCGCAGTTAGAACATAAAATAGTGCCACTAAAGGTAAGCGTAAGCTCCTTACCTATAAATGCATTTAAGTCTACTAAGTGCTCACCTACTGGTAAGTGATATTGTACTGGTTCGGTTAAGCTCGATTTTAGTTTACGCAGTGTGCCTTGCATCTTTACTTGGCCCCTAAAGATGTTAAAAAGAGGAGTCTAACATTTTTAAGCTATATTGGCTTTTTAAGAAGTGTAAATAGTCGGTGTAAGGCAGTGCTTTTGCGTATAAATAACCTTGGGCGGAATCAGCGTTCATATCTTTGAGCAAGTGATGGATTTCTTGGGTTTCTACCCCCTCAATTGTTATTGATAAATTGAGGTTATGCGCCATATCAATGGCTGTTTGTACAATAACTTGGTGAGTTGGGTTATTAGGCAAATCAAAAACAAATGACTTATCTATTTTAAGCTCACTAAAGTGATAATTAACTAAGTAGCTAAGTGACGCGTAGCCTGTCCCAAAGTCATCCAGTACCACTTTAATACCTAATGCGGTTAACTCATCAACTAACTTTATAAGTGCATCTTGACTATCTACGAAGGCCGATTCGGTTAGTTCAAATTTAAGTAAGTGTGCCGGCACTTGGTATTTAATTAAAATATTTTCTACTTTTTCGGCTAAGTTATTTATGGTTAAGTTTTTAGCACTTAAATTTACGCTAATTGTGTGCTCGTTATAGCCATTTTTTGTAAGCTCAACTATGTCTTTACAGGCTTGCTCTATTACCCACAGTGTTAGCTCGTTAATAATACCTGTGTGCTCAGCAAGTATTATTAATTCTTCAATTGATAAGTTGCTGTAAGTTGGATCGGGCCAACGCAATAAAGCTTCTGCGCCACTTACGTGGTTACTGAATAAATTAATTTGAGGTTGATAGTAAAGCGCTAGTTGATTGGTTTGGATGGCTTTTTGCAACTTAGCAGCTAAAGCAACATCCATCATCAGGTTATTTGTGTTTGACGATGACCCAACTTGATTAGCGCTACTTTTTGCTTTTTTAAGCGCTAAATAACCACGTTTTAACCAATATTCAAAATCGTTACTTTTACCTGCACTACTAATACCTATGCTGTAGCTAAGCTGCAGGTTTAGTCCTTTAATTTCATATTGTTTTGGCAGGCTACTAATTATTTTTGTTAATAATGTTTCTAGCATTTCTTGGTTTTGTGTTTTAGTAGAAATACAGGCAAATACGCCACTACTCAAATCGGCTAAGCGTGGGCTGGTGTTTAAATCTGTTTCGAGGTTTGTAAATTCGCGTTCATGGCTTAGTTCTAATTCAAGCTCTTTGGCTACATGCTTTATGAGTGTGTAGCCCTGAGAAGAGGTAATAATAGTATTGAGCGAATTAAAGTGACGTATTTTTATTAGGCATAAAGTTGTTGAGCGGTTTTGACTTTGTAGTGCCATAAATGCCTGTTTTAGCTTAGAGCTATTAAGTAACCTTGTTTGTTGTGTGTGCGTGGCATGGTAAAGCGCACGCTCTCGCTGATACCTTACTCGGTCTGCTAATGCCATTGCCATTAAAATAACTTCACACAGAATCGCAACTAAAAATGCATGGCGAGTTGTAAAGGTATACGGTAAAACTCCAGTAAGTTCCATAGGTTGAATTACCGCACCAATTATTAGTGGTACCCATGAAAAAACATAAAACTTAGCCCACCTAAAACCACTACGTAACTTGTTATATATTAAAATAATACAGGTAATATAAAGTAGTGCCATCACACCAAAAAATATAGGAGCCGCTATGTTCTCGGGAATAAATAAGCTACATACAGCAAGAATAAACATAAGCCAAAGTAGGGCGATGCTCATTTTGTAGCGCCAGCATTTATCCTTATGGTAGCGTAAAAACATGATGCAAAAAGAAAGGGTGAAAAAAGCGACACCATAATTACTAAATACGACTTGTTCGTTTATAAGGAGCTGCCAGTGATTAGGCCATATATAAAAACCAAAACCTAATACAGCCCCCATTAGCGTAATAGCGCTGACGATGTAGCCAATATAAATTAAATAAACACGGTCTTTTATGCCAAAATAAAGCACCAAGTTATAAAGCGCAGCCATCAATAGCACGCCTACAAAAATACCCCAGATCCCAGTTTGAGAGCGCACTAAGTCAATAAACTCTTTATCACGGTATAAGTTTACAGGTGTTTTACTTATGCCGATTGTGTCTATTTTCATTACTAGGCGCTGTGACGACTTTCTTTCTACTAAAAAACGAATATGCGGTACGCTGTATTCAAACAAAGAGAGGGCTTCTTCTTTATCGCCGAGTTTGTATGTTTCAATTAGTTTGTTGTTTTTATCGAGGCGGTAAACCGTAAGGTGATCGACCATAGGGTTGTCAAAATGTGCCACAACATTTTGCTTGTTAAGGCTTTTATTTTCTAAATCAAGAAACAACCAATAGTTTTGCTGGCTAAAACTCCATGGAACATCTGAAAATGGTTGATGAGTAAGTAATTCAGGTTGGTTAATGATCGTATCGAATGTTTTAGTTTTAGTTTCGTCAATGTAGTAGGCGTAATCGAGGTACATTGGAGCCGTTTTATCAATTGTATATCGTGTAGGCACGACAAGGTTTGATGCCAATGTACTGATTATAAAAAATATAAAGATCAGTATGGCAACAGCAATTGCATGATAACGTAAAGTTCTTAGTTCCAACGTTTGTGTACTTTCAAAAAACCTTTTAATTAGTGTAGCACTAAAAAAGCGCAGGGAAACTGCGCTTTTTTAGTTAAATTAATTGGTTATACCAATGAATAGGTATTACAAGCTATTGCTCGCGTGCAATAGCACGGTAAGCAATATCAGTACGATATTCCATACCATCCCAGCTAATTTGTTTAACAAGCTCATAGGCGCGCTGCTGCGCTTGCGTAACGGTATTACCAAGTGCTGTTGCGCATAATACGCGACCGCCTGCGGTTACAACGTCATTGCCACTTTGCTTAGTACCCGCATGAAACACTTTTTCACCCGCAGGGTAATCAACTTGTAGCCCCGAAATTGCGTCACCTTTAGGATAATCACCAGGGTAACCTTTAGCTGCAAGTACAACACCAACGGCTGCGCGTGGGTCAAACTTAATCGTTGTTTTATCAAGTTCTACACGGTTAGCGGCTTCAATCAATTCAACTAGGTCTGATTGTAAACGTAGCATCATTGGTTGAGTCTCAGGATCGCCAAATCGGCAGTTGTACTCAATTACTTTAGGGGTACCTGTTTCGTCAATCATCAAACCTGCGTATAAAAAGCCGGTGTAAGGATGGCCTTCGCTTGCCATGCCTTCTACCGTAGGGTAGATCACTTCGTTCATAATACGCTGGTGGATTTCATCAGTAACAACTGGCGCAGGTGAGTATGCACCCATGCCACCCGTGTTAGGACCAGCATCGCCATTGTAAGCGCGTTTATGGTCCTGACTGGTAGCAAATGGTAATACGTTTTTGCCATCAACCATTACAATGAAAGACGCTTCTTCACCGTCTAAAAACTCTTCGATAACAACACGACTTCCCGCATCGCCAAAAGCATTACCCGCAAGCATATCGCGAATAGCATCTTCGGCATCGGCTTCCGTCATTGCTACAATTACGCCTTTACCTGCAGCTAAACCATCTGCTTTTACAACAATTGGCGCGCCTTTTTCTTTTAAATAAGCAAGGGCAGGGTCAATCTGTTCAAACGTTTGATAATCGCCTGATGGAATATTGTGGCGTGCTAAAAAATCTTTAGTAAACGATTTAGAGCCTTCAAGCTGGGCTGCGCCTGCCGTTGGGCCAAAAATAGCCATGTTATGTTCACGAAACTTATCAACAACACCCAGTACTAACGGTATTTCTGGACCTACAATAGTAAGCTCTACCTTATTTTGCTGTGCAAAACTAAGTAAACCCTCTAAATCGTCAACGTTTATTGCTACGTTTTCAAGTTTTGGTTCAAGTGCAGTACCCGCATTACCAGGGGCTACAAATACAGTATTTACTTTGGTGTTTTGAGCGGCTTTAAACGCAAGTGCGTGTTCGCGGCCGCCGCTGCCAATGACTAAAACATTCATGGCGAAAATTCCTATTTAAAGCGGTTTCTTAAATTTCAGCGTCATGCGGTCGCTTTCACCAATGGCTTTGTATTTGTCAGCATCTTGTTCGCCGAGTCTTAAGCTTGGTGGTAGCGTCCATACACCTTTAGGGTGATCGGCTGTATCTTTTGGATTTGCATTTATTTCACTGCTTGCCACTAATTCAAACCCAGCTTGTTTAGCAAGGTCTACTACGTAGCTCTGCTTCATATAACCTGATGTTTTTTGATCTTCGTCAGCACGTTCTTCAGCTAAACGGTGTTCAACTAAACCTAATGTACCACCTGGTTTAAGGGCTTTGTAAAAAGCTTGGAATGCACTTAATGCACCGCTTTTATCTTTACCCATGTACCAGTTATGCACATTACGGAATGTTAAAACCATATCGGCACTGCCAGCTGGCGCAATATCTAAATGTGTTACAGGTGCAAACTCAGTAATTTTAACGCTACTAAAGCGCTTATCTTCAGCTACTTTTTGTTCAAAGCCTGCAAGAGAGCGTTGGTAGTAGCCAACTGATGAATCAGCAGGAAAATGCGCGGCATAATAAGTGCCTTGCTCTTTTAGTGCTGGCGCTAAAATTTCACTATACCAACCACCGCCTGGCGCAATTTCAACAACTGTCATAGTTGGTTTAAAGCCAAAAAATGCC
The DNA here is from genome assembly GCF_001974875.1 of Pseudoalteromonas sp. EB27. Lineage (GTDB taxonomy): Bacteria > Pseudomonadota > Gammaproteobacteria > Enterobacterales > Alteromonadaceae > Pseudoalteromonas. Next base: position 15,858 of record NZ_MTQD01000010.1, read on the forward strand.
AGTGTTTGAGCCGGGTGACGATATTCGTCACGAACGCTGTTTTTAGCGCTACGTTCGCTTGATTGAAGTGCATGCTCTAGGCTCGATTCGTGGTTATGGCTAAGCGCCATAGTCGATGTCATCGTTAGTGTGGCTACAAGTAGCGATTTTAGCGCAAATTTCATTGTTTGTTCCTTCACATTATAATTTTAAATAGGTTATTGAATAATCAGAATACGTGAATTTATAGCAAACAAAAAGGGTTAAACCAACGTTTAACCCTTTGTGTGATTAGTGGCGGAAATGGCGCATACCAGTAAGCACCATTGCCATGCCAGCTTCATCAGCAGCTGCAATCACTTCTTCATCACGCATTGAGCCACCAGGCTGAATTACCGCAGTAATGCCAGCGGCTGCTGCAGCGTCAATTCCATCACGGAATGGGAAGAACGCATCAGACGCCATAACTGAACCTTTAACTTCAAGGTTTTCATCTGCTGCTTTTATGCCTGCAATTTTAGCTGAGTATACGCGGCTCATTTGGCCTGCGCCTACACCAATGGTCATACCGTCACGGGCATAAACAATCGCGTTTGATTTAACAAACTTAGCTACTTTCCAGCAAAATAGTAAATCTTTAAGTTCTTGCTCTGTAGGTTGACGTTTAGAAACAACTTTTAAGTCGCCTTGCGTTACCATGCCTAAATCGCGGTCTTGAACTAAAATACCGCCATTAACGCGTTTAATATCTTGGCCAGCGGCTTTACCTGTCCACTGTCCACATTCTAATAAACGAACGTTCTTTTTAGCTTCAACAATTTTTGCAGCGTCGCCCGAAATACTAGGTGCAATAATTACTTCAACAAACTGACGGTCAACAATTGCTTGTGCAGTTGCTGCATCTAGCTCTCGGTTAAAGGCAATAATGCCACCAAATGCTGATGTAGGGTCTGTTTTAAAAGCGCGCTCGTATGCTTCGAGGATGTTGTCCCCAATTGAAACACCACACGGGTTAGCGTGCTTTACAATTACGCACGCAGGTACGTCAAATTCTTTAACACATTCAAGTGCTGCATCAGTATCTGCAATGTTGTTAAACGAAAGGGCCTTACCTTGCAATTGAGTTGCTGTTGCAACTGATGCTTCAGCAATGTCACTTTCAACATAAAAAGCTGCATCTTGATGTGAGTTTTCACCGTAGCGCATATCTTGCTTTTTAGTGAACTGCATATTGATAGTACGTGGGAATTTAGTCTCTACAGCAGCTTCCTCGGTGTAATCAGGAACCATTTTACCGAAGTAGTTAGCAATCATGCCATCGTATTGTGCAGTATGCTCGTAAGCGGCAATCGCTAAATCAAAACGTGTTTTGTACGTTGTTGAACCATTGTTGTTTTGCATTTCGCTAATAACACGGTCGTAATCGCTCGCGTTTACCACGATTGTTACGTCTTTGTGGTTTTTAGCGGCTGCACGAACCATTGTAGGGCCGCCAATATCAATATTTTCAATGGCATCTTCAAGGCTGCAGTTTTCTTGAGCGACTGTATTCGCAAAGGGGTATAAGTTAACTACAACTATGTCGATAGCAGAAATGTTGTTATCTGCCATTACGCTTTCATCTTGTCCGCGACGGGCTAATATGCCGCCGTGAATTTTTGGGTGAAGTGTTTTTACACGACCATCCATGATTTCAGGGTGGCCTGTGTGATCTGATACTTCAGTCACTTTTATGCCATTATCAGCAAGTAGTTTACATGTGCCGCCAGTTGATAATATATCAACGTCTTGCGCTTCTAGTGCGCGGGCAAATTCAACAATACCGGTTTTATCAGACACACTTAATAGTGCGCGACGAATGGGACGATGAGTATCCATTGTAGTTTGATTTCCTCAGTTAATGAGCTAGCTTAGAAGCGGGCATTTTAACTGATTACAACTCAAAAAACGACTTATAAAGCGTTAATGAGGGTGAGCATTTTGCAACTCGGCTATTAAATTACGGGCATAAAAAAAGCACCCTAGGGTGCTTTTTTAATAATTAGCTGTGGTGAATCACAGCCAGCATATTAGTTCATGCCGTATTTTTTAAGCTTTTTACGTAAAGTACCACGGTTGATACCTAGTAAAATTGCTGCACGAGTTTGGTTACCACGTGTATATGTCATCACTTCTTCAAGTAATGGCGCTTCTAGCTCTGAAAGAACAAGGTCGTAAACGTCTTGCACATCTTGACCGTTAAGCTGCTTTAAATAGTGGTGAACAGCTTTTTTTACTGCATCACGCAATGGCTGCGGTTTCTCGTGTGACTGAACATGAGGGTTAGTGATAAATGGAGAAGTCACGTTTTGTTCGAACATTATTAAGTCTCTTTCTTTCTTAGTTAGCTGCTAGTGTTTTAAAGTATTGCTCTAATGCGACGACCTGTGCCTGTGGGTTGTCGAGCGCATTAAATACTCGCCTAAACTGACCATCACTGTCATGGGTTTGCAAATACCAAGATACATGTTTGCGAGCAATTCGCGCTCCCATTGGCTCACCGTAAAACAGATGGAGGTTTGTTAAATGCTCCATTAAAATACTGCGCACCTCTGCAATAGCAGGCGGCTGTAAATGTTCCCCAGTTCGCAAATAGTGGTCTATCTCCCTAAATATCCAAGGGCGACCTTGGGCGGCTCGGCCAATCATAATGGCATCTGCACCCGTATAGTCTAAAACCTGTTTTGCTTTTTCTGGTGATGTAATATCACCATTGGCAACAACAGGAATCGACACTGAACGTTTTATATCCCTAATCGTGGCGTACTCAGCATCACCTTTGTACATACATGCGCGCGTACGCCCATGTACAGCAAGTGATGCAATGCCATAACGTTCAGCTATTCTCGCAATCTCTACACCATTACGGTTATCCGGATCCCATCCTGTACGGATTTTAAGTGTCACAGGTATATCAACAGCATTAACGACTGCATCAATAATCTCTTCCACAAGTTCAGGAAACTGTAATAAGGCAGAGCCTGCGAGTTTCTTGTTCACTTTTTTTGCTGGGCACCCCATATTGATATCTATGATCTGTGCACCGTTAGCAACATTGAATTGTGCGGCCTGCGCCATAAGCTCAGGATCTGCTCCTGCAATTTGCACCGCGCGTATACCCGATTCACCGCTGTGATCCATACGGTTCATCGACTTTTCCGTTTTCCAAACCTTAGGATTAGACGATAGCATTTCAGAAACAGCTAGCCCTGCGCCTAAACGACGGCAAAGTTGTCTAAATGGTCTGTCTGTAATGCCAGCCATTGGCGCGACAATTACATTATTCTCAAGTTGGTATTTACCGATACGCACTATATTCAATAGGCCTCTTTTCAAGGGGCGCTAAGTTTACGGTTTTTTTCACAAAAATCAAAGGCTATAAATTGAACAAAAGTAACTTTTTTTTGCCCTTTTCGTATTGACATTTGATAACCGCATGACAAGTAGGTTGATTTGTTTGAAAATCATACAAGTTTTATTTTTTACATAATAATCAGAAAACTTTTAATATGTAAAAAAATAGTAAAGCCTGTTAAATACAGGCTTCACATGCAGGTTTTGAGCTAATGCTCTAAATTTGATTGTGCAGTTTATTACGCTTTTTTAGTGCCACTAACTCGAGTCCAATCACCTTCAACGGCAATGTCATCTAGTTCAATAAACGGTGCATAAATGTCAGCAACTGATTGCGCTTGCTCTTCTAAAATGCCCGACATGGCAATTTTACCACCTGGCTTTAATAAGCCTAAAATTACACTGTGTAGTTCGCGAAGTGGCTGGGCTAAAATATTAGCAACTACTATATCGGCAGTAAATTCAGGTTGGTTTTCTGGAAGATATACTTCAAGTTTGTCAGCAACGCCATTGCGGTTAGCGTTATCTAGGCTTGCTTCAAGTGCTTGAGGATCAATATCAATCCCAATCATGCGCTCAGCGCCTAGTTTTATAGCTGCAATACCTAAAATGCCTGAGCCACAACCAAAATCAACAACCGTTTTACCTGTTAGGTCTTGGCTTTCTAACCACTTAAGGCACAAGGCCGTTGTTGCATGTGTGCCCGTACCAAAAGCAAGGCCAGGGTCAAGCAGTACATTTACCGCAGTAGGGTCTGGAATGTCGCGCCAGCTTGGACAAATCCATAGCCTTTCACCAAATTGAATAGGGTGGAAGTTATCCATCCATTCACGTTCCCAGTCTTTATCCTCAAGCTGCTCTATTTTGTATACTAAATTGTCTTTTAGCTCATCATGGCGTTTCAGTAACGCAACGACTGCATTCATATCGTGATTAGCTTCAAACAAGCCAATTACTGTGGTATCAGCCCAAAATACAACGGTGCCAATTTTAGGCTCGTAAATAGGGGTGTCTTTTGCGTCAATAAAGGTTACTGAAGCACTACCCGCTTCCATTAATAGGTCACTTACTGCATCTGCTGTTACAGCATTGGCGTTAATACGAATTTGGATCCAAGCCATGATTATTTCCTTCAAATAGAAAAAAGGCCGCTATAGCGGCCTTTTTAGTTTATATAGTAGCGCTAAATTATTTAGCGTCTAAAAAGCTTTTCAGTAAATCTGAGCGAGAAGGGTGGCGTAATTTACGCAGCGCTTTCGCTTCTATTTGACGAATACGTTCACGTGTTACGTCAAACTGTTTACCTACTTCTTCTAAGGTGTGGTCGGTATTCATATCAATACCAAAACGCATACGTAGTACTTTAGCTTCACGGGCTGTTAGGCCTGCAAGTACATCGTTAGTTGCGCCACGAAGAGACTCCATTGTTGCCGAATCAATTGGCGAATCAATAGTTGTATCTTCGATAAAGTCACCTAAGTGAGAATCTTCATCATCACCGATTGGTGTTTCCATTGAAATTGGCTCTTTAGCAATCTTAAGTACCTTACGGATTTTATCCTCAGGCATCATCATGCGTTCTGCTAATTCTTCTGGATTTGGCTCACGACCCATTTCTTGTAACATTTGACGAGAAATACGGTTAAGTTTATTAATCGTTTCAATCATATGTACTGGAATACGGATTGTTCTTGCTTGGTCAGCAATAGAGCGAGTGATTGCTTGACGTATCCACCACGTAGCATAAGTAGAGAACTTATAACCACGGCGATATTCAAATTTATCAACCGCTTTCATCAGACCAATGTTACCTTCTTGAATTAAATCCAAGAATTGTAAGCCACGGTTTGTGTATTTTTTAGCAATTGAGATTACAAGACGTAAGTTAGCTTCAACCATTTCTTTTTTCGCACGGCGTGCTTTCGCTTCACCAATGCTCATTCGACGGTTAATGTCTTTAATACGCTCAATGCTTAAACCTGTTGTTTGTTCAATAACAGATAATTTATTAATGCTACGAATGATTTCTGGCTTAACTTCTTCAAGTTTAGCTGAATACTTTTCGTTACCCGAAATTTCTAAATCTACCCATGAAGCGTCAGTTTCGTTGTTAGCAAAATGCTTAACGAATGTTTTCTTCGGTAATTTAGCAATTTGTACAGCTTGTTTCATGATTAGACGTTCTTGAACGCGAACACGATCCATCATTTCACGCATGTTATTTACCATGCGGTCAAACTGTTTAGGTATTAATTTAAAGGTTCTGAAAAGCTCACCAATTTCAAAAATGGCGGCTTGTGATTCAGGATGCGAACGACCTTTAGCTTCAAACGTATCACGTGCTTTATTGTATAAATCACGTAAATTTTCAAAATGAATGCGCGCTTCTTCAGGATCTGGCCCTGTGTCTACTTCTTCTTCATCTTCGTCATCGCTATCAGCATCATCTTTGTCATCTTTATCGTCATCAAGTTGCTTAGCACTTAATTCTGAACCGATATTAGTTGCTGAAATTGGCGCTGTATCTTCATTAGGATCAATAAATCCAACGATGATATCGCTTAAACGCATTTCTTCAGCTTCAAACTTATCCCACTGCTCTAGCAGGTAAGTGATTGCTTCAGGGTACTCTGCAACAGAAATCTGTACTTGGTTAATGCCTTCTTCGATACGTTTAGCGATTACAATTTCGCCTTCACGTGTAAGAAGTTCAACAGTACCCATTTCACGCATGTACATGCGAACCGGATCCGTTGTACGGCCGATTTCTTTTTCTACAGTCGCAAGGGCTGCAGCGGCAGCTTCAGCTGCGTCTTCGTCTGTCGTTGTTTCTTGCATCATTAATTCATCAGCATCAGGCGCATTTTCGCTAACCTTAATACCCATATCATTAATCATGCTTATGATATCTTCTACTTGATCTGAGTCTATAATGTCTTGTGGAAGGTGATCATTTACTTCTGCAAAAGTTAAGTAGCCTTGCTCTTTACCTTTTTGAATCAGAAGTTTTAATTGTGACTGAGGAGTTGGATCCATAGAGATTGTTTCTTCCACTCTGATAAGTTGATACAACAGGCGCCATCATGTAGTTTGCCTTAAAGCCAACTAGAATAATGTGACGCAGTGAATAGCACAGTATAACAGTTTAAATCAATTTTGACTAGGGTCTGTTGGTCTTTCAGGATTAAAGTTTATTCTATCCAAGGGTGGTTTAATCGCGGCGCGAGGTTTGTAACCTAGTGGGCTAAGTAAAAACCGAGCAACAAAGAGTAAACCTCCCTTGGGTCGAACCCAAAGGGCAGCGCGTGTTTAGCATTTATGCTGCGTTATCGCCTATTTATGTGGAATAATCACACTACATAGGCTCTGTCTTGTCTAAATACCAAACACACTGCTGTAAACTTAACCGCGAAAGATAAACACACCCTAACTGTTAGTCGCTTTTAACGCTGTCATTAACAAATGACACTCAAGTCTTTCATCGCTACTAAGGCCTTGAGTCTTGTCCTTTATTAATAGGGTCTCGAGTCGATAATTTAAACACTGATCTTCAATAAACTTGAAAGTATTTTTAAAAACCGTTTCTAAACGTTCTTCATTTATGTCGTGTTGCCACGTTGCAAGCTTGATTAATGGCTCATAATCTTCAGTTCCTCTAAAAAATTCGAGCAATTGTGCAGTGGTAACATTTTCTTTCTCTAAAGCTTGCTCTTGTAAACGTAACAATAGTCCTATACCAGCAATATTCATTTGTGCGAGCTCAGGTAAGTACGGCACATTTTTAGCTAAATTAGGATGTTGAATTAAAATACCAATCGCTTGTCGCATCGGTGTTATTTTAAATTTACGTTCAATAGAATGCTGTTGTTTTGGTGTTTTTAAACGGTTATTTAATTGCTCACGTGTTCTTCCGATTAAACGCCCTAATTGTTCAAGAATGTTTTCTTGATAAAATTCACTTGGGATTTTTTCAATTAGTGGAAGCGCTGCACTGAGTAATTTAGCTTTCCCTGAGTCGAGTGTTAAATCAACTTCTTGGCTTAATTTATTAAATAATACTTTAGTAAAGTCATCCGCTTGGCTTAGGCGCAATTCGAATTGCTCCTTCCCCTCTTTTTGTACAAGAGAGTCAGGGTCTTCGCCATCAGGTAAAAACGCAAATTGCAGTGCTTTACCATCATTTAAATAAGGAAGTGCGTTTTCAAGCGCTCTCCAGGCTGCATCACGGCCAGCTCTGTCACCATCGTAACAACAGATTACTTTATCTGTTGTTCTAAACAGAGTATGCATGTGCTCGCTTGTTGTTGCTGTGCCTAAAGATGCTACAGCGTATTCAATTCCTTGTTCGGCTAGGGCAACAACATCCATGTAACCTTCAACAACCATTACATGTTCAAGTTTTTTATGGGCTTGCTTTGCTTCATAAAGCCCATAAAGCTCAAAGCCTTTATGAAAAATTCGGGTCTCTGGCGAGTTTAGATATTTGGGCCCTTGGTCAGCTTGCATTACACGTCCACCAAATGCAATAACGCGTCCGCGTTTATCGCGAATAGGGAACATTAATCGGTCGCGGAAAAAATCAAATTGTCTGCCTGGTGTTTTTTCTGAAGCTAGTTTTAATTCAACCAACTGCTCTTTTTGTTCTTTATTACGGCCAAGTTGAAGGCATAATCCATCCCACTCGCTGGGAGCGTAGCCAATCATAAACTTTTTAACTGTTTCACCACTTAAACCACGGCCTTTTACATATTCAATAACGGCAGCAGAATTACTGTGGTGTTTTAATTGGTGTTGATAAAAGCGCGCAGTATGAAGCATTAAATCGTAATCAGAGCGCTTTTGTGCAGCAGTACGTTCTGGTGCTGAGTTTGTGCCTTGTTCTCGAGGTACTTCTAAGTTAAGCATGCTTGCTATTTCTTCAATAGCATCTACAAACTCAAGCTTTTCATACTCCATTACAAACGAAATTGCATTACCATTAGCGCCACAACCAAAGCAATGATAAAACTGTTTGTCTTGCGATACAGTAAATGAGGGCGATTTTTCGTTATGAAATGGGCAGCACGCTTGATAATCCTTACCTGCTTTTTTTAGACCTACTTTTGAGTCTATCAGGTCGACAATATCGGTTCTGGCAAGTAAATCGTCTATAAAGTTACGTGGGATCTTTCCAGCCATTAGTAAAATACAGTCCTGAAATAATAAGAAGAATAACGAATATGAAATTTACTTTTTTATACTTGCTTGATGCAAAATATAGCGTGCTTTAACTTACCAAAATGATAGCAAAATAAATAGGGAAGCTATAAAAAATTTCATTTTAAAGTAACCTAATAGGCGTACTTTTTATTAAAGTTAAAAACAAAGAAACCGAGCGCAAGGCTCGGTTCACTTCAATCATACTTTAATGTATGTGGGAGTATTAGGCAGTTAATCGTTGCTTAATTAAACCAGAGATTTTGCCCATATCGGCACGACCTTCGGCTTTGCTTTTGATTATACCCATTACTTTACCCATGCCTTGCATACCTGCTGCGTTAGTATCAGCAATAGCCGCATCAATGAGAACAATGATTTCTTCTTCACTCAATTTTTGAGGTAAGAAAGTTTCAAGTGCTACTATTTCATTGGCTTCAATATCAGCTAAATCATCACGCCCAGCATCTTTGTACTGAGTGTAAGAGTCACGACGTTGTTTAACAAGCTTCACTATAACGGAGGTAATACCTGCGTCGTCTAGTTCTATGCGCTCGTCAATTTCACGTTGCTTGATTGCAGCAAGTACCATACGAATAGGGTTAAGACGTTGTTTGTCTTTAGCTCTCATCGCATCTTTTTGCGCATCTTTTAGCGTTATTAAAAGGCTCATTTATACAAGACCTAATATATTAGTATAATTTAACGCGACGTGCGTTATCACGAGAAAGTTTTTTCATGTGACGTTTTACTGCAGCAGCTTTTTTACGCTTACGCTCAGCTGTTGGTTTTTCATAGTGCTCGCGACGACGAACTTCTGAAAGGATTCCTGCTTTTTCACATGAACGCTTGAAGCGACGAAGTGCTACGTCAAACGGTTCGTTCTCTCTTACTTTAATTACTGGCATTAAAAATTCACCTACCTAAATTATGAGCGTTGCTCAAGTTGATCAAACATTGATCAAGTGGTTCAAAAATGGTGCGGTATTGTAATCCGAAGCAACACCACATGTAAAGGACAATATTAACAGAAACGCATCATGTAAAACAGTATTAATTTACTTGGCGCTGGTAGAGTTTGCAAAACACTTGGCCTGCCTTTTTTTCTTTAATTAACAACCAGTTGCTTGGGTTGTTAAAGGTGGTTAACTCTGTTTCGACTTCAACATAAATTAATGCATCATCGCTTAACCATTGGTTTTTTTCTAATAAATCACAGGTTGTTTGCGCTAAATCTTTACGAAATGGTGGGTCAACAAATACAAGATTAAACGCTTCGTTTGTGTTTTTTTGCTCTAAAAAGGAGAGTGAATTAATATGTTTAACGTATGCGTTGTCGAGCTTTAAAGTGCTAATGTTTTGTTCTAATTGCTTGGCAGCTGACGAGTCGAGCTCGATAAATGTGGCGTTTTTGGCAAATCGAGATAGCGCTTCAAATCCTAACCCACCAGAACCTGCAAAACAATCAAGTACATTTGTGTCACGCGTATCTTGCATTAGCCAATTAAATACAGTTTCTTTAATTCGATCGGTAGTAGGTCTTAAGCCTTCTACATTTTTAACAGGGAGTTTTCGGCCTCGAAATTGGCCACTAATCACTCTAATAAAGCCATCGCAGGGCTTGTTAGTAGCTTTATTTTGCGTTGTTTTTTTTCTCATTTAGCTCACTAAAAAATGGTATATGGTATCTAGCTCAGATAATATTATGGGTGATTACGCGTAGCTTCATTTTTCAACCGTATTAAAAGTGTTACTATTGAACACTTACGTTTTGAATGGTTGTATTTAATTAGCAACTATTGCTGGGCATTGCCAAGCTATTTCAAATTTTAGTTTATCAGATTTTTATAAGTGGTTATTAGCAAGTATGACAAAAAAAAGTAAATTCATGTCGTGGCTCGGTTTTGGCAAGTCAGATAAAAAAGAAGCAGAGCAAAAAGCAGCCGCTGATAAACAACAAGCATTAGCGCAAGAAGAAGCGCAGAAGCTAGAGCAAGAAAAGCTTGCACAGCAGGCTGAAACTGAACGTTTACAAGCAGAAGCCGAAACAGAGCGCTTAGAGCAGGAGCGTATTGCTGCTGAACAAATTGAAGCGAAACGTCTAGAGCAAGAAAAGCTAGCACAGGAGCAAGCTGAACGTTTAAAAGCAGAAGCCGAAACAGAGCGCTTAGAGCAGGAGCGTATTGCTTCTGAACAAATTGAAGCAAAACGTTTAGAGCAGGAGCGTGCTGAAAACGCAGAAAAGATTGCAATTGAGCAGGCCAATGCTGAATTACTTGCAAAACAACAAGCTGATGCAGAAGCGCAAAGACAAGAACATGCACAACGTTTAGCCGATCAAGAAACGCAGATGCAATTAGAGCAAGAGCGATTGGCTGCAGAAAAAGTAGAGGCTGAGCGACTAGAGCAAATACGCCTTGAAAAAAAGGATGAAGCTGTAAAGGCTGAAAAGCTTGCAATAGAGCAAGCGAATGCTGAATTACTAGCAAAAGAACAAGCAGATGCTGAAGTACAAAGACAAGAACAAGCAAAACGTTTAGCAGAACAAGAAGCGCAAATGCGTTTAGAGCAAGAGCGCATTGCTGCTGACAAAGTTGAAAATGAACGTTTGGAACAAGAGCGCATTGCTTTAGAAAAAGCAGAAAATGAACGTTTAGAGCAAGAGCACATTGCTTTAGAAAAAGCAGAAAACGAACGTTTAGAGCAAGAGCGTATTGCTGCTGAACAAGCAGAAAACGAGCGTTTAGAGCAAGAGCGCATTGCTTTAGAAAAAGCAGAAAATGAGCGTTTAGAGCAAGAGCGCATTGCTTTAGAAAAAGCAGAAAATGAACGTTTAGAACAAGAACGAATTGCTGCTGAAAAAGCAGAGAATGAACGTTTAGAGCAAGAGCGTATTGCTGCTGAACAAGCAGAAAACGAACGCTTAGAGCAAGAGCGTATTACTGCAGAAGAAGCAGAAAATGAGCGTTTAGAACAAGAACGTATCACAGCAGAACTTGCAATTGAAGAAGCTAAAAAAGCAGAAAAGCCGAAAAAAGAAGGGTTTTTCTCTCGTCTTAAAAAGGGCTTGTTAAAAACTCGCGTTAATATAGGTTCTGGTTTTGCGTCTATTTTTAGTGGTAAAAAAATAGATGACGAATTATTTGAAGATCTTGAAACGCAGCTGCTCACCGCCGATTTAGGCGTTGACACTACTATGAAGTTGATTGATAGCCTGACTGATGCTGCGAACCGTAAGCAGTTAAAAGATGGTGATGCGCTTTATGAGTTAATGAAGCAAGAAATGGCTGCGATGCTAAAAACAGCTGAACAGCCTTTAGTAATTACCGAAGATAAAAAGCCGTTTGTTATTTTAATGGTGGGTGTAAATGGCGTTGGTAAAACAACGACTATAGGTAAGATGGCTAAGCAATTTCAAAACGAAGGTAAGTCGGTTATGCTGGCCGCTGGTGATACGTTTAGAGCGGCTGCTGTTGAGCAACTTCAGGTTTGGGGCGAACGTAACAGCATTCCTGTTATTGCCCAACATACAGGTGCAGATAGTGCGTCGGTTGTCTTTGATGCATTCCAAGCTGCAAAAGCACGTAATATAGATGTGTTAATTGCTGATACAGCAGGGCGCCTGCAAAATAAGGATAACTTAATGCAAGAGCTTGAAAAAATAGCTCGCGTAATGAAAAAGATTGATCCTGATGCGCCGCATGAAGTTATGCTAACCATTGATGCTGGTACAGGTCAAAATGCAATTAGCCAAGTGAACTTATTTAATCAATGCGTTGGTTTAACTGGTATTACGCTTTCAAAACTAGATGGAACTGCAAAGGGTGGTGTTATTTTTGCGGTTGCAGATAAGTTTAATATTCCAATTCGTTACATTGGTGTTGGTGAAGGTATTGATGATTTACGCGCTTTTAAAAGCGATGACTTTATTGATGCGTTATTTAGCCAAGATGAGGACGACGTTTAATTTACCAAAAAAGGGAGCTTGCTCCCTTTTTAATTGCGAGGAATACCAATTTTATTAGTAAATTAATTGAATTGGCATAATAAAAAGATGATAAATTTTCAGCAAGTAAGTAAGACTTATCCTGGAGGGCACCGCGCCCTCGAAAAAGTTAATTTTCATGTTAAACCGGGTGAACTTGCCTTTTTAACCGGTCACAGTGGTGCGGGTAAAAGTACGTTGCTTAAGTTAATTAGCTTAATGGAACGTCCATCGGCAGGCAGTGTATTTATCAACGGTGTTGATTTAAATAAAGTAAACTCGCGTCAAATTCCTTATGCTCGCCGTGATATTGGTATTATTTTTCAAAACCACCGTTTACTAGAGCGCTATACTATTTTTGATAACGTGGCGCTGCCTCTTATTATTGAGGGTACTCACCATAAGCAAATAGCTAAACGTGTTCATGGTGCGCTTGATAAAGTAGGCCTGATAGACAAAATAAAATGTCATCCGTCGATGCTCTCTGGAGGCGAGCAGCAGCGTGTTGGTATTGCCAGAGCAATAGTGAACTCCCCGCCAATTTTGTTAGCCGATGAACCTACAGGTAACCTTGATCCTGAGCTTTCAATGGAAATACTAAAGCTGTTTGAAGACTTCAATAAACACGGCACCACTGTTCTTATAGCTACGCATGACTTAGGTTTGGTTGCACGTATGAAGTACCGCAGTCTAACCTTAAAAGATGGTCGTATGCTTCAAGATCCGCTCGCTGAGGGAGCACTATGAGTTTACTTTTTAAAAGTCGTCAAAATAGTAACGACAAGCAAAAAAAATCAGTATTAGCTGGCGGTTATTTTTTCATTATTAATATTTTTCGCCAAGGTGTTCATAGCTTAGGTGAAATGTGGCGTACGCCGCTTGCGTCTATGATGACTATTGCTGTACTTGGTTTGAGCCTAACGTTACCTGCAACACTTTATCTTGTCGTTAAAAACGTACAGCAAGTAAGTAGTGGTTTTGAAGAAGCGAGTGAAATATCGTTGTTTGTAAAAGAAAGTATGAACGAGCAAGAAACGCAAACATTAGTAAAGCGCTTAGCGTTATATCCAGAGGTTGAAAGTGTTGAGTTTATTTCAAAACAAAAAGCACTTACTGAGTTTAAAGACGTATCTGGATTTGGACAGGCCTTAGAATATTTAGATAAGAACCCATTACCAGATGTGGTACTGGTTACGCCAACAAAACGTCACAGACACCCAAATGCTGCTAAAGTACTGTTAACTAAATTAGAAAGTGAACGTGAAGTTGATTTTGGTAAGCTCGATATAGCGTGGTTAGAGCGTTTAAATGCATTACTAGATTTACTGAAAGAAAGCGTAATAACCATCGCATTATTACTGCTTACCTCAGTGACGCTTATTATTGGTAACACTATTCGTTTGTCGATCATGGATAAAAAAGAAGAAATACAAGTCATGAAGCTAGTTGGCGCAACTAACACCTTTATACATGCCCCATTTTTATGGACGGGCATTTGGTATGGTGTAATAGGTGGTTTGTTTGCCTTTATATGCGTAGGACTAATGATGTGGTGGCTTTCAAGCGCCGTGAGCAGTGTAGCAGGGGTATACCAAACAAGCTTTTCGTTAATTGGATTATCGCTTAACGAGCTTGGCTTTTTAGTGTTACTTGCAACAAGCTTAGGATTTGTAGGCTCTTACCTTTCTGTAAATCGATATATTAAAGAAATAGAACCCGATAAAGTATAAGTGAACCAACTCAGTTCGATGTGCGTATGGTATCGGACTGGGTTGTACCTCCTGTTATTAAAACTGTCATATTTGTGTACTATCCTCCCATAAAGTAATGAGTTGTAAATAAGGTGATACAGCGAAGTTAACCCGCTGCAATCCCTCAATTCATCACTTATTCAGTCGCTTGTAGTAGACTAAACCCATACTAAAAAACTGCTTGATTTATACTTTTAAAAAGTTTTAAATTGGGGTTAGCACTCTTAAAGAAAGAGTGCTAAGATAGTTTCAAATGTTTATCACCGAGGTGAAAAATGAGTAAAGATTTATACGCAATGGCACTTACAGTCGGACAACAAAGCGCAAGCATGGACGGTTACCTTCAAGCGGTAAGCACTATCCCTATGCTTAAAGTTGAACAAGAGCAAGAACTTGCTAAAAGGCTTCAGGATGAAGGCGATCTTAGTGCTGCCAAGCAACTCATTATGTCGCATTTACGCTTTGTAGCACATATTGCTAAAAGCTACTCGGGATACGGCTTGCCACAAGCTGACCTTATTCAAGAAGGTAATATAGGCCTGATGAAAGCGGTTAAACGTTTCGATCCTACAGTGGGTGTACGTTTAGTATCGTTTGCAGTGCATTGGATTAAAGCCGAGATTCACGAGTTTGTGCTTAAAAACTGGCGCATAGTTAAAGTTGCAACCACTAAAGCGCAACGTAAATTGTTTTTCAATCTTCGTAAAAACAAAAAGCGTTTAGGTTGGTTTAATCAAGCTGAGGTAAGCACCGTTGCTAGCGAGCTAGGTGTGAGTGAAAAAGAAGTACGTGAAATGGAATCGCGCATGAGCGGCCAAGACATGGGCTTTGACCTAACTGGCGATGATAACGACGACGCACCAACTAGCACTTACTCTCCAGTACAGTATTTAACAGATGGTGCAGCTGACTTAGCTGACGACGTTGAACAACAACAGTGGAAAGAGCAAGCGCATACTCGTTTATTTAGTGCACTTAAAACACTAGACGAGCGTTCACAAGATATTGTTAGCGCACGTTGGTTGTCGGATGATAAAGCGACTCTTCAAGAGCTTGCACAAAAGTACAGTGTATCTGCTGAACGTGTTCGCCAGCTTGAAAAAACAGCGATGAAAAAATTACAAAGCGCTATGAGCTAAACACAGTTCAACCTGAAAAATTTAAAAAGCCCTGCATGAGAATGCAGGGCTTTTTGCTTTCGCGTTGGTTTGTGCGAAGCGAAACCCAACGATAAAATATCCTTTCAAGTAATATGCATATTGAATGGTTAGTTTGTAATTAGTGTATGAAAGCTATATCACCTAGCACTAATCTCTTTTCCCTCAGCCTGCGCTAACTGAATGTATTTACGTTCAACCAGCTGCGAAACCGGCACGAGCTCAAAACCTTGCTTAGCTAGCTCGGGTAAGGCATGGCGTAAAAATTCGATTGTTTCTGGATAGGGATGAGCAATTGCTATAGCGGAATTATGTATGGTGGCTAGTTGCTTTAATTCTTCAAGCCTCAGCTGGAGTTGTTCTGCTGTAGTTATATTGTCTAAGAACACTTGGCGACTAATATTAGCAACACCTAAAAAGTTAGCAGCATTTTGTGCTTGGCTTAAGTCGGTTGTACGGCTATCTAAAAAATATAAATGGCGCTTTTTAAGTACTTCCATTGTCCATTTCATAGCTTGGCTTTTTTGCGTAAGCGCTGAGCCCATGTGGTTATTAACGCCTTTAACTTGCGGTAAACTAGCGAGAGCTGTTCCAAGAGTTTGCTGAAGCTGCTCTTTATTCATATTTAAAGTAAGCGCGCCAGGTCCGAGTTCTTTACCGTTAAGTGCCTGCATAGGCACATGGAGTAATAACTCTTTATTTGATTGACTGGCAAGCGTTGCAAAAATTTGCGAATAAGGGGTATGAGGCAAAATTGAATACGACAATTGCCCTGGTAAGGAAAGGAACTCTAAGTCCCGTTGATGATAGCCTATATCGTCTATCACTATCGCTATTTGTTTGGCGCTAATTGTTGCTGAGCTAAAACAAATAGCTAATATTAGCCATTTTATTATTTTCACGTTTATAGTTTTTATTATCTTTTTAGCTTTGTTTATACAGCTTGTACAAGCTATTGCATGCTGAGTAATTGTTTTGCTTTAACTAATTGTAAATCTGCTAAGTTACCAGTAAGTAATTGCGCGCTACTGTTAGTGTGTTCATTTTTTATTATAACGGCTTTATTACTTTGTGAAAGGTTTGTTTGATTAACAGCCACATCTGGGGTTATTCCTATTCCATCAATCGATTTACCTAATGGCGTAAAATATTTGGCTGTGGTGAGCTTTAATGCAGTGTTGCCATCACCTAGCGGAATGAGCGATTGTACAGAACCCTTCCCAAAAGATTGACTGCCTACAACAGTTGCTCGTTTATTATCTTTGAGTGCTGCTGCAAGTATTTCGGCTGCAGAGGCTGAATTTTCGTTTATAAGCACAACAATGGGGGCATTTTTTAGAATGTCTCCACGCTTTGCATAAAATGCTTGGTTGGCATCGTAAAAACGTCCTTTAGTTGTCACTATAGTGCCACTTTGTAAAAATAGGTCTGATACCGCCACAGCGCTTTGTAATGTACCCCCAGGGTTATCGCGTAAATCAATCACTAAGCCTTTAAGTGGGTAACCAAAGTGGCTTTGCAGGGCAGCAACTTGCAGAGCAACCTCATGCAATGTGTGGTTAGAAAAATTATTGATAGCTATATAACCAGTTCCAAAATCTAGAAGTTCGCTTGTTACGCTTTCGAGGTTTACTTGGCGGCGTGCAACATGAAACGTGATAGGGCTTTTATTGTTATCACGATTTATAATTAGGTCTATATTTGAAAATTTACTGTCTCTTATTAGTGTTGCTACTTCATCGATTGTACGATTTTGGACTGCGTGGTTGTTTACACTTACAATAATATCGTCTGGTAAAATCCCCGCCGCTTTTGCGGGAGAGTTATTAACCACATTAACAATAGTCATATTCTCGTCGATATTTTTAACCTCAATACCAATACCTGTGTAGCGGCCATTTGTGTTATCAAATAATGAGGTTAGTTCGTGCTCATTTAAGTACTTAGAGTAAGAGTCGAGCTTTGAATATAAACGCTCAAATTGCTGGTTATTATATTTAATGTGGTGGCTATTTTGTAAGGTGAGATCTTCAACGTAGTAGGCATGAATGTTAAAGAGTATTTCGTCTATTTGTTGTCTTTTAAGATCTTTAATCGAGCTTGCTAGTGTGTCACTAGTAAAGGCAATTAAGGTTAGTAATACGAGTAAATACAGACTTATATAAAAGCCTGTATTTTTTTGAACAATGGTAGTTACTACAGTTTTTTTAGTTGTCATCAGCTGCTCCAGAGCGGTGCAGCGATTAATTTAATTAAATGCGTTTGCACCATTTGATAGGATTTACTGCGCGTCCTTTGTGGCGTATTTCAAAGTATAGACCAGAACTAGCTTGTCCGCCGCTTTGGCCAACTAAAGCAAGTGTTTCGCCTTCGCGTACCATATCGCCTACATCTCTTAGCAATGTTTGAGCGTGGCCATATAGGCTCATAAAGCCCTCACCATGATCTACAACAATTACCCAACCATAGCCTTTTAGCCAATCGGCAAATACAACTTGACCATTATGTACGCTATTAATATTAGTGCCTTCTTTTGCACCAATTAATACGCCTTTCCAATCAATACCACCATGTTTACGTTGGCCAAAAGTGTGCTCTAACTTGCCTTTGCTCGGCCAGTCTAATTTACCTTTATTTTTATTTAGGCCCAGTAATTCAATTTTTTGTGTTTTTTCTTTTTCTAGTTCTTCAATCGTTGCTACCAAAGTTTGTTGGTTTTCTTTTAAATAATTTATTGAGCTTTTAGTGCTGTTGAGCTGAGCTTGTAAGTTTTTAAGATTTGCTTGGCGTTCACTTTGTGCATTAACTAAAGCGGTTTGGCGTCTTTTTTGCTCATCAAATAAAAGTTCTAGTTTTTCTTGTGTTTTAACAAGCTCTTTTTGGTTTTGTACTATTTGCTGTTGAAGATCTTTTAGATCTTCAATTTGTTCAATACGAGCTTTATTTAAGTAGTTGTAATAACTTAGTGTGCGCTCAAATTTTGCAGTGTCTTCTTGATTTAATAACATTTTAGAGTAATCGTCGCCACCGGCCATATAGGCACTTTTGAGCTGCGCGGCTAAAACTTTCTGAAATTGAGCATGCTTTTTATCGAGCTCATCGGCTTTATTTTGCAACTCTTTTTGCTGTGTTTTAGTTTCTTTTACTGATTGCTCTGCCATGTTAAGTGCTTTAGCATTTTTAGCTATATCGAGTTCATGGCTTTTGAGGTTTTTTTGTAGTGACGCTATTTTTTTTCTTTGCGCGTTATATTCAGCCTGGCTTTGCTCAAGTGCATTTTGAACTTCTGATAAGTCTTTTTTAGTACGATCTTCATTAGCAACTGCAGATGCAGTCACTAATGAAGTTAGTATTAAACCGCACTTAATTAACCGGTTAATACGTCTATTCATGTGTTATTTCAACATCATGATAGGCGTACCAGTCATTTCGCTTGGTTGCTCCATGCCCATTAAGTGAAGCATTGTAGGGGCTACATCGCTTAATGCCTTACCTTGCATAGGCTCTGCATCGCGACCAACATAAATAAAATGTACAGGTTCACTAGTGTGGGCAGTATGCGCTTGGCCTGTTTTAAGATCAGCCATTTGCTCGGCATTACCATGATCAGCTGTTATTAGTGCTTCACCACCAAACTCTTCAAGTGCATCAACAACACGTCCGATACAGCTATCTACAGCTTCACAAGCTTTAACAGCAGCTTCAAATACACCTGAGTGACCAACCATATCGCCATTAGGATAGTTACAAATAATAGCGTCGTATTTTCCACTTTTAATTGCTTCTACTAGCTTGTCGGTTAGCATTTCTGAGTTCATTTCAGGTTGTAGGTCGTAGGTTGCTACCTGCGGCGAAGGAATTAGCTCGCGTGTTTCGCCTTCAAATTCGCTTTCACGTCCACCACTAAAGAAAAATGTAACGTGTGCGTACTTTTCGGTTTCTGAAATGCGAAGTTGTGTTTTGTTATTTTTTTCAAACCACTCACCAAGTACGTTTACTAACGGTGTTGAACCAAAGGCAATAGGTGCATCTATATCAGCTGCGTATTCTGTCATCATTACAAATGCGCTAAGCTCTGGCGTTCTTTTTCTTGCGAATCCATCAAAATCAGGCTCAACAAAAGCGCGAGTAATTTCGCGGGCTCTGTCTGCTCTAAAGTTGGCAAAAATTAGCGTGTCGCCATCGTTTATTGAAGCAGGAGCGGCGCCTGTTGGTGTAATAGTTGTAGCGGCAACAAACTCGTCGTTTTCGTCGCGCTCGTACGCTGCGTTAAGTGCCTCTACGCCGTTATCAAAATTAAAGTCACCTTCAGCTAATGCAATTACGTTGTAAGCTTTTTCTACGCGGTTCCAACGATTGTCTCTGTCCATTGCGTAGTAACGGCCAACAAGTGACGCTAAACGACCGCATTTAAGTTCACTAAATAACGTTTCAATACGTTCGATTGACGCTTTAGCACTACGTGGAGGTGTATCGCGGCCATCTAAAAAGCCGTGAAAGTAAACTTCTTTAGCGCCACGTTTTGCAGCAAGTTTTATGCTAGCAACTATATGGTCTTCATGGCTATGTACGCCACCTGGGCTTAAAAGACCCATTATGTGGACTGCTTTACCTGCTTTTACGGCTTTATCTATATTTTCAACTAAGGCTGGTGTTGAATCAAATTCGCCATCGTTAATAGCTTTTGTGATACGGGTAAAATCTTGATAAACAATGCGACCAGCACCTAAATTTACATGGCCAACTTCTGAGTTACCCATTTGACCATCAGGAAGACCTACATCTAAACCCGAAGCTGATATTAATGTGTGTGGGCGAGTGGCCCATAAATTGTCTAATACCGGTGTGCTAGCTGCAAGAATGGCGTTACTTTGCGTATCTTCGCGGTGTCCCCAACCGTCTAAAATCATTAATACCAGTGGTTTTTTATGCTCTGTCATAATAGCTCCTGAAAATTAGTATCTGTTGATGGATACTGTGCACCTAAAAAGGTTTATTAGCGTGGTTTTAGCATACCGTGTTTTTAAGCTAGGATCAGCATTGAAAACAAGATATTAAATTTTTTCACTTACTGCTATATATGGGGGGCTTTATCGTTTTTTAAACGTCTCTAAGTGCTCCTAAACTCGCATTTTAGGTTGGTTTGGGTATACTTGCGTGGCTAAAGTACAAAATCCTTAAAATATTAGGGCGTGTTGCACTTTGGTGGTTGAATTTGCAGCAGGATGTTTGGTTTTTAGGCAAGGCAGAGCCTATGAAGTGTGGTTACTCCCCATAAATAGGCGATAACGTAGCATAAATACCAAACATACGCTGCCCGTTGGGTTCTTTCTAGAGACTATTACCTCTTTGTTGCTCGGTTTTTACTTAGCCCACTAGGTTACAAATCTCGCGCCGCGATTTAATCGCCCCTAGATTGAACAAATTTCAATCCACAAAGGCCAACACGCCCTAGGTTTAAAACATAATTTCATAGTGGAAGTAGAATGGATCAATATATTGAATTTATTACAAATCATCCCATTTTAAGCCTTGCTTGGGTTGGTATTGTTTTCCTTATTGTTAGTGGCTGGATAAAGAGTAAGCTTTCAGCTGTTCGTCAAATAAATCCTCAGCAGCTTACGTTACTTATTAACCGTGATGACGGTCAAGTAATCGATATACGTGCGCAAAAAGAGTTTAATGCAGGGCGTATTTCTGGTGCTGAGCATTTGAGCCCAGAGAATGCGAAAAAATCTGACTTTTCAAGCCTTGAAAAGTACAAGACTAAACCCATTATAGTTGTATGTACTACAGGTATGACTGCCCAAGGTACTGCAGCCGCTATGAGTAAAGCTGGTTTTGAACGAGTTTACTTATTAGCAGGTGGCATGGGTGCGTGGCAATCTGCCAGCTTACCAACTACAACAGGTCGCTAATCAGTTTAGCTAGGCCGATAGAGGATTTATTATGAGTAATGTTGTTTTATACACCAAGGCGTATTGTCCATTTTGTCAGCGTGCTCTTTCGCTTTTAAATAGCAAAGGCGTTGAATACACTAATTATGATATTGGTGTACAGCCTGAACTACGCGCTGAAATGATTGCTAAAGCCGGTGGCGCAAGCACAGTACCGCAAATTTTTATTAATGATGAACATATCGGTGGCTGCGACGACATGATGGCTATTGAAGCGCAAGGTAAACTTGACGCTAAGTTAAACGCTTAATTTAATTATAATAACGAACAAGTTAGGAATAACAATGAACGAAGAAAATCAAAACGCGGCCGCTGCACAAGACGGCGCACAATTTACTATTCAACGTATTTACACTAAAGATGTATCGTTTGAAACGCCAAATTCTCCGGCCATTTTTCAAAAAGAGTGGACGCCAGAAGTTAAGCTAGACCTAGATACACGTTCAAACAAGCTGGACGAAGGTGTATTTGAAGTTGTTTTAGCGCTAACAGTAACTGCGTCTATTGGTGAAGAAACTGCGTTCTTATGTGAAATTCAACAAGCGGGTATTTTTACTATTGCTGAGGTTGAAGAAGTACAACTTGCACATATGCTTGGTGCATTTTGTCCTAACGTGTTGTTCCCATATGCACGCGAAGCTGTTTCAAACCTTGTTAACCGTGGTACTTTCCCACAGCTTAACCTTGCGCCAGTTAATTTTGACGCATTGTTTGCACAATACATGCAACAACGTACTGCGCAAGCTGACCAGGTTACAGCAGACGCATAACCTATGAGTACAGCAACTACAGCTGTTACTGTATTAGGGGCGGGGTCTTACGGCACCGCCCTTGCTATTTGTTTAGCCCGAAATGGTCACAACGTGACACTTTGGGGACGAAATAGCGACGACGTTGCCACGCTTGCAGCTGAGCGGAAAAATCAACGTTACTTACCTGATGCTCCTTTCCCAGACACTCTGACTCTTGACGCTAACTTACAACATGCCGTTGCTAGCAGCGCTATTGTACTTGTTGTTGTGCCAAGTCATGCTTTTGGCGACACACTAGCCCAGATAAAACCTGCACTGCAAGAAGGCGCTAAAGTTGCTTGGGCCACAAAAGGCCTTGAGCCTAATACAGGCCGTTTATTACAAGAAGTTGCTTTGCAAGAATTAGGTGATGACATTCCACTTGCGGTACTTTCTGGTCCTACGTTTGCAAAAGAAATGGCGATGGGTTCACCTACAGCTATTTCTGTGTCTTCTACGTCGCCTGAATTTGCTCAGCAGCTCGCTGATTTACTTCATTGTGGTCGCTCATTCCGTGTGTATAACAATGATGATTTTATCGGTATACAGCTCGGTGGTGCGGTTAAGAATGTAATTGCCATTGGTGCCGGTATTTCGGACGGTGTTGGTTTTGGCGCTAATGCGCGTACCGCGCTTATAACCAGAGGCCTTGCAGAGCTTACTCGTTTAGGTTGCGCTCTTGGTGCTAAGCCAGAAACCTTCATGGGAATGGCTGGCCTTGGCGATTTAATACTAACGTGTACAGATAACCAATCACGTAATCGTCGATTTGGTTTAGCACTAGGTAAAGGTGAAAGTGTCGATGCTGCTATTGAGTCAATTGGCCAAGTAGTTGAAGGCTTTAGAAACACCAAAGAAGTGTATTTATTAGCGCAACGTAGCGGTGTAGAAATGCCGATTACCGAGCAAATTTATAAAGTACTTTATGAAAATAAAGATATGAAAGAAGCTGCAATGGCGCTATTAGGCCGAGAGCAGCGTTCTGAATAAATTTATACAAATATACTAAAACTAAAAAACCGACGTTATGTCGGTTTTTTGTTGTTTGGTACAAGGTGTTTATTGCGCGTTAGGAAAACCCAACTGGCGCCACGACTCGTAAACAAACACGGCTACTGCGTTTGATAAGTTCATGCTGCGGCTATTGGCTTGCATAGGAATACGCACACGCTGCTCTTTTGGTAATGCTTGGATCATATCATCAGGTAGACCGCGGGTTTCAGGTCCAAATACTAAGCAGTCGCCGGCTTCGTAGTTAGCTTCATGATGGAATTGGCTACCTTTGGTTGTACATGCATATACTTTTTTAGGCTTGCACTTCTCAAGATAATCTTCAAAAGAAGCATGGCGTTGAACATGGCTAAATTCGTGGTAATCAAGGCCCGCACGCTTTACTCGTTTGTCGTCCCATTCAAAACCTAACGGCTCAATTAAATGTAGTGCATAGCCGGTATTGGCACATAGGCGAATAATATTACCAGTGTTAGGGGGTATTTCAGGTTGGTATAAAACAATATCCAGCATAGTGAGCCTTTTAAATAATCTGTAGTTTAACGATTTTCAGTATACACGAAACCCTTCAAAAAAATGATATACTCACACTATTGAATACTCCTAATTATCGGATTAAAACGTGCATAACCGTAGCTACGAATTTTGGGTTAAAACTTCCAGCATTGTTACCATGGTAATGGTTAGTTTAATGATTGGCGCAAAAACATGGGCATGGCTTGCTTCGAGCTCTGCCTCAATGCTTGGCTCGTTAACTGATTCGTTAATGGATATAACAGCCACCGCCATGAGTTTTTTAGTG
The DNA here is from genome assembly GCF_001974875.1 of Pseudoalteromonas sp. EB27. GTDB lineage: Bacteria > Pseudomonadota > Gammaproteobacteria > Enterobacterales > Alteromonadaceae > Pseudoalteromonas. The sequence continues at coordinate 39,880 of NZ_MTQD01000010.1, forward strand.
TTAGGCTACGCACTGCGCCCAGCAGATGATGACCATAGGTTTGGGCACGGTAAAGCTGAAGCACTTGCTGGACTTGGGCAAGCCGCGTTTATTGCGGGCTCAGGTTGCCTACTTGCTTTTCATGGTATTGAGCGGTTATTTAACCCTATACAGTTAAGCCATTCTTTATTAGGTGTGTGGGTAAGTATTTTTGCTATTGCGTGTACGCTCGTCATTGTATTTGTACAAAACAAGGTGGTTAAGTATACCGATTCAATTGCCATAAAAGCCGACTCAGTACATTACAAAGGTGATTTAATATTAAATGCCGCTGTGCTATTAGCTATTTTGTTAGCTTATTATGGTGTGTTGTATGCCGATCCTGTTTTTGCGATAGGTGTAGCGGGTTACTTACTTTATAACAGCTGGGATATTGCTCGCGATAGTGCCGATCATTTAATGGATAAAGAGCTGCCGGACGATGAAAAGCAAAGCATATTTGATATAGCCAGAGCCCATGCAGATGTACATGGTGTGCATGATATTCGTACGCGCCAAGGCGGGAAAGTTAAGTTTATCCAAATGCACTTAGAGCTTGATGACCATTTAAGTTTGATTCGCGCGCACAATGTGGCTGATGAAGTAGAGGCAATGCTTAGCGAACGCTTTGAGTCTGAGGTAGATATACTGATCCACCTCGACCCTTTGTCGGTACTTGTTAAGCCGTCACCGACTCACAAAACTGATACAAGCTCTTAAGCAATGGCTGGCGTATTTCATCACGTTCAAAAAACAGCTCGTGTTTAGCGCCTTCAAAGCTTTTAAGTACTGTATTTGCATGTCTGTTTGCTAATTTATATTGGGCATTGTTATCAACCACTTCGTCGTTTTGCGCACTGGCAATATAAAGTGGAATAGTCACGCTCAAGTTATCCACAGAGGTTATAAATACAAACGTCGCATTTAGCCAGCCGTAAGTAACACCGCCGAGCTGTAGTAATGGCTCTTCTTGATATGTTTGCCTAAATAGCTCGTAACGCACTGGACTGCTGGTTAATACATTTGTAGCAAACTCATCGGGTATGTAATCGGTTTGCCCTAGTGCGTAGTTGTCTTTTTGACCCAAAAGGGTCGCGGTACTTGCTATCAATTTAGCTAAAGGTTTTGGTGTGTTTTTTGTGTAAATATCAAGCATAGGCGCTGATAAAAACGCGCCACTAAAATTGTGTTCAAAATGCGCAAGGTAATCAAAAGCAATAGCGCCGCCCATTGAATGACTCACTAATACTTTTTTACCCGGCCAATAAGTATCGACAATTTGTTTATTAAATAAGTTTAGATCGGCACTGTAATCTTTAAATTCATTAACATGGCCTTTATGCTTATTTAGTAGATGGCGATAAGAGCGACCTTGTCCTTGGTGGTCGACTATGAATATGGCAAAATTATTATTATAAAGCTCCCATAACAGCTCTTTATATTTGTCTAACCCTTCAAGGCGTCCCGAGCTTATTACAATGGCAGTTTTAGCTTTATCAGGTATGGCATAAGCATAAAATAATTGCCCGTTAGGCGTATCTAAATAAGCTTTAATTAGCGTGTTTTTATAAAAGTTATTAATTGTTATTTGATTACTTTTAAGCTCACGCTCACTACTATAAAACATGCTTTACTCTTTTATTAATGGCAAGGTTATATTAGCACACAAGCCACCTTGTTCTTTATTTGATAATACTAAACTGCCGCCATGCGCAGTAATAGCATTTTTAGCAATCGCGAGACCTAAACCCGTGCCACCACTTACGCGGTCGCGCGCATCTGATTGCCTAAAAAAGGGCTCGCAAAGCTTGCTCAGTTGCTCATTTGGCACACCAGAGCCATCATCACATATTTCTATATAAATGGCATCTGTATGCTTTAGGGCAATGCTAATAGTCTTATTTGCGTATTTAATAGCGTTGCGTAATAGGTTTTCAAGTGCGCTGGCAATAAGGCCTTCGTCGCAATTAATATTTACGTCTACAGCGCCCACTATATTTAGCTGCTTATTATTTTGTTTTGCTTCAAACTGCGCATCGTTAATAACGTGATCTACAATTATTTGTAATGATTGTTTTTGCAGTGAAAGCGCTTGGCTTTTTGCTTCTAAGCGAGAAACTTGCAGCACGTCAGCAATCATTTTATCGAGCTGGTTAGCCTCTTTTTCTATGCGTAATAAATATGATTGGCTAGCGTCGTTAGCTTGCATTTGTGCAAGTCCGGTAGCCATTTTTAAACGTGTAAGAGGCGATCGTAACTCATGTGATATGTCGGCTAACAAGCGTTTTTGTGAGCTAATTAAAAGCTCTAACTGATTAGCCATACTGTTAAAATCTCGCCCAAGTATTCCTAGCTCATCTTTTCGGTTTACAGAAATATCGGCCCTTGCACTTAAGTTACCCGCAGATAATTTAATTGCTGCTTTTTTAAGGCTATTTATAGGGGCTATTAAATTACGGCTAAATACAAAACTTAAAATGAGAGATGCAACAATTGCGATGACTATTTTCATCCAATTAGGCATTAGCTTAAAGCGCATTATTAGCGGCGGTTGATGGTTAATATCTATTTCATAAAGATAAAAACTCCCTTCAGGCACTTTTATATTAACAGGGCCGAAGGCTTGGTATTTTTCAGTGAAAATAATTTGCGGTGACATGTTTTGAGTAAAGTTTAATAAACTTAAGTCAATGCTCTCTGGCACTTCTTTATTACTAAGTGAGTCATCGGATTGTGCTGCGCTTAAATATAAAAGTTTACGCTTTGATAGGCGAGGGTGAACTAATACTTCGCTTAGGGTGCGCTTATGTTTAACAGCAGATCGCTCAATGCTTTTAGCGGTATATATCAGGTTTTTTTTCATCGGCCCATAAAGTGGCTCGTTAGATACCGCATTAATAGCGGTAATATTACTTAAAAATATAAGCGCTGCTACGGTGCCGATTATAGTTAACCAAAACCAAATAAATATTTTAAAAAATAGGTAGTGCCCAGGGTGCTTTAACCAAGCAAAGTAAGTGCTTTTATTCGCCTTGGATAAAGACATAACCTGTACCTCGCATTGTTTTAATTCGCTCGCCTGGAATATGCTCCGCAATTTTTTTACGGATATTACTTACATGCATATCAATAGAGCGATCAAAAGAAGCTAAACGCCTGCCTAGTACTTCTTCGCTAATTTGCTCTTTACTAACAACTTCGCCTGCATTTTTACACAATAGCGTGAGTATTTCGTACTCTGTACCGGTAAGGGTTAGTGTAGAGCTGTCTATTGAGGCCTCTCGCGCTGCAAGGTTAACAGTAATACCATTAACGAGTAACTTACTCGTTGTAGCTGCATTTAAGCTATTAATGTGCTCTATACGGCGTGTTATCGCTTTTACGCGGGCTAGTAATTCACGATGATTAAAAGGCTTTGGAATATAATCGTCAGCGCCTAGCTCTAAACCAAAAATACGGTCAAAGTCTTCACCTTTTGCAGTAAGCATTATTACAGGGGTGAGCTTTGTTTGCCTAAGTTGTTTAAGCACTTCAAAGCCATCAAGCGTTGGTAGCATTACATCAAGCAGTATAAGTGCGTAGTCGTTTGCTTGTGCTAGTTTAAGGCCCTGCTCACCGTCGTGCACGCTTTGTATTTCAAAGCCTTGAGCAGTTAAATATTCACTTAATAGCTCACAAAGGCCCGTATCGTCATCAATCATTAATAGTTTCATTTACAAACCCTTAGAGTTGTTTATAGCGTTATTTTACCCGCTAAATAGTGCAAAGGTGAATCTTTACACAACCTTTACACTGCTTTGCGTTACTTTGCGTTGAGTTAGGTATAGTTAACTCACTGGCTTAGCAGCCACAATCGCTCAACCAACCAATTCAATATTAAGGTAATGATTATGACTAAAGTAAACACACTATCAAAATTAGTACTTATTTGTGGCTTAGCAACAGCAACTCTTGGCGCTGGTAGCGTATTAGCTAAAGGCGACGGGCATAAGCAAGGCCATTCTCAAGCTCGTTTTTTACTTTCTGATCGCGGCGTTGAAAAATTAAGCCTAACAGATGAACAGCAAACTAAGCTAAAAGCTATTTTTGAAGCACAAAAAACACAAATGAAAGCATTGCGCGGCGACGATAAAGAAGCCCGTAAAGCAATGCGTGAAGCGCACAAAGCAAAAATGGATGCGTTACTTTCGGCGGCAACATTTGACGAAAATGCAGCTAAAGAGCTATTAAACGAACGCCGCGAAAAAGGTGAGCAATTTGGTTTAATTAAACTAAAAACGCAGCACCAAGTAATGCAAGTTCTTAACGCTGAGCAAAAAGAGAAGTTTGCTAAAATGCAAAAGCGTATGAATAAAAAGCATCGTAAGCAAAAAGACTAATCGTTCAATTATATTGAACACTAAAAAGCCAGCATCGCGCTGGCTTTTGTGCTTTTAAATGAAAAATTCAGCGTTTACTTAAAAAAGTCATCTTCATTTTTAGCCAGCATAGCTTCAATATCTTCAATCATGTCTTGGCTAAACTCTTCTGCTGAGGTGATTGGCGCAGAAATTTTATTATTTTCAAACGACCATTCACCCAAATCAATTAGCTGACAGCGCTTGGAGCAAAAAGGGCGAAATGGGCTTTGCTCTGACCATTCAACTTTAGTTTTGCAGGTCGGGCAGTTTACAACAGTAGGCATAATTTACTCTTTACAATCTTTTTCTGCATTTTACATTACTTAGATATGAGTCTCTAGGTATAAGTAAGGCTCTGAGTTTAGTGTTCAGAACCTTGTCACTTTTACTATGGACCTTTAAAAATTAGTCACGCGATTAATTTCAGCAAGGGATGTAAGACCATCGGCTGCTTTGCGTAAACCCGATAGACGTAAATTATTAAAACCGGCTTTAAGTGATACGTCAGCTATTTCAAGCGAGTTACCACCGCGCATAATAATTTGGGCAATTTCAGGGGTAATTTGCATTACTTCGTAAATACCCACTCGGCCTTTATAACCATCGGTACAGCTATCACACCCTTTAGGTGTATATAATGTCATTTCTTCAATTTGCTCGGAACTAAACCCCTGGCGAGTCAGTTCTTCACTCGGAAGTTGTTCCGGCGTTTTACACTTGGGGCACAAACGACGTGCTAAACGTTGGGCTATTATTAAGCTGATCGAACTTGCTACGTTATAAGCCGGCACACCCATATTTAATAAACGGGTGATTGTTTCTGGTGCTGAGTTTGTATGCAATGTTGATAAAACCAAGTGACCTGTTTGCGCCGCTTTTATTGATATTTCTGCGGTTTCTAGGTCACGTATTTCACCTACCATAACTACATCAGGATCTTGACGTAAAAATGCACGCAATGCGTTGGCAAAAGTCATATCGGCTTTAATATTAATTTGTACTTGGTTTACACCTTCAAGGTTAATCTCAACCGGATCTTCCGCAGTACTAATATTGCGCTCTGGCTGGTTTAATATATTTAAACCTGTGTATAGCGATACTGTTTTACCAGAACCCGTTGGCCCTGTTACCAATATCATCCCTTGAGGCTGAGCAAGTGCATCCATGTAGAGCTTTTTCTGCTCAGGCTCATAGCCTAATACATCAATGCCTAACATAGCGCTTGATGAATCAAGGATACGCATTACTATTTTTTCACCCCACAAGGTAGGCATGGTACTTACACGAAAGTCGATACTTTTGCGTTCAGTAATTTTTAGTTTTATACGACCATCTTGTGGTTTGCGTTTTTCGGCAATATCGAGTCGCGACATAACCTTAATACGCGCAGAAAGCTTGGTTGCTAATGTATTAGGTGGGCTTGCCACTTCATGCAAAATGCCGTCAATACGAAAACGAATACGGTACTTGTGCTCATACGGTTCAAAGTGTAAATCAGAGGCGCCTTTTTTAATGGCATCCATTAAAATTTTGTTGATGTAAACGATGATAGGCGCATCATCTTTATCGTCATCTTGTGGTGCTGTATCTCTTTGGCTTTCTGAATCTAAATCAGCAAATTCCTGAAACTCGTCATCAGTTAGATTTAAGCTGCCAGTGGCATCTAGCAACTGCTCAATTTTGTTATCGAGTTGAATATAATCAACAACGACAATTTCGCACGAGAGACCGGTACTAAACTCAAAGTTTTCGAATGCGCCGTAATCTGTTGGATCTGATGCTGCTATATAAACTTTTCGATCTTTTTGAACAAGCGGCAAAATGTGATGTTTACGTATGAGTTTTTCTTTTACGAGATCGGCAGGGATTCTTGTAGGGTCAAAATCTTTTAAATCAAAATAAGGTACGCGAAACAAATCAATACATTGTTCAGCTAAATCTTTACTATCGATTTTTCCACATTTAGAAATAAGCTCAGCTGTTGAGGCAAATTCATTTTGTTTGTTTTTAACCGTGTCGGCATCAATGCGGCCAAGGGTTATAAATTTTCTCAATAACGGTGAGTTAATATTCATTGCGCACCTGTTTTATTCCTTCAATAGTTAGCAATTTATCAGAAAAAAGAAGGTGATTACATCACCTTTCATTCTTTGTTGTGATTTTACTAACTAAAATACGAGTTTGTGTGAGTTAGGACATCGTTAATGTGAGTTAGTTTTGTTGTGTAATGCATATTGTAGGTACTTTTTATGAAGATCAACAAGTTCTATATGCACTAGGTTTAAACTTCGGTCATTATTTAAAATATCATCCGCTTTTTGCTGTTTATCGGCACGTGACATTTGCGAGGCAATAATACTTTTAACTTGCTTAATACTTGTGCTGTCGCGTTTTGCTGTACGCGCTATCTGTACTGAGGTTGGTACATCAATAAGTAAGGTATGGTCACAATATTTATCAAGGTTGTTTTCAAACAATAAAGGCGCTACTAAAACAACATAAGGGCTAGTTGCATTATTTAAATCGTTTAATGTTTTTTCGCGAATAAGAGGGTGCAGTAACGCATTAAGCCATTCTTTGTCATTGTTGTTAGTAAATATTTTTGCGCGAAGCTCTGCTCTATTTAATGTGCCGTCGGGCAATAAAATATGTTCACCAAAGTGTTGGGTAATCGCTTTTAGCCCTTTGCTATTTGGAAGTACTACTTCACGCGCAATTATATCGGCATCAACAATTGTAATACCAAGATCTTCAAACATATTGCTTACGGCTGTTTTACCACAGCCAATACCACCAGTTAAACCTAGTACCCAGCTATTAACTCTAGTAATTTGCTCTCTCATTTTAATAACCAATTAAATTAAAATAAGCGCCTTGAATTTGGTTGCCCCAAAGCATTGCAATCCAGCCAGCTATCGCTAAATAAGGCCCAAAAGGGATAGGGGTCGCTTTGTCTTTACCTTGTATGCTTAACAGTGCAATACCTATAATGGCACCTACTACGCTCGAAAGCAGAATAATTGTAAGTAATGACTGCCAGCCAAGTAATGCCCCAAATACAGCAAGCAATTTAAAATCGCCATAACCCATACCTTCTTTACCGGTTAATAACTTAAATAGCCAAAACACGCTCCATAGGCTTAAATAACCACAAGCCGCGCCAATAATGGCATCTGTAGGTGTAATTGTGTAACCCATTACAGAGGCAATAAGTGCAAGCCATACTAGCGGAAGTGTAAGTTGATCTGGCAGCAACATATGGTCAATATCAATAAAGGTCAGTGCTACCAATATCCACGTTACAAAAATATATAAAAGGGTTTGCTCGGTCGCACCAAAGCTATAGGCAACAATTAAACTTAATAGGGCAGTTATTAACTCTACAGCAGGGTATCGGGCCGAAATAGGATTACTGCAACTTGCACATTTACCTTTAAGTGCTAACCAACTAATAATAGGAATATTCTGCCAAGGCTTAATGGCAGTTTTACATTTAGGGCAGGTAGAGTTGGGTTTTACTAAGTTAAAAGGCTCATTGATATTGGCTTGTTTAGATTTATTAGCTGTAAGTTCATCTTCTAGCAGTAGTCTGCATTCGCTTTGCCACTCACGTTGCATCATCAACGGTAAGCGATAAATAACTACATTTAAAAAACTACCTATACATAAACTAATTAAGCCAATTGTGGTTAAATAAAACCACAATTGGCTTTGCATTACTTCAATAATACTTTGCATCATATTACCTGAAAATTATTTTAAAAATTAAGCGTTTAAAAATTAAGTGAAGTATTTATCACAAAGAGGAGTGAAAGAGAGCGATGAGAAGACATTAATAGCTATACCTAACCAAAAAGTAAGCCTCTCTTTAATTTCCTGGAAATTGTTATTTTTAGTAATTAAATAACAGAGCCAAGCTGGAAAATAGGCAAGTACATCGCGATAATTAAGCCACCAACAAGTACACCAAGTACGGCCATAATAAGTGGCTCAAGCAAGCTTGAAAGGCCATCTACTGCATCATCAACTTCTTGTTCGTAAATAGTAGCCACTTTCGCGAGCATGCCATCTAGTGAGCCAGATTCCTCACCAATAGCGACCATTTGTATTACCATATCAGGGAATATTTTTGAGTTACGCATTGCCCAGTTCATCTGATTACCAGAGCTAACCTCGGCTTTTATGTCTAAAATGGCATAACGATAAACAGCGTTACCTGAAGCCCCGGCAGCAGAGTCAAGCGCATCAACCAGCGGCACACCAGCAGCAAACGTAGTCGAAAGAGTTCGTGCATAGCGAGCAACAGCCGCTTTATTTAAAATCATGCCAATAACAGGGAGTTTTAGTATGGCTCTGTCTGTAGCATCTCTGAGTTTTAAGCTTCTTAATTTTGCTTCTTTAAATATCCAACCACTAGCAACTACAGTAATTAATGCAATCCACCAATACTCCTGCATAAATTCCGATATCCCAATTACAAATAATGTAAATGCGGGTAGTTCTGCGCCAAATCCTGCAAAGATATCTTGAAACTGCGGTACTACAAATATAAGAAGTATTGAGGTCACTATTAAAGCTACAACTAAAACAGCGATAGGATAAAACATCGCTTTTTTAATTTTTGATTTTAACGCTTCTGACTTTTCTTTATAAAGTGCAACACGGTCAAATATCTTATCAAGTGAACCAGATTGTTCGCCTGATGCCACTAAATCGCAGTATAAATCATCAAAATAGCGAGGGTGTTTTCTAAGCGCTGTAGATAATGGTTGGCCTGCTTTTACTTCATCCGCAATAGTATCCATTAACTTGGCGATACTTTTATTAGTTGCACCAGTCCCAATCATCTCTATAGATTGTATTAGTGGAACACCGGCCATAAGCATAGTGGCAATTTGACGCGTAACTAATGCAATGTCCTTCGGGGTGATTTTTTGAATCCGTTCACCAAATAATGGCTTAGATTTACGTTTGACTTTAGAAGGGGTGATACCTTGTTTTCTGAGTTGGGCTTTAACTAATGAAATACTGTTACCAGCAAGTTCTCCTTCAAGTTTTTTACCTCTTGAACTTACACCCACCCACTGAAAAACATCTTGTTTTATTGGGTTTTGTTTCATTTAAGTTCCTAAAAAGTAGTTCAGTTGGCCTGCTCCGAATTGAAGCAAGCCAATCAAGATATATTATCTACACTGAGCTGGTACTAAGGCTGCATCAGAGGCATTATTACAAACCCACTCTACTCCGCCCGTAGCGCCTAATGTTCCAACTAAGTCGAAAGTAACAGGTGTACCGGTATCAACATCTACGCTTATATCTACAGTGGCTGTATTATCACCATCAGTACAACCTAAAGTAGTTTTACCTATAGTCCCAGTCTTAACTCCTGAACATGCGTCTGCTACTCCACTAGATAAATTTTCAGAAACAGTTGCTTTAGCACCGCTTCCTTGCACAATCCCTTCGCTTACTTTCGCTCTCGTTGTATAATCTTGATACGCAGGTAGTGCTACTGCTGCAAGAATACCGATGATTGCTACTACAATCATTAATTCAATTAGGGTGAAACCCTGTTGTTTTTGAGTCATTGTTTTCATGTTTCCTCTCCTAAAGGATAGATTTTTGTAACTTAAATCACTTAAGTGGCAAAATGCCTCACTTAATTTAACTGATTTACTTTACAGTTTTACTTAAAATTAATTTTATTACACTTTAGCTTTAGAGTATGAAACACAAAAGCCGAATGTGAATTCATTATGTTTAGTACTAATTATAAAAGTTTACTAAGTGCACTACATGTTGTAGCAACAAATAGTATAGGCATAAAGTAAGTAGTTTAGTTGCTTTAGTTTTTAATTATGTCTTTAAAAACTAAAGGCACTAGTTATTTATGACTACCTTTTCAAATAAAATAGTACAACAGAATTAGTCTACCATTTTATTTTAGTATTTAGCACGTATCTTCTGATAAAAAAGCGATTTTATTTAACAAAATGTTACAAAGTAAGCCTTTTGGGTTATTTAATGCTTTTTTACTTAACTTGTCAATTGATTAGCGGTATTAATTACCCATTATTGCTTTAAAATTGTTCAAAGCGCATCGATAAATCGATTGATTGTAAGTTTTTTGTTAACGCCCCGCTTGATATAAAATCAACGCCTGCTTGTGAATAAGTTTTGAGCGTTTCTAGAGTCATATTGCCTGAAACCTCTAGTTTGGCGCGTTTGTTGGTTAAAATTACTGCTTGCTTAATTTGCTCTACGCTAAAATTATCGAGCATAATTATGTCGGCGCCAGCTTCAATTGCTTGCTTAAGTTCAGGGAGTGATTCTACTTCTACTTCGACAGGTTTGTTTGGGTGGTTTTGTTTAGCTTGAGCTACGGCTTTGTTTATTGTGCCACAAGCCGCTATATGATTTTCTTTAATTAAAAAAGCATCAAATAAGCCAATGCGATGGTTTGCACCCCCACCACATTTTACCGCGTATTTTTGAAGTGCTCGCAAACCAGGTATGGTTTTGCGTGTGTCGAGTAGTTGCGTAGTTGTGCCGCTTAGCTCTTTTACGTAACGCGCTGTAGTAGTTGCAGTGCCTGATAACGTTTGTACAAAGTTAAGTGCAGTACGTTCGGCAGTTAATATTGAACGAGCTGAACCAATAGCGGTAAATAATGTGCTGTTTGCTTTAACTGCGTCGCCGTCGTTTATTAGTACATTAACCTTAACGCTTGGGTCTACTTGTTTGAATACTTCAAGGATGATGTCTTTTCCGCAAAAAATGCAGTCTTCGCGAGTGATTACTTTGGCGTTGGCTTGCTCGCTCTGAGGGATAAGCTGCGCGGTAATATCTCCGTCTTGAGCTGTTTGATAATTTAGATCTTCGTCGAGTGCAAGAGTGACAAGTTGGCTAACTAAAGAGTGCGGGATAGACATAATAAAAGCTCATAAGCGTTAATAAATTAAGCAAATTTTACTATGTTTATAAAAGAAAGAGAAGCGATTGCCTTTTCGCCAATATAAAGATAAGCGCTTGTAGTAAATTCGCACCTACGTGTGGGTTTGAATTATTTGTATGTGAGGTTTTATACCTCGCTTGTTACTATCATTGTTTTAATAAATCCTTTAGCATCAGTACTATGTATCTCTTGGTGTTTATATAATAAACGTATCATGAAAATAGATTTAAATGGTGTTTTAAGTACGGTAGCGCAGCGGCCTTGTTCGCATTTTGATGAGCGCCCTGATGAGGCTGATATTTCTTTATTGGTGATTCACAATATATCATTGCCAGCAGGGCAGTTTGGTACACCTTTCGTTGATGACTTATTTATGGGTAGCATTGACTGTAATGCTCATCCAAGTTTTAGTGACTTAAAGAATTTACGTGTATCGGCCCATTGTTTTATAAAGCGCACCGGTGAGGCTATACAATATGTACCTTTTGAAAGGCGTGCTTGGCATGCAGGCCAATCTGAGTTTGAGGACGCGCCTACGTGTAATAACTTTAGTATTGGTATTGAACTTGAAGGTACCGACATCGCACCATATTCTTTAGAACAGTACAAAACATTAACTATTATTAGTAAATCTATAATGCAGCGCTATCCAAAAATTACCCCTTCGCGTATTGTTGGGCATTGCGATATTGCTCCAGGGCGTAAAACCGATCCTGGTAGTAGCTTTAATTGGCCATTGTTTTTTAATATGCTTGAACAACTAAGTTAAGAGAGTTATTCCCATGATTTTAGTTTCTATAATAATTGCATTAATACTAGAGCGCTTAGGCGCTCGGTCTAACTACTGGCAGATAAGTTATTACGCAAATGGTTATTTAAATCGCTCTAATAAATTACTTGGTGATAAGGGCTTATTTAGCTCAGCACCGGGCTTTTTAATTTGGCTTTTACTCCCAGTGATTGCGGTGGCACTAATTTATTGTTTGTCAGATTTTGTATTGTGGCAGTTGGGCATTAATATCGCGGTGCTTTTAGTGTGCTTTGGTTGTGCTAAGCAGCGTGCTTTATATAAGTCGTACTTAAATGCGTTAACGCGAGATGACGGGACCGCTGCATCATTATATGCATTGCAAATAGGTCAAAAGCGTACTGATGGCTACGATGGTGGTGAAACCTTTGGGCAAACATTGGCGTGGGTAAACTTTAGATTTTACTGTGCGGTTATTTTTTGGTTTGTTGTTTTAGGTGCGCCAGGTGCGGTTTTATATGCACTGGTACGTACTTTAGCTGATTTAGTACGAGAAGATCATAAAGTAATATTTGCTAAGCGTTTTAAACTTATACATAAACTACTGTTCTGGCTTGACTGGTTACCTGCACGCATTACCAGCTTTGGTTATTTAGTAATAGGTAACTTTAATAAAGGCACGAGCTGTTGGTTACGTTACGTACTTAACTTTAAATCTCCAAACCGAGAAGTAGTAACATGTACTGCACTTGCTGCAGAGCAAGTTGAAAAGCGTTATTACGGCTGTACCTACGAAGCCACTTGTATGATTAAGCTTGTTAAGCGCAATGTATTATTTTACTTAGTACTTATAGCGCTACTTACATTATTTGGTGGACTGTCTTAGGTTAATACCTTTTTAATAAAGTACCTTATGCAAGGTAAGGTGCTTTAATCTCTTCCTGCAATTTTTGAACACAATAAAATAGAGCTAATATTCTAATCCCTTCTGGTCAGACCAATTGTTTTCATCCTATTAACGTTATAACAATTTTTGTAAATTGCGCATTGTTTAATCTTCGTTCAAAATGCGTTACGCTACTTTAATTGCTCAAATTACCTGTAAATTGACAGCTAATAAGGTTTTTGATACCGTATTGAAAATTTTTGGTATGACCAATTTACCTTTTGGGTAAATCATACTACTCAAAGCCCCGCTTTATGGGCTCTTGGTATTTATACAACGCGGACGTTGATTCATGTCTTTAAAGATCAAAGCAGCAAAGTTATCTGATGTTATTTTACAGCAACTCGAGAATATGATTCTTGAAGGCTCGTTAGCACCAGGTGAAAAGTTGCCACCAGAGCGTGAACTAGCAAAGCAATTTGAAGTGTCTCGCCCGTCACTGCGTGAGGCAATTCAAAAATTAGAAGCGAAAGGTTTAGTTACGCGTCGCCAAGGTGGTGGCACGTTTGTAAAAAATCAGCTCGAAGAAGGGCTTACTGATCCACTTTTTGATTTGATTAGTAAACACCCTGAGTCGCAGTTTGATTTACTTGAATTTCGTCATGCATTAGAAGGGATTGCTGCTTACTACGCGGCACTACGCGGGACCAGCAACGATTTTAGTAAAGTGAAAGAAAGCTTTGATAAAATTGCCCTCGTTAATGATGATTTACAGCAAAAAGCAAAAGCAATTAATGCATTTCACTTTAGCGTGGCAGAAGCCTCGCATAATGTGGTTTTACTGCATTTAGTAAGAGGCATGAAAGCGCTGCTTGAGCAAAATGTATTGCAAAATTTAACTGTTTTATTAAAAAAGTCAGATATTAGCAGTCAGTTAGCCGAGCACAGGCGTTTATTAATGGATGCCGTTATTGACGGTAATCCAGAACAAGCCCGTTTAGCAAGTAATGCGCACTTAGCGTTTATTGAAGAAGCACTACTTGAAGCAGGCAAAGAACATTCGCGAATTGAACGTAGTTTAAGACGCACTAAACAAAATTAAGTTAGTACATAACTACTTTGAACACACAAATTAAGTAGCTGTGATATTAAATTAACAATATTCGTATTTTAAACATAAGGAAACCTCCATATGTCTGAAGTCAATAAAATTGACGTAGACGCGCTAGAAACACAAGAGTGGTTACAAGCTCTTGAATCAGTTGTGCGCGAAGAAGGTGTTGAACGAGCTCAGTTTTTACTTGAGCAAGTATTAGAGCAAGCCCGTTTAGATGGTGTTGATATGCCAACGGGTATTACCACGAACTACGTTAATACTATTCCTGTAGATCAAGAACCTGCTTACCCGGGAGATGTAAATCTTGAGCGTCGTATTCGTTCAATTATACGTTGGAACGCGATTATGATCGTTCTACGTGCATCTAAAAAAGATCTCGACTTAGGCGGCCATATGGCGTCTTACCAATCATCTGCTGCATTTTATGAAGTGTGTTTTAACCACTTCTTTAAAGCGCCAAATGATGTAGACGGTGGTGACTTAGTTTATTACCAAGGTCATATTTCTCCTGGTATTTATGCACGTGCGTTTGTTGAAGGTCGTTTATCGGCTGCACAGCTAGATAACTTCCGCCAAGAAGTTGATGGTGAAGGCTTACCATCGTACCCACATCCTAAGTTAATGCCTGAATTTTGGCAGTTCCCTACGGTATCAATGGGCTTAGGTCCTATTTCATCAATTTACCAAGCTCGCTTCTTAAAATACTTAGATGGTCGTGGCTTAAAAGACACTAAAAACCAACGTGTATACGCGTTTTTAGGTGATGGTGAAATGGATGAGCCAGAATCACGCGGTGCTATTTCTTTTGCTGCACGTGAAAAACTAGATAACCTGTGTTACTTAGTTAACTGTAACTTACAGCGTTTAGACGGCCCAGTTATGGGTAATGGTAAAATTATTCAAGAGTTAGAAGGCTTGTTTAAAGGCGCTGGCTGGAACGTAATTAAACTAGTGTGGGGCAGCGGCTGGGATATTCTTCTAGCTAAAGATACAACGGGTAAATTACTACAGTTAATGAACGAAACTGTTGATGGCGATTACCAAACATATAAAGCTAAAGATGGCGCGTACGTACGTGAAAACTTCTTTGGTCGTTACCCAGAAACAGCAGCACTTGTTGCTGACATGACAGATGATGAAATTTTCGCGCTTAAGCGTGGTGGTCATGAGTCATCAAAATTATTTGCTGCATTTAAAAAAGCAGAAGACACTAAAGGCCGTCCAACTGTAATTCTTGCTAAAACTGTAAAAGGTTACGGCATGGGTGAAGCAGCTGAAGGTAAAAATATTGCGCACCAAGTGAAAAAAATGGACATGTCGCATGTTGCACATTTACGTTCACGCCTTGGTCTTGACGATTTAGTATCTGAAGAACAGTTAAAAGAACTTCCTTACCTAGAGCTTGAAGAAGGTTCTCCTGAGTATAAATACCTACATGCTCGTCGTGATGAACTTAAAGGTTATACACCTAAGCGTATACCACGTTTTAGTGAAAAATTAGCGTTGCCAGAAGTAGAAGCATTTAAGCCGCTACTTGAAGAGCAAAAACGTGATATTTCTACCACTATGGGCTTTGTTCGTGCACTTAATATCTTATTAAAAGATAAAGGCATTGGTAAAAACATCGTACCAATTATTGCCGATGAAGCGCGTACATTTGGTATGGAAGGTTTATTCCGTCAAATCGGTATTTACAATCCGCATGGCCAAAACTATACGCCACAGGATCGTGATATTGTTTCTTACTATAAAGAAACTGTATCAGGGCAAGTGCTTCAAGAAGGTATTAATGAGTTAGGTGCAATGTCGTCATGGGTTGCTGCTGCAACTTCATACAGCACTAACGATTTACCAATGATCCCATTCTACATTTACTACTCTATGTTTGGTTTCCAACGCGTTGGTGACATGGCATGGATGGCGGGCGATCAACAAGCACGTGGTTTCTTATTAGGTGCTACTGCGGGTCGTACAACGCTAAATGGTGAAGGCTTACAACATGAAGATGGTCACAGTCATATTCTTGCTAATACCGTTCCTAACTGTATTTCATATGACCCAACTTACGCGTTTGAAGTAGCGGTTATTGTACAAGACGGTATTCGTCGTATGTACGGTGATGACCAAGAAAATATTTACTACTACCTAACGCTTATGAACGAGAACTACCATCAGCCAGCTATGCCAGAAGGCGCTGAAGAAGGTATTCGTAAAGGTATTTACAAGCTTGAAAGTTACGAAGGTAAAAAAGCCAACGTACAGCTATTAAGCTCAGGTACTATTATGACTGAAGTACGTAAAGCAGCTGCGATTCTAAGTGAAGAGTATGGCATTGCGTCTGACGTGTTCTCTGTAACGTCTTTCAACGAATTAACGCGTGAAGGTCAAGATGTTGAACGTTTCAACATGCTTAACCCTGAAGGCGAGCAAAAAACAGCATTCATCACAAGCGTGTTAAACGACTCTGTGACTGTTGCAGCAACGGATTACATGAAAAACTACGCAGAACAAGCGCGTTCATTCATTCCAAGCAGCAACTACAAAGTGTTAGGCACAGATGGTTACGGCCGTTCTGATAGCCGTGAAAACCTACGTCGTCACTTTGAAGTTAACGCGGGCTACGTTGTTGTTGCTACGTTATCTGAACTTGCTAAACGCGGTGAAGTTGAGAAGTCAGTAGTTGTTGAAGCACTTAAAAAGTTCAACATCGACACTAACAAACTTAACCCACTGTACGCATAAGAGGTTTGCAATGAGTATTGAAATTAAAGTACCTGATATTGGTGACGACGAAGTAGAAGTAACCGAAATATTAGTAAGTGTTGGCGACAAAGTAGATGTTGACCAATCATTATTAAATGTTGAAGGCGACAAAGCATCAATGGAAATACCTGCTTCGCAAGCGGGTACAGTGAAAGAGATTAAAGTAAACGTTGGCGACACCGTTACAACTGGCTCTTTAGTATTTTTGTTTGAAGGCGAGAGTGAAAGCACTGATGAAGAAGATACATCAGCCGCTGCTCCAGCTAAATCTGAAGAGGCAGCACCCGCTGCTTCTACAGGTTCTTCAACTAAAGAAGTAACCGTACCAGATATTGGCGATGATGAAGTTGAAGTAACTGAAATCATGGTTGCTGTTGGCGATACCGTTGAAGAAGAGCAATCTATCTTAAACGTTGAAGGCGACAAAGCTGCAATGGAAGTACCTGCTCCATTTGCCGGTACAGTTAAAGAAATTAAAGTAGCCGCTGGCGATACAGTTAAAACTGGCTCATTAGTGTTTGTTTTTGAAGTAGCAGGAAGTGAATCTGCAGCACCGGCTAAAGAGTCTGCTCCTGTAGAAGCGCCAGCTGAGAGTTCAACAGCAAGTTCAGCACCAAGCACTAAAGAAGTTAATGTGCCAGATATTGGTGGTGATGAAGTTGAAGTAACTGAAATTATGGTTGCAGTTGGCGATACGGTTGAAGAAGATCAATCAATCTTAAACGTTGAAGGCGACAAAGCGGCAATGGAAGTACCAGCTCCATTTGCAGGTACAGTTAAAGAAATTAAAGTAGCTGCTGGCGATAAAGTATCGACAGGCTCATTAATTTTTGTATTTGAAGTTGCAGGCAGCGCGCCGGCAGCAGCATCAGCACCAGCTGAAAAATCAGCACCTGCAGCAGCGGCTAAAACTGAGTCGGCACCGGCTCAAGCAGCACCTGTAAAAGCAAGTAATGAAAGCTTCACAGAAAACAGCGCGTATGCTCATGCATCACCTGTTGTTCGCCGTTTAGCGCGTGAGTTTGGTATTAACCTAGCTAACGTTAAAGGCACTGGTCGTAAAGCCCGTATAGTTAAAGAAGACGTGCAAAACTATGTTAAAAATCTAGTTAAGCAAGTTGAATCTGGTCAATTATCAGCAGGTAGTAGTGCTGGTGGTAGCGAGCTTGGTCTTATTCCATGGCCTAAAGTTGATTTTGCTAAATTTGGCGAAATTGAAGAGCAAAAGCTGTCTCGTATTCAAAAGCTATCAGGCAAAAATTTACACCGTAACTGGGTACAAATCCCGCATGTTACACAGTTTGACGAAGCTGATATCACAAGCCTTGAAGTATTCCGTAAAGAGCAAAATGTGCTTAGCGAGAAGAAAAAGCTGGGTGTTAAAATTACACCACTTGTGTTTGTAATGAAAGCAGCTGCAAAAGCACTTGCTGAATTTCCAAAATTCAACTCATCGCTTTCTGCAGACGGCGAAAGCTTAATCCTTAAAAAGTACATTAACATTGGTGTTGCAGTTGATACGCCAAACGGTTTAGTTGTACCTGTGTTTAAAGATGTTGATAAAAAAGGCATTATTGAACTATCACGCGAATTAATGGAAGTATCTGTTAAAGCACGTGACGGTAAGCTTACATCGTCTGATATGCAAGGTGGTTGTTTTACTATTTCTAGCCTTGGCGGTATTGGCGGAACGGCATTTACGCCGATTGTTAATGCGCCAGAAGTTGCTATTTTAGGTGTGTCTAAATCTGAAATGAAACCTAAATGGAATGGTAAAGAATTTGAACCGAAGTTAATGGTTCCACTTTCTATGTCATACGACCATAGGGTGATTGACGGAGCCTTAGCGGCACGCTTTACTGTGACGTTAGCGAGCTACATGAGCGATATTCGTCAGTTAGTGATGTAACCAATTTAATGAAATTGGTGTACGTAATTAAATAAATTGAATCAAATCCCAGCCAGTTGTTTTTAGCTGGGATTTTTAGCATTTGCAATGATACAATCTTTGTACATATTGCATCACTTTATGCGCTGCTCTGAATTTCTGCCTTGCAGAAACACGGCAGTTAAATTTTAGGGCAGTGTCCCGTTCAAACAATTAAGGTAAAAGCATGAGCAACGAATTAAAAACTCAAGTTGTTATACTAGGCGGTGGTCCTGGTGGTTATTCTGCGGCTTTCCGTGCTGCTGACTTGGGCTTAGAAGTTACATTAGTAGAATCTCGTGGAACATTAGGCGGCGTATGTCTTAATGTTGGTTGTATCCCTTCAAAAGCACTTTTACATGTAGCTAAAGTGATTGATGACGCAGCTGAAATGTCATCTCACGGTGTTACTTTTGGCGCACCAAAAATCGATCTTGACCAAGTACGCTCTTGGAAAGATTCTGTCGTTGGCCAGTTAACTGGCGGACTAGACGGAATGGCTAAAATGCGTAAAGTAAAAGTTGTGTATGGTTACGGCAAATTTACTGGCAGCAATACTTTAGTAGTTGAAGGCGAGAAAGACGCTACAACTATCACGTTTGATAACGCGATTATTGCAGCAGGTTCTAAACCAGTTAACTTACCTTTCATCCCAGAAGATGACCGTGTAATTGATTCAACTGGCGCGCTAGAGCTTAAAGACGTACCAGAAAAACTACTTGTACTAGGTGGTGGTATTATAGGTCTTGAAATGGGTACTGTTTATCGTGCTCTTGGTTCTGCAATTGACGTTGTAGAATTTGCTGACCAATTAGTGCCAGCAGCTGATAAAGACATTATCAAAATTTATCAAAAATACGTAAGCAAAAAATTCAACGTAATGCTTTCAACTAAAGTTGTTGGCGTTGAAGCTAAAAAAGATGGCTTATACGTGACATTTGAAGGTAAAAACGCACCAGCAGAACCTGTACGTTACGACAAAGTGCTTGTTGCAGTTGGCCGTACACCAAACGGTAACCTACTTGATGCTGATAAAGCGGGCGTAAACGTTGATGAGCGTGGCTTTATTAATGTTGATAAGCAATTACGTACTAACGTAAGCCATATTTTTGCAATCGGTGACTTAGTTGGCCAGCCTATGCTTGCGCATAAAGCGGTTCATGAAGGTCATGTTGCTGCAGAAGTTATTTCTGGTCAGAAACATTTCTTTGACCCTAAATGTATTCCTTCAATAGCGTACACTGACCCTGAAATCGCTTGGGTAGGTGTTACTGAGAAAGAAGCAAAAGAGCAAGGCTTAAAAATTGAAACTGCGGTATTCCCGTGGGCAGCATCTGGCCGTGCTATCGCATCTGCTCGTACAGAAGGTTCTACAAAACTTATCTTTGATAAAGAAAGTGGCCGTATAATCGGTGGTGCTATGATCGGTATTAACGCGGGCGAAATGCTTGGCGAAATCGGTTTAGGTATTGAAATGGGTGCAGATGGTGAAGACTTAGCGCTTACTATTCATGCTCACCCTACATTGAACGAATCAATTGGCCTAGCTGCTGAAATTTTTGAAGGTTCAATCACTGACTTACCAAACAAAAAAGCAGTTAAAAAGAAGTAATTTAACTTTTTAGCATTTGTTTAAAAACCCAGCTTTGGCTGGGTTTTTTTATGCCTGCTTTTCATTAAATATAAGATTAAATTGCCATAAGCCGTTACAATGCGCGCCTAATTAATTGAAGGTAAATACAGTGAAAAACGCAGTTTTAGCATTACGCGCTCAGCAAATAAGTGAATCTCGTCGTGAATTTAACGCGCGAGGCGGTAAATTAGATCGCTGTGAGCAATGCTTAATAGCCAAGCATTACTGTATTTGTAAAGGTGTTGAGCACGCTCAGTGCAACGCTGCTGTATGTTTACTGATGTACCATAATGAAAGCTTTAAGCCTTCTAATACTGGGCGTTTAATTGCTGAAATAGTACCTGATAATCACGCATTTAGATGGGACAGAACAGACCCAGATCCTGATTTTTTAGCTTTAATAAACGATCCTCAATATCAACCAATGATAGTATTCCCTGCTGAAGACGTAGAAGAGGGCAGGGCCATTACCGAAGTGAATATTGAAGAAGGTAAAAAGTTACTATTTATATTTTTAGATGGTACATGGCGTGAAGCTAAAAAAATGATTCGCAAAAGCCCCTACCTAGATAATTTACCTGTGCTTTCTGTTACTGCTGATAAACTCTCTGATTACCGTTTACGTGTTGCGCCTCACGCGCACCAGCTAGGTACAGCTGAAGTAGGTATTATGGTGCTAGCACTTGCGGGCGAAATGGATGCCTCAATAAAGTTGGAGCAGCACTTTATTAAGTTTCGTGATGCGTATTTATTGGGTAAACGCAATAAAGGCAGGCCATTAGAAGACTAATTTTTTATGCAGCTAAGCGAAAGCTTGCTGCTCTTTTAAGTGAGTTAGTGCTTTATTTTGAATTGCTCTAAAGCCTTCTTCAGATGTTAATTGTAAAACAGTGTTATATAGTTGGCTTATATTGTTGTGCACCTGAATAAATGAGATGCAGTCTTCACCAATCATATCCTTTGCTTCCTCAACTCGTTTTAAAAAGTAACCGCTAATGTCTATTCTGCCATTAAATTGAGTAGTTGCTATAGCATTCGATATTCTATTAAGCTGATAACTAAATTCATCAGGACGAGCACCTTCCCCCCATTTACTAATAGAAATATCGCTTTCTAACTGGATAATTACGTTAAGTATGTTTTTAAACTCACTCATTGGCATATTAAAAAAGTTATAACCTTTGGGGTTAAATAAAGCTTTATATGGATTTACGCTGGGAGTTTGGGCAGTAAAAATACCAATTGGTTTTGCTGTACTTGTGTCTGATACTTTATATAAAAAGGTATTGCTTTGAGGTGTTTTAAAATTCATATCCATTGAGTATTTTTAATTTATGCGTTATTTAGTTATCGGCGCAATTAATAAATAACTTAGCGAAATTTAAAATATTAATGAAGTATTTGGTGGTATTAATATTGAATGGCTGGAATGCGGTATTACCCAGTAAAAATTAGTGATAGTTGCTTGGAGCTTTACTAAACCTAAATTTTAGACAAAGAAAAGCGCGCTCTATTTCTAGGCGCGCTTGCGGAATCTTCTAATTTTCTGCATCCTGCAATTGAACTTAATCAACTCCAATTTTCACTAATCCATGTTTATTACTATATTACTTTTTAGTTCTATGTAATGTAGACCATCCGGGCCTGTATCCTTAAATTCCTGAACATCCTGTAGGGTAAATACTATTACCAAATCCTAAATTACACTTCCTAGTGTATCCCTATTTTAACCAATCCATTGTGTTGCCTTAAAGGCCTGTCCATTTATTCCTTCAACATCCTGTTAAACAACTTAGCCGCGTTGTTATCCTTTTCGCATCTTCCTGACGCTATCCTTTTTACAACATTGCGTTGTGATACTCATCCTGAGCCTGTCCTAAAATCCGTGTTGTCCTGGTAACCTAATCATTGGTTGGTTGAGTAAGCAATCCATTTCCTTTTACTCAATAAGCATCATTGCTTGGTTGATGAGTAAATTATAGTGCAATAGAGCAACCAAAATAGGGATAAAACTACATTCAATTAGTATTTATGCAATAGTAATAATATAAAAGCCCTTTTAATACAGGTGGTTAAGTGTGTTTTTGTATGTTTTTATCTTGATTTTTACTCATTAGCTGTCACATCCGTGAGACATCTCTTACACGGCATTTCCTTTTTGGGCGTTATTTACATATTTACATTTATTTAAAGTGTGCACTTTTTGAATGAGCGCGGTAGAATTCGATGATAATAACAATTATTTAGGTGAAATAATGAAGACAGTATTTACACTTGTTTTGGGATTAGCAGCATCGGCACCAGCCTTTGCAAGTGACGTTGTTAATATCTATTCTTTTCGTCAGCCGTTTTTGATTCAGCCCATTTTAGAAGATTTTACAAAACAAACGGGAATAAAAACCAATGTTGTTTTTGCTAAAAAAGGGTTAATTGAGCGTGTTAAACGTGAAGGTAAACACAGTAAAGCCGATTTAGTATTAACCTCTAATTTTAGTGCGCTTATTCAATTAGAAGATTTAAAATTAACACAAACTATAAAAAGTGACAGTGTAAATAGTAACGTGCCTGTAGCTTTTCGTGACGGTGATGGCCAATGGGTCGCGCTTACTAAGCGAGTGCGTAATGTCTATTCATCAAAAGAGCGAGTTGGTGCGTTACCTGAACTCACTTATGAAGATTTAGCAGATCCTAAATACAAAGGACAAATTTGTACGCGATCTGGCAAACATCCATATAATTTAGGTTTAGTGGCTTCTATGATTGCACACCACGGTGAAGCGCAAACCAAAGAGTGGCTTGAAGGTGTTAAGGCTAATTTAGCACGCAAACCTCAAGGTAACGATCGTGCTCAAGTTAAAGCCGTTAAAGAAGGTTTATGTAACTTAGCATTAGGCAATAGTTACTATCTTGGCAAAATGCTAGAAGATAAAGAGCAAAAAGGTTGGGCTGAGGCCGTAAATATTAACTTTCCGAATCAAACTAATCGTGGCTCACACATAAATGTTTCGGGTGCGGTTATTACCAAATATGCTAAAAACCCTGAAAATGCATTAAAGCTCATCGAGTATATGACCGATAGCAAAGCACAAAACATGTATGCCTCATTAAATATGGAGTATCCAGTTAAGTCGGGTGTTGAACTATCAAGTTTGGTTGCCTCTTGGGGTAGTTTTAAAGAAGACAGCTTGCCACTTGATGAGATTAGTAAATATCGTCCGTTAGCGCTTAAGCTAATTGATGAGGTGAAGTTCGATCTTTAATGACTAATAAATTTAAGCTGTCTAAATGGCAGCTCTTTGCGTGGTCGACAGGCTTAATTCTATCGGCTCCGTTGTTTTTTCTTCTTTTTGAATCTCTACAAGGTAGCTCTGAGGTGTTTTCTCACCTGTGGGATACCGTGCTTTGGGATTACATAACTAATACTGTATTGCTTGTTTTAGGTGTTTGCGTCCTTAGCTGCGCCATAGCTTTGCCACTTGGGTGGCTAACGGCTTACTGTAGTTTTCCGGGTAAAAAACAGTTTGAATGGGCACTTATGCTGCCCCTTGCTATGCCCACCTATATTATTGCTTATGTATATACTGATTTATTAGATTATGCGGGCCCTGTACAAATAGCACTGAGAGATTGGTTTGGCTGGCAATCGCCTAATGACTATTGGTTTTTTGATATACGTACATTACCCGGCGCTATCGTTATGATTGCCTTGGTGCTTTACCCGTATTTATTTTTAATTTTTAAAACGGCCCTTCGCGAGCAGTCATTCAAATTAGTGCAAGCTAGCCAGTTAATGGGGTTATCTCCTTGGCAAAGCTTTTTTAAAGTAAGTTTAGTGCTCTCTCGTGGGGCTATTGTGGCGGCTCTTGCGCTTATTAGTATGGAAACCATGGCTGACTTTGCAACAGTGAGTTATTTTGCCGTAAGTACATTAACAACCGCCGTATACGATACGTGGTTTGGTTATTACTCACTTACAGCGGCCGCTAAAATATCGGGTGTGATGTTATTACTGTTATTTTTAGCATTAATGGCAGAGCGCTTTAGTCGTCGTAATCAAGCGGTGTTTGAGCGCCAATCAAGTGTAAATAGTGAATCTCTCTATGTGTTAAAAGGAAAGTCAGCTTGGCTATCAACGGCCTTTTGCAGCTTTATCTTACTTATCGCGTTTGTAATTCCTATTGCAGTACTTATAAATTACGCCATTACCTACTTTGATAAAGCATGGAATGTAGAGTTTTTTAGTTACGCTTGGCAAAGTTTAAAAGTGGCAGGGGTTGTGAGCCTAATAACGATTACGTTGAGTATTTTTGTTGTTTTTTATCAGCGTGTGGCAAAGCAAACGTATCCGCTTGTTCCTGGGCGTTTAGCAAGCACAGGCTATGCGTTGCCTGGCACAGTACTCGCTATTGCGGTTTTGTTACCCCTTACATTATTAGAGAACACCATTAACACAGCGCTCGAGCCGTATAATTTAGATATTGGCTTACTGCTTACAGGTAGCATTCTTACTATTATTATTGCCTACATTGTTAGGTTTTACGCCATTGCACACGGAGCAATTGAGTCGAGTTTTTTACGTATTAGCCCATCACTTGATATGGCAAGCCAATCAATGGGTAAAAGCCAAGGGCAAACGCTGCGTTTAGTGCACTTACCTTTACTGCGAAGAGGATTGCTTACTGCTGCGTTATTGGTATTTATTGAGTGTATGAAAGAGTTGCCGGCTGCGCTATTGCTCAGACCGTTTAATTTTGAAAGCTTAGCTACTCATGTATTCCAGTATGTAAGTGACGAGCAATTAGAGCTTGCTTCAATATCGGCTTTATTTATTGTTATTGTTGGGTTTATTCCTTTGTATTTTATTAATCGTTCTATGGAGCAGCGTAGTTAAATGAGTAGTTTAATTTTACAAGGCTTGAGCTATCACTATAACGGCACAAAGGTTATTCACGATTTAGATTTAACGGTGGGTAAAGATGAAATTGTTTGTCTACTTGGAGCGAGTGGGTGTGGCAAAACGACCACGTTAAAAGCGATTGCAGGTTTAATTGAAGCTAAGCAAGGGTCTATTTTTATAGACGGTAAATTAGTGAGTGATGAGCAATCGTTTGTCTCGCCTGAGCACCGTAACATCGGCATGATGTTTCAAGATTATGCGCTGTTTCCGCATTTAACGGTGGCAAATAATATCGCATTTGGGCTTAGTAAAATGAGTAAAGCTCAAAAGCAGCAACGCGTTGATGAAATGCTTAAGCTGGTACATTTAATTGGCTGTGCCGACAGGTTCCCGCATCAGTTGTCGGGTGGTCAACAGCAGCGTGTAGCTATTGCTCGTGCATTAGCTTATAAGCCTAGTTTATTGCTACTTGATGAGCCCTTTTCAAATATCGACACACAAGTACGCTTTGAATTAATTGCTGATATACGTCGAATTATTAAGGCAACTCAAGTATCTGCTGTATTTGTTACACATTCAAAAGAAGAGGCATTTGCCTTTTCAGATACACTGGCCATTATGCATCGCGGTAAAATTGAGCAACAAGGCACGCCTGAGCAGCTTTTTGCAGCTCCATGTTCAAAGGAGGTTGCAGAGTTTCTGGGTCAAGGCATATACTTGAGTGCAGAAGTATTAACAGCAACTGAATATAAAACACCATTTGGTTTAGTCGAATCTTATGTTGAGAGTAAACATAACGTAAGCGTCGGGCTTATATATGTCCGCCCCCATCAAATAGAATTAGTGGCAGATAACCAAAGTGACAAATTCAGCAAGCGAGCTACAATCATAAGTCGTCGCTTTATTGGTTCGGCGTATGTTTATTCGGTTGTTATTGATGAACAAGAAATTGAAGTTGCTGCACAATATGGCCAGTCATTTGAAAATAATGAGCAGGTTATAATAAAAATAAAACCTCACACGGTGAATTTTTTCGAATCGTAATTAATTTGTTATTCGCTGTGTTTTTATCTGTAAAACTAAGGAATAACAATGGCGCAAGCGCAATCAGGGATTTGTGCTGAAGCAAACTTACACGGTTTGCACTTATTTTTTAATGTGTTTGATGGTCAAGATGAATCACTTCGCGCAAAGTTAAAACAAGTAAGCGCCATTGAAGAAGAGTTCAGCGATCAATTTTCAGAATCAATGCTCTCTTGTATGGTTGCTATCGGTGCGCAATATTGGCCGCATATCCTCCCTGAATACATCCCAAGCGAATTACAGAGCTTTCCTAATATAAACCATAGCGATCATCAAATGAGCGTACAACCGTGCGATTTATTTGTGCAAATTCGCTCTGACCGTGAAGACGTTAACCATTTATTTGCGCTGCAAATTTTAAAATTATTTGCCCCCGATGTTGAGCTGGTGGAGCAAATTCGTAATTTTCGCTTTTTAGATGGTCGTGATTTTAATGGTTTTATTTATGGTGGCGATACAGCTCATGGAAGAAAAAAGCGCGCTACGGCTTTAATTAGTAACCCTGGTAATTTTGAAGATCAGGGAAGTTATATTCATGTACAGCGTTATAAGCATGACTTAACTATGTGGCAGCACTTATCATTGAGCGAGCAAGAACAAATAATGGGGCGTACGCGCCTTGATAACACACTAATTACCCCCGCAATTGAAACCAGCCATGCTTCGCGAAGTGAGCTAAAAGACGAAGACGGACAACCGCTACTATTAAATCAGAGCATGCCTTATGGCGATGTGTATGAGCAGGGAATGTTATCAATTACATGCGCTTGTACGGGTACCGCATTTGAAAAAGTACTTAATAGTCGTTTAGGGGGAGGGGATTGTTACGACCACTGGCTTGATTTTACTCAAGCCGATATGGGTTCTGCTTTCTTTGCGCCTTCAGTCGGGTTTTTAAAACAAATTTAGTTTGCTATTAAACCGTATCAAATAAAATGCGAACACGTTCAAGTGTTACATCTATTTCAGATATTTTAGCAGGAGCGATAAAAATAGTATCGTCGCCTGCAATTGTTCCTAGTACGCCATCTGCTTTACCTAATGAATCTAATAAACGCGCAATAAGCTGAGCAGCACCTGGACTGGTACGAATGATGATCATCATTTCGTTGTGCATAATGTCGATTACTAATTGGCGTAATGGGCTTTTAGCCGTAGGTACACCCATTTCAGCAGGTAAGCAGTAAACCATTTCTTGCTTGGCATTACGTGTGCGTACAGCGCCAAATTTACTTAACATGCGTGATACTTTACTTTGGCTTATATTGTCAAAGCCTTGATCTTTTAACGCATCAACTATTTCGCCTTGAGATCCAAAATTTTCTTCTTTTAATAGTGATTTAAATGCTTTTACCAGTGCTTCTTGTTTATCTTGTGGTTGCATAGTCTTTATTCGTTTTTGTTATTTATGCTGCAAATTCTACACAAAAATGAATAATTATGCAGCAGTTGTTTAGTTAACTTGCCAGTTTGATGCGTTAAATCACAAAAGTTTACGACTATGGTCGAAAATATACTTGAAATAGACAGGATAAATTTGTTTTTAGTCGCTAATTTCATTATCTTAAGAGCCACAAATGTTTCCTACCTCAAATTACGGAGAATTCCAATGAAAGTTGCTGTATTAGGTGCTGCAGGCGGTATCGGCCAAGCGTTATCTTTATTATTAAAAACAGGCTTACCAGCTGGCTCTGAATTATCACTTTATGATGTTGCACCAGTAGTACCAGGTGTTGCGGTTGACCTTTCTCACATCCCAACAGATGTTAAAGTAGCAGGCTTTGGCGCAGACGAATTAAACAAAGCGCTTGAAGGCTCTGATATCGTTCTTATCCCAGCGGGTATGCCACGTAAACCAGGTATGGATCGTGCTGATTTATTTAATGTAAATGCTGGCATCATCAAAACTTTAGCAGAAGGCATTGTTGCTAGCTGTCCAAAAGCGTTAGTAGGTATTATTACTAACCCAGTAAATGGCACAGTTCCAATTGTTGCTGAAGTATTCAAAAAAGCAGGTACTTACGACGCTAAACGCGTATTCGGTATTACTACGCTTGACGTTATTCGTTCAGAAGCATTTGTTGCTGAACTTAAAGGCGTAGACGTAGCAACTGTTAAAGTACCAGTAATTGGCGGTCACTCAGGCACAACTATTCTTCCTCTACTTTCTCAAGTTGAAGGTGTTTCTTTCACTGATGAAGAAGTTGCTGCACTTACTCCACGTATCCAAAATGCGGGTACTGAAGTTGTAAATGCTAAAGCCGGTGGCGGTTCAGCTACGCTATCTATGGGCGCAGCTGCTGCTCGTTTTTGTATGTCTTTAGTTAAAGGCCTACAGGGTGAAGAAGTGGTAGATTACGCTTATGTTGCTGTTGAAAATGGCGATGCAGAGTACTTTGCTCATCCAGTACGTTTAGGTAAAAACGGCGTAGAAGAAATTCTTTCTTACGGCGAACTAAGCGCATTTGAAACAAAAGCAAAAAATGACATGCTTGAAACACTGAAAAAAGACATCAAAGAAGGTGTTGATTTCATGGCGTAATAGCCAATTTAAGCAACAAAAAAGCCTGCATTTGCAGGCTTTTTTATTGCTCAGAATTAATTTCACACTGTGTAACTAGTTAAAACTAGTGGTCGCGGTCAACCGCAATACGTGCAAGGCTTATAAGTGCTTGCTTATAGTCAGACTCAGCTAAAAAGTCTAAACACGCAATAGCTTTGTCAGCTTCAAGTTCTGCTTTTTGCATTGTAAATTCAAGCGCATTAGTTTGCTTTAGTGCCGATAAAATTTCTTCTAAATGCTCCATACCATTACTGTGCTCTATTGCATCACGAATAAGCTGTGTTTGCTGCTCGCTACCATGTTGCATGGCATAAATAAGCGGAAGGGTTGGTTTGCCTTCAGCTAAATCATCACCAATGTTTTTACCCAACTGCTCAGCATCTGCATTGTAATCAAGTACGTCATCCACTAACTGAAATGCAGTACCTAAATGCATACCGTACAGGTTTAGTGCATCAAGTGTCGCTTGGTCTTGCTCAGTAATAATGGCAGCAAGCCCTGTCGCTGCTTCAAACAACTTAGCTGTTTTAGAGTAAATAACCTGCATATAACTGGCTTCGGTAGTGTCTGGGTCGTTGCAGTTCATTAACTGCAATACTTCACCTTCAGCAATAATGTTTGTTGCATCGGCAAGTACTTGCATAACCTGCATTTTGCCAAGGCCAACCATAAGCTGAAATGAACGAGTGTAAATAAAGTCACCAACCAATACGCTAGCAGCATTACCAAATTCAGCATTTGCTGTAGGCGTGCCACGTCGTAAGTTTGATTCATCTACAACATCATCATGCAATAGCGTTGCTGTATGAATAAACTCAACAATTGTTGCAAGTGTTATGTGATCTTTACCCTGATAACCGAGCGCTTTGGCTGCTAAAATTGCTAGCATTGGACGAACGCGTTTGCCGCCACTGCTAACTATATATAAACCAAGCTGATTAACTAACGCCACATCTGAGCGCATTTGCGCATGTATAAGTTGATTGACGTCATTCATATCGCTTTCGATTAACGCCTGGATAGCTTTTATATCCATTGATCTCCGAGCCAATTTTTATGTGTGAACGGCGCAGATTGTACAACAAAAAATGCACTAGCTCGATATTTTGTGACGATTGATTGAAAAAACACTATTAAAGTACTTAATTTAGACTGAATTGGCCAAGATAACTGATTAATTGATAATCAATATACAGTTTGTGGTGTGCTTAGATATTAAGCTGTGAGGGTCATATTTGAGTACATTAATTTATTTCGACTAAGAGTTAAAAAGCGCTTGGCAAAAGGGCTAATTAATATAAAATGGGGTAAATATTGAATTGCTCTCAAAGCAGCTACTTTTTATTCATTTTAATTACAAAATAGGCTTGCTAGTTATTTCGCGTTAGCGTAAACTTCGCGCCCTATCGAAGAATATTTTAGTTGCGCCGATTTGAGGGTGCACAGACGGAGTTAATTATGTACGCGGTTTTCCAAAGTGGTGGTAAACAGCATCGTGTGACTGAAGGTCAAACGATTCGTCTTGAAAAATTAGACGTTGAAACTGGTGCGGCAGTAGAATTTGATTCAGTACTTTTAGTTGCTGATGGTGAGAAAATCGAGATCGGTGTACCGTTCGTAAACGGTGGCAAGATAACAGCTGAGGTTGTTTCACATGGTCGCGGTGAGAAGATTAAGGTTGTTAAATTTAGACGCCGTAAGCATTCTCGTAAGCAAATGGGCCATCGTCAATGGTTCACTGAAGTTAAAATCACTAGCATTAGCGCTTAATTAGAGGTACTTAGAAATGGCACATAAAAAAGCAGCTGGTAGTACTCGTAACGGTCGCGATTCAGAAAGCAAACGCCTAGGTGTTAAGCGTTTTGGTGGCGAATCAGTTCTAGCGGGTAGCATCATTGTTCGTCAGCGTGGAACTCGTTTCCACCCTGGTACTAACGTAGGTATCGGTAAAGACCACACTATCTTCGCAAAAGCAGATGGTAAAGTTCAGTTTGAACAAAAAGGTCCTTTAAACCGTAAATACGTAACTATCGTAACTGAGTAATCAGTAAGGTAGTTAAAAACCCCGCCTTTGCGGGGTTTTTTGTTTTGTAGTCAGTCAAAATATATACCCAAGCCTGCATTTGTGTTGGCTTGGGTATATAATAGAGTTATTAAACAAGCCAATCCCTAAAGTGAGTAATCATGAAGTTTGTAGATGAAGTAGAAATTCGCGCAGAAGCTGGAGACGGTGGCAGCGGCATCGTGTCTTTCCGTCGTGAAAAATATGTTCCAGATGGTGGACCAGACGGCGGTGACGGTGGAGACGGTGGTAGTGTTTATCTACAAGCTGATGAAAACTTAAATACCCTAATTGATTATCAGTTTGAGCGTTTCCATAGGGCTGAACGTGGGACTAACGGTCGTAGCCGTAACTGTACAGGCCGAAAAGCCGACGACTTATTTGTTATGGTGCCTGTAGGCACACGCATCATGGATGTTGATACCCAAGAGGGACTTGGCGACTTAACTCAACATGGTCAACGAATTTTGGTTGCAAAAGGTGGTTTCCACGGCTTGGGGAATGCACGTTTTAAATCAAGTACTAACCGTGCACCTCGTCAAAAAACATTGGGCACACCTGGTGAAGTACGTAACTTAAAATTAGAGTTACTATTATTAGCTGATGTAGGCTTACTCGGATTACCAAATGCAGGTAAATCTACGTTTATCCGCAGTGTATCTGCAGCGAGACCAAAAGTAGCTGATTACCCATTCACGACGCTTATTCCTAATTTAGGTGTGGTACGTCCTGAAGCAAATAAATCATTTGTTATAGCCGATATTCCAGGTCTAATTGAAGGTGCATCTGATGGTGCAGGCCTTGGTATTCGCTTCTTGAAGCATTTAGAGCGTTGTCGTGTGTTATTACACATTATTGATGTAATGCCG
Organism: Pseudoalteromonas sp. EB27; assembly: GCF_001974875.1. GTDB lineage: Bacteria > Pseudomonadota > Gammaproteobacteria > Enterobacterales > Alteromonadaceae > Pseudoalteromonas. Next base: position 71,801 of record NZ_MTQD01000010.1, read on the forward strand.
GTAGATGGTTCAAACCCTGTTGATAATGCATTCTCGATTATTAACGAGCTACACCAATACAGCCCTAAATTAGCTGAAAAGCCACGCTGGTTAGTGTTTAATAAAATAGATTTATTACCAGAAGACGAAGCAAAAGCGCTATGCGAAGCGATTGCAGAAGAACTGGGCGAAACTGAAAATATTTATCACATCTCAGCAATTAATAAACTTAATACTCAACCTTTGATCCACAACATAATGACACTACTTGATAGCATGCCTAAAGAGAAGTTTGTACAAGTTGAAGATGAAGAAGTTGAATTCAAGTGGGATACCTATCATGAAAAAGCCACTAAAGGTAAGGGCAATGATGATGATTGGGACGACTGGGATGAAGATGATTACGACGTAGAAGTAGTCTACGAGCGTTAATTAAATAGAATTTATTAAAAAGGAGCTTATGCTCCTTTTTCTTTGTTTAAGAATAAAGTACTAGGTTTTTATTATGATAATTTCAATGATTGCAGCAATGGCAAATAACCGTGTAATTGGCCTAGATAATAAAATGCCATGGCATTTACCAGCGGATCTTCAGCATTTTAAAAAAGTAACTACGGGTAAACCTGTGATCATGGGTCGTAAAACTTTTGAGTCAATAGGCCGTCCTTTACCTGGGCGTCGTAATATTATTATTACTCGAAACAGCGAATATTCTGCAGAGGGTATTGAAACTGTAACCACCCCAGAGGATGCATTAAATCTAGTTTGTGATGTAGAAGAAGTGATGATTATTGGTGGTGGTAATATTTATGAGCAATTTTTACCGAAAGCAGATCGCTTGTATTTAACTTTTATTGATTTAGATGTTAATGGCGATACGCAGTTTCCTGATTACAATAAAATCGCAAATTGGAATATAAAAGAAGAGCAAGAAAACCTTCCAGATGATAAGAACAAATCTAGTTATAAATTCGTAACTTTATATAAAGAACATTAACATTATTGCGTAATTTTTGATAGATTGATATAATATTCAATAGTCTATGTAAGAACAAAGTATTATAAAGGGTTTGTCATGTTTAAATTACCAAAGCTAGTTGCACTTACTGCTGTTGTTGCTGTAAGTTCGTTGTCGTATACAGCACCAGCAAATGCTGAAGATCAATTAGCGGTATCTATTTGTGAGTACATTGCTGCTGATGATAAAAACCGATTACGTAGTAAGCTTAAAAGCTCTCGCGTAAAAATTCGTAATATCTACGATGCAGTACAATGTAATGGTAATAACTTACTACGTCATGCCGTTGCGAGTAATGCAGTAGATACAGGTGAGTATATAGTTAAAAACTTATCAAAAAGTGCTTTAACAGATGGTGCCGATATTGCTTGGGCTGAAGGCAACTTTGCCAGCTCACCACTTATTGCAGTAATTAAAGATCGCGCTGGTCTTTAATCATAAATAGATTTTACAGCTCTACTTCGAATAAGTATTGTTGAAAAATTGATTGGTCTAGGTTTGTTATTAATAACAAACCTAGACTTGTTTCTCTTAGCTAATCTAATCTCACTTCCTAACAAAATTATTAATAAGTTCACTATTTACCTATCTATTTTATATTCCCAAAGTGTAGAGTCTTCACTTTAAAAGCAGCTTCAAATTTACTTCTTCAAAAGAGGTAACTTTATTCAGCTGGTATCTATTTTGTATCTGCTAGTTTATTTACAAACTTAATCACTAAGGATAGATATGAAAGCTGTAATTCCAGTGGCTGGTTTAGGGACGAGAATGCTCCCTATGACAAAAGCTATTCCAAAAGAAATGCTCCCTATAGTCGATAAACCACTTATCCAATATATTGTCAGCGAATGTGTGTCTGCTGGTATCAAAGATATTGTATTAGTGACGCATAGCTCTAAAAATGCAATCGAAAACCATTTTGATACAAGTTATGAGCTAGAAGCTACTCTTGAAAAGCGTGTTAAACGTGCTTTATTAGATGAGATTCGCTCTATTTGTCCGCCTGACGTAACTATTATGAGTGTTCGCCAAGGTGAAGCTAAAGGGCTAGGGCATGCTATTTTGTGTGCTAAGCCAATAGTAGGTGACGACAACTTTGTAGTGCTCCTGCCAGATGTGATACTTGATGCTTATACTGCCGATCAAGAAACTGAAAATTTAGCGGCCATGATTAAACGCTTTAAAGAAACTCAAGCAAGTCAAATAATGCTTGAGCCAGTAGCTAAAGAAGACGTTAGTAAATATGGTATTGCTGATATAAACGGTGTTGAGTTAATGCCAGGTAAAAGTGCTGCAATTAAAGCGATGGTTGAGAAACCTGATGCAGACTTAGCACCTTCAAACCTTGCTGTTGTAGGGCGATATGTACTGAGTAAGAATATTTGGCCTCTACTCGCAAAAACGACTGTAGGTGCTGGCGGTGAAATACAACTTACAGACTCTATTGACGCATTAATGGCGCAAGAAACCGTTGAAGCATTTCATATGAGTGGTCGCTCTCACGATTGCGGAGATAAGTTGGGTTATTTAAAAGCAATTGTAGAGTACAGCATGCGGGATAAAAAGTTAGGTAATGACTTTTCTCGCTTTATAAACGATTTGAATTTACCTTAACTACAGAGCAATAAATTTTATGAAAACTATAGAAGCTAAAATAGTTTTCATAAAATGTAGTGAACTCAGTCTATAAACCTTTGCTAGACTACCCTGAGTTACTAAGTTAGTTACACTTTACCTACACTGTAATAGGTTACGTAGTATGATTGTTACTTATTCTGTATTGATCTTTTAAAGGAACCACCATGATTGAGCAAGGCCAAGAATTACCATCGGTTACGTTAACGCAATTAACTGACGACGGAATGCAATCTCTTACAAATAAAGAGTTATTTGAAGGCAAAAAAGTCGTGTTATTTGCAGTACCAGGTGCATTTACACCAACGTGTTCAAATGCCCATTTGCCTGAGTTTATTACTCTTGCTGATAAAATTAAAGCAAAAGGTGTTGATGCTATTTACTGTGTATCTGTTAATGATGCATTTGTTATGAAAGCATGGGGCGACTCGCAAAACGCGCAAGAAATAGCAATGCTTGCTGATGGCGATGGTAGTTTCACTAAATCGTTAGGGCTTGATAAGGATACCGCTAGTTTTGGTGGTGTACGCTCAACGCGTTACGCTATGATTATTGAAAATGCAGTCGTAACAGGTTTATTTGTAGAGCAAGACAAAGAGTTTGTTGTAAGCCGTGCAGAATCAGTACTAGAGAAGCTATAACAGTAATAAAGTGTAGGTTTTAGCTTTAATTAATCAGCTACTTACTATTTAAAAACCGATGTTGGAAACAACATCGGTTTTTTTATTCACGGTTTAAACTTTAAATTACGGTTGGTACTGCCCGCTAAGTGTTAAACCAGAGAAAGTGCTATAAGCGTTCACGCTTAAGTGCCAAGTACCTGCTTGTGGATTGGTAAATGTACATGTTTCTGCGTTGCCATTTTTATAAGGGCGACAATCGTACGTAGTGGTTGTTGGTTGGCTGCCATATTTTACAAATAAGTCTGCATCGCCACTTCCACCTGACGTTGTTACTGTAAACGTACTCATTCCTGCAGGTACATCTAACGTGTAATGTTTCCACTGACCAGTATTGGCTGTCACATCGCTTATAGTGCCGCCGCCAGCTTGTGGAGTACCTGAACCGCCACCAGATGATGAACCACCAGTAATATTACCCACCAAGCTCACAGCTGAATACGCAGAGTAGCCGTTAAGCATTACGTGGTAAGTTCCTGCTGTAGGGTTATCAATAGAACACTCTTCGCTATTACCGCCTTTATAAGGGCGACAGTCATAGGTAGTTGTTGTAGGTTTGCTGCCCGCACGTACGTATAAATCAGCATCACCGGTACCACCACTCATAGTGAATGTTACGTTAGTAGCACCGCTTGGTACGGTCATCGTGTAAAATGCTTGTGCGTTCGCAGCCCCACTTAAACCTGTTTTAGCTTCACCATTAATAAGCTCGCTATCGCCACCTGTAGGCGGGGTAGTGCCGCCACTTGCTGCTGCAACAGCTGCGGCAGCATCAACAATACCCGTACCACAGCTAGTACATGTTGCAGGGAACGAACGGGTAGTTGATTTTAAAATACTTTCTATTTCGTCAGGCGTTGCATCTGGCTTTGCTTGCTTAATAAGTGCCGCAACACCTGCTACGTGAGGCGCAGCCATTGATGTACCTTGCGAATAACCGTAACTGTCGCTTGAAGGTGTAGACGAACCTGAATTGTAAGTTGATAAAACACCTTCTGAGTCGTTTGCAAAGCTTTGCGCGCCGCCCGGTGCTGCAACATCAATATTGCTACCGTAGTTTGAGTAATAAGCTCGGCCGCCATTACGGCCTACTGATGCTACGTTTACTACACCATTACAGTTACCTGGGTTGTAGTTTGCCGAGTTATCGTTATCGTTACCTGCAGCAATAACTACTACAGTGCCGTTACTACGCGCGGTATTAATTGCATTTTGAGTTGTAGAGCTACATGAACCGCTGCCACCTAAACTCATATTAATTACATCTGCAGGGTTTGAGTTTGCCGGAATGCCTGAAACACTCCCACCAGATGCCCAAATAATACCGTCTGCAATATCAGAGGTTAAACCACCACACTTACCAAGCACACGAACAGGCACTACTTTTGCATTATAAGCTACGCCTGCCACGCCTTCGCCGTTATTGGTTACCGCAGCAACAGTGCCGGCTACATGTGTACCATGCCAGCTAGAATTTTGTGCACCGTTAGTACCACACTCGTTTGCTGCAACAGCATCACCCGGATCACGTGCATCGCTATCGCGACCACCGCCATCGTTTGCTACCGATAGGTTAGAGATCATATCGTAACCCGGTAAAATGTTAGCATTTAAATCGGCATGTGGGCGGTAACCCGTATCTAGTACAGCTACAACTACACCGCTACCCGTTGCGGTATCCCAAGCGGTCGGTAAATTTAAACCACCGGCTTGCTCGTAGTAATGCCATTGGTCATCAAAGCGAGGGTCGTTAGGAGTTGAAAACGGCTTTAACATTTGATCCACTTCAATGTATTCAACATTGCCAGAATCAACCATTTCTTGCATAAACTCTTGCGCTTCTGCTGTACTTAATTTTTTATCAGCACGCATTACGTGGTGGTTATTAAGTGCCATTGCACGAATATATTTTGCTTTTACTTTACCTTTTTTAGAAGCGAAGTTTTTAACAAAGCTTTGTGCGCGCTTTTTCATGCTAGCTGGGCTTGCGTCTGCAGTTGAGAGGCTCGCCATTTCGTTATTATTTTTATATTTAATAATGAACTGAGTTTCGAAACCGCCTTGGCTTTGTAGTTTAGCCGATGTTTCAGCCATTGAACTTGAAACTGATTGAGCCATGCCAGATGTTGCTGCAAAAAGCGTACTAACTGTAATTGCAATTGCGCATCTTTTAAAAGTTTTACTTGTTGTCATAATTATCCCTAGATTTTTATTTATTATTTCGTGATGTAGGATCACGATGCGGGAACAAAAGTAAACGATCTGTTAACTAGGTTAAAATATCAATTTATTATGTACCTCTTTCATTTAGTTATAACTCAGGTTTTTAGCGGTTTACTCGTTGTTTAGTATTTGTCATATAAATTAAAAATAAGTATAAAGGGTTGGTTTATTGTGCGGGTAATTATTCCCGACTTATTACTGATGCGTTTTTGTTGTGTTATTGCTAATAATTTAAATGCTACGTTGTTAGCTATCAAACTTTGCTATAATCGGAAAAATTTTTTAGTAGGGTAAAATAATGAGTCAAGTAGATGTAATTGTAATAGGTGCGGGAGCTGCAGGATTAATGTGTGCAGCGCAAGCTGGATACCGTGGCCGAAGCGTTACAGTACTTGATATGGGGAAAAAACCAGGTCGTAAAATTTTAATAAGTGGTGGTGGGCGTTGTAATTTTACAAATGAAAACGCAACCCCTGATAACTACTTATGCGCAAATGCTCATTTTGTTAAATCATGTTTAAGTCGCTATACACAGCATGACTTTATTGAGCTGGTGGACAGACATGGCTTGGCGTATCACCATAAAACACTAGGTCAGCTTTTTTGCGATAACAATGCACAAGACATTGTTGATATTTTACTGACCGAATGTGGGTGGGCCGGGGTAAATATAAAACTACGCAGTGAAGTGATCAGCGTATCAAAAACCGAAACCGGCTATAGCGTTACCACAGAGCAAGAAACCTTAAGCTGTGAGTCGTTAGTTATAGCATCAGGTGGCTTAACTATGCCAAAACTAGGGGCTACACCAATAGGTTATAAAATTGCAGAGCAGTTTGGCTTAAGCGTGTTAGCAACTATGGCTGCACTTGTGCCGTTTACTTTGCATCAGCATGATAAAGAGCGTTTTGAAGGGCTCTCGGGAATTAGCATTCCCTGTGAAGTTTCAAGCGAAGACGGCACCGTATTTAAAGAAAACATCCTCTTTACTCACCGAGGGTTATCGGGCCCAGCAATATTGCAAATAAGCTCATTTTGGCGAGCAGGGCAGGCTGTAATTATAAACCTATTACCTGAAATTGATTTAAGGCAGCAACTTGCTGATTGGCGAGAAACGCAAGCCCAAAAGTCTTTAAAAAATAGCCTTGCGACTATTTTACCTAAACGCTTTATAGAAATACTGCACGAAAGCAAAGCGATACCAGATTGTAATATTAATCAGCTTACCCATGCTCAAATAGATGAGTTAGTAAATTATATTCATGCGTGGCAAATTAAACCCAATGGCACAGAAGGTTATAGAACAGCAGAAGTAACATTGGGCGGTGTAGATACCGACGAGTTGAGCTCAAAAACCTTTGAAGCTAAAAAAGCTAAAGGCCTATACTTTATAGGCGAAGTAACTGACGTAACAGGGTGGCTTGGAGGCTACAACTTCCAATATGCGTGGAGCTGTGGATTTGCTTGTGGGCAGCACGCTTAAGTTTAGGCTATAAACCCATTTAAGTAATTTGATTGAGCGATAACGGTTGAATCGTTATCGCTAACACATACTTTATTGCGTCCATTATTTTTAGCCTTATATAGCGCTGTATCAGCCCGCTCCAGTAGTTTTAGCACTGTATCGTCTTTTTGTATCGTTGCTAATCCAATACTTATAGTAAATGCTACATTTGTAACTGTGTTTTCGGCAATATACTTTCTCAGGTCATCGGCTTTTTTAGCGCTATCATTTAAAGAGGTGTTGGATAAAATAATAGTGAATTCTTCTCCACCCCATCGCGCAATAAGTGCGTCATTTCGCATTCGTTTTTTTAATATTTTTGCAAATTCAGTTAGCACGTTATCACCAACCAAATGCCCGTAGGTATCGTTTATATTTTTGAAGTGATCTATATCGCAAATAAGTAAGCAATGTGGGGTTTTAAAAACGTCATTTTTAGCAATTAACTGTGATAATTCAAAATCAAATTTTTGCCTGTTATAAAGCCCCGTTAACTTATCGGTTTCTGCTAAGTGTTGAATTTCTAAGTTACGGATAGATAATCGAGTGTATGCCGAAAACCGTGTTTTTTCGTAAAACCTAAAAATTAAAATATGAGCAAGGCTTACCTCTATAAGATTAAATAAAGAGCCTAAGCCAATTGTTACAGTTTGCTGTTGTTGTAAATACACAAGATACGCACAAATAGCAAAAGCGACTGCACTAAATAGGCTTCCCCAGTTTCTTCCAACTAAAAAAAAGCTAAAAGGCGGGATTAACGTCGCCCAAAATAAAGAATGCGCATGCCCACCTACAGAAACCACAAACATCATTATTAAGCTAACGACCATAAGGGTAACAGCCCACGCTGCTGCATTTACGTTGGCTGTTTTATTAAACCAAGTATAAATGCCTAACGATATCGTAAGTCCTAAGGCATCAATTAAAGCAATGTCATAGCTTTTAAAATAAAAAAGATTGAGGAGTGTTAAAACTAAAAAGTAACATGTAGTTATTAGTAAAGAGTGGGCTATTAAGCGAGTACGCCAAAAATCCTTATGGTCTTTTGGGTATTGTGGAAACTCTTTGTACCAAAAACCTAGCATAATGAACGACTCTTTAACCTCTGAATTTAGTGATTATTACTTATATTAGGCTTTTATTATAGTTTTTTACTTTGATTAAAACGCTTATATACGGTGGTGTTTATAAAAGTTTAAAGATCATTACAGCATTTTTCAAAGGTATGAAGGACTAGGTAGTGACTGATTACTTAAATGTAATATGCCTCGCCTTGATTTAATTGACGCAGAGCTCGCCGTTATCGCTTACGTAGAGCTCTGAATAAATGTTATATCTATTCCTCTATAAATGCCTCGCCTTGTGTCATCCACTTTGCAGCTGGTTTGCCTTTTAAGTAATGATCAAAGTACTGCATCATACGCACTGAAAAATCGACCTGATTAGGAAACTTTTTCAAGTGGTGTGGTTCACCTTCGTATTGTAAAAAGGTTGCATCTTTACCTGCGCGGCGAAGCGCTAAGTAGTACTGCACGCCTTCGTGCCAAGGCACTGCATCGTCTTTATCGCCAAACATAATTAAAATAGGGGTATTTACTTTATCTGCAAAAAACACCGGTGAGTTTTCTATGTACAGCTCTGGTGCTTCAAATAAGTTTTTACCTATACGGCTTTGCCCTGTTTCGTATTGAAACTGACGAGCAAGACCTGATTTTAAACGTATGCCACTGTAAGCACTGGTCATGTTTGATACTGGCGCGCCAGATACAACCGCTTTAAACATATCTGTTTGGGTTATCATAAACGCACTTTGATAGCCTGCCCAAGAGTGACCTTGTAAGCCTATTTTATCTGGGTCGGCTATGCCTAAATCTATTAATTTTTGGGTGGAGTTGATCATGGTTTGCGTTGACGATTTACCCGGGTGACCTATTTCAAAACGAATGTCAGGTAAAAATACCGCATAACCGTTTGAGGTAAACATAGGGAAATTAGGGCGATGGTTTAATTCCATTTTAGGAAAATCAAACATACGCTGGCTCATGTAACGATAAAAATACACAACCACCGGTACTTTATCGCCTTTTTTATATCCCGCTGGCTTTATTAGTACGCCTTGTAAATCTTCGCCATCAAAGCCTTTATAGCTTATTAGTTCTGGCTTTTCGCCCCAGGCAAAATTACTAATTTGTGGGTTTAGCGTGGTCACTTTTTTTGGTGCGCTAAAGCTAAAATCTGTTTGGTAGTAATCAGGAAATTGGCTATAAGTTTGCGAGGTGAACAAGTACCTGTCAGCCTTTTTGGCTTTTTTAACTACATCAAAGCGTTTATTACCGCTAAGCACGTTAGTTATTGTGTTTGTAGCTAAGTCGAGCTTTGCAACTTCGCTTTGTTTAGTTTGCAAGTTAATAGCAGAGACAAGTAATGTATCGCCTTTTTTAAATCCCACTTGGGTTTTATCAAGCTTAATAACACGGTACTGCGTATTGCTTTGCTTACCATTAGTTAGGCGTTTAGCTTGCTGCGTTTTTACGTCAAATACCCAAATATCGTATTTACTATAAGCAAGCACTTGGCTGCTGTCGGTCATCCAACCAGCAAAACCATAACCAGGTTGAGTAGATGGGTAGTCGTGTTTATCATCAGCAAAGGTTGCCTGAATCGCTTTTGTAAGCGGTGTTACTTTATTATTTTTTAAATCTTTTAACTGTATTTGGCTATCGCTAAAATAAGCTGCAAACTCACCATTAGGGGCAAGGCTCGGTCTAAACGGGTAGTTACTTATAATTGGAGTTTGTTTACCGGTATTTATATTTACTGCAAAGTAATCAGCAAAAAAACCGCCGTACATTATTTTTTCTAGGTAGGGGATGTTAGATGAGCCAAGTAAAGACACATCTCGCTGAGGGTTTAGTGCAACCTCGGGCATGTTTGGTGTACTAAGTTGCGCAACTTTTTGCGAGTTAACGTGATACACCGCACTGTAATGGCGATTTTTATTAACTTCGTTCCATTGCTGCTCTTCACGTGGTTTTATTTGCGTATCGTTGTTGTGCCATACATTAAGACCTTTATGCTCACGTATGGTATCAAAGTCGTACAGTGAGGCTTCGTCGGTATATTCTTTAGTTTTTACTTTAGCTGCTAATTTAGGATGGTTTTCAAAATATAAGCGCTCGCCATTTTCTGACCATTCAAGGGTGGCTGTTTTCCCTAACGTCCATGCTTTATTAGGTGAATCTATAGTTGAGAGCTTCTCGTTTTTATATAGCTGTAAAGTGTAGCTTCGGCGGCGCGTGTCATCATTTACATAGTTTCCCAATGCAAACGCTGCAATATTGTCAGTGGGGTGCCACGCTATTTTATTTGCGATTACGCCCGGTTCATCAATTAATACGCTGCTATTAAAGTCACTGAGCTCAATTAACGCTATTTGGTTGTTATTACCATCGCTGTAACTTTGACTCACTAATAGCTGGCTGTTAGCTGAGTTAATAGCGTAGCTAAATACGTTTTCTATTGTATGAGTGCGTTTATCAGATAAATTTACGATAACAAGCGCATAGCTCTTATCTTTTTTATCGGGCGTGATAGCGTTGTCTTCTTCGTTTTTAGTGCTATCGGTTTTATCTTCTACTTTTGCGTCATCGTCTTTTTTATTTAAACGATAAGCAAGCCACATACCGTCATTAGATAACGTGTAATCTTTTACATCAGCAAAGCTTTGTTGGGCACCTGATTGTGTGTTTACGAGTACCAGATTGTTTTTAAGTGTGTCTTTTTTTTTGGTTGTTTCTTTTTCAAGTAAGGTAGGTACTTGTGTAAAGGCGACCCAGTTAGCGGCTTTATTAATATGAGGCTTAGTGCCGCGTTCTACTTCTGCGATGAGTGTATTGCTTTGTAGTGAGTAAACTTGACCAGTTGCATTTCCACGATACGGCGTTGCACTAAAAGTGAGTACTTGACCATTGTCAGATAGTTGTGTGCTTTTAGCTGATTTAAAACTAAATACGTCTTTAAATTGTAGCGATTCTTTGGCGTGTATGCCGGTGCTAGTTAAGCTGGCAACGAGTGCCGTGCTTAATAAGGTGAGTTTTGTTTTCATTATTGATTCTCGTATTATGACATTGTTTCATTGTAACGAGTTTGGTTCATAATTCGAGCGGATCAGATAAATGGCAGCTACATACGACAAAACGACCCGTAGGTCGTTTTTTAGTATTCAATTTATTAATTTAGCAAAAAATTACAGCCAAATTTTTTGTAGCTCAAGCCACTGTTTTTCAAATTGAACACTTGGTTTTGCTTTAAAGTCGCTACGTACAAACTGATTCATTTTGCCTTCAACGTAGGCGAGTAAAAAGTTTGCAAGTGTAAGCTCATCACTTTGAAAGTTTTTACCTTCACGTAATTTACGCTCACGAAGTACTTGTTTAAACTGAGTTTCTAGCTTTTCAAACAAGGTTTGTACACGTTCTCGCAAACGTTCTTGCTCACCTTGCAGAGCATCACCCGTTAAAATACGAGTAATACCTGGGTTTTTTTCAGCAAAGGTTAGAAGTAATAATAGAATGTTATAAATGCGCGTTTGGCTTTCTTTTTCGTTTTCAATAATAATATTTATACGAGATAAAAGGGTATCTTCAATAAACTCAATTAAGCCCTCAAACATACGCGCTTTGCTCGGAAAGTGACGGTATAGCGCGGCTTCAGATACACCCACCTCAGCAGCTAGTTTTGCTGTAGTGATGCGTTGGCCTAAATTAGTTTCTAACATTTGTGCGAGTGCTTGCAGTATTTGCTCTTTGCGATTACTTCTTTTTGTCGCAGGCATGAACATTCCTTTTTATTAGTTATTCTTAGTGGCGCAGTTAAGAACCCTAGTCATTTTTTGTTCAAATGAATGGCGTATGTTAATGTTTTATTCAGTTTGTTTCCAGCCTTTTATAGATGTTTGGCCAGCTGTTTGATCACCTTGCGAGCTATTTCTATTTTACTTGTTGTTGGTAATTCAAGTTGTTCGTTATGCCAGTATAGTGTTAAAGCATTATGATCGGAATTAAACCCTAAGCCACTTTTTGATACGTCATTAGCGCAAATCATATCTAGATTTTTATTTTTTAGTTTACCTTTCGCATAGCTTTCTACATTTTGAGTTTCGGCGGCAAACCCCACAGTATAAGGACGGTTTTGTTTAAGGTTGGCAATAGCTGCAATTACGTCAGGGTTTTTAGTTAAAGTAAGAGTGAGTTCGTCGCCTTGCTTTTTCATTTTTTGAGTCGCAATTTCTGCCGCTCGATAATCTGCTACAGCGGCGCAGCCAATAAATGCATCTGACTGTGGTGCATAAATTAATGATTCATTTAGTAACTGCTCAGCGCTTTCAATATTTATTAAATTTACGCCAAGAGGTGCTTTAATCGTAACAGGACCCGAAATTAAATTAACCGTAGCACCGAGTTGCAAAGCGGCCTCTGCCAGTGCATAACCCATTTTTCCTGAACTGTGATTTGATATAAAACGTACCGGATCGAGAGGCTCACGCGTTGGGCCTGCTGTTATTGTAATTGTCTTTCCTGCAAGTAATTGCGGTTGCTCTTTTGCTGTACATAGCGCAACTAGGTCATGTGGCTCTAGCATACGTCCAGCGCCTACATCGCCACATGCTTGCTCACCTTTACCTGGGCCCCAAATAAGTACGTTGCGTGCTTTTAATGTGGCCAAATTGGCTTGTGTCGCTGAGTGTGCATACATTTGCTGGTTCATGGCAGGTGCAACTGCGACTTTTGCAGGCGTTGCTAGCAGTAACGTTGTTAGTAGGTCGTCAGCAATGCCGGCTGCCATTTTAGCAATAATATTACACGTAGCTGGGGCGACTAAAATTAAGTCAGCCCATTTTGCAAATTCAATATGCCCCATTGAAGCTTCAGCAGAAGGGTCAAGTAACGAGTCTGAGACAGTTTCGCCACTAACGGCTTGCATAGTTAAAGGGGTAATAAAGTGCTTAGCTGATTCAGTCATAACTACTTTTACTTCACAACCAGCGTCTTTTAATCGCCTAACGAGCTCTGCACATTTATAAGCTGCAATGCCGCCGGTAATACCTAGTACAATTTTTTTGTTTGTTAAGTTAGTCATGGTTGTTCATCAGTCTTATTAAATATTGCGCTTAAAATAACAAATCTTTACCCGTACAGCGAAGTTTTTTAATTCGAAATAACAGGCTAAATTTTAAATTTGCATTACATTTATAAGACACTTTCGCCTCTCAAGGATGAATAATGCAACTTACTTCACTACCAAACTCACTTCGACCTCGTGAAAAGCTCATCGCGAAAGGGGCTAAAGCGCTCAGTGACGCAGAGCTTCTTGCTATATTTTTACGAACAGGGTTGCCAGGAATGAATGTAATTGAGTTGGCTCAGCATTTATTAAACGAGAATAAAACACTGCATAATTTGTTTAATGCCAGTATTGAGGAGTTTTGCTCTCAAAAGGGGTTAGGAACTGCTAAATATGTACAATTACAAGCTGTATTAGAGCTAAGCCAACGCTATATGCAGGAGCGCTGTCAACGAGATGCGGTGTTTAATTCGCCAAACTCAGTTTACGATTACCTGACCATTCAAATGCGAGGCTTGCAGCAAGAAGTATTTATGGTGTTATACCTAGATAGTCAAAATAGATTAGTAAAAGACGAAATACTTTTTTATGGCACAATTAATTCTGCCAGTGTTTATCCGCGTGAAGTGGTAAAGGCTGCCCTTAAAAATAATGCAGCAGCTGTTATTTTTGCGCATAATCACCCAAGTGGTATTGCAGAACCGAGCCAAGCAGACAAACTTATTACTAATAAATTGCAGCAAGCACTGCAATTGGTCGACATAAGTGTGCTCGATCACATCATTGTTGGTGGAGAAACGTGTGTTTCGTTTGCCGAGCGAGGCCTGATTTAGCTTTGTTAGATACAGAAGTGTGTTAAAAATGAGCTGTTTAAGGTGTTTTGGCAAATTAGTTTAATTTAAATGCAGTTTTTACTTTCCCTAAGGGCATTCGATCTTTATAATTAGCCGCTATCAAATTTACATATATGAGCTGATTGGATAGATCAGTGTTTGATCTTTGCCTGTAAAAGCTGTATAAAGAGCGCCCTTCGATTTATCTCTAGGGCGGAAATACACGGCCTTAGATTAAATTAAGCTCGAGCGAAGTTATTGGAGATATATAGACATGTCTAAAGTATGTCAAGTTACAGGTAAGCGTCCTGCGGTTGGTAATCACCGTTCACACGCGAGAAACGCGACTAGACGTCGTTTCCTACCTAACCTACAAACACACCGTTTTTGGGTTGAAAGTGAAAAACGTTTTGTAACATTACGCACTACTACTAAAGGTATGCGTATTATCGATAAAAAAGGCATCGACACGGTTCTTACAGAAATCCGTGCTCGCGGCGTTAAAGTTTAAGGATCTGAATCATGCGCGATAAAATCCGTTTAGTTTCAACTGCCGGTACTGGTTTTTTCTACACTACTGACAAAAACAAACGTAACATGCCTGAGAAGATGGAAATCAAAAAGTTTGATCCAAAGATTCGTAAACATGTTCTTTTTAAAGAAGCTAAAATTAAGTAATTTTAGTTCTTTTAGAATTTAAAAACCCAGCTTAGGCTGGGTTTTTTGTTTTTTAAAATATGATTAGTGGATTGATATAAAAAAACCTCGTTGGCATAACCAACAAGGCTTTTAAATCAAAAAACGTTATACCAATAGCATTAAATTAGTGAGCTATTTAATGCGATAAAATAATCATGTTTTTAATAAAATTGGTATCATTAGATTTTTGTGAATGCATCTTGTAGTGGTGGTACTACTTGCTTTTTACGGCTCAGTACACCATCTAACCATACTTTATCATTTTCTGGTTTTACACCGTAAGCCTGCTCAACTAAGTTTGCATCGTCAGATACAATTAGCATTTCTGAGCCTTCTTTCATTATATCGGTAAGCAGTAAAAATACAGAGTGGCGGTTGCCCTCAACTTTTAGCTTAGCAATATCGGCTGCAAGGTCTGCTTTAATATCGTCAAAAACAGCAAGGTCGATTACTTCTAGTTGGCCAATACCGACTAGGTTACCGTTCATGTTGAAATCTTTAAAGTCACGCATTACTAGATCACGTGCAGGTGTGTCTTCAACCGCAGATTTAACGCGGAACATATCCATACCCAATTTTTTAAAGTCATCGATACCTGCAATTTCAGCTAGCGCTTCAACACATTTAATATCGGCAGTGGTACATGTTGGTGATTTAAATATGACTGTGTCGCTTAAAATTGCACACATCATAATACCCGCGATGTCTTTAGGGATTTCTACGCTGTAGAAGTCGTACATCATTTTAATAATGGTGTTTGAACAACCAACAGGACGAATCCAACATTCAAGCGGAGTAGATGATGTTAAGTCACCTAATTTATGGTGATCTACCACGCCAACAACGCGAGCTTGGTCGATATCATCAGGTGCTTGTGTTTTTTCTGTGTGATCTACAATATACACATCTTCACCCGCGTAGCTTAATTTAAGCTCTGGTGCTTCGAAGCCAAATTTATCAAGGATAAATTGAGTTTCAGGTGAAATTTCACCAAGACGAGTTGGAATTGCAGGCTCATCAATTTGGTTTTTTAAATAAGCCAGTGCAATTGCACCACAAATAGAATCTGAATCTGGGATTTTATGGCCCACTACATACATAGACATTGACGGAACTCCTTTAAATTTGCCGATATTCTAACAAAGTCTGCGGCCTTTAACATATAGACAGCGCAATTAAGTTTTAGTTACACTTTAAAATCTTGAATTTACTAGGTGTATTTATATGCGACTGGGCCGTAAAGGTTGGAACAACGTTATAATATTTTCGATGTTGATTATGATCTTCTTTTTGAATGGCTGGCATAAGCAATTTTTGGGAGGTGATGATAAGCCAGCGTTACAAGCTGTACTCCCCGAACAAAGTTTTGTACTCACACTGCAATTTGTTGATCAAAAAATTGAGCGAATAGGAACAAGCTGGCGTACAACCCCACTACAAAAAGACATACCGCTTGTGTGGCAAGCATCTGAGCAGCAGCTTAGTGATTTAATTAATCAGTGGCAAAGCGCGCAGTTAATGGGTGTTAACGAATCTGTTGTTTTTAATCCTAATGCACCTTTATATGTTGCTACATTTGAGCTGGCTGGCGAGAATTTACCTTGGGTTTATTTGCTTTATAAAGGCGATGGGCAATATTACTTACTCGAAAAGAGTAGCCAACGAATACTCGCACTCGATTTAAAAACTGCACAGCAGTTATTTCCTAGTTTTGATTTTTCACAAAGTGAGTCTAATTAATGCCTGAATTACCAGAGGTAGAAGTGAGCCGAATGGGCATCACTCCCCACGTACAAAACCAAGTTGTTACAAAGGTAAATATTTACAATGCCAGTATGCGCTGGCCAGTGCCAGATGACGTGTATCAACTTGAAGGGCTAATTGTTACTAGTATTGAACGACGAGCTAAATACTTACTTTTACACTGTGAGCTTGGAAGCACTATTTTACATTTGGGTATGTCAGGTAATTTACGTGTTGTAGATAAAAGTGAGCCGCTTAAAAAGCATGACCATGTAGAGTTTATTTTTGGCAACGGTAAAGCACTGCGCTTAAACGATCCTCGTCGCTTTGGTTGCTGCTTATGGCAAGAGCCTGGTGAAGTGCATAAGCTACTCTCTAAGCTTGGTCCTGAGCCGCTTACTGATGACTTTTTTGCTAAACGCGTGTACGAACAATCGCGCAATAAAAAAGTACCCGTAAAGCAATTTATTATGGATAACGCAGTGGTGGTTGGTGTTGGTAATATTTACGCGAATGAATCGTTATTTAAAGCGGGTATACATCCCAAGCGAGAAGCGGGAAAAGTATCGCTCAAACGTTATCAAGCACTTATCCCTATTATAAAAGACACGCTTGCTGCGGCTATTACACAAGGTGGTACAACGCTTAAAGACTTTGCACAAAGTGATGGTAAGCCTGGGTATTTTGCTCAAGAGTTATTAGTATATGGGCGCAAAGGCAAGCCATGTATGACGTGTGAAAACGAATTGGAAGAAATTAGATTGGGGCAGCGCAGTACTATTTTTTGCTCAAATTGCCAAAAGTAGTTATCTAGGGCGTGTTGACCTTTCGTGATTAATTTTGCAGCAGACTGTTTGGTATTTAGGCAAGGCAGAGCCTATGTAGTGTGGTTATTCCCCATAAATTGGCGATAACGCAGCATAAATGCCAAACATGCGCTGCCCTTTGGGTTCTTTCTAGGGACGATTAACTCTTTGTTGCTCGATTTTTACTTAGCCCGCTAGGTTACAAACCTCGCGCCGCGATTTAATCGCCCCTAGATTGAACAAATTTCAATCCACAAAGATCAACACGCCCTAGTTATTTGAGTATTCAGTTATTTGAATTTTATCGATTCTAAATTTAATGATATTTAAGGGCCAGCTTTAAAAGCGGGCCCTTAATTTTAAAGCTCAAACGGTGCTACACCGACCGCTTTCATTTTATATCCTACCTGCGCAATTTCGCCCGACCATGTTTCTGTACTTATTATTCCGGTTACAACGATTGCGTCGTACAAGCTATCTATAGGCACGCCACCTTTAATCGTTACATGGACTATTTGATTTGGCGGTGGTGGTGGTACGTGTATACAGGCACCAAAGTAAGGCACGAGTAAAAACTCAGTAATGACTTCGCTATCGCCTTCTAATGGCACAACAAAACCTGGCAAACTCACCGATTGGCCATCAAGTGCCTTTACCACAGGAGCATCTAAATCGGGTTGCACCCAATTTTGATCGCTACCTTCGTGATTAGCTTGTGCTTGAGTGTCTATTTGCACGTGGTTTTTAGGAATTAAGTCTTCCCAAAAAATTTCTTTTGGTGGATTGGCATAGCTCGCTACGCTTATAAATAATAAGTTAATAGCAGCAATGTACTGAAAAGCTGTTTTAAAAAATGTCATAAAATACCTAAAAATTATGCTTTTATACTCATACCATCGCTGAGTGAATAAAAATAAGCGCGAGTAGCGGGTATTAAGCCAATAATAAAACCTGCAGCCATAATAACCCCGATTAAGCCCAGTTCATAGTAAGAGAGCATCGTGATATTTACGCTTATACCTGCATGACTTTGTAAGTAACCGCCGGCTGAAAAAATAGCTAAATAGTAAAGCGCACTACCTACTAGGCAACCAAGTAAAGTTGTCAGTAATGACTCAATACTTATAAGTGTGAATAAATGCCAAGGGCGAGCACCTACCGAACGTAATATAGCAAGTTCTCGACGTCGCTGGCTCAGGTTTGCAAGCAATGTCGTTAGCATGCCAAGTAGGCTAATTAACACGACAACAGCTGAGAATAGCAAAAGTATTTTTTCTACTATGGCGAGCATTTCCCATAACTCTTTAAGTGTTACGGTTGGCATAATTCCAAGCAAGGCTTCTGGCTTATATTGATTTATATTGCGCCTAATTTGTAGTGTGTACAAAGGCGAATTAAATCCCATTAAAAATGCTGTAATTTGCTTTGGATGCCCAACTAGGTTGTTATGTTCGTCATGCTCATGCTCATGCTCATGCTCATGCTCATGCTCATGCTCATGCTCATGCTCATGCTCATGCACAAGGCTAGCTTTACCGCCGTGAATTAAATCGATTGCAGCCAAAGGAATATGCAACGTTTTATCAACAGGCGTGCCTGTAGGGTTTAAAACACCGACGACTTTAAATGGGTTATCGTCATGATGATGAAAGCTGGTGTTCCCCATGCCGTGCGATATAACAATAGAGGCGTTAAGTTTATAACCTAATTTATTTGCGACTTCACTACCTAGCACCACTTCGTTAATTGCGGCAAAAGGACGGCCTTTGTTAAAGGTTAAATTTTGTTTTTTCGCAAAGCGATAATGGCTAAAGTAATCAAGTGTTGTGCCTAGTACCGCTTGGCCTTTATGGCTGTCGCCTAGGCTTATAGGTATACTCCATTTTACGCCTCGCTGACTTGTTATGTATTCGTAACTTTTCCAACTTACGCCGTTATTAGTATGGCCAATTCTAAATACTGACGAAAGCAGCAACTGTATATCGCCGGTACGCGCGCCAACAATTAAATCAGTGCCCGAAATAGTATTACTAAAACTACTTTTAGCATCAATTCGTACACGCTCAATACTTAAAAGTAGCATTACACTAATTGCGATAGTGAATAATGTAAGCAGTACACTTGCGCGGCGATTTAATAAGCTTTTGTAAGCAAGTTTAGCGATGATCATACCTGCTCCTGCAAATTTATAAGGTCAATGGAGCGGTTAAATAAAGGCTTTAGTGTTTCATCGTGGCTCACAAACACCAATGTACTATTAGATAACTTTGCTTGCTCAAACAGTAACTTTATAAAGCTCTCACGATTGTTAGTGTCCAGTGCAGATGTGGGTTCATCAGCAATTATTAGTTCAGGGCTGCCTATGAATGCGCGAGCGGCAGCAACTCGCTGTTGTTGTCCAATACTAAGCTCTGCTACGTTTTTATTGTGGTACTGCGCAGTAAGCCCTAAAGCATTTAATAACCGTATCGCTTCATTTTGTAAGGCAGCGCTTTTATTTGATGATTGCTTTAATATTTTTTGTTTTCGGATTTTTGAAAACTCACACCCAAGCGTTACATTTTCAATAGGTGATAAATAAGGGAGCAAGTTAAAATTTTGAAAAATATAGCCAATGTGATCCGCTCTAAACGCATCACGGGTAGTATTACTTAGTGTACTGAGGTTTTTATTTAGAATTAACACTTCACCGCTAGTGACAGTGTTAATACCAGCAAGAATCGCTAATAGTGTCGATTTACCAGAGCCACTAGGGCCATACAAAAAAATACGCTCGCCTTTTTCAATAACTAGCTCTTTTATGTTGAGCGTGGGAGAGCTATCGCTTTTATGCCACTTAAAAGTAACATTTTTTAGGTTTATCATTATTTGGTTACCAACCCCAATAGTTTAGATCTTTACGCATTTTTAGTTGTCTTATTATATTTAGTGGTTTGGATTTTAGTTTATCGCTACTTTGTAAAAATTCATTAGCTGCATTTAATACGCGCTGGCTAGATTGACCATCGGTATATGGATGAAGTTCCTGGCAATAGCTTTCAATACTTTGCATTAAATCACTAGGTTTAGTAAGCGCATGTTCAATAGCTGCTTCTACTTCATCAGCATCGGTAATATCAAGTAAATGAGGAAGTGGTTTTTGATTGCAAAATGTTACTACCGGTTTACGTAGTAGTAAAAACATTAAAAGAACTGACGAAGTATCGCACAGCATAACATCGGCAGCTTGCAGTAACGGCAAGACGTTATCGGTTTCAATAAATGTTAGGTTTTCGCTACTCAACGCTTTGTATTTATTAACCCATTCGGTAGGCATTTTAGGATGAAATTGCATCAAAATACGCCACTTACCTTGTTTACTAAAATGTTTTATTTGCTCATATAATTTAGGAGCAAGTGACAGCTTTCGTGAGAAAGTAGAGCATATAAGTAAAGTAGGGCGAGAGTCGTCACTTACATAAGGATTATTTGAAGTATTGCTAAAAAGTGGATCGAGCGTTGGCCAGCCAGTTTCAGTTACTTTAAAGAAACCATGCTGCTTAGCTAGCTCTTTAAATCGGGTTGTTGTATTTGGACCTTGCGTACAATATAAATCGTAACAACCACGAATAGTAAAATGCCCACGATTACCTTCAGAGCTGCGCTTTTCAGAGTTAAAACCATGAAATACAGCTACTTTTTTACCCGGAATAAAGCTCGGTACTATATTGCCCGGTATAAATGTAATGTTTGGAGACCAGCTCTTAACATCTTTTATGGTATGTAAACGCTGCTCGTTTGTGGTTAAAAAATCGGGGTTTACTTCGCTACCAGCTAAAAACCAGCGTACTTCACCACCATATGCCAATATTTGCGCCTGCAAAGGTCTCAAGATAGCGTATGAATAATTCTGAGAAATATACATCAAGTATTTTTTATTTTTAGTGGCAGTTAAGTAGTTCAAGCTATCTCCTCAGGCTGGTTAGCATATCAAGTTTACCCCATTGCGACTTGCTTATAAATATATGCCTTTATTTGTTTTAAGCATCCGATTGAGCTTTGAGGTTGGCTAGATTATTATACAGCCCATATAACCCCATACCATACTTTGCTCAAAGAGCATCCCTAACCCCGGAGATAGCATGACTAGCTATAAAGTTTTAGACGTAAACGATGATTTACCCATTCGTACCAAAGGTGAAGTACACAGCGGTAAAGTTCGTTCAGTTTATTGGTTAACTGATGAAGACAGCGCACGATTAATTAAAGACAAAGGCTACCAAGTACCGACAGGTACTGAACTTGCTATTATGGTTATTTCAGACCGAATTTCTGCATTTGATTGCATTTGGCAAGGCGAAAATGGTTTAAATGGCGTACCAGGTAAAGGTATAGCGTTAAACTCAGTGGCAGCCCATTGGTTTAAGTTATTTGATAAAGCAGGCCTTGCGGGTAATCATATTGTTGATATTCCACATCCGTATGTGTGGATTGTACGCAAAGCCAGTACAGTAAAAGTAGAGGCAATTGCTCGCCAATATATTACGGGTAGCATGTGGCGTGACTACGCTAAAGGCATACGTAACTTTTGTGGTATTGACTTGCCTGAAGGCTTAAAAGCGAACCAAAAGCTTGATAACGTTTTAATTACGCCATCAACAAAAGGTATTATTAAAGGCGTTGCTGATATTCCGCCAGTTGATGATGTAAATATTACTCGCGCTAACATTACTAATAACTTAGACGTATTTAACTTTAAATCGGTAGATGACGTAACCAAATACGAAAAGCTGTTAGTTGAAGGTTTTAAATTAATTAGTGATGAACTAGCGAAGCTTGGCCAAATTTTTGTAGATACGAAATTTGAGTTTGGTTATGTAGAGGATTTAAATGGCGCGCAACAACTTATATATATTGATGAAGTAGGCACGCCTGATTCGTCACGCATTTGGGATGAAGCTGCATACAAAAACGGTAAAATTGTTGAAAATTCTAAAGAGGGTTTTCGACAATTGCTTATTAATAATGTGCCAGAGAGTGACGTATTATTAAATAAAGATCGCATGAGTGAGCGTGAGCAATTAGCTAAAGATTATATTTTACCAGAATCAGTAATGCTTGAAGTGTCAAACACCTATGTTGGTATAGCGAGCAAAATTGTAGGCAGAGATATTGTGATCCCTAAAGATCCTCGCCAAGAAGTAATTACTATTTTAGATAACGATTACGGATTAATTGTTAAATAGCAGCACTTAAGTGCTAACAAAGCCAGTAACTAAGTCTTTATTTTTAGTTACTGGGCTATAATTCTTGCAATTAGTGCTCGTCTCTAATTAACTTAACCTAACATTAATATTTAGGTGTTGTTATGTTTGAGCGGGCATTGCAAAAGTTTGCTAAAAGACATTGTTTTTTAGCTATAGGTTTGTTTTTTAGTCAGTTTGCTTTAAGTGCAAATATTGAATTAGTAATAGAGGATCAACACGGCCAAAAGTTATCAGGTGCAGTGGTTGAGCTTAATGTTGCTGATAAGCAAGCCACACCATCAAATTTGCCCACTGCCATAATGGATCAAGTCCATAAGCAGTTTTTACCCGAATTATTAGTTGTACAACAGGGTCAAAAAGTTAACTTTCCTAACAGCGATAATATTCGCCATCATGTTTATTCTTTTTCACAAGCTAAGCCTTTTCAACTAAGATTATATTCAGGGCAACCAAAAGAGCCCATTACGTTTGAGCAACAAGGGGTTGTTGTTTTAGGGTGTAATATTCATGACTCTATGGTTGGCTATATCTATGTAGCGAGTAGTGAATCCGTATATAAAACAGATAAAAAAGGCTATGTTAGTTTGCCTATTAATATACTGCCTGCACAAGTGAGTGTGTGGCACCCTTTACAAACAGCGCCATTGGAGAATAAAAAAATTATAACAATCAATTCTCAAAAAAAGTTACAGATAACAGTAAACACATCGACCCCAGCACCTAGAAATACTTTTGGTAGTAAGTTTAAGGCTGGTAATGACTAATAGTTTACGAAATCGCATAACCATTTTATGTGTTGGCTTAGTGTTATTAACCACTATGGTCAGCTTGTTTAGTTTTTGGTGGTCTACGAGTAAGTTTCAAGAAGAAAAAGTAAATCAAGACATTACCGTAGCGCAAAATGTTTATAAGCAATATTTAAAATCAAAAGAAAGCCTACTACTAACCGCAGCAAAAGTACTCACCTCCGACTTTGGTTTTAAGCAAGCTGTAGCAACGCGAGATGCCGGGACAATAAGCAGTGTGTTGTTTAATCATAGTCAGCGTATTGATGCCGAATTAATGCTGCTACTTGATTTATCGGGTAGGCTAATTTCCGCCAATACTGACGAAGACGCTTTTGCACATAACTTAAAGCCGTTAATGGAAGAGCTTTTAAGTGCGCCAGAAGAGTCTAGTTTTGTGGTGCTAAATAACGAGCTTTACCAAATTATTTTATTACCCGTAAGAGCGCCACGTACAGTGGCCTATAGTTTGGTAGGCTTTAAAATTGACGACAATGTAGCGAATGAACTAAAAAGCTTAACGGGCATGGATGTAAGCTTTATAGGCAGTGCTGATGATATTGTTATTAGCTCATTAGCTAATCGCCCAGAGCCATTTGAACCCGTTAATTACTTTAATACAGTGACTACATCACGCTTTTTGGGGGAGTACTCAGTGTATCGTAATCGCGATATAAATTTACCATCCCTGCTAACTCACCCCATTATTATTTTACTAAGTGCCGATTTAACTCAAAGCTATAGCGACTTCGAAAAACTTCTTTTTACACTCATTATATTAGCTATTTTAACTATGTTTGTAGGTGTTATTACTAGCAGTTTATTTGCTAATAACTTAACGACACCGCTAACCCAGCTCGCTGTTATTGCAAGGCAATTTGCCCAAGGTAATTATACTTTTGAATTTAAAGGGCAAAAGCAAACTACAGAAATAGCCACCTTAGTTGCCGCGTTTGATAGCATGGGTAATGATATTAATCAGCGTGAACAGCAAATTAGTTTTCAAGCCAGACACGATTCCCTAACAGGCTTTTATAATCGCTCGGCAATGCTTGAGGTGCTTGATGATGAGTTAGATATATCAGCCGAGTACACGCTCGTTGCAATAGATATAAAAGGTCTTCGTCATATAAACGATAAGCTGGGTCCGCGTATTGGTGATGACTGCCTAAAGGCGGTTGCTTGCAGAATAAGTGAGTTTTCGGATGAGTTAGGGGGCTTTCATGCTCGTATTGGCGGCGATGAGTTTTTAACTGTGTTTCCGACTGCGGCAGCGCGCGAGCAAAAAAGCGGTATTGTAGGATTAATGGCTCAATTACAAGCTTGTTACACCATTCAAACACTCAAAATTAATTTACGTTTTAGTGCGGGCATTGTGCAGTATCCTACACAAGGAATTGCAAGTGATGACTTAATGCGCCGCGTGCTAATTGCTGTTGAGAGTGCAGCCAACACACAAGAGAGCATACATTACTATCAAAATGGTGAAGACGAGGCGCACTTAGAGCGCTTAATAATGCTTGATGAATTAAAGCAGGCTATTAGTGATGATGATGGTCAGCTATTTATGACCTATCAGCCAAAATTACACATGAAAACGCAAAAAATAGATAAAGTTGAGTCACTTATTCGCTGGCAGCGAAAAGATGGTAGCTGGGTTAATCCTGAACTGTTTATTGACTTAGCTGAGCAGTCGGGCCTTATTGTTGAGCTTACTGGGTGGGTTGTTAATACGGTTGTAGCACAAGTAGCTGATTGGCAGTCTAAAAATATAAACTTACAGGCTGCAATAAATGTATCTGCGCAAGACATAGCATTTCCGGGCTTTCATGCTGCATTAGTTCGTACGCTTAAAAAGTACAAAGTAGATCCTAAGCTGATCACTATTGAGCTTACTGAGCGCGATATGATCGAAAACGAAGAAAAAGGTATTAAAGCGCTCGAAAACCTAAAGGCAATTGGCGTTAAAATATCATTAGATGATTATGGTGTAGGGCAAACATCACTTGGTCGATTAAAAATGTTACCGATTGATGAGCTTAAGCTAGATAAGTGCTTTATCCTAAAACTTGATGAATCGCAAAAAGATCAATTTATAGTGCAATCATCAATTACGTTGGGGCATCAGCTAGGTTTCTCGGTTGTAGCTGAGGGGGTTGAAACAATTGGCTCATTAAATTTACTTAGAGGTATGCAGTGTGACCATGCACAAGGCTATTACTTAAGTAGGCCTTTAAAAGCAGAACTATTAGAAGAATGGCTGGAGGAATACTATGAAAAAAATTAAATACTTATTAGCAAGTTTGTTTTTAATAATTAGTGTACCGAGCATTGCAAGCAATGGAAAACTGCTAGCTACGCCGGGAGTTTCTCAAATTGAAGGCAGTGGCGGCGGCGGAATTGTACCTTGGGCGCAGCTTGCCGGATATGCCAGCGAGGATGAGTTTTCTGTAAATGGTTTTTGTAGCCGCGCAGATGTAACCGACTACACACTTGATGTATGTGGTGCACAGCTTAATTTATTTAATAGAATAGAGCTTAGCTATGCTCAACAACGATTTGATGTACCCGCGCTTGATACCGAAATAGAGCAATCTATCACGGGTGCTAAAATTCGTTTATACGGTGATATAGTTTACAGCGATTGGCCACAATTAAGCTTAGGTTTACAACATAAATCACTCGATGATGGTTCAGTAGCAACACTTGTAGGTGCACAAGACACTAGCGGCACTGACTACTACCTCGCTGCTAGTAAATTACATTTAGGGGCTATTGCTGGTTATAACTGGTTTTGGAACGTAACTACACGATACAGCGAAGCTAATCAACTTGGTTTACTTGGCTACGGTGGAGAAAATGGTAGCAGTGAAGTGCTATTTGAAGGCAGTACAGCTATATTTTTTAGTCGCGAAGTAGCCGTAGGTGTTGAGTATCGTCAAAAATCAAATAACTTAAACTTAGGCGAACAAGATTGGAAAGACTTATTTGTAGCATGGATGCCTAATAAGCACGTAAGTGTGACAGCGGCTTACCTTGATTTAGGAAGCATTGCAGGGGCTGACGATCAAACAGGTTGGTATTTATCGGTAACAGGATATTGGTAATGAAAAGCGTTGGTATTTTTATAGTATGCGTAGGATTGCTTTGTAGTTGTGCTAGCTCAACACAATTATCGCTTTATCAAAAGCTCGATGGTAAAGCGGGGATAGGCAGAATTGTTGATAGCTTTATCTATCAAATAGGTAATGACGAGCAGATAATTCATTACTTTGAACACAGCAATATAGCGTACTTTCGCCAAGGGTTTATTACTCATATGTGTATGTTAGTAGAAGGCCCATGTACATACGATGGCGACTCTATGGTAGCAATCCATACAGGTATGCATATTACAGAGAAAGACTTTAATCATGTGGTTGATTTACTTATAAATGCAATGAATGAGCAGAACATTAGCCATAGTTTGCAAAACGATATTCTCTCTAGAATGGCACCACTTCGTGGTGAAATTATAAAAATGTAGCCATAAAGGCTTTAAAGTAATTATTAAGTAAAGGGAACCTTGCTTTGATGTCATTGTCCACTTAGAATTATTTCATAAAAACAATAATTGGCAAATATAGCTTGTATGGCTTACCTATTTATCTCTCGCAAAAATGTACACGCAAAATACTATAGAAAAATAATCAAAAAATTGTCGATGGATTGCCAATTACATATCATGGGAGCCCCTAAGCTTTCTGCTGTTAAGTATTTAAAAGATGCGTTTCAAGTTAATTTTACTGATGTAGTTAACTCTCAGCTAAAACGCAAAAGAGCACGTAATGCTATCTGGAATAGTCCTATTATTACTGCTGTTTACAGTGCTGGGTTAGTTTTATTTGAACGGTTACGATACGCTAAGTATTTAGCCTTATTAACCGAGACTAATCCTGACTGTATTGTTATTTGGAACGGCAATAAACTTCCAAATACAACCGTTGCTATGGCTGCAAAAGCATTAGGTGTTAAGCAGTTTTATTATGAAAATGGTTTACTACCCGGTACAAGTAGCTTGGACCCTAGCGGTATTAACTATAATGCGTCGTTAAGCCGTGACCCTTCTTTTTACCTAAATTTTGACCCACAAAATAAGCTAAACTTTTGTGCGCCGGATTTAATCCCAAGAGCTGATCATAAAAAACGCTGTGAATTTGAGTGCGCCGATGTGCCAGAACGCTATATATTTGCGCCTTTTCAAGTACCTCACGATACTCAATTAGCTAGCTTTTCTCCGTGGATAAACTCTATGGACATGTTTTACGACGAGGTGATTAAAGCGGTCAAAAGCTTAAACGATCCAAGTTTAAAAGTGGTTTTTAAAGAGCATCCGTCGTGGCATAAACATTACGCTCATCTTTATGAAAAAGATCCGATTGCAATTTTTGCTAATGGAAATCAAACAAGTGATTTGATTAAGTGCGCTGAAGCCGTATTAACGATTAATTCAACGGTCGGCTTAGAAGCATTGCTGCTAAATAAACGAGTTTTAACTCTTGGACAAGCCTGTTACAACATTGAGGGTTTGGTAAAGCATGCAAGCACTGCAGAGCAGCTAGCAGAGAATATGAACGAAGTAGTGCAGGGCTGGCAACCAAATACATTATTAAAGGATAAGTTTTTTAGCTTTATTGAACATGTATATTGTATTCCTGGCGTTTGGAAACACACTGAAGATAAACACATTAAAGCGATTGAAGCGCGTTTTACGGGTAATGACGAGTTTGCTAAGTATCATGGTGATAAGGAATCGTAGTGAAAAACCTAATCAGTTGTCAGCAATTACACGATCAACTTAATAATCCTGCATTAGTGATATTTGATGCAGGTATGCTGCGCCCAGGTGTTTTGGGTACTTATTCGCCGCAAGCAATGCTGCCTAACGCTAAACGTTTTGACATAAAAAACGAATTGGCCGATAGATCAAATCCCTTACCAAGTACGGTATGCAGTGAGCAGCAGTTTGCCCACATGATGCAAAATGCAGGTGTAAATAACGACTCGTTTATAGTTGTATACGAAGATGGCGGTTTATTTAGCGCAGCAAGAGCGTGGTGGATGTTTAAAGCTATGGGACATCACAATGTTAAAGTACTCAGCGGTGGTCTTAAAAAGTGGTTAGAGAGTGGTTACGCCACACAACAAGGTTATAGTGAAGCATTAGGTAAAGGTGATTTTACAGCAAACTATAATTCTGAGTATTTTATTAATAGCCAACAAGTGGTTGACGTAATCGATGAGCCTAACACTGTATTGCTAGATGCACGTGCTTATAAACGTTTTACAGGCGAAGAAAGTGAACCCCGAAAAGGTATGCGTAGCGGGCATATCCCAAATAGTCGCTCGTTGCCTTTTATGAATTTACTTAATAAAGGTGAAGCAAAGGCACTTACTGAAATTAAAGCGATATTTAGTGATGTAATCGGTGATGCGCAGCAGTTACAATTTAGCTGTGGCTCAGGTATCACAGCCTGTGTTTTAGCGTTATTTGCTACTGAATGTGGTTACAGTAATTTAAGCGTTTATGATGGCTCCTGGAGTGAGTGGGGCGCGAGTGATTCATTGCCCATCGCCACGGGAGAAAAGTAGACGTGTTGGATATGTAAAGCTTGCTCACGTTAAAAGCACAGCGCCTCTAAACCTCTTTGTGAATAACAGTACTTAAAAATATTATTCACAAGGAGAAGTGAAAGAGAAGAAAATGAGAAGGTAAAAACCAGTGCTTACTCGTATTTGAATAGTATTTTTATACAATCACTTACTCTAAAAGCGCAGCGTCTCTAAACCTCTTTGTGAATAACAGTACTTAAAAATATTATTCACAAGGAGAAGTGAAAGAGAAGAAAATGAGAAGGTAAAAACCAATGTTTGCTCGTATTTGTATTAAATAGTTTTACTTTCTAAAACCATAAGGGCAGTTTTTACAGCCATTTTTACAACAGGTTCCTCGCTTTAAAAAAAACCACTTACTAAATACCATGTAATCATTTTGCATGGTGTAGTCGAGCCCTTCGATTAAATTGTCGTTACCTCTAAATTGTTTTGCAAAGTCTATTTGGGTTTTAATAGGTTGTGTATAAACACCCTCTAAAAAAGTATTTATTTTATTCAGCGTGCACTTGCTGCATAAACAACTTGTTGCTGTGGTATCTAGCGGTAAAATAGCAGGCAGCTCGTTGCACCAACACGCTGATATATCGTCTACATTACACGTTAGAGTGTTGTCGCATTGAGTGCAGTTAAGTTGAGTCATTATAATTCTTTTTAGTAACAGTGAGCCAAGAATAACAAATATTATGAATACACAAAAAGCATTAGCTGAATTTATTACGTTTGGTGAACAAAGAGATGAGGCTATATCGGTTATTGTTTCAAGCCCTGCTGATAGTAATAAAATTCATTATACTCTCTCAGCTGAGGTTTTAATTGATGTACTTAAGCGCTGTTTAAGTAACGAAATAGACTTGGATGATTTAGAGCTTTGGGCAAACGTAATTGAATCGCGAGATGATATTGATTGTACTGAGCTCGAAGGTTTTATCTATGCTCTAAGTAATAGTGAGCAAATGGGAGAGCTTAATCATCAAAAGCTTGAGCAAATAGTTGCGTTAGTAAAAGTTTAAAAAGCGAGGTGTAAAACCTCACCTACAATATGTGCAACCTTGTAGGTGCGAATTTACTTCGCGCTCATGTAACGTGGCTTTGGTGTTTAAAAAGTGAGGTGTAAAACCTCACCTACAATATATGTAACCCTGTAGGTGAGAATTTACTTCGCGCTCATGTAACGTGGCTTTGGTGTTTAAAAAGCGAGATGTAAAACCTCACCTACAAAAAAACCGCACTTCAATTGAATGCGGTTTTTTAAATTGAAGACAATCGTTTTAAGCGATTATTTATGATATCCCAAGCACGTTTCTACTTCGTTTTTAGAACCTAAAATAACGGCTACTCGCTGGTGGATTGCATCAGGCTGAATATCCATAATGCGCTCGGTACCGGTTGAAGCGATACCGCCAGCTTGTTCTACTAGCATGGCCATTGGGTTTGCTTCGTAAAGTAGGCGTAATTTATTTGGCTTTTTAGGATCTTTAGTATCGGTAGGATAAGTAAATAAACCACCACGGCTAAGTACGCGATGCACATCGCCAACCATTGCTGCAATCCAGCGCATATTAAAGTTTTTAGCGCGCGGGCCCATATCGCCAGCTAGCAAATCATTGATGTAGTCTTGCATAGCTGGTTGCCAATGACGTTGGTTAGACGTATTAATTGCAAATTCGTTTGTGTCAGTAGGGATTTCGGCAAAGTCTTGTGTAAGTAAAAAGCTGCCTTGTGTTTTATCAAGGGTAAACATACGGGTGCCTTTACCTGTAGTCAGCGCAAGCATTGTTGACGGGCCGTAAAGTACGTAACCTGCTGCAACTTGCTTGTGGCCTGGCTGCATAAAAATGCTTTCATCAGCAGCGTCAGAGCCTTCAGGTGCTTCCATAATCGAGAATATAGTACCCACAAGTGAGTTTATGTCGGTGTTTGATGAGCCATCAAGTGGGTCAAATGCCACTATAAATTTAGCGTCTGGGTTACCGGCTACTGTGTAGTCTTCTTCTTCAGAGGCGATTGCTTTAACCGTTCCAGATTCCAGTAAA
Organism: Pseudoalteromonas sp. EB27; assembly: GCF_001974875.1. Classification (GTDB taxonomy): domain Bacteria; phylum Pseudomonadota; class Gammaproteobacteria; order Enterobacterales; family Alteromonadaceae; genus Pseudoalteromonas. Next base: position 102,763 of record NZ_MTQD01000010.1, read on the forward strand.
ATATCTTTTAACAGCTGATTAGATAATACATCGAGCTTTTTTTGAGTTTCACCTTGAATGTTTTCATCAAGGGTTGAGCCTAATACGCCAGAAAGCGCGCCTTGGCCAACGCGAAACGAAATTTCTTTACATGCCGCTAAAATTGTTCGAATTAATGATAAAAGTTCTCTTGGGCAACCGTCTTCTAGTAATACTGGAGGGAGTCTACGCATTTTATTTTCCTGGTAACGTGTTAAAACCAATCATAATGTGAGAGAGATTAGCTTAGTGCGCTGAAATTCGTCTTAAATAACTGTATTGTTTAAATAGCACCCTATAATGGTGTCACCTAATCGTACTTAAAACACAAACAACAAAGATAAGATTATGAAAAAAATACCACTACTAAGTTACATATTCTTTACTGTGCTGTGCACTATCATAACTCAAGCGCACGCAGCAATTAAGTCAATTGATGAATTTACTACGCAAATGAATCATTTTCCGGGCTACTATTCGTTTTTTTACGATACCCAAAACGGCAAAGTTTATTTAAAAGTAGATAAGTTTGAACAGCAATTTTTACTGCAACAAAGTTTACCTTACGGTATTGGCTCTAACGACATAGGCCTTGATAGAGGTCAGCTGGGTAATACTCACCTTGTGCAGTTTGAGCGTTTTGGTGAAAAAGTAATGCTACGTGCTGTAAATACTTACTATCGTGCTAATACAAGTAATAAGGCTGAGCAGCAAAGCATTAAAGAAGCGTTTGCATCAAGTATACTTGCAGGTTTTAAAGTGGTCGCAGAAGATAAAACCACAGCACTTATTGATTACACTCCTTATTTATTAAGTGATGTACATGGCGTAAGCCGGACGCTTGCTGCACGTAAGCAAGGTAGCTTTAGCCTTGATGAGTCACGTAGCGCCGTTTATATGAATCGCTCAAAAGCATTTGTAAAAAACACCGAGCTTGAAGCCGTACTTACTTTTAAAGGCACAAAACCAGGTGAGTTTGTTCGCCAAGTAAGTGCCGACCCATACGCACTTACTGTGCATATGCATCATTCGCTTATTCAGTTACCAGATGATAACTACACGCCGCGCAAGTTTAACCCGCAATCTGGCTTTTGGAGTATTGAGCATAAAGACTACGCAGCCCCGCTTGGCGAGTCTATGTTTGTGCGCTATATACCGCGCCATCGTTTAGTGAAAAAGGACTCAAGCTTACCAATTAGTGAGCCAGTTGAACCTATTGTTTATTATTTAGATCCCGGCGTGCCGGAGCCAGTTAAAAGCGCTTTACTTGAAGGTGGGAAGTGGTGGAACGACGCATTTACTGCTGCAGGGTACAAAAACGCATTTGTAGTAAAAGTGCTGCCAAGTAGTGCCGATCCTATGGATATTCGTTACAACGTAATTCAATGGGTACACCGTGCAACGCGTGGTTGGTCATACGGAAGCTCTGTAATTGACCCTCGCACAGGTGAAATACTTAAAGGGCATGTAACACTCGGCTCATTGCGTGTTCGCCAAGATATTTTAATAGCTGAAGCACTCGCTGCACCTTATTTAAAAGGTAATGAAGTTGCTAAAAACTTACAAGCTATGGCGCTTGATCGTATTCGCCAATTAAGCGCGCATGAAATTGGCCACACGTTAGGTATTTCTCATAACTTTGCTGCATCGGTAGGGGATAGAGCCTCTGTAATGGATTACCCACATCCGCTACTTAGTTTTAATGAACAAGGTAAGCTTGATGTAACGCGCGGCTATGCAACAGGCATGGGCGTGTGGGATACCCAAGTAATTAAATATGGCTATAGCGATTTTACTAACCAAGATGAAAGCGCAGAACTCGCCGCTATTTTAAAGGAGAACAAAGCCAAAGGCCTTGAGTTTATATCAGATAGTGATGCTCGTGCTAAAGGTGGCGCGCACCCAACTGCTCATTTATGGGATAACGGCACTAATCCCTCTCAGGAGCTTTTACGCGTACTCGACGTACGTAAAAAAGCGCTTTCGCAGTTTGGTATTAATAATATTAAAACGGGCGATTCACTATCGCAATTAGAGGAAAAACTAGTTCCACTTTATCTGTTCCACCGTTTTCAGGTTGAGGCGGCAGTTAAGCTTATAGCCGGTGTTGATTACGAATACGAAACACGTGGTGACTCACCCGTAAAAGGCGCACAAGTCGTTAATAAAAAAATGCAGCAAGAAGCGGTAAGTGCTATTTTTGCAACGCTTAAGCCAAATAACTTATTACTTCCTGAATCTGTATTATCGCTAATTCCGCCAAAAGCCTATGGCGAGTCTAAATCGCGCGAGAGCATAGTTGGGCGCACAGGGTTAACGCTCGATGCAATGGCATTACCCGAAGTTGCAGTGCAGCATAGTTTATCGCTTTTATTAAATGCACAGCGTTTAAATCGCCTAGCGCAGCAGCAAGCACGCAGTAATGACTTTTATAGTCTAGATGAACTACTTGAGGCGCTATATAACCAAGTGTTTAACGTGTCGTCGCCTAATACAATGACAGGTAAAATTACTCAGCGCGTGCAATTTTTAGCAGCAAAAACTATGGCTGATTTAGTAGCAAGCGATAGTGTAAGCCCTGAAGTGCAGGCGCAGTTGCGTTACTACTTAGTTAAGTTGAGTGAAGACTTTAACCAAAACTCAATGTTGAGCCATACAAGTATTGGCGAGAGTGCATTTAAGCAATATTTAGCAGAGCAAGTAAATCAGTTTTTAATTAAAGGGCAATGGCCAAATAACTTTAAAGTACTTCCAATCCCTCCGGGCTCACCAATTTAGAATAAAAATTGAAGCGCTTAGTTTTAGCACTCAATATTAGTAAGTTAAAAAGCAAAACCCCGAGTATATTTATACTCGGGGTTATTTGATTCTAAAAGTGGATGAGTACTTTAAGACTTTATTTGCACTAAATCATAATCGGCCATACCAGGTACTATTGCTTGTAAGCGAGATTCGGTTACATCGAGTGCATTTAAACATTCGCAATATTCAGAAGCTTTAAGCTCTAATTGATGCGCCTTTTTTTGTAGCGACTTATCAATTTCTCTTGAGATAATATCCATACGTTGTCCCATGTCGTTAATACGATCTTCTATATTCCCTTCACGCGATTTAAACGCATCTCCGAGTGATACCAAAATAGCACCTAACGATCCATGCACTGCAGAGTGAATTTGCTGGCTGATCTCTTTAGTAAAAAAATCATCTATTTGCGAAAGTGATTGAGGGGCTATAAAAAAGAAGTCATCGCCGCGCTTAAACTTATCCATTAGCGCACGCTCTACATACTGCAGTTGTGTTTTAAGTACTTCAGGTTCTTTGTCAGACATACCTTCAACTACGTGTTCAATAGCGCTTAAACCTAAGTTAACACCATCTGTAGCAAGATTTACTAATTCGGGGACTGTGTGGCGAATACCATTACTAAACTGTTCGAGTACTTTGCTTTCGTCATCGCTTAAATCAACCCAATAACCGCGAATAAACAGTTGGTTATTGTTATTAATTTGTACACGAGTCTGGCCTTTATCTAATATGCGAATCGCATCGTCAGTAATAATTAAACCATGACGTAATTCAACATCGCACTGGGCTTGTGCAAAGACATTACTGCTTGAGAGCGCTATGGACAACGCCAATATCGAACGAGATAGAAACGCCATAAACACCTCAAAAAGACTAAAATGGAAGGCGAGTAGGTTAACAAAAAAACAACTTTATGCAAGGGAAAATAAACCTATCAGCTCTCTCTCACAATAGCTGTATAGAGCGAAGCTTAAGTTTTTGGATACGGTTATGCTTAGCAAAATCGACAGTCCAACAAAGGACTTAGTATGAGGCTAAAGAGGTGGAATTAGCTAACATGTAAATAAGAACACGTGGTTTTTAAAATGAAGTTTAAAAAAGATACAGCTATTTAGTTAATTAAGCTTTTAATAGCCAACTCCACATTTACTTTGGAGTTGGCTTAAAAGGCTAAAAACTAAATATTTAGTGTGAAACCACTATTAGTCGAATTGCATCAAGTTGTAACTGCGTTTTTTCAATATACGTAGTTAGGTCGTTGCGTTGCTTATCGTAGAAGGTAATTTCTTCTTGGCGAATATTCGGGTTAATTTGCTTAAGGGCAACCAGTCGCTCTTGCTCTTCACTGAGTGACGTTTGCATTTTAACAAGCGACGCTGCACGAATAACTTCAAGTTTTTCTTGTGCCATATCTTTAGCGGTAGTGATCATCGGGTGGACAGCGCTTTGTAGTGCACCTGCAAGTTTACTTGCTGTTTGACGGCCAATTGCAGATAACTGCTGGTTAAAACCTTCAAAAGCCACATTCTCACCTAAGTTATTACCTGCTTTATCAAGCAATATACGAATTGGTGTAGGCGGTAAAAAGCGACCAACCTGTAATACTTTTGGTGCCATTGCTTCTGCAACAAAAATAAGCTCAACAAAAAAGGTGCCTGGTGGTAACTTTTTGTTTTTAAGCAATGCTACCGATGCGCTACCAAAGTCGTCGTCACAAATCATATCCATGGTGCCTTGCACCATTGGGTGATCCCAACTAACAAAGTGCACGTCTTCTTGCGAAAGAGCCGTGTCACGATCAAAGGTCACGGTCATGCCATCTTCTTTAAGCGATGGGAATGATGGGTTTAACATATGCTCCGTTGGTTTTAAGATAATGGTATTTTCGCCTTTATCTTCTTGGCTTACGCCAAACGTATCGAACACGTTGATCATGTAGCTTGGTAGTTCAAACTGATTGTCGAGTTTTTCGATTTCAGCTACAAGCGAATCTGCAGCACCTTGACCCGATGAATGTAGCTCTAATAAACGATCTCGTCCGCTTTCCATTTTTTTACGCAGTACGGCATTTTGCTGTGCTACTTGCTCAAGTAATGGATCTAGGTCGTCTTCATCGCAGTTATGCGCAGCAATATACTCAAGTAAGTCATCGCGAAACTCTTTGTAAAGCATTTGCCCCGTTGACGAGGTAGATTCGAATGCGTCTAGACCTTCGTTGTACCAACGTAGCAATACTTCTTGAGCGGTGTTTTCAAAATATGGCACATGAATGTTCACATCTTGTGTTTGACCTATACGGTCTAATCGACCAATACGCTGCTCTAGTAAATCTGGATTCAGTGGTAAATCAAACAACACTAAGTGATGTGAAAACTGGAAGTTACGACCTTCTGAGCCAATTTCTGAACACAGTAATATTTGTGCATTATCGTACTCATCTGCAAAAAATGCAGCAGCGCGGTCACGCTCAATAATAGACATGCCTTCGTGGAATACCGATGCTTTAATTGCTTCGCGTTCACGCAGTATTTGCTCAAGGCTGATAGCTGTTTCAGCTTTAGCACATATAAGTAGTACTTTTTCGCGCTTAAGCGTTTTAAGAGTGTCGATTAACCAATCTACACGTGGATCGAATAGACCCCAGCTTGCGCTTTCGCCTTCAAACTCTTGAAATATTTTTTCAGGAAAAAGAGCACGGTGTGCACTTAGTTCAGGGTTTTGAATGCCGCCCATATTACCGAGAACCGACATAGCCGTTTTATACTGCTTTGGCAGTGCCATTGGATAGGCGTGTAATTTACGACTTGGGTAGCCATCAATACCGCTGCGGCTGTTTCTGAATAATATGCGACCCGTGCCGTGGCGATCGAGCAGCATGTTAAGTATTTCTTTACGTGCTGGTAAATCACCTTGCTGTGCTTTTTCAAGAATATCAGTAATGTCGGTTTCTTTTAATAGCTCAATCAGTGTAGCTTTGGCTGTGTCGTCTAGCCCTTGCTCTTGCAGTAATTGATTTGCAGCTTCAGCAACGTCTTTATAATTTGCTTCTTCTTCTTTAAACACGTCGTAGTCGTAAAAACGATCAGGGTCGAGTAACTGTAAACGTGCAAAGTGACTGCTGTGACCAAGTTGATCAGGCGTTGCTGTAAGTAAAATAAGGCCCGGAATATCTTGGCTAAGCTCTGCCATACGTTGGTACTCTGAGCTTGGCTTGCCGTTATTTATACTTAGGTGATGAGCTTCATCGATTACTAGTAAATCCCAATCAGCAAGCGTTGCTTGTTCAAACCAGCGTTTTTTCTTGGTTAAAAACTCAAGACTGGTAAGTACTAGTTGCTCTGTATCAAACACGTTTGGTGAATCTGCAAACGCTTCGTCGCAGCGCTCTTCATCAAAAATAGAAAAATGTAAATTAAAGCGGCGTAGCATTTCTACTAACCATTGGTGTTGTAGATTTTCTGGTACAACAATAAGTACGCGGCTCGCACGGCCACTAATAATTTGTTGATGTAAAATCATGCCCGCTTCAATTGTTTTACCAAGGCCTACTTCGTCTGATAAAAGTACGCGTGGTGCAAAACGTTTACCCACTTCTTGGGCAATATAAAGCTGGTGCGGAATAAGATTAGCACGCTGACCAATTAAGCCTTTAATAGGCGATTGTTCACGTTCAAATTTATGTAACCACGTTTGGTAGCGAAGTGTATAGCGATCAAAACGATCGACTTGACCTGCAAATAAACGATCTTGTGGTTTATTAAACTTAATAAAATGATCTAAAAAGGTTTCTTTAAGCTTGGCAGTTTCGCCGTTATCAACACGGGTGCCGTGATAACACAGTAACTCGCCTTGTACTTCAATAGACTCTACTTCTAATTCCCATTCTTCAACGCTTTTGATCACATCGCCAGGATTAAATGCCACACGGGTAACAGGTGCTTCTGCACAAGAGTAAACACGGCTCTCACCACTGGCAGGAAATAATATGCTGACCTGACGGCCTTCAATGGCAACAACGGTGCCTAATCCTAAATCTGACTCTGTATCACTGATCCAACGCTGACCTAAGGAAAAATTCATGTATGTCTCGTCTATGATGAAAAAGGCGGCTATGTTACCTGTAAGCTAACACCACTGCAAGGCGCTATTTGGCTCACTTTTAATTAATTTTGTAAGTGTTAATTATTACTATTAAAACAGCTTGTTTATGACTCTTTTTTAGGTAAATCAAAACTAATTACAGTTTGTAATAAAACGGACTTTTATGACAAATAGACTAAACTTACATTATGCCTTGGCAATTAAGTATTGCAGGTTTAAGTTTTGCCCGTTTTACTTAGTTATTTTGGTATAGCATAAAAATCATAAAACGTAAGGAAAGTGCTATGGAAAAAGCTTCAAACCTTGAAAGTAAAATGTATGTGCTAGATACCAACGTACTACTTCACGAACCCCTCGCTTATTTGTCTTTTCAAGAGCATGACGTTGTAATTCCGATGACGGTGCTTGAAGAGCTTGACCACATAAAAGACAGAAAACACGACGTAAGTCGTGATGCGCGCGTCGCTATTCGTGGATTAGATGAAGTACTTAAAAATGCAACGCCTGAACAAATGCTACAAGGCGTGGCGCTACCGAGTAACAAAAAGGCAAAAGCGAGCTCTGCAGGTACCCTCATAATTGTAAACGACCATTTATTTGCCGACTCCATTTCTGGTTTGCCTGGTAACGAAAACGACCATCGTATTATTAATTGCGCCGTGTACTTACAAAAGCAGCACAGTGATTCAAAAGTTATATTAGTAACAAAAGATATCAACATGCGCTTAAAAGCCAAAGGCGCAGGGCTTAAATATGTTGAGGACTATCGCACTGATCAACTTATTGATGACATAAGCCTACTCACTAGTGGTTATAAAAAAATCGAAGGTGATTTTTGGGAGCATGTTGGGGAGTGTAATACCGAGCAACACGGGCGTGATACGTTTCATCATGTGCCTAAAAACTTAATACCAGATGTATTTTGTAATGAATATTTACTTGATGGTGGGGATCAGTTTGCGGCACGTGTTAAATCATACGATGACGAGCACATAACGCTCAAAGATATTGGTGTTGAGCGTTTAATGCACCAACAAGCATGGGGCGTTAAGCCAAAAAATATTTATCAGGGAATGGCGCTTGATGCGCTGCTCGATACAAGTATTGAACTTGTTATTTTAACAGGGCCAGCAGGGTGCGGTAAAACCTTGTTAGCACTTGCCAGCGCCCTTGAAATGGTCATCGAAAAAGGTATTTACGATAAAGTAATAGTCACTCGTAATACGCCAGAAATAGCAGAGTCCATTGGCTTTTTACCAGGCACTGAAGAGGAAAAAATGGCACCATGGCTTGCAGCCATTACCGATACGCTAGAGGTATTGCACAAAGGCGACGAAAATCCGATATCGAGTCGAAATTACATTATGGAGAAGGCTAATGTACAGTTTAAATCGGTTAATTTTATGCGCGGGCGTAGCATTCAAAATGCGGTAGTGATTTTAGATGAGAGCCAAAATTTAACGGCATCTCAACTCAAAACTATTATTACCCGCTGCGGCGAAGGTACTAAATTAATTTGTACAGGTAACTTGGCGCAAATAGATAGTAACTATTTAACGCCAGTAACATCGGGCTTAACGTACATAGTAGAGCGCTTTAAAAACTTTGAAGGCAGCGCAACTATAAACCTCAATGGTGTGGTACGTAGCCGCTTAGCGTCATTTGCAGAAGAAAATTTATAACTTGCGCTTAACAAATTGGCTCGATAGTCTATCGATTGATTTTCGAGCCAAATGGCAGGCAGTACATTGAATTTTTTACCTCTGAAACATTATTATCGTTCGTTGTTTATTGCGCTTTTAGTGCCATTGATTGTCGCTTTTTTACTGTGCTTGCACTTATATAATATAAAGCTTGAGCGGGCGGTTGAAAAACGCGAAGCCGATTTTACGAATGTTTCAGCGCAGGTTACTCACGGGATGGAATCGGTGAGTAATTTACTTACTACAATGTTTAGCTTATACGAGCAAACGACCGTTCAACAAATAAACCAAAGCCTACTTGAAGGTATAAATCAATATGATGGTTACTATTACCGTCACTTTAGTGAGCAAGGTACTGAAATTGTAGGTAAGGGCGAGTTTGCGTTATCTACTAAGGCACTTATACAGTGGCAACGGGCGATTGCATTAGGGCCTTCGTTTAATACAACGCTTGCATTAATGCAGTCGTTATCGGCTGTAGCATATGTTGATGATAATGGTTTTGCTTATGTCAGCAGGCGCAACAAAAGCCAAAGTTCAATGCTTACTGAAATTCTAAATGAGAAGTTTAAGCCAAAATTTTTACCAAATAAACTTACCTCAAGTCCTATTGTTAAAGTTAATGACAAATCGTATTTTGCTATTGGCCGACAACGAAGCACAGGCTCAGCTGATTACATTATTTTAATTTATGATGTTCAAGCAATTTCTGGGTGGTTAAAAAAGGTTTCACCGAGTAGTGGTGAATACGTTTTTATGAATCAATCACATCAAATTATCGCCAGCTCTAAACAGTTAATAGAGCAAGCGACAGCGTTAAAAAGCTATTGGCCTAACTTGGCCCAGCACCATAGTAAAAAAACAGTATTAACTAGTGGTAGTAATTACTTTATGCAACCTTTGGATGAGTTGCCTATTCACGCGGCATTTTACGAGCACAAACCCCAATTAATAAGCTTAATTAAGTATGAAATATTATTAGAGTTTGCATTTTTAACGCTGTTTTTAAGCATTATGTTTGGCGTGTTTTTTTGGTTAAGTCAGCGTATTTTTATAAAGCCAATGACTCACTTAATGTCGTATTTGGAGAGTAACGGTACGCAATTCGAAGAGCAGCTAAATTACAAAATACCGCTGAGCTGGCAACCTTGGTTTTCTAAGGTGAAGAGGGTATTTATTAAAAATAAAGAGTTGGTTGATTCATTACAAGATGCGAATAAAGCGCTAGATGACCAAGTTCAGCTGCAATCAGAAAAACTAAGTCGCAGTTACGAAGCTAAAGAGCGCCACTTGGCTTTGCTCAACACTATGCTAAACAGTGTGCCAGATCTAATTTATTTTAAAAATATTGATGGCTCCTTTTTAGGGTGTAATAAAGCATTTGAAGCTTATATTGGTAAAGATCAAACTGCATTAGTAGGTAAATATGTAGATGATTTAGGTGACAACGATCAGCAAATAAATGCGCTTGAAAAACAAGTTTTACAAAATAGAAATAGTGTTGAGAAGCGCATCGAAACTGATACAAAATCATATCAACTTACTATTGCACCTTTTTATAATGAACATCAACACTTATTAGGAACAATGGGTATTGGCCGTGACATTACCGAGCAGCAACAAGCATTATTGGCTTTAAAAGCATCTGAATCAAAATTTAGAAGCGCGATTGAATTTGCCGCTAACTGCGTGGTTTTACTTTCGCTTGAACATACTATATTACAAGTAAATAAAGCAGCTAGGAAGCAATTCTCTGAACAGCAAGTACTGGTTGGCGAGCAGTTGAAAGCATTGTTTGATGACTCTCAATGGCAGCAAATAAAAACAACCTTAGCGCAATTGTTAGATGACAAAAAACGTGTATATCACTTAACACTGTCGCAGGGGCGACTAACAAGTTGGTTGCAACTGAGTGTGTCTCTCGTATGGGATGAAAACCGTGACCCAGCTTATTATGTTATTCACATTCAGGATGTGAGCGCATTAACTAAATCGAAACTTGATGCCGAACGGGCAACCCTTGCTAAAAGTCGCTTTATAGCCAACTTAAGTCATGAAATACGCACTCCTCTTAACGCTGTTTTAGGGCTGCTCGATATGCTTATTGAGCAAGGCTTAACACAAAAACAATTACAACAAACTGACCAAGCTAAGCATGCAGCACAAAGCTTGTTGCTAATGCTCAATAGAATGCTTGATTTTGCACGTATAGAAAGTTCGCAAACTGATTTAAAACAAGCATCTTTTAGCATGGTTGAGCTGGTGGATATTTGCGAAAGTTTAACGGCTCCATTGTGCGAAGGAAAAGGTATTGAATTTGTCATTGATATTGACCCTTTAATAGCGCCTGATTTGATATGCGACAGCATTCGCTTGCAGCAAATATTAGGTAATTTATTAACAAATGCTGTTAAGTTTACAAAAACAGGTTCTATTACTTTAAAAATGGAACTGATTGAAAGCAATAGCCTAGAGCAACAGCATATTTGCTTTAAAGTAATCGATACCGGTATGGGTATAGATGAAGCCGATCAAAGGCGTTTATTTGACGCTTTTACGCAAGGTGATGAGTCTTCAACACGCATACATCATGGTGTTGGGTTAGGTTTAGCTATTGTTAAACATGCGGTGTCATTAATGGGGGGAGAGATTGCTTTAAAGAGTAAAAAAGGCCATGGCTGTGAGTTTTACTTCAGCGTTAGCTTTTTGGTTGATACCACTAAAAATACGATGTTACCGACTAATACATTGGCTATTTTATCGGATCAAAGTAAAGAGCTTAAGCAAGTAACAAATGCTTATACAGAGCTTGCTAATATTAATTTAGATGAAGTACTCAAATACCCAATTAAGCTCTCCAATATTCAAAAAATAATAATAGATGCAGCCGACTTACCTGCACTTTTAAATATTGAAGCAATTAATGATTCGTTATCAGCTAAAGAAACATCGGTAATTATTATTAATCATCAGCACACGCTTAATTTACCAACAAGTGAGCATTTAGCTGCGCACCACGTTAAAGCATCGGCATTGGGACAAAGGCTATTTAGCTTGAACTCTCAGCAAAAGCCTAAAGCGAGTACCAATGCGGTAATACACAACGTTGCTGAGATTAAAGCTGATATATCGGGTCTACTTGTGTTAGCCATTGATGATAATCAACTTAATTTAGAAATAATTAGCAGTGTACTTCGCCAAGCAAACGTAAATGTAGTGACTGCTTTAAGCGCATCTATTGGCATGGAATTATTGCAAATTTTAAGACCCGACTTAATATTGATGGATGTGCAAATGCCACAAATAGATGGCTGCCAAGCAACAGCCTTAATTCGTCAACAGTTTGACGCAAAGCAGCTGCCTATTTTTGCCTTAACGGCTCATTGTGAGCCTGCTGATATTGAACGTTCTTTAAAGTGCGGTATGAATAAGCATTTAACTAAACCAGTTGTTGCTAAAGTGCTTATTGATGCAATTGCCGATTTAAACTTAGTGAAACCAAGCTTTTTCGAAAAATCATTCGCTTTAACGCAGTTTAGTATGGATGAAAAGCTCCTCAATACAATGATTGATAAGTTTGCTAATTTATGTGAAACCCAGCTATCGCAAATAGAAGAAACAACCAATAAGGATGATTTGGTACGCTTAGTGCATAGTATAAAAGGTGTAGCAGGGAATTTAGGTTTTAGACGATTGTCTCACTGCGCTTTATTGTGTGAAAGAACACTTAAAACAACTAACAAGCCTGTTGAAATAACACTGAAAGAGCTTATTATGCAGTTAGAACAGGTAATTGTTTTTATAAAAGGGGTAGGGGCTAGGGATGTCGAAAAGAGCTAAAGTACTTATTGTAGATGATGATCCAATCAACCGATTAGTACTTGAAAAAACACTTAAAGTAGAACACGACGTATTCTTAGTTGAAAGTGGTGAAAAAGCACTGACCTTTGTAAAAACTGCGCAAGTTGATTTAATTATTCTTGATGTGATTATGCCAGGAATTGACGGCTATGAAGTGCTTGTACAACTTAAAGAAAATCCGATAACTCAATCGATCCCTGTTATATTTATATCAGCTAATCGTAGCCACGACGACGAAGCTAAGGGCCTAGAGCTCGGTGCTATGGACTATATAACTAAGCCATTTAGCCCTTCTATTGTGCGCGTTAGAGTACGTAACCAATTACTTATAAAGCAAAAAAATGATCTGCTAGAGATGCTAGCCTCGATTGACGGCTTAACTGAAATCCCAAATAGACGCTACCTAGACGAAAACTTAGCTCGAGAATGGCGCCGCAGTAAACGAAGCGGAACACCACTATCTGTGTTGCTTATGGATATAGACCATTTTAAACGTTACAACGATTGCTACGGACATCGTGCTGGTGATGAATGCTTAAAGGATGTTGCGCAAGCACTCGCAGCTCAGTGTGAACGTGGTAGTGACTTCATAGCTCGTTATGGTGGTGAAGAATTTGCAGCCGTCTTACCGGGAATTGATAAGCATGAAGCCTTGGAGTTTGCTAATAAATTACGCAACGCTGTAAATGCTTTAAATATAGAACACAAAGCCTCATTAAATGCAGACCACATAACTATTAGTATAGGTATCGCCACCACGCAAAGTGGTAAAGTGTATGCTGAGCAAGCATTATTAGAAGAGGCGGATTTAGGCTTATATGCTGCTAAAGATGCAGGGCGAGATAGAATAGTCGCACGGTAAAAATTTAATATAAAAAACGCCAACATTTATATTGGCGTTTTTAGTATCAAACTATTTTTATTGTTACTGCGTGATCATACCTAAAGCAGTGTCACCAATGCCCACTAACTTATCATTTTTAAATACAAGTGGCGTACATTCATCTTTCGTTGTTTTAGAATCTGAATGCTTGCTATGAGTTACATAAAAAAGTACTTGGTATATATCGTCATCTTTTTTTAATAGTTCTGTGAAATTAGGCGTTTTTAATTGCGTTAAAACAGATTGATAGCTGCTATCCATTTTTAGCTCTGATATAGCTTCACGATTATTTTTATGTTGTGCTTGCCAGCTTGATGAGTTTTTCCCTGCCCAATGAGTCTCAGCTTCACCATCAGATACGGCAATAACACAGCCAGTTAAAAATGGTGCAATAAGGGCTGCTGCTAATAGAGATTTTTTCATTGTGATATTCCTTAAATGAGTTTTTAATATTTTGATCATATAAGGCAAGTAGTAGGCCAAGTTTAAAAGCTTTTTAATTCAATTGGTTAGATTTTAAGGACTATGTTTTACTAATCATTTGCAAAAATAATTAGTAAAAACAGCCACATTTTAGTTTTTTTAACTATTTTCCCGCAGTGCAGTTACACCAAGCGGTTGCGTGATTCGCCTTTATTAAATGCCGCAATGTTTAAACTTACCTCATTAATTAAACGCACAATAGATTCAGTACTTGCCCATGCAATATGTGGAGTAAGTAGTAAGTTATTGCCTTTGTAATTAGCAAGTGGGTTTGAAAGCTCAGCAGGTTCTTTAGTTAGTACATCAACCCCGGCTCCAGCAATTAGGTTTTGCTCAAGTGCTGTAGCTAAGTCGGCTTCGTTAATAATGCCACCACGAGCAGTGTTAATAATAATACTACTTGGCTTCATCATTTTAAGCTCATTAAGTGCAATTAAATCACGTGTTTCATCGGTAAGTGGGCAGTGAACACTGATTATATCGGCTGTTTTAATAACGTCCTCAAAAGGCATACGACCATCGCGGCATGCAACACCTTTGCGCTCTGCAACAATAATATTTGCGCCAAATGCCTCAGCCACTTTAGCAACGCCTTTACCTAGCGTACCACCGCCTATAATGGCAAATGTTTTGCCTTGTAAGTCGTTAAAGCTGTAATCGAGTATGCAAAACATTTCACTTTTTTGCCAAGCGCCTTGCTGGCAATCCGCCTGATAGCGATGTGTGTTACCCAGTAAGTTAGTAATTAAAGAAAATGTATGTTGAACAACAGAAGGGGTTGAATAGCCAGCTACATTAGTTACGGCAATACCAAATTCTTTAGCGGCTTCTAAATCAACATTATTAGTACCGGTTGCACTTACGCAAATCAATTTAAGCTGTGTTAGCTGACTAATCGTATCGCGATTTAAAACCGCTTTATTAGTGATCAATACATCAGCGCCTTGGCAATGTTCAATAACTTGCTCTGGGCTAGTAAGTTCATAAGTCGTTAATTTACCAAGTTGTTCAATACAAGTAAGAGACGTTTTAGCTAACGTAGCGTTATCAAGAATAGTAATGTTCATTATGAGCCCTAAAATAAGTGGATCTGAAAGAGTTAAAATCGTAAAAAGATGCCTACGATCCATCAAAAATCTAAAATATGGGCTTAAGGTACTACGAAAGAAAGGCTTTGTTAATGGTATTACTACCAAATGATTAGAGGGCTATGTAGTAGTGGTCTGCCCACTAGCAGATTGAGAACATGGTATTTTGCTAGACTGATCAGTTTTTTTGCACTTATAAGCAAGCCTATGGTCATAGAAGGTAATTAAACTCGTTTTTAAAGCAAGTTGCTAAAATAAAAAATCGTTTTTTGGTTATTTCGCATTTGATATTGGCTGAGTTATAATCAGTTAGAGAATAATAATCCCAAAATACGGCGCTTTCGTGTGCCGTTTTTTAACATTATAGATGTAGTAATGAGTGAATTAGAAGATAAGTACGCTGATATAAGACCTTATAACGATGATGAAGTTACGGCTTCGCTTTCGCGTTTAATGAACGATAATGCGTTTATTGATGTGATCGCAAAATATAATCTACCACGCTTTTTATCGTCTGTGCCATTTATAGCTCGTCCATTGGTTAGAAGCCAATTGCGCAAAAAATGGGGTAAAGTAAGTACCGTCGAAGACGTGCAAAACGAAGTTGCGCAATACTTAGATAAATTAGTAAAGCGCACCACGTCAAAAGTAACCTTTTCTGGGTTAGATCAATTAGATGCTAACCAGGCCTATTTATTTATTTCAAACCACAGAGACATAGTGCTTGATCCTGCATTAGTAAACTGGGGTTTATATCAACATAAAATGAAAACAGTGCGCATTGCTATTGGCGATAATTTATTGCAAATACCTTACATTACTGAGCTTATGCGTCTAAATAAAAGCTTTATCGTTAAGCGCTCTGCTAAAGCACCAAAAGAGATGCTAAAAGCACTGACTCAATTATCGTCATACATTTACGATTCTGTAGTGGGTGGAAATTCTATTTGGATTGCGCAAAAAGAAGGGCGTGCAAAAGACGGTTTTGATCAAACTGATCCTGCGCTTCTAAAAATGTTGCAATTAAACGGGCGTAAACAAAAGAAAGAGTTTGGCGATTATATTAAAGAGTTAAAAATAGTGCCGGTTTCTATTTCTTATCAATATGAGCCGTGTGCAATTGCTAAAGCCAAAGAGCTTTACCATAAACAACACCATGGTGAGTACGTTAAATCGGCTGGTGAAGATATTGCGAGCATTGTTGAAGGCTTTAGTACTGCTAAAGGGCATGTGCATTTAGCATTTGGGCAACCAATTGAATCTAAATGTGATAGTGCTGAAGAGCTTGCTAAAACGATTGATAGGCAAATTGTTGATTCGTTTTATTTACACCCAGGCAATTACATTGCTGGTGGCTGTAAAGAGGCGGTAATAGACTCTCCTGATACAGCGACATTTGAACAACGTTTAGCCTGTGTGCCTGAAGAGTTAAAACCATTAGTGCTAGCTATGTATGCTAAGCCGTTTCATCGTAAAGCAGAGATAAACACAAATAGCTGCGAGCATTAATGCTCATAGCTTAATAAAAGTAAGCAGCAATTTAATTGCTGCTTTTTTTTTGCTCAAAAATGACGCTATACTAAGTACCTCTGATTAAACGGTGCGAATGCTATGCAACAAATTGAAATATTTGATATTCCAAGCCCTTGCAAAAGTATTTGCTTAGTTAATAACAGAGGGTATTGTAAGGGATGTTATCGTAGTCGCGATGAACGCTTTTCGTGGAATACCTTAACTAACGACCAAAAAAAGAAGGTGCTTAGTTTGTGCCAGCAGCGCTACAAACGCTATCTTCAAAAAAAGCAGCAAAATGCAGTGCCAAGTACACAGGCAGAGCAACAAGGGTTCGATTTTTAAAAGCTTAATCCATATTTGGCTCTTAGTGCGTACACAGTGCCATTGTTAGTTAAGTTAATTAATGACATTTTAAGTTTTTCTACTAGGTTTTTATTACGCTTATTTAAATAATGATAAAGCGGATACGTATTCAACACTTCTTTTTCAAAGCAACCTTGCGGTGTAGGGAGATCGTTGTTTTGCATTATAAAGTTAATCATTAAAGCCCCTTGTACTTTTTGCTGAGCTAGTAAATTAAGCTGGGCATTCATACTTTTAACTTTAATAATATTTCCTGCAAATTGAGTGTTTGCTAAATAATGTTCTTGGACAGGGTAGCCATCAACAATTGCGACGCTATCTAGTTGCTCTAAACTGCTAGGTAAACAGTTTTTATATAACACTAAGTCAAACTTAAATAGCTCATAATCGACCCTAATTAAGTTTTCGTAATTTTCTTCAACGCTTACATCTCTTCCTAACTGTCCATCAAGTACGCCATTATTTGCAGCTAGCAAAGCATTTTGGTGGCTAAAATCGATGATATATATTTTAAAACCTATATCTGCGTATGCTAACTTTAATAGCTCTAAGGCATAATCAGCTTGTGGTGTACTTTGCGGACGATTAAAAGTGAGGTTGTATTGATGACTAAAACAAGAGGCACTAAAAGATAAATTTACCAATAATAACAAGATACTAAAATGTCTATTCATTATCAGTTCCAATTACTACAGAAATAAATAAAATAAGACGCGTATAATAACAAGGAGATTACCTCTTGCCCAGTTTCGGGGTTAATCAAATAATTTTAAAAGCGAATGAGGAAGTATTGTGAGTTTTAATTTATGCCTATTGCCACGTGAAGAAAAATACCAAATTCAGTTAGATTATGAAGCGTCTTTTTGGGCGTATCAAATTAAGCGAAACAAAAAAACGCGAGAGCAAGTTTATAATACAATTCATAGCCGCCCAATGGCAGAGCAAATGGTGTTAAAGCAAAAGTTTGAGCAATATTTAGCCTTGATGCTTAGCTAAGTGTTGATATAAATATGCATATAGTTGAATTATTGGATGAGATAAAAATTCCACTCGTTAATAAATTTTATAAAAAACATAATGTAAGAGGACGGGCTAATAAACAAGATAAAGTATGGGTTACTTACTATAATAATGAAATAGTTGCAGCATGTAGGTTACAAGATAAAACAGATTTTTTATTTTTATCTACCGTGTTTGTTGCACTGGAGCATCGCGGTAAAGGTGTTGCTAAGCAGCTATTATCAACACTCTTAAAGTCGCAAGATAAGAAGATTAATACCTTCGCATATAAAAACGTAGTTGATTTATATTGTGCTATTGGTTTTAACCAGGTGTTAACATATACTCTTGCTTTACAAGTACTTTTTGATACTTACAAACATCGAAATATAGTCGCTCTAGAGTACCCATAATAATAAATAATAATATGGAATAAGCATGAGTAAATGCGTTAACGGGATCATTAGTTGCTTTGTAGTTTTAATCGCTATCCTAAGTTGCCAAGTAGGCGCACAAGTAAAACGTTTATCTCCAAGCGAAGGCTTATCGCAAAGCTACGTTAATACAATGCTTATCGACACTAATGGTTACCTTTGGCTTTCTACTGAGGCTGGGCTTAATCGTTATGATGGCTATCAAGTTATTCCAATAAACGGCCCTAATGGTGAATTAGAAGAAGCGATCATTGATCGTATTTACCAAGATACCCAAGGGCACATTTGGATAGCTTCTTTACTTGCAGGCCTATTTAGATACGACCCCGTAACAGATTCATATCAGCAGTTTTTAGAAAAACCCACTAGTGAAGAAGAAATTATCAATCAATCTGTTTTTAGTATGGTGGCCGTTGATAAAAAAACACTTTGGATTGGGCGAGGCCGCGATTTTGCAAAGCTTGATATTGCGACCGGAGAAATTACAACTATCTTTGAGCTACCCGCTAAATATAAAAATACCCTTGTGAGAAAGCTGTTTGCCTACAATGGTTATATATTTATTGGTACAAGCCATGGTGCATATGTATTTGATATTGCAACAGAGCAGGTTAGGCCACTACAACACTTAAAAGGTGAAGCTGAGCATATTTATCAAAATAATGTTAAGTCGTTCGCATTAGGTGAAAATAAACAGTTGTTAGTAGGGGCGGTAAAAGGCTTATACGAAGTTGATATTAGTAACTTATCAAAAATGTTTGAACGTCCAGATTTACCGTTTAAAAGTAAGGTATTACTAACTGATTTAAATGTGTGGAGCATAGTAAACGAACACGGAAAAATAGATTTAGCTACTGATAAAGGCTTGTTTAAATTTGATTTAAGCACTGGGGAAATGATTAAAAACACCCGAATAGCCCAAAGTAAGTACACACTTGCTGATACCAGTATTATTGATATGGCTAAAGATAAATCGGGTGGTACTTGGGTTGCGACTAAAACCGATGGGGCATTTTATTTATCTCATGACAGTTATCATTTTAATAATATCGATGGCACTTTACTCGGGGGCGATGGTTTATCACATCACTCTATTTGGGGTATTACTGAATATAAAGATAAACTCTGGCTTGCAACGCACAATGGTATTACTGAAGTTGATTTAAAAACAAATGTTGGCAAAGTTTATTTAAAAGACTACAAAGTCGACTTACTCACCACTGAGTTTACCGTATACGAAATAACACCTTATAAAGACAATTTATGGCTTTATACAAACCGTGGTTTGTTTATTTTTGATCCTGTAACGCATCAAGTTAGCGAACCTAAAGTGCATGACCCTGCTAATCAAGAGCTAATTACCGGTAGGGTGCATGGCGTTACATTAATGCCAAATGGCGACTTATACTTTGTGCACTCAGATCATGGGGTATTTATATACAATATAGACTCTCAAGTAATAACGCGTTTGGGTGGCCAATTTGATCAATTTGAACCCTTTTTAGCTCATGGCTTTTTACCTGCGCTGAGCAATAAACCAGACTCACCATTGTTTTTTAATGCCGGTATTTTATACCAAGTAAACCCAAGTGATTTAGCACTTAAAATGATTTACAAAGTGCCAAAACAGCATGAAAACGTAGCCATTAGTGTGCTTTCTTACTTAATTGATAACAACAATATATTGTGGATATCACTTTCTAATTTTGGCTTGATAGGCCTTGATGCATCTACCTACCAATTAGTCCATACAATCGATTTAGAGAAAAATAAATTAGGCACACTACTCTACGATATGGTGCTAGATGATGATGGTATGATTTGGATGAGCAGCCATAAAGGTATTTGGCGATTAAACCCAGAAACACTTCATTTTCAGCAATTTTCTACATCAGAGGGGCTACTTTCAGCTGAGTTTAATAGTAACGCCATGGCACAGCTCAAAGATGGCCATATTGCGTATGGTAGCTTAAAAGGATTTACTTATTTTCATCCAATGGAAAACCAAAATTACCAGTCGCTTATTGATCACGTAAATATTACGCGAGTTGATTTAATGTCTCGAGATTTATCGCTTGATTTAAAACAGCCGCTCAACGAGGTTGTGTTAAATCATGATGATATAGGGCTTGAAGTGGCATTTTCGGCCATGGCATTCAGTAATCAAGAACGCATCATTTATGAGTATCAACTCGATAACGGGCAAAAAAGTTATACTCGAAATAACAATCGCGTACTGTTTCCAAAATTAAATCCAGGTAATTATCAATTAAAAGTTTGGGCTAAAGATCCGCTGACTGGCGAATATACTTCGCCCGCTATTTTAAAAATAAAAGTAAAGTATCCGCTTTGGCGTGCACCTTATTTTATGGTGCTTTATGGCATGTTGTTTATTGGCTTTGTTGCTATGTGGGTTATGCGCCGTAATAAAATCCAGCGTATTTTATTAGCAGCAAATAAAGAAAGTAAAGAAAGCGAAGCGCGTTTAAAGCTAGCTCTTGAAGGCAGCGAGTCGGGTGTTTGGGATTGGGAATCAAGTAATCCAAGTATTTATCAACCTCGCTTAGCGAGTGAATTAGGCTACGAAAATGAAACCGTGAGCCTAGATGAATATTTATCTAAAATTCATCCGCAAGACAAACAACTATTTCGCTTAGAGTGGCTTGAATTTTTATCTACCGATAAAGGTTATTTTAATTGCACCTACCGCCTGCGCCATGCAAAAGGCTATTGGCGCTGGTATAAGGATTTTGGGAAAGTAGTTGAGTGGGATGATAAAACGCCACAAAAAGTAGCGGGTACCTACACAAATATGACCCGTGAGATGGTGTTTGAAGAACATGCATTATTATTTACCGCAGCGTTTGAACAAACACGTGATTGGGTGTTTATTCTCGATAAAAATTTAAATATTAGGGCCTCCAATAAATCCCTGCAGACCGCCTTTAGCTTCTCTGCTGAGTCGTTATCTAGTCGAGCATTAAATTTAGGTATATCGCGCAGCAATCGTTTCGATTATTTACGCATAATGCAAAAGCTATCTGTTGGGGAGCACTTTTCGTGTGAAGACAGTGTGGTTTTAGCAAATGGTGAGCCACGCCATGTACTTGTGAAAATAAGTGCAGTAGCCGATAACGAACAGCGTCTTAATAGCTATGTCATTATTTTAACCGATATAAACGCACAAAAATCAGCTGAAAACGAGCTGCACTTATTAGCCAATTACGATGCTTTAACTGGGCTGCCAAATCGTACGTTATTTAACGACCGCGTTGAACACGCCCTTGAGCAAGCAAAATTTCACGAATGTAAAGTTGCTTTATTACATATAAATATTAAGCGTTTTAAATACTTTAATGATTCTTTAGGGCATGCAGTTGCTGATGAGCTTATTAAAGAGGTAGCTGAGCGTTTAAAATGCTCCTTGCGTCCATCGGATAGTGTTGCTCGATTTGGTGGCGATGAATTTGTTGTACTGGTAGAAGACATTCATCAAATAGAACAAGTACTCATTATATGTACTAAGTTAATGGATTGTGTGAATCAAAATATTACGATTAATGGTCAAGTCGTAAACGTTAATTTAAGTATTGGCGTGTCTATATCACCAGATGATGCGCAGCAAGGATCAGCGCTTTTAAAAGCTGCGAGCATAGCGTTATATCATGCAAAAGACTCTTTAGAGGGACGTTATCAGTTTTATAAGCAAGAGATGAATCAGCATGTTCAAAGAGCGCTGCATCTTGAATCTCAGCTTACAAGAGCGTATCAAGAAGAAGAGTTCTGTAATTACTACCAGCCTATCATTAACGCTGAAAGTCAAAAAACAGAAGGTTTTGAAGTACTGCTACGTTGGCCTGAAAATAAGCTTGTGCAAACCCAAGAGTTTTCGGTGGCAGCAGAAGGTATAGGCCTGATTACAAAAATTATGCTGCAGACTTTTGCGCGCGCTTTACTCGAGCTAAAAGAGTGGCGAAAAGCCTCACCTAGCCTGTATTTATCTATTAATTTATCGGCACTTGATTTTGAGTTTAAAGACCTTGTTCCAGAAATAAAAAAAGCGTTAAGTAACGCAGGGGTATCGTCTGAGGCAATTGTTTTTGAAATAACTGAATCAATATTAATGCGTGATTCCAAAGAAGCGTTACATAGTATGGAACAACTTAAAAAGTTGGGCTGTAGATTGTATATGGATGATTTTGGTACGGGTTACGCATCGCTTACTTATTTAAAGCGCTTTCCTATTGATGTATTAAAAATAGATAGAAGCTTTGTGCAAGACATAGGCATAGATTCTGACGATGAAGCTATTATTCAATCAATACTCGCGCTTGCTGATAGTTTAGGTAAAGAATGTGTAGCTGAAGGCGTAGAAAGCTCGCACCAACTCGCCTTTTTAAAGGCGCGAGGGTGCATGCATTTCCAAGGGTACTTATTTAGTAAACCAGTACCAAATAACGAAGTACTACCGCTTATTAATCGCAATTGGAGTGATATATTTAATTGATAATGGCAGTACTCATTTAAGGCCTTTTACCGCAGTGCCTACAAAATAAATGGCTATTATGCTCATTTAACTGCGTTTTAATGGCCTTATTAGCTTCTAGTTTACTCAAGCCTAGTTTATAGCGTAGTTCTTCTAGGTGTTCTTGTTGAGTATCATTAAGAGTGCCGTCTTGAATTTGTTCATGTACAGCATCTTCAAAAAATTGGCGGCGTTTACGTATTTGTTCTGAAAAACTAGACGCGAGTAAACCGGTAGGTATCGCAACCATTCCCATGCTTAGTAGTGTAATTACGCCGCCGAAAAATTTACCCAATGGCGTTATAGGTACTACATCACCATAACCAACAGTCGTTAGTGTTGCCATTGCCCACCACATAGCCGCGGGAATAGAGCCAAATTTATCGGGTTGTATGTCATGCTCAATTAAATAAATTCCGCATGAAGCTAAAATAAGCACGACGGCCATAATAAAAAAAGCAGCCATTAATGAACTACCTTCATCGTTAAAGGCTTTTAAAAGTAGCTGCATGGCGCGTGAGTAGCGAGTGAGTTTAAATACCCTTAATAGTCGAAGCACACGTAAAAAACGTAAATCGAGAGGAAATAAAAACATCATTAAGCTTGGTAAAATCGCAATTAAATCAACAATTGCCAAAGGGGAGAAAAAGTAGCTAAGCCGACGTTTGGTATGAGACCCCTCCATTGCTGCATATTGTGTTTTATCTACGCAAGCCCAAAGTCTGGCTAAGTACTCAATAGCAAAAATAGCGACCGAGACAATTTCTAAAACTAAGAATTCGTTGTAATACTGCTCTGCCACACTTGGGATTGATTCAATAACAATGGCTACAACGTTAATCATTATTAAGCTAATGAGCGCGATATCAAGAATATGTCCTGCTCGATGGTATTGACCTGTGCCTTCAAACAGGCAGGCCATTTTTTGTCTTAAAGTATGTGGTTCATTCATTATTTAAGTTTAAGTACCATATTAATACTGCCTTCTTCAAAGTCGCGACTAATTTTAAAACCTAACTTTCGGGCTAGCTCAATCATCCCCGTATTCTCTGGTAAGGTTATGCCTTCAATCGACTCCACACCTTGGCGTTTACAGTGGTTGATTGCAGCACTCATTAGTATGCGACCAAGCCCTAAACCTTGGCAGTCTGAGCGTACTACAATAGCAAATTCAGCATGTAGGTTATCGGGATCCATAATGACGCGAGACACACCTAGTGTGCGGGTTTTACCTTCAAAGCGTTGGCAAACAATAAAGGCCATTTCACGGTCGTAATCAATTTGCGTCATTTTAGCGAGTTGATCGTGGTTAAATTGTGGTAGTTCGCCAAAAAAGCGTTTATATCTGTCTTCTTTATTAAGTGACTCGTCAAATGCTTTATGAGCTTGTTCATCTTCTGGCTTTATAGGCCTGAGCGTAGCTTGGGTGTTATTTTTAAGTGTTACTACTTCAACAAGCTCAATAGGGTAGGGACGAATAGATAAGCGCTTACGATTGCTCTGAGTTTGATAGCGGTTAAGGGTCATAGTGGCATCGAGTACTAAAAACTGCCCGTTGCTGGCAAGGATAGGATTTAGTTCCATAGAGCTTATGTCAGGTTGGTCAATAATTAACTGAGAAATACGTGTTAGCAGTGCACATAAACGATACTTATCAACCTTTTCGGGTAATATGCGCTCCTTTAGTACGCCTTTATCGTGCGCTGCGGCAATTAAATACTTTGCTAAGTTCATATTCAGTGGAGGCAGAGCAACAGCGGCTTGTGCATATTCAAGGCCGGTTCCTGCTTCACCTAATAATATAACAGGGCCAAAATTGGGCTCGGTTTTAATCGCAATTCGCAGCTCATTTGCGCCTGCTCGCGGCGCCATTTTTTGTAATGAGAACCCTTCAATAATCGCATCCGGATACGTGTTTTTAATACGTATAAGCATTGCAAAAGCGGTTTGTTCAACCTCGTTGGCGTCGTTTAAATTAAGCACCACACCACCTACTTCAGACTTTGAGGCAATACTTGGGCTAATGAGCTTTAACGCGACCGGAAAACCCAGCTCTATGGCTTGCTCTCTCGCTTCTGTTGGTGTGTAGGCAACCTCAGTTTGAATGCATTTAATACCGTAATGGTTTAATACTTGGCTTGCCTGATGGGTAGGTAAGTAGCTTTGTCCTTCATCTAAAAATTCATTAATAAGTGCTTTAGCAGGCACTTTATTTATTTTTGCGTCATCAGTGTTCGACTCAGGTGTTTGCGTTAAATGCTTTTGGTTACGACGATACGTTACCAAGTGCATAAATGCGCCAACAGCGCCTTCGGGCGTACGGTAAGTAGGTATAGCATTATTAGAGCATACTTTTCTTGCAGCATAAGATGCATCCTCCCCCATAAAGTTAGTTATAACGTAAGGGCGCGCCATTTTGGGTAATGTTTGCAAGGTTTCTACAATAACGTTGGCGTAGTCTTCGCTGAGTGCAAGTGCTGATGGGGTATGAATTATGAGTAAATTTTTAACTTCTTTAGCGTGTAATAAAATCTCCAGTGCTTGTTTGTACCGAGCAGGAGCTGAGTCGCCAAAAATATCCACAGGGTTTGAGGTGGTTTCTGATTGTGGAATTACTTTATTTAGCGCATTTCGAGTTTCAATGCTTAGCTCTGCTAACTTTCCTGAATTTTGAATAAGCTCATCAACGGCCATAACTCCCGGCCCGCCACCATTAGTTAAAATAGTCAGTTGCTCTACTTTTAATAATTTTGGATGCATGGCAAGTGTTTGTGTCGCTGCAAATAGCTCTCGTAAATCATTTACGCGCAGCATACCTGCACGTTGAAATAACGCATCGTAAACAGCATCAGAGCTTTGCTTTCCACCGGTGTGAATTTCGGCTGCAAGTGCACCCGCACTTGTTTTACCTGTTTTAATCGCAATTACAGGCTTACTAAAAGCCGCAGCTCTTGCTGCTGATATAAAACCACGAATATCCTCAATGTTATCAATGTAGAGTAAAATAGCTTTGGTTTTAGCATCACGACCTAAAAAGTCGAGTAGTTCATTAAAGTTAATATCAAGGCAGTCACCTACCGATACAAAATATGAAAAGCCAATTTCTTTGTTTTTAGCCCAATCTAAAATGGTTGAGCATACTGCTGCTGATTGCGATACAAATGCAATTTTACCTGGGCTTGCCACAGTATGTGAAAAGCTCGCATTTAAACCAATATGAGGGATCAGCAAGCCTAAACAATTTGGCCCAAGCAAAGTAACTTGCTTGGCTTGAGCGCATGCTTTGAGCGCACTTTTTTGCTCTCCAGAAAGCCCATCTGCAATAACAACCGCCGTTTTGCAGCCAAGTTCTCCAAGCTGCTCAATAATATCAATTAAGGTGTTTTTGTTAGTACAAATAACAGCAAGGTCGGGTACTTTTGGTAAGTCCGCAATAGTGGGGTAAGCAAGCACGCCATGTACTGCGCTATGGCTTGGAGTAACAGGCATTATCGGCCCTTTAAAGCCGCCTTGAAGCAAATTGCGCATAACCACAAAACCAGCACGAGTTGATATATTAGAGGCACCAATAACGGCCACTGAGCTTGGATTAAAAAACTGGGTAATGCGCTTAAGGCTCATGGTTTTTCCTAGGCTGATTAAATTTTGCGTTATTTATAGTCTCAATGTACCCTGTTTACTGTGTTATTTCGAGCGTCTAGATGCTTATTATTGATATCAATCAAGGAGATTATTGTGAATAAAACCCCCGGTTTTTACATTGTTATAGCGGCTATTTGTTTAAGTATAGGCTTAATTAGCTTAGGGTTTATTTTAAAGAGTACAGCTTTGAGTGTAAAAGAGATGGAACGTACTGTGCAGGTTAAGGGGTTGGCCGAGCGAGAAGTAATAGCCGATACAGTAATTTGGCCTCTGCAATTTAGTGATGCCGACAATAATCTTGAAAAATTAGTCAGCCGAGTTGAGAAAAAAAATGATGCTGTAACTGCTTTTTTAAAACTGCATGGTTTTGACGACGATGAAATAACAATAGGCAGCCAGTCAGTTATTGATAAACAAGCACGTGAATATAGTAACGAAAATCAGCAATTTAGATACATAGTGCGCTCAAATGTTATTGTTTATTCTGCTGCGCCAGATAAAGTACAAAACGCGCTGAGTAAAGTAAGCCAGCTTGCTAAACAAGATATCGCAATAGTGCAGGACAGCTACGAAACAAAAGTTGAATACATTTTTACAGGCCTCAATGATGTAAAACCTGCGATGGTGCAAGAAGCAACTGAAAAAGCGCGTGAAGTCGCTAATAAATTTGCTAAAGACTCTAATTCAAAATTAGGCAAAATAAAAACAGCTCGCCAAGGGCAATTTAGTATCAGTAATCGAGATTCAAATACACCGCAAATAAAAAATATAAGAGTGGTAACCAGTGTTGAATATTATTTAAATGACTAGGGCCTGTTGACCTTTCAGGATTAAAATTTGTTCAATCTAGGGGCGATTTAATCGCGGCGTGAGGTTTGTAACCTAGCTGGCTAAGTAAAAACCGAGCAACAAAGAGTAAATTGCCCCTAGGCAGAACCCTTCGGGCAGCGCATGTTTGGCATTTATTCCACGTTATCGCCTATTTATGGGGAATAACCACACTGCATAGGCTCTGCCTTGCCTAAATACCAAACATACTGCTGCAAATTTAACCTCGAAAGATAAACAGGCCCTAGGAAATAATATGTCAGAGTCTAAATATGGCCAGTTTGTACTGGCGCCCCGTTCGTATTTTTTACTGCTATAGCGAGCGTGGTGTTTGCGTTTATTGGCTTTAGTTATAATGCATGGCGAATGGAGGCAAGTGAAGAAAATAACAATACACGCATTGTTAGCTTTCAAATATTACAAGAACTAGCCGAGCTTGAGCTTATTGTATTTGCGGCGCATTACGATAATAACAAAGTAGATGGCAGCCCTCGAAAAGGCTGGGTTAAAGTTAACTTAATTCATGACTTAAGCTACTTAGCCGTTGATAAAGTAAATTTAAAAACAAAAGACTTACAAAAGGTCTGGCAAACAAATTGGCCAAATATGGTTGATCACGAAAGTGCTGCGCAATCTATTACGCATGCCATAGATAGCGTGCGTACAGAAGTTGTGAGTGAATTAAAGCGCCTTGATTAAGTGAGCAACTTGCGCCGTCGAACGTTGCAAGTAAGCGGCGCTCAGTAAAATTGTGGTCTCGTTAACTTTTTGCCCTTTTAGTACGTTGGCAAGCTGCTGTTTTGCAGTAGAATTTTGTTTTTGCTCTATTTCCATTAATGCTAACACAGCTGAAAATTCATGCTTTACCGGTGTGCTCGGTTTATTTGCATAGGCTATGTAGCAGGCAACTGGTGTTAAGCCATGAGAGTTGGGTTGCGCCAGCGCTTTAGCTAACTCATCATTTGATTCAAACAACATTAAAGAACGCACATAGTTAAATGGCAGCTTTGTAGCATCGGCATGCTTAAACACATTGTGCAGTACGTTATTTCCTTGTGTATCTTGTACTAAAAAGCCTTTATTTACTCTCAGCGCTGGGGTAAAAAAACTCAATGCGTCAATATTAGTGAGTTGATTAATAAATGGAGAAGGTGCTGTATTAGTACTTAGTATACGGGTTGCTATGTTTTGCATAAAGTCATACTTAACACTCAACCGTTGGGCACTGTCATATAAATGGTTAAGCTGCAAAGTTTGCTGAGCAGGGCTTAACTGCTTAAAGTCGTTATCGAGCTCATTTAACTGCTGCTTTGAAATACGCGCATTAAGTAGTTGTATGCTTAAATCCATTATTATTTCCAAAAATCTTTTTTACTACTATAAAACAAAAAAGGCCGCAAATGCGACCTTTCATATTTAAAGCAATTGTTTAAATTGGTTTTAAGCCTTTTTGCTTGCTACCCATTCATTTACAAAATTTTCTAGTACATTAAGTGGCACCGGGCCATTTTTAAGTACTACGTCGTGGAACTGGCGAATATCAAATTTATCACCAAGTTGTTTTTTAGCGTCTTCACGAAGTTCTAAAATCTTAAGCATACCCACTTTATAAGCCGTTGCTTGTGAAGGCATTACAATGTGACGCTCAACCATTTTAACACCGTCAGATGTTGCATTAGGCGTGTTATTTACGTAGTAATCAATACCTTCTTGGCGAGTCCACTTCATTGCGTGAATACCCGTATCAACTACTAGACGACATGCGCGCCATAATTCCATTGAAAGACGACCAAAATCTGAGTAAGGGTCTGAGTACATGCCCATTTCTTTAGGAATGAACTCTGAGTATAAACCCCAGCCTTCAATATACGCTGTGTAGCCACCAAACTTACGGAATTTAGGAACACCTTCTAGCTCTTGCGAAATAGCTATTTGCATGTGGTGTCCTGGAATGCCTTCATGGTAAGCCAGTGCTTCCATTTGATACGTTGGCATTGCTTCCATATCGTAAAGGTTTGCGTAGTAAACACCTGGGCGTGAACCATCCGGAGCTGGCTGTTGGTAAAATGCTTTACCTGCCGCTTTTTCACGGAATGCTTCAACTGCTTTTACTTTTAAATCAGCTTTAGGCTTAACAATGAATAGCTCATCTAAACGCGTTTTCATTGTATCAATAAGCCCAGTGGCTTCATCAAGATAGCGTTGTTTACCTTGTGCATCATTAGGGTAGTAAAATTGTTTGTCAGTTTTCATAAACTGCATAAACGCTTTTAAGTCGCCTTTAAAGCCCACTTTGTCTTTAATTTCACGCATTTCATCATGAATACGTGTCACTTCAGATAGACCAATAGCATGAATTTCTTTAGCCGTTAAATCTGTTGTAGTTGTGCGCTTAAGTGCGTTGTTATAAAACGCTTCGCCGTCAGGTAGTTTCCATGCGCCATCGCGATCATCAGCACGTTTCTCAAGCTGCGCTAGGTAATTAATTAGCTTAGAGTAAGATGGTTTAACAGCCGATTTTAATGCATCCGATGCATCGCTGATTAACGAGTCTTTTTCGTCTTGGCTAACTTCAAGCGCTGTTACTTTACGCTTAAAGTCAGCAAGCAATGTAGAATCATCCCCTTTTTCAAACGGTGCACCGTGAATAATGTTTTTGCTTGAATCAATAACATGTGGGAACACAAATTTAGGGGCAATGATGCCTTTTTCTGCACGTACAGTTAAATCAATAATAAGCTGATCAATAACACCAGTTACACCATTTAAACGTGAAATGTAGTCTTTAGCTTCTTTTACATTACTAATTGAGTGCTGATTAATTAAAAATGCAGGGATCATAGAATGTGTACCAAACATTTGGTTCACAGGGTAGTTATGGTAACGCCATTTAAAGTCAGCAATTGAGCTTTCAAGATCTTGTTTTTTTAAGTCGTAGCTAACTTTTGTCGCATCATCTAATAAATCACGGCTAATTGCTTTTAGGGCAACGAGGTCAGCTTTTGTTTGCGCTAAATCTTTAAGCTGTCTTTCTTCGCTGCCATCGTCCCACTTATCGTAATCTTGCTTAATACCCATGTATGTTTGATATACAGGACTGCTCATTACATCGCGGTTAAATGTATCTTCAAAAAACGCATTGGCTTTGTCTATTTCACTTTGTTGTGATTGAACTGCTGCTTGTGCAATAGGAGCTGAAGTCGCTTGTTGTGTTGTTTGCTGGCAACCAGCAAGTAGTGCAACGCTTACTGCGGCCGCAATAAAGGTAAGTTTACGCATTGTTTTCCCTTTTGTTGTTAGAAACCCATTAGGGTGTTTTATATTTATTTTTTGTGTAGCGCTGGGCGTTACACAAATAATTCTAGCAGGTCATTTAAAAAGCGATGACCTTTTAAGCTTACCTGCCAATGACTGCCTGTTTGAGTCAATAAACCTTTATTAATTGCTTGGTTTAATGCACTTTGCTGACTTTGCAGTGGCAGTGTTGTTAATTTATTAAAATCATTAATTGGGCAAGGCTCAACAAGGCGAAAGCGATTCATAAAAAATTCAAACGCTAAATCGTCTTGCTCTACATGCCAGCTTTTGTACATATACGGTTTAATTAAATCCATATAGCCGCGTGGGTGTTTAACCTTTTCGGTACGCGTAATAAGCCCTGTATTTGCATCAGTAACCTTACCATGCGCGCCGCAGCCAATACCGAGATAATCGCCAAAACGCCAATAATTCAAGTTATGTTGGCACTGATAGCCTGGTTTTGCATAGCCTGATATTTCGTATTGTATGTAACCTGCTTGAGCTAGTAACTCGACCCCTTGCTCTTGAATGTCCCACAGTGTTTCGTCTTGTGGCAAGGTGGGAGGTTTTGATGCAAACTGAGTATTAGGTTCAATAGTTAGTTGATACCAAGATATATGCGGAGGATCTAGCGCTATTATTTGCTTTAAATCACTCAGTGCATCGTCAAGTGTTTGCCCCGGTAAGCCGTGCATTAAATCAAGGTTAAAGCTGTTTAAACCGGCTTCTTTAGCTTGCTGCGCAGCATAATTAGCCTCGTCGCTGCCATGAATCCGACCAAGTGCTTTTAACTTGTCGTTTTGCATGCTTTGCACGCCAATAGAAATACGGTTAATACCTGCTTTTACGTAATCTTTAAAACGACCTGTTTCTACTGTGCCAGGGTTGGCTTCAAGGGTAATTTCGCAGTTGTCTTCAAGTCCAATTAGGCTATCGACTTCTTTTAGTAAGCGGGTGTAAGCTGTACCAGTTAATAAGCTTGGAGTGCCGCCACCAATAAAAATGCTGTGAATTTTACGCCCTTGCACTAAGTGCAAATCAGCTTTTAAATCATCAATTAAATGCTGAACATATTCAGCTTCAGGTATTTCACCTTTTTGTCCGTGGCTATTAAAATCGCAGTACGGGCATTTTTGCACGCACCAAGGCACGTGCACATATAAGCTCAGTGGTGGAAGGTTCACAGGCCGCCTTTTTGCTTTAGCTCTAGCAATAATTTTTGTAGCGCTTGTCCGCGATGACTCACTGCATTTTTTTGCTCTTTTGTAAGCTCAGCACTCGTACAACTTTGTTCTGCTACAAAAAACACCGGATCGTAACCAAAGCCACCGTTGCCATTTTGAGTGAGCGTAATTTCGCCTTCCCAACTTGCACTACAAATAAGTGGAGTAGGGTCATCTGCGTGGCGCATTAATACCAGTACACACCAAAAACGAGCACTACGGATAGGGTTATTACCCAAATCAACGAGTAACTTATCAATGTTATCTTGATCGCTGGCACTTGGGCCTGCAAAACGGGCTGAGTAAACACCGGGTGCGCCATTTAAGCCATCAACCTCTAAACCAGAGTCATCGGCAATTGCTGCCATGCCTGTAATTTTAGCGGCATGGCGCGCTTTAATAATGGCATTTTCAACAAAGGTAGTGCCGGTTTCGGCAACTTCACTTACATTAAAATCGCTCTGTGGAACTACATTAATATTCAGAGAGCTTAGCATGTTAGCTAGCTCTTTTACTTTGCCAGGGTTACCTGTAGCAAGTACTAAAGTTTTGGTCATGTTATTAATCTACGTAAAATTTTTGCTGAAACTGTAATTTTTGAAATTGATTACTTTGTTGTATTTCAATCTCAAAGCGTAAAATCTCTTCGTTGGTGTAATCAACTTGGGCAAGGTAATAAATTGACTCACCTTCTTTTACTTCTTTAAAAGTAAGCGTTTGCTTGTTGCCAAGTAGATTTTTAGCTGTGCCTGTAAGCTTTGCCGTTTGGGCTGTGTTTTCGGCATCATTTTTTAAAACAGAAATATTCAAAATGCCTTTGTATCCGCTTCGCTCAAGGCCATACGCTTTCGCTATTTTTGGCTGAATAAAAGTAGAAGGAAAAGCGATGTAATGCACTTGCCAAGGGCCAAGCTCTTTGTATTGTGCGCCTTGCATTTCTTCGCTTTGCGCGTTAAATGCAAATGCTAAACAAGCAATAAAACAAAACTTAATTAAACGGTTCATTATGTATTCCTCAAAACATATAAAAAAGAGGCCTTTGGGCCTCTTTTACTCAAAAATTAAGTGCTTAGACTAAAAAGTCCATAAGCAACATTTGCAAAAACTGAATACCAATAATAAGCACTAAAACTGATAAATCTAAGCCACCCATTGATGGTAATATTTTACGAATTGGTTTTAGCATTGGTTCAGTAAGCTGATGGAAAACCGCTTCTATAGGGTTATAACCTTGGCTAACCCAACTTAAAATAGCGCGAATAATAAGTACCCAAAAAACTAAGTTAAGGCCTTCTTTTAGTACCGTTATAAGTGCTTGAATAAGTACAGGCTGTATTGCCCACGCATTATATATAACAAGCATTAAAGTACTAATTTTGGCTACAGCCACTATAAATGCCAGCAACAAAGATGCTAAATCAAGTCCGCCAAACCCCGGAATGATTTTACGCAGTGGTTTTACCGCAAACGACGTGGCTTTAACCACAAACTGGCTCATTGGATTATAGAAGTCGGCTTTTGCCCACTGCAGCCAAAAGCGCAGTAATACCACCATTAAAAACAAATCAAACAGGGTACTGATCAAAAATTGCATGGCATTCATAGTGTAACCTTCAATAAAAAAGTGGTTTTAAAGTTCTTTTTCCATTTGCATCGCACGCGCAATACACGCATCCATTGCATCGCCAACGGTTTTAGTTAAGCCTTCATCTTTTAAGTGCTCAACAGCTGCGTGAGTCGTACCGCCTTTAGATGTTACGTTTGAACGTAGTTGCGAAATAGTAATATCAGGTTGGCTAAGTGCCATTTCGGCGGCGCCAAGGGCTGTTTGTTGTACCAGGCGACGAGCGTCTTCATCATTAAAGCCCAGCGCTTTGGCTTTTTCTTCTATGGCTTCCATAAATAAGAAAAAGTAAGCAGGCGAAGAGCCAGTCACAGCAATAATGTCGTTAATTTGAGATTCTTTTTCAACCCATACAACAATGCCAGTGCATTCAAAAACTTGTTGTACAAACTCGTGTTCGCTTTGTGTTTCGCCCGCACCATATAAACCTGATACACCACGGCCTAATAAAGACGGTGTGTTTGGCATACAGCGTACCATTTTAACGTCTTGACCTAGCATTTCGCGAAGGCGTTTTACAGTTAAGCCCGCAGCAACCGAAATGAACAGTTTGTCGCTAAAATCTACGCCCGAATCTTGAAACGATTTACATAAATCGCCCATCATTTGTGGTTTAACAGACAAAACAATTACATCAGCATCGCGCAGGGCTTCGTTATTGTCACTGGTGGTTTGCACCTTGAAATCGGCTGCTACCTTTGCAAGCTTTTCTTGGTTGCGGTTAGTCGCAATAATGTTACTTGCGTTAAAACCGTTTTTTACCATGCCACCAATAATGGCGTAGCTCATATTACCTGTGCCTATAAATGCGATTTTTTTATCTGACATAAATCTGTTATCACCTTTTAAGTTCGTGTTCCAAAAATGTCTGTGCCGACTCTTACCATGGTTGAACCTGCACTAATGGCAGCTTCAACATCACCGCTCATACCCATCGACAAAGTATCTACTTGAGGATATTGGGTCTTTAGTTTATCAAAGCAAGTTTGTAATTGCTCAAAAGATTGAATTTGCGTATCCAGATCGTCACTTTTAGCCGGAATTGCCATTAAACCGCGAAGTGTTAAGTGCTTACATTGGTTAATAAAATCGGCAAGTTCAGAAATTTGCCCAACACTACAACCCGATTTGGCTTCTTCTTCGCTTATATTTACTTGAATAAGTATATTAAGAGGCGATTTATCGTCTGGGCGCTGGGAATCTAATCGTTTGGCTATTTTTATACGATCAACACTTTGCACCCAATCAAAGTTGGCAGCCACTAAAGCACTTTTATTTGATTGAATAGGTCCAATGAAATGCCAAATGATATCGCTATATGACTGTAGTTGAGCTATTTTATCTATAGCCTCTTGAACATAAGATTCACCAAATTCGCGCTGGCCATGCTCATAAGCTGCAATAACATCTTCGCTTGGTTTAGTTTTAGACACTGCCAGTAAAGTAACTTCGTTAGTGTTTCGCTGTGCGTTTTTTGCCGCATCTGCAATTCTAGCGTAGGCGGATGTGAGTCGTTCTGCTATTGTAACCATATATTTATCAGTTAGTTGTGGAGTCATAAATGGATATTACCGAATTATTAGCGTTTAGTGTGCAACACAAAGCATCCGATTTACATTTATCATCGGGTGTTTCACCTATGATACGCGTAGACGGTGATGTTCGCCGCATTAATATACCAGCCCTTGCAGATAAAGACGTAAACAGTCTGGTTTACGATATTATGAACGATAATCAACGCAAGGACTACGAACAAAATCTCGAAGTGGATTTTTCGTTTGAAGTGCCTAATTTAGCACGTTTTCGTGTGAATGCATTTAACTCTAATCGCGGCCCTGCTGCGGTATTTCGTACCATACCAAGTGAAGTGTTAACGCTTGATGATTTAGGTGCGCCAGATATTTTTAAAACAATCTCCGATACCCCACGTGGACTCGTGTTAGTGACAGGCCCAACGGGCTCTGGTAAATCAACAACACTTGCCGCTATGGTCGATTATATAAATCAAAATAAACATCACCATATTCTAACAATCGAAGATCCAATCGAGTTTGTTCACGATAATAAATTAAGCCTTATTAATCAACGTGAAGTACATCGCGATACACATAGCTTTTCAAACGCGCTACGTAGTGCACTGCGTGAAGATCCCGATGTAATATTAGTTGGTGAGTTACGTGATTTAGAAACAATTCGTCTTGCAATGACTGCAGCCGAAACAGGCCACTTAGTGTTTGGCACGCTACATACTACGTCTGCACCAAAAACCATTGACCGTATTATCGATGTATTCCCAGGTGAGGAAAAGTCAATGGTACGTTCAATGTTATCTGAATCTTTGCGTGCTGTTATCTCGCAAACACTGCTTAAAAAGATTGGCGGCGGGCGAGTTGCGGCACACGAAATTATGATTGCAGTACCTGCTATTCGTAACTTGATTCGTGAAGATAAAATTGCACAAATGTACTCGTCTATTCAAACAGGTGCGTCTGTAGGCATGCAAACAATGGATCAATGTTTAACTAATTTAGTTAATCACGGCATTGTTACAAATGCTGCAGCGAAAGAAAAAGCACAAGACAAAACACAATTTGGTGGGTAAGAAACTATTATGGCTTTATCTTTAAACGACTTTTTACTTATCATGATTGAGAAAAAAGGATCTGACTTATTTGTATCGAGTCAGCTACCTGTAAGCGCAAAAATAAACGGTGAGTTAATAGCTCTAAGCGATGATAGGCTTACTGATGAGCAATCGCTTGAGCTAGTTGAATCTGCAATGAGCGAAAAACAAAAAGCAGAGTTTCATACAACAAAAGAATGTAACTTTGCGATTGCCACCGACGAAGGACGTTTCCGTATTTCTGCTTTTTGGCAACGCGATAAAGCAGGTATGGTTATTCGCCGTATTGTGACGCAAATACCTGATGTGAGTGAGCTAGGCCTACCTTCAATTCTTACCGATGTAATTATGTCTAAGCGTGGCCTAGTATTGTTTGTCGGTGGTACTGGTACTGGTAAATCAACCTCTCTAGCTGCACTTATTGGCTACAGAAACCGTAACCAACGTGGTCATATACTGACTATTGAAGATCCGATTGAATTTGTTCATGAGCATCGTAAAAGCATTATTACTCAACGCGAAGTAGGGCTTGATACTGAAAGCTTTGAGTCAGCACTTAAAAGCTCATTGCGCCAAGCGCCCGATGTAATTTTGATTGGTGAAATTCGCTCTCAAGAAACTATGGAATACGCACTAAGCTTTGCCGAAACAGGTCACCTGTGTGTTGCAACACTGCATGCTAATAATGCCAACCAAGCAATTGACCGTATTATGCATTTAGTCCCCAAAGAAAAACACGATAAGCTTAAGTACGATTTAGCACTTAACTTACGCGCCATTGTAGCTCAGCAATTAGTACCGACTGCTGATGGTGAAAGTCGTGTTGCAGCTATTGAAATATTGCTTAACTCACCAATGGTTGCTGAACTGATTAAAAACGGTGATATTGGTGGTATTAAAGAGGCAATGGCTAAATCGAAAGAGATGGGCATGCAAACCTTTGACCAAGCGCTATTTGAGTTATACAGACAGCAGCGAATTAATTACGCCGATGCACTGCATCATGCTGATTCGCCGAATGATTTACGCTTAATGATTAAACTGCGCAATAACGAACAGCAAGGTGCGGGCTTTTTACAAGGCGTTACTATTGATGGCCTTGACGATAAAAATAGCGATCAATAAACCAACGAATTTTCTATTAAGTGTCCCATCCTGAAATAGGTTGACGGTTTTAATGAAAGACTTGGTGCGAAAGCGCAAGGTCTTTTTTATGCACTTGATTTGGTGTTTTCATATCCAAACTCAAGTGCGGTCGCATTTCATTGTATATAAATATCGATTCTTCAACGAGCTGTTTTAATTCTGCCATATTGCGACATTTATACAGTAGAAACTCTTGTTTTAATATCCCGTTAATACGCTCAGCTAATGCGTTTTGATAGCAGTCATATCCATCGGTCATAGATGGCCTAATTCCCTCTTTTAATAGCGCATTTTGATATACTTCAGAGCAATATTGTAAACCTCTATCTGAATGATGAATGGCATCACGTTTATACACGCGTTGCTTAATCGTCATCTCTAACGCTTTGACTACATCGGTTGCTTTCATTTCATCACTGAGCTCATAACCCATTATTTTTCGACTATAAGCATCAGTGACTAACGACAGGTAATGCACGTCTTGCGCTGACTTAACGTAGGTAATGTCACTAACGAAGACTACCTCGGCCGCAGTCGGTTTGTACTCTTTTAGTAAATTAGGATGCTTGCGCATCCAATGGTTACTGTTTGTTGTTTTAGTGTAATTTTTCTTTGGTTTTACAAGAAAGTCATGCTCTCTCAAATAATTAAAAAAACAATCACGGCCTAGTTTAATACCACGCTCTTGCAGCTCTGGTTTGATCATCAGATAAAGTTTCTTCCCACCAATACGAGGCATGAATTGCCTCCAATACATCACTAATTCCTTGACGGGCTCTAACGCTTTATTCCGAGCATCTATTCTGCGCATAGCTTGATAGTAACCTTGTCGCGTTATGCCATATGCACGGCATAACGAAGTAAGCTTTACTTGCTGTTTTTCTTTTGCGCGCGTGATAGCTCGGATATGTACTTTTTTCGCAAGCCCGCTCCGTATTCTTCATCCATTATATTAATCATTTCATCTTTGATTAAATCCTTTAGGCGTAAGTCTTCTATCTCAAGCTCTAAACGTTTAATTTTTTGTGCAGGGGTTTCTTTCGATTTAGGCATGTTGGCTATATAAGTTGGTTTAGACCAATCTAATTTACCATGTTTTCGCAGCCAGACCAGAACGGTACTACGACCTTGAATACCGTAATGACTTTGCGCTTGTTTATACGTGAAGTCGCCTTTTTCTACTTGCTCAACAATGGATAATTTAAAGCCTAATGTATAATCGCGTTGAGTACGCTTAACGTCTTTAGTTTTAGTGGTTTTCATAGAATAAGTCCTAAATGTGTAAACACATTTCAGGACAAGACAAAGTATTAATACAAAAAAAGCGCCAATTGGCGCTTTTTTTGTATATAACGAGTTGTTTATATAGCAGGCTTATTCACCGTAACTAGACTCAAAAAAACTTTCTAAAATAATAACCGCAGACATATTATCTACGTTACCTTTGCCTAAGTTTTTATAGCCGCCACTTTCAAAAAGTCGCGCTTTAGCATCAGCGGTCGTTAAACGCTCGTCTTGTGTTTGCACAGGAATGCCATAATGATTATGCAATCTGTTGGCAAACTTTTTTGCTTTAAAGGTAACCTCTTGTGACGTTCCATCCATATTTAGTGGTAAGCCAACAACCATTAAGTCAGGCTGCCATTCGGCCACTTGCACAGCAATATGGTCCCAATTAGGAATACCATCTTGTGCTTTTACAGCCTTAAGGCTAGACGCGCTGCCTGTTAGCTCTTGCCCAATAGCAATACCAATACTTTTGGTGCCAAAGTCAAAGCCCATTACAGTGCGTTCGCCTTGCGGCTTAAGCGATTTTTTTGTCATGTGTATCTTGTTTAAATTTTAAGTAGTTATGCGTGACCAGCTTCAAGGCTGAGTTGGCTAATATCAAAGCCCAACATTGAAACTGCTTTTTCCCACCGTTTTTCAACGGGGGTATTAAAAATGATCTTTGGATCTGCTTCTATGATCAACCAGCTGTTATCAAGTAACTCTTGTTCGAGTTGTCCTTGCTCCCACCCTGAATAACCCAGTGTAATAATAAATTGCTCAGGTGCTTGTGCTGTGGTTAAGCTTGCTAAAACGTCTTTTGAGGTAGTGATCATAATATCGCTACTGAGCTTTTGACTTGCTGAATAACCCGGTTGAGGAGAGTGCAGTACAAAACCACGGTCAGTTTTAACGGGTCCGCCTGCAAATACACTTACTTTTGCTGCGTTTTGAGTTTTGTCGTTATCAATTTCTATTTTATCTAAAAGTTCGCCAACAGTAACATCAATAGGTTGGTTTATTACCAAGCCCATAGCCCCATCTTCATTGTGCTCACAAATATAGGTAACAGCACGTTTAAAAAAAGGGTCTTGCATCGACGGCATCGCGATTAAAAAATGATTTTCTAATGATTGCATAGACTTCACCCTTTTTAGTTAATGAACTTTGAGTATGGCACATACCTTTGTTTTTAAAATTAAAAAAGCACTCTCATACGGTTTAAAGATTAATAGTTAACAACTATATTAAAATTCATGACACGAAAGTGCTTTTAATAACGACAGATAGATGCTTATTTATCTAACTTTCTTTCAATTGCATCAAACAAAATACCTGTAATAGAGATATCATAAGCAGCTTCAATTTCGCGCACGCACGTTGGTGCAGTTACGTTAATTTCAGTTAATTTATCGCCAATAATATCTAAACCTACAAATATTAAGCCTTTTTCTTTAAGCGTTGGCGCAACTGCTTGCGCAATTTTTAAATCAGATTCACTAAGTGGGCGCGCTTCGCCTCGACCGCCAACAGCTAAATTACCGCGTGTCTCACCATTTTGTGGAATACGCGCTAAACAATACGGAATAACCTCGCCATCAATAACCAATACGCGCTTGTCGCCTTGTTTGATCTCTGGGATGTAATTTTGCACCATAGCAAAGCGGCTGCCGTGCTCGGTTAGCGTTTCACAAATTACACCAATGTTGGCATCGTCTTCTCTAAGGCGGAAGATAGATGCGCCGCCCATGCCATCAAGGGGTTTTAAAATAATGTCTTTATGCTCGGCTAAAAACTCACGAATTTGTTTTTGACTGCGTGTAACCAGGGTATCTGGTGTATGTTCGCTAAACCATGCTGTAAATAGCTTTTCGTTAGCATCGCGAAGGCTTTGTGGCTTGTTAATTATTAACGTACCTTCTTGCTCTGCACGTTCTAAAATATAAGTCGCGTAAATGTATTCAGTATCAAAAGGAGGATCTTTACGCATTAAAATCACATCAAGATCGGCAAGCGCTATAGTGGCTTTTTCTTCAAGCTCGTACCATTTTTCTGCATTATTAAACACTTGCGCTTTAGACGCTGTAGCGTACGACTTACCTTTACGAAGAGATAAATCATCCATCTCCATATAATAAATTTCGTAGCCGCGTTCTTGCGCTTGCATCATCATTGCAAAACCGGTGTCTTTTTTGATGTTAAATCCACTAATAGGATCTGAAATAATACCTAACTTAATTGCCATGCGCTGTGCCTTACTATAAATGTTACTGTTTATATGAGGGTGCTTTTAGTTATTTCAATTAGCTAAATCGCCAAATTGAAGTTGTAATGCACTTAAGACCGTTAAAGCGGCTGTTTCCGTTCGTAAAACGCGCGGGCCTAAGCGAATATCTACAAATTCTAGTTGTTTAGTTAGTGCCATTTCATCGTCGGTAAAGCCGCCTTCTGGGCCGACTAAAAAGCGTACGCCATCTTTAGGTACCGTAATGGTTTTAATGCTGTGCTCAGCACGAGGGTGAAGAGTGAGCTTAATTGCATTGGTTTGTTGTGCAAGCCATTGTTTTAAATCTACAGGAGGATGAACGATTGGTACAAAATTACGCCCAGATTGCTCTGCCGCTGCAATTGCAATTTTTTGCCATTGTTGGTGTTTTTTCTCAAGGCGATCGCCCATTAGTTTCACGCCACAGCGCTGACTAAAAAGTGGGGTGATTTCGGTAATGCCCAGTTCAACTGACTTTTGAATTGTAAAGTCCATTTTATCACCACGGGATACACACTGGCCTAAATGAATTTTAAGCGGAGATTCTA
Source organism: Pseudoalteromonas sp. EB27 (assembly GCF_001974875.1). Classification (GTDB taxonomy): domain Bacteria; phylum Pseudomonadota; class Gammaproteobacteria; order Enterobacterales; family Alteromonadaceae; genus Pseudoalteromonas. The sequence continues at coordinate 144,010 of NZ_MTQD01000010.1, forward strand.
CATCGTGGGGATTAAGCTCTAATGGCATTACGACGACTGTTTTTTTTGTTACTTCAATTATTTCACTAAGGTATTCGCCGCCTTCGCCATTAAAAATAGATACATGCTCGCCTACTTTCATGCGCAGCACTCTGCCAATATGCCCTGCAGCATCCTCATCTAAGGTTACAGGGGTGTTTAGGGCAATACTCGATGTTTGATAAATATGAGGAACTCGCATAGTGCGTCACTTACTACTTAGCATAAAAATATATACTGCTATGGTAAGTAAGCTGGGAGCTGTGCGCAATTATTTATTTTTATTAAGTTGCTCGGCGAGATCTATTAAATCTTGTGGTGTGTGTGCTATATCATGGTGATTTTGCGAAGGTTCGGTTAATGTTTCGTCAGTAACCTGGCTTAGTGTATAGCCTGTATCATCAAGGTTTATTAAAAAGCGTTTTTCATGTAAGGAGTTATAAATAAAGCGTTGTTTATCACTTGCGAGTAAGTAATCGGTATTATTAAAAAGTACTCCGTGTAAATCGTGATGCTCTTTTAGATAGTTAATTAATTCAGAAACGCTGATTTCGTTCTCAAGATCGCAATAACTATAGTCTTTAATAAGCTCGTCAAACATCATTTTTACTAACTGACGGGTATTATTGCCTGCTGCAATAAGCGTACTCGCTTTGGTTTTGCCATTATTAACATAGAATTCGGCAAATGCACGGCTAAATTCGTTGTCTATGTCAATTAACAAATAGTTAGTAGCTTCAAGTGGCATAGAGCTCGGGCCTTGTTACATTTAAGTAATTACCATTATTACTTAAATGCAGACGTTTTAATTGCTGTATTTTTAGTAAAAAGGTCTAAAGAGAAAACATGCTAATAAGTAAATAACCTATAGCACAAAAAACAGCAAACTCTATACATGCTACGCCAATATTATCTTGATGGTCTATTTCAAGAGCTGTATCAATATTTGGTAAAGAGATAACTTTTATCACATACGTTAAGCTGTAGAGTAGTATCCACATTACACCGCAATGCATAACGAGTGTAAATATGTTTTCTACCATTTTACCGTTTTGAAATGCTGCGCTAGATAAACCAGCGTACACAGATAATGCTAAACCGATTGATTTTCCAGCATATCTTATACCTATAGAGGTGTTTTCTAAGTTGAAGTTACTTTGTAGCGAAGCGCCTTGGTTTGCTTTGGCAAAACGATATTCTCGTATTTTACTATCCAGTGCAAACATTCCCTGAAGTGTAAAAAAGCTAACGCAAGCAATAAGTAAGTTACTAAACCCTTGGGTATGTGTCCACGTGTATAAACCTAGTGCAATAATACAGTTGGCGATTAACATGCCCGAATCCACCAGTGCAGCACATACATTTTGCTTTAATATTGCAGCTTCTTCATTAAACCTATGCAATATCCATTTACGATGAATTAAGTGACCTACCTTAATAAATGTAAATAATAAAATAATAATGACCAAAACTTTTAATGGATTGGATTGCGCGGTGCTTATGCTTATTTCATCAAATAAGAAGGCCATAGTGGCTATTACAACTGATATTTCAGATGCGAAGCTAATACCCATGGCAAAGTTATCGTGCTGCGCAAGTTCATCTTTAAGCGCTTGTTTTGCTTTGATTTGAGTGACAACTCGTAAACTAAAAATAGTTATACAAATAACCGCAAAACTAATAGCAATCGCAATAAAACTAGTGTTAGATAAAGACAAATATGACATGGTGATCCTAATTAAGTGAACCTTTCTAGGTTTTAGTCATTCTAGTACGGTTATTGATGATATAAAAGAGAGGATTGATGAGTAACGTAAAGCAACTTCCTATTCAATTACAAAAACTTGGCTTAGAGCGCTTCGAACAATTATATCCACAGCAAAGTAATGAAAGCGAAGTTATACGATTACTCGCCTTGAGCGACTTTGCCTGGCGCTGTTTAGAATCACAACCAACGTTAAAAGACTGGCTGCTGTGCAAAGATGAAATTCAAAACAGGCATATTACCTCTCCCTTTGATAGCATTGAACTTAGTGACATTGACGATGCTAAGTGTAATCAAATCTTACGAAAGTACCGCGAAAAATACTGGCTTAAAGTCGCCTTTTTAGATTTATGTTGTAATAACCCTATTGCCGATAGCATTAATTACATAAGCCAACTGGCTGATATGCTAATTGATAGCGCTAACCAATGGGCGCATGCACAGGTGGCAAAAGTAAATGGTGAGCCGCTTGATGAGCAAAGCCAAGCAATGCCATTAATGGTTTTAGGGATGGGGAAGCTCGGCGGGCAAGAGCTAAATTACTCCTCTGATATTGATCTCATTTTTGCATATCCACGCAGTACAAAAACCCAAGGTGGTCGTAGAAGCCTTGAGGCCCAAGTATTTTATACCAAAGTTGCACAAAAGCTCATTGCATCACTTAACCAAGCCACCGGTGACGGGCAGGTATTTAGAGTTGATATGCGCCTACGCCCGTTTGGCGAAAGTGGCCCTTTGGTTATGAGCTTTAATGCTATTGAAGATTACTATCAGGAGCAAGGGCGCGACTGGGAACGCTACGCAATGTTAAAAGGGCGCCTAATTGGCACCCCTAATAAATATTGGGATGAATTTATTAAGCTTTTAAAGCCGTTTGTTTATCGCCGGTATATTGATTTTTCGGTAATTGAATCTTTGCGTAAAATGAAGTTAATGATCGCACAAGAGGTTCGCCGTAAACGCTTAACTAATAATATAAAATTAGGCGCTGGTGGTATTCGTGAAGTTGAATTTATAGTGCAAGCCCTGCAAATGGTACGAGGTGGCCGAGAGGCTAATTTACAAACTCAATCATTACTTAAAGCATTAAATGAGTTGGCACTTAGCCAAGTTATAGATGAGCAAGAAGCAAGTGAGCTTAAGCGCAATTATCTTTATTTGCGAAAAGTTGAGCAGTACTTACAAATATTTGATGATCAACAAACGCAAACACTTCCTGATGATGAATTGAATCAGCAGCGCTTAAATTTATTATTAGAACAAGCGGATTTTGCTGCTACTTTAAGCACTATTGAAAAAGTGATGAAGCAAGTTAACGGTGAGTTTGCACTGGTCATAGGCGAGGAAACCGCACCACTTGATACTTGTGAAGGCGCATTTATTAGTGCTTGGGATCATGGTGATGTGGGGTTTTTAAAAGAGGCTAGAGATGAATGGCAAACTCCCCTTAACGATTTTAAATTAAGGCTGTCTAAGGTAAACATCGGTAACCGAGGGCGCGACACCCTTGATAAATTAATGCCTGTTTTATTAAGTCAGTTAAATGACTTTAATGCCAGCGAAGCTGCTTTTACGATGGTTTGCCAAATTTTTAATAAAATAATTTCACGCACTGCTTATTTAGAATTACTGTACGAAAACCAAGGTGCGTTAAAGCAACTCGTTTTACTTTGTTGTCATAGCAAATGGATAGGTGAGCATATTTCTCGCTACCCTATATTACTTGATGAGCTAATAGATCCAGCGGTTCTTTATAAACCGACACCATTAACGGCTTATAAAGATGAAATAAGACAGTATTTTTTACGAATAGAGCATGACGATTTAGAACTGCAAATGGAGTCGCTTAGGCAATTTAAGCAAACGCATCAATTACGAATTGCAGCTGCAGATGCAACCGGTGTTCTCGATGTAATGAAAGTAAGCGATCACTTAACGGTACTCGCTGAGGCGATTGTTGATCAAGCTGTTAATATTGCATGGCATAACACTGTTAAGCGCTTTGGTATGCCACCTGGCACTGATGATGAAAACAAAGGCTTTGCTGTTATTGCATATGGTAAAACGGGCGGCTTGGAAGTGGGGTATGACTCAGATTTAGATTTGGTGTTTGTGCATAATCATGATGGCTCAAGCCAAACTAATGGTGAAAAACCGATAGATTCTCGCCAGTTTTATTTAAAACTCGCTCAGCGCTTAATGCATTTATTTAATACTCGTACTGCATCGGGTATTTTGTATGAGCTTGATACGCGATTACGCCCTGAAGGTGCATCAGGTTTACTGGCTATCAATCTAGAGAGCTTTAATCACTATCAGCAAACTCAAGCATGGACGTGGGAACATCAAGCACTTGTGCGGGCACGGTTGATTTTGGGCCAAAACGATCTCATAGATCGTTTTTCACAAATTCGTAAAAATATACTTTGCCAACAGCGCGATCATACAGTCTTAAAAGCAGATGTAATAAAAATGCGCGAAAAAATGCGCGACCATTTAGCGAAAGGAAATACTGAGCAATTTGATTTAAAACAAGATGTTGGTGGTATGGCTGATATTGAGTTTATTACGCAATATTTAGTACTTAAACACGCCAATGAGTTTGAACAGCTTACAGTTTACTCAGATAACGTAAGAATATTAACGGATGCAGCAAATATAGGCTGTATTACTAAAGAGCAAAAGCAGCAGTTGATTAAAGCGTATATTGATTATCGCTCGTGTTATCACGTGTTGAGCTTGGATCAAAAAGGCAAGTTGATCTCGCGAGAAGCTTTCTTGCAAGATATTACTAACGTGACGAATATTTGGAATAGTATTTTTGAGTTAAGTTGAACTGTAAACCCAAGCGCTTGCTTGGGTTTTTTGTGCGAGTAAACCTTTAAACCTTTAGTTTTAAACAGTTTGTACGTACAAATTCTGACGGTAACTCTGTAATAACCGCTGCCCGTTGTTTATGGCAAAAGTAAGTATAAACCTCATGCTCAAAGTCGTCATTTATAGCACGACCAATTTGATAAAGTGCTGAAGTAAAGTTGCTGTCTACTCTAAAATGATCTTTAACTACGTAGTCTTTACTTAAATACCAGTAAAGTTCAATGCCTTCATTTTTAGCGTACTGATTGAGTACGTCTTTAAGTGTTGTGCCATTTTCGAAGCGCCTAGGCTCAACTTCTCCAGTCCAATTAGTCGGCATCGGGTCAACTGTTCGCGCACGTTCAGCCAATACTCTATCTAAGGTTTGTTCTGGTGTTTTAAGCTTTAAAACAAATTGATCTCGTTCTGTATCACTTTTTACTTGGTTACGAATGGAGGAGTAAAAACGTGATAATCCTTCGGCGGCTGCATTTTTAGATTTTTTAATATCAAATACAGAACCATCACCCACTAAAAAGTATACGGCGAGTGCTATTAGCACGGCTGCAAATGATAAATGTCTAATCCAAAACCACATGGTTATTACCCACCTTATTTGTTCCTATTATTGTTATACCATTACTTTTTATAAAAAGAAGGGGTATTTTTATCAGGTCGAGTTTTAAAGCGACGGTGTAGCCACATATACTGCTCTGGTGCGGCATTAACAGATTGTTCCATTCGTTGATTCACACGCGTTACATCAGCCTTATCATCACCACTAGGGAAGTTTTCAAGCTCTGGTATTATTTCCAAGTGATATTTACCATTTTCATCTCGGCGAGTTATTAAGCTCATTGTTTCGCAGTTTTTACTACCAGCAAACGTAAGAGTACCGGTTGTCGTTGCCGCGTCAGGGACTGCGTAAAATGGAACAAATTCACATCGGTTACGGCCGTAATCTTGATCGGGTAAGTAATAGCATACCTTTTTATTCTTTAATGCTTTTAGTAAGCCTTTTACATCTTTTCGGCCAATTAGGTATTCGTTAGAGCGAAGGCGGCCATTAGTCGTAAAGTATTCCATTAGAGGGTTGTTATGAGGGCGATAAAAGCCAACACCCTGACACTCTAAGCCCATAATTCGGCTAGCCATTTCAAGATGCAGAATATGAGGTACAAGCAATAAAACACCTTTGCCAGACGCTTGAACACGTTCAAAGTGCTCAAGCCCTTTAAAAGACCCTAATGCTTTTTGTGCTCGCCACTGCGGCCACCACCAGGCCATGCCAGTCTCAACCATTGCAATACCGGTGTTTTCCATATTTTTGAGCACAAGGTCTTTTTGACCTGCTGCGCTCATATCAGGAAAACATAATTTAATGTTAACTTCTGCAATATGGCGACGGCGTTTCATAAATTTATGAACTAAGCGACCAAGCTGTTTACCCATTGCCAATTGTAGTTTTTGCGGTAACCAAGAAATTAAATATAAAAATAGAACGCCAATCCACGTTAACCAGTATCGAGGGCCTAAAAAAGATGCTTTAAAAGGAGATGAGGTGACCACAAAAATATCTCTGAGAATAAAAACGATAGTTTAACGCTAAGCGCTGTAAAATACAAAAAGCCAGCATTTAGCTGGCTTCCAATGTTTTTAACTACATGAATTATGCGATTTAAGCGGCTTTTAAACCTTGGTTTATAGCCACTAAATCTTCACTTGTTAATGTACCCGCAGCTTGCTTTAAGCGAAGGGTAGATAGCACATAACGGTAACGTACATCAGCAAGGTTACGCTTTGCATCGTATAAATTTTGCGTACTTACTAGTACGTCAACAATTGTACGCGTACCTACTTCAAAACCGGCTTCAGTTGCTTTAAGCGCACTTTGAGCTGAAACAACGGCTTGCTCTAGCGCTTTATAAGTAGCGATGTCTGAAACAACTTGATTATATGATGTAATCACTGTGCGAGTTACTGCGCGGTAATTTGTTTCATAGTCTTGGCTAGCACCTACGTAAAACGCACGGGCCTGATTTGTTGCAGCAACCGTTGCGCCACCTGAATATAAAGGTACGCTAAAGTTAAGCCCAACAGAGCTTGAGTCTGAACGTGGCTGATCATCAAAGTTAGCGCCATTTATTTGATTGTCTGTAAGAGAATCACCATAACTTGCACTTAGAGTTAGTTTTGGATAATGTCCCGCTTTCGCTAATTCAATTTGATCTTTTGCAATATCAACTGTTACTTTAGACACTTGTAGGTTTATGTTTTTATCTTCAGCTACTTTAACAAAGTCGCTTGAGCGCTTAGTTGGTCTAGTTGTTGAGAAAGTATCTGTATTTAAAAAATCTAATTTTGCGTGATATTTACCTGTAATCTCACGAAGTTGCTCGCGTGCTGTTTCTACAGCATTACCTGCAATAATTTCTTGAGCTACAGAGTTATCGAACTGAGCTTGTGCTTCGTGTACGTCTGTAATTGCTGTTAAGCCTACCGCATAACGTTGTTTTGTTTGCTCAAGTTGACGTTCAATTGCACGTTTTTCCGCTTCAACAAATTCAAGGTTATCGCTTGCGCTTAATACGTTAAAATAACCTTCAGCAACGCGTACAATTAAGTTTTGTTTAGCTGCATCGTATAGGCCGCTTGCTTGAAGCGCTTGCTTGTCGGCAATATCTAACGTGTTCCAGGCACCTAGATCAAATAATGTTTGGCTTAAGCTTACACCACGAGAGAATTGGTCTGTGTCACTTTCAACTTTCACTTGGTTAGATAAGTCGCCAACGCTTTGATAAGACGTTGCATCGCTTTTTGTATAACTCATAGTCAAACCAATTTGAGGCAGTAGTGTGCTCATCGCCAAATCGCTTTGATAAGACTGTGCATCGGCTTGGGCTTTTGCTTTTAAAACAGTAGGATCGTTAGCTGTCGCTATTTCAAAAACTTGTAGTAAATCTTCAGCTTTCACTGCTGTTGCACCTAGTGCGCATGATAAACTAACTAGCGCCGCAAGAATGTTCTTTTTCATGTGGGGTTCGGTCCTTAGACAATTTTTGTACTAAAAGCATGTTAACCTGTTTTACTGCATAACAAAAAAAATAATTAGTAAAACAGTATGTTCAAGTGTAACAGAATATATTAACGCATTTTAAAGATTTAGATAAGTAGGAGCTAGGTACGTGGTTGATAAAAAACTCGTTCAATTTACACATGAAGATGTAAATTTAAAGCTAATAAAAAGCCTCTATAAAGGTTTTTTTCAGGTTGATTTGTACCAGTTTGAACATGCACTATTTGCAGGTGGAAAATCTAAAATAATTAGCCGCGAAATATTAGAGCGTGGTGATGCAATTGCAGTACTCCCTTACGACCCAATATCAGATACTGTTCTTTTAATTGAGCAAATACGTATTGGCGCTATTAAAAGCAAGCATTCGCCGTGGCTGCTAGAATGTATAGCCGGAATGACAGACGGCAGCAAAGATTACGAATCAGTTGTTAAAAAAGAAGCGTATGAAGAAGCTGGACTTGAATTAACTGAACTTGAATTTATGCTTTCATACTTATCAAGCCCCGGTGGTACAACTGAGCGCTTACATTTATATTTAGCGCGTACTGACTTAAGCCAAGTGAAATCAGGTGTATATGGTCTTGAAACTGAAGGAGAGGATATAAAAACTCACATTTTATCAGTTGATGATGCGCTAATGCGCCTCAATAACGGTGAAATGGATAATGCGGCAACGGTTATTTGTATGCAGTGGCTTGCGCTTAATCGCGAAAAAATGGCAAACAAATGGGCATAAACTCTTACTAAAATTATGGCGGTACTTTGACAGCACAATTAGCAACAAAGCGATATATTCAGAGCCTCCCAAAGTATTTAACACTTTGTGAGCATAACTATGTGCGACTATTAAAGTTATTACCGAGCGAGCGCAATTTAGGAAGCATTCGTGAAGTAAAACTTGGCAACAGTGAATTTGCTACAAAAATTGATGGCAGCGCAAAATACACTATGGATATTTCAATTAAGCAGCTAACAGGAATGGTTAAAGGAATAACACCGCTGTATTTAACGGTGCGCTTGTATCACGATGCGAAAGTGGCAGAGATTATTCATCACGATTACCATCAACGCATAAAACCATCATATGGTTACCCTAACCCTAAAATGCATCAAAAAGATGAAAAGTATCAACTTAATGCTTTTTTATACGACTGGTTAGTAGCCTGTGTAGAGCATGGACAAGCGACATTAAATTGGGATGTAAATAATGGCTTGGTTTGATGGTTCGTACACATTTGATAAATCATCTTTGTGCATTGCGCATATTACTGACAGCCATTTATTTGCAGACAAAAGCGGTAAATACTTTGATATAAATACCGCAGCTCATTTTGAACAAGCCTTAGCACACATTGCTGATCAGCCAATAGACTGCATTATTTTTGGTGGCGATTTAACGCAAGATCATAGCTTTGAATCGTACTTACTATTTAGTGAACTTATAAATGTCAGTGACATAACTTGCCCTGTATTTTGGGTACCAGGTAATCATGATGAACTCGCGATGCTTAATCGCATAAGTGGTGGGCAAATAAGTCCGGCTAAACATATTATTGCCAATGGGGTTGAGCTACTTCTAGTTAATTCTAAAGGACCTACGCCTGCAGGATGGGTTACTGGTGCGCACTTAGATGAAATAACGGACGTTTTAGTAGACTCTAATAATAGTAAGGTTATATTTTGTCATCATAATCCGCTGCCAATAAATGGCTACCTTGATAAGCACTTATTAGAAAATGGTCCACAGCTTTTAAATATTTTAGTAAACAGTAACAACACATCTGCGCTTTTCCATGGTCATGTTCATAATGATTACCAGCAAAGCTTTAGAGGGTTGCCCATATACGCGACCCCAGCCAGCTCAATACAGTTTGTAAAGCACACTTCACAGTGGGAGCAAAAAAATGCGGGCCCAGCTTACAGAATTATCAATATAAACAGTAAAAAAGATAAAGTAGAAGTAAAAACGGAAGTGGTATGGCTAAACGCGTAATTTATATTCATGGCTTTAATAGTTCACAAAAATCATATAAAGCTGTGCGCTTTGGTGAGCTTATGGCAAACTATGACGTTGATTATTGTGTACCGAGCTTAAACCACGAGCCCCTACAAGCTATAATTGAGCTTGAGCAATTACTAACGCCAAATACCGTTTTATTAGGTAGCTCGTTAGGTGGTTTTTTTGCCACGTATTTATCGCAGCGTTATCAAATTCCTGCAGTGGTCATTAATCCCGCGGTCGCACCCTATAATTTATTACAGTCGTTACTTGGGCCTAATTATAATCCGTATCAAGATTATCATTACGACTTAAATAACAGTCATATTGAGGCACTTAAATTACTCGCTGTAGATAAATTAGCACACCCTGAGTTACTGTACTTATTACAGCAAACAGGCGATGAAGTGTTGAACTTTCAACACGCGGTAAAATATTATTCACAATGTAAGCAATTGATAGAATTTGGTGGCGATCATAGCTACGTTGAATTTGAACGCACCTTTGCAAGTATTGTAGATTTTCTTAAAATCACGTAAAACTAGTTAACCTGAACAAAGGTTAGTTACTATATTAACGCTTTAGCGCATATAACAATAAAACTAGTAAAACGTATTAGAGCCTTAGCGGATATAAAGACAAAAACTATGAGTGATCAAAATTATAACGCCGAAGCCATTGAAGTACTTAATGGATTAGATCCGGTAAAAAGACGCCCAGGGATGTACACAGATACAACACGTCCCAATCATTTAGGTCAAGAGGTTATCGACAACAGTGTCGATGAAGCTATGGCTGGCCATGCTACCCGTATCGACGTAATACTCCACGAAGACAATTCGCTTGAAGTAAGCGATGATGGGCGCGGTATGCCTATTGATATTCACCCAGAAGAAGGTATCCCTGGGGTTGAATTGATCTTCACTAAGCTACACGCCGGTGGTAAGTTTTCCAACAAAAACTATCAGTTTTCGGGCGGTTTACACGGCGTAGGTATTTCGGTAGTAAATGCGTTATCTACGCGTGTAGAAGTAACAGTAAGACGCGATGCTCAACAATACAGAATGGCATTTGAAAGCGGCGATAAAGTAGAAGACTTAAATGTAATTGGTACAGTGGGTAAACGTAACACCGGCACTACGGTTCGTTTTTGGGCGGATGTCAGCTACTTTGATTCACCAAACTACTCAATTACCAAACTTAATCATTTATTAAAAGCCAAAGCAGTTTTGTGTCCAGGACTGCGAATTAAGTTTGTTAATAAGCAAACAAAAGAAACCCAAGAATGGTTTTACGAAACAGGCTTAAAAGATTATTTAGTTGAAGCAATTAAAGGTTTTGAAACATTACCGCAAGACCCATTTGTAGGCGAGTTTAAAAGTTCAATTGAAGGCGCTGACTGGGCTGTTGTATGGCTACCAGAAGGTGGTGAATCAATAGCTGAAAGCTACGTAAACCTTATTCCTACCGCGCAAGGCGGTACGCATGTAAATGGTTTACGCCAAGGCTTGCTTGAAGCAATGCGTGAATTTTGTGAGTTTAGAAACTTACTCCCTCGTGGTGTGAAATTAACTCCTGATGACATTTGGGATCGTTGTAGTTACGTGTTGTCGGTTAAAATGCAAGACCCTCAATTTGCCGGTCAAACAAAAGAAAAACTATCATCACGCTCATGTTCTGCGTTTGTATCGGGGGTTGTAAAAGACTCGTTTAGTTTATGGTTAAATGAACATACAGATACCGCAGAATTATTAGCTGAGTTATGTATTTCAAATGCGCAAACTCGCTTGCGTGCAGCTAAAAAAGTAGTGCGTAAACGTGTTACTGCCGGTCCTGCCTTACCGGGTAAACTAACAGATTGTAGCGCGGCCGATAACGACCGTACCGAATTATTTTTAGTGGAAGGTGATTCTGCTGGTGGCTCTGCTAAACAAGCGCGAGACCGTGAATTTCAGGCAATTATGCCGCTACGTGGTAAAATTTTAAATACGTGGGAAGTTGAGTCAGGCCAAATACTCGCATCACAAGAAGTGCACGATATTTCAGTGGCATTGGGTATTGATCCCGAGTCAACGGATATGTCGGGACTGCGCTACAATAAAATTTGTATATTGGCCGATGCTGACTCGGATGGGCTACACATCGCGACGTTATTATGTGCACTGTTTGTTCGTCATTTTCCAGAGTTAGTAAAAACAGGGCATGTGTATGTAGCAATGCCGCCATTATTTAGAATAGATATTGGTAAAGAAGTTTATTACGCACTTGATGAAGAAGAAAAAACCGCTATTTTGGCACGTATAGAAGCCGAGAAAAAACGCGGTAAAGTAAACGTACAACGATTCAAAGGTCTGGGTGAAATGAACCCGTTACAACTTCGTGAAACTACGATGGATCCAAATACCCGACGTTTAGTGCAGCTTACGCTTGATGAAGAAGTAGAAACCATGGAAATGATGGATATGCTGCTTGCTAAGAAACGATCGCCTGATCGTCGTCAATGGTTAGAAGATCATGGTAACAAGGCACTCGTTTAATTACCTGTGCTTAACACTAGGAGAGGCGAATGAAAAAACTACTAGGAAGTTTGCTGTTACTTGGGCTGACTACCGCTCCTGTAATGGCTAAAAATATACTCGATAAGCTCACAGTAGCACCGGGATTTGAAATAAGCTTATTTGCGAGCGATGTAGAAAATGCACGTCAAATAGCCGTTTCAAAAAAAGGGATTGTGTATGTAGGTTCTCGTAAAGCGGGCAACGTATATGCACTTATTGATCATAATAGCGATGGTGTAGCAGATAAAAAAATTGTTGTGGCTAAAGGCCTTAATATGCCCTCTGGCATAGCAATTAAAGATGGCGATTTATATGTAGGCGAAGTACATCGTATTATTCGCTTTAAAAACATTGATACCCAATTAAAAGACCCAAAGTTTGATGTGGTCTATAACAAGCTACCGAGCGAGCGTCATCATGGTTGGAAATTTCTGCGTTTTGCACCAACGGGTGAGCTAATCATTCCGGTGGGTGTACCGTGTAATATTTGTGCTGAAGATGAACGTTTTGGCCGTATTTTTGCGCTTAATGTAGAAACAAAACAAATAAAAACAATAGCCAAGGGCGTGAGAAATACAGTGGGTTTTGATTTTCATCCAGCTACTCAAGCTCTATGGTTTAGTGATAACGGTCGCGACATGATGGGCGATGATATTCCGCCTGATGAGTTAAATCGTGCAACGCAAGAAGGGGAGCATTTTGGTTTTCCGTATGTTCATGCGGGTGCAATTATTGACCCTGAGTTTGGTGAAGGTAAAAACATTGCCGATTATACGTCACCAGCACTTGCACTTCCTGCGCATGTAGCGCCATTAGGTATTCATTTTTATAACGGTAAGCAATTTCCAGCAAGCTATAAGCAGCAATTATTTGTTGCTGAACATGGCTCATGGAACCGTTCTAAAAAGTCAGGTTATAAAGTAGGGCTAGCAACAATTGAAGTAGGTCGCGTAACTAAATATACGCCATTTATTACTGGCTTTATGAAAGACGAAACAACATTTGGACGCCCTGTTGCATTTGCAGAATTAGGTGACGGCAGTCTGTTAGTAAGCGATGATTACGCCAACGTAATCTACCGTGTAAGCTATAAGAAAAACTAGGTAAGCTTTAATGAGTGATACAGATACCTTGCTAATGCAAGGAATTGAGCAACAAACAATGGGGCGCTTTACCGAAGACGCCTATTTAAATTATTCCATGTACGTAATTATGGACCGTGCTTTGCCGCATGTAGGTGATGGTTTAAAACCAGTACAGCGTCGTATTATTTATGCGATGAGCGAACTGGGTTTGTCGGCTAACGCTAAGTACAAAAAATCAGCCCGTACGGTGGGTGACGTACTCGGTAAGTACCATCCACACGGCGACAGTGCATGTTACGAAGCGATGGTATTAATGGCGCAGCCGTTTTCTTACCGCTACCCTTTGGTAGATGGACAAGGAAACTGGGGTGCGGCAGATGACCCTAAATCGTTTGCAGCAATGCGTTATACCGAAGCGCGTTTATCTAAGTTTTCAGAAGTACTGCTTAAAGAGCTTGGTCAAGGCACCGTCGACTGGACACCAAACTTTGATGGCACAATGGATGAACCTGTTGTACTGCCTTCTCGTTTACCGCATATTTTACTCAACGGTATAACGGGTATTGCCGTAGGTATGGCAACTGATATTCCGCCACATAACGTACGTGAAGTGGCTAGCGCATGTTGTTTATTACTTGATAAACCAAAAACAGAGCTTGAAGAATTACTTGAGCTTGTACATGCACCAGATTACCCAACAGATGCTGAAATAATTACCCCAAAAGCCGATATTCATAAAATATATAAAACCGGTCGTGGGTCTATCAAAATGCGTGCGGTTTACACCGAAGAGCATGGCGATATTGTCATTACAGCACTGCCGCATCAATGTTCTGGTGGTAAAGTGCTTGAGCAAATTGCAGCGCAAATGAACGCTAAAAAATTACCAATGATTGCCGATTTACGTGACGAGTCAGATCACGAAAATCCGACACGCATTGTAATTATCCCGCGCTCAAACCGCATTAAAGCTGAGCCATTAATGGCTCATTTATTTGCAACTACCGACCTTGAAAAAAACTACCGCGTAAACTTAAACATGTTAGGCCTAGATGGCCGCCCGCAAGTTAAAGACTTACGCTGTATTTTAAGTGAGTGGCTAACATTTAGACGCGAAACAGTGCGTCGTCGTTTGCAGTATCGTTTAGATAAAGTATTAGCGCGCCTACATATTTTAGAGGGTTTATTAGCCGCCTTTTTAAATATTGATGAAGTAATTGAAATCATCCGCAGCGAAGATAAACCAAAGCCTGTATTAATGGAGCGCTTTGATTTAACCGATACGCAAGCAGAAGCAATTTTAGAATTAAAACTTCGTCATTTAGCAAAACTTGAAGAGTTTAAAATTCGTGGTGAGCAAGATGAACTAGCCAAAGAGCGTGATAAATTAGCGCAAATTTTGGGTTCTGAGCGTCGTATGTCGACACTGCTTAAAAAAGAAATTCAAGAAGCCGCTGAAATGTACGGTGACGATCGCCGCTCACCAGTGATTGAGCGCTCAGAAGCAAAAGCACTTAACGAAAAAGATTTAATTCCATCAGAGTCAGTTACTGTTGTGCTATCAGACAAAGGCTGGGCACGCGTTGGTAAAGGTCATGACTTAGATGTACAAGGCTTAAATTATCGCTCAGGTGATGGCTTTAGAGCCTCGGCTCGTGGTAAGAGTAATCAACCTGCTGTATTTTTAGATTCAGCAGGGCGGGCGTTTGCAACCGATGCACACAGTCTACCTTCGGCGCGTAGCCAAGGCGAGCCAATGACAGGTCGCTTTAACTTAACACCAGGTGCTAATTTTGAGCACGTGGTAATGAGTGAAGACGAGCAAGTATTGCTTATGGCGTCAGATGCAGGTTACGGCTTTATTAGCGACTTTAAAGACTTAGTTAGTAAAAATAAAAATGGTAAAGCGTTGGTAAGTGTCCCTAAGGGTGGAATATTACTTTCGCCTATTAGAGTGAACGATGTTGCTAGCGACTACTGTATGGCTATTTCTAACGAAGGTCGAATGCTTTTATTCCCGCTGCGAGACTTACCAAAATTAGGTAAGGGTAAAGGTAATAAAATCATTTCTATACCGGGTGCTAAAGTACAAGCCCGTGAAGAGTTTGTAAAAGTGCTTGCTGTAGTGCCACTAGGAAGCAGTGTTACGCTTCATGCTGGTAAACGTAAACTAACACTTAAACCAAGTGATTTAGAGCATTATCATGGTGAACGAGGGCGTAGGGGTAATAAACTACCGCGTGGCTTACAACGTGTTGACGAAGCCGTTGTTGAGCTAACACCTCAAGATGATGAATCAAAAGAAGTCATTAGCGAAGAGTAGCGAATGACTTCTTTTGTACAAATAAAAACGGTCTGCATTTGCAGGCCGTTTTTGTTTTAAAACCATTTTAAAGCAATATTAAAACAAGCAGCTTAAATATTTCAGCGTACACTTGTGCGCTATTGACTCGTTTGTGTCACAAAATAACGCTATAATAATCATAATTGATTTTTGGAGAAGCCCATTTGCTAGCTGTCATACGCGTTTTTATTATGCTGCTGTTTATATTATTCAGTTGTATTTTTGGTTTATTACTTTCGATTGTAAGACCATTTCATCCTAATAATGTACATATAATAGCGGGTTGGTTTGGCTCAATGGCTAAAATGATTGGCGTTAAGTTAGTTTTAACACGTCATAAAGATGCCGTTGATCCAGGTCCTGCGGTTTATGTTGCTAATCATCAAAATAGCTACGACTTATTTACAGTGCCAGCAATGGTGCCAAAAAATTGCGTAAGTTTAGGTAAAAAAAGCTTAAAGTGGATTCCGTTTTTTGGTCAGCTTTACTGGTTGTCGGGCAATATATTAATAGACAGATCTAATCGCTCCAAAGCGGCGGGAACTATTTCAAAAGCAGCCGAAAAAATTAAGAAGAATGGCTTATCTGTATGGATGTTTCCTGAAGGTACACGAAGTTACGGAAGAGGTTTATTGCCGTTTAAAACTGGCGCGTTTCACACCGCAATGAGCGCAGATGTACCCATGATTCCAGTATGTATGAATACAACACATAAAACCATTAAGCTAAATCGTTGGGATAATGGTACAATTCACATCGAAATGTTAGCGCCTATATCGCTTGATAAAAACACTAGCGCGCGTGAGCATGCTAAAAGCGTGCATAGCATTATGGCTGCTAAAATAACTGAATTAGATGCTCAAGTGAGAGATAAATAATGGAAAACTGGCGTGAAATAAGTGAAGACATCGTAAGTTCACTACTTGAAGATGGATCAGATCCTGAAATACTTTATGAAGTAGAACACCATTTTGTATGTGAAGACTTCCCTAAGCTAGAGCAAGCAGCATTGGCTGCTTTTAAACTAGGCTACGATGTTGAAGAGCCAGCAGAGCTTGAGCTTGAAGACGGCAGCAAAATTTGGAGCTTCGACATAGTAGTAGAAGCTGAGCTAGACGTAGACGTAATTATGGAAGACGTTGATAAGCTAGCGCAACTAGCCATAGAATGCGAAGTTGAGTACGACGGTTGGGGCACTTACTTTCAAGAGTAATGCAGCTAACTAGAGTTTAGATTTATTAATTTGAAAGCGAGTATTGTAAAAGTACTCGCTTTTTTGTGTCTCGAATTAGGGAGTGCTAATTTTACATGATTCAAACTTGCTTACATCCATGTAAGAATAAGTTAACCGAGCGCAGCTTCCGCGTTCTGCTCACGCCCCTCACCTGTATCCATGTAGACAACAAAGTGTTACTCACTCCAAAGAAATCTCAAAATTAGTACCTGTTTAGCATTTCAGTTTCATCACCACCTATTAATTTGAAAGGTTAATCTCACATATAAAATTTACTTTTAATTATTTATTTGCACTAATATTTTGAAATTTTAAATTGTATAAGCGCGTATTTTTAAATTTTAGTCATTCAAATTTATCTTTATAACTAAAGTTAAATTAAATTTAACAGGTATTACCAGTCTGTTTTGGCAACAATTTTATCAGGAAATAACGGTGTTTATTCATAAGGCATTAAGTTTTGCGTTAAATATTGGTAATAGTGGTTTTTATTTTAGGTACTACTATTTTCTTAAATTTAAAATTTATTACATAGTGTAAATAGAAATCAATACGTTTTTATCCTCTTGCTTTTAAAGTGTTTTTTTGTATTTTAAATATATCCCTTTAGAGGTTTTATAGTTTTCATGGTAACAATTAACTTGTTGACATATTGGTAACAAAAAATATAGCCTTGTTTTGCCGGTTAGGTGATGGTTTTGGTAATACCAATTTAAAGGTTTTTTCTTTTCAAATTCTTTTTTGTTGTTACCAATTTTTTGGGGTTTAAAAGTCTGTTTACATGATGCGATCTAGGTTTGGTTTTTATCGCCAAGCTAAGCTGTAAGGTTGCTTATTATTCAGGTTTAAAGGAATAAAAATAATGGTTAAATTTAAAAAGTTACTTATTTGCTCTGCAGTTGCTGCAAGTACTTCTTTTGCGCACGCTGCCTCGATTGAAAATTCAGGTTTTGAAGGTGGCTGGAGTAATTGGAATGAAACAGAGCCTGCAGCGCTATCTTCAGATTCGTATAAAGGCTCTAAATCACTGAAAATACAAGGTAGCCCAGGGCGTGTTTATCAAAATGTAGATGTAGATCGAAATACTCAGTACACGTTAAGTGCCTATGTACTCGGTAAGGGGCAAATCGGGATCAATGATCTTAATGGTTTGTTTAAAAGTGAGAAATTCAATGTTTCTTCATGGACAAAAGTATCTAAAACTTTCACCACGGCTAACACTGGTTCACTACAAGTATTTGCTAAGCATGATAAGAGTTCAAGCGATGTTCGTTTTGATGACTTTTCGTTAACTAAGGGTAGTTCTTCTGGCGGTGGAGACACAGGTGGTGATACTGGCGGCGGTGATACGGGTAGTGGCTCTGGTATAGCGAGTAACATCACCAACGGTAGTATTTTTGATCTTGAAGGTAATGATCCTCATCCATTAGTAAATAGCGATACTTTGGAGTTTGTTCCTTTAGAAGCGCGTCATATCACTCCAAACGGGAATGGCTGGCGTCATGAATATAAAGTTAAAGAAAGTGCACGTGTTGCAATGACCGAAACCTATGAGGTTTTTGAGGCAACTGTAAAAGTTGAAATGTCAGATGGTGGTAAAACAATTATCTCTCAGCACCATGCTAGCGATACCGGGACAATTTCTAAAGTGTATGTTTCAGATACAGATGAATCTGGATTTGATGACAGTGTAGCTGGAAATGGCATTTTTGACGTTTATGTTCGTCTGCGAAATACAAGCGGTAACGAAGAAAAATTTGCCCTTGGTACTATTACTAGTGGTGGCTCGTTTACTCTACGTGTTGAAAATAATTATGGCGATGTTGATGTTAGCGCACTAGGTCGCTCATTTGGTATACCTGTAGAAGATGACTCAGAGTCATACTTTAAATTTGGTAATTACCTACAATCACAAGACCCTGATACATTGGATGAGTGTGGAGAATCGGGTAATTCGGATTCTTTCAAAGAGTGCTTTGAAGATTTAGGGATTACAGAATCTAAAGTAACGATGACGAATGTTAGTTATACTCGAGAAACTAATTAATTAGCTACTCAATCATGGCCACTCAATTGAGTGGCCATACTAAAATTGCTTTAATTTATAGCCATTTTTTATTTTTAAAGTACACGCCAATACCACCAGTAAGTACAATTAAAAATATGACAAAAGCACTAAATGCATAAGGGCTTTCGGTACCCGGAATACCCCCTACGTTTACACCTAACAGGCCAGTTAAAAAGCCTAGCGGTAAAAAAAGTGCCGCTACTACTGACATAACATACATTCGCTGGTTTAACTGTTCAGATACTTGGTTAGTGATTGTTTGCTGAATGATTTGCGCACGCTCAATCGAGCTATCAAGCTCCTCTAAATAACGAATAAGTAAGTTAGTCGTTTCATTAAGTTTTGCTTTATCGTCATCCAACAGCCAGGAATAGTGATTATTTACCATTGAGCTAAGGGCTTCTTTTTGCGGTTTTAAATAGCGTTTTAAGGCAATTGTTTGACGGCGTAACTGTGATAAACCTTGGTTATCAAACCTTTTACTAGGTTCATCTATTTCTTCTTCAAACTCATCGAGTGTTTCATCGAGTGAATCAATAACGCTTTGCATGCGAGAGGTTAGTTTTTGTGTAATGGAGCATACTAGCTCAGAAATATTACATGGACCTTTGTTTTCATTTAAACACGCAAGCGTATCTTGCACCGATAATAAACGGCGCTTACGGGTGGTAATAAGGATATTTTCACTAATAAATAAACGAATTGAAACCATGTCTTCAGGGCTTTGTGCTGGGTTTAAATTTACACCACGTAAAAATAACATGTGCCCATTAGTTGTTGCTGTAATACGTGGTCGTGTTTCATCAGCAATTAAAGAGTCTAATTCGTAATCGTTTAAATGAGGTTGTGCCTTGAGCCACTCAACCGCCTCACTTTGGCTATAGTCCATGTGCACCCAAAGTTTCCCTTGGCTTGGTTGCCAGCTATTTAGCTCATTCGTGCTTTCAATAGGGCGAGCGCCGCCTTGTCCATCAAGTACAAGTGCATGTAGTAAACCATTAATCATAATTATTTCTCATAATAGTGTATTTTTAATACCGTTAACTATAGTGTATCTACTTAAGTATTTTAAACTTACCTTTATTTTTAATAAGTTAAGTTTGAACAACCAAATAAATGCAGAGCCTAGGGGCTGAGCAAAGTAGCATAAAGTACTGTTCAGTAAGGCGTGCATTGTGTGACTAGTTGTTCAAAAAGATCAATTTAATTTACTAATCGACTAGATAAATTTATTTCGTTGGTGTTTTTTTACCTGTAGCGTATAAGTCACTTTTTTATTAAGGGCACATTTATGACAGCAAAGATTACAGTTGGTTGGCGTGAGTGGTTAAGTTTACCTGAGCTTGGTATTAACGATATAAAAGCAAAAATTGATACAGGCGCTCGCACTTCATGTATTCATGCAATTAACATTGAAGAATACGAAGTTGACTCAGAGAAATGGGTTGAATTTACGGCCCAACCATTGCAGGATGATGAGCAAACGCAAGTCACTTGCAAGGCAAAAGTTAAAAAAATGAAGTACGTAACCAGCTCAAGTGGGCAAAAAGAGTTACGCTATTTTATAGAAACGACATTGCATGCAGGCGAGCATAGTTGGCCGATAGAGCTTACTTTAACAAGCCGTGCAACAATGAAGTTTAGAATGTTATTAGGGCGTACAGCCATGGAAAATCGTATAGTCGTTGACCCGGCTTTATCTCAACTATTAGGTCGTAAGGTTTAACTATGAAAATCGGTATTTTATCTCGCAACAGAAAATTATATTCAACACGTCGCTTAATTGAGGCGGCAGAAGCACGCGGTCACGAAGTTAAGGTGATTGATGCATTACGCTGCTATATGAATATAAACTCGGAGCAACCAGAAATTCACTATCGCGGTGAAAACTTAAAAGAATTTGACGCAATCGTCCCGCGTATTGGTGCATCGGTTACATTTTATGGCTGTTCGGTACTTCGTCAGTTTGAAATGATGGGTGTTTACCCAGTAAACGAATCAGTCGCTATTTCTCGTTCGCGCGATAAATTACGCTCACTTCAGTTACTTTCGCGCAAAGGCGTTGGTATGCCAGTAACAGGTTTTGCTAGCAAACCAGATGATGTAAAAGACTTACTAGAGATGGTAGGCGGTGCACCTGTTGTAATTAAATTACTTGAAGGCACACAAGGCATTGGTGTTGTACTTGCTGAAACACGCAAAGCGGCTGAAAGTGTTATTGAAGCATTTATGGGCTTAAAAGCTAATATTATGGTTCAGGAATACATTAAAGAAGCAGGTGGCGCGGATATACGTTGTTTTGTACTAGGCGATAAAGTAATAGCAGCTATGAAGCGCCAAGCACAAGAAGGTGAGTTCCGCTCTAACCTTCACCGTGGTGGTAGCGCTACGTTAGTTCGCATTACTCCAGAAGAACGTAAAACGGCAGTAGCAGCTGCTAAATCAATGGGCTTGAACGTAGCGGGAGTTGATTTACTTCGCTCATCTCGTGGACCACTTGTGATGGAAGTAAACTCATCACCAGGCTTAGAGGGCATTGAAATAGCAACAGGTAAAGACATTGCAGGCATGGTAATTGATTTCATCGAAAAAAATGCTTCAAGTAAAGGAACAGCAACACGTGGCAAAGGTTAAAATTAACCGTCCTTTTACCTTATTAGGTGAAAGTGTAGGCGTAGGCGAGCGTAAAACACTTGCCTTAGAGGCAGCTAAACTTTATACCCATTCACCACTTAATATTCCTATTGAAGTGGTTAATGGTGTAATGGAAGGCCCTGTGCTTATGGTGTGTGCGGCGATCCATGGCGATGAACTAAATGGCGTAGAAGTTGTGCGTCAGTTAATTGCTAAAATAGACCCAAGCCAACTGCGCGGTACAATAATTGCTGTGCCTATTGTGAATGTGTTTGGCTTTATTCATAAATCGCGTTATTTACCAGACCGACGTGATATGAACCGTAGTTTCCCAGGTTCTGAGCGTGGCTCACTTGCTGGGCGTATGGCTTATATGTTTTTTAATCAAGTGGCAATACATTGTACTCACATTATTGATTTACATACTGGCGCTATTCATCGAACTAACTTACCGCAAATTCGCGCTAATTTAGAAGATGAAGCAACGGCTGATATGGCTAAAGCATTTGGTACACCAGCGGTAATAAATGCATCATTGCGTAATGGTTCATTACGAAGTGAAGCTGCAAACCTAGGTATACCAGTTATAACCTATGAAGCAGGTGAAGCACTGCGTTTTGATCCTATAGCTATTGCGGCAGGTGTGCAGGGTGTTGATTATGTTATGCGTCATTTAAAAATGATCCGTGGCAAGCGCCCTAAAAAGCTACCAGATCCTATCATTGCCGGTTCGACTAGTTGGATACGTGCAGAGGTTGATGGCATTGTGCGTGCACAAGTATCACTAGGTGAGCATGTGACTAAAGGGCAAGTACTTGCTTATATTAGTAGCCCATTAGGCGACTCTGAGCTTGAACTTTTAGCGCCCAAAGGCGGTATTGTTATTGGTCAGCAAACTATGCCATTAGTAAATGAAGGTGACGCGGTATTCCACCTTGCTTACTTTGCAAATGACAATAGTTTAGTAGAGCAGCAACTAGAGAACTTTATTGATGAAATAAATGATTTAGATGACGAGCTTAAAACAGCTGAACTAAATAACTAATAGCTAAACTAAATTCTGTTTAGCTAAGCATTAAAAAGCCGCAGTAGGTAATTACTTACTGCGGCTTTTTTGTGGATATTGCTTTATCAACGATGCTTTTTAAACTATGTTTTTTTAGGACCAATAATACGCTTTATAACGGGCGTTTTTGTTGGCTTTGGCTCTTTATTTAAAACCATGACAGGGCGTGTCACAAATAAATTATTAGGATAAATTACACGGTGCCCATCAATGTGTTCAAGCACTACATTCATCAAGCCCATTTCTACTATTCGACCTTCAACATGATTAGCACCGTCAATAATTCGTACCCAATTGCCAACTCTGCAGTCATTTTGAATAAACATCAGTAAAAATGCGGTTAGGTTACTCAGTAATGACCAAGCGGCAAAAAGCGCTACGCCTAACATGGCAAATAAAGAGGAGCCTAAAACCAATAAGCCACGCAGCTCTATACCCCAAAATACTAAAACTAAACACAGCACTACAAAGGCGAGTATTATTTTTAGTAAGAGCTCTGCACGGTACTTTCGGTGTAAATCCACTTTTCCTTTAATTGCTTTTTCGAGTAATTTTTTGGTTATTTTTAATAGCAGAGGGAAAACCAAAATAGCGATTACAGTGACAATTAACTTATATTGTGATGCAAACAATTCTAAAACTTCTATTATTTTCACTTTAGGCCCTGAGCTTTTATAAAAATTTAATTTAATGCAATTGATATTAGTTTAACGCGTTTGTATTATTTAAAAAGTGTTTTTAACGCTCACGAGCCACTGTACTGAGTCTACATCATCGTAGCTATCAACTGGGGCTGCAATATCAATGTGGATCATGGTGCCTGAGTTTGCACGACTCGGTGCTAAACGCAGACCCACGCCTATATTTTTTAATACATGTGCGTTTTCACCGTTATCTTTATCGTTAAACCATGCTCTTCCTACATCTACAAAAGCTGCGCCACCCACTTTAAATAATTGCAGTAAATCGTATTCCCAGTAATAACGCTTTTCTAAATTAACTAAAAAACTACGGTCGCCATGTTGATAATCCATAGGGTAACCACGTAGGCCTGTTTCGCCGCCTAAAGTAAGTTGTTGATCAGCAGTAAGGTTTTTGGCGTACTGCACGCGGGCTTTAACATACCAAGATTGGTCTTCGCTGGTATTTAAATAATATTGTATTTGGCTGGTGGCCATAAAATTTTCGAGCTTTTTCTGCTCTTTATTCCAATAGCCATCAATATCTGCGCTAAAGCGCCATAAAGTATTATCGTTAGTAAAGTGGGCTTTTTTGAAGTTAAATGAATACACTGCGCGGCTGTCGTCATTACTTAATGACTCGTCTGAATAGCCAATTAAGCTTTTAATATTCCAGCCTAAATTTAAATCTTCTGTGCGAGATATGCTGTCAAAATTGCGTACTTTTATATAGTTATCTTCAAACCAATGGCCGCTTATAAAAGGGTAGCTTAAGCTTCTGTCCTCGGCAAGTGGTGCAAAGGTCGTGTCTATCGCTTCAAAGGTATGTTGCTCGTCGGTGTAACCTAAGGTTAAGCGCTGGGTCCAATTATTATTAAGTGCTTTTGAGTGCCCTATAAATGCACGGTTTAAATCAGTAGTTTGATCAAATTCGCTAAACTCTTCACCGCGTTTATATAGCGACTCTTCGCGCTGCTCAGAATAGCTTAAAATACCATAACTAAAAGGGGTGTCTATTGCGTAAAATGGGTAGGTAAGCTCAAGTAAGTGGCGCTTGCCATCGCTATTATCGGCATATTCTAAACGGCCGCGGTAGCGGGTAGATAAAATATTAGGATCGTCGTAAACAAATAAATAGCCACTACGATCGCTGTCGGTCGTGCGTGACAAAGAAAGGCGCTTACCCCAACCAAGCAGGTTTGATTCTCTAAAACCTATACTCGATTTGTTTTCTCCACCGCTACGGCTAAAGTTTACTTCTGGTAAAAGTGTCCATAAGTCGCGGGTAACCACTTCTACATTAACATTGCCGTCGCAATTTTCGGTTGCACTAATTTGTGCATCATATAAATAGCTTTCTTTACGAAGTAAACGCTCAGATTCAGCAAGCTTTTTAGCGTCGTACTTGTCACCAGGGGAGAATAATAAAAGGTTATTGATTACATCGGGCTCTGTTTGAATATGAGCACGGTTAGCAAATCGAAATAGTGCATTATTTTCCTCTTCAAGCTCAGTATTAAATACATTAAGTTGCTTGAGCTTTATTGAGGCTATTTT
Organism: Pseudoalteromonas sp. EB27; assembly: GCF_001974875.1. GTDB lineage: Bacteria > Pseudomonadota > Gammaproteobacteria > Enterobacterales > Alteromonadaceae > Pseudoalteromonas. The sequence continues at coordinate 168,950 of NZ_MTQD01000010.1, forward strand.
TGCGTTACTGTTACTATTTGTGAGGGATGTTTTGTCTTTGACTTCTCGGCGTAAGTTTTTATCTGTGCTTAAATCTGTCTGTTCTACAAGGCAGTTATCTGTTTTCATTGAAGATTGTTGTGCGAATGCATTAGGCACATAAGAGCTTAAAACCGTTAAGCTAATACAACACTGTGCTATCCATTTCTTGTTCACCATTAAACCTCTTTACTGCTACGTAGCAAATGACTACCGTAATATCAGCTTACATCATTGTTATTATAATGTAAGTAAAAGGTATGGATTTTGAAATTAATTAATTGTTACTCATATTCACTTTTGTTAATAACCAACCTGGTTTAGAACCGCCTGTGCGCGAGGTATTAAAAGCTAACTTAAATAAAATGCTAAAGCGGCTAATAAGTGCTCAGCTTCACGGCCTTCGGCATTAATCCAAATACTTTGGCTATAATGCTCATAGTTTAAATTAAAGGTTTGCTGATGATAGGTAAAGCGAACTTGATGGCGATCGGCACCTGCAGAATACTCGTTGAGAGTTACATCATCTGAGTGTAAAAATAGGGTACTCCACAGCTCAAAGTCTTCATCGTTTGGCGGCTCGACTGGTGTAATTAAAATGTATTTATGGGCGTGGTCATATTCTATTTGAGTCATAACTTTCTTAATTTGTAGCTAGGTAATTACGAATTGCAGTTAAGAATTCGCCGCCGTATTTATTTAATTTGGTAAAACCTACCCCCGACACTTTTAAAAATTCGCTGTCGTTTGTTGGCATAAGCTGCGCCATTTCGGCTAGCGTTTTATCATTAAATACCACATAAGGTGGTACATCATCGGCATCAGCAAGTTCTTTACGTAGTGCGCGCAGGCGAGCAAACAGTTTTTTGTCGTAATTAAATTGCGCTAACTTATCTTGATAAACGTGTTTGGCTTGCAAGCGTGGTTCGGCTAATTGCAGTGCGTACTCGCCTTTTAAAATTGCACGCGCGGCTTCGGTTAATCTAAGTGACGCACCTTGCGTTATATCTTGGCTAAGTAAGCCTTGATGAATAAGCTGGCGTAAAATACTGAGCCAAAATTCACTGCTTTTGTCTCTACCTATGCCGTAAGTACTTAGCTCATGATGATTATTATCGCGTATGCGGCTAGTATTTGCACCACGTAGTAATTCAACAATGTAGCCAAGACCAAAGCGTTGGTCAGCTCTATATACACACGAAAGTGCTTGCTGGGCGACTAAGGTACCATCAAAGCTTTTTGGCGGATTTAAGCAAATATCGCAGTTGCCGCAAGGCTCGCGTTGATATTCACTAAAGTAATTAAGTAATATTTGCCTACGACACGTTTGTGCTTCTGCAAAGCTTGCCATTGCGTTAAAGCGTTGTTCTTCTACGCGGCGGCGTTGTTCGTCGTCTATGTCTTCAAAAAAGCGTCTTACACGGCCAATATCAGCTGGATCAAAGTACATTATGGCCTCAGCTGCGAGTCCATCTCGCCCAGCTCGACCTGTTTCTTGATAGTAAGACTCTATACTTTTTGGAATATCGTAATGCAGTACAAAACGCACATTAGGCTTATTTATACCCATACCAAAGGCAACGGTTGCGACCACTATTTGAATATCGTCACGGGCAAAACCAGTTTGAACAAACTGTCGTTGCTCATTACTCATACCAGCATGGTAAGCGGCAGCGTTTAACCCTGCATCAGCCAATTTTTCGGCAATGTCGTCTACACGTTTACGGCTGGTGCAATAAATAATACCACTTTGGCTTTTTTGCTCTTTTAAGTAACGAAGCAATTGCACCATAGGTTTAAATTTTTCTTCTATGGTGTAGCGAATATTAGGGCGATCAAAGCTGCCAGTATGAATATAAGGCTGTTGTAGTTTTAGTTGTTCAACTATATCAAAACGGGTGGCTTTATCTGCAGTTGCAGTTAGCGCCATCATGGGGACGTGTGCAAAACGCTGCTTTAATTCATTTAATCTAAAGTAATGAGGCCTAAAGTCGTGACCCCAATGCGACACACAATGCGCTTCGTCAATTGCAAATAAACTCACATTTAAATGCGATAAACGTTCTAAAAATTCGCGTTGTAATACTTTTTCAGGTGCGACATATAAAAGCTTAATTTGCCCCTGATGAAGCTGTTGATACACTAATTGCTGCTCTTCTCGCGCTAAGCTGTTATTAACGTAAGCTGCTTTTACTCCAAGTGCTTGCAGTTGTGTTACCTGATCTTGCATAAGCGATATAAGTGGAGAAATAACAATAGTTACACCCTCAAGCACTAAAGCAGGAATTTGATAGCATACTGATTTTCCGCCGCCGGTAGGTAGTAATACCAGAGAGTCTTGACCATTAATAGCAGCGTCAATAACTGCTTTTTGACCGTCGCGAAATTCACTGTAGCCAAACACTTGTTTGAGGACAGTTTCGGGTTTACGCACTAGTGTGCTCGAAGAGGGAGTTGATGTATTCATTGGCGGGTATTTTAGTGGTTTTTTAGTGAGATGTCTTTAGCTGAGTTACTTAACCTTACCCCTATTGTAAGTAAATTTAACTCTGCTAGGGTCTGTTGATCTTTGCGGATTAAAATTTGTTCAGACTAGGGGCTATTTAATCGCGGCGCGAGGTTTGTAACCTAGTGGGCTAAGTAAAAACCGAGCAACAAAGAGTAAATAGCCCCTAGGAAGAACCCTTTGGGCAGCGCCTGTTTGTCATTAATGCTACGTTATCGCCCATTTATGGGGAATAACCACACTACATAGGCTCTGCCTTGCCTAAATACCAAACAGACTGCTGTAAATTTAACCTTGAAAGATCAACAGACCCTAGTGTTGAAATAGCTTTTTAATATCAGGCTTATTTAAAATGACTTAACGAGAGCCTCGTAGTTTTGCTTAAGTTATGCTTTACTCATCGTACCAGTTTAAGCGTAGAGAATAATAATGAATAAAGAAATGTTAATTGAACAAGTGGGCGCATTGTTTGTAAATGGCATGCCATTTAATCAGTTTTTAAATATCTCGGTTGAGTCACTTACTCCAGAGCAAGCAAAAATAAGTTTTCCTTGGCAAGACGTATTTATAGGAAACCCTGCGCAAAAAATATTACATGGTGGCGTTATTTCAGCCGTTCTCGACAACGTAGGAGGTATGCTCGCGGCAGCGAGTGTAATTGATAAGCTAACCGATATAGACATTAAGAGTGTACAGCAAAAGCTAGCAACCCTTGGCACTATCGATTTACGAACTGATTATTTGCGCCCAGGAAAAGGGGAGAGCTTTATAGCAAGTGCCACACTTATTCGCTCAGGCAATAAAGTATGTGTGTGTAGAATGGAATTGCATAACGAACAATCTGTTCAAATTGCTTTTGGAACTGGTACGTATTTAGTTGGATAAAACGCGCGTGGCAAGTAAACTAGCGGCCTTTTAAATCACTAAGTGTTTATTATGTCGATTGATACCGAGCAGCGTAAAGGTGCTATTTTTGCTTGTCTTGCTTTTTTTATGTGGGGTCTTGCGCCAATATACTTTAAGTTAATTCAGCATGTTACTGCCTTTGAAATTTTAATGCATCGGGTTGTTTGGTCGGTTGTATTTTTAGTACTGGTAGTAAGTATTTTAAAGTATTGGGACAAAGTAAAACGCATCATTGTTCAGCCTAAGCTTTTGCTTATGCTTGTCATTACCTCTGCACTGCTTGGGTTTAATTGGGGTTTATTTATATGGGCTATAAATAATAACCATATGCTTGATGCGAGTTTGGGCTATTACATAAACCCTCTTTTAAATGTATTGCTGGGAATGCTCTTTTTAGGTGAACGCCTGCGTAAGTTTCAAGGCGTAGCAGTAGCACTTGCCTTTAGTGGTGTTGTACTGCAGCTAATTAGTTTTGGCTCGTTTCCGGTAGTTGCATTTTCATTGGCTATATCGTTTGCGCTTTATGGTTTAATACGTAAAAAGTTACCTGTTGAAGCTCTGCCTGGTATTTTACTTGAAGCACTTATATTACTGCCTGTTGCACTCATCTATTGGTGGTTAATGGTGCCTACAGCAACATCAAGCCTCCCAGCCAACGATTGGCATACAAATGCATTACTGATTAGTGCCGGTATTGTAACTACATTACCATTACTGTGTTTTACCGGTGCAGCTAAGCGCTTACAATACACTACACTTGGTTTTTTTCAGTACATTGGACCAAGCCTAATGTTTATATTGGCAGTGGTGTTTTACGGTGAAATTTTTGATGCGGAGCGTGTAGTAACGTTTGCATGTATTTGGAGTGCATTAGCTATTTTTAGTTGGGATTCTTATCATCAATCACGTAAACGTAAAAAAGCGGCTATTACAGCCGCAGAAGTATAATTAACTAATAAAATGGTTAACTAACTACTTTATTACGACCAGATTCTTTAGCATCGTAAAGTTTTAAATCGGCCTGTTTTAATAGTTCATCAATTTGATAAACAGGCCCGTTTGAGAAGCCAATAGAGATAGTAAATTTAATTTTAGCTTTACTAAATTCTTGGCTATTCATTTCTATAAAATACCTAAAACCTTCAAGCCTTTTTAGTGCTTCTTGTTTATCAGTGTCGGCAAAGTACACTGCGAATTCTTCACCACCTAAACGCGCTACTAAATACTTTTTAAAATATTTACTAAAGCAAATAGAAAGCCCTTTTAATACTTCGTCGCCTACATCATGTCCGTGTGTGTCATTAATCACTTTAAAATGATCAATATCAAGCATTGCTAAGGATCCTGAACCTTGCTTACTTTTAATCTTTTTAAGTGACTTATTGGTTTCTTCAAAAAAGTAACGGCGATTAGGTAAATTAGTTAAATAATCAGTGTTAGCTTGCCGTTTTATTGTGGCCATGAGCTCTAACATATCGACGTTTTGGCTTAGACGACAATAAAACTCTTCATTATAAAAAGGTTTACGAAGGTAGTCGTTTGCACCATTTTTTAAAAACAACGTTGATAAATCAGACGAGTCTGCGGCAGAAACACCAATAATCACTTTTTCATCGTTGTCATATAAACGACGAATTTCAGTGCATAGTTCATCACCATTCATGTTTGGCATTTCGTTATCAGTAATAATTACAGATATATCAGGTGAGGCTTCAAGCGCGGCTAGTGCTTCTATACCGTCTTCGGCTTGTAGAATTTGATATTTATGACGTGCAAGCAAGCTGCAAATGTAAGTACGTGTAGATGCAGAATCATCAACAACAAGCACTTTTACATTTTCGTTGCGAGTTAATCTAAGTAATTGTCTTTCGAGGTATTGATACGCTTGTTTGTTTTCTTTAATGATGTAATCAATGATTGGATATTTTTCGACTGTATCGCGGGTTTGTTTATCAATATTACCCGTCATTACAATAGTTGGAATGTCAGCCTTAACAGTACACGGTACTGCTTCACCAGATGGGGCATCAGGTAATATAAAGTCGACTACAGCACAAAAGTAGCTATTTTTACTTATAAGCTCTTTTGTTTGTGCTAATGACTCAGCTATATCAACTTCATAACCTGCTTTAAGCGCGATGTGCTTTTGCACTCGCGCCATTGCAGGTGTATCTTCAACTATTAGTATTTTTCGCGTCACGTAACACCTTGTTTATATTTTGCAAAAATATTTGCTTATACAAGTTGTAACTGTTAAAACGCAAAAAAGCAAATAACTTAAGTACTTACAGGTTATCCGCTTCTGAATAATACTCTTGGCTAATTGGTGCTGGCCCTGACATTTTTGAACGGCCAAATAAAGTATGAAATTTAGTTTTACAGGTCGTTAGCTTTAAGTATTTTACCCAAGCTCGTTCGATTGGGTTAGTAGGTTCTTGTGAGCCAGTGACTACTGCTACAAACTGTTCTTGATGTTCGTTTTGCGGCTCAATTGTTTTGCTATATAAGCCTCTTAAAACAACACCGTGTTGTTCTAATATACTGGCTTCTAATAAGGTGAAGTTTCCGCTGCGGCTAAAGCCACGTGGAAAATTCTGATCATCATAAAATTGACGTTGGCTAACAAATGCTTGGCGTAGTAATGAAATGTTATTGCTCATAGCTTTATCCTCATACCCTATTAATTAGCTGGAGTATGATGCAAGTTTGGCAATTTATTAAACAAATTATTTTTATCGTGAGGATAAAAAATTGGATATCGATTTATTAAAAACATTCGTTGAAGTAGTGCGTACGCGTCACTTTGGTAAAGCGGCCGAAAACCTTTATATTACGCAGTCTGCAGTGAGCTTTAGAATTCGCCAATTAGAGCAGGGGCTTGGTGTTAATTTATTTATTCGCCAGCGTAATAATATTCAACTTACCGCACCAGGCGAGCGCTTATTACCGCACGCGCAAATGATTATTACAGGTATGCAGCGCGCCAAAGTAGATGTTGCGCTTGCCGATAATATGCATAAGCAAATTAGCTTAGCAGGAACGCCTAATATTTGGGATGCTTTTTTACAGTTTGGTATAACAAATATTGTATCGGCGATGCCGGGCGTGTCGTTGGTTGCAGAAGTTAAAGCACAACAAGAAAGCACTCGACTATTATTAGAGCGCACGCTTGATTTGGCAATATTGTTTGATCCACCAAAAGTAGACGAGTTAGTAGTAGAGCGAATTTGTGAGTTGCCAATCATTCCTGTAAGCGGATATGACACAGCAACGAACGAAAACTTTTTTGATAATCAATATGTGTATGTTGATTGGGGAACTACTTTTTCTCTTTGGCATGCGCGTCAGTTTACCGGTAAAACGCCACCTTACTTTAGAACTAGCACAGGACGTATTGCACTTGATTTAATACTGCAATGTGGTGGTAGTGCATTTATACCTCAAGTATTGGTTGAAGGGCATTTAGAAAAAGGTGAGTTGTTTCATGTTAAAGGGGTAGAAAACACCTCAAGAGACGTATTTATCGCATACCACAGAGACAACGAGCAAAAAGAGCTAATAGAAACCTTAGTTAATTTACTTTCGCAAATGACGCCAAGCTTGTCTTTAAAGCAAAGTAAGTAAGAGAGACCATTTATTAAACTTTCATGTTATTTTGATTTCAAATTTAATGCATTTTTATTAATAAAAAAAGACATTAATATTTCCATTGTAATATTACTGTCATTTAGCGATGACAAAATGCAGCAGTTTTAAAAATTAGTCTTTTGTGATTATCCAAGGAAATAACATGAAATTTGTAAAATCGAGCTTATGCTTAGCACTATTAAGTGGTTTATCTTTTAATGCACTTGCCGACGTAGACATTTACGGTAAAGCGAATGTAACAGTGCAATCATCAGATGATGGCGAAGGGTCTTTTACTGAAATAAAAAGTAATGCATCTCGTCTTGGTGTTAAAGGTTCTGAAAAAATAAATGATAGTTTAGAAGCGGTATATAAGTTTGAGTTTCAAGTTGATGTGTCTGATGCTGATTCAAAAGGCGATAACGACGATAACATTTCTGCGCGTAACCAATACGTTGGTTTAAAAGGTGCGTTTGGCCAAGTGGTTATTGGTCGTAACGATACTGCGCTTAAGCAATCTCAAGGCAAGTTGGATTTATTTAACGACCTTGAAGGCGACATTAAAAATGTATTTAAAGGTGAAAACCGCTTAGGAAATACAGTTAGTTATTCATCAAACTCATACGAAGGCTTTAAAGTACTTGCTACTTTTGTAGCTGAAGATGATGTAGACGCTGATAACGGTTATTCAATGGCGGTGACATACGGTGACGTTGCACTTAAAAAGAGCGCGGTATACGCCTCTATTGCAGCCGATAGCGAAGTAAATGGCTACGATGTAGTGCGTGCATCAATCCAAGGTAAAGTTGAAAACTTTAAACTGGGCGCAATGTACCAAACACAAGAAGCAGTAGATGGCAGCGCAGAGGCGGATGGTTACTTGCTAAATGCTGCTTACAGCATGGGTAACAACACATTTAAAGTGCAATACCAAGATATGGACTTTGACGACAGCGACGATAAGTCAGCAATTTCAGTTGGTCTTGATCACAAATTAAATAAAAACATTAAAGTATTTGGTTTTTACTCAAGCTTTGATATGGACAACAACGTTGACCAAGACTACGTAGGCTTAGGTATTGAATACAAGTTTTAACGGCAGGGCGTGTTTATCTTTGGTGGTTGAATTTGCAGCAGTGTGTTTGGTTTTTAGGCAAGGCAGAGTCTGTGAAATGTGGTTATTCCCCATAAATAGGCGATAACGTAGCATAAATACCAAACATGCGCTGCCCTCAGGGTTCTTTCTAGGGACGATTTACTCTTTGTTGCTCGGTTTTTACTTAGCCCACTAGGTTACAAACCTCGCGCCGCGATTTAATCGCCCCTAGATTGAACAAATTTAAATCCACAAAGGTCAATACGCCCTAGTTAAAACACTCCCTTTTTAACCGCGCTCTTTTGAGTGCGGTTTTTTTTGCTTTAAATTATTTACTTAGCCGCCCATAATAGAGCTTCATTTGGAATGAGGTGCGAGTCCTCGACTGTTCCCGCAACTGTAAGCAGCTGAGCTGTAAGTCAGATACAAATGGTATAATACCAATTTTATTAAAAACATGATCTTTCTAGCGAATTAAATAACTTACTAACTTTGTTAAAAATTATTCATATATAACAACTATATGCCATAATTTCGCCTTGTTATTAAACTATTTATTTGTCGCTGTAATAGCTTAATAATTTAATGCAATTGGTATGAATTCTTTTAACGAGCGGGCTTACTCATTTTTTCTTGTAGTGCATTAGTATTTTTATCGCATTTTTAGTGAGTTTAACCTAGCCTAGGACTGACTATTGCACACTCAAACACCATTAAATACACCATTACTAAACGTTAAAAACGTATCGTGGGATATTGGCAATAAAACGATTCTCAAAAAAATAAACCTTAAAATAACCACAGGTAAATTTGTTGGTTTAATTGGACCTAATGGCGCAGGTAAATCGAGCTTATTGCGTTGTTTATATCGTTTTAATAAACCGAGTGGTGGCGTTGTAGAGTTCAACAACACCGACATTTGGCAACTAAAAAGCGATGAGTACGCAAAAAAAGTAGCGGTTGTTTTGCAAGAAACCCCGTCGCAATTTAACTTAAGCGTATTTGATGTTATTGCACTTGGGCTAACGCCTCATAAATCGCTATTTAGCTCAGTAACTAACATTGATAAACAAAAAATTACCCAAGCTATCAACACTGTAGGGTTGGCAGATCATAGCGATCAAAGCTTTGAGTCACTTTCGGGTGGTGAAAAGCAACGTGCCTTGATAGCCCGCGCCATAGTTCAGCAACCTCAGTTGTTAATAATGGACGAACCAACTAGCCATTTAGATGTTAAATACCAAATACAGGTAATGGAGCTTGCTAAATCGTTGGGTGTAACGGTGTTTGCATCGTTTCACGATTTAAACTTAGCTTCTGCAATGTGCGATGAACTAGTGGTTATTAAAAATGGTGAAATTACACATACAGGCACGCCAAGTGAGGTATTAACCGAAAACATGCTAGGCGACGTTTTTGGTGTCTGCGCTCAAGTAAATAACCACCCGCAAATATCGGAGTCGGGAAATAGCATCCCTCATATCACTTACTTTTATGGTTACGAATAATATGAGCGCAGTTAATACTCGCCAATCACTTGCGCTATTTATCAGTGCTGCAGCTGCTTTATTTAGCTTATTTGCAGCACTTAGTTTTGGCGCAGCAGAGACCTCACTTCAAGATGTATTTAATAGCTTTTTACTCTCAAATGATGCGTCTTTTAATTCGCGTATTATTTTTGAACTAAGAATGCCACGAACATTACTCGCCTTTTTAGCAGGCTCTGGCTTAGCAATTGCGGGGCTTATTTTACAAATGGTAACGCGTAACCCTTTAGCCGATCCTTACTTATTTGGTATATCGTCGGGTGCCTCATTTGGGGTGGTGTTACTTATGGCATTAGCAGGTATTAGCGCAGGTTTTATGTTGTCGGCAGCAGCACTGCTGGGCAGCTTACTCGCCATGAGTTTATTAATACTTATTGCAGATAGGCAGCAAAGTGCACAGGTAGAATCAATGTTATTAGCTGGTGTTGCTCTGTCGTTTTTATTTAGTGCATTTACCAGCTTGTTGCTTTATTGGAGCGACCCTCAGGCGGTAGCCGCTATTTTATTTTGGACACTGGGCAGCTTTTCGCGTGCGCAGTGGGCTACGCTTAGTTTGCCTTTATTGGTAATTACATTGTGTACGTTTGTAATGCTGAGCTTTAGAAGGCAGCTAAATGCTATGTTACTGGGCGATGAAAGCGCAATTACATTAGGTGTGAGGGTTCAGCGCTTTAGAATACTTATGCTGGTTTTAAGCTCATTAATTACCGCTGTGCTGGTGGCTATGTGTGGTGGTATTGGGTTTGTAGGATTAATGGTACCGCATATTGTGCGCTTTTTTATATCCCAAGGCACCATCGCTGGCTTACTGGTAACCAGCTTGGTGGGCGGTACATTTATGGTGTGGGTTGATGTACTTTCGCGCTCATTGCTGAAAAACCAAGAACTGCCCGTAGGTGTTATTACTGCAGCTATTGGTAGCGTGTTCTTTTTGAGTTTATTGTTTTTTAGAAAGCGAAGGGTGTAATTCCATGAAAACCTTAATGGTGCAAGGCACTACATCAGATGCTGGTAAAAGCACTTTAGTTGCTGCCCTTTGCAGGGTGTTTGCTAAGCGTGGGGTAAAGGTTGCGCCTTTTAAACCACAAAATATGGCACTTAATAGCGCAGTAACAAAAGATGGCGGCGAAATTGGTCGTGCGCAAGCTTTGCAAGCAATAGCAGCTAAAGTAGAGCCAGAAATAGACTTTAACCCTATATTACTTAAACCTAATAGCGATACTGGCGCACAAGTGATTATTCACGGAAGAGCCATTAGTAATATGGAAGCGGGCAAATATCACGACTATAAAAAAGTGGCGATGGATGCAGTAATTACCTCACATAACCGCTTAGTTAAACGCTTTGATTTACTCCTCATTGAAGGGGCAGGTAGCCCTGCTGAAATAAACCTGCGTGAAAACGATATTGCCAATATGGGTTACGCCGAAGAGGTAGATTGCCCAGTAATTATAATTGCTGATATTGATAAAGGTGGTGTGTTTGCAGATTTGGTAGGTACATTAGCGCTACTAAGCGAGTCAGAACAGGCGCGCTTAAAAGGCTTTGTTATAAACCGCTTTAGAGGCGATATAGGTTTGCTGCAAGGCGGGCTTGATTGGCTTGAAGAATACACAAACAAACCCGTACTTGGCGTATTACCTTATTTACACGACCTTGCGCTTGATGCTGAAGACGCCGTCGCAATTGATAATAACGTAACAAACGCCTCAATTAATATTGCAGTGCTGCTTGTTCCCCACATTAGTAACCACACCGATTTTGATGCACTGCGTTTGCACCCAAACATTAATATATATTACGTGCGCCATACGCAAACGATCCCAGAAGTTGATCTGATAATTCTCCCAGGCAGTAAAAACGTGCTGGGCGATTTAACCTTTTTGAAAAATGAAGGTTGGGACACTCAAATTAAACGCCACTTACGCTATGGTGGTAAAGTACTTGGCATTTGTGGCGGCATGCAAATGCTGGGCAATACGCTCAATGATCCAGATGGTATTGAGTCATCATTAAAGCAAGTAAATGGGCTTGCTCTGTGCGATTTTGAAACCACGCTAATAACACAAAAAGTATTAACTAAAATAACCGCTACACTGCTTTTAAATAACCAATCAACACCCTGTAGTGGTTACGAAATACATGCAGGGATTAGCCAAGGTGCAGCGCTTAATAAGCCATTTTTAACCTTTGATGAAAGCCACCCACATGGCTTTACGTTTGATGGCTTTATTAGCGATGATAACGCCATTGCGGGCACTTATTTACATGGCTTATTTGATGAAGCCGATGCTACATCGCAAATTTTAAAATGGGTAAAACCAAGCGCCTCAATTAACCCAATTAGTATTGCCGCTCACCGCGAGCAGCAGTTAGAACGATTAGCAACCATGTGCGAAACGCATTTAAACATACAGCAAATTATCTCGATTTATGAAGGGCACAATAATGACTGAACAAAACAACGATAAGCATAAGCAGCGCCAACAAAAAGTAAAAGAACAAGTGGATGCACGTGTTGCGGCAGCGCAAGATGTAAAAGGTATTTTTCAGGTAATTACCGGTAACGGTAAAGGCAAATCAACCTCGGGCTTTGGCGTTGTAGCACGTTGCGTAGGGCATGGTAAAAAAGCAGCTGTTTGCCAATATATTAAAGGTACGTGGGAGTGTGGCGAGCGTAATTTATTACAAAGTGCAGGCGTTGAGTTTGTTGTAATGAACACCGGTTTTACCTGGGATACACAAAATAAAGAAGCCGATACTGCAGCCGCCCAAGCAACATGGCAAGAGTCAAAACGCATGCTTGCTGATAGCAGTATTGATTTAGTATTACTCGATGAGCTTACGTATATGGTGACATACGGCTATGTTGATTTAGATGAAGTAGTAACAGCGCTTAATAACCGCCCACCCATGCAGTCAGTTATTATTACAGGGCGTGCAGCGCATCGTACTTTAACCGACCTTGCCGACACAGTAAGTGAAGTGCGTAATGTAAAACACGCATTCGACTCAGGCATAAAAGCGCTTGAAGGTTTTGATTACTAATGTTTAAAGCGTTTTCTATTGGGGTGCTGCTTTTTTGTGTATCGGGCAGTGCACTTGCAGAGCTGGCTAATGATTCTAAAAAACTGCGAATAATCGCGCTTGCACCGCACATTGTCGAAAACCTATTTGCCATAGGGGCGGGCGATAATATTGTGGGCACAGTTGATTACGCCGACTACCCAAGTGAAGCCCAAAGTATTGAGCGCATAGGGGGTTATTACGGTATCTCGCTTGAAAAAGTATTGGCGCTTAAACCCGACTTAGTTATTGCGTGGAAAAGCGGAAATCAAAGCGAAGATTTAGCCCAAATAGAGCGTTTAGGTATAAAAGTGTATTTGAGTAATCCCACCACAATCGCGGGTGTAGCCCACGAGTTACTTACTTTTGGTGAATTTACAGGGAATATTGAGCAAAGCCAACAAGCGGCAAATGCATTTACACAAAAGCTAAACGCGATTGTTAAAAGCCAGCAAGATAAAAAAGATATTACCGGATTTTATCAGTTATGGGCTGAGCCCATGATGACAGTAAGTAAAAACACATGGATAAATCAGCTGATTGAAACATGCCATGTAAGTAATGTATTTGCCGATAGCGTTACAGATTATCCGCAAATTAGTATCGAAAATGTTATTGTTACTAAGCCGCAAGTTATTATTATCCCTGATGAAAAATCAAAAACACCACAGCCGGTTGTTAATTGGCAAAAGTGGCCAGAAGTACCAGCAGTTAAAAATGATCAATTTATTAGCGTAAATGCCGATTTATTACATCGTTTTACTCCGCGCATGCTAGATGGACTCGCGGATATGTGTGTTAAAATAGACGCATCACGTAAACAGATTAAGAGTACACAATGAGCAATTGGGCTACATTTTTAGAAAGTGAATTACAGCAACCTTACATGCAGCAAACGTTAGAGTATGTGGCTAATCGCCGCAATGAAGGTGTTGCTGTTTACCCGCCTGAAGCTCAAGTATTTAGTGCTTTTGATGCCACCGCACTTAATGACATCCGCGTTGTAATTTTAGGACAAGACCCATACCACGGGGAAGGGCAAGCGCATGGCTTGTGTTTTTCGGTATTGCCTGATGTAAAAAAGCTGCCACCGTCGCTTAAAAATATGTACAAAGAGTTAGCTGTCGATATCAGCGGGTTTATTATTCCTGAGCATGGTTACCTGCAAAGCTGGGCAGATCAGGGCGTGTTTTTACTCAATACAGTATTGACCGTGGAGCAAGGGCAAGCGCATTCACATAAGCATTTAGGATGGGAGCAATTTACCGATAATGTAATTGCCCATATTAATAAGCACTGCGAAGGTGTGGTATTTATTTTATGGGGGGCACATGCACAAAAAAAAGGTAAAGGCATAGATAGCGCTCGCCATCATGTTTTAAAAGGGCCGCACCCATCGCCGCTTTCGGCGCATAGAGGCTTTTTTGGTTGTAAGCATTTCTCACAAACGAATGAGTTATTGCAAGCCAAAAAAAATAAGCCAATTAACTGGCAAATCTAATTTATTCTAAAGAACTCAAATTGTTTAAACCATTAAAAAAGGCTTCCAGATTCTGGAAGCCTTTTTGTTTAGTTGGGGCGTATTGAATTAAAAATCGAGCTCATCAATTGCAATACTGTCTGTAAAGTAGTCTAGTTCTTGTAGTTCTTTACGTAGGCGCTGTTTGTCTTTTATTGCTTCTATTTCACGCCATTTTCTTTTTTTATTTTTTTGAGAGGTTTTTCTTGTTGTATCTGGTCCTTCTAATATCTCTAATATATCGTTTAGGCTATCCATGAACTTCTCCTATTGATTTTATTGACCTCAAGAATACCTATACCACAGGCCTAGTTAAAATAGAATAAAAAAGTGACAGTTATGTTACATAAGTGTGATTAATTGATGAAGGTTTATACGAAGATTATATGAAGGTTAAATAGAGAAGTAGCCAATTTTAGGCATAAAAAAACGCCGCTATTGCGACGTTTTCTAAAACACGATTATAGCAAATTACATTGCTTTAAAACGCGCTTCTAGTTGTTCTTGTGCATCAGCAAAAGAGCGAATACCTTCAGCCAGTTTTTCAGTAGCCATAGCATCTTGGTTATGTAACCAACGGAACTGCGCTTCTGTAAGTGGTTCTGGTTTTGGCTCTTTAGGAACATCGCTTTCAAGCAAATATTCTTGTGCGCCTTCAAGGTTACCTAAATCTTCTAAAAGATTAGGGCTAATAGTTAGCTTGTCACAACCTGTAAGTGCAATAATTTCGCCTGTATTACGGAAACTTGCACCCATCACAACTGTTTTGTAGTCATGGCGTTTGTAAAATTCAAAAATGCTGCGTACAGACTGAACACCTGGATCTTGTAGCGGATCGGTTGGTTTTTCCATACCGTTAGCAACGTGCCAATCTAAAATACGGCCAACAAATGGCGAAATTAGAAATACGTTTGCATCAGCACAAGCACGGGCTTGGGCATCGCTAAATAATAAAGTAAGGTTACATTTAGTGCCTTCTTTTTCTAGCTGCTCAGCGGCTTTAATACCTTCCCATGTAGACGCTACTTTAATTAAAATTTTGTCTTTGCTTACACCTTCTTTTTCGTAAAGGCTAAGTAGGGTATGTGCTTTATCAATTGTAGCTTGTGTATTAAACGAAAGGCGTGCATCTACTTCAGTAGAAATATAACCAGGTACAATCTCGCTAATTTCTTTACCAAGTAATACGGCAAAGTAATCACAAGCTAGTTCAAGTTGTTTAGCAGGCTCTTGCTCGGTTTCTTTTGCGTAGCTCCAAGCTTTATCTAGGTAAGGCTTATATGCTTCAATCTCGCTCGCTTTTAATAAAAGTGACGGGTTTGTAGTTGCATCTTCTGGTTGATGCTTTTTAATAGCTTCAATATCACCAGTATCGGCCACAATAGATGAATGTTGTTTTAGCCTTTGTAGAGCTGAAGTCATTTGCTTTCCTCATTCCAAGCAAGTTAAAAGAAAAATCTAATCACTCTTAATATATACAATCCATACTGCAACAGTGTGACAATGCTTGATAGGTCTTATGTCCTGATCAATAAAAAAACGGCAATGCATGGGTTATTAAGAGAGGATTTATTTAAACAAAACGTGCTTTTCGTTTCATTTAATGTTGAAATTGACACTAAATAAATTACAAGTCAATAGCTAACTATGATCACTGTTATTTCACCTGCAAAAAATCTTGATTACGAAACGCCACCCGCAACAGACAAGTTCACTCAGCCTGAATTACTAGAGCACAGCGAAGAGCTCATGAAAGTATGCCGTGAACTAACACCAGCGCAAATTGGCAGTTTAATGAAAATTAGCGACAAGCTATCTGGGCTTAACGCAGCACGCTTTAGTGAGTGGGCACAGCCGTTTACACAAAGTAATGCTAAACAAGCCGCACTTGCCTTTAATGGCGATGTATATGGCGGTTTAGATGCAAGTACGCTTAAAGCTAGCGAGCTTGATTACGCACAAAACCACTTACGTATCCTTTCTGGCTTATACGGCTTATTAAAACCACTTGATTTAATGCAAGCTTACCGTCTTGAAATGGGCACCAAGCTTGAAAACTCGCGTGGCAAAAACTTATACGAGTTTTGGGGCAGCGTAATAGCGAACAAACTAAACGACGTATTAAAAGCACAAGACGCGCAATACTTAGTTAACCTTGCTTCAAACGAATACTTTAAAGCGGTAGATAAAAAAGCATTAAATGCACAAATTATTACCCCACACTTTAAAGACTGTAAAAACGGTCAATACAAGGTAATTAGCTTTTACGCTAAAAAAGCACGCGGCATGATGGCGCGCTACATTATCGAAAATAAAGTAACGCAATTAAGCCAACTTAAAGAGTTTACTGTGGCGGGTTATTACTTTAGCCCTGAGGCAACAGTTAAAGAGCTTGAGCCGGTATTTATGCGCGACGAACAAAATTAGGTTTATAAGCTTAAATAAAAAATTTAAAAGCCATGCATTGCATGGCTTTTTTGATGTTGGCGTTATATTTGCAATCTCATCTAATATTAATGAGAACACTAATTAAATAGGTGCAAATAAAATGATCAGCATTCCGTCAATTGACGAAGCCGAAAAACTAATAGAAGAAAAGCTCGGAGGGTGGTTTGATGTTGTAATAAGCCATATCCCTAATTTTATAGTTGCGATACTGATCGCAATTGTGTTTTCAATATTGGCGCGCTTTGCTGGCAAGCTGATGAAAAACATATTACGCCGCTCTCTCGACTCAACACAAATTGCCGACTTAATGGCGTCAATTTTTAAAGTTATTGTGTTGTGTATAGGTTTATTTATAGCGCTCGATTTTGTTGGGCTAAAAGGCACCGTAACTTCGTTACTTGCTGGTGCGGGTATTGTGGGTTTAGCCATTGGTTTTGCGTTTCAAGACATGACCGAAAACCTAATTGCTGGTATAGCAATGGGTGTACGCAAGCCATTTAAAACAGGTGATGTAATAGAAACCGATGATGTGTTTGGTTCGATACATTCTATAAACCTACGTAACACGCTAATAGAGAGCTTTTACGGGCAACTAATACTTGTACCAAACAAAGTCTTATTTAGAAATGTACTAAAAAATTACACCACGCTAGGTATAAGACGTATAGAAGTGCCTGTAGGTATTTCGTACGGCGATGACATAGAAAAAGCAAAAGACGTTATAGTCGAAAAAATTAACGAATTTGACTTTGTAATACGCAAAGACGAAACCGCCGTATACGCTGAAGGCTTTGGTGACAGCAGCATTAACTTACTGGTATGGTTTTGGATTAAATACCCAGGCGAGCCTGACTTTATGACGGTACGCCATAAAGGTGTTGTTGCCGTTAAGCAAGCACTAGACGAGGCGGACATTAGCATTCCATTCCCAATTCGCACTTTAGATTTTGGTATTAAAGGCGGCGAAAAACTCGATGCTATGATAAGCGACAAAATAAGCCAGCAATCATCAAATAAAGACAGTGGTGAGGGGACTGACTCTAACCAAAGTGAGTAATTTAGTTAAAACTCATTAGGCAAAAGCATTGGGAAATAGTTACTTACCAACAGCGCATTTTTACAGAGTAAAAATGCGCTTTTTAGACATTTTATAAAATAAAGGATATTTCTAATTTTAAAGTTAAGTCCTTTCATATAAGTATAAATTATCATTTTCCAATAAGAGCGCAATAAATAAACTTGTAACCATTACAAATACATAAACAACGAGGTGTTTGGATAATAAATGCATTTTAGTGGTTTTATGTTCCTTTTTTTTTTGTTTCCCCTTGTAAATTCGAGGTTTTTGAATAAATAAATTTATTTTTAGCTTTTGGTAGGCTAGATTTAACTTAACTGCTCTTTATTTAGTAAATACAAATGCCAAGCAAGAAAGAAAATTCAGCTTTTCAAACGAGTCACTGGAGTTTAAAAACTAAGCTAACATTAATTTTCCTACTCGTAGGGATAATACCCGCCCTCATAATTACTACAATTTCTACATTACAATCAAAATCACGCGTCGAATACAATATATCTCAGTCGCTTGAGGCGATTAATCAAATAAAAAAAACTCAGATCGAAAATTATTTTAATCAAAAAAGGGCAGATATTGAGCTTTTGGCTTTGATTGTTCCGCAGCTTGAGGAAGACAACTATGATCGCTTTTTTACAGAATATATACAGAAGTATGACTATTACGATGTGTTTTTAATTAATAACAATGGGCTTATTTATTACACTCAAGCTAGAGAATCTGATTATCAAACAAACATATTACAAGGTAAATATGCGAGTTCAAATTTAGGAGATTTAATTAAAGAGGTTAAACAATCTAAAAGTTTTAGTATTGCTGATTACAAACCGTATGCACCAAGTAATGGAGAACCCGCTGCGTTTATTGCTATACCTGTTGATGGTAGCGATACAATAGTTGCTTTGCAGCTTTCGAGCAAAGGGACTAATCAAATAATGGGTGTTCGCGAAGGGATGGGAGAAACTGGTGAGAGTTACCTAGTTGGAGAAGATAAGCTAATGCGTTCTGATTCATATCTTGACCCTGAAGGACATTCACTCAAAGCAAGTTTTGCAGGAACTGTAACAAATAATGGTGCTGATACAGAGGCTGTAAATTTAGCTTTAAATGCTCAACATGGTACTAAAATAATAAAAGATTATAATGGAAATAACGTACTTTCTGCCTTCGATAGTATAAAGATTGGAGATTTCAGCTGGATTATATTAAGTGAAATTGACGAATCAGAAGCATTTGCACCAGTCCATCAGACTGTGCTTTTTAGTGTGATTTCTATAATAGTAGCTGCAATTGTTGTTGTATTTATTGGTGTTTTCTTTTCTCGAAAAATAGCGACTCCAATAATTGTAGCTTCCACTTTTGCTAAAAAAGTGGCGGCAGGAGATCTTAGCAGTAATATCGAAGTTAATTCACACGATGAGGTAGGCATGCTACAAGTTGCATTGCATACCATGTTAGAAAATCTCAGAAAAATGATTGGTGAATTATCTAACGTTGCAGTTCAGCAAGGCATTACAGCAACAGAGCTTGCCTCAGTTACTGAGCAAACTAGCTTAGCAGTTACCGAGCAGCAAGCACAAACTATACAAGTTGCAGCCGCCACTACCGAAATGACTGAAACAGTAAAAGAGATAGCGAGTACAACTGCTAGTGCATCATTATTATGTGAAAATATTCAAAGAATGGCTCGAGAAGGCTCTGAAAATAATGATAGTACTTACAACGCACTTGTTTCTCTTGGAGAAGCTACAAAAAAATCAGCACATGAAGTGACGGAGTTGAAGCATAATTCAGAAAAAATAGTGAATGTATTAGGCGTTATTAAAAAGATAGCTGATCAGACTAATTTACTTGCTTTGAACGCAGCAATTGAAGCAGCTAGAGCTGGTGAACAAGGGCGTGGTTTTGCTGTTGTTGCTGATGAAGTACGAAGCTTAGCTAAGTCTACGCAAGAGTCTACAATGGAGGTTGAAGTGATCATTGAAGCTGTTGTGAGTGCCAGTAACGCAGCTGTTCAAGCAATGACAGACAATGTAGGACAAACAATTCAAGTTCAGGAAATAGCTAAGAAAGCAAACTTAATCAATAGTAATGTAGGCAAAGCAGTAGATGAAATTTTTGATATGGTTGTTCAAATTGCAACCGCCTCTGAGCAGCAGGCAACCACCATCGATGAAATATCACGAAATATAGGTGTCATAAATATGGGTATATCAGAGACCGAGCAGGCAGTTAGAGATATTGCACAGTCAAGTAGCGAATTGTCTAGAATGGCAAACGGTTTAAATGATGAGGCCCAAAAGTTTAGTCTTTAACTTACTCTATTAATTTAGAAATCTTTGATTTAATGACGCTAATCATACAGATATAACTACGGTAGGATGTTACAGGGACGTACCATAAAAGATGTAAATAAGCGCGTGCCAAATAGTGCACGCGCATAAATAAATATTAGAGTTGGTGAGACACTCTGCAATCGATGAGCTCGTAAATTACAAACTTCCAACATATTTATGTTTTATTCTAACATGTTAAATAACGCTAATTTTGTTACGAATGATTTTTACGCCATCCATATTTTCTAAAAACTTTTGAGCTAGTGCGCGCTGAAAACCAGTTTGTGCTTCACCATATAAATCTACTTCACCATTTTTTACCTGCACACGAATATCACTTAACGCTAGGTTAGGATTAGTTCGTAGGGTGTTGGTGATAGCTTGTTGTAAGTTAGGTTGAGTGGCTACACTGCTTACTACGGCCATGTTGGTTGCTGCACTTACCTTTGTAGCGCAAGCTAATAAAAATAAACAACAAAATGATACTAAAGCGATAGTTAACTTGAAGCGGTTCATAACTTAATCCTTACATTACGGTGAATAGTGCAGCCACAATATGGAAATTCCATCGGCTAGGTTATTATTGTAGTTACAATTTCGGTGCCAATATTAACGCCATGAAATATAAGGGGATTTTATTAAGTGGAAATTCAGGTGGGCAAAAATTACATTTAAATGAGTATGAGTTACATGCTTGGGTTACATATGTAACAGGTACAAGTGACAGAGCTATAAAGCTTGCATTAAAAAGCCGACAAAAGCCGGCTTAGTATAAAAATGTTTTAGGTTACTTTTTCTTTTTAACCTTAGCCTTTTTCTTGGCTTTCATTTTTACTGGATCTTTACGCTTTTTAGCAGGTGGCTTAGCTTCTTTATGCTGTGGCTCGACACCTCTAATTACACGGCGTTTTAATTTTTGTTCAACGTAGCGCTCTACTTTATATAAAATACCAATATCGTGTGCTTCAACTAGCGATATTGCTATCCCTTTTTTACCAGCACGGCCAGTACGACCAATACGGTGTACATATACGTCGGCAGTACGCGGCATATCAAAGTTAATAACGTGGCTGATGTCAGATACGTCAATACCACGTGCAGCTACGTCGGTAGCAACTAATATGCTTGTTTTGCCACTGTGGAAGTTTTCCATGGCTTTCATACGTTTGTCTTGTGGCATTTCGCCGCGTAACCACGCTGCTTTTACATCATTAGTTGTAAGTTCGCCAATCAATGTTTCTAAGCGTTCGCGAGTTTTAACAAACACAATCGCTTTAGTCACGTCAGGATTTTTTAGCGTATTAACTAATAACTCAAGTTTGTGATGATAATCGTCGGCTAAATGTACCCATTGGTGAATTTTTGCTTTTTCTTTACGTGACGATTCGGCTTCTAATAGAGCTGGGTCGTTTAATGTTTTTTCAGCAAACCTTTCTACGCTGTCACCTTCAAGTGTTGCTGAGAATAAAAAACATTGGCGACGATTTTTAGCTTCGTCACAAATACGGCTCATTTCCTTTTTGAAACCCATGTCTAACATGCGATCTGCTTCATCAATAATAAGCATTTCTACATGTTCAGCATGAAAGTTTTCGGTTTCTAGGTATTCCATTAATCGACCTGGTGTGGCGATTAAAATATCATTATTTTTTTCAAAAATTTCTTTATGCGTGCCGTAGTTAATACCGCCTGTTACTACACCAATTTTTAGGTGTGTGCGTTTAGCTAGCAGTTCACATTGTTCATGAATTTGATAAGCCAGCTCACGAGTTGGGGTCATAACGAGTACGCGCGCAAAACCAGGGTCACGACGTGGGAAATCCAGTAAGTACTGAATAGCCGGAATTAAAAATGCCGCTGTTTTACCTGTACCAGTAGGCGCAGATGCTAAAATATCGCGCCCCTGTAGTGCTTCAGGAATAGCTTGTTGTTGAATGCTGGTTGGCGTCTCGTAGCCCATTTTATTAATGGCATCGAGTAGCTTGTTATCAAGATCAAATTCAGAAAATTGCATAGAGTGTCTAAAATAAGGGACAATTAGCCTGATTATACGCGCTATGCTGCGCTTGGTGAATGAAAAGGTGAAAAAATGTCTGGTTTTGTATTTAAACAATTTAAAGTTGAACACGACCACTGTGCAATGAAAGTTTCTACCGATGGCATTTTGCTTGGTGCATGGGCTAATTTAAGCGGCGCAAAGTCATTACTTGATATAGGCACCGGCACCGGCTTACTAGCACTAATGTGTAAGCAGCGCAGTAATGAACTTGATATAACTGCGGTAGAAATTGACGAAAGCGCCCATACCCAAGCATTACAAAATGTAGCTAATAGTCCGTGGCCAACTATAAGTATTACGCACCAAACTATTCAACGCTTTAGTAGTGAAGTTAAATTTGACGTGGTTATCTCTAATCCACCGTATTTTAATCACAGTTTAAAAGGCGATAATGCTGCGCGTAATGCCGCACGCCATACAGACGGATTAAGTTTTGAAGAGTTAATTAATGCCTTTAAACGCTTAAGCCATAGCCGCTCTCGCTTTAGCTTAATACTCCCAAGCGTTGAAGGCGCATTATTTATTGAGCTTGCTATTCAAAATGGGCTTTATTTAAATACTCACTGCCAAGTAAAAGCCACGCCTAATAAAGATATTAGCCGCAGTTTAATGACATTTAGCTACGTAAAAAGCGATATAGAATCATCAATCCTGTGTATTAGAAACTTAGATAATACCTACACTGCTGATTATATAGCCCTGTGCAAAGCATTTTATTTGAAAATGTGAAGCAATTGTAAAATAGGAACGAATAACGCAAACTGACTAAAACCTATTGTTGAGAACAGATATGGATAGTCAGTTACCAAAATCTTTTATAATTATACTTGCCGTACTACAGGCTATTGCTCTTACCCTTTTGTATAGCAGTATAGAAAATAATGTGTGGCCAGCAACAAGCCCTACATGGTTAGTCTCACTTATTACATTTTCTATGAGCTTTCCTTTATTAATGCTAATGACCGTTAATAAAAATAATATAAAAACGTCGTTGCTTTTAATCCTTCCTTTTTCCTTGTTGTTATCTTTATTGGGGGCGTATGTTGGCTTTCAGCAAGAGCCTCAAGAGTACGTAAGTAATAACACTTTAATGTCAGTTTTTATTTTTACTAGTTTAATAGCTGGCTTTAAAGGCCTTATGTACATACAACAATTTGGTAGCTCAGAAAATGTTAGTTACAGTCGTTTATTTAAGCTCTCTTGGCGTAATTTTATAATATTTGGAGAATGCTGGCTGTTTGTACTTATTTTTTGGGGAATTCTAAATTTAGGTGCGGCTTTATTTGATATTTTAGATATAGAATTTTTCTCTGAGCTACTAAGAAATGAATGGTTTTGGATCCCAACCTTAACGCTCGCATTTGCCTTTGCGAGTGTCATATTTAGAAAGCTTTTGAACATTGAAGATAATATCGCTTTTTTACTACAAACTTTAATTAAGTTTTTATTGCCTGTTTTATCAGTTATTTCTCTCGGTTTTTTAGCAACACTTCCTTTTACCGGACTCAATAAATTATGGGAGACCGGAAGTGGCAGTTTATTAGTAATGTGGCTGCAGGTGCTCACGTTGTTTTTTGTTAACACTGTTTATAAAGATGACTCATCAGTTCGCCCTTATCACATGCTCTTGCACCGACTCGTTTTTATAAGCGTTGCGTTACTTCCAGTTTATAGTGTTATTTCTGCCTATGGAATTTACTTACGGGTAGAGCAGCATGGGCTAACAGTAGATCGTTGTTGGGGCATTTTGATTTGGTTTTTATTGGCGTGTTTTTCGTTTAGTTATCTTGTTGGAATTATAACAAAGCGAGACAATTGGCTAGAGCCGCTTAGCAAAATAAATATTGTGATGGGGTGGGTGGTGCTCGTTAGTATGCTTGCTGTTAACTCCCCTTTATTAAATTTTCAAAGCTTATCTACAAACAGCCAAATAGCGCGTTTAGATGCAGATAAAGTAACAATAGAAAAGTTTGACTATTACTATTTTGAGCACAGCTTAGGTCGCCAAGGTTATTTAGCTATGCAGTTATTAAAACAGAAAATTGAAACGAGTCACCCAGAGCAATACGCTATCATCGATAGGATGTATGTAAATAATGAGTTTGCTTTAACGCTTGAACACACAGTCGATGATTTTATTGAGCGCAGTGTATTTTGGCCATCACAAGCGCTAATACCTCAAGGTTTAATAGAGGCAGTATTTTCTGAACAACATTTTTACGATCGTAACTCTTTAAAAGAACATACTTACTATTTCATTGGCATGGATTTAAACAAAGATGATGAACTCGATTTTATAGTGATTGACGAAAGTAATGAAAATATATCCGCATATTTCTGGTTATTCGACATGGGTAAGTGGCGCTCAAGGTATATGAATGTCGAAAATCCTGAAGAGATTAGATACCTTAAAAGCATGATTGATAATAACGAATTATCTTTAGTTGAGCCTGAATATTCAAATCTAAAAATAGGGGATGTTGTTTTTAAAGTGAGGTAATACGTAACTTTTTTTTATGCTACTGCCCCTTAAACCTAAACTAATGATTATTAGTTTAGGTTTTTTGCTTTTAGTTTTTTATTTTATGTACAGCGCTTTAATAGTGTGTTTATAAATCACCTGATATGATTTAGCCATTGGCCACTTAATTTAAAAGGCAACACAATGAAAAAGTTAAATAAATTAGCATTACTTAGCACGTTAGCTGCCACCATTTTTGCAAGCCAAGGTGTGTTTGCTGCTATTACGCCAGTAGGCCTTTGGAAAACGATTGATGAGGATACAAACCAAGCTAAGTCGTATGTACGTATTACCCAAACCAACGGTGTATTAAGCGGCAAAGTTGAAACCATTCTTAACCCTGCAAAACAAAATGATATATGCAGTAAATGCGATGATGAGTTAAAAGATCAGCCTATTTTAGGAATGACTATAATCACCGATGTAAAAGCACAAGATGATGGCGTTTGGGGAGACGGAGAAATACTCGACCCAACAAATGGTAAAACCTACACTTTACAACTAACCCCGCAGGATGAAGGTAAAAAGCTCGAAGTACGCGGCTACATTGGGTTTTTTTACCGTAATCAATATTGGTTAAAAGTAGAGTAAGTTTTACTACTTATTTAATCACTAAACGTTAAATAATTAAGTATTAGCTGAAATCATTTTTGTGCTTTGCCTTTCTTACTCACTAAGCCAGCTATATTTAATTGGCATTCAATTTTGAGTAAATAATAAAGGAAAAAAGATGATTAAGTACATAGTTGCTTTAATAATGCTGAGCACACTGTTAATAAGCGGTGGAGCAAGCGCAAAGGATGATGCTGTAAATACGGGTTGGTTTAATAACACGGCTATTAAAGGGTACGACAGCGTTGCATATTTTACGCAAAATAAAGCCGTTAAAGGAAGCGACAAATATACGTTTAGTTATTTAGGTGCTGACTGGCATTTTTCGAGTGAAGAAAACAAAACGACATTTGCAGAAAACCCAAAGCGTTATGCACCGCAATACGGTGGCTGGTGCGCTTATGCAATGGCTGATGAGGGTAATGCCGTAGGGATAGACCCTGAAGCATTTTATATTCACGAAGATAAGCTTTACTTAAATTATAGCCAAAGCGTACAGCAAAAATGGTTAAGTAATTTACTGCCTTATATCGTTATGGCTGATGGGTACTACCCACAAACAACCAATGTGATGACGTTTCAATAAATTGATTTATATTAATTAAAAAGCCCGCAGCTAAACTAGTTGTGGGCTTTTTACTTTTTATTTGTCGGTATTGATAAGTGAATTAAAGCGTTTCGCCGTATTCAGTCATTACCTGTTCAACCCATGTTGCAATGCGGTCGTCGCTTAGCTCGTATTGACTATCTTCGTCTAATGCGAGTCCTACAAACTGTTTACCATCAGGCGTTAATGCTTTTGAAGCTTCAAACTCGTAGCTACTGTCGTTTGGCCAAAAACCAAGTTGAGTAAATGTTTGCGTATTTATTTCGTCGTGTAGCATGCCTAGTGCATCTTGAAACCACTGCCCGTAACCTTGCTGATCGCCCATGCCAAATAAAGCAATGGTTTTACCATTTAGGTTTACGTCGGCTATGTCGTCCCACTTTGACTCCCAGTCTTCTTGTATTTCACCAAAGTCCCATGTTGAAATACCAAAGATGATAAAGTCGTACTGCTCTGCATTTTTTAGTGGCTCGTCTTTAATATTGTGCAGGGTAACTATATCGGCACCAATAATGTCGCGAATCTTTTCTGCTGCCATTTCGGTGTAGCACGTAGTAGAACCAAAAAATAAACCAATTTGCATCGTATTTATCACTGTGTAATTGCCTGATATGATAGGCTCAAGTTTACCGTAAGGTATTTTTAATTGATACCTTAGCAAAGCATGAGAGCATAATGTGACAACGCTATCTGACGATTCTTTTGAAAATAACAGCAGTATGAGCAGTAATAGCGACTACCTAGAAACCTTTTTAGATAGCCTGTACTTAGAACAAGGCGTAAGCGAAAACACATTAAGTGCTTATCGGAGTGATTTAGACAAGTTTTGCCTATTTTTAAAAGGCGAAAATTTAATGACGGTAACAGGGCTTGATGTTGAAAGTTACTTAGCGCATCGAGTCGATTTAGGCTTAAAACCACGCAGTACTGCACGTAGTATTAGTGCGCTAAAACGTTTTTATCAGTACTTTGTGCGCGAAAAACTAATTAGCGACACCCCCATGCTAAATATTTCTCAGCCAAAAGCAGGGCAGTCGTTACCTAAAACACTCTCAGAAGCTGAAGTTGAGGCATTATTAAATGCGCCTAACACCGAAGAAGCGATGGGACTGCGCGATAAGGCCATGCTAGAGCTACTTTATGCAACGGGTTTGCGTGTAAGTGAGCTTGTTGGACTGCGCATGGAGCAAATTAATTTGCGCCAAGCAGTGGTGTTTGTAAAAGGTAAAGGTAATAAAGAGCGGTTAGTACCACTGGGTGAAGAGGCCATGTATTGGCTTGAGCAATTTTTAAAGGGTGGTCGTGCGCAAATGATAAAACATGCCACCGATTTTGTGTTCCCATCTAAACGCGGAGTAGGCATGACGCGACAAACCTTTTGGCATAGAATTAAACACTATGCTATTTTGGCAGCAGTTGAGTCTCCATTATCGCCCCATACTATGCGCCATGCTTTTGCTACGCACTTATTAAATCATGGGGCAGATTTACGTGTGGTACAAATGATGTTGGGCCATAGCGATTTATCAACGACGCAAATTTATACCCATGTTGCCAATGAACGGTTAAAGTCGGTACACGCAGAGCATCATCCGCGTGCGTAAGTTTGAAAGTAAATATCATTAAGCCGGTCAATATATTAAGTATTTTTAGGATAGAGAGAAGTTATGAAAAAATTAATGTTAGCAGGTGCCATGTTGTGCACAAGTATTAGTGCATTTGCAAATGGCGTTGCTGTAACACCAGATGCTAATGATCCTATTATTACTAAATTTGCCGAGCTTGGTGTAACTGTAAAGCAAATTAATCCAAGCCCAGTAGCAGGTTTAAAAGAATTGATCACTAATAAAGGCGTGCTTTATGCAAGTCCAGACGGTCAATTTTTAATGCAAGGTACGTTAATTGATTTAAATAATCGTAATAACCTAACAGAGCAAGCATTAAACGGCGTGCGCGTTGAAGGTATTAAAGAATACGAAGAATCGATGATTGTGTACAAAGCGCCAAACGAAAAACACAGTATTACTGTATTTACCGATATTAGCTGTGGTTACTGTCGTAAATTACACCGCGAGTTAGACGATTTACTTGATGCGGGTATTACCGTTAAGTACCTTGCGTTTCCACGTGGTGGCTTACAAGGTTCAGGTTACGCAGATTTAATGAACGTATGGTGTGCACGCGATCAGCAAGAAGCACTAACCGAAGCTAAGTCGGGCACAAGCACCAAAGTAGTTGCAGGCTGTAGCGCACCGGTTGCAGAGCATTACCAATTAGGTCAAAGCTTTGGTATTAGCGGCACACCCGCTATTATTTTAGAAGATGGTACGATGATCCCTGGTTACCAGCCAGCAGCAGCATTAAAAGCAGCATTAGAAGCTAACAAAGCGTCGTAATTAAACGCTTAGTTATTATTAAAAAGGCCTTAATGGCCTTTTTTTGACTTTTTAATACGACTCAATAAGTTAAAACTCTGCATGAAAAAACTAATCATTGCGCGTGAAAACGTTGACGACTCGCATCTGCCGAGTAATTTACACCCTGTAATTAAACAAATTTATGCTAACCGCAATGTATTCAATGCCGAAGAGCTAAATAACAGCGTAGCGACGCTCCACGACTTTAAATTGTTTAAAGACATCGACAAAGCCAGCGACTTATTAATTGAAGCATTAAAAGCGCAAAGCCAAATATTAATAGTTGGCGACTTTGATGCCGATGGCGCAACAAGTACTGCAACTTTAATGCAAGGCCTTGAGATGTTTGGCTTTAAGCATTTAGATTACTTAATTCCTGACAGGTTTAGCTTAGGTTATGGCTTAAGCCCCGCGCTTGCAGAGCAAATAGTACAAATAAAACCTGATTTAGTGATCACCGTAGATAACGGCATATCGTGTATTGCCGGTATTGATATTTTAAAAGCGGTTGGCATAAAAGTGCTGGTAACAGATCACCATTTACAAGGTGAGCAGCTGCCAAATGCCGATGCAATAGTAAACCCAAACAGGCATGAATGTGATTTTCCGTCTAAATCCATTGCAGGCGTTGGCGTTGCTTTTTACTTGTTAATAGCACTGAGAAGCGTAATGCGAGACTTAGGTTATTTTGAGCAGCAACCGCCGCCTAATTTAGCTAACTTACTCGACATTGTAGCGCTTGGTACGGTTGCTGACGTGGTCGCACTTGATGCGAACAACCGTACGTTAGTGCATCAAGGTTTAGCACGTATTCGCAGTGGTAAAACACGCCCTGGTATTACCGCGCTTATTGAAGTGGCAAATCGTAATGCCTCACGTTTAAGTGCCAGTGATTTTGGTTTTTCGCTTGCGCCGCGTTTAAATGCAGCAGGGCGATTAGACGACATGAGTTTGGGTATAGCGTGCTTGCTTAGCACCGATATAAACCAAGCGCGTAGTATAGCGGGCGAGCTCGATAGCTTAAACTTTGCAAGGCGCGAAATAGAACAAGGCATGCAATTTGAGGCGCAAGCCGTGCTTGATAGGCTCGCATTTAGCGACGATAACATCCCTGATGCTATTTGTTTGTTTCAAGACGATTGGCATCAAGGTG
Source organism: Pseudoalteromonas sp. EB27 (assembly GCF_001974875.1). Lineage (GTDB taxonomy): Bacteria > Pseudomonadota > Gammaproteobacteria > Enterobacterales > Alteromonadaceae > Pseudoalteromonas. Next base: position 198,463 of record NZ_MTQD01000010.1, read on the forward strand.
TTATTGGTATTTTGGCTGGTCGCTTAAAAGAAAAATACCACCGCCCAACCGTTATATTTGCTGGTGGCGAAAACGGTGAAATTAAAGGCTCGTGCCGCTCTATTGAAGGGCTACACATGCGCGATTTACTCGAAGGACTTAATACCGCCGACCCGCATTTAATTAATAAATTTGGTGGTCACGCAATGGCCGCTGGTTTAAGTATTAACGAGCAGCATTTTAACGACTTTAAAAAAGCGTTTGATGCCGCAGTTAGCGCGCAACTGAGTGAAGAAAGTAAGCGCTGCATTGTGTTTACCGACGGCGAGCTGCCAAACGACTGCTTTACAATGGATTTTGCCCAGCTATTAAAGCAATCGGGCCCGTGGGGTCAGCAATTTCCTGAGCCGGTGTTTGAGCATACCTTTGAAGTAATACAGCAGCGCATAGTAGGCGAAAAGCATTTAAAGCTCGTGTTAAAGCACCAATCTGGTCGATTAGTTGATGCCATTGCTTTTGGTATTGATGTAAAAGAGTGGCCAGATACTGAGGCCAAGTTTGTGAAAGTAGCGTATCAGCTCGATATAAATGAGTTTAGAGGTAAATTTACGCTGCAATTAATAGTTAGAGAGCTTGAAAAAGTGTATTAAAAAATATGTAATATCATGCATAAAATGCTAATAAAGCGCGCGGTTTTTTGTTAAAATCGGGCGTTTTTATCATTTGACGATAATTTATTGCGAAAATCCCATTTAAAGGGGCGCAATTACCTAGCTATTTTGGAGTGATGTACATGTTTGAAGTGAATCCTGTGATTAATCAAATCAAGGAAATTCGCGAACGTACTGAATTGCTTCGGGGGTACCTTTGACTACGCTCTTAAACAAGAACGCTTAGAAGAAGTTAACGCCGAGCTTGAAGATTCAGCCGTATGGAATGAGCCTGAACGCGCACAAGCGCTTGGCCGTGAAAAATCAGCATTAGAAGCGGTTGTTGAAACAATCGACAACCTAGTAGCCGGTACTGACGACGTTGAAGGCTTACTTGAGCTAGCTGTAGAAGCTGAAGACGAAGATACCTTTGTTGAAGCGCAAACTGAGCTTGCTGATTTAAACGGACAGTTAGAAGGTTTAGAGTTTCGTCGTATGTTTTCGGGTCCTCATGACTCAAACGATGCTTACCTTGATTTACAATCAGGTTCTGGCGGTACTGAAGCACAAGACTGGTGTAATATTTTACTTCGTATGTATTTACGTTGGGGCGAGGCTAAAGGCTTTAAAGTTGAGCTAGTTGAAGCGACCGACGGTGATGTTGCCGGTATTAAAGGCGCAACTGTCCGCTTTGTTGGCGAATACGCTTACGGTTGGCTACGTACCGAAACTGGTGTGCACCGTTTAGTACGTAAAAGCCCATTTGACTCAAGTGGTCGTCGTCATACTTCATTTGCTTCCGCGTTTGTATACCCAGAAGTTGACGATAACATTGAAATTGATATGAATCCGTCAGACTTACGTATAGACGTTTACCGTGCATCGGGCGCGGGTGGTCAGCACGTTAACACCACCGAATCGGCGGTTCGTATTACTCACGTACCAACAAATACCGTAGTGCAGTGTCAAAACGAGCGTTCACAGCATAAAAATAAAGCCCAAGCGATGAAGCAGTTAAAAGCTAAATTATTTGAGCTTGAGCTACAACAGCAAAATGCTGAAAAACAAACGCAAGAAGACGCTAAATCTGATATTGGTTGGGGTAGTCAAATTCGTTCATACGTACTTGATGACGCACGCATTAAAGATTTACGTACAGGCGTTGAAAACCGCAATACCCAATCGGTACTTGACGGTAACTTAGATAAATTTATTGAAGCCAGCCTTAAATCTGGCCTATAACCACCAAGCTAATAAAGAGCTAAAAAATGACTGATAAAATCCAAGACGAAAACAAGTTAATCGCTGAGCGTCGCGGCAAGTTAGATGCTATACGCGAAAATTGCCCAGCCAACGGTCATCCAAACCAATTCCGTCGTGAGCATTACACGGCTGATTTGCAAGCCCAGTTTGGTGATAAGAGCAAAGAAGAATTAGTAGAGATGCAAGAAGTTGTGTCTATCGCTGGCCGTATTTTAGCAAAGCGTGGACCGTTTTTTGTAATTCAAGACATGAAAGGTCGCGTACAAGCGTATGCATCTAAAGATGTTCAAAAAGATCTTAAAGAAAAATATGGTCAGCTAGACACTGGCGATATTATTGGTGTTAAAGGCGCATTAAATAAATCGGGTAAAGGCGATTTATACGTAGAAATGACTGAGTACCAATTATTAACTAAGTCACTTCGTCCGTTGCCTGAAAAATTCCATGGCTTATCAGATCAAGAAACAAAGTACCGCCAACGTTACGTTGATTTAATTACTAACGAAGCAACGCGCGAAACATTCCGCATCCGTTCACAAGTAGTTGAAGGCATTCGTCGCTTTTTAGCAGACCGTGACTTTATGGAAGTAGAAACACCAATGCTACAGGTTATACCTGGCGGTGCATCTGCGCGTCCGTTTGTAACTCACCATAACGCGCTTGATATCGACATGTACTTACGTATAGCGCCTGAGCTTTACTTAAAGCGCTTAGTGGTAGGTGGTTTTGACCGTGTATTCGAAATTAACCGTAACTTCCGTAACGAAGGGTTATCTACGCGTCACAATCCAGAATTCACAATGATTGAATTTTACCAAGCATACGCTGATTACATCGACCTGATGAACATCACTGAAGACATGTTACGTACGGTTGCAGAAAACGTACTAGGTAGTGCAGTTGTAGTTAATACAACTAAAGACGAAAACGGCGAAGTAATTGACTCAGTTGAATACGACTTTGGCCAACCGTTTACACGTTTAAGCATGGCGGACGCAATTTTAAAATATAACCCTGAGTTTGATGCTGCGGTATTTAACGACCCAGAAAACCACTTTGACGAATTAAAAGCGTACGCTAAACAAGTACACGTTAAAATTCCTGAAAACTGTGTTTGGGGCCCAGGTAAGTTCTTGTGTGAAATATTTGAAGAAACAGCAGAACACATGCTTATTCAACCTACGTTTATTACTGGCTACCCGTGGGAAGTTTCTCCACTTGCACGCCGTAACGACGAAAATGCATTTGTTACCGACCGTTTTGAATTTTTTGTTGGCGGTCGTGAACTTGCAAATGGTTTCTCTGAGCTTAACGATGCACAAGACCAAGCAGAGCGCTTTACACGCCAAGTTGAAGAGAAAGACGCAGGCGATGATGAAGCAATGCATTACGATGAAGACTACATACGCGCACTTGAGTACGGCTTACCGCCAACTGCAGGTGAAGGTATTGGTATTGACCGTTTAGTAATGTTGTTTACTGACTCATCTACAATCAAAGACGTTATTTTGTTCCCGCATATGCGCCCGCAAGCTGACTAAGCTTTGGGTAGAACAAAGTAAGTTAATAAACGCCGCTTAATAGCGGCGTTTTTTTATTTTGTATTAGTATTTTAATTAATAAGTACTACACTAAAAATTAAATGTAGTTATTAGTGCTGGTTAATGTGCAATTCAGCTTCACTAATTTATTGTTATTGGCAGTTTTTAATATTAAAACTAACAGTGCTATAACTTTTTAGTATGATTGTTTTTTAAACATATGTTGTATTTATGTAAAGGTTTTAGCTAGAATACGCACGAAATTTACACTGTTTGGTATTTAGCAGTTTAAGTATAGATTCTTAAAGGACTTAGAATAATAGTATGAAAGACAAACGAGTAGATGATTTTTCAGAAGAGGGCACATCAGAGCAAGAACGAAATGCTTATTACCGTGCTTGTATTGCTGAATTTCAACAGTTAGGTTACCAAGAACAGTATTTGGCTCAGTTAACTGATGACTTAGTTCCCGTGCTAGGTGTTAATCCTTCAAATAAAAACGCGTAACCCGCTTAAATTTCAAACTAATTACACTTTTAAACCAAGCATATGTGCAATCTATAACCATATAGTCGTTTTTGGTAGAAAAGTGTTTGACATATTTTCTGAAATCTTTATTATACGCCCCACAAGACGGAGAGGTGTCCGAGTGGCCGAAGGAGCTCCCCTGCTAAGGGAGTATAGAGTTTGTAGCTCTATCGAGGGTTCGAATCCCTCCCTCTCCACCATTTCTTTTAATGGCGTGTTTTGTAAAGTTTTAAAGTATGGGTGCATAGCTCAGCTGGATAGAGTACTCGGCTACGAACCGAGCGGTCGGAGGTTCGAATCCTCCTGCGCCCACCATACTTTAATAACTCTGCTTAGAGTCTAAATAAGCCAAAACTCTACTTAGAGTTTAAATAAGTAAACTATAAAGTGGGTGCATAGCTCAGCTGGATAGAGTACTCGGCTACGAACCGAGCGGTCGGAGGTTCGAATCCTCCTGCGCCCACCACTTTATAAACTCTCACTTAGAGTAAAAACAAGTAATAGTAAAAATGAAAGTGGGTGCATAGCTCAGCTGGATAGAGTACTCGGCTACGAACCGAGCGGTCGGAGGTTCGAATCCTCCTGCGCCCACCACTTTCATATTTTCATACACTTTTAAGTGTAAGGAAAATAAACCGATGGAAATCGGTTTTTTTATGTCTGAATTTATACGCTCTGCTTAGAGTTTAAATAAGCAATCTATGAAAGTGGGTGCATAGCTCAGCTGGATAGAGTACTCGGCTACGAACCGAGCGGTCGGAGGTTCGAATCCTCCTGCGCCCACCACTTTCATAAATAAGCCGACATTAAGTCGGTTTTTTGTGCCCGAAATAAAGTGAAATGTAGGTTTAGGCGAATTGAGAACCAAGCAGTCGGAGGTTCACTCTTACAAGATACGTCCTGCGCCCACCACTTTCATAAACAAACCGACATTAAGTCGGTTTTTTTGTGCCCGAAATAAAGTGAAATAAAGTGAAGTGTAGGTTTAGCCGAATTGAGAACCAAGCAATCGGAGGTTCACTCTTACAAGATACGTCCTGCGCCCACCACTTTCATAAACAAGCCGACATTAAGTCGGCTTGTTTGTGCCCGAAATAAAGTGAAGTGTAGATTACTACTCCTGTAGACGCTGAGCTTGCTCGCGTGAGAAGCGGTAGCTTCTAATTTAATAAACTCAGAGCAAAACATTTACGAGCGCTGCTCGTCGCGTCAGCAAGCTGTACGCCTACAAGTAAAAACAGCTCTAATCTTTAAATCCAAACTCCGAGTTTATTCATTTGTTGTAGACGCTGAGCTTGCTCGCGTGAGAAGCGCCTGCTTCTAATTACTGTATCTACTCAAGCCCACTTAACCCTTTTCTAAAGCTGCTCTTTAATATTACCTATGTTATTTTAAACGCCTTGTTTAAAAGGATATTGCAGTATGTTTAAAACCCTATTTATTACGTTATTTTTTATTTTTAGCGCCATTTTTATTCCAAGCGTGCAAACCAACGAAGCTAACAACTCACTTGTAGTAGGTGCGCAGCAATATGCTAAATATTTACCGCAGTTAAAAAATAAACGTGTAGGGCTAGTAGTCAATCAAACATCAATTATAGGGCAAACTCACTTAGTAGATGCTCTGCTGGCTAAAAGCATAAACATAACTAAAATTTTTGCACCAGAGCATGGCTTTAGGGGCGATCACGATGCAGGCGCACATGTAAAAAATGCCGTTGATAGCAAAACCGGTATTCCGCTTATTTCTATTTACGGTAAAAATAAAAAACCAAGCCGAGCTGCTTTAGATGATGTTGATGTGATTATTTTTGACATTCAAGATGTAGGCGTGCGTTTTTATACCTACATAAGCTCTATGCATTACATGATGGAAGCCGCTGCAGAGCAAGGGATAGAGTTTTTAGTACTCGACAGACCCAATCCAAATATTGCCTACGTTGATGGGCCAATATTAGAGCCAGAATTTAAATCGTTTGTAGGCATGCACCCAATACCTGTTTTACATGGTATGACCGTTGGCGAACTTGCCAAAATGTTCAAGGGCGAGGGCTGGATCAATAAAGCGCCCGATTTAAAATTAATTGTGATCCCTGTTGAGCATTACACTCGCAAGAGTACTTACAGCTTGCCTGTAAAACCCAGCCCTAATTTACCTAACGATCAAGCCATTGCACTTTATCCGTCGCTTTGTTTTTTTGAAGCAACGCCTGTCAGTATTGGTAGAGGCACCGACTTTGCGTTTCAGGTAATTGGTTACTCGCCAATTACATTGGGCGATTTTAGTTTTACACCGCGCGCAATTAAAGGCGCTGCTTTAAACCCTAAATTTAAAAACCAAACCGTGCAAGGGCTCGATTTAAGACAAGCAAATATTACAGGTTTAAATTTAACTTACTTAATAAATGCGTACACGGAGCTTAGTAAAAACAACATCTCGTTTTTTGAGCGCGCTGACTTTATGGATAAACTAGCGGGTACTAATAAATTGCGCTTAGCTATTGAAGCAGGGCAATCAGAAGCGCAAATAAAACAAAGTTGGCAGGCGGGGCTTGCGAAATTTAAAGCGCAAAGAGCGCCTTACTTGTTATATAAATAAGGGCTAAGCATGTTTATTGCTTTTAAAAATCAAAGGTGTAGTTATATAAAAAATGCATTTATAGCGGCGTTAAGCTTTATTATTGTGGGTTGTAGTACACCACCTGTGCCTATTAGCTCGGTGCTACCACTTACAAAGAGCCAACTTGTAGAGCTGCCTAATGCACAAGTGGTTGTAACGTTTCCTGAGGTAAATCCAAGTAGCCGGTTTTATGTAAATAACCGAGGAACGTTTAAAGCTTACAAAGGGCGCGGGCAATTATTAATACAAAACCATAACGCACAAAGCGCCGATATTTACATTAATAATCAAAAGCTCGACGTTAACCAACTAAGCGCCAACACCTTATACAATTACAGTTTGGCAAAAAATACTCACAACGGTGTTAATACCTTTAAAGTTGAAAATATTCTCCCTGCTGGCGCAAGCTTAACACTGCGTTTTGCATTTCCTACTTTAAGTGATGAACCAAAAAAGCATATAGATTTTACTGAAGTAGACACATTAATTGAACGCGATGTAAAAGCAGGTTTTCCTGGGGCTGTATTGGCTGTTGTTAAAAATGGAGAGCTAATAAAGTTAACCGCCTATGGCGATGCAAAACAATATCAGCAAAGTGACTTAATGCTACTTCGTCCAGAGCCAATGCAAACTAATATCTTGTTTGATTTGGCCTCAAACACCAAAATATTTGCCACCAACTTTGCACTTATGAAATTAGTAAGCGAAGGGCTATTAAATATTAATAAACCCGTGCAAAGCTACCTAAGCGAGTATAAAGGCGAAGGGCGAGTACAACGTACAGTAAAAGAGTTACTCACTCACAGCGCCGGATACCCGCCAGTATTTGACTTCCATCGCAAAGATGGCAGCTATGGCGACGCGTTTTATTCGCAAAACAGTAAAACCACTAAGCAGCTATTACTTACCAGCGTGCCTTTTAGCAGTAAATCATCTGGGCAGCATGTTTACTCAGATATTGATTACATGATTTTAGGCGTACTAATTGAGCGCATTACAGGGCAGCCTCTTGACGAATACCTAGAGCAGCAAGTGTATGCGCCACTAAAATTAACTAACACGTTATTTAATCCACTTAAAAAAGGCTTTAAGCCGCAGCAATTTGCAGCCACTGAGCTTAGCGGCAACACACGAGACGGGCGTATTAAGTTTGATAATGTTCGCACCAATGTTTTACAAGGCCAAGTGCATGACGAGCGCGCTTATTACTCACTTGATGGCGTAGCAGGGCATGCGGGGCTATTTAGTAACGCCCACGACTTAGCTGTGCTTTGCCAGCTATTATTAAATAATGGTGGCTACGGCGATCAACAATTATTTAGTGCAAGCGCTTTAGCGCAATTTTTAACGCCGCAATCAAGTGATGAAACCTACGGGCTTGGCTTTAGGCTTGCCGGTAATAACCAAGCAAGGCGTTGGCACTTTGGTCCTTATGCAAGCGCGCAGGCTTATGGCCACACCGGTTGGACAGGCACAGTAACCGTAATAGACCCCGCTTACGACTTGGCTATTGTTTTACTTACTAATGCTCGCCATAGTGCAATTAAAGGCTCGCAAAAACGTTACGAATTTACAGGCAAACAATTTGAAACCGCGCAGTACGGATCGGTTGTCTCGCTTATTTACGAAGCGTTACTAAATCAATAAGCTATCGTATAGGTTAAAACGTACTAACTGTGCCACCTTAAGTGATTTATTTACAGGTGACTTGAGTAAGCCAATCCATTAAGCTAAGCGGTCTATAAAACTAAGCCGGTTTATGTTGTTAGGCTTAACAAATAAGCGTTAAAACGCGTACAAAGCGAGGTTTACTCGCTAATAATTAAGGTTAACTTTTTATGCATTGGTATTCTATTTTACCGCCGCTAATTGCGATTGCTATCGTGTTTTGGCGAAAAGAAGTGATTATGGCACTACTTGTTGCCGTTGCTTCTTCTGAGTTTTTACTCGCCTTTCAGGGCGAAGGTAATAGCGTGTTTGATACTTTTTTAAATACCATTGAACGTATTATTTCGGTAGCTAGTTCGCCAGGTAATACACGCATACTAATATTTAGTATTTTAATTGGTGCATTACTTGCCTATATTCGCGAATCTGGCGGCGTTGCAGCAACTGTTAATATGCTAATGAACAAAGGCATTGCAAAAAGTAAGCGCCAAGTGGGCTTTTTAACCATGTTTACCGGTATTGCGGTGTTTATAGAATCTAACTTGAGCGTACTTACCTCAGGTATTTTATCGCGTGGCTTGTTCGACAAATTTAAAATGAGCCGAGCGCGTTTAGCGTACATTATTGACAGCACCAGTGCGCCAGTGTGTATTTTAATACTACTTAACGGCTGGGGTGCATTTGTACTTGGTTTGTTAGGTAACTACGAGCTAGGTGAGTCGGCTGTATCGGTATTGTGGGGCAGCGTAGGGTATAACTTTTACGCCATAATTACCCTTGCTATTGTTTTTTACACAATCGCGTTTGATAAAGTGCACGGCCCAATGAAAGAAGCCGAAGAAAAACTAGAGCTTCAAACAACCGACGTAAAAGATGAAATAAAAGCCTCTAAAGCGCGTTACATGTTAATCCCGCTTATTACGCTTATTACCAGCATGGTTGGCTTTATGTATTACACCGGTAATGGTGTACTAGCCGAGGGCAGTGGCTCTAAATCAGTATTATACGCAACAGTTTTAGCTATTGTTGTGGCTTACTTTTTAATGATTGGTTCGCGTAAATTTACGCACCATCAATTAGTTGATACAGGCTTTAAAGGCATGGGCGAATTAATGCCATTGGTCGCCATTGTGCTGCTTTCGCTTACACTTGGCGCAAGCCTAAAAGAGCTTGGCACTGGGGTATTTGTAGCGTCACTTGTCGGCGACTACTTACCTATTTACTTAATAGTACCGGTGCTGTTTTTAACTGGCGCAGTAATGTCGTTTACTACGGGTACATCGTGGGGTACGTTTGCTATATTAATCCCAATTGGTGTGCCACTTATTCAAGCGCTAGGTTTACCGCCATCGCTTGTTGTTGGTGCTATTTTGGGTGGTGGTATATTTGGCGATCATTGCTCGCCTATATCCGACACCAGCGCTGTATCGGCTATTGCATCGGGATGTGACTTACTCACCCACGTTAAAACGCAGCTACCGTACGCCTTATTTGGTGGTGGCCTTACGTTTTTAGCGTACTTAGTAACAAGCATTATTGTTTTGTAAAATTTGATTATTTAAATACTCAAAAGCCTGCTTATTGCAGGCTTTTTTGTTTTTAAATTAAGACCGAGCCGAGTAATACCAAGCTTAACGACGCTCTAGATATTAAATAAACTATTTAAATATAGACTTAAGTACCCGTATTTATATTTTTTAGGTTATTGTATAGCATGAGCTTTAAGCTTTTTAATAGCTATAAATTCTTACTTTTTAATACCAATTCGCTTAATTAAGTGATCTATTTTGAGGCTGGAAAAACGTGTTGATAGCTAGGCAAAAAATTTGCTATTTAGTTGTTCTAAATGAGAATTTTTTAACGCCGGTAGCGACACGTTTAGCCCCGTAAAATGATTAAGTATTATTGCGGATTGGTATAACTCATATAAGGCTGTAAATCCACACTATGTTTGCAATTGATAATATCATTCTCGTTAGTGCCATATTAATTTTACTAGGAGTGATCTCGAGCAAGTTATCTGCACGCGTTGGCTTACCGGTGCTGGTGCTATTTTTACTTGTAGGTATGCTCGCAGGTGAAGACGGTATTGCAGGTATTTCATTCGACAACGCAGAGGCCGCACATGCTTTGGGTACTCTCGCGCTTGCCATTATTCTATTTGATGGCGGCTTACAAACGCCTACCAGTTCAATTAAACAAGTGTGGAAACCCGCGTCTGCTTTAGCAACCGTTGGGGTGTTATTTACCGCTGTAATTACAGGCCTTGTGGCCACTTATATTTTAGACCTGCCCATATTACAAGGTGTATTACTGGGCGCTATTGTTGGCTCTACAGATGCCGCAGCAGTATTTGCGCTTTTACGAAGTGCGGGCATTCACTTAAACAAAAAGCTTAAATCGACCCTTGAAATAGAAAGTGCCTCGAACGATCCAATGGCTATTTTTCTAACGGTTGGATTGCTCGAAATGCTCGTTAACGACATGCCAATAGGGCTGGATTTACTACAGTTATTTGCTCAACAAATGGGTGTTGGCGCTATTTGTGGTCTTTTAATTGGTAAGGTATCGGTTTGGTTTATTAATCGAATTAAACTAAATGCATCGGGTTTGTATTTAGTGATGGTAACCGCATTTGGACTGCTTTCTTTTGGCCTTTCAGCAACGCTCGGCGGTAGTGGATTTTTAGCTGTATTTATAACGGGTGTTATTTTAGGTAACAGTAAATTTGTATATAAACGCGGTATTTTTCTGTTTCATGACGGCTTAGCATGGCTTGGGCAAATAACCATGTTTGTTGTATTAGGACTTCTTATTAATCCATCGTCGTTGGTTGATGTATGGTTAGAAGGATTACTTATTGCATTGGCACTTATTTTTGTTGCTCGCCCGTTAGCTGTAGCGCCTATTTTAAAACTGTTTGGCTTTAATAATCGCGAAACCCTGTTTGTATCTTGGGTCGGGCTTAGAGGCTCAGTACCCATTATTTTAGCTATATTCCCATTACTATTTGGCCTCTCAGGGGCTGAACTTATTTTTAATGTTGTTTTTTTCGTAGTGTTAATTTCAGCCACGTTACAGGGCTCAACAATGCCTTGGATGGCTAAAAAACTAAACTTAGTAGAGCCACCGCCCGACCTAGCCGCTGCAACACTCGAAATCACAGCGCTAAACGATATTGATATAGAAATTGTAGAATACACCTTAAGTGACGTTTCTCGGGTTTCTGGGCGCAGTTTGTCACATGCGGCACTTCCTGAGAGTGTGGTTGTTGCTATGATCACACGGGGCCCGTCAATCATCCCGCCACGAGGCTCAACTAAGTTAAAAGCAAATGACCACTTATTTGTTGTTTTAAAACCAGATAACAGACCTTTTGTTGATTTAGTTTTTACAGCAACCGATAAAACAAACCATCAAGATAGCCACTTAGCCCACAACGAACTTAAAGTGAAAGGGGTAACGTTGGTAGGCGATATATTTTACTCTTATCACATGCACATAGACGCCCCAGAAGAGATAAGCTTGGAAGAAGTAATTAACCAAAAGCTTTCAGGAGAAGTCAGTAAAGGCGCTATTGTTGTTATTGGCAATGTGCAAATACGCGTTATAACAATGGTACATACACGCATAGTTACCATTGGCTTAAAGTATTTAAACAATCCAGAAAAACGGCTTTTATAGCCGTAATTATTTACAATAATTTATTTAGCGCTAGGCTCACGTTTATAGCGGACGTAGATACCATCTCTTCTAATCAGCCTCAAGCTTTCTTTAAATAGCTTGGGGCTGATATTCAGTTTGATTCTTCACAACACCAAAACAGATATGTGTCAGCTTTCTCATTGCAGCACCAATTGCCTG
>NZ_MTQD01000011.1 GCF_001974875.1 Pseudoalteromonas sp. EB27
CGGATAAAGTACCGTCTCTTCATTGGCTGTACTATAGTTTAGCGAAATTGGGAGGGTGGTATGACAGTAAAAGAAATGGTCGAGTTGGCGTAAAAGCACTCTGGAAGGGGTGGTTGAAATTAGCAGAAATGGTCGAATCTGCCGAATTGTTAATATCAATTCAGCAGACAGAAAAGTTGTGATCAAGAGACAGGGTTGTAGGTAAGGGGCGTGAGCAGGACGCGGAAGCTTTGCTCGGTTTTTACTTATTCTTAAATGGATGTAAGCCAGTAGAATAACGCAGGAGCAGTTATCGAGCCCACTAGGTTACAAACCTCACGCCGCGATTAAATCGCCCCTAGATTGAATAAATTTCAATCCACAAAAATCAACACGCCCTAGGTTTATTCCTACTCAAAGCACTTACTACTAGCCCAATTCCCATCCCAAGCGCTGGCCATACTACCCAGATATAACTAGGCGAAGTTAGTAAATTTATAACGCTTAGCAAAGTTAAAATAAGTAAATATGCTTTAACTTTTTTGCCTATTGTAATTGTATTGCTCATTTATATTCTCCAAGTAATGTATGTCGCTATTATTGTTTTAATAAGCAACGTACACACCTGCCAAATGTCACTAAGTGATCTGACATTAGTCATTATTTTTCATTTAATTACATAGTTATTTATTACGTATAAAAACATAAAAAACAATACTTTAATCTATTTGTGTTAGAATCTAATCTCAACTAACCTAAACAAATATGCATAAGAGGATGAGCTAAATGAGCGAAAAATCAAAAGATTGCGAAAAAGTGACGTGTAGTAACTGTGCTGACGCTAACGATCTCGAATTTGATTTTTCTATGGCTTTTCAACCGATTATAAACTGTAAAACTAATCTCATTTACGGCTATGAAGCGCTGGTTAGAGGTTTAAATGGCGAGTCTGCCTATTCAATTATTTCAAAAGTGAATGAAGACAACCGCTATGCATTTGATCAGCTTTGCCGTATTAAGGCCATTCAACTAGCTTCAAAGCTAGGCATAACATCAATGCTAAGTATTAATTTTTTACCTAATGCTATTTATAAACCAGAGCGATGTATACGCACCACACTAGAAGCTGCAAAAAAGTATAACTTTCCAATTCAAAATATTATGTTTGAATTTACTGAAGTAGAAAAAATAGAAGACACCGCACACATTAAACGCGTTATTGATTACTACCAGTCTCTCGGATTTAAAACGGCTACCGATGACTTTGGTGCAGGTTATTCTGGTTTAAATCTACTGGCTGACTTTCAAACAGATATTATCAAGCTTGATATGGCGCTAATACGCGATATAAGCAACGATAAAAAGCGCCAATTAATAGTAACTCATTGCTTAAATATGTTTCGCGACTTAAACATTACCGCACTGGCTGAAGGAATTGAAACAGTAGAAGAATATACATGGCTAAAGAACGCAGGTGTTGAGCTTATGCAAGGGTATTTATTTGCCAAACCAATCTTTGAAAACTTGCCCGAAGTAAATTTTGAGGACATAGGTGCTGATTAATGCCCAACACCTATTATTTATATCTTATTGAATCTAAGTAATGCTAAAACTACATATTACCCAGCTCTATCATCATAGCTGTATACATACGCAAATTAAGCTCTAGTTGCTCAAGTGTCATAAATTCATGCTCTGAGTGACCTGTGTAGCGCTTACCTGGCATTGAAGGACCAAACGATACCGCGTTATCAAAAAGCTTTGCGTTAGTGCCACCACCAATCGATACAAAGTCAGCTTTTTCGTCACCCGTAAAATGCTTGAAAATATCAAGTAGCTTTTGCGCATGTGGCGCGCCATCAAGTAGCATAGGTGTGCCAATAATTGTTTCTATGTTAGCAAGCGTTACATTGTTAGCAGCCTGCCAATTCGCGAGTGCATCATCAATTTGCTTTTGCAGTACAGCTTCGTCTTTACCCATAGGGCGACGTGCATTTACAGCAAGTGTTAGCGCATTACCATCGCGCTCAATAACTGTTGGTGCAACCGTCATCGGGCCCATAAAGTCGTGCTTATAGGCTATTTCGCCAAATTGTTTACCGTGAATGTCTAACCCAATTAACTGGTTTACAAAGTCGATTAGCTCGCCGTCGCTATTATTTTCAAGCTCCACGCCTTTAAATAATTCAGCCAAATACGCAATGGCATTTATACCTGACTCTGGCTCTGATGAATGTGCCGACATACCTTTAACACTTATTGCTAAGCCATTGCTTTTTTCACTAAAGTTAAATTCAACTTTATCTAATCTTTTAGCTTTTGCCTTTAATGTATCAATAAGTACCGCGTCTGCATTGTGCAGAACTAAGCTTGCGTCTTCTGGAATTTGGCTTCTAAACGCACCACCAGTAACATCACTTACATACACACCCGATTGTGGCGATGTTGCATTAAAGGTAGGCGCAATTAAACTCCAGCCTTTCTCAGCAACCACTACAGGGTATGATGCATCAATCGTAACTGCATATTTTGGCTGCTCGTACTTTTTCATAAACTCTGTAAGCGGACCCCAATCAGACTCCTCAGCAAGATAAATCATTAGCTCAATACGATTATTAAGCGTTATGCCTTTATCTTTAATTGCTTTCATGGCGTAAAGCGCTGTCGCTATTGCGCCTTTGTCGTCCTCAGTACCACGGCCAACTAATTTACCTGGCTCAGACGTATCAATAATAAAAGGACTTTGTTTCCATTTGCTGGCATTAGCCGGTTGCACGTCGCCGTGCGTTACTACCGTTACTTTTTCGCTTTGCTCGCCCATACCTATTAATACGGTGTAACCTAAATCTTGATAGTCAAAACCAAGCTCTGCGGCTTTCATTTTTAACAGTGCTTTAAAGCCAATAAAATCGGGATTTTGAGGAGCTGTAATGTCGCTTTTATTAACCGTCGGAAAAGCCACTAAGTTAGTTAGTGTGTGTATTTGAGCATTTTGGTAGGTATTTACTGCGTAATCGGCAACGCTATCAATATTTTTATTTAACTGCGCATGAGCACCAAACGCAAATAAAGCAATACTGGCTAAAGCTAACTTTTTCAAAACAATTCCCATTTAATTAATAACTAAGAGCGGTAATTATAACGCTATGAAGCGCTTACTTATAGCTCTTTACGCTAAACACACAGGTAACTTAAGCTGAATATTTATATAGCAGCTTTTATAGGGTGGTTGTATAATGCGCGACTTAAAATTAACAGGGCATTTAATTGTGAACCGTCGTAAAAAAATCGTCACTAAATTTCAAAAGAAAGATAAACGCACTAACGCTAAACTACACAAAAGCAACAAACCTGGTTATGTGTCAAAAGCTGAGCGCGAAAAACTAGCTGAGCAAGAAAATAATGAGCCACAGGTAATCCAAGAGTAACTTTACGTTACCTGTTGCTTTGATAATTTAAAGTGGCAAAAGTACCGACCACTTACATAACATACCACTGCCGTGGCAACTATAAGTTCAAACGTAGCTAAGTAATTAACTGTATCTACATATGGCATTGCGAGGTTTATACTTTGCATCCAGTCTTTCATTTTAAATAATGCAGTTGCCCCAATAACCATTGGAAATGTAAAAGCAGCGTAGCTCGGCGTAAAAGGTCTGCGTAATAACTTTATAAATAACACATAAACAATCAGTGTTTTTATTATCGCTAATATAAATAATGCGCCCACTATAACAAGTGATGGATTAGCTACAATATGAAAATACCCCGCTAATGTTAAACTGGCAGGCGCCGCTAAAATGGCAAGTGTAGGCTGTATTTCGTAGTCACTTTTTAAGGCTAATAAAAAACGATAAAACATAATTGGCAGCATTATGGCGTACGTTGATATACCAATAACTAACGCACTATAAGCTAACCATGCTAATGTCGGATTACCCGAAAAAGTAACATCTGCAATAATTATCCCCACTGGTGGCACAAACCAGCTAGGTGCCATATCTTCAAAATCAAACTTTTTTGCCCGCTGGTATAAAAAGCTCACCAAAAATGTGAGATGCAGCACAAAAGCTAAAACCCACATAATATCACCAGCTAATGGGTTGAATTGCCCAACTGAGTTTGAAATAACAAGATTAGCCATTGCAAATGTAGGGATCACACTTCCTGCAACTGGGTGTGCTAAATCGGCTTTTAATAAATGAGGGTGTAGTAAAAACTTAGCAGCCAAAAGTAAAACTAATACGCCAGCTAGTACCGCTCCCAAAAATTGCCCTTGGGAGTTTAAATTAAAAACGTTTTCCCATGTCCATCCCATACTAGCAATACCTAAAGCTAAACCGGCCATGGCTGTTGGCGCACCCATCACTTTATTTTTAAATTGCTTAAACACTGTATTTCCTAATCATTGGGTGATGAACAAGTTACTGCTTTTTACAGCATTGCCTTATAGTAACGCTGTAAAATTAGTATAAGCGTGCTTAATAGAACGCTTTTTGCGTACAAACATTTCATAAAATAAGTTTACGGCTTACGTATTAGTTATTAGTTATTAGTTATTAGTTATTAGTTATTAGTTATTAGTTATTAGTTATTAAAGCGCAAAAAAAGCCATAACGTGGTTATGGCTTTTGCTTTATTTTAAATTTGAATATGACGTTAATTAAAACGCGTAACTAACACTTACATTAAATGAACGCCCCTGCCCTGCAAGTTGTTCAAACCCGCTGCTACTACCTTGCTTAAGTGCCGCAATACTTACACCACCGAGTGGGAGTTGGTAATACTCATCAAACACATTACTCACTTCTGCGCTTAGCGTTAATGCATCCCATGTGGCTTTAGAGCTTAAATTAACCAAGCTGTAGCTGTCTGTTTGGTTTTCAAAACGATTATTATCTACACGGCTTTTAGTATCTACCCACTGCCAAGATAATGCATTTTCAAATCGACCTAGTTGCTGGCTAATACCTAGCTGGGTTTGCAGTGGTTTAATTTGATAAAGCGGCTGGTTAGTATCGTCGCGCTTGCCTCTAGTGTTAGTAACATTGGCGCGTAACTGCCAGTTACCTAAATCCTTAGATTCATAAATGTTGGCTGTTAAATCTATTTTTGCACCATACAAAATGGCATCTACATTAGTGAACTGAAAAATGTTACGCGCCGTGTTGTCCAAGTCATAACTATTGAAGCTTCTTACAATATCAGCATCAATATAGTCGCTCACATCGGTATACCACACATTGGTACTTAATCGCCAACGGTCATCTTTAGCCGATTTAATATAAGTAGCACTTATTGTATGCGCAGTTTCAACGTCTAAATCAGGGTTACCAATATAGCCATTACCATCGCCATACCAACCAATCATGGTGGTTGCCATGGTGCTTACACCCCAACTGTATCGCTCGTATAAATTAGGCGCGCGGTTTTTACGGGCAAGACCAAATTGCAGCTCATCATAATTTGTTATTTGGTAGTTAATTAATAAGTTAGCATCAACTATGGTGTCGGTTTTATCTCTGTCTCCAGCATTAAATGTCTTAGCTGCAACAGCATTATTTATAGAAGTATCCATAACCATACCGCCCATGCTCATCATACTCATACCATCGTTGTATGATTGAACCTCTCCAACGTGGGTATTAATACTTTCAATACGTATACCTGCGTTTAACCATAACTTTGTATTTACTTGGCTCTCAAATTCTGCAAATGCCGCTATCCGCTCTCGTTTACCGTTATTTATATTTATGTAATCGTTGGGGCCCATCATGGTTGAGCCTTCAATACCTGGCCACCAATCATCAATGCTGTAATTGTAATATTCTTGACCGATTAAAATGCTGCTGTTTTTATCAAGCGCGATACGCCATTTTAGCTGCGTACTTATATCTTGTGCATCAGTTTTCATTGGCATCATGCCTGTTTTTTCTTCACTGAAAAAACCCATTTCGTGCTTTACGCTATGCCAGTTAACTTGCCCTTCAAGCTCGCTGTTTTCAAAGAAGCGCTTGTATTGAGCTATTGCACCGTAACTGGTGTTATCGGTCATATCCATATACTGATTTGCAAATCCCTGATACGGGATTTTTTGATGGGTTAGCTTTATAACTAATTGCTGTTTATCATCGCGTATAGCTGCGGTTAAACTGTGATTTTGTGCTCGGTACAATGTATCAAGTACTACGTCGCCGTTACCGTCTTCATAGCTATCTGCGTCACTAAACGAACCTTGATAATTAAGGCTAAACGTATCACTTGCTAAACGTGCACCCACGCCAAGTTTACGTCCGTTATCAACGCTACTGTACTTTGCTGACACATAACCTGAGTGCCAACCTAATTCATTGCTATCGCTATACTGTGGTGAAATAGAATTAACGCTTATTACACCGGCAATATTATCTCCGCCCGCGCTTACTGGTGACACGCCTGCAACCACATTGTAAGACGTAATTTGATTAGCCGAGATATACGAAAGTGGGGGGTTCATATGATTAGCGCATGCAGCGGTTACATCTGCACCATCAATTAACACTTTAACTCTGTCGCCCATTAAACCATTTAAAATAGGTAGATTAGATACGCCGCCCGCTGCTGAAAAGTCGACACCTAAATCACTTAATAACGATTCTGACGAACCAAGTGCTAAATGCTTATTTTGAGCATGTCCGTGTACTTCAATTACTTCTAAAGGCGTATCGTCGGCAAATGCAAAAGGAGATAGCACACCGCTAATAAAAAGTGCGACAGGGGAAAGTAAGTAAGTTTTTTGAGTTTTGCTTTTATAAACCATTGTTAATTTATGCCACTGTAATAATTGGCGTAATTATAGTGTGAACTGCAAAAGCAAAAGCGCGACATATTGTCGCACTTTATCAATTTAGAACGTTGTTAGGTGTGTTTTATCTAAAGGTCATACAATAAATTAAGCATTTAACTTAGCGACTGTTTGAGAAACTATATCAGCTCCGCGCTCAATCTCTTTAATAACCTCAGATACATTAGCAATAAGCTCTCGCCCTTGCTCTGAAGAGTCTGAAACTGACGTTATTTGCTTTGATATATCGTTGGTTAACTCTTGGTTATTTTTAACAACCGTTGCTATTTCATTAGTTGAACTACTCGTACTAGCTGCCAGCTGCCTTACTTCATCAGCTACTACGGCAAAACCTCGGCCATAGTCACCAGCACGCGCTGCTTCTATTGCGGCATTAAGAGCCAGTAAATTAGTTTGATCGGCAATGCTGCTAATTGTAGAAACAATGGAACCTATTACAGCGGATTGTTCATTAAGGTTTTTAATTAAATCTACCGATTTAAGTACTTGGCTTACAATCGCGTCGGAGTTTGAGACAGAGCTTTGTAATATTTCAGAGCCTTTTTTAGCAGTTTGCGCAGTAGATACCGCCGATTCATATGCTATTGCAGCAGCTTCAGTTACAGCACTATTATTTTTAATACGGGCAGTGATATTCGACGCAAACTTAATTATTTTAATTACATTACCTTTGCTATCTAAAATTGGGTTATAAGTTGCTTCTAACCAAATTTCTGAACCATCGGCGGCAATACGTTTAAACTTTCCTGACTTAAATTGCCCCTGTGCCAACTCATTCCAAAAGTGTGGGTTTTTCTCATAAAATACTTCAGTACAAAACATTTTATGATGCTTACCTACAATATCTTTTAAGCTGTAACCTACTGTTGCTAAAAAGTTTTGGTTCGCCTTTAAAATATTACCTTCAGGGGTAAACTCTATGGTGGCTAATGCTTTATCGAGTGCGTTTGCAATAGCTTCTTGCGCTTTTCTTTGTATGTAACTATTTGTAATATCAGAGGCTATTTTAATAACTTTGGTAACGACGCCGCGCTCTTCTACCGGGAAGTAAGTTGCTTCAAGCCAAAGTTTATCGCCATTCGCTTTATATCTTAGAAACGCTCCTGCTTTAGAGTCACCAGCCTTTAATTCTTGCCAAAACTTACTGTATTCGTGTGAGCTGGCATACTCACTTTCGCAAAACATACGATGATGCTTACCTATTATTTTCTCTTTACTGTAACCAATGGTTTTTAAAAACAATTGGTTTGCGTCTAATATTATTCCTTCAGGTGTAAATTCTATATAAGCTACATGCTTATTAATTGCAGATAATACAGACTGCTTTTGAATTAATTGAAGCTCCATTTCTTCAATTTTTGCGTTTCTTTTAGAAATACCAAACATATAAAAACCTTAAGGAGTAAATTAGTACAAACATTAGCAAATCAATGTGATATCAATATGTAACTATACTGTAAATATAAGCTTTAAATAGCCTTTCTGCTAATATTTAATACCTTATAGGCACCTGCTTTATAAATAGTTTTTTTATTTTATAAATATTAAGTAGTGTTTTCTTCTAATTAACATTTTAAAAACCTAACAAAACCACTAATTTATGCATGACTCTGTACTTTTTTTAACTTAAAATAACGCTCTCACAGACTACCCTCTCACACCAAAATTTAAGCATACATATAATATTTTCTATTCAGAATTTATTGTGCAGTTTTATTTTTAAATTAAACCTAAGGGATCATCTATGACATCAGATGTAACGTCGGCATCTAGTCAACTTAACAGAACTGCTATTTTACTCGTATTAGCGCTTGGCACATTTATTTTAGGATTATCTGAATTTTCGATGATGCCTATGCTGCCATTAATTAGCGAAACATTTGGCTCAACGCCATCACAAAGTGGTTATGCAATTAGTGCTTATGCCATTGGTGTTGTAGTGGGGGCGCCTATTTTAATGCTAACAACTGCTAATATGAGAAAGCGCAAAGCATTGCTCATTTTTATAAGCTTAATGTTTGTCTCAAATGGGCTCAGTGCAATGGCAACCTCGCTTGAGCAGTTGGTTATATTTAGATTTTTAAGTGGCTTACCTCATGGTGCATATTTTGGCGCGGCTATTTTATTAGCATCTGATATTGCCCCAAAAGGTAAACGTGCTAGCTTTATGTCAAAGGTGTTTATGGGTTTAACTGTGGCTACTATTGTTGGCGTGCCTATAGTCACACTTGTAGGTCAAAATTTAAGTTGGCGTTATTGTTTAGCTGGCGCTGCAGTACTGGCCTTTATTGCTTTTGTTTTTGTTTATAAAGTAGTGCCTAGTATCGATAACGCTAAGCCTTCTAACTTACTAAACGAGTTTGGCGTACTTAAAAATAAACTGGTTTGGTCCATTTTGGGTATTGTAATTATTGGCTTTGGCGGAGTGTTTTGTATTTATACTTACATTGCCGACACCATATTAGTGGTAACAAAAACAGCTCCGTATACTATTTCTATCGCAATGGTAATGTTTGGTATCGGTTGTACACTCGGTAACTATGTACTGGGTAAAGCTGCCGATAAATCAGCAATTAAAACGACTGGCCTTGCGCTTGTATGTACTATTGTATTTGCCTTTGCATATGTAACGGCAAGCCATAATATTTGGGCTCTTTACGCGGTGATCTTCTTTATTGGTTGCAGTGTGGGCTTGGCTACGCTGATTCAAACGCTTTTAATGGACGTTGCGCCCGAAGGCCACGCTATGATTGGTGCCTTAGTACAGTGCGCATTTAATACTGCCAATGCTATAGGTCCTTGGGTTGGCGGAATAGCAATAGCGCAAGGTGCTGCACCTAATCAAACAGGTTACGTAGCAGCTGCATTGTTTTTAGGTGGTTTGGGTATGTGGCTATTAAGTTACTTACAACTAAACAAACAGCAACCAACAGCGCAAGCTACTAATTAACTGAGTTCGAGTTAATTTAAAATACAAAAAGAGCCGCTAATTAGCGGCTCTTTTATTTTTAATTTACCTAGTAAATTAAGCGTTTAACGATGCCATATCAATAACAAAGCGGTATCGTACGTCAGATTTTTCCATACGCTCGTATGCCGTGTTAATTTCGTCAATGTTGATCATTTCGCACTCAGGTAGCACGTTGTTTTCACCACAAAAGTCGAGCATTTGTTGTGTTTCTGCAATACCACCAATAAGTGAACCTGCAATACGACGGCGACCCATTAATAATGGCACCGTGCTTAGCTCATCTACAGGACCAACTTGGCCAACAATAACTAATGTACCATCTACATCAAGTAGCGGTGTGTAAATAGATAAATCATGTTTTACAGGGACTGTATCTATAATGACGTCAAAGGCAGATTGCGAGTCTTTCATTTCGTCATCATTAGATGACACTAAATAGTGCTGAGCGCCTAATTTAACCGCATCATCTTTTTTAGACTCACTACGGCCAATTACCGTAACGCTTGCGCCCATTGCAACTGCATTTTTAACGGCCATGTGACCAAGCCCACCTAGACCAACAACACCAACACGGCTACCTTTTTGTACTCCCCACTTATGAAGTGGCGAATACGTAGTAATACCTGCACAAAGTAGCGGTGCAACGCGTGAAAGGTCTAAATTTTCTGGTACAGAAAGTACAAATTCTTCGCGTACAACAACATGCTTAGAATATCCACCTTGGGTCATTTCACCACTAACGCGGTCTTTGCCTGCGTACGTACCAACCATGCCTTCGCGGCAAAATTGCTCTTCGTCGTTATCACATTGATCGCAACTTTGGCACGAATCAACCATACAACCCACAGCAACTGTGTCGCCTTGCTTATATTTTTTAACGTCGCTACCTACCGACATAACTTTACCAACAATTTCGTGCCCAGGTACTAGCGGGTAGTCACTGCCACCCCAATCATTTCGTACGGCGTGTAAATCTGAATGGCACACACCACAGTATAAAATTTCAATTTCTACATCGTTATTTCGCAAATCGCGGCGCTCAAAAGAAAACTCTGTCAATTCAGAACCTTGGCTTTTTGCTGCATATCCTACTGTTTTCATAATAACTCCATAGTGGTTAAAAATTTAAATCATCAACAGCATAGTCCATAGCCCGTGAATAGAACCTGACAATATAAAATAGGCACAAAAAAGCCCAAACAGTGTTTGGGCTCAATCGTTAGTACTAGGGCGCTAAATTTAATTATTTTGCAAGTAAGCTGTTTAGTTCATTAATAATTGAATGAATGCGCTCTGCATTTTTTCCTAAATCACTACGCCCTACTCGCGATTTACTACGAATATCAACAAAACGCTGGCTGCCTTCATCTTTAATACGAATTACCACATCGTCTTTAAAACCAAACCATGTGGTTGTATCAGTAGCTTCTACAATACCTGTAGCCGTGTTTGCACTTACCACTGCAAAACCAAGATTTTTAACTGCTTGTTCGCTTGCTGCCATCAAATCGGCTTTAGATTGTGCAAAGCTTAACGTTGCCAGTTCAGGGTATGCTTTGCGTTGCTGTACTGCCGTTTCTTCACCTGCGTACTCTACTGGATTTGGTGCTTCAACACGCAGTGGCGCAATTGCTACAAATTTTGGTGGGTTAACTAAATCTGTTGAAATATCATGAATTGCCGGTACGCTTTTAGCTTTGTTCATCATGTTAAGTGGCATAGCAATAGCCACAACCGAAAACACAAGCGCAATAACACCACTGCTTAGCGTTAACGTTTTACGCATAAATAACGCTTGTACTATAAGTAGCACCAATGCAGCGCCACCAGCGTAAACACCAAATTTAAAACCAGCAAACGCAGTTCCTAGCTCTACAATACCAAATTTATACAAAGGCCCCGGCAGTATGACGAGTAAAAAGGCGATTAGACTAACTAAGCTCACTAAAACTTTCATTTTATGATTCCTATATTGTGTGATTTTTTATTATTAAAACAATTAAGCACTATTAAACAGTAGCTTATACTACTAACAAGCGCTTTTAGATTACTATTAGCGACTAATTACACAAAAAAGTCCAATGTTGTGTGATCAAAGTTACTCAAGTTTGGAAAAATATCAACAAGCTCAGAGCTTGGCACACCAAACCACTGAGCCAATGTGGCAAAGTACTGCTCATTAGCAACACTTGGAATTAAACGCCCGCCACCGGTATCTTGTGCGCCATCCAAATGTTGAGTTAATAGCTCGCCATATATATTGCCGCCTTTTACTGCGCCGCCCATTACTATTTGGTTCCCTGCCCAACCATGGTCAGTGCCATCGCCATTTGAGGTCAACGTGCGACCAAAATCAGACATAGTAAACGTAGTCACTTTATCAGCCATATCAAGCTCTTTCATCGCACTATCAAATTCACTTAACCCTTGAGCTAACGTATTTAATAAAGCAGGGTGCGTTGTTAATTGGTTGTCGTGGGTATCATACCCCCCCATAGAAACAAAAAACACTTGGCGTTGAGTACTCAACTTTGCCTGTACGCTAATTGTTTTAGCGACTGCGGCAAATTGCTCACTAAGGCTATTATCGCTAAATGGGGTAATAAGTGCAGGCGCGCTTTCTAACGCGCTGTTCATTGCTTGAGTGTTATTTATCGCACTTGTTAAGCCATTGGCATAAGCAGTACTTAACGGATGGCTCGTATTGCCTAGTAAGCGGTTCATAATAGCGGTTACGTGCTCGCTACGAGGTTGATACCCTCCAAACGCGTTAATACTACTAATGCCGCTTTTGTTAAGCGCAAATGCATTGCTAGCACTTCCCGTTTGCCATAAATTAGTACCGTCGAGTGATACATTAGCTGCAAACTCATCTTGTAACTCTAAACGCTCTAAAAGTCGTGCGCCCCACCCGCTATTAAGTGATTGTTTTTCTCGACCATACATCCACGCAGCTTGCTGATCGTTATGCGAAAACAAATGCTTAGGCAAACCTATTGTTTTATTTTTATAGTCATTCAATGTTGTGGGAGCGAGTAAAGTACCTACCCCGCCTATAAATGCTAAATTTTGAGATTCAAACACATTTTGTATCGGTTCAAGTGAAGGATGAATACCTACGCCACCTGCAAACTGGCTTTTAATGCTTAGCTCAAGTGGGCTCTCTACCGCTAGGTTTTGCCTGCTTTGCTTGTACAAACTCCGTTGCTCGCCTTCAAGCGGAACGAGCATATTTAACGAATCATTCCCCCCGTATAAATACACACACACTAATGCTTTATAATCACCTAGCTCAACGGCATTAGTCGCTCCAGTTAATGCTTGTAATTGCAGGCTCGTTAACGCGGCAGCCGATACGCTGCCTTTTACACATAACGACAAAAACTCTCTTCTATTAATGCTCATTATGCGCTCCTAATACTGCACGTTAAATTCAGGTGAAATAGCAATCATATATAATAAATACGAAACCCGTTCACGGTATTGCTCTTCATTAAAGTAGGCATCTAAATCAAGTAATGCTTGGCGTGTG
Organism: Pseudoalteromonas sp. EB27; assembly: GCF_001974875.1. Lineage (GTDB taxonomy): Bacteria > Pseudomonadota > Gammaproteobacteria > Enterobacterales > Alteromonadaceae > Pseudoalteromonas. The sequence goes on from NZ_MTQD01000011.1 coordinate 13,327, forward strand.
CCACTGCTCATTGCGCCTGCAAAATATAACGTGTTGTACTGAGTTAATAGCGCACTAACACCGTTTTTCTCTAAAACATTCATGTCGTCTTGAATATAAACATAAATACCATTTGAATTTAAATCACTGTGTGCTTCAGCGGTACTCCACACTAAACTTGCGTAAAGCGCGTTCATGGTGCCAATCAGTGTCGCATCGTTTGCTATTTGTAACTCTGGCGCAACAATACCTTCATTTCGCAAAGCTGCGGTTTGATAATCAGGCCTAAAAAAGTTAAATACCGAAGCCGACTGCATGGGTCCTTGCCCGTAGCTATTTATTAAATTCCATGTTTTATAGTAACCAGCCAAAGATTTAGCATCGAGATTTCGCCAAAACTGTACGGTTTTTAAAATAGGCTCTTTAATTTTACCTTGATAGTTAAGCACTGAGCCAAAATGCCGTGCTTCATCATCTAAATATATAGCCTTTACTACAGCCGCTAAATCGCCGCGTACACCGGCGCCATTATCAATAAATACATTAGCTACTCGTTCAACGTATTGGGGGGTTGGATTTGACGTAATTAATCGCTGAATAAGTTGCTTAGTAATAAATGGCGCAACATTTTGATGGTTAAATAAATTATCGAGCGCTATTTGCAATGACTCTTCTGCTGTATAACCTTGTGGTATAACCTCGCCATTTAGTAAGGTTTTTTGTTTACTAGAATGGTACTCGTCAAATGCTTCCATTGGTTTAATATAGTCACGACTTTTACGCTTAAATGTTTCACTATCGGCAAACGTCCAACCAGTAAATACGCGTGCAAAACCCTCTATTTCGACCTGTCCGTAAGTAGCAATAGTATTACCTTGTGCATCAAGCTTGGCGCTGCCATCTAGGTTTAGCTCTTCAAGGCCAATAGTAAATAACTGCATTACTTCACGTGCGTAATTTTCATCTGGGCGAATATTAAGTGCATCGTCTGCTTTTTCGTTACCCAAATGGCTTAAGTAAGTTCCCATAATAGGCGAAAGCGTGACCTCTTCGAGTAAGTCACGATAATTACCAAAGGCATGCTTTAGTAGCAAATCGTAATAAGTGATCATGCCCTCAGGTTGGCCTCTTAAGGCACTGTTTTCATCCGACACTACTAATATTTCACTTAACGCAAATGCAACACGTTGACGAAGTTGATCGTCACTTTGCATTACTGCCTTCCACCATGCGTCTATGCGGCTTATGTATTTAAAGTCATCATCGTCATTTAACTTTACTAAATAATCACGGTGATAATTAATAGGTAGCGCTATTTGTTTATCAAGCCATTGCTGCTCGCTTAAACCTTGTGCGTTTTGTATTTCACTAAGCTTAGGTCCCATTGTTGCTTGGTGTAGTAACCGTGCGGCGCTAATGTCATCCATATTATTACGTGCAGTAAAGCTTAGCGTTTTTACACTGCTTGCCCCTTCGTTATCGGTTGCTGTTACCGAAAAAGCATAATCAACAGGCTTGTAACTTTGCGCATTTAGCAGTGTTACTGAAGTAGTTGTTGCCTCTAAAGGCCCACTAATTAGTTCAGGCCCTTGCGTTTGTTGCCACACAACAGATGTAATAGTGCCGTCTTTATCACTGGCTGTTGCTGTTAGCTCAATTGTTTGGCCTTTACTTAATTCACTAGGAATATCAGCGACTGACAAAATGGGGATTTTATTTCCGTTAACGGTTGGCGTATCATCGGAGCCTGAACCACCGCAAGCGCTTAGTATAAAAACCGAGCTTGCGATAAGGGCAAATTTATAATGCATGTAAAGTCGTCATCATTTGTTAATTAAAGTACGTTAGTGTGTACCGAGTTTAATGCATTTATTGAAACACAAAATTTACAATTTAACTCTTTATTTTTTGTAACCGAATCATGAACGCCCCATTAATAATGCGCTAGCAGCTGGGGTAAACAGCCAGAGCTTTATTATTTATGAAAACAGAAATTCGCTATTGTTTTGAATCTTCACAAGTTGCTAACCGATTTTTACACGAGCTCAAAGACTGGCCGGTTAACGATGTAAAAACACGACTTTTTAATGGCGGCGATAGTGTAAAAGTGATATACGAATACGACGAAAGTGGTTTTGATTACACCTCAGCAGAGCTCGACGACCTAGCAGAAAAGCATGGCGGTAAAGAAGTTTAAATTAAGTGATAACAATAACTAAAGGCAATCTAATGAAAAATAAAATGTTAAGTTTATTTACAATAATATGTTTAGCTTTTAGCTTATTAAGCCATGCAGAACCGATTAAAACAAAACCTTTTAGTATTGGTGAAACCTTTACCTTTAAATCAACCACGCTTGAGCAGCAACGCACTATAAACGTTTACTTACCTAATAGTTATGAGCAATCAAGCGATAAGCATTACCCTGTTATTTACTTACTCGATGGCTCAAAAGATGAAGACTTTATTCATATTGCAGGGCTTGTACAATTTGCTTCTTTTCCGTGGATAAACCATATACCCGAAGCCATCGTTGTGGGTATAGCAAATATCGATCGTAAACACGATTTTACATCACCGAGTAATAATGCCCTCGATTTAAAAGACTTGCCAACGCACGGTGGCTCAAAAAAGTTCATTAGTTCTATAAACGACGAACTACGCCCACTGATCAATAAAACTTACCGTACCAACTCAACAAGCACTTTAATTGGTCAGTCGTTAGGTGGCCTATTAGCTACCGATATTTTGTTTAATCACCCTGCAATGTTTAATCATTACGTAATAATTAGCCCAAGCCTATGGTGGGCCGATAATGAATTACTAAATGGCCCTTTTGAGCCAACTGCCTTTCCTCAATCGGTTTATATTGGTGTAGGTAAAGAAGGTGAGCTAATGGAAGGTTTAGCAAAGCAATTACATAAAAAAGTCACGCCTATTCTTAGTAGTAAAAGCCAAGTACAATTTGGCTATTTTGAAAACCTAGATCACACTGAAACACTACATTTAGCTGTATACGACGCTTTTAAAAAAATGAACTATCATCCCGAATAGTTAAATATAAATAATTTCATATAAAAACGCCAATAATGCACTGCATCATTGGCGTAAAATTATATTGTAACTAACAAAATAATTTTACTCTTCTACAGAAAATTCAACTTTTGATGGAGACGAACTCGCAAGATCCAGTACTTCGTAATAATTTAAACCATCTATTTTTTTGCCAATAATAAAGTAATTCATTTCCCCCATCATGGTCGGGTCGCCTATTATATCTTCTGCGCTTTGCACGTCAGAAAACTGAATTGCGATTAAAGCGCCTAAAAAACGCATGGAATCTTGAGGCTTTAATGCTTTTAAAACTTTATTAACTCCCACTTGAGTTGTCTCTGGTGTGGAGCCATCAAATCTAAAATCATTTTTTGTGCTAACGCATGCACTGAGCATTAATATTGATAATGCGATAAGTAAATGTTTCATATATATCCTTATTTGTTATTCGTGATACTTGCGGATCATCGCCACTTTACCGTTTTCAACTTCTATTACTTCCATCATTGTGGAGGTGTATTCTATTGGCTGCTTACTTTGCGGATGAATACCTTTTACATAGTTTTTATAACGAATAGCAAAGCCTGTATTGTTAAACACAAATGTATTAAGCAGTGTGCTCTCAAACAACGTGTGCGCACCTAAGTAAAAACTCATACCTTTGCGCATCTGCTCTTTGCCATCAGGAGTACGTGAGTCATCCGGTTGATACGGAATATGCTGATTGCCAATATCATCGGTTAACAATGCAAGATAAGCCTCAAGCTCTTTAGCACCTGCGTTAGGTGCTTGTGTGGCGGTCATTGTTTTATAGTATTGCTGCGCAAATGCATTTAAGTCGAGTGGCTTTTCAGCATAAGCCGAAAAAGCAGTTACTAGAGCCAAACCTAACGTTAAAAGTAACCTCATTGACTATTCCCTGTAGTTAAAAATATTTTATAGGTACATTACCTTAGTAAGTTCAATAATCAAACAAAATCAGTTTTAAGTAAATTAACACCTACATTTTGCTCTTTACTCTATTTGTTGCAACGCTGTTGGCTGGGTCGTCTGGCCAAAAATGTTTAGGGTAGCGGCCTTTCATTTCCTTTTGCACATCGCGGTAACTGCTAGCCCAAAAGTGGGCTAAATCTTGAGTAAGTTGCAATGAACGTTTACCTGGCGATAGCAGCTCCATAAGCAATGGCAATTTACCATTGGCAAGCATAGGCGTACTGGTCAAGCCATAAACTTCTTGCATACGCACGCTTAGCTTTGCGGGGCCATCAAGTTGGTATTCTATTTTTATATTTGAGCCACTGGGCACCGTTAAGCGCAAAGGTAACAAAGCTTTTAACGTGGTTTGTTGTTGCCAATCAAAGCAGTTTTGTAATGCTTCAAAGTAGTTAAACTTTTTAAGCTGCGTGAGCGTTTTAATATCTTCTAAAAACACGCCTAGCCACTGCGCTGCATTTTGAATAAGTTGTTGCTCGTTTATTTGCGGGAATTTATCGGGCATTAAATTACTTGCTAGGCTCATACGTATCAGCAATTGTTGCGCATCAGGTTGCTCGTTAAATAAATCAAAACCGTGTTTAGTAAATAAGCTAAGCCACGCTTTAGCACGCTCGCTCTTATCTAGTTTTTGTTTACTAGGCTGGCTGCTGAGCGTTATAGCCCCGAGTTTCACTTCATCTTGATGAATAAAGCGCGCTGATTTTTCATCAAACTCACAACGAGTAAGTTCACTAAATAAATGCGGTAAAAATTCTTGTAACTCAAATGGGTTAAGTGCGGTGGCTGCAAATATACGCCCACCTTTGTGCCCGCCCATGGTTGCTATGGCTAAGTAATCGTCGTTGTGCCAGTAATCTGCATTTAACTCAGCACCTGCACCATTGGCAAGTAAATAACCATTACCGCGTTTTTTAGCGATGCGATCGGGGTAAGCGAGTGCCACAAGCAAACTTATATAATGCGTATTTAATTTTCTGGTTTCGTCTTTTACTTTTAAGCGGCTTTGCCAATATTTTAACTGTTGTTTAAATACCGGATGCGGACGTTGCTGCTGGCTATGCAGCGCTAAACTCAACTCGTTTGCACTATTTACTCGGCTCTCAAGTAATGCCACTAAATAAATAGCGAGCCTAAAAATACCAGGGAGTTGGTCATCAAGTATTTGTGCTTTTAATAGCATATGCGCCAAACGAATATCAGCACCAAAACCTAACATTTTACTGCCAAGCGGTGTGAGCTTACCTTTGCTATCAATAGCTTCAAGCATATTAAGCAAATTACTTGCTTGCTCGCCTTGTTGCTCAGTGGGCTTATCAAGTAGGGTTAACTCATCAATACTGGCTCCCCACTGCTTTGCCTCAAGCATAAGTTGGCTTATGTCTGATGTGAGTATTTCGGGATTGTCGTGGCTATTACGTCGCTCAAAGGTTTGCTTTGAGCCAAGCCTATATACAATACCCGGCTCTATTCGCCCCGCACGCCCAGCACGCTGCACAGCAGACGAGCGCGATATACTTTGTGTTGTGAGCTCAGTAACCCCTGTTTTTAAATTAAAGGTAGCTGCACGGCGCTTGCCGCTGTCAATTACAATGCGTATGCCTTCAATAGTTAAACTGGTTTCGGCTACATTGGTGGTAAGCACTACTTTGCGCATACCGTTTGGTGCAGGGGCAATAGCAGCTTGCTGATTAGCTTTATCTTGCTCGCCAAATAGCGTGGCAACTAGGCAGTTACTAGGTAAGTCGGTGAGTGCTTGTTGCACGCGTAGTATCTCAAATTGCCCAGGTAAAAATACCAATGCACTACCTGTTTGCTCATTAAGTGCTTGTTTTATTATGGTAGGGATTGCATCAAGCCAGCGGCTTTCATCTTTTATGGGTATGTATACTTCGTCTATTGGGTAGCTGCGACCATTTGATTGAATTACAGGGCAATCAAAAAATGCTGTGTAACGCTCAGTATCTAGCGTTGCCGACATAAGCATGATGGTTAAATCTTCGCGCAGCGCACTTTGGGTCTCTAAAGCAAAGGCAAGTGAAGTATCGGCTGCAATTGAGCGCTCATGGAATTCATCAAATACTAGTAAATCTATATCGCTTAATTCGGGGTCGTTTTGCAGCATGCGTGTGAGCATGCCTTCGGTGACTATTTCGAGGCGCGTATTAGCGCTTACTTTACTCTCGCCCCTAATCCGCAAACCTACACTTTGCCCAACACTCTCGTTTTGGCACTTTGCTAAATAACTGGCAATATTACGTGCAGCTAAACGGCGAGGCTCTAGCATTACAATACGTTTAAAATGTCCATCGCGCATAAGTTGTAACGGCAACCATGTAGATTTACCCGCACCAGGCGGCGCTTGTAATAACGTAATAGGATTACTTTGTAATGTAGTAACGAGTTGTTGATATATGTCTTGAACCGGCAGCACAGCTATTTACCCTAAATTACTTTGCAGGCATTGTAGCAAAAACCAAGAATAAACGCGCCGCTAAAGCTATGTGGTTATAAAGAGCATCATAATCAGAAATAATTACAGACCGCTCTGTATATTTTTTAAGGATGTGCTCACAGCATTAATCATTACTTGCTCAATAAAAACATAACAATATGATTACAAACGAAAAATGAAAATTTTACTTATTGGTACACGCCTTGCTCCTTTTATACTGAACGTTAATTAAATCTAAGTAAGGAGAAACTTATGAACAGCGATCGTATGAAAGGTAATTGGAACGAACTTAAAGGTAAGGCTCAACAAAAATGGGGCGATCTTACCAACGACGATTTAGACAAAATTGAAGGTAGCCGTACAGAGCTAGTTGGTAAAATCCAACAGCAGTATGGTAAATCTAAAGAAGAAGCAGAGCGTGAAGTTGATGAGTTTGAAAAAACTCACTAATCGCTAACTTCTAAAAAAACCGCCATTTTGGCGGTTTTTTTGTTTAAGCTGTAGGTTATTTAGCTACGCTTTTAATTGGTTACCAATCGGTAACTGCCTAATACGCTTTCCGCACGCTGCAAAAATAGCATTACATAATGCTGGCGCATAAACTGGTGTAGATGGCTCGCCTACCCCTGCTGGTGGTGCATCACTTTGTACTATTTCAACTTCAATCTCAAGAGGTGAGTCGCTCATACGCGGTACGCGATAATCATGAAAGTTACTTTGCTGCACGCGGCCTTTATCAAAGGTAATACCATCGCTGATTGCAGTTGTAATCCCATAAATAGAGCCACCTTGGGTTTGGTTTTTAACGGTGTCGGTGTTTACAACCGTACCCGCATCAATGGCAACCCACGATTTAATTACGTTTAAATCGCCAGCATCCGACACTTCTACTTCAACTACCGTAGCTACGTAAGTTAAAAAGCTTCTGTGTGCTGCTATGCCTAAACCTCGCCCTTTAGGAAGTTCTCGCCCCCATTTACTCATGTCAGCTACTTTTTCAATAACATGGCGCAGTCTGCCAATATCTAAAGGGTAAACCTCTTTATCGCCACCGTAATTATCGTATGTGGCATTTTGCTCAGTTACATCAACAATGCGACTCGGACCTATGGTGTCTAGTAAATAGTCTTTTTGGTCGCGACCGGCTTTGTGCGCCGCTTCGCCAATAAATGACTGAATAGCAAAGGCATGAAAAATATTTGATACAGAGCGCATCCAACCAATTCGTGCTTTGGCTTGCGCATCACCGTTTTCTAACTTCATGTTAGGTGTGTTAATTGGGTTATCGGTAAACCCTAAACGCAGTTCAAAGCTTCCTGGCGTAGTCGCCCCTTCTGAAAAGGTAGACGTAATTGGTGAAAACGCGGTGCGGTGTAAATAAGATTCTATAGCGCCATTTTTATCTAGCGATGCTTCAATATGCTGAGCCGAAACCGCATGGTAAAAACCATGTTGTATGTCATCTTCACGCGTCCATTGCACACGAATAGGTTTGCCTACTTTCATTGAAAGGTAAGCTGCTTCTGCTGAAAAGTCAGGTTTTGACTTACGCCCAAAGCCGCCTCCTAACATGGTAACGTGAACATTAATTTTGCTCTCATCCATGCCAAGCATGGCAGCCACTGTTTTCATATCGGCTTGTGGATTTTGCGTAGCAGCCCATATATCAACACTGTCTTTGTTGTACATAGCTGTTGCACACGGCGGCTCCATTGGTGCTTGAGCAAGATGCGGCGCGTAATAATCAGCTACGAGTTTATTGCTCGATTTAGCCAACACGCCCATGGCATCGCCTTTATCACGTATGTTTGCCTGTGGAGTTTGTACTGTGTTTAGTAATGACTTTTTAAATTCTTCTGAATTGTAATCGCCATTTTTGCCATCATCCCACACGACTTTTAATGCTTTACGCCCTTGCCATGCAGCCCATGTGTTTTTAGCTATAATCGCAATACCGCCTTTTGGCTGAAACTGCGGTGCGCCTTTTGGTGCAGGAATTTCAATAACATCTACAACGCCGTTTATCGCTTTTGTAGCACTGGCATCAAATGACTTAACAACACCGCCTACTACCGGCGGGCGTTCAATTATAGCCACCAGCGCTTTTGGTTCGCGTACATCGGCTGCAAATATTGCTTTACCTGTTACTAAATCGGCTAAATCTATGTGCGCCATGCCAGTATTAATGTAGCGCCATTCTTTGCGTGTTTTAAGTGTTAGTTTGTCAGCTTCTGGTGGCGTTATTGTAAGCGCTAAGTCTATTAAATCTTTATAAGTAAGCGATTTACCTGAGCTGTGTGTAACAACGTGTTGATTGGCTGTACAGGTCTGCGGGTCAACTTTCCAATACTTAGCGGCAGCGTGCTGCATCATGTAACGTACACTTGCGCCCATTTCACGCAGGCGTTGCATGTTGTAGCGAATACTGCGCGAGCCATCGGTATTTTGATCGCCATATTTAGGGTCGCCCTTACCCTGAATAACAATAACCTTATCCCACGCGGCTTCCATTTCATCGGCAACTATTTGTGCAATCGCGGTGCGAATTTGCTGACCCATTTCAGAGCGATGACAGGTTATTTCAACCATGCCGTCTGGGCGCAGTGCAATAAATAAGTTTGCGCGCTTTGCTTGCTCAGATGGCTGCTCTAACACACCCGCGAATGCTCTTGGCGCACTGCCTACAAAATAAGTACCAAGTACCAATGCACCTATTGCACTGGTTTTTAAAAACTTACGGCGGTTTAAATCAAAATATTTGTTATCTTGGCTCATACTTCTTCCCCTTGTTCATTTGGGTCAAAATATTGAACACTCGCCATTGTTTTAGCGGCTGATTTAATTGCTTTATGAATGCGCGGGTATGTACCACAACGGCAAATATTTCCCGACATATTACTTACTATTTCATCGTCAGTTGGGGTTGGGTTTGCTGCTAATAAACTCGCAGCTTGCATCATTTGGCCGCACTGGCAAAAACCACACTGCGGTACTTTATGCTCAACCCATGCTTGTTGCACTGGATGGTCGCCCTGCTCGCTTAGCCCTTCAATTGTCGTAATTGAACGCCCTGCTGCTGCCGCTACAGGTAATACACACGAGCGCTGAGCTACCCCATCAATATGCACGGTACACGCACCGCACTGAGCCATACCACAGCCAAATTTAGGCCCTGTTAAATTCAATTCATCTCGGAGATACCATAATACTGGCGTTGACGGATCGCCAGAAAACTCATGTTTATTACCATTAATGGTAAGCGTGATCATACTAAACTCCTTGGCAAAGCGCTTTACAGGAGGGTTCCTTGTTGCGCGAGAACTATTTTTAATTACTTACTATTTTATACTTACTACTTTTAGCCTACCACTTAGATCTGTTTTATAAAAATACTAATTATTAGAACGTTTTACTGTTAAAAACAGATCTACATTATCAAGCATACTAAAACATACATTAATAAGTGCTCATAACATCTTCAGACAACAATTGCTCATCGTCTTTATAGACTTCAAGCCAACCTGGTGGTGATGTATCACAGCCAATAATGGTTACATGTAGTATGTAACTATAACGTCCATTTTTAAACGTATAATGGTGATTACCGCCAGTGCCACTAACCGTTACATCGCCGTTAAATAAAACCATATCAGGCTTATCCTTTGCTCTTTTATCAATATTCCACACTGCATATCGATAATTATGATCGCCTAAATCATCAACACGAATATGGTAGTTAGCTGTTCTCCAATCGAGTACTGGTTTTTCAAAGTTATTAATACTTGAATGCAAAGATTGCTTATCGTCTTCGATTAAGCTTTTTGCAAGTGTCTGCTCTTTAGATGTTCCGCTATTTATACCGATAATTTTACCATCAGTATCAACCCACATAACGCCGTTATTTAGCATAATGCCGCGCCAACCTACTTTCTCCCAATCAGTTTTAATGTTTGAACTGGCAATAACTGCCGCTAGCTCATCATTAAATACTTCATCAAAGCGGTTAATAAACTCGGCTTCATTTTTAATGTCAGGTATGGGATATCGTCGTTTTAGCGGGTAGCGAATAAGTGCTGCAATCGCAGTTTTATCATGCGCTTTAAAAGCAGCAATAACAGGTAAAACACTCTCGTGATACTTTTGCTCAAGCGCAAATATGTGTGATGTGAAAAGTAGTGATAAGCAAAAGAAGATGAAATTTAGATACTTCATTCTTAGTCCTTTAGTTTTTGATTCGCTATTATTTTCTGCAACTTATCGACCAGATTTTTTATATCAGTAATAGCCTGATATAAATCATGAGGAAGAATATCAATTACCTCATTTTCTTTGGTATACCCATTTCTATGAACAATATCATGCCTTATGTCGATGATTAATTTCACTTTAGAAGTGTCTATATTTATTTTACAACCAAGTACTTTTTTGTACATTTCCATGGTTTTATCAATTTTGTGAAATAATACCTCGCTAACGCACTTAATTGCCAACCCACTTAAATCCATTCCTGATTTAGATAAATCAAATAATGAATATTTCGTATTTCTTATTTGATCCACACGCTCTAACGCATTATTTAGATAGACACTATTTTCAGATATTAAGGCTTTTATTGTGTCCCCTAAAAAAGCTTCAAGAAGTGTTACTGAGTATGAATAACACATTTTAATTATTAAATTTTCATTAAGAGGTATAGGTTCAGAAAGTGAATTTTCAGCAAGTTTTTTGATATTGGTTAACTCAGTCACAAAATTTTGATAGATATCAACTGAGCCATTTTCTTTTAACCATTTTATCTCTGAAATCCATTCATATTCATCATTTAAATAATCTTGATAAGCTGAATAGTCATTGAGTAAACTTTGCCACTCCTCAGATTCAACTGTTAAATTTTGATCAGTAAGCCTTTCGCGAACCCATTTTTCAGCCTGTTTCTCTTGTTCACCAAATAAAACTTCTTTTATAGAGCTCAAAATATTTCCTTATAATTTATGTTTAAATAATGAATATATTAACTATTTTTAATACTTTAAAATTAAGTTTTCTTAATAAAAAATAAAAAACGAGCCAAATTAGGCTCGTTTTTTGTTTTAACTGATAGCTAGAAACTAACCGTTTCGCTTTACTCCGGATCATACCCCAAATTAGGCGATAGCCATCTTTCAGCTTCTGCTAGCGTCATATTAGTTCGTTTAGCGTAGTCTTCTACTTGATCGCGTTGTACCGCTGCTACTGCGTAGTATTTAGCCTCAGGGTGTGAGAAGTACCAACCCGAAACAGCAGCACCTGGCCACATGGCGTACGAGCTGGTTAGCTGCATGCCAATGCGTTTTTCGGTGTCGAGCAACTGCCAAATTTTCTTTTTCTCAGTGTGCTCTGGGCACGCAGGGTAACCTGGCGCTGGACGAATACCTTGGTAGTTTTCGCGTATTAGCTCATCGTTTGCTAGGTTTTCGTCTGGTGCAAAACCCCAATACTCTTTACGTACTTTTTCATGTAAGTATTCTGCAAACGCTTCGGCGAGCCTGTCGGCAACGGCTTTAACCATTATTTTGTTGTAGTCGTCTTGCTGTGCGTCAAACGCATTGGCTAAGTCGTCTTCTTCTAGGCCGCCCGTTACTGCAAACGCGCCAAAGTAATCAGGCGTGCCTTTGGGTGCTATGTAGTCGGCTAGGCAGTAGTTAGCAAAGTCGGTTTTTTCGGTTTGCTGACGTAAATGGCACGAAGTAGTTAATACTTCTTTGCGTGTTTCGTCGGTGTATATTTCTATGTCGTCCCCAACGCGGTTTGCTGGGAATAAACCAATTACGCCAAGTGGTTGCAAACTACCTGCTTTTTCAAGGTCGTCTAACATGTCGTTAGCGTCTTTAAATAAGCTTTGTGCTTGCTCGCCTACTACTTCGTCGTCCATTATGCGTGGGTATTTACCGGCGATTGACCACGTCATAAAGTATGGCGTCCAATCTATGTATTTACGTAAAGTCGCGATGGATACGTTTTTAAATTCAGTCACACCCAGCTTTTTAGGCACTGGTGGCGTGTAGTTGTCCCAATCAAGTTGTGCAGCGTTATCGCGGGCGCGCCCAATGGTAACCGGCTTAGAGCGTGGTTTTTTACGCGCTTGCTGCTCGCGCACTTTTACATATTCAGCTTTAGTTTTAGCTAAAAAGTCAGGTTTAATATCTTTTGATAATAAGTTTGAAACCACACCAACCGCACGACTGGCATTATTTACATACACAACGCCTTTGTCATATTGCGGCTCAATTTTTACTGCGGTATGCGCTTTAGAGGTAGTTGCACCACCAATTAGTAGCGGCAGTTCAAAACCACGGCGTTTCATTTCTTTTGCTACGTGTACCATTTCGTCAAGCGATGGGGTAATTAAGCCCGATAACCCAATAATATCGGCTTTTTCGTCGATGGCGGTTTGTAGTATTTTATCAGCCGGTACCATTACGCCTAAATCGATTACTTCATAGTTATTACATTGCAGTACCACGCCCACAATATTTTTACCTATGTCGTGTACGTCGCCTTTTACGGTCGCCATCACTATTTTACCGTTAGTTGAGCCTTCTTCTTTTTCAAGCTCAATGTATGGGTCTAAGTAGGCTACAGCTCGCTTCATTACGCGCGCCGATTTAACCACTTGTGGTAAAAACATTTTACCTGCGCCAAATAAGTCGCCTACTACGTTCATGCCGTCCATTAACGGCCCTTCAATTACGTGAATAGGTTTATCGGCAGCAGCACGGCATTCTTCGGTATCTTCATCAATAAAGGTAGTAATACCTTTAACAAGCGCGTGCTCAAGGCGTTTTGCCACGGGCCATGTGCGCCACTCTAAATCTTCTACTCGCTCGGCTTGTGCCATGCCCGAATACTTAGGTGCAAGCTCAACTAAGCGCTCACCTGCGCCTGGGTCGGTGTTAAGTATTACGTCGGTAACGGCTTTACGAAGCTCTGCTGGTATATCATCGTAAACGGCGAGTTGCCCCGCATTTACAATACCCATGTCCATACCCGCTTGAATGGCATGATATAAAAACACCGAGTGAATAGCTTCACGTACGGGGTTATTACCCCTAAACGAAAACGATACATTTGATACACCGCCCGACACTTTACAGTGCGGCAAATTTTGCTTAATGCGGCGTGTACCTTCAATAAATTCTACGGCGTAGTTGTCGTGCTCTTCAATACCGGTGGCTACGGCAAAAATATTAGGATCGAAAATAATATCTTCTGGCGCAAAGCCAATGTCTTCTACCAATATTTTATAACTGCGCGCACATATTGCGAACTTTCGGTCGGCGGTATCTGCTTGTCCGTCGGTATCAAACGCCATTACAACAGCGGCTGCACCAAAGCGTTTTATTATTTTAGCCTGGCGAATAAACGGCTCTTCGCCCTCTTTTAACGATATTGAGTTAACAATAGCCTTGCCTTGAATACACTTTAAGCCGGCTTCTATTACTTCCCACTTTGAGGAGTCGACCATAATTGGTACGCGTGAAATATCAGGCTCTGAGGCTATTAAGTTTAAAAACTTAACCATGGCGGCTTTTGAATCCAACATGGCTTCGTCCATGTTTATATCAATAACCTGTGCGCCGTTTTCTACTTGTTCACGTGCAACTGTTAACGCTGCTTCAAAATCTTCTTCCATGATTAGGCGTTTAAACATAGCCGAACCAGTTACATTGGTACGCTCACCAACATTGGTAAATACTGCTATTTGCTGTGTCATGCTGGCTCCTTAATTTAAGTTACAGGCTTCAAGGCCCGATAAACGCATGCGTACTTCAAGCTCTGGCAATTGGCGAGGCTTAACGCCTTCAAGCCCTTTTGCAAACGCGCGAATATGCGCAGGTGTTGTACCGCAGCATCCGCCTACTATATTAATAAAGCCCGATTTACCCCAGTCAATAATCTCGGTTGCCATTTCAGGCGCTTCTAAGTCATATTCACCAAACTCATTAGGCAAGCCCGCATTAGGGTGTACCGATGTAAATGTTTCGCACACGCGTGATAGCTCTTCTACGTATTGACGCAGTAAATCAGGACCAAGCGCACAGTTTAGACCAATCGAAATAGGCTTAATATGGCGAATAGAGTTATAAAATGCTTCGGTTGTTTGCCCTGAAAGCGTACGGCCAGAGGCGTCGGTAATAGTCCCCGAAATCATAACTGGCAATGTGCGCCCTGCTTGCTCAAAAGCTTCTTCTACGCCAAACGAGGCGGCTTTTGCATTAAGGGTGTCGAATATAGTTTCGATTAATATTAAATCGGCGCCGCCTTCCATTAATGCAAGGGTAGACTCCACATACGCAGTAACTAGCTTATCAAAAGTAACATTTCGATAACCCGGATCGTTTACGTCTGGCGAAATTGAGCACGTTTTCGATGTCGGCCCTAAAACACCGGCTACATAGCGCGGTTTTTCTGGCGTTTTAGCCGTAAATTCATCGCAAATTGCGCGTGCTAATTTAGCTGACTCTACGTTTATTTCGCGGCTTAGGCTCGCCATATCGTAATCTTCCATCGAAATAGTGGTCGAGTTAAACGTGTTGGTTTCGATAATATCTGCGCCTGCTGATAAAAAACCACTATGAATATCAGTGATTAAGTCGGGCTTGGTTAGGCTTAATAAATCGTTATTGCCTTTAATTAATACATGCCAGTCTTTAAAACGCTCGCCGCGATAGTCTTCTTCTTCTAGCTTATGATCTTGGATCATTGTGCCCATAGCACCATCTAAAATTAAAATGCGTTCTTTTAATGCTGCACTTATTTCGGCGTGTTTATTATTTGTAGGCGCGTTATTCGGCATAGTTGTTAGTCCTCACATCTTGGCTAACTAAATTAATATCATACGGTGTGGTTTGGTACACGTAGTAATTTAACCAGTTCGAAAAAAGTAAAAAAGCATGGCTTTGCCACGTTTTTGAAGGTTGTTTGGTTGCATCATCATCTGGGAAGTAATTTTCGGGTTTTGGTGCATTAGGACTTTTTTTACAATCGCGCTCGTATTCTGCTTTTAGCGAGTCGGCGTCGTATTCTGGGTGACCAGTTATAAACACTTGGCTACCCGATTTATTTTTAAGTAAGTAAGCCCCTACTCGCTCAGAACCAGCCAGTACAACTAGCTCATCGCAGGCGTTTATTTTATTTATATCAATGTGGCCATAACGTGAGTGCGGTACTAAAAAGGTGTCGTCGAATCCGCGAGTCAGTGCGCCGTGATCAAAGTAACATTGGTGGGTAAATACGCCACACAGTTTGTCGTCTTTTAAATCACGCTTTAAATTGTAACGGTGATATAGCGCTGCATGTGCTGCCCAGCACGAAAATAACGTAGAGGTAACGTGTTGCTCAGCCCAATCAATAATAACCTTTAGCTCATCCCAATACGCTACATCGTCGTATTCTAAATGAGCAAGTGGCGCACCGGTTATAATTAACGCATCGTAATTGTTGTCTTTAACCTCAGAAAAATAACGATAAAAGGTATCAAGGTGTTCTTCTGAATTACTGCTACTGCGGTGAGTGTCGAGGCGCAGTAGCTCTACGTTCACTTGCAAAGGCGAGTTGGCAAGCAAGCGAATAAACTGAACTTCGGTTTCTACTTTATTAGGCATTAAGTTTAAAATAGCCAAACGCATTGGGCGTATTTCTTGCGTTTTTGCACGTGTTTTTGGCATTACAAATACGTTTTCTTGACGTAAACGTGCAATGGCCGGCAACTCGTCTTTTACTGTAATTGGCATACTTTACTCCTGCTCATAAAAACCGAAGGTTAATTATGAACTGAAAGTAAAAAATATCAACCTCTAGATGTATAGATGTCTAAATGAAATTTATTCATTCTATTAAATTAGGATTTACTGAGGTGGTATGTATGAGGAAAAACGTCTTTATTATAAAATAACCTGTTTTAATATTTTGAAGTAGCGCTACTAAAAACGAGTAGCGCATATGCAGTTAAAAACGGTAAATCACAGATAAATTAAGTGCGTAAATATCGCCTTGGTCTGCATCAAAATATTGATATTCTGCACTTAATTGCCAGCGTTGAGTTAGCCTAAAGTCAACGCCAGTTCCGTACGTTACGCCGCCTTCGTCGTAGTTTTGCTCCGTTATTAGCGTAGAGTTTGTATCTGTACCAGTTATTGATTCTGCCAGGTTTTTTAAGTCGCCTTCATTGTAACTTAATTTATTTCTACCATAGCCACCAAATAAAAACACATCAGCGCGAGATGAAATTGGATAATTAGCTTTTACAAATATACTTGTTTGCAAATCAAGGCTTGAATCGATTTCGCTCTTAATGAATTCTGAGCTAAGCGAACCGTCCTGTGGGTTCTGAGTGTAAACAATTCCGTTTAGAGGAGTTGACTCATCATTTAACCCAAAACCTATACGCCCTTCTAATGCAAAGTATCGCGAAAACTGATACCCAAACCGGCCGTAAAGCGTTGTAAACTGTATGCTATCACTCTCGTATACATCAATTTGCGTAGACCCTATCCCTACTCCTTGGTAATAACCATTTACGTGGAGTATGTCTGCTTCGCTCGAAAATGAGTATAAACCTAAAAGTAATGCCCCTAACTTTGTAACTATTTTCATGTTCATTCCTTTAAACCTTTGTAATATTAACAATATGATGTCTAACAACAAACTAAGTGTGGCCTGCCTATATAATTTACTTATACTTTGCAGCTTGTAAATATTCTGTACCACTTTTGTTAAAAATGGAATGTATTTGAACAATATAAAACAATAGATTACAGAATTTTACACAATAGAAATCCTGTAATAATAGTGTTTAAACGAGCAATCAAAACAAAGTACCGCTTAGGTAAGCGTATTGTTCTATTCAGCATTCGTTGACTGTTTAACCCCTCAACAACTACAATACAACATTGAAATTTTTATTATTATTTGAAGGCTTTCCTCCATGGTTTTACCTGATAAATTTATATTCTCGATGAGTCGAGTATCTAAGGTTGTGCCACCTAAGCGCACTATCTTAAAAGATATTTCGTTACACTTTTTCCCTGGCGCTAAAATTGGTGTGCTTGGTTTAAACGGTTCTGGTAAATCTACGTTACTACGTATTATGGCCGGTGTTGACCAAGATTTTGAAGGTGATGCACATCCTCAGCCTGGTACAAAAATTGGTTATTTACCGCAAGAGCCTGTTTTAGACGAAAGTAAAACAGTTCGTGAAATTGTTGAAGAAGCTGTTGGCGAAGTTAAACACGCACTTAAACGTCTTGACGAAGTGTATAACGAATACGCCATGGAAGACGCTGACTTTGACGCACTTGCAAAAGAGCAAGGCGAGCTTGAAGCTGTTATTCAAGCGCACGATGGACACAACATTGATAACGTTTTAGAACGTGCTGCTGATGCACTTCGCCTGCCAGAATGGGATGCTAAAATTGAGCACCTTTCAGGTGGTGAGCGTCGTCGCGTTGCTATATGTCGATTATTGCTTGAAAAACCAGACATGCTTATTCTCGATGAACCAACTAACCACTTGGATGCTGAGTCGGTTGCATGGTTAGAGCGCTTCTTACACGATTACGAAGGTACTGTTGTGGCGGTAACGCATGACCGTTACTTCCTTGATAATGTAGCTGGCTGGATATTGGAGCTTGACCGTGGTGAAGGTATTCCATGGGAAGGTAACTACTCTTCTTGGCTTGAACAAAAAGATGCGCGCTTACAGCAAGAACAAAAATCTGAAAAAGCACGTCAAAAATCAATTGCGCAAGAACTTGAATGGGTTCGTTCAAATCCTAAAGGTCGCCAAGCTAAGTCAAAAGCACGTATGGCTCAGTTTACTGAGATGCAGCAGTCTGATTACCAAAAACGTAACGAAACTAACGAGATGTTTATTCCACCTGGCCCGCGTTTAGGCGACCAAGTACTTGAAGTAACTAATCTTCGTAAGAGTTTTGGCGATCGCGTTTTAATTGACGATTTAAGCTTTAGCATGCCAAAAGGTGCCATTGTGGGCATTATCGGTGCGAATGGTGCGGGTAAATCAACGTTATTTAAAATGATCAGTGGTGAGCAAGAGCAAGACAGCGGTAGCATCACCGTTGGCGAAACTGTACACCTTGCGACAGTTGATCAGTTCCGCGATGGTATGGACGAAAGCAAAACTGTTTTCCAAGAAATATCAGACGGCCAAGACGTACTAAAAATTGGTAACTTTGAGTTCCCAAGCCGTGCGTATGTAAGTCGCTTTAACTTTAAAGGTAACGATCAGCAAAAGTTTGTTAAAGACCTATCAGGTGGTGAGCGTAACCGTTTACACCTTGCTAAGTTATTAAAAGCTGGCGGCAATGTGTTACTACTCGATGAGCCAACCAATGACTTGGACGTTGAAACACTACGTGCACTAGAGAACGCTATTTTAGAGTTCCCTGGTTGTGTAATGTGTATCTCGCATGACCGTTGGTTCCTTGACCGTATTGCTACGCACATTTTAGATTACCGCGACGAAGGTCAAATTAACTTCTTTGATGGTAACTATACTGAATACGAAGAGTGGCTTAAAAAGACACTAGGTGCAGCAGCAACTGAACCTAAACGTATTAAGTACAAAAAAATCGGTTAATAGCTGATTTTAGATAAATTCTTAAGCCCTGCATTTATGCGGGGCTTTTTTATGCCACCAGCATTACAGGAGCATATATTGCTAGCATGTAGAGAATTACCCGCTATGCTTAATTTATTATAAAAACAGTAAGGCTAAATTGGGTTATGCAAAATCGTCGTCAGTTTTCTCGTGTGTTATTTTCGACTACCGCTTTGTTATGTTTTGATGACCACAAGTATCCATGTAAATTACTTGATGTATCGTTACATGGCGCATTGATTACAAATTGTGATGCTTTTATTGGCAACCAAAATAGCCAAGCTGCTTTGCATTTTTCGCTTCCTCAAAGCGATATAGAAATTAAAATGGAAGTGGTAATTTGCCACATTGAAGCCGATCATATTGGTTTAAAATGCCATCATATTGATATAGATAGCATTACCTATTTAAAGCGTTTAATAGAGCTAAACTTAGCTGATGACGAACTATTACATCGCGAACTCGCCATGTTGATTCACGACACACAAGAATAGACTCATTTGGATTAGTTGATTACCATAGTGCAAACTTTTTAACTTGTGCAAACATGACTTTAAATCCACATTTACCTTTGGTATATCACCCTAACTACTCGTTTAATTTTGATCCAAAGCATCGTTTTGCAATGAGTAAGTTTGCACATTTATATCAGCATGTTGCAGAGCTTGGTTTAATCGGCAGTAACCTGGTAGAACCAATTCTCGGTACGCCAGAGCCGCTTGAGCTAATACACTGCGAAAACTATATACATGACTTGTGGAATAACCGCCTAGATGAAAAAGCAATGCGCCGCATTGGCCTACCTTGGTCAAAAGAGCTTATGGCACGTACCTTTACAGCACCTCAAGGTACGCTGCAAACAGCTCGTTTAGCACTTAAACATGGTATAGCGTGCCACTTAGCTGGTGGTACACACCATGCGCATACCGATTTTGGCTCAGGCTACTGCATGGTTAACGATTTAGCCTTTACTACGCAAACTTTAATTGAATCGGGTGAAGTAACTAACGTACTTATTTTTGATTTAGACGTGCACCAAGGTGATGGCACAGCCGCAATGTTAGAGCATCAAGCATACGCTTATACTTGTTCTATCCATTGTGAAAAAAACTTCCCCTTTAGAAAGTCCGCTAGCGATTTAGATATTGGTTTAGCCGACAACATGAAAGACGACGAATACCTTGCCATAGTTGACGAAACCTTGAGTTATTTACTAAAAGAGCTAAACCCAAGCTTGGTACTTTACGATGCAGGCGTTGATATTTGGCAAGGTGATGGCTTGGGTAAATTAGATATCAGTTGGGATGGAATAATCAAACGCGACCACTTAGTGCTTAAACGCTGCCTTGAGCACAACACGCCCGTTGCCACAGTAATAGGTGGTGGCTACGATAAAGACCACCTTCGCCTCGCTAAACGCCACGCTATTGTTGTTGAGCAAGCTGCTGGCTTTTAGTTTGAAATAAAAATGTTAAATTCTCGTTCTTATTTAATATGTAAAATAAGAACGAACATATTATGAAACAACTATTTATTGCCATCGCACTAATTTTTATAAGCTTTACAAGCTATTCGCAAGAAGAAAGCACGCAAGAAACATACCCTAAGCTACCTACATTAAATTTACAAATGGCTGATGGTTCTGCTCTCAATACTCAAGATTTATTAGGCCAACCTTACGTTTTACACTTTTGGGCAACGTGGTGTCCGTACTGTAAAAAGCTACAGCCAGCACTTCAAAAAATTGATGATATGGGCTTAAAAGTTATTGCTGTGAGCTTTAAAGAAGATGACGGTGCTACTCCCGCTAAAACGCTTAGCGATAGAGGTTATACTTTTAAAACAGCCGTAAAAGCCGATGCAATAGCACTGCAATTAGGTATACGAGGCACACCTACTACATTATTTGTAAATAAAGAAGGCAATGTAATTTGGCTGACTAATACGTCAAACCCAGAAGATCCAAACCTACATTTAAAGGCACGAACTTTGTTGCACTCCATCGATATGGCAACTGAGTGACTTATTGCGTTTTTAATTGATTAGGTGTTAGACCTGTCCAGCGCTTAAAGGCTCGCCGAAAGTTAGGTATATCGTAAAAAGCTAAATGCTCAGCGACTTGTTCGTTATGTTTAGCGCACAGAGTAAGTAGGTAAATAGCTTTGTGCTTATTTTGCTCATCTATTAACGCTGAAAAGCGTACCCCATTGAGTTTGAGCCTGCGCTTAAATGTAGCTGAACTCATAGCAAAGTGCTTTGCGGTACACTCTAAATTAGCACTTGGGTGAGAGTATAAGTATCTGCAGACGGCTTCAATAAAAGTCATGCTAACTACGCTTTTATTATGCAGCTGTGACTGCGCTTGCATAAATCGTAATTGACTCGCATGCGGGTTTTTAGCCCTTAACATGGTTTTATTTAATACCCAGCGAGTACATGGCTTATCAAAACTTACCTTTAGCCCTAAATTTTGCTCGTACTCTTGAATATGCCTAGGGCGTTTAAAAGCAAAGTCGAACTGACAATGCGGGTAACTTTCGCTCACTCGTTTAAGTAAACTATAAAATGCAGTGCTATATATCTCTAGCACATAGCGGTAAAGGCTTTCATCAAGCCCATGTGCTGGCTGAATATAAATATAAACGTTATCGTTTTTAATATACGTTTGACTAAACAGCAATGGTGCTAATTGCATTCTTAAAAGTGATAATTGCTTTAATACTTGAGCTAAATTATCGCTATATATTAATGCCTGTGCTTCGGCTCGAGTGTCGTTAATAAGTTGACTACCGAGTAAAAAACCACTGTCAGTACTTTTCATCAATAACTTAAATTGAGCTAATAAACGCACCTGCTGAGACACACTAAATGCATGTTGAAAATTAAGTAAGTCTTGTTCAAAAATGCCGGTACCGCGTAGCAGTTTATGTAAATTTATATCTCGGCTTTGAGCAAGCTCTACAGCTGACGTAATAAGCCCTTGAGCGCTTAAATATTTATCGTCTTGGCTAACAAACGTATGCACGGTGCACTACTTTTTGTTGATGCTTTTTTTGTTGTAATTGACTATGCAGTTGGCTTGTTAGTTTACTTGTACTGCTATGCTTATTACCTTGTATTAAGGCGGTAGTGACATATTGAAATTTTGCTTTTTTAGATGCTTCAACTTTAAATGCACAGTGTTTTAGCGCTCCTTTAATTTGCGCCATCAGCTCTTTAGCTTGCTGCTCTGTAGTGGCTGGCATTAATACCATAAAGCAATCTCCTGCGTAGCGGCACACTACATCACTTAGTCGGCAGTTCATTAATAATAACTCGCTAATTTCACGTAGTAACCGGTCGCCTTCACTAAAGCCAAACTCACTATTAAAATGAGAAAAGTCGCGTATATCAATAGCTCCCAACCAAAACGGCTGTGTGTTAATTGATTGCTCATTAATTGCTGAATCTAGATACTGCGCCTTATAAAGACCCGTTATTGAACACACCTTATCGTGCTCACGTAAATGCGCTTCACGGCGGCGTAGCTGACGATTTAATACATACTGCTCTTGATGCCAATAATACAAACCTATACTTGTTAATAACATGCCTAACGGAGCGGGCAGAGATTCAATCCAACTCAGCCATTGGTGCGCGGGGTGCATTAGCCATTCATCAAGTAAATCGAGCGTTGCCGAGAACATAAATAGCCCAACACCTATCACTAAGTAAGTGGTTACTTTACTCGGTGGTCTTGAAATTAATAACGCGATAATCCATACAAGTGTCATTAATACAATACCGCCCTCTCCCATAATATCGAGCCACTGAATACTGGCGTAAGTTTTTAATACTCCTAAATAACTACTTAAAAACACAGCGCTAAAAAACATCGCAATAATAGCGTTTATTAGTAATCGGTGGCTGATAAAAGGGTTAAATCGCATGTGCAGTATCTCGTTTATAAATGAGCTTTAAAGTTAGTTCATACAAGCTTGTGTTAGCAGGGTCATATTAGCTCAGCTATGTGACAACTAGATGATACATACCTTAAAAACAGCCCTGCACAGTAGATAACACCAGCCTTTACAGGGAGTGATAAAAGCTCAATACGCTCTACATATTGCTCAAGTACCTCTAAATACATGTATTTAAAATAAACCCTGTCACATTTACGTAATCAATTATCTTTAGCTTGCTCGCCATACCAAGAAACAACCCTGTAATAACCAAGAGCAAATACAATGAAACACTTTAAAATAAAAGCACTGGTAGCCGCATTAGCTTTATGTAACTTAACGGCTTATGCAGAAGATGATGCAAAAGAAACTACAAAAAAAGATATAGAAGTTTCTGATAAAATTGTTGTATACGGTGAAATTGGTTATAGAAATCGCTCTGACGAACTCGCGCCAACCTTAGAATACTCACAAGAGTACTTTCAGCGTTTTGAGCCATTAACTGCGGGCGATGCATTAAAGCGTGTACCTAGTGTTACATTTTTATCGGATGTACTTGAATCTGACGGTGCACGTATGCGGGGCTTGAGCCCTGCTTATACAAAGGTACTTATAAACGGTGAAGAAGTACCTGGCGCAGGTGCCGACCGTTCATTTTTTGTTGACCGAATTCCGGCTGAATTAATTGAACGCGTTGAAATTATTCGCTCATCAAGTGCCAATCGTTCAGCCGATGCGATAGCGGGCACATTAAATATTGTACTGCGCGATGGTTACAGCTTAGATGGTGGTTACTTACGCGCTGGTGGCTTGCTTTATGATGATGGCGAGTTTAAAGAAAGCTTGGCTGCTGTGTACGGTACTGAATTTGCGGGGGGTCGTTTATTACTTGGTGCAAATTTACAAGGCCGATATAACCCAAAACAAAAAACGAGCCTGCGCTACGGCGATAGCCCAGAAAACAATGTAAATTTTCAAACCGAAGAGTTTGATAACCGCGAAGACCAATCTGACACTCGCGATGGCGACGACACATCACTAAACGCCAGTTACGAAATTGTTTTTGATAACGATAGTCAGTTTAATATTAGCGCTATGTGGGTTGATACAGAGCGCACTGAAGATGAACGTTCGTTTGAATACGACGATACCACTGCAACCAGCAATGATATTGTAAATGGCGGAAACCTAGAAACCGATAATGCCAATGTTAAGTATATTGACCAAACTAATTACAACATCAATACCGCCTATGAATTTCCACTGCTAAACGGCACAAGTAAATTAAAGTTTGGTATCGCCAAATTTGACGAGTCGGTATACGAGCAAGAAGTAGAGCTTGATACGTCAGAGCTGCCAATGATATTTGAAGAAGAACAAGCTCAAAGTGACATAGACGATAAAGAATGGACCCTGCAGTGGCAACATAGCCAACCTTGGGGTGACAGCAAAGAAATTCAGTTTGGTGCATTTTTACAAAATAAAAAGCGCGATAGCAATATTTTTGAAGCCGAAGACGAGCTTGAATTAGCACTTACAAGCTGGGATCAATATGCGGGAACACCTTTATCTTTGGCTGTATTTACCAGTGAATTTGAACCGGTTTTTGGTGGCGTAAACACGCTAGAGGAAGACCGCTTTGATGTGTTTGCCCTTATTAAACACCAAGATGATTTATTTGCCTGGGAATTGGGCGTTCGCTGGGAGTCTACTGATTCAAAAATTAATGATAAAACAATTGGTGTAACCGAAGATAACAACTACGATTTTGTTCTACCTTCAGCACATTTTCGTTATAACGTGAGTGAAAATGGACGCGTTAGCGCCTCTGTTGCGCGTAGTTTACGACGCCCCGAGTTTGATTTTTTAACACCAGCACTTATCGAAAAAGAACTTGGCGATAACGACCAACTAGGTAATCCAGAATTAAAACCAGAATCAGCTTGGGGTATGGATTTAGGCTACGAATATCGCTTAGGTAAAAGTGGCGTTGTAGGCATTAATTTATTTTACCGCAAAGTAAACGACCTAATAGAAATAGCAAATACAGGACAAGAAGGCTCTGAAGGAGAAGGTACATTTGTATTGCAGCCTCGCAACACAGGCGACGGTAACGTAAAAGGAGTTGAGCTTGATTTATCTACTCCGCTTGGCGCATTTAGCATGCCTAATACGGGAGTATTTTTAAATTACTCATGGCTTGATAGTGAAGTAACCGACTTTTTTGGGTCTCGAAAATTTAACGATCAATCAGACTACGTTTATAACGTTGGGTTTATTCAAGACTTACCCGATCTCAAAGCTGCATTTGGTGCAACTTACCGTAAGCAAGGTGATGCTTATGGGCGTATTGTAGGTGAAGAAGTAACAACATCTTACAGTGCCGATTTTGAAGTGTTTATAGAAAAACGCTGGGAAAACGTAACGCTGCGTTTAGTGGGCTCAAACCTGCTTGATGCAAGTAAAGACGAAACCTTTAATAAGTTTGATACCGTATCAGATCAGTTCGATCGTAGCTTTGATGAGTACGAAATTGAATCTGAAGAAGCAGGTCCTGTTTATCAATTAATGCTGCGTTACGCATTTTAAGTCATGGTGTTTGCGTGGTAACAATGAAGTGACTTTCGATACGTTACTCAGAATGCTCTGATCAGCAAAGGAATTATAATGAATTTTAAATTAAATAAAGCAAAAGGTTTAGTGCTTACAAGCCTGCTAATAAGCACCTTAAGTGCTTGTAGCTATAACATATCAACTAAAAAAGCATTTGAGTCTATCGAGAGCAATGCCTTTGGCCCAAGCGAGAATATGCAAGGCTCGCAAGCCGTATGGATTAATGACAACAACTGGCTACTAGCAAGCGAAAGCCAAGGCTTGGTAATGGTAAACAGCCAAAACCAGCAGAGTAAAAACATTGCTAAAGGTAGTTTTGAGGCGCTTTCTATAAGTGCACTTAATAACTCCACTTATTTATTAGCGACCATTGATAATGACCAAGATAATGTCGTTATTTTTAAATTACAGCAAGCCAATAACAGCTGGAATTTAAAAGAGTTAACTCGTATTAGTCCACCACAAGCTCAGCCCGATACAGTGTGTTTATTTAATAATAAAAACAATAATACCGTGTCGGCATTTGTGCCTGATGTACGTGGTTTGATCACCGAAACTGTTATTTACGATACAAGTAATAATGAAACAACAAATGTAAGCATGCGTGAATTTGCAGGAGTAAGCGAAGCTGCAGGATGCGCTGTGAGCGAGCAAAGCAACACACTTTTTGTAAGTGAAGGTGAAGTGGGCATTTGGGCTATAAATGCCAATACAGAGTCGCAAGCTGATAAAAAACCAATAGCACTCGTTGCTCCTTTTGGCTCACTAAATAGCGAAATAGGCGCTCTTTTTACATCAACCGACGGCACGCTGTGGTTTACAAGTACACATGATAATACAATGTATGCCTATAACCCTGTTACTAAAAGCATTAATAATTGGCAACTAAATGGCAATTTAGCTTTAGAGTCTGTTGCGGTTAAATACACCGCAAACAATAAGGCTATTGCGGTGTTATATAACGATGAAACAGGCGCATATACACAAAGTACAATACCAGCAACACCAGTTAAAAATGCGGGTAAAAACATTGTTAAAAAATTGACACATATACATGCCAGTGCACAAACAACGCCAGTACAAGCATTTGGTGATGCTGCAGATGATCCCGCTATTTGGGTAAACTCAAGTAACCCTGCAAAAAGCTTAATTTTAGGCACAGATAAACGTCGAGGCTTAATGGTTTACAACTTACAAGGCTGGCTTGAACAATCAATTGAGATTGGTCGCTTAAATAATGTAGATGTTCGCCAACACCCTAGTATTAAAAATAGTACGAATACTTTAATAACCGCGAGTAATCGGACAAATAACAGCATAAGTGTTTTAACAGTTGATAATAACGAGGTAAAACACCTTAATGATATTTCAACCAATCTCAGCGAAATATATGGCATGTGTATGTATTCATCAGCAACAGGGAATTATGTATTTGTTAATGATAAATCAGGTCTTTATCAGCAATATAAACTCAACGAAAGTGGCGATAAAGTAACAGGTAAATTAGTTCGAGAATTTAATCTACCTAGCCAACCAGAAGGCTGTAGTGCAGATGATGCGCGTGGTGAACTTTTTGCAGGTGAAGAAGACGCCGGTATTTGGTATATAGGCGCTGAGCCTACAGCTGATAATACACCGGTTATGCTACAAGGCATAAATGAGCAACTTGTTGATGATGTTGAGGGTATGGAAATTTACCACGGCACAAACGCACGTTACTTAGTTGTTTCAAGCCAAGGCGATGATAGCTACGTGCTATATAAAATAAGTAATAATACTCAGGATGTTAAAACACCCAGTTTAGAGTTTGCAGGTAAGTTTAATATAGTAAGTGACTTGGTTAACGGTATTGATGGCGCATCAGAAACTGATGGGTTAACCGTAACATCGAAAGCGCTACCGGGTTATCCTGAAGGTATTTTAGTCGTACAAGATGGATATAACCGACTACCGCAGCAACCACAAAACTTTAAAATAATAGATTGGCGAGAAGTGAAAAAAGCAATTAAGTAACGTTTATTTAATTGTGATTACCCTCAATTGTAAAAGGCTCATTTGAGCCTTTTACAATACGCCTAACATTTGAATATTAAGTACAATTAGCTAAATGTAATATATATTTTTATACTACAATTTAAGCTCATAAATTAATTGAGATTATAATGCGCCTACTACTTACTTTATTACTAATCACTTTAAGTGGCTTTGCCGCAGCTGAAGAAGAAAAAGCAGAACTTCCACCGGTAGACCCCGCTTACAATGCTGAGCATCCAATGGTGTTGGTTAATCAAGGCTCGTCTATTATAGCAATGAATTTACCTACTTATAATTTACCCAATAATGTGCAAGTAGTTTATAAAATAGGGAACCCCGATGTTGCATTTTTGGGCTTTGTTAGAAATGCAGAACTAATCACCGTAAAGCCACAAGCGTTTAATATTCAGCATTTAATGCGTGGTGAGGAAATTACAATTACTGCCGATATTTACGAGGGTGATTATCAACAAGGTGGCAGTTTAATTTATTCAAAAAAAGAACTGGTCTTGGATAAGCAATTGTATGCTAGAGAGCTTAAAGAGTTGAGTGAATCATCACAATGGCAAGACTACGACATGATCACACTAAACGGTACTGAGCGTATTTATATTCATAAAATCCAAAAAGCGCCGAGCTATAACCATCTTATTTTTGTCGATTTAGTTAACGCCTGTATGCAAAAGTTTCGGACATCTAAACGTGTACCACCTGAAAATGAGCTTACCTATAAATTTATTAATTGCGGTACGCTTAAACCACTTTATTACAATGCGGATGATTTTAAAAAGTAAAAGAGCGAGAATAAAAATGTTCAATTACTTTAATATTTAGGCATAAAAAAAGGCTCTTTCGAGCCTTTGGATTAACTTTGGAATAGTTAAAAATTTTTAAATTAGGTAAGCGTTAATAGCTGTGGAGCAACGCTGTGATAATCAACAGCCATAGCAATACTTAACGCTGTAATATTAATAATCGAAAATGCGAACACTTTACGTGCCCAACTGCTCATATCAATATTACGACGATAACCGCGCAGCGCCATTAACAACCACCAAAAGCTGGTAATACAAGCAACAGCCATAAAAGCAGCACCTGTGTAGCCAGTAATTGGCAATAACATCACAACTAATGCGTATACAGCGATGTAAAGTACGATATGGCGCTTTGCTTTATCAATACCTTGCGCTACTGGTAATACAGGAATACCTGCAGCTTGGTAATCTTTAAAGCGAAAAATAGCGATAGCGTAAGAGTGCGGCATTTGCCACAAGCTAAACATAACTAGCAGTATTAATGCGCCCATATCGAACAGCCCTGTTACGGCGCAGTAACCTACTACTGGCGGTACAGCGCCAGAAAGGCTGCCTACAAAAGTGCCATATACTGAGTTACGTTTCATGTAGAGACTATAAACCCCTACATAAATTACGTAGCCAAAGGCTGCAAAAAATACCGCGGCTTGAGTGGTATAGGCGATAAGTAAACCAAAGCCAATAACGCCCAATAAAATACCGTGGCTAAGTGCAGCAAAGGCCGACATTTCGCCTGTTACTGTTACTCGCGTACGAGTACGAGCCATGGCTACATCTATGTCTCTATCAATTACATTATTGATAGCACAACCCGATGCAACCACTAGCGACAAGCCAATTAATGTGGCAATCATTAACCATGGATCTATATCACCGCGCGAGGCAAGTAAAAACCCGCCCGCTACGCTGATTAAATTGCCCATGATAATACCCGGCTTAGTCACTGATAAATAACGACGAAACATCTTAAACTCCTAGTACATCATCATTGCGTTAGATTCATAAATGATCCAAACAGATAACCCAACCACCATTACGATGATCAGGGCACTGAATAGGAATGAGAAAGTACTTGCACGGCCATTTTCGGTCGTAAAATTAAGGTGTAAAAAGTATTTTAAATGCACCCAAATTTGTACGATTGCCAAAGTAACAATGCTCCAAAGCGTTGTTACTTTTGAGAAGTCACCTTCCATTACCATGTAAAACGGTATAGCAGTTAAAATTACCGATAGCACAAAGCCAATTAAGTAAGTTTTAACACTGCCATGAGATTCATCATGATGATCACTTTGCGTTTGCTTTAACGCATGCGTTTCGCTGTGGCTCATTACATTGCTCCCATCAAATAAACAACGGTAAATACACAAATCCAGACAATGTCTAAGAAGTGCCAAAATAGGCTTAAGCAGCTTAAACGCGTTACGGTTGCTTTACCTAGACCACGTTTAGCAACTTCAATCATCATTATGGTCATCCAAATTAGACCGGCTGTTACATGTAAACCATGTAGGCCAACTAATGAGAAAAACGATGTTAAAAAGGCACTTTGTTGTGGGCCATTACCGTGCACAATTAGATGATGAAATTCGTATACTTCCATACCAATAAACACAGCACCTAAACAAAACGTAACAAATAACCAAGTCAGTGTTAGTGCCTTTTTTTGCCCTTGAGCGGCAATCATGGCAAAGCCAAAGGTAATACTACTAATAAGTAGTGCAGCAGTTTCTACTGCTACAAAGTCGAGTTCAAAAATATCTTTACCCGATACACCACCTGCTGTGTTCATAAATAAAACAGCGTAAGTGGCAAAAAACGAGGCAAACAATAGGCAATCGGTCATTAGATATAACCAAAAGCCAAATATCGTATCGCCAGATGTGTCGTGATGATCATGCGCGTGGGCATGGTCATCGTGTGATACAGAGTCTAAACTTGCTGATTCTAAATTTGCTGAAAGTGTACTCACGCTTTTAGCTCCTTATTCCCACTTGAATTATATGCAGCTTCAATGCGTGCAATTTCATCAGGTTGTATGTAGTAGTCAACATCGCTGGTGTAACAACGCTTGATAAATATGGCAATTCCGCCCACTAGCCCTACAACAGCTAACCACCAAATGTGCCAAATCATTGCAAAACAAAAAGCGGTTAGGCTGGCTGCCATAAATACACCTGCGGAGGTATTCTTAGGCATATGAATTGGGCTGTAGCTTGCTTTTGTTTGATAAGCTTGGCCTTTTTCTTTCGCCTCGGTCCATGCATCAATGTCATCAATGTGTGGAATAGTTGCAAAGTTATAAATTTGTGGCGGAGAACTTGTAGCCCACTCAAGTGTGTGGCCGTTCCACGGATCACCTGTTGTATCGTCAAGCGCTTCGCGGTCTCTAAAGCTCACATATAGTTGAATAACTTGGCTAATAATACCGAACATAATAATTACAGCGCCGCCTGCAGCAATGTATAACCATATGTTCCAATCTGGATTATTAGTGTGGTTTAAGCGACGTGTCATACCTAAGAAACCAAGTACGTACAGCGGCATAAATGCTACGAAGAAACCAATAATCCAACACCAAAATGATGCTTTGCCCCATTTTTCGTTAAGTTTAAAGCCCATTGCTTTAGGGAACCAAAATACAAAACCGGCAAGATAACCAAATACAGCACCACCAATAATTGTGTTATGGAAATGTGCAATTAAAAATAAGCTGTTATGCAGTACGTAATCGGCACCTGGAATAGCAAGTAATACACCAGTCATACCGCCTACGGTAAAGGTAACCATAAAACCAAGAGTCCAAAGTACGGGTACACTAATACGTAAACGACCTCGGTAAATGGTAAATAACCAGTTAAACAACTTAACCCCAGTTGGTACGGCAATAACCATGGTCATTACCCCAAAGAAAGCGTTAACGTTAGCACTCGACCCCATCGTAAAGAAGTGATGTAGCCAAACAATAAAACCTAAAATTGAGATTGCACCGCTGGCGTAAACCATCGATTTGTAACCAAATAAACGCTTACCTGCAAAGGTCGAAATAATTTCAGAGAAAATACCAAACGCTGGTAATACTAATATGTATACCTCGGGGTGACCCCATGCCCAAAACAGGTTGATGTACATCATGGCGTTACCGCCCGCTGCATTGGTAAAGAAGTGAAAGTCGAGATAACGGTCAAGCGTTAGCATTGCAAGTACTGCAGTTAAGATTGGGAATGATGCTGCAATTAAGATGTTTGCCCATGTACATGCCCATGTAAAAATAGGCATTTTCATTAGGGTCATACCTGGTGCACGCATTTTAAACACGGTCGCTAAAAAGTTTACTGCTGTTAGAAGTGTACCGAGCCCGGATATTTGCAAGGCCCAAATATAATAATCTACCCCCACCCCAGGGCTAAAGGTCAACTCCGAAAGCGGCGGATAGGCCACCCAACCTGTTTTAGCAAACTCACCAAACACTAGCGACATATTAATTAAAATGGCACCGCTGGCTGTAAACCAAAAGCTTAAGTTATTTAAAAATGGGAATGCAACATCGCGAGCACCAATTTGAAGTGGTAATACAATGTTCATTAAGCCAATCATAAATGGCATTGCCATAAATATGATCATAATTACGCCGTGGGCAGTAAATATTTGGTCGTAGTGCTCAGGTGGTAAGTAACCTGGCGCACCACTGGTAGCAAGTGCCAACTGCGCACGCATCATTATTGCATCAGAAAAGCCACGAAACAGCATTATTAGTGCTAAAAGAATATACATTACGCCTAAGCGTTTATGATCAACAGACGTGATCCAGTCGCGCCAAAGCACGCCCCACTTTTTATACTTTGTAATAAGCCCAGCAATAATAAGCCCAGCTATCGCAATAACCGACATCGTGAACACAAGAATTGGCTCATGAAACGGAATTGCGTCGAGAGAAAGATTACCTAATAACGACATTATTATTCCTCGCCTTGGCTGTGAGATGAAGGCATTGAATGCTCATCCATTTCATGATGTTTTTTACTCATTTGCCCATGTTCGCCCATTGCATGATGTTTTTTATTCATGTCGCCATGTGCCTGCATGTATTTCATAACGATGGTATGAAATAAGCCGTCATCAACTTTGCCGTAATAAGCAACAGGGTTATTTTCGCTCGCTTTTGCAAGCTCAACATAATTTGCATGAGTTAGGTTATT
This sequence comes from Pseudoalteromonas sp. EB27, assembly GCF_001974875.1. Classification (GTDB taxonomy): domain Bacteria; phylum Pseudomonadota; class Gammaproteobacteria; order Enterobacterales; family Alteromonadaceae; genus Pseudoalteromonas. The sequence goes on from NZ_MTQD01000011.1 coordinate 46,071, forward strand.
AGCATTTGTTTTAATGTTACTAACCCACTTATCAAAGTCTGCTTGAGTAGGGGTAGCAATGGCATTAAATTTCATACCAGTAAAACCAGCGCCACTGTAATTTGCCGAAAAACCTTTAAACGTGCCGGGCTCATTTGCAATTAAGTGAAGCTTGGTTTCCATCCCAGCCATTGAGTATATTTGACTACCCAATTGCGGAATAAAAAATGAATTCATTGTGCTCTCTGAAGTGATTTTATATTCAACAGGTACATTTGCCGGAAAAACTAGTTCGTTCACCGTAGCAATACCTTGCTCAGGATATATAAATAGCCACTTCCAGTTTAATGAAACCACTTCAACAGTAAGATGTTTACCTTTACCTTCAATTGGTTTGTATGGGTCAAGCTCTTGAGTAGACACCCAAGTAATAACACCTAAAATGATTACAATAACAACAGGGACTGCCCAAACTGCGGCTTCAATTTTATTTGAATGAGCCCATTTTGGAGCATAAATTTCATGAGTTTGCGTGTCTCTATATTTCCATGCGAAATACAAAGTCATCACAATAACGGGAACGACTACAAGCAACATAAGCACGGTTGCGATGATGATTAAATTTTTCTCATCAATGCCTATCTGCCCTTTTGGATCGAGTATCCCGCCTTTACAGCCTGACAACGCCAGCACTGTACTAGCTAAAGCAATATTACAAAGGTTACGAATTAACAAGGGAGTATCCTACAAACCTAGAGTTTCAATTTGCTGCTTAAAATAAAAACCAAAGCAACGATTTTTCAATAAAAACCCAAGTTAACTAGAATTAAATTATAAAAATAAGGGGGCTATTCAAAACCTAAAGCTCATGCCATTAATGACCTAGCAACAAACCCAGCTTTCTAAACGCATTTATATAACGTAATAAAAGTTAACTTGGGTGAGTGGTGGTTGGCTGAAATGTGTTTAAAAAACACAGAGCTACTTTGTTTTAGCTAACTTTAATTATTTACAGCAAGAACAAATAATTAAAACCAGCAACAAGGTGTAACCTTACAGACAACCTGTAAAGCTAGGTGGAGCACGACAACCATGTGAAGAGATCACAGGCTGAAGAATTTTAGCCTCGCTTAAAGCAAAGGCTGCTTTACGGAGGATAATTCCAGCACGACGCGCTGGAAAAATATGGAACAATAACCAACAAAGGCCAATAAGTAACTGACTTGAAATGATTGGATGAGCTAAAAATCCAGCAATAGTAAGTAACAGGGGCTCTACAATAAACCCATCACTCAATAATGCTTCAAGCTTGAAGGCATCTTCTAATGCACCGCTTAGCAACATTACAGTATTAAACACTAATAAAGTTATAGCTACACATACGCCCTTACCCGCTTTATTCAAGCGCTCACACGTAACTGGTTCGCTTGGGGCGAAATCAGTATTAGTATGACGTAAAGAAAGTATGTTCAAAGACATTAACCTACTAAAATGACTATAACAAAATTAGAGTAATACAGTTTGCAATGGAAAAATTAAAAAAACATTGCTGCTGTAAGCCCTAAAACCAGGTGCTAAATACGATCAAATCCGGTTAGCACAAATTCACCTTGTGAAAATTGATCCGTATCAATCAAACTTTCAAAACTTACTGAAAGTTCGAACGTGAGTATAACAAAGAGAATTTTCTGTTCAACTAAAAATCAATTAATTTGAGTTAAGCTTTCGAAGCTATTTTGTTAATAAAAAATAACACGATAAAAAACAATAAATTAGATCAAATAAAAAACGATTTAAATAGAAATATTTAATAGAATTATAGCTTTTTAGGAGGGAGTAATAATTGTGTGGCACAAATAAAAACAGCCCAAATTCAGTCACCACCGAACTTGAGCCGCCTTTCACACTGACAACATCTTCACACACAATATAAAGATTTTTGGTTTACACTGCGTGGCATTGTAAGGAATAAAAACAACTCAAATACAGTCACCACCGGATTTGAGCTGCCTTTCACACTGACAACATCTTCACACACAATATAAAGATTTTTTGTTTACACTGCGTGGCATTGTAAGGAAATAAAAACAACTCAAATGCAGTCACCACCGAATTTGAGTTGCCTTTCACACTGACAACATCTTCACACACAATATAAAGATTTTTGGTTTACACTGCATGGCAATTGTAGGGAATAAAAACAACTCAAACTCAGTCACCACCGAACTTGAGTTGCCTTTCACACTGACAACATCTTCACACACAATATAAAGATTCTTGGTTTACACTGCGTGGCATTGTAGGGAATAAAAACAACTCAAACTCAGTCACCACCGAACTTGAGTTGCCTTTCACACTGACAACATCTTCACACACAATATAAAGATTCTTTTAAGCGAGGCTAACTTATGCCTCAAGCTTATGACGAGAGCCTTGCTCTTTGTCTATGGTTAAACTTTAGAGTGTTAGCTCCAATTTGACAAACGAGAAAAATAAACCTAATAAGTGAAAAAAACTAAACTATATACTTTCGTCTAATACATTAAGATTGGATTGCTTTGGAAGCCAAGGAGTTGATGAGTTTTACAGGCACAAAAAAAGCGCTATAAAGCGCTTTTTAATATTTAAGACGGGCTTAAATAATTTGATTTTCTTTCCAAGCTTGCTCTTTTGCTAAACGGTTTTTGCGTTTATCACATGGATCATCGCAATCACAGGCTTTATCAATACCGACCGAGCCTAAACCACCACAGCTACTCGCCATAGATTTTTTTTGCACGATCATACCAACGGCCATAGCCGAAACTATCAAAATTAGTAAGCCAAAAGTAAGAAGAAAAAGTGACATTGCTTAGCCCCTATTGATCAGCAATTAATTAAACTCAAACATTTTTGAGCAACTGCTATTATATACCCAAATAACGTGAAAATAAACAAGCCAGCGCCATACTACAAATAAGGTTTGAATGCAGGGCTTGAGTAAGTAACTAAACCATCTTTTGATTTACCTATTAAGTACACTGGTAAATCGTGCTGCTGAGCATAGGCTTGCGCTTTCTCCATACCCATCACAGTAAGTGCAGTTGCTAAGCCATCTGCTGTCATAGCGCTTGGATGAAGCACTGTTACTGACACTAAGTCGTGCTTAATAGGCATGCCGGTTACGGGATCAATTAAATGAGTATAGATCTCGCCATCCATTTTATAAAAAATACGGTAATCACCCGACGTAGCAATACCATTTGTACCTGGCGATAAAACACGATGTACTTTACGCTCACCTGGCGCTGCATCTGGTTGCTCTATCGCAATTTTCCAATCCTGATTATTTGGCTTTTCACCTGCTATACGCAGCTCTCCACCAATCTCAACCATGTAATTGGTAATACTGTGGCTTTCTAATAACTGCGCTATTTTATCAATACCATAGCCTTTAGCCGTTGCCGAAAAAGAAAGCTCTAGTCCATTAACTGTTTTAGCCAAGCCTTGCTTATTTAAAATAAGTTTATCAATACCTATTTTTTCGACCATACTCGCAAGCTCTTCATCACTAGGGCGATTTGTTGGTTTTTTATCAGGACCAAAGCCCCATAAATCAATTAAAGGCCCCATAGTGACATCGAGTGTTTTAGTTGACTCACCTAAGCGGATGGACTCACTGATAACGGCCCTAAAATCTTCGCTAATTGGCATAACTTGATTTGCTGGTAATCTGTTAAATGTATTTATTTCAGAGTCTTCTATATAAGTAGACATAGACTGATTCACATCTTTTAAAACAGCATCTATTTGCAGCTGTAACTGTGAGGCAGATAGCTGGCCCTGCTCATCGTAATATTTAATATGATAAGTGGTGCCCATAGTCTTACCTTCTAAAAAGGTTTCTTTCGACTCTGGTTTTTCACCACACCCAGACAGTAATAAGGTCAGTGTGATTAGTAAAAAGGCCATTATGCCTTGTGAAGTACTTACTCGATTCATAACAGCTCTACTTAATAGATTGATAAAATTAAAGAATAAAAAAAGCCTCGTAACACAAGTGCTACGAGGCTGGTATTTTAACCAAAACTAAACTGTTTTGGTATTAGTGTTAGCCACCGAAGTCATCTAGTAAGATATTTTCGTCTTCAACACCTAAATCTTTAAGCATAGTAATAACTGCCGCGTTCATCATTGGAGGACCACACATGTAGTACTCACAATCTTCCGGCGCTTCGTGATCTTTAAGATAGTTCTCAAATAACACGTTATGGATAAAGCCAGTATAGCCTTCCCAGTTATCTTCAGGTTGTGGATCTGAAAGTGCTGTATGCCATACGAAATTAGGATTTTCAGCGGCTAGGCCGTCAAAATCTTCTACGTAGAACATTTCACGTTCAGAACGTGCACCATACCAAAAGCTCATCTTACGTTTAGAGTTCAAACGTTTAAGTTGGTCAAAGATATGTGAACGCATTGGCGCCATACCAGCACCACCGCCAACAAAGATCATTTCAGCATCTGTGTCTTTAGCAAAGAACTCACCAAATGGACCTGAAATAGTTACCTTGTCGCCTTTTGTAAGTGACCAAATGTACGAAGACATTTTACCACATGGCAAGCTTAGGTTTCTTGGAGGCGGAGCAGCAATACGCACGTTAAGCATAATGATGCCTTCTTCTTCTGGGTAGTTAGCCATTGAGTATGCACGAATTGTTTCTTCGTCTACTTTTGACTCCAGATCGAAGAAACCAAAATGGTTCCAATCGCCACGATATTCTTCAGGAACATCAAAATCTGCATATTTAACATGATGAGGTGGCGCTTCAATTTGGATGTAACCACCCGCACGGAAAGGCACTGACTCATCACCAGGGATTTGCAGTTTAAGTTCTTTAATGAACGTTGCTTTGTTATCGTTAGAGATAACTTCACAATCCCATTTTTTAACACCGAAAATTGACTCTTCAAGTTCAATTTCCATGTCGTTTTTAACATTTACCTGACACGCTAAACGACAGCCTTCACGGGCTTCACCTTTAGAAATGTGATCAAGTTCAGTTGGCAGGATATCGCCGCCACCTTCTTTAATGTGAACACGACACTGACCACAAGAGCCACCGCCACCACATGCAGATGATACGAAAATACCTGACTCAGATAATGCACTTAAAAGCTTATTACCTGCTGATGTAGTAATGGCTTTATCTTTGTCGCCATTAATACCGATGATGATGTCGCCGCTTGCAACTAACTGAGATTTAGCACCAATGATCACTAAAACTAGTAGTACAACGATAGCGATGAAAACACCAACGCCTAAGAAAATCTGATAATCCATGATTTATCCTCGCTACCTTTACAGTGAAATACCAGAGAATGACATAAAGCCAAGTCCCATTAAACCAACAGTGATAAAGGTAATACCTAAACCACGTAAGCCGTCTGGCACGTCTGAATACTTCAGTTTCTCACGGATACCTGCAAGTAATGTAATTGCAAGCGCCCAACCAACACCAGCGCCAATACCATAAACTACAGACTCGCCGAAGTTATAGTTACGCTCAACCATGAATGATACCGCACCAAATATTGCACAGTTAACTGTGATAAGTGGTAAGAAGATACCTAACGCGTTGTATAGTGCAGGGAAAAACTTATCTAATGCCATTTCAAGAATTTGCACAAGTGCTGCAATAACACCAATGAAAGTTAAGAAACGTAAAAAGCTAAGATCCGCATCTGGGTAACCTAACCAAGTAAGTGAACCTGGTGCAAGTACCGCATGATAAACCAAGTTGTTAACAGGTACCGAAATACCCAATACAACTATAACCGCTATACCTAGGCCAATTGATGTAGTTACTTTTTTAGATACTGCTAAAAAAGTACACATGCCTAAGAAGAATGACAACGCTAAGTTCTCAATAAAAACGGCTTTTACAAATAAACTAATATAATGTTCCACTATTTGCCCCTTACGCTTTAGCTTCTACTTGGTCTTTCTTATAAGTACGAAGTACCCATATGAATAAACCAATGATGAAGAATGCACTCGGTGGTAAGATCAATAGACCCATTGGCTGATACCAACCGCCATCTTGTACTAATGGGATAATATCAACACCGAATAGTGAACCCTTACCGAATAGCTCACGAATGAAACCAACAGTAAGCAGTACTACAGAGTAACCTAAGCCATTACCAATACCGTCAAGGAAAGACATAATTGGTGGCGACTTCATCGCGTATGCTTCAGCACGACCCATTACAATACAGTTAGTAATGATTAGACCAACGAATACAGAAAGCTCTTTTGCCGTAGCGTAAGAGAAAGCCTGTAATACTTGGTCAACAACGATTACCAATGATGCAATAATTGTCATTTGTACGATGATACGTACAGATGATGGGATCTGGTTACGAATAAGCGAGATAAAGAAGCTCGAAAATGCTGTTACTAGTGTCAATGCGATTGACATGATTAATGCATTTTTTAAGCTAGACGTTACCGCTAGCGCCGAACAAATACCAAGTACTTGTAGTGCGATTGGGTTGTTAGCTAAAACCGGACCAAATAGGACCGCCTTCATTTCTTTAGTATCAGCCATTATTTCAATGCTCCTTTACGTACTTTCGCAAGGAAAGGGCCAAAGCCATTTTCGCCAGTCCAAAAATCAACTGCATGATCAACACCGTTAGACGTTAATGTAGCACCTGAAAGACCATCGATCTTATGCTCATCATTGCCCGCAGTACCTTTAACAATTTGAATTGGAAGCTCTTTACCTTCCCATGTAGCAGTCCATTGTGGATTTTGGATTTCGCCACCTAAGCCAGGGGTTTCATTATGCTTGTAAAAGATAATGCCCTTAACTGTTTCACCATCGCTTTCAAGCGAGATAAAACCGTACATTAAGCCCCATAAGCCGTAGCCTTGGATAGGAAGAATGATTGCATCAACTGAGCCATCTTCTTTCTTAGAGATATACACCGGCGACTCTTTAGTCACACGTTGAATACCAGCAATATCCTTAACGCCTTTCTCTTTAAGAGAAACACTTAGCGCTGCATCATATTTGCTTTTTTCAAAGTCGAAAATTGTTGGGTCTGTATCTACAAACTCACCTGTAGTCATATTTACAACGCGCGCTTCGATTTTTGCATCAAATGTTTCTAAAACATTTTCAACTTTATCGATACCCGCAGCAGCCAAAATATTGCTTTGAATATCTTTTTCTTTATTAGCTTGCTGTAAAGGACGAAGCTGTACAGAAGCAAACGATACAATGATTGCGCACACTAAACATAGTGCGACAACAACTGTTAACGTTTTGCCGATTGATTCGTTATTACTAGACATTACGTGCCAACCTCCGCTTAATATTAGCCTGCACTACAAAGTGATCGAACAGTGGAGCGAATAAGTTAGCAAATAAGATTGCTAGCATCATACCTTCTGGGAAAGCAGGATTCACAACACGTATCATAACCACCATAAAGCCAATTAATAGACCATATGCTAATTTACCTTTGTCAGTAAATGCAGCTGATACAGGGTCAGTAGCCATAAAGAACATACCAAACGCAAAGCCACCAAGTACTAAATGCCAATACCAAGGCATTGCAAATACAGGGTTAGTTTCTGAGCCTACAGCATTTAACAAAAATGCAGTCGCTACCATACCTAGGAATACACCTAGTACAATGCGCCAAGAAGCGATGCGAACATAAATTAAGAATAAACCACCTACTAACAATGCAAGTGTAGATGTTTCACCTACAGAACCTTGAATGAAACCGTAAAACGCATTCCACCATAATTCCATGTTTGCAAAATCAAGTGTGCCAGCAAATGCTTGGCCTAGCATAGTTGCACCAGAGAAAGAATCTACTGCTGTCCATACTGTGTCACCTGAGATTTGAGCTGGGTATGCGAAGAATAAAAACGCACGGCCGGCTAAAGCAGGGTTTAAGAAGTTACGGCCAGTACCACCAAAGATTTCTTTAGCGATTACTACACCAAACGTAATACCTAACGCAACTTGCCATAAAGGAATTGTTGCAGGCAGAATAAGTGCAAATAAAACTGAAGTAACGAAGAAACCTTCGTTAATTTCATGCTTACGCACAGAAGCAAATATTACTTCCCAAAAGCCACCCACTGCAAACGTTACCGCGTAGATAGGTAGGAAGAAACATGCTCCATAGAACATTTTAGCGCCCCAGCCTGCATCAGCGGTTAATTCACCACCGAATAACTGGAACAAACCAACTTGCCATGTGTTTGCTAGTTCAAAGCCTTGTGCTAAAGCACCTGCGGCCTGATGACCGATATTGAACATACCAAAAAACATAGCTGGGAACGTCGCCATCCACACTAAAATCATCATGCGTTTTAGGTCGATGTTATCGCGTACGTGTGTCGCGCCTTTATTTACGTAGCCTGGTGTATAAAAAATAGTTGCAGCTGCTTCATACAGTGCATAAAACTTTTCATATTTACCACCGGCTTCAAAATTCGGCTCGATATCTTCTAGATATTTTTTTAAACCCATCTCTCTAGCCTTCCTTCTCGATCGTAGTTAAGCAATCGCGTAGGATAGAACCATACTCGTATTTGCCAGGACAAACGAAGGTACATAACGCTAAATCTTCTTCATCAAGTTCAAGCGCGCCTAATGAAATTGCACTGTCTAAATCGCGTGCAATTAAGTCACGTAACAATAGAGTAGGCAAAATATCTAACGGCATTACGCGCTCGTAGCTACCAATTGGAACCATGGCACGTTTTGAACCACCTGTTGACGTTGTCATTTTAAATAAACGACTCGGCGCAAGGTGAGAAAGGAATGTACGCGTTACAGAGAATTTATCACTACCTGGTGCAATCCAGCCAAACAATTCTTTTTCGCGACCTTCAAGTAAAACAGATACTTGAACGTGGTAACGACCTAAGAATGCATGAACACCGTTTGAAATAGAACCCGATAAAACAGAACCAGAAATAACGCGGTTATCTCCGTCTTCTAGCTCACCAGCTACTAAATCATCCAATGAAGCACCTAATTGTGTTTTCACTAAACGTGGGTTTTTAACGCGAGGACCTGCAAGCGAAATAACACGATTTGTGTAAATTTCACCAGTAAGGAATAAGTGACCATACGCAATAACGTCTTGGTAACCAATATGCCAAACTTGTTTGCTAACAGAAACTGCATCAAGATGATGGATATGAGTGCCAACGAGGCCAGCCGGATGCACACCACCAAACTCATGTACTTCTACTTGAGCTATAGATGAGCTAGGAACTTGGCTACCTGCTTTTTTACACACAAATACTTTGCCATCGGTCAAACGCGAAATAACAGCAAGACCCGCTTCAAATGCTTGCGCATTTTCGGCAATTATCACTGCAGGATCTGCAGCTAATGGGTTTGTGTCAGTTGCGGTCACAAAAATAGAACTAGGATTTGCATCCACAGCCGCTACTTTACTGAATGGGCGAACACGAAGTGCTGTCCATTGACCAGACTGGATAAGTACTTCTTTGGCTTTTTCACGCTCTAAGCTCGCAAGCTCGTCTGCTTTGAAAGAGTCAAAGGTGATTTGCTCACTGCCTGCTACTTCAATAACAACAGATTGCAGCACACGTTTAGCACCACGATTTATTTCTTTTACTGTGCCAGAAGCTGGAGCAGTAAATAGGACGCCTGGGTTCTTTTTATCTTCAAAAAGTACCTGGCCTTTTTTGACTTGGTCATCCACACGAACATGCATGGTTGGACGCATACCGATAAACTCTTCGCCAAGCACAGCTACACGTTTGACAGCAGAACCGTCATGTATAACTTGCTGTGGCGCGCCCTCTAAGGGTAAATCCAGACCTTTTTTTATATTGATCATACGCACTTGCATTACATTAAAGGAAAGAAACTGAAAAATCGTATCAACCACGTCGCCATTTGAGTTATTCCAAGTTATATCAAGGTACAAAAGAGCAGCTTGCTAGAAATATTAAACAAGCAACGTAGTAAAACTCATCACATATTGTCGAGATTTTAACATCATTTTAGATGACTATGCGAGTGTATTTATGAAAATTATACGACAGAAACACTTATTTAGTTTTGTTAACTGATTTAAATAAAAATCAAGGTAGACCAAAGTGGTAGCCTAAGCAATTATCATTCCTGATTTCATCGTAAATTAAACAAATAGCATAATACAAAAAAAGCCGCTATTGCGGCTTTTTATATCTAAATTCTGTTAGTCAATCATATTAGCAATTGGCTTAACTGAATCTATGTCTTGATCGTAGTCAACACCGTCTATACCAAAACCAAATAAGCGTAAAAACTCATTATGGTAACCAACATAGTCTGTTAGCTCATCAATGCTGCTTGTATCAACACTATCCCATACAGCTTGAACTCGTGCTTGCACATCGTCTTCTAGCTCTTTATAGTTTTGGAATAAATGCCCACCGTCGTCAAAGCGAGGTGATTCACCATATAGGTTTTCACTAAATAATGCGTGAATTTGCTCAATGGTGCCTTCATATGTGCCATCTGCTTTCATAACTTTAAATAAAGCAGAAATATATAACGGCATAATAGGAATAGCAGAACTTGCTTGTGTCACTACTGCATTAAGTGATGAAACATACGCCTCACCATTTAAATCTTTTGTTGATTCTTTAATAGCAGCCGTTGCACGGTCTAAATCTTCTTTAGCTTTACCAATAGTAGCGTGTCCGTATATTGGCCATGTTAGTTCTTTACCAATATAAGTATAAGCAGTCGTTTTAAAGTTATCAGCAAGTACATCGGCTTCTTTTAAAGCGTCAATCCACATTTCCCAATCTTCACCACCCATTACTTTAATAGTGTTGTCGATATCGTCTTGGTTTGCTGCTTCTACCGTAATTTCATCAATTTCACGCTTTGATGTATTTAGGTTTTTAGTAGTAACGGCACTGCCAATTGGTTTAAGGGTAGAAGAAAACACTTCACCAGTGTTTGGATCAGTACGACGAGGCGATGCAAGGCTGTAAATAATGCAGTCTATTTTACCTAAATCGGCTTTGATAGTATCGATTGCTTTTTGCTTGATTTCGTTAGAAAACGCATCGCCATTAATATTTTTAGACCAAAGACCTGCTTCGTCTGCAGCTTCTTGAAAAGCAGCCGTATTGTACCAACCGGCAGAACCTGTTTTACGATCGGTACCTTCTTTTTCAAAGAAAATACCTAATGTTTTAGCACCACCACCAAACGCAGCAGTAATGCGCGATGCCAAGCCGTAGCCTGTTGATGCGCCAATAACTAATACATTTTTTGGTGCACTTTTTAATGCGCCTTGTTGTTTTACATAGTTAATTTGTTCTTGAACATGCTCTGCACAACCAGCTGGGTGTGCGTTTGTGCAGATAAATCCACGAATTTTAGGCTTAATGACCATTGATCATCCTATATCTTTTACAATAAAAATTAGCGCTAGTTTAAAGGCTAATACTAAAAACACTGATCTGATCAGTTAAACACTCATCAAATACTCTAAAACATTACTTAGCTAATTTTAGAGCCACCCATACAATTAGGTGAATCAGGCGCTTCGCCGCCCTGCTCTGTATACTCATCTGGTGTATATGTATGAATAGCGAGTGCATGAATATGATTTGCTAACTCATCTTTTAAAATTTCATTAATTTCGCGATGACGTTGTAATAAACGCTTACCCGCAAAACCTTCGCTAACAACTACTACTTTAAAGTGTGATTCAGTGCCAGCACTGTGCATATGACTTTCATTGATTACGTTTAAATGTTTACACGCAATGGCGTTGCTTATTTTTTCTTGGATCTGTTGCTGCATTGACATAAAAAGACCGTTTTAATTAGCTAATTTATACACTTACTATAACAATTTAACGCAGCGATTGGCTAACTAAATTGCTTTTGCTTAATGTGTTTAATAAATCGGTAAGTTAAACTTATTCGCGGATGCGCAAGTGTTGTTTGCCTAGGTATTGCATGTTGGTAGTCTCGTTGGCTATGCCCATTCATTATTAAGCAGCTGCCACTTTGTAATTTTAAGTCAGTTACTTTATTGCTTGCCTTGTGCTTTAACTTTAAAACCCTATCAGCTCCTAAAGATACACACACAATTGTTGGTTTATCACCAAGCTCTATTTCATCATCACTATGCCATCCCATCGTATCATTACCATCTCGGTAATAATTAACGAGCAATGAGTTCAGAGGCTGGTTTAAATGTGCTTCTAAACGCTTTCTCATATTAAGTAACAATTCATCCCATGGTTCTACTATTTGCTTACTACTTGAATACCCGTATTCAATATTTAAATCACTCATGAAACATTGCAGTCGTGGAATAGGCCCCGTTTTGCCGTAAACGGTTACATCGGGTTGCTGCCAACGTAGGTTTTTTTGCAAATAATAAAATAGATCGAGGCTTTTTTGCGCACTAAGTGCCCTACTTTGATAAGAAAAGCCATTTGGTAACTGTTGGGGGTTGGCGTTTTGCCGTTGCATGTTAGAATTTACCTACATTAGATTACTGATCAACGAACCATTATGACGACGCAAGCCCAGCTAGGCGATAAAACCTTTACTCTTGAACGCTTTCCATTGGATCAAAAAAACCGCAGCTTACAAGCGTGGGATTCGGCAGATGAGTACCTTATCAATTATGTTAACGAACATCACCCTGATTGTCGCTCATTGCTTATTTTAAACGATAGCTTTGGTGCGCTTGCTTGTTATTTTAATAAGTTAACGGTTTGTTCAGTTAATGATTCTTATATTAGCCACCAAGCTGCGGCTTATAACTTACAAGAAAACAAGCTGCCTACAGCAGAGTTTACGCAAGTAGATAGTTTGTCGGCATTACCAGAGGATGTAGATTTAGTACTTATTAAAATCCCTCGTAATGTGGGTTTTTTACAGTTCCAATTAAGTGAACTTAGTGAAGTACTTGCACCTGGTACACCAGTAATTGCCGCAGGTAAAACAAAAGAAATTCATAATTCAACAATAAAATCATTTGAGCAATTTATTGGTGAAACAACAACAAGCCTAGCAGTTAAAAAATCACGTCTAATATTAAGCAATGCCAAAGGCGGATATAAAGCAGCAGACTTCCCTACAACATGGGAACTTGAAGGTACTGAGTTTAATATAACAAATCATGCAAATGTGTTTTCGCGTGATTCGTTAGATATTGGTGCGCGCTTCTTTTTTAACTACTTACCAGAAACACCAAAAGCTAAAAGTATTATTGATTTAGGGTGTGGTAATGGGGTTGTTGGATTAATGACGCTAGCTCGCTGCCCTAATGCATCAGTTACCTTTGTTGATGAGTCTTACATGGCTGTGGAGTCGGCTCGGTTAAATGTAGAGATTAACCTAGGCGATAAGTTTGACAACTGTGAGTTCATCGAAAACGACTGTTTAACAGGCTTTGAAAGAGACAGTGTGGATATGGTGCTATGTAATCCTCCATTTCACCAAGCTCAAGCTGTTACCGATCACATTGCTTGGCAAATGTTCAAGCAAGCAAAAGATACTTTAAAAGAAGGCGGCGAACTGCGCATTATTGGTAATCGTCATTTAGATTATCATGATAAATTGAACCGCATGTTCGGAAACTGTAAGTTGTTAGGGTCAAACAAAAAGTTTGTCGTTCTAAGTGCAACTAAAAATAGTGGAATGCTATAAATGAAATTAACAAACATTATACTTGGGTGTTGTGTATTACTAATACTTGGTGGCTGTGCAAATCAGCCTAGCCAAGTAATACTTAACCCTGTTTATAAAAGTGGCCAAATAAGCTCTATAAATAGTAGCTTAAGTACTAGTGTAATTGATTTACGAGGTGATACATCAACACTTAAACTTATTGGGTCAGACAAAACTAAAACCTTTGCAAGCCAAGGTATTACTAGCTCTATTAAAAATGTTTTAGATAGTGCACTTAGCCGCAATGGCGCCAGTATTTCTAATTTGGCAAGTGTACGCTTTGAAGTAGATATTCATGCACTACAAGCGGTAGTAACCGAAAAATTAGTGAGCCATACCAGTGAAGCCCATATAGAACTTGGCGTGCGAGTTATTCGCGCCTCAAGTAACTTTAGTAAAGTGTATAGAGGTAGTGCTAATTTAGAAGGACCATTTAGTCACGAGCGAGCAAAAATAGAAGGTCAGCTCAATAAGTTGACTGAGCAAATTATTACCCGCATTGTATCTGACCCTGAATTAATAGAATTTTTAGAAGGTTAACTATGAAACGACTTTTTTTAATCTGCTTAGGCCTATTCTTTAGTGTAAGTAGCTTAGCAGCCCAAGAAGGCCGCTTTGTGCAAAAGGATAATATTTTTCCACGCGTCGAAATTGTAACGACTATGGGTAGCATAGTGGTTGAACTTGATCGTTCAAGAGCCCCTATCACAGTCAATAACTTTTTAACTTACGTGTCAGATAAAAGCTATCAAGGTAGTGTTTTTCACCGTATTGAACGTGATGTAGAAAACGAGCGCGACTTTGTTATTCAAGGTGGTGGCTACGATAAAGATTACGACGGCCTACACGAAAATGACCCTATTTTTAATGAAAGCGGTAACGGTATGAAAAACGATATGTATAGCATTGCTATGGCGTATCAGGACCGTGAGCCTCACTCTGGTACTCGTCAGTTCTTTTTTAATATGGATAACAACGATCACTTAAACCCAGGTAAAGATTGGGGTTTTGCTGTTTTTGGTAATGTGATGGAAGGCTACGAAACACTAGACAAAATTATGGCTGTAGAAACGGGCTTTAATGAAAAAATTGGTTACGATTTTGTACCTGTAAAACCAGTGGTTATTTTAAACATAAAAATGCTTGAGCAAGTCCCACTGTAATTTTTTAAGAGCAGCTTAGCTGCTCTGCATCTAAGCCAATGAAGGCCCTATGAGCAAATCACTCTCTATTAGCGAATATTTTTCTTATTTTAAAGACAAACGCTTAATCCATATTTTTATATTTGGTATGAGTAGCGGTTTTCCGTGGGTACTAATTGGCTCTGTTATGTCGGCTTGGTTAAAGGATGAAGGGCTAAGCCGCAGTATGATTGGCCTATTTGGCATTGTATTTGGCGCCTACAGTATCAACTTTTTATGGTCGCCACTCATTGACCGTATAAAACTCCCTGTTTTATATAAATGGCTAGGCCAACGCCGCAGTTGGATACTATTTTGCCAAAGCTTTATTTTTATTGGCACCCTGCTACTAGCTGGTCTTGATTTAAAAGCTAATCTGGCAATTGTTGCTGCAATTTGTTTATTAATCGCAATTGCTTCTGCGACACAAGACATTGCAATTGATGCATTTAGAATAGATACACTAAGCGAAAAAGAATCGCACAAAGCAACAGCAGCTGCAGCTATGGCAACGTCTGGTTGGTGGACAGGTTATGCGCTTTTAGGTGCCATCCCGTTTTATATGGCCGATATCCCCTCGCTCGACTGGCCACAAATTTATTACTTTTTAGCTGCTGTAATGCTGCTGCTAATGAGTGGAGCACTGTTTGCAAAAGAGCCTGAATCTAACCGCGAAGCAGTACATGCCGAACTTGAACGTGTGTACCTTGAAAAGCTCTCATCAGCAAAACAAACGCCACTTACCAAAACGGTTGCCTGGCTTGCAGTAACCGTTATTGACCCCTTTAGAGCTTTTTTTACTAAAAACGGCGTTAAAACAGCATTGGCATTACTTGCGTTTATTTTCTTATTTAAGATAGGCGAAGCGTTTTTAGGGCGTATGTCGATTGTGTTTTATAAAGAAATTGGTTTTAGTAATAGCGACATAGCAACATTCTCAAAGGTAGGTACGGCGGTGCTTACAATCATATTTACCTTTGTTGGTAGTTTATTTAATCAAAAATATGGCATTGTTAGAGGTTTATTTATAAGTGGCATTGCAATGGCTGCTTCAAACTTAGCCTTTTCGTGGATCGCTTTAGTTGGCCCTGATTTAAGGCTATATGCCTTTGCTATTGTTATTGATGGGTTTACGCAAGCATGGTCGTTAGTGGCTATGGTCGCCTTTATATCGATGTTATGCGATAGAGCATTTAGTGCAACGCACTATGCATTACTGGCATCATTAGGAAATTTAGGACGAACATTACTTTCGAGCTACAGTGGTGTCGTCATTGATGATTGGTTAATGGGGAATTGGTCGCTGTTTTTTGTTTTAACAGCCTTAATGGTTTTACCTTCACTGATATTTTTATATCTGATTAGGCATAAGTTGTATGAGCTTGAGAGAAATTATCATCAAAATATTTAATGCATCCCTGCATTAACATATTGCTTAGCACTATAAGTGCCCCTTAAGTGTACTAAGCAATTTTTGAGTTAATCTACTTTTAGCAAGCTAAGTGCTTCATGTGGATCAACTTCAAGAGCTGTACAATAACGAACAAACTCAATTACATCTAAACGGCGTTCTTGATTTTCAATCTTGCCGATAAACGAATGAGGCGTTCCAAGCACTTGTGCTAGGCTTCGCATTGTATGACCCTTTTCGTGGCGTTTACTTTTAAGCCACTTTGTTAGCTTTGCATTTTCTTCAGAAGAAACTGTTTTGCCCATCATTTTACATCTCCTACTAGATGATTTGACGTACCTATTAAAGCAGTAGTCTCTATCAATAGCTGTAGGCAAGTAAGTAGTCATACTTACATTCAATAGCAAGCTATTGCTTAACAAAGCATGTGTTGCTACTCACTCCACCAATATAGCTAAAAGAACTACGCTAATAATATGGTAAAGATTTATTTTTATTGAGAATGAAATTTTGCCCGTCTCATTCTTGGATACATTATATACTATTAACACTTTGGTTAAATAACTAATTACATACTCGGTACAAATATGAACACGAGTGAATATTTATAAACGCTGAATACTGACCTAAGTACTCAAAAAATATTAATAAATTATTTCTAGTTATAAAATATTTAAAGGAATATTTATAACAATTTTGTTCCAATTTATCGTCATATGTTTATGATTAAGCAATAATTAGCACCAAAAAGGCCGAATAATGTTCAGACTTCTTTTTTTATTACCTATCGTATTGTGCCTGAGTTGGTACTTTTTTTTGCACCATAACGGCGTACCAATTAAGCAAGGCAAAAAAGGCTTCATATACATTTTAGCGTTTTCTGCTTTTGTACTTGGCTTTTTTGTATTGATAATGCAAATAACCGAATACGCCCCAACCGATTTGTAGGCATTAAAAAAGCCGCAAAAGCGGCTTTATTCTATTTAGCATTTAGCTGTTAAACGCTAAAGCTTGCACCACAACCACAGGTTGTTGTTGCATTAGGATTAGATACAAAAAAGCGTGCGCCTTCTAATCCTTCTGTGTAATCAACTTCACCGTCAACCAAATATTGAATGCTCATTGGATCGATAACGAGTGTTACACCATTTTTTACAATTTCTAAATCGCCAGGATTCGCTTTTTCATCAAAAGTAAAACCATATTGAAAACCCGAACAACCACCACCTGTTACGTAAACACGCAGTTTTAAATCTGGATTTTCTTCTTCGTCGATTAACTGTTTAACGCGAACAGCAGCTGCATCGCTGAACTTAATTGGTAATTCTTCAGACATTCTAAAACCCTCAATATCGCAATGGCGTGATTATCTAATACCCGAGTGTTTTAATCAAGTATAGTAAAACAACTCTTTACTCTAAGTTATACCTATAAATAAGTAAAAAAGTGGCTAAACGTTAGCTCACTAAAATAATACTTAAGCAAACTAAAAGCGACCCTTGTAAACTAAAAGTTCGTTAAAAATTTTAGTTATAAATAATAGGTCTTAATCTTTACTGCAAATTGTTAATATAAATTACAAAAATTTCAAAATCACAACGACTTAGCTAAACTCTTTTGCTAAAATGCTGCTGAAAAATGCGGCGAGGAAATAATGCATGTGGCTTGAGCAACTCAGACGTCGACTGGCAAAACCTAAAACATCTGTACAATTATGCTTACTGGGCGTAGTTGCCGGACTAATTGCTGCTTTTTTTATTATTTTATTTCGCTTAACTATTTTATTTTTCCAAAGTTTATTTTTAGAAACCCCTGACGACTTTACTACTCTACCTACACTTGAACGTGTACTCATGCCTTTAATTGCTGCATTACTAATAGCCACGTTTGCTGCTTTTACTGGGTTTAAACATTACCGTTTAGGCATTCCTTTTGTTATTCATCGTATTAAACGCCATTATGGGCAAATGCCTTTATACAATACGGTTAATCAATTTGTTGGTGGCGCACTTGCACTCATTAGCGGTTTTTCGGTCGGTCGAGAAGGGCCTTCCGTTCATATGGGCGCAACAGGTGCGAGTATTTTAGCAGATAAGCTACATTTACCGCATAACGCCATGCGCACTTTAAGTGGTTGTGGTGTTGCCGCAGGTATAGCGGCTTCATTTAATACCCCCCTTGCAGCTGTTATTTTTGTGATGGAAGTGGTACTTCGAGAATATAAAGTACACATATTTGTGCCAATCATGCTTGCCGCTGTTACTGGTGCATTAGCTACACAGTTTGTTTTTGGTGAAGGCTCTGAGCTTGCCCTCATTACCATAGCGCCATTGAGCGGCTGGCATTACCCTTATTTAATATTATGCGGTATGGCGCTGGGCGCTATAGCATTTAGCTTTAATCAAAACTTAATGCTAATTATTAAAACATTTAAACCTTTAAGTATGTTTCCTCGTTTACTAATCGCAGGCTGTATTGCCAGCTTAATAGCTTACGCGGTTCCTCACGCTATGGGCTCTGGTATGAGTGCAATTACTATCGCGGTTGAATCCCCTGATAACGTAAAGCTACTTACCACCATTTTAATCGCTAAACTACTTGCCACATTGTTTGCTATTGGTTTGGGTATTCCCGGTGGCTTAATTGGTCCGGTAATTGGGCTTGGCGTATTAATTGGGACATTAATGGCCTTTTTTGCCCAATACATTAGCCCGGGTACTGATATTGCGGGTACATATGGTGTTTTGGGTATGGCTGGGTTATTAGCGGCTACACTGCATGCACCACTTGCTGCATTAACAACAGTAATGGAGCTTACATCATCACCTGAAATAATTGTTCCTGCGATGATAGTAATAACCACGGCCTATGTAACTGCATTACAATTTTTTGGAAATCGCTCCATATTTTTACAGCAATTAGATTTTCAAGGTTTGCCGTACCATGTGTCCCCTGCAACAGAAGCACTGCAAAAAGTGGGAATAATGGATGATATGGATGAAGACTTTAAATTGCTTTATTCAGACGATAAAGAACAAATAAAGAACACGCTTGATGCGATGGATAGTCAAACACCCTTGATTGTTTTTGACGAAGAAAATGGCTATCGCCTCGCTGAATACGATTTAACGCTAATGTCTGACGAAGCAATAAATATAAATTACATTAGCTTACAGGGCATCAGCAGCCAAGCCACCCTAGCCGATGCATTCGATATACTAAAAGATAAAAGAAGTGGCGCACTTTACGTTTATAACCTTTTAGATAATCAACAAATTATGGGGCTATTACGCTGGGATCAAATTCATCATATTTTAACCATTCGTAACAGCTTACTTTAAGCAATAAGGATTATTATGAGCGCATTATTGATTTATAAAACACTGCACATATTTTTTATGATTGCGTGGTTTGCCGGTATTTTTTACTTACCACGATTATTTGTATATCACGCAATGAGCGAAGAAAGATCATGCAACTCTATGCTTAAAGTTATGGAGCGCAGACTACTTTACTTCGTAACCCCATTTGCTGTTTTAACGGCTGTATTTGGTGTATTAACCATTGTTGAATATGGTCGTGATTGGTTTAGATACAGTATGTGGTTACATTACAAACTTGTACTGGTAATTATTTTATACGTATACCACGGCTACTGTTTTAAGTTATTGAGTGACTTTAAACATGACCGAAACACTAAAACAGACCGCTTCTACCGTATTTTTAATGAGCTCCCTGTTATTGCGCTGCTCATCATAGTGGCACTTGCGGTAATAAAACCTAATTTATAAGCTTTGTAGCGCATGTTAAACTGCGCTGCAATTTACAATACTTGCTAATAACACGCGCGATTGCGTGCTCCATTTATGGATTATCGCGCCCATTTGATTGATTAGGAATTACCCCATGTTAAGTTTCCAAGGCGAACATATACTGTCTGTAAATCAGCTAGACAGAGACTGCATTGAACGTATTTTTGCAGTAGCTAAAAAAATGGAGCCTTATGCTAAAAAGCAAAAGCAAACAACGGTGCTTAAAGGCGCTATTTTAGCTAATTTGTTTTTTGAACCAAGCACTCGTACACGAGTTAGCTTTGGTACAGCCTTTAACTTACTAGGCGGTGGCGTACGTGAAACTACAGGTATGCAAAGCTCAGCTCTTGCTAAAGGTGAGTCTCTTTACGATACTGCGCGCGTTATTTCAGCTTACGCCGATGCTGTTGCTATGCGCCATCCTGACGCAGGCTCAGTAAGTGAATTTGCTGATGGCTGTACTGTGCCGGTTATTAATGGCGGCGACGGTCCAAATGAGCACCCGACCCAGGCATTACTTGATTTATTAACCATTGAGCGTGAATTACAGCGTTTTGATCAAAATATTGATGGCATGCATATAGCGCTTGTGGGTGATTTAAAATATGGTCGCACAGTGCATTCTCTATCAAAACTATTGTGCCATTATAAAAACGTAAAGTTTTCGATGGTCGCACCTGATGGCCTACAAATGCCAACGAGCATTTTAGATGCAGTAGAAAATGCAGGACACAAAATTGAGCTAGTAAACAAGATGGAAGGTAATTTAGCAGCCGATATTGTTTACCAAACACGTATTCAAGAAGAGCGTTTTCCTTCACAAGAAGAAGCAAATAAATATCGTGGCGGTTTTAGAATTAGCCAATCTATTTACAGCGCTCATTGCAAACCTAACTCTGTATTAATGCATCCGTTACCACGCGATAGTCGCTTAGAAGCCAATGAGCTTGATAACGACTTGAACAGTAACGACAATTTAGCAATATTCCGCCAAGTACAAAATGGCGTATTAATTCGTATGGCACTGTTTGCTTTAACACTCGGCGTAGAAAACAAAGTCGATAAGTATGAAGTAGACGTACCTTGGTTTAGCCGCAAACGCGACAGCTAAACCCTCTTTAAGTGACAATTTATAGGATTTTTCATGACAATTAGCCAAGACTTATTTGAACGCGCTCAAGCCTCTATTCCTGGTGGCGTAAACTCGCCAGTTCGTGCTTTTAATGGTGTGGGCGGTACGCCGCTATTTATTACAAAAGCAGAAGGCGCGTTTACATTTGATGCCGACGGTAATCGTTATATTGATTATGTTGGCTCTTGGGGACCTATGATCATGGGTCATAACCACCCTGCAATTAAACAAGCCGTACACGAAGCAGTAGAAAATGGCCTTAGCTATGGCGCGCCAACTGAAGCCGAAATATTAATGGCTGAAAAAGTAAAAGAGCTGGTTCCATCAATCGAAAAAGTACGCATGGTTAGCTCAGGCACTGAAGCAACGATGAGTGCAATTCGTTTAGCACGTGGCTTTACCGGCCGCGATAAAATATTAAAATTTGAAGGTTGTTACCACGGTCACGCTGACTCGTTATTAGTTAAAGCAGGCTCTGGTGCATTAACAATGGGTGTGCCTAATTCTCCTGGTATTCCTGAAGACTTTGCTAAGCATACACTTACGGTATCGTTTAATAACCTAGATGAAGTAAAAGCCATTTTTGCAAAATACGCAGACGAAATTGCCTGTATTATTGTAGAACCAGTAGCCGGTAACATGAACTGTATTCCACCAGTGCCAGGCTTTTTAGAAGGTTTGCGTGATGTGTGTGACGAATATAAATCAGTACTTATTTTTGATGAAGTAATGACGGGCTTTCGTGTTGCACTTGGCGGCGCACAAGCTTATTACAATATTAAACCAGACCTTACGTGTTTAGGTAAGGTCATTGGCGGCGGCATGCCTGTTGGCGCATTTGGTGGTAAAACTGAAATAATGGATTACATTGCGCCTGTGGGCCCTGTTTACCAAGCGGGTACTCTTTCTGGCAACCCTATTGCGATGGCTGCAGGTTTAAAATCACTTGAGCTATTATGTGAGCCAGGTCTACACGATAAGTTAGAAGCTATTTCAAAAGCAATTTGTGAAGGCTTTGAAGCTGGCGCTAAAAAAGCAGGCATTGCATTAACAACTAATTATGCTGGCGGCATGTATGGATTCTTTTTTACTGATGCTGAAAAAGTAACGACATACAAACAAGCGACTGAATGCGACCTAGAGCGCTTCAAACGTTTTTTCCACCTTATGCTTGAAGAAGGCGTGTACCTTGCTCCATCAGCATTTGAGGCTGGTTTTGTATGTGCTGCGCATACTGAACAAGAAGTAAAAGACACAATAGCGGCAGCAGAACGCTCGTTTGCTAAACTTTAAGTTAAAATTACTTTTTATATTTTATAAGCGCTTGTTTTTACAGTATGTAATTAAGACTAAAGATTGAAAAAAGCCCGAAAGGGCTTTTTTTATTTGTAAAGTACTATAAATGAATGATAATTAAGCATAACAAGGTCTATTCACCTTTACCCTAATTACAAAAATACAAGAGAGCCTTATGTCAGGATTACGCCAATTTTCTTTTCCCGCTATCCAGCTAATGGCAAATTTAAAATACAAAACTAAAATCAGCTTAATGTTTGGAATTTTACTCGTTCCTCTTGCACTTAGTTTGTTTTTTTTAGTCTCATTATTAAGTGAAAGTATCGCTGTTTCAAAAATGCAGCAACAAGGCTTAAAAGGCTACAGGTCAATACTTTCAAATCAAACGCAGGGGGAAGCAAATCAAAATATAAAAATAGCTCGCTCACTCGGTTTTGATATAAAAGACGATCAAGAAAATGAAGTACTCGAACTTGTTTCTATTCAGTCAAACCTAGCATTAGATAGCCAGTTAGCCAGTGCTTATGTAAACCGCTCTTTAGTCACGCCGATTCCTGCACTTATAATGCAAATAAACTCGACAGCGCAAAGCGCAAACACTGTTTTGGCAAGTAATCGTTTTACGCCCGATACCTTTATAGCGCTTTCAAATTTTAGTAAATCACTTCCTTTGTACGAAAAACAACTAGATAAAATACTCAATGTAGCCACCAATGCAGATAAATCAGTAAATAAGGCGCTCATGCCTTCGTTAACTAATTTACACAGTGCTGTTGGTGCATTCAAAAAAGCAATAGATGAAAAACTACTTGAGCCTGACGATATTTTATTAACTCAAGCAGAATTTAATAGGCTAACAAACAATGTTCACAGCAGTATTAATCAACTTGTTAGTAAGAGCATTCCAACGCTTGAGAGCCTTATTGAAGCAAAACTGCAAACTCAACAGTGGACTCGAAATCTTGTTTTAGCAGCTTCATTGATTAGTTTGTTATTTGCATTTTATTTAATGATTGGTTTTTATTTTGCGGTTGTTGATACCATTAATCGCTTTGCTGATGCGGCGAATAGAGCCGCGAATGGCGACTTAAATGCAACGATTGATTCAAGCACCAATGATGAAATGGGTATTATTGCATCGCGCTACAACGCATTACTTAATGCATTTTCACACTTATTATTTGATGTTAAAGCAAGTACAGAAGAGCTATGCGGCGCAACTAAATCGCTATCGCATGCGAGTAGCCAAACAAGCAATGATGTTTCAAAACAGCAAACTCGAGTAAATGCCATTTATAATGCACTAAGCGAAATGGCTCAAAACGCACTTGCAGTTGAAGAGTCAGCCCATCAAGCAACGCTTACCGCGCAAGATGCTGCTGCACATGTAAAACAAGGTTCAGACAATACAATGGAGCTTGCTAAATATATGCAAGATCTACAAATTGAATTTGCAGAGAGCCAACAAGCACTCGATAAGCTAGCGCAAGATAGCCAAGAAATTAGCAAAGTTAGTAAAGGCATTAGTGAAATAGCCGATCAAACAAACTTGCTTGCACTCAATGCCGCTATTGAAGCTGCACGAGCTGGCGAGCATGGCCGAGGCTTTGCCGTTGTAGCTGATGAAGTAAGAACTCTTGCTCAGCGTACACAAACACAAACTCAAGAAATTCACCAAATTATTAGCTCCTTACAACAAGCATCTGACGACACTCAACAAAAAATGCGCTCAAGTGTTGAAAAAATGGAGCAATCAGTAAAAGCAGCCAATCAAACTAATGATGTATTGCAAAGCGCAGAGCAAAGTATGGGCGATATTAAACATCAGGGCGAAGTTATTGCCGAGCGTGTTAAACAGCAGTCAAATGCGACAACACAAGCATTGAATGATTCGCAAGAGGTGAGTAATTTAGCAGATCAAACGCTAACATCGGCCCAATCAACGCTGCAAGATGCACAGCAGCTAAGTCGCTTATCTAATGATTTAACCAAATCAATGCAGTTTTTTAAATCTTAATACCAATTCGCTTAATTAAGTGATCTATTTTGAGGGAAGAAAATCGTGTCGATAACAAGGCAAAAATTTCGTTATTTAGTTGTTCTCGGCAATTGCTCCTGCATTGCTCTACCTCCTGCATCCATGCAGTTGTATATCAGAAATTTTTAACGTAGTTAACGTCAGATTTAACCCCTCAAATTGATTAAGTATTATTACGGATTGGTATAATTACGCTAACTATACTTTAAACAACAAAGCCGCTAAATAAGCGGCTTTGTTGTTTAAAGTAATCTCAAATTAACGAATACATTGTGGTCTTGGCTCAAACTCACTCGCTCTAAGCGGTAGCTGAATCACCTTGCCACAACCTGGTGGTGCCTGCTTACCCGTTTGCTCATTTACAAATGCCCAGCGTATTGAAGGTGGACGAGTATCAGCTATTGCTTGTGGGTTAAGCGGCTTTAAGTAACGAATATACGCTTCTAATGCGCCTACGCTGCCTGTTAAACCCGTGCTTTTGTTGTCGTCTCGGCCAAGCCACGCAACAGTCACTGTATTTTGATCAAAGCCTGCAAACCAACTATCACGTAAATCGTTACTAGTTCCTGTTTTACCAGCTAGTTGAATTGACGGAAAGTGTAAATTCAATCGTTTAGCTGTACCGTCTTTCGTTACGCGTTTCATTGCGTATTTAGTCATATACATTGCAGATTTATCAAAACGAGGCTCTGCATTTACTGTATGTTTATAAAGCACTTTACCAACTGAGTCAGTTAATGCCGAAATTGCAGTGAGCTTTTTATATTCGCCATCTGCAGCAATTGTTGTATAAAGCTGAGCAACTTCAAAGCTCGACATTTCAACAGCTCCTAAAAGCAACGATGGGTAATCGTCTATTGCCCCTGTTGCACCTAAACCTTTTAGTGTATTTACTACCTTATCAACACCTACATCGAGGCCTAAATTAACCGCTGGAATATTAATACTGTTACTAAATGCTTTATAAAGAGGGATTGCACCACGGTATTGATGATCAAAGTTCTCTGGTTGCCACACTTTTCCCTGCTCATTTGTAACCTGTACTGGCGAGTCATCAAGCAAAGTAGCTAAATTATAATGTGGTAATTGCAAGGCGGTTAAATACACAGCTGGTTTTACCAGCGAGCCGATATTACGCTTTGTATCTAAAACACGATTAAACCCTGAGTAACGAACATCGCGCCCTGCAACAAGTGCGGATACACCGCCCTTTTCTACATTTACAGAGATCATGGCCGCTTCTAGATTTTCGGTTCTAGGGCGATTTTCTAGGTACGGTAAGCTTTTTTCAACAGACTCTTCCATTGCAGTTTGCTTTTGCAAATCAAAATAAGTAAATACTCTTACGCCTGCATCAAGTGTGTGCTGATCTGGCAGTAATTTATTTAGCTCCCTGTTTACTAGCTCTAAATACCCAGGGTATGATTTTTGTAAGCTGGCTTTCATAGGCGCAATATCAATTGGGCGGTTAAGCGATGCACGGTACTCTTTTGTACTAAGTAGCTTGTTTTCAACCATAAGGCGAAGCACTAAGTCTCGGCGCTCCATTGTGCGCTCTTTATAGCGACGTGGGTTGTAATAAGATGGACCTTTAACCATTGCCACCAGCAAAGCAATTTGATCGTACTCAAGCTCATCTACCGGCTTTGAAAAGTAAAAATCAGCAGCAAGCCCCATTCCATGCACACCTTGGTTATATGACTGACCTAGGTATACTTCATTTAAGTAAGCTTCTAATATCTGATCTTTTGAATAACGATAATCTAAAATAAGGGCAATAAAGGCCTCATTTATTTTTCGTACCAAAGAACGCTCACGCGTTAGGTAAATATTTTTAGCTAATTGCTGAGTAAGCGTACTACCACCTTGAACGGTGCGCCCGGCTTTAATATTAGAATAAAGCGCGCGTAAAATAGAAAACACGGATACACCATGATGTTCGTAAAAATCACGGTCTTCAACCACCAATAGCGTATCTTTTAGCATCGCTGGAAACTTATCTAGTGGTACAAATTCTCTATCTTGTTTAGAGTCGTTACCAATACGCGCTATTTGCACAGGCTCTAAACGAGCGGTGTTTAAACGTCTGCCAAACTTATCTTTAATAGTCGCAACTTTTTGTCCTGCAAAGCGAAGTTCAATAATATGTGATTCTTCAAGCCCATCATAAAATTCAAAATCACGACGATAAATCTTAATGCTATCTGCTGTTTTAACAAATTGCCCTGTTCGGCTTAATCTATTAACAGATGAATAATTTAAACGCTCAAGTTCAAACACAACCTCTTCACTTGATAAAAATTGCCCCGGATAAAACGCCATTGAACGAGCATACACTTGCGCAGGAAGCTGCCATTTATTCCCTTCAAATTGACGTGTTATTTTTGAATCTAAATAAATGAAGTACATTGCCATTGCAATAAAAACAGCCAAGCTTAATTTCCAAAACACTGACCATGTTTTTCTCATAAAAGAACGTTTAACAGTAGCTTTCACTGTTTTTTTACTGCCCTTTGAGGTGCTTTTTTTTGTCGTGCTTGACGATTTACTTGCACGTTTAGTTGCAGGTTTACTGGTAGCTGTTTTTTTATTGTCGGCCATTTAAGTGTAATTTATTCCAAGGGTTATTCACGAGTGTGAGCTTAGCATATTGGGCATACCCTAACATCCGAAAAGTTAACCCTCCCTGAAACAAAAAAGCCCTACCGAAGTAGGGCTTTGTGTAAACACACTATTATTTAAATAAACTATTAGCTATTTCGAACAGAAACAAACTCTGGGTAGGCTTCAATACCACAATCGTGTTGATCCATACCGTTTAGTTCTTCTTCTTCGGTTACTCGTATACCCATTGTTTTGTTAAGCACAGTCCAAACAATAAATGATGCTACAAATACAAAGGCAAGAATACATACTAGACCAATTAACTGATTAACAAAGCTTGCGTCGCCATTTGTTAGCGGTACTAACATAATACCTAATGCGCCACACGTACCGTGAACAGAGATAGCGCCCACTGGATCGTCAATCTTAACTTTATCAAGTGCTATGATACTAAATATAACAAGTGCACCACCAAGTAGACCAAGTAGACATGCCATTAATGGTGATGGTGATAAAGGGTCTGCTGTAATAACAACTAAGCCAGCTAACGCACCATTTAATACCATGGTTAAATCTGATTTACCCCAAAGTACTTTGCACACAAACAGTGCTGCAATAGCACCCATTGCAGCGGCAGCATTAGTATTAAGTAATATTTGGCCTACTGCAGTTGCGTTTTCTTTATCAGAAAGTAATAATTGAGAACCACCGTTAAAGCCAAACCAACCCATCCATAAAATAAATGTACCTAGTGTAGCAAGTGGTAAGTTTGAACCTGGAATCGGGTATATTTCACCGTTCTTACCGTATTTACCTTTACGAGCACCTAGAATTAACACACCTGCTAATGCAGCTGCTGCGCCTGCGCCATGTACAATTGCAGAACCTGCAAAATCAACAAAGCCCATTTCAGATAAGAAACCACCACCCCATGTCCAGTAACCTTCAATAGGGTAGATAAAACCAGTTAGTACTACAGCAAAACCTAGGAAAGCCCACAGTTTCATACGCTCAGCAACAGCACCCGATACAATCGACATAGCGGTTGCAACAAATACTACTTGGAAGAAAAAGTCAGATTCTAAAGAATGGTCAGCATCGGCAGCTTGCGTACCAATTAAAGCGCCTATTGAAGGAATGAAACCACCTTCGGCATTGTCTACATACATAATGTTGTAGCCAACTAATAAAAACATCGTACATGCAATTGAATATAGCGCGACATTTTTAGTTAAAATTTCAGCTGTGTTTTTAGAGCGAACTAAGCCCGCCTCTAACATGGCAAAACCTGCTGCCATCCACATTACTAATATACCTGATATTAAAAAATAGAAGGTATCGAGTGAAAACTTTAGTTCTATTATTGTATTTTCCATGAGACCCCCTTAAATTGCTTCTTCGTCAAGTTCGCCAGTACGGATACGAACAATTTGATCTAAGTCGTACACGAAAATTTTACCGTCACCAATTTTACCTGTTGATGCAATTTTAGTAATTGCTTCAACAACGCGTTGACAATTTTCAGTACGCGTTGCAATTTCAAGTTTGATCTTAGGAATAAAATCTACTTGGTATTCTGCACCACGATATAACTCAGTATGACCTCGTTGACGTCCAAAACCTTTAACATCAACTACTGTCATCCCCTCAATTCCTAAATCAGCGAGTGCTTCACGCACGTCATCTAATTTAAATGGTTTTATGATTGCACTAATCATTTTCATAGCGGCCCCCTCGGACTCTTTATTGTTATCTTATTGGGTTAAACAATCCAACCTTTGTGCCACTATTTTTATATTTTTAAAAACAACAAGTTAATACAAAACACAAACTCAAGATCAAAAAAAACGCACCAATTAGGTGCGTTAATTTAACAAGTCAGCTACATTGGTGCGTGGTATATCTCTATATATTTATCGCGTACCTAGCTTTATTAAGAAAGGTTATACCACACAGTTTCTGCCTTGGCTTTTAGCTTGATATAATGCTTTGTCAGCAACACGCATTGCCTGCGTTAAACTAGTGTCTTGAAAGTCAGCTAAGCCTATACTCGTGGTAATTTTAATCGATTTATCGCTAATAGAAAAATCGTAACTAGCCATCTTTTTCCTGAATGCTTCAAAGTATTCGCGACCGCGTTCTAACTCTATTTCAGGTAATATTATGGCAAACTCTTCTCCGCCAACGCGTGCAACCGTAAAGTTGGAAAATGTAGATCGTATTAAAGAACCAACCTGCTTTAAGGCCTGGTCGCCGCCTTCATGGCCGAACGTATCATTAATATTTTTGAAAAAATCGATATCAAGCAATGCAAGAGTATTTTTCTGGTTTTTACCTTTAAGAAGCTTTTCTGCATATTGATAAAAATAGCGTCGGTTATGAAGCCCTGTTAAATGATCCCTATGTGCACTTTCCTTAATATCTGAAATTAACGACAGCTGCTCCATTGTTTGAAGTACACGACAATGAAACTCCTCATTCATAAATGGCTTTGTTAAAAAGTCATTAGCGCCGTATTTAATAAATCGCGCGGATAACCCATGTTTCCCAGCGCCCGATAAACCAATAATTGCTAAATCGTCTCGGCCTCTAAAATTACGCACAGCTTTAACCAGCTCAAAGCCATCCATAGAGGGCATAGCGTAATCAGTCATTAGTAGCTTTATATCAGGATTAGCTTTTAATATTTCGAGTGCTTGCTGACCGTCATGGGCATCTGTTACATCAAACAATTGCTTTTCAAGCATTTGCTTCATTAACGAGCGACTTAGTAATGAGTCATCTGCTATTAATGCCTTACACCCCTGGTTTCTTAGTAATTGCGCAACGAGTTTAACGGCGTAATGGTAAGAATCGCGGTTATCTTTAATGACATAATCAACCACACCCAATTCAAGCATTTGTTGGCGCTTGTACTCATCTATTTTTGAGGTTAAAACAACGGTAGGAATTTTTTTAGATAAAGTATATTTTGCTACTTCACCGTGCGGAGCATCTGGCAAAGTTAAATCAACTAACGCAAGCGTATAATCGTACTTTTCTACATAAGTCGCGCATTCAGCTAAAGACCAAGCAAAATCGACAGCTACATCGAGGTATTGTGCCGTTAAGTGGCGAAGTACCTGCTGCACGACTTTACTGTCTTCAACCACTAATACTCTTTGCATAAAGCTTCTCTTTACCTTTAATTAATTTTGTAACAAAACAAAAAATACAATGCTATTACCGTAATAGCATTTATCAATAAACATCCGGTGTAGAGTGCACTTATGTGCTTGAAAGCGTAATCCATTAGATTTTTTGGTGATAGCTTGTATATAAAATCAATACAAGCAGGCCCGCAATATACCTGAATTTTGTAATTAACTAAATAAAGAAACCCAACCCAAAATAACTATAGAAGTGATTAATACGCATCTACAAGTGTATTAATCACTTACTTAACTAGTATTATCGGCCACTAGTCTCAATACTTTTGTTATTTAGCTCATTAATGTCTTTAATGGTGTATCAACAACAATAAGGACACCTAATGAAGCTTAGTCGTATTATCAGTTTACCGATAACCGTTATTGCATTAATAATCAGTACAAGCACACTTGCCGATAACCAACGTCGTATTGATGTAGACAGCAAAGTTGTTACTCAACATAAAGCTAAAATCAACGGTCAACGTTTTAACTACACTGTTGCTACAGGTACACAACCTGTATGGGATGATAAAGGCGACGCGGTTGCTACACTGCAATACACCTACTACACCCGCGACAAAGTTGACGACAGAACAACCCGCCCGTTACTTATTTCATTTAATGGCGGGCCAGGTTCGGCTTCGGTATGGATGCACCTTGCTTATACTGGTCCTCGTGTATTAAAAATTGATGACGAAGGCTACCCTATTCAACCATACGGGGTAAAAGACAACCCTTATTCTGTACTTGATATTGCCGATATTGTTTATGTAAACCCTGTAAATACAGGCTATTCTCGCGTACTTGAAAACGAAAAAGGCGAACTTCCTTCTAAAGCAAAACAAAAAGAGCTATTTTTTGGTGTTAATGCTGATATTAAATACCTTGCTGAGTGGTTAAATACCTTTGTAAATAGAGCTGAGCGCTGGCGCTCACCTAAGTTTTTAATAGGTGAAAGCTACGGTACAACACGCGTGTCAGGTCTTGCTCATGAGCTTCAAAATAGTCAATGGATGTACATAAACGGTGTTGTACTAGTATCCCCTACTGATATTGGTATTAAACGCGATGGTCCGATTAAAGCCGCTAACCGCTTACCTTACTTTGCAGCCACTGCTTGGTATCACAAAGCACTTAAAGCCGATTTACAAGCTAAAGACCTAGACGAGTTATTGCCTGAAGTTGAAGAGTTTACTGTAAACGAGTTAATCCCAGCGCTTGCTAAGGGCGGCTTTATTAATGCTGAAGAAAAACGTCGAATTATTACAAAAATGGCGCACTACGCTGGCTTATCAGAAAAATTTGTTGAACAAAATAACTTAGATGTTCCAACTCAATTTTTCTGGAAAGAGCTACTGCGTGATCGCGGTCAAACTGTGGGGCGCTTAGATTCTCGTTATTTAGGAATGGATAAACGCGACGCGGGTGAATCCCCAGACTACTGGGCTGAACTTACCTCTTGGTTACACTCTTTCACTCCTGCAATTAATCACTACTTGCGTGAAGAGCTAAACTATAAAACGGATGTAAAATATAATTTATTTGGTAATGTTCAACCATGGGATAGAACCGGTAATAATACGGGCGAAAATCTACGTTTAGCTATGGCGCAAAACCCTTACTTAAACGTGATGATTCAATCAGGATACTTTGATGGTGCAACCAATTACTTTGACGCTAAATATACGTTATGGCAATTAGACCCAAGCGGTAAAATGAAAGACCGTTTGAGCTTTAAAGGCTACAGAAGTGGGCATATGATGTACCTTCGCCACGCTGACTTAGAAAGCTCTAACAACGATTTACGTGACTTTATAGAGCATGCTTTACCTAAGAAAGAACAAGCAGCTAAATACTAAAATATTTAAAACATAAAAAATGGCTCTTTAGGAGCCATTTTTTATGTGCGTCTTTCATATCGTAAACAATAGCTTTTAAGTTGTGTTACTACATCGTTAAAGCAGAACTCGAGGCTTTGCATTTCATTGTCATCAATAGATTCATTTTCTGCATGCGTTTCAATCTGCTGGCATATCTCAGCCAGTCTAATAGCCCCAACCGACTTTGAAGACGACTTTAAGGCATGGGCCTGAAAAGCTAAATCAACATAGTTTTTACTCTTAGCATACGCATTAGCTAATTTAATTTGCTCACCTGCCGTTTGTAAAAACGCATTAAACACCATGCAGTGCACAGTAGGATCATCACCAAGCATTGCTTTTAGCAGCGTAATATCGAGTTGATCAAAACTATCTGAAGCTATATTTTCACTATCAGATTTTTCGGAACATGTATTAACTATTGTTTGAGAGTGCTCCATTAATAGCGACTTTAACTTAACAAGCTCAATGGGTTTGGTTAAAAAGCCGTTCATTCCACAACTGTAACAATTATCTATATTGTTTTTGGTAATATTGGCAGTAATTGCAATTATGATCAGTTTATCAAAACGGGTGTTTTCGCGTATTTTTTTAGCTAACCCTAACCCATCGAGTAAAGGCATTTGAATATCGGTTAGTAAAATATCAAAGTGTTTATTTTGCAGAGTTTCCCAAGCTTGTTCGCCATTACTTACAAAAGTAGAACACACTCCAAGCATGGTTAATTGCTGTTTTAATACTTGCTGATTTGTAACCTGATCTTCTGCAACTAAAACCTCAAGCGTAGGAAGAGTTACTGTATCTAAGCTTTGCAGTGTTATTTGAGGAGATTGCACTTGTGCTGGCAAGTCAGCTTCATCAAAGCTGTTAAAGTTTAGTGTAAAACAAGAACCTTTGTGCTGCTCACTTTGCGCGCTTAAAGAACCCTGCATACGTTCTACCAGTTGCTTAGTTATCACTAAACCAATACCCGTGCCATTTACTTTACTGGTTTCAGCTCCTAAACGGTCAAAAGGTTTAAATAAGCGAGAAATATCATCTGGAGCAAATCCACATCCTGTATCTATTACATCTATTTCGCACTGTTTATTACTTAATACCCGGCAATTAATATTAATACTGCCGTTTGGTTTGTTGTATTTAATCGCATTTGAAAGCAAGTTAAGCATCACTTGTTTAAAGCGGCGCTGGTCAATATAAACCCTTAGCCCTTCTAAGGACTCAAACCCTTGTGTTTTCAACGTTATTGATTGTCCTTTAATAAGCTCAGTGACGAGCTCTACAGACTCCTCTAATACGCTTTTAATAGGCACATAAGAAAAACTAAACTGCATATTACCCGACTCAATAGCCGTTAAATCAAGTACATCGTCTATAAGTAATAGTAAATGTTCTCCAGCTTGATAAATGCTTTTCGCGTTTTCTTTTTGTACTTTGTTCGCACTTTCATCATATCCATACAGCTGGGCTAAGCCCAAAATTGCATTTAATGGGGTTCTTAATTCGTGGCTCATACTGGCCATAAAGTCTGATTTAGCTTTACTTGCCGACTCTGCTTGAATACGTAATATATTCAATTTTTGATGGTTATTAGCAACCTCATCAACCATGTTATTAAATGCACTTATTACGCTGCCTACTTCATTTTGTTGTTGCTTATCTATATGGCAATCAAAGTCACCTTTGGCTAAACGTGAAAACCCCAGTTTTAGCGTCCTCAAAGGCGATGTAACCCTGTAATCCACCAGCCAAGCTAAGCCAATAAAAACAATAACTAAAATAATAAATTGTATATATATTAGGGTGTAATGAAGTTTTGAAGATTCGTTTATTTCATTCGTAAAATTAACAACCAAGCTAATATTAGCCAGCGGTTTATCTAAAAACACCACCTGCTGAGATAACAGCATGTCACCGTTTTCATTTGCTCCAACCCAGTTTTCAAGCGGGTATAATTGGTTATTTGAATCCACATCAACAATTTTAATACTTTTCCAATTAGGGCGAGTTTGTAGTTGGCTGTCTATTTCTTCATACAGCTCTGCATACTGCCTAGTTAACAACGGAGTCGTTATAGAGGTCGATAACTGCGCTAAAGAACGCTGTGCAGCCTTTGAAAGCCCATCGTTTACCCAACGCGCTTGCTCAGGTAAGGCGTAAAACATAAAAAGACAGGCCATAAGCAAGCCACAAAGCAATACAACAATAAAGCTTTGTGCCCTTAGACTACGAAACCCTCTAATTTTCAACATAAAATGAGCGCAAGCCCCACTGAGTCAACTGCTGATACTCTGCTAAAGTTGCAATACTAGGTTTAATAATTGGGATACCTGCAAGTAAATGTTTATGCTCTGGGCTTTGCCCAATATCTAAAATAGCTTGTTGCACATTTAACTGTATTGCGGGATCAACCCTAGGGTGGGCTACAATTGGATGGCGACTAATTTCACGCGTTTTATAAAGAATTTTAAGCTTATTTTGTAAGCTTTCTGGTTGCTGTTTAAATGTGCCCATTACACCACCACCCGCCATTGTTGAATGCAGTGCTACATTTAAATATACCGATGGGTGGGTTTGGACATATACAGGCTTTATTGTAAGCCCGTATAACAGTGCTAAATCAGCTCTCATTAATAATGATGCCCCTAATGCATTAGGGGCAGGGAATGCTATTTCGGCGCCATCTAGCTGGCTTAAATTATCAATATTACTGTTTTTATTTACGAGCAAAATACCTTGCAGCTTTCGCCCTGCATCTTTTATTAGTGGCAAATATCCCTGTTTTTCGTACGCTACAACACTATGCCAAGGGTTCATGTACGCAAAGTCGTACTCGCCTTCAGCAAAGGCTTTTTCAAATACCGGAATAGACTCAACTGTAATTAGCTTTATTGATACCCCTGTTTGCTTACTTACTTGCTTTAACAAAGGTTGCCAAATAGCATTTAATTTTTGCGGCTCATATTGCGGCACTACACCAAAGGTATATTCTTGAGCCAATAAGAGTGAGCTGTGCATCAAACATAATATAGCCACTAAATACTTCATCAATTCTCCAAATAATAGCGTGTCATTATTGTTTAAGCGTAGTTAAAGACTACTCAACACACCATAAAATTATTATATATTCGATATTTAGCACTGACCTGCTTTGATTACAGGTAGTTTTGGAGTGTATTTTTATGTGTGAGCATATGAACTAAATTAATAAAGTTGTTGTAAGTACTTTTTAGGCAGACTTTGTTGCTTAGCCAAGTAGGGATTGATCCATGAGGCAAAGCTGGTTGGTATTTCGTTCATCTGCGCTTTTACTTCAAAAATATTATCACTGTGGCTTTGATAATACACACTTACGCCATTTTTGTTTTTATACAAATGCCATGTTGGCTCAGCGTAAGTGTTAAAAAATAACGGATAAGCACTTTTGTAACTGAATTTTATTACAAAAGCGCATCATTTATTTTTGCCAGTAAGGTTCTATGTCAAATGAAGCAAGGCGACTTTGCTCCATGGCACTCACCAAATATTCAGACTTTTGTTCAAGCCATGACTGGATTTTAGCAAGCTGTTCGTCTTCTTGCCCTGCACATAGCTGCTTTAAATATTCAAGCGTACTTAACTCATAAATACCATGAGAAATATCAAGCCAAGGCAATCTAAACTCTAGGCGTTCTTCTTTATCAAATAACGATCCTAAGCAGTTACCGCTCAGTAAACTATTTTCAAGTTGAGTGCGCAGGTTTAAATACGAAGCGACATCGAGTGTTTGTTCTTTAGGGAGTAATTCGTGCAGGTTTTTCCAGTCTTTATTAAAAAGCCTACTCGCAATCGACGACACGTTTTGCTCAGCCGCTTGAAGCTCTATTTGCCCCCAATCTTTACGCCACTGTTTATCAATTAACCACGTAGTTAACGACAGTAATAAACGATTATAACGCGCACTATGAAACAGTGCATTTATATCGTCAATGCTTGGCTGCAACTCTTTTAAATCACCAATGACTTGAGTAAGTGCTGGAGCAGCATTAATTTTTTTATAAAAAGCATGGCGTTTAGACGTGTACGTTTTTAATTGAATTGCGTTTTCTACCCACGCTAATTCACTTAATAACCATTTAAGCTCTGTACGTAAATGCTCTGTACTTTCTTTGGATACTATATCGTCATACAACCAAAAAGTATGGCGTATTAGGCTAATGCCATCAGTTACGCGTTTAAGCGTTTTTAAACTTGGCTTATCGAAATAGCATTGCTCGTGCTTTTGCACAAAGCGAATGCCAAAATTCATGGCTTCAACTAAAGCACGTTCTTGGGTAGTCGACTTTGGTAATTGAACAAAACCAATAGATTTGCTTGGTGTTAAAGGTTTTTCATCAGCAAGGCGATAACCACGCGCAGCCTTAGAGTATAATCCTAAACGGATACAGTTTTGGCTAACCAGTACATCTGCAAACGCAAACAACTCATTACGACTGCCCTCAACAAGCTCAATTTCAAGCTCGCTAATAATTTCAATTTTACCCGAAGCCGCAATTTCACCTTTATCGAGTACAACTTCAATTTTAGCGCCACTTTCGGTTTCAATTAACCAAGTACGACGAATAAAGTTAGTACTAAATATTGGATACAAGTTTTTTGAGATTGCGCTTATTTGCATGCCATGAGGCCAAATATCAGCATCAAACGCCATTAAATTAGGGCGACTTGATTCAATTGGTAAATTATACTCTGGACGTTGGTGTAAACCACCGACAACTTCACCTGCAAGCTTTATAGTTTGCTCGCATTCGCTATCAGAACAACGCGTTCTAAAGCCTATATCAAGCGCTCTAAGCTCTCGACTTGGCGTGTCGTAGTATGCATTTTGTAAGCTGCGTGACGGTTTATTCTTCACCGTTTTTGCAAATTGAGTAATTAACGAGGGGATCAGTGGAATAACGGCATCTGATACCAAAAATTTCAGTTCTATCTCAGTATCCATTCGGTTTGCGGATTACCTTTAAAATAAATAAGTGCTCAAAATAAACAAAGCACACTAACAATGCAAATTTTTTAGTCTTATTTCTCTTGTCATATCAGGGGCGAGTTACAATATCAGTCTTGCTATTGAGCTATATAATCCATACTATCTAGCTACTTATGTGAAATAAAATCACGTTCATAATGGACGCAGTTAGATCAACAAGGTAGATAAATGCTAAAACATTGTTTATTAGGGCTACTTTTGACAGCCACCACATTTATGAGTTATGCAGAAGAAGCAAAACCTGCAAATTCAACTGATGCAAACACCGCTTATATTATCGATAATTTATATACTTTTATGCGCTCTGGTGCGAGTAAGAATTATCGACTACTCGGCTCTGTAGATGCTGGAACAAAATTAACCTTGTTATCTGCTGAAGAAAACGGCTTTATAAAAATTAAAGATGATAAAGACCGTGAAGGTTGGATAGAAACTAAGTTTGTTACCAAAACGGCAGGCTTACACCAACAGTACAAAACACTAAGTAGCGAAATGAGCACTATGCAAGAAAACCTGCGCCAAGCTCAAATAGAACTTCCGCAGCTACAAGAGCAAAACCAAACTTTAACTGATCAAAACCTGCAGTTATCGGGCCAAATTACTAAGCTTAAAACGACGCTAGAACAAGAGCGCACCCAAAAAGAAGCTGCTAGCTCAAAAGAGAAGCGCCAGCTACTCACTTACGGTGGTGCTATTGCGTTTTTAGGCCTATTTTTAGGTATTATATTAACGATAGTGTTGTCGCGTCGTAAGCGCTACGAAGGTTGGGCATAACCCTCCTTTCTATTGAATACAAAAAAGCCGCTTTATAGCGGCTTTTTATTCTCTGTATTTTCATGCAGTTCGAGTTTTGGTGCACTCATACCTTTGAGTAACCGACCAAATATATCAGCGCCGGTAATAATGCGCTTCACATCACTCCACACTAACACCACATCGTGATCAATGGCCCCATCAAACGATTTATCTAAAGAATGACTAGCCCGTATTTTTAAAATAACTTCACTCAGGCGCATAGCTTCATCAGCAACAATAATAGGTCTATGACAATAATGATAAGGGTCGAACGACTCTGGTTCAAACAAGGCTGAACGTAAAAAGCCGTCAGCATCTACCACTAATAAAGGCCAACCGTCTTCATTGGTAATGATCACCCAGTTATAACCTGACTTATGTAGTTTTCGTAAAAACTCATTATCAGTCGTTAATGTAAGGTCTGGGAAAATAGGTAAATCAAGCTTAGTCGGCAAAGAAATAATAGAGTCTGGGTCAATTATCTCCCCTTCTTTGGTTACGCTTATTTCATCTAAACTAAAAAAGTTAAGTGCGCCAATTCCCTCAACGTGCTGAACATCAGCCTCTTCCGCTTCTATGTGTTTGCGAATAATACCTCTGAGCTCACTTTCAGCAAAGTACGTAATCCCTTCTTTACCTAGCCATGCATCGAGAATTAAAGCCGTTGGCTTAGCAACTATATAAAACAGAATTTGATAAAACTTAATGAGTGGTGAAAGTAGGCTCGCCATTTTAAGTGCATTACGCGAAAAATAAGCTTGCGGCGTAATTTCACCAATAATAGTAATCGCGATAGTTGAGAATAAAAACGAACTGGCGCCCATTAATACAGAATCAGAGAGTAGCGTAAGCAGTACGTTTATACCTACGTTACCCCATAAAATAGTCGATAATAAAAAGTTAGAGTCGTTTCGAAGTGCCATCACTTTTATGGCAGCTTCGTTCCCTTTTGTGCTTTCCATTTCGAGCTGGAGTCTGCTTAGCGAAAAAAACGCTAAGTTTAAGCCCGAAAATATTGCCGATTGTGAAATACACAAAGCAATTGCACACCAAATCATGACTTCAAAGGTCATTGTATTTTCCTGTAAGTAATACCAATCCGCTTAATTAAGCGAATTGGTATAAGGCTTATAAAAGCAGTAAACTGCCTAAACCTAAAAAGGTAACAAACCCAACAATATCAGTAACAGTAGTTAAAATTACCGAGCCAGATAACGCAGGATCAATTTTCATTTTGTCTAAAATAGACGGAATAACAACACCTGCTAGTGACGCCGCGACTAAATTCAATAAAATGGCTACCGTTATTGTAATGCTGAGCATTAAATCGTTAAACCATAAGAATGTAAGCAGACCTATTACAAACGCCCATACCAAGCCATTTACAGCGCCAACACGTAGCTCTTTTTTAAGTAACGCATTGCGGTTTGAATCTGTAACCTGTCCAAGCGCTAAACCACGCACAATAACGGTTAATGTTTGACTACCTGCAATCCCCCCCATAGAAGCAACAACTGGCATTAATACAGCTAGTGCTACAACCTGCTCTATAGTTGCGCCAAATAAACCGATGAACCAAGACGCTAAAAAGGCAGTAGCTAAGTTAATACCTAACCATATACCACGGTTTTTAGCACTTTTTCGAACACTTGCGAACAGGTCTTCGTCTTCACGTAAACCACCCGCTTTAGCGGCTGCTTCATCAGCAATTTCTTGGCGTAATTCATACGCTGAGGCAATGGTTAATCGCCCGAGTAATTTATTGTCTGCGTTAACCACTGGCAGTGCCATTTTTTCACTGTGGATCACCACTTCTGCCGCTTCATATAAATCATCATCAGCATGGAGCGATGAAAAGTCATGATTTGCCAATGTCATTAAGTTATCGGTGTCGCTGGCTTTTATTAAATCATTTACCGCAACCTCACCTATTAAGCTGCCCTTACGGCTTACTAAATAAATAACTTCACTGTATTGCGGTAAACCTTTATGTAGCAATTTTTTAGCGCCACCGGCGGTTAGCTTCTCTGATACTTTTAAAAAGTCAAAACCTAACCAGTGACCTAATTGTTCTGGCGGATATTGCTGCGCTAAATCATATTGTTTGGTTTGCGCTTCATCGAGTTGCCTTTTTGCATACTCAACAAATCGCTCTGGTATAACTTCTTCAAGTTCCAGTAACTCTTCTACATTCACTTCATCAAGAAGCTTAAAAGCCTCTGTGTCTTCTAGTGTTTGCAGTAACCACAGACAACTGTCTTCACTTAAATTAACAAAAATTTCGTGTTGCGTGTCTTCGTCAAGTAACTGCCAAATTTCAAGTCGCTGTTCTTTTGGTATCGCCTCAAAAAGTAATGACAGGTGCTCTGTAGAAAGCGTCAACTGCGCATCTGTTAATAATTTATTTTTACGTTCTGTTGTATCGCATTGCAATAAATCATTTATGAGTTGTGGAAGTTGGTCTACCGGATACTCAATCATCTTAAAACCTTAAATTTAAAAGCGTACATTACTCACAGTTTACTTGAACAATAAAAAATTGCAGAAAAAACGTGAACTTATTAAGCATGCGCATGCTATTTTTGCGCATTGTATGGGCAAACTAAATGCAGTACTAATATTTATTTTAAAAAATTAAAAAAACAGTAAAAGGAATTATTTTTAAGAGATTAAACGACAAGTAAGCAAACCAAAGGGATTACTTATAATAAAAAAATCCCATATTAGCCAGGCTAATATGGGCAAAATCACACAATGAATTAGGTGTTTTTAAATTGCGGTTTGTGCTTTAAATTAAAGTCTATCGGTAATATTTCGTACTAAATCAGAATCTACAAACTGAGTGATAAGTGCAGCGCCCCATGCATAGCCACGCTGTATTGGGTAACCTTTAAAAATCCAGCGTTTACGCACGTGATTAAAGCGCTCTAAATAGTCTTGCTTTTTTTGAGGCAGAGGTTGCTCGCCCAATTTATTCCATGCTTTATATACACCTGACATGTCAGACCCTCGCATAAAGCGTTGCAACCAGCGCGGAAAACGTGAAAAGCTAATAGTGGACTGAAAATCAATAAAATAAGGTTTACCGTCTGCGCCACATAAAATGTTACCCATATTACGCAAGTCTAAATGCACGATGCCTTTACGATGCATTTTCGCTACTTGACGCTCAAGCTCACTAAAAAAGCTTACTGGTAGCTTTTTGTTTTCATGAATTAAAACGCGCAGTGGCGTGCCTTCAATATAGTTATAAGCTACGGCTATCGGCGATAATCTACAAAAGCGGTTAGCGACGGCATCAAGCTCAGCTAAACGGCTCAATCCTTTATACTCTTGATTTACAGATAGTCGTGCAAATGTTTTGCGGATAAACCACGGGCTTTGGCTAAAGTCTTTAACAATTAAATCAAATTCATTATCTTTATATCGATACACAATCGCGTTAGCAAAACGCCCCTTATGGACAACACTTAAGTGATGTTGCATAAAAGTATGTTCTGGATATTGCTGCTGTAATTGTACTAACAAATTATTTTCAATCATAACAAACCTAACAAGATGATAACTTTAATTGCCTAGGCAACTATATTATCAAAGTTAGATTCTACGCACAATCAGATCAACTAATTAGCACGCTAACTTTCTGTTGAAACAGTATCGCTATTTTATTGATAATCTATTTTTGAGGCGATTCTGGCAGTGAATCAAGATTATTTATAGCTTTGAATAGTAAGTCGATTATTTGTTTTTTTTCTGGCTCTGAAAAACCATTTAATGCTTGCGCATAGACTTCGTTCACTACAGGCATTATTTCTGGACAAAGAGCTTTACCCTTTTCACTTAAACACAAAATGGTTGAGCGCTTATCAAGCTCGCATTGCGTTTTAATAATGAGTCCTTTTTCTTCAAGTCGGTTTAGTAAACGGCTCATAGCGCCACGATCATAAACCATATACTCGCAAAGTCCTGCAAGCGTATTAACCGACTCTCTCGCAAGTAGTACTACCACAATATATTGCGCTGAAGTTAAGTCCATAGGAAGTAAC
Organism: Pseudoalteromonas sp. EB27; assembly: GCF_001974875.1. Classification (GTDB taxonomy): domain Bacteria; phylum Pseudomonadota; class Gammaproteobacteria; order Enterobacterales; family Alteromonadaceae; genus Pseudoalteromonas. The sequence goes on from NZ_MTQD01000011.1 coordinate 88,203, forward strand.
TTGGCATCAACATGAATGGCTAATCTCGAGCGTAAAAAAGACACTAGACGCCCCAAGTCTTGCTCTGGCGCTAACTCTTCGCGAGTACAACGTTTAATTGATGGCATGTTTTGCATGGTTATTCCACTGTATAGGTATATTTGCATGCTGATAGACCTTAACGCATACAAAAAATTCAATAATTTTTATAAAAACTAAGCAGCTAAAACTAAGCCACAAAAATAAAGCCGCAATCAGCGGCTTTATTTTATATAGTTTAAAATTTTGCTAAATTTTAAACTGACCAACAAGCTGGCCTAGGTTTTCACCACGCGCCGCTAAATGCTGACCAACAGTAGACGTGGTTTTACTTGAAATAGTTAACTCATTAACTATTTCTTTAATGGCAAATACATTACGATTTATTTCTTCTGTAACACTACTTTGCTCCAGGGCTGCCGTTGCAATTTGCGTACTCATGTCGTTAATTGATCTAACTGAGGTTGTTACCGCACCTAAACTTTCTGAAATAGCACGAGACGATTCAACCGAGCGATTACAACTACTTTGGCTTGCTTGCATTGCAGCTACGGCATCTGATACTAAATTATGTAACTCACTTAACATCTCACTGATCTCTAGTGTGCTAACTTGAGTACGACTTGCTAGGCTTCTTACTTCATCGGCAACAACAGCAAATCCTCGGCCTTGCTCACCTGCTCGTGCAGCTTCTATCGCAGCATTTAGTGCAAGTAAGTTTGTTTGCTCGGCAATTCCACCAATTACGCTTAGTACACTATTAATCTTTTTAGATTGATCACTGAGTGAATCAACTTGTTCAGCGGCTAGGTTTATCTCGCCCATTAGGTTGGACACCTCACTGAGTGAAATATCAACACACTCTTGAGCCTTAGCAACTTCTTGCGTTGCCGTTTGGGTTGATTCTGCCACTTGATTCGTATTTTGGGCCACCTCATGAGAAGTAGCTGACATTTCGGTAATTGCCGTCGCAACTAGGTCTGTTTCATGGTTGTGATTAAGTAGCTTGTCTTCAATTAATCGTGTTTGTGTATTTATATCACTAGAGGCTATTTTTACATCGTGTGTTACATCAACCACATTGGCAATTATACCGTGAAGCTTACTTACAAACATATTAAATGCTTCGCCAAGTTGGCCTATTTCATCGTTAGTATCAATATCTAAACGTTTGGTTAAATCGCCCTCACCCTTTGCAATATCGTCAAGGCTTTGCGCCATGCGTTGTATTGGTTTTACCATTGTATTTGCAGCAACTAACGCACATATAATTGTTAACACAACCCAAAACAAAGCAATTAGCAACAAGGTCATTACCTTATCATTCATGTGCTCTTGCATTGCCGTTTGGTATTTAAGTAGTTCAGCGTCTATATCATCCATATATGCGCCAGTACCAATCATCCAATTTGTTCCTGGGATCATTGCTGCGTAGCCCATCTTTTCAACTAAGCCTGTGGTATTTGGTTTTTGAAAATGATAGTTAAAAGCGCCGCCGCCATTTCGAGCCTGTTCTAGTAAACCCACTATGATTTTTTTACCGTTAGGGTCAGTCATTCCTATTTTATTTTGCCCTTCAATAGCATCACCTAATAGTGCATGAAAAACACTAACGCCATTTGTGTCGTATATAAAAAAGTAACCGCCTTGACCAAACGTTAAGTCTCTTAAAGCGTTTTTAGCATCTTGCTCAGAGCCATTTGCTATTTGATAGCGCACAATTTTACTGGCAATTTCCACCTCGGTGCTTAGCAACGTTTGTTTGTCACTTATTAGTTTAGTTTGAAATGCTTCAAAATTTTGTTGCTGATTTTTATTCTCTAAATAATAAGAGCTCAGCATCAAGCTAATCAAAAGTAGCATTAAGGGCAATATAGCTAATAACAACAGTTTGTTTTTTAAGCTTAAATTACTCATTTTTTCTCCGGGTAAATAAAGACGTAGATGCAGCAACAACTAAAACCTAGCAAAAACAATATAGTTTGCAGTTTTACTTATTTGCCCAAAAATAACTTCACTCATTTATATCGCTTTTAACTTATATAAGAAAAGCATAAATAAAAACAGGTAGGACCAAGTTTGTAAGAGGTCAGCTTAGCCACATTATAGTCCCAACTCGACCTTTTAGACACCAATAGCACAGAGACCTTAGTCTTAATCAAAAAATAATTTACCCAACATTTGTCCGTTATTTAAAACACTATCTATTGAATAGTATTCATGTAGGTTTACTGCCTGTATTTTAGGTTAATTTGTAGCAAGTTAGAGTATTTAGCAAGTGAGTATAAATATTGACCACAAGGTAAAATCAATATGTAGAGATTAATTTTTCATTAACATATAATAATCCTATCCTCCTAAGACCAAATAACCAGATAGATTAAAACATATTGTTTTGAGCCACTGTTATGAATTAATAAAAATGAATTACTAATGAAATATATTTTATACCTCGTGCTTTTAATCTCTAGTCAAGTATTTGCAAAGCCTGTAAATAATAGTATTGCATTTTACTATTCGTACCCGATGCCTCTAGCCGAAATGACTTTTTATTCTCGCGTTGTAGTTCAGCCCGAACACGTCACTGATCACGAACTTAATTGGTTTAAACAACGTAATATTGCTGTTTATGCTTATTTAAGTGTTGGCGAGTCCTTTAATAAAAATAAGTCATCACTTAGTATAAACCCCAACTGGGATAGTCATATTGCCGATTTAGCATCAGCACATTGGCAACAACATATTAAAAGTAGCGCTGCGGCATTAAAAGCACGCGGCTTTAATGGCTTATTTTTAGATACCCTAGATAGCTATCAGCTATTAGATGCTAAACACAGTAAACCAGATCAACAAACTGGGTTAGTCACCATAATAAGTTCACTCTCTGAGACTTTTGATAAGCACCTTATCCTCAACCGGGGCTTTGAGCTATTGCCTAAACTCACTAATTTAGCCAACGACTTAGTTGCAGAGGGTTTGTATAGCCACTTCAACCCTAACGACAATAGCTATACACTGACTAACAAAAACGACCAAAATTGGCTAAGCGCACAATTAAAAAAAGCACAAAACTTAGGCCTCAACGTCCAAATTATTGATTATGCAAAGCCCGATAACCGCCTCGCTATGGCACAAAAGATTATAGACGCAGGTTTTAATCCATGGGTGACAGATGGCCACTTGCAAACATGGGGTACATCATCAATAAAACCGGTGCCTAGGCGAATATTAATTCCTTATAATAGCGATATTTCACCATTAGTTAAAAAATCTGTTCATTCAAAGCTTGCTACAATCATAGAATACTTAGGGTATATTCCTGATTATGTAGACATTGCTAAAGAAAGGTTACCTAGAATAGATCCGAGTTTACATGCCGGCATTATTTCTTGGACTACTAGTAATATATTTTATAGTACTGAGATTATTAAATGGCTAGAAGAAGGTTTAGAAATAGTACCGGAACTAATATTAGGGGAATTACCTCAATCAAATAAATTACTAGCTAGTTTAGGCGTAGAAAATATAAATGTTGCGCAAGCTGGACCTTATAAAGTTGAATACTTTGCCGATTGGCTAAAAGGTGAAACTACAAAAGCACCTGTAATAATCCGACCAAACTTCCTTAAATTAACCTCAGACGCCACAGCGTTAATTAGCATTACTTCAGCAAACGGCAGAACACTAGCGCAAGGAAGTAAGACTAAACTGGGTGGCATAATAGTAGCCCCTTGGCTAATTGATAATTTACCACTGGAAGGCAGTAAATGGGTGATCGACCCTAAGAAATTGTTAAAGAAAGTACTAAATTTACCCACAATATTAGCTCCTGATACAACGACTCTAAGCGGAAGGCGTATGTTAACTTTGCATATAGATGGCGATGGATTTAGTAGCGTTGCGCACTTCAAAGGTAAGCCATACAACTCAGAGGTAATTCGCGATGAGGTAATAAAAAGGTACAAATTGCCATTAACCTCCTCCATAATACAAGCAGACATAGAGCCTAACGGCTTACATTCAAAACAAAGTGAAGAACTTGAGCAAGTTGCAAGAGATATATTTGAACTACCTTATGTAGAGGTTGCATCGCACACATATAGCCACCCTTACTTTTGGAAAGTGCTATCAGGAATACAAAACATAGATGAAGATGATACAAAATACGGACTTAATTTAAATATTCCTGGGTATCTCTCTGTCGATTTAGAAAAAGAAATTTCAGGGTCAATTCAATATATTAATGAACGACTGACGCCAAAGAATAAAAAAACAGTATTAATTCTATGGTCAGGCGATGCAGTTCCAGGACCAAAGGCTTTAGCCATAGCAAGAAAAGCTGGCGTGCTCAACGTGAATGGTGGTAATACTTCAGTAAAAGCTGATAACCCAACACTTACAAATGTATCGCCAATTGGACGACCTGAAGGTGACTTGTTATACCAAATTTATGCACCCATCATTAACGAGAACGTATATACCAACTTGTGGCATGGGCCTTATTATGGTTTTAAGCGCCTAATCGAAACATTTGAAATTACAGAAAAACCATACAGATTAAAACCCTATAGTATTTACTTTCATTTTTATTCTGGTGAACTACCTGCTGGACTTGATGCCCTGAAATATAATATAGACTACGTACTTGCAAGACCGAATACGCCAGTACATTTAAGCCAGTATGCAAAAATAGCTAAAGACTTTTATTTTTCAGCTCTTGCTAAAAACAGCAATAACGAATGGTTATTTAGCTCTCAAAGCATTCGAACATTACGTATTCCCAATGATTTTGATGTTCCTAATGTAGCTCAAAGTTCAGGAATATCTGGCGTCACTCAAAAGGGTGATTACATTCATATAACTGATGATTTAGCAAAGCTTAGCTTTGAGCACAGCCAAGAAAACAATGTACCGTATTTAGCTTCAGCTAATGTCTCCATGGATAATTGGCAAGTGAATGGAGCTGTCAGTTTTAAAGCATGGGTGCCTGCTAAAATTGATTTAGTTAATGGCCGTTCTTGTGAGTTTGTTTCTAATGATGGCAAGCGCTTTAAAGGTAAATCAAATGCTGATATCACACAGTTTAGTCTGCCAAAAGGTCAATTCTATGGTTACTTAAAATGTAAAAGGGCTGCTTGATGGTGAGTAATAAAAAACTAAGCTCTTATTATAAGTAACATATTGATACATTCTTTTATCGTTTTCTAAGTATAGGTTTGTAGGTTGCTCTTAATAACTCGAGTGGCAAACCTATGGGTTTTATTGTGGTGAGTAAATCAAACCAGCATGTTATTATACCCCTTAAGTATATGGTTGAATTAACATGTAGAAATTAATCTTCCATTAACATATAATAACCCTATATTACTAATACCAAATAGCTAGATAAATTGGAACGCATTACTTTGAGCCACAGTTATAAATTAATTGAAATGAATTACTAATGAAATATTTTTTATACCTAGTGCTTTTAATTTCTAGTCAAGTATTTGCAAAGCCTGTAAATAATAGTATCGCTTTTTACTACTCAGCGCCGATGCCATTAGCCGAAATGACCTTTTATTCTCGCGTTGTAGTTCAGCCCGAATTAGTCACTGAGCACGAACTTAATTGGTTTAAACAGCGTAATATTGCTGTCTATGCTTATTTAAGTGTTGGTGAGTCGTTTATTGAAAGTAAGTCTTCACTCGCAGTTAACCCTAACTGGAATAGCCATATTGCCGATTTGGCATCAGCACATTGGCAACAACATATTAAAAGTAGCGCTGTGGCATTAAAAGCACGCGGCTTTAGCGGCTTATTTTTAGATACCCTAGATAGCTATCAGCTATTAGATGCTACACACAGTAAACCCGATCAACAAGCTGGGTTAGTCACCATAATAAGCTCACTATCTGAGACTTTTGATAAGCACCTTATCCTCAATCGGGGATTTGAGTTATTGCCTAAACTCGCTAATTTAGCAAGTGACTTAGTTGCTGAGGGTTTGTATAGCCACTTCAATCCAACCGACAATAGCTATAAAGTGACCAACAAAAACGACCAAGATTGGCTAAGCGCACAATTAAAAACAGCACAAAGTTTAGGCCTCAACGTCCAAGTTATTGATTATGCAAAGCCCGGTAATCGCCTTACTATGGCACAAAATATTATAGACGCAGGTTTCAATCCGTGGGTGACCGACGGTCACTTGCAAACGTGGGGCACATCATCAATTATGCCGATCCCTAGGCGCATTTTAATCCCTTATAACAGTAACGTAAAACCACTCATATACACTACCGTACACTTAAAGCTTGCGACCATGATTGAGTATTTGGGGTACATACCTGATTACATAGATATGGCAAAACGCGACTTACCTTTGGTTGACCCTAGCTTACATGCCGGTATTATTTCGTGGACCTCAAGCGATGCATTTTACACCCCAGCACTTACCAATTGGCTTGAAGCTAATTTAGGTGTTGTGCCAGAACTTATTTTAGGCGAGTTACCACAGTCAACTAAATTACTATTTAACATGGGTATTGAGGCGTTAAACACACTACCTGAAGGTCCATATAAACAAGATAGCTTTGCACCTTGGCTCAAAGGAGAATCCACAACACCTCCCCCTATCGTTAAACCATATTTACTAAAATTAGCAACTAATGCGACTCCTTTAATTACAATAAAATCAGCTGATAACACGATAATTGTACAAGCGGCTAAAACTAAATATGGTGCAGTCGTGGTTGCTCCTTGGCTAATTGATACATTTCCGATGGAGGGCAGCAAATGGGTTATTGATCCACGTACATTACTAACTCAGGCTATGGAACTACCACCTATATTAGTGCCAGATACAACCACCGAAAGCGGTAGGCGAATGCTTACGCTGCATATAGATGGAGATGGATTTACAAGTGTTGCCCACTATGCGGGTAGGCCTTATTCAGCAGAAGTAATTCGAGATGAAATAATTAAACACTACAAACTACCGTTAACGTCCTCAGTGATCCAAGCTGACATTGAAGAAGGCGGTATTCACTCTAAACAAAGTGCCAAACTCGAAGACATTGCGCGTAGTATTTTTAAGCTGCCTTACGTAGAAGTTGCTTCACACACCTATAGCCACCCCTATTTTTGGACTGCTCTATCTGGGCGAAAAAAAATAGATGAAGACGACACTGATTACGGTTTTCATCTAGATGTACCTGGCTACAACACCATCAGCCTTAAAAAAGAAATTACAGATTCGATAAAATATATTGATGAAAAACTCACACCTAAAAATAAAAAAACAGTGATGATGTTATGGTCAGGCGATGCAACACCTGGTCCTAAAGCGCTTGAACTGGCTCGTGATGCTGGTGTGCTAAACGTAAATGGCGGCAACACTGATGTAAATTCCGATAACCCTAGCCTTACACATATATCACCTATTGGCCGCCCTGAAAGAGATTTGCTGTATCAAATTTATGCCCCCATATTAAATGAAAATGTTTACACTAACTTATGGCATGGCCCTTATTATGGCTTTAGACGCTTAACTGAAACTTTCGAAATTACAGAAAAGCCATATAGGTTAAAACCTTACACTATTTATTATCACTTTTATTCAGGTGAAGTTCTTGCGGGACTAGACGCTCTTAAACACAATATAGATTATGTTTTAGCAAGACCAAATACACCTGTGCATTTAAGCCATTATGCAAAAGTAGCAAAGGATTTTTACTTTTCTGCACTTGCAAAAAACAGTAATAATGAATGGTTATTTAGCTCAAAGTACATTCATACTTTGCGAATACCTACCGATTTTGATGTGCCAAACATAGCTCAAAGTGAAGGTGTATCCGGTGTAACTGAAAAAGGTGACTACATACATATTATAAATAACATAGCTCGCCTTAGCTTTGATCATAGCCAAAATAGTAAAAAACCTTATTTAGCGTCTGCAAATGTTGTTATTAATAACTGGCAAGTTAACGGGCCTGTTAGTTTTAAAGCGTGGGTACCTGCTTCGCTTGATTTAATGAATGCACGCTCTTGTGAGTTTGTATCTGGTTTGGGTGAGCGCTTTAAAGGTATTAACCGAGGCAAATTAACACATTTCAAAATACCTGCAGGTGATTTTTATGGTTACCTTAACTGCGACGGAGCCGCACTATAATGAATACTACAAAGCGCCCTCAGTTAATTTCAGTAAAAACAATATTAGCGATATTAGCCGTAAGTTGTTTTGCACTTTATGCATTATTTCCACATACCTTATTTTTTGAAGATGATGCACTTTCACAAGACTATACCTTTGAGAAGTCTTACCTTAATGCAGCGCTCAATACAGAGCCCGACAACGAAAAGCTACGCGCAAAATTAGTTGAGCTACATATAGGGCTTAGTGAGTATTCACAAGCTACTAACGAGCTTGAAAAGCTACCTAGAGGTGAGCGCAAAGCAACACTTGAAATAAAGCTGCTCTACTCATTATGGCTAGCAAGCGGTGCTAAAGTTGACGACCGCTTTGAAGAGTTATCTTTAAAAATTGGTGCTCATAAAAACTGGAACGAACAAATATTAACTATTGCAAAAGCAGTTGGGTTAAATGCAAAAGTTGCTCAGTACTATCAAAAAAATAAACAGCCTCTCCTTGCAGCCGATTACTGGTTAAGCGCAGGCGAACCAGACAAAGCATTCGCTATTTATAAAACAAATATAAATGCTGATTTTGCAGCTAAAGCGATTGAAACTGCACTTGGTGCAAATCACCCGATACAAGCTTATGCATGGTGGAAAACCTATGGCGACCAAGCCAATATTAAACGCACACTTTATTTGGCTAACTTAGCAGGCAATACGGAAGATGCAGCTCAAGCCATTGAAAGTTTATTAAAAGCTGAGCCAAATAACACAGAGTACTTAACACAAGCGATGCACCTGCGTTTGGCAAATGCAAATGCAAAAGGGGCAGAGCAATTACTCGCAAAGTTATTACTACAAAGCCCAGCTGACAAAGAGCTACATTTATTAAATTGGAAGATAAAGCGCTGGCAAAACAAGCCTGAAGAAGCACTTCGAGAGTTTAAATGGCTAATGTCTAACAAAGCTGTAACTCCTGCGATGCTTACCGATAGTATTAACGATGCCACCGCTTTATATTTATACCAAGACGCTAATGATATATACGAATATAAAGCCCAAAATAGAAATCTAAAAGGTAATGGCTTTGCTAATTGGATGCAAGCTAACGAATTTATTGGTAACACAAAGCAAGAATTAAATAATATTGAACGCTTTGAGCAAATAAATGGTAAAAGTGCATTATCACAATATTGGAAAGCAAAAGTACTTCACGATACTGGTAATTTAAAAGCATTAAGGGCTTTGTGGCCTACATATAAAGGGCCTAAAAATGAAGAAGATTTACTTTGGATTGCCCGCGCATTTTGGCTAGAAGATGACTTTTCTACAGCTCTGCAAGTACTAAAAAATAAACATGAAAGTTCTGACGATGAATTTTGGAGCGCCAATATTGACATGGCAATGCGAGTTAAGGACAAAGCTCATGAGCTATATGCATTAGAGAAGTTACAAAAAATAAGTCCTTTGAGCGTAGGCGACATGCTGCACTACCAACAACTGCGCTTTGAAGGTCGGCCTCAGGAGCTTCTTGATTATTTATGGAAAAGCGACTCGCAAACTGACCGTCAATTGATTCAAATTGCATTATTAAGCACACAAGTAAATGATGCTAAATCAGTTGCACGTATTCATGCTGAACTTGATAAACAACGATATAATAAAGCTCTCTATCCTGCTTGGTTAATTCTTTCTAATTGGTATCAAAACCAAAGTGATTTAAATTCAGCTTATACAACTTTAAACCGCGCCGCTAAATTAAGTGAATATGACTCTGATGTTGTGCTGGCACAAGGTTGGTTAGCGCTGCAAATGCACGACACCGTGATGATCAGCCGCATTTTAGCTCGCTATTCTCAAAGCGACCCTTCCTATGCGTGGACCCAGCTATTAGCAAGCTTATCTATTCACGAAAAGTCATATAACAGTGCTTACTTTTATTTGCGTAAATTAGCCATTGCAGATCCAAGCGATTTAACAACACTGGTTAACTTAGCCGATGTAATGAAGCAACTTGGTTATTATGCAAATGCTGCTGAACTTAATCACTATTTACTGCAACACTTACCTAAAGATAAATATGCATACAGAGGCTTAATGTTCCGCTGGGCGGGCGCGATGGCTGTTCCTCATTTAATGCAATTAAACACAATGGAAGAACTTGCCCCCGACACTATTGGTGAGCCCCAAACAAACTGGTGGTTAGCGCGCAGGGCTGCACAAAAATTAGAGCCATGGCAAAAACTACAACTTTATATGACCAACGGCGAATTTAATAAAGCGAAACAACTATTAGCAGAAGGCTCACTAAGCAAATTAGATGAACTAAACGCCCTACTCTATCTAAAGCAGCCATACGCAACAATGCAGCGTTGGTATGAAGAACTGACTGGTGAGCTTGACGAATCACAATTGAGCTTACTTAGAAATGCACGTGCATCCTACTTTAGGGCGCTTGAAATTAACCTATCGCCAGAGGCTGGTTTAAACAGTAGCCAGTACGATGTAAACGTTTATTTTCCTTATGCTAATGGGCAATGGAAATTAAGTTTAAGTAATCAGCAAAATCTTGATAACAACGGATTACTGTTTGCGATAGAAGATAAAATGACATTTGGTCGTTGGTATTTTGATGCAAAAATAGATTCTCACCAAGGCAGCTTAGTTAGCCGCCAAGGTCTTAGCTTAGACTCTCGTTATCAATGGGATTCGCGTACACAGATAGGTTTAAAGCTTGAATATAATGTTGAAAACCGCCAATCAGAAGCGCTACTTAGTTATGCTCAACTAGATAAAGCCACGGCCTATGTTAACTACAACATTGATGGTAGACAAAACGTACAACTATCAGCAGCAGCGATGTCTTTTTCTCGAAGAGACGATGGCAGCTCACTCATTAATGGCCAAGAATATAATGCACGTTACCAGTACAGCATTTTAAAAGATCGCCCAATTTGGAACGCTTATTTTAGTGCACAATGGCAAGACTTTGAACGTGTAAATGCATTAATAAATACAGACACAAGACCTCTAAGAGTTGACCTTCAACCATTTAGGCGCTTTGCACTAGGTACCTCATTTGCCTCAACGGGTTCGTTAGAGCCGCCTTATTTAGGCGCAAACCCTTCATGGCTATTCGATATAAGTACTGGCTATCAAACACTTAACGATACAGTAGATGTATCTGTTTCGAGTGGCGCAGGTTGGTCTGTACTAGGCGATGATTTATTTAAATTACAGCTGGGTTACCAAAGTAGTAATAAAGTGGGTAACTCAGATACACAATTACAATTAGGTTATTACGTACATTTTTAATGTTAGGAGAGAGTATGTTTCGTTTAATTATACCGTGTTTGGTATTACTATTATCAGCATGTACCACCAGCAGAGTTGCTGATGATGTAGAGCTTAGCCCTTTAAAAACAGTGGCATTAATGCCACTTGTTAATCATGCTCAAACACCGCTTGCAGGTGAGCGTGCTGAAGATATTTTAGCCAGTATTTGGCAACAAAATAAATTACCAACTCTTATACGTGCACCTCGCGTTAACACCAAAGAGCTTCCACCGCTGGACGATCAATACCGCTTAGACAATGCTATGCAGTGGTTAAACACTCAACAAGCTGACTATGTATTAACAGGCAGTATTGAAGAGTGGCGCTATAAAGCTGGCCTTGATGGCGAACCCGTTGTTGCACTTACATTATCACTCACTGTAACTGGACAAACAACACCGATTTGGACCGGTACTATTGCTAAAAGTGGTTGGGGCCGCGATAGCATTGCAGCAACAGCACAAGATGTGATTGCCGATTTAATTTCTTATATAGAGGTTAGTGAGTGAAAACACATTTCCTTAGACCAAGAGACGTTCCTGAGCTACAAATATGGGCTGAGGTATTTATATTTACCGCGCTTGCTTTAGGGCTGCCTGTATTATTTAACGCAGAGGACCCATTTTGGACTGAGGGAGGGTTTTCGTGGCCTGTACTTGGCCCACTTTTAGTTTCTCTACGTTATGGCTTTTCAAAAGGCTTTATTAGTATTTTATGTTTGCTTGTTGGCCAACTTTTTTTACTTCAAACAAATATTTTATCACCACAAAGCGACTTCAATATTAACGCTATGATTGGCTACATTATTGTAATTATGATCACAGGTGAATTTAGGGATGTGTGGGAGCGCACTAATCAACAACAAAGTATTCAGCTTGAGTACGTAACCGACCGCCTTGAAACATTTACTCGTCAGTATCACTTAATTAATTCATCTCACGATAGAATAGAGCAAATGTTAGCTGGCCATACGTTAAGTTTGCGTGAATCGCTACAAGCAGTAAGAACCTCTATCGGGCTATTAAAAGAAAGAAGACTTGATAGCGCAGCGCAAAAAATAATCGACCTGTTCGTTGAATATGGTTTATTAGAAAGAGCGGGTTTATATAAAGTTGAAAATGACACTGTTTTAGAGCCACCACTTGCCTCTATTGGCAAAATGAGTCAAATAGCTGAAAACGATCCTCTTATATTAGCGATGATTGAAGAAAAAGAATTAGTATCAGTAAAAGACGCAAAAATGGCATCAGGTATAAGTAAATACCATATGGCGATTCCACTTATCGACGTAAATAACACAATTTATGGCGCTATTTTAGTTGAAAGAGTACAATTTTTTGCACTTAAAAATACCACTCTTACACTACTTGCAGTTATGGCTGGGCATATTGGCGACCTACTGCGCCATGAAATAACAAACCCAGTAATGACTTATGAAGAGTATCCATACTTTATTCGCCAAGTTAAACGTGCGAATAAAGAAGCAAAACGATACAACATTCCATCGCAGCTACTAAAAATAAAAGCTAATAATATTACTGATAAATCCACTCAACTTATGAGTTATTTAAGTGAAGCCCGTCGTGGTTTAGACATTTATTTGTACGATAATCAAAATCAGGTATTACTGCTATTGATGCCATTAGCTGATGAACTTGAAAAAGCAGGGTTTATCGCCCGAATGAACACTTGGTGTAAAGAGCGCACTGGTAGCACTTTAGCTGAGCTTGATATTGTTATTGAGCAGCAACTTGCACTACCTATAAGCTCAGATGACATAAAGAGATTGGTTTCACTTTCATGATTATAATTATTGTAGCGGCTATATTAGGGTTTATTTGTCAGTACTTTGCACTAATAGAAGTACTGGAAACACCTAATTGGTTTTTAGCTATATTATTGCATGCTATTGCTAGCATCTTTTTTGCTATTGTTAGTTATGTTTTTATACCTAAAAAATACAAAACGACTCCTTATAGCTCTTTGCTACTCATGTTTTTATTATTGCTTACATTACCAGTACTTGGAATTATAGGTGTTGTAGTAGCACTTACATTTGCTCTTTGTAAACCTCTCAAGAATGACGAGATAGAAATAGAGGAGCATAAAATACCTGAGCTTCCTTTTGAAGCCAGAGCAATATCAGCAAATCCAACCTATTCAATTGGCGGACTTAAAGCAATTTTGAAGCACGCTAATGAGCCAAACAAGCGTTTAAGTGCTGTAATGGCGGCTCGTCACATGAGTGACTCACAAGCTATTCCTATTTTAAAGCTAGCACTTAAAGATTTAGAAGATGATATTCGACTACTCGCCTACTCAACCCTTGATGGTAAAGAAACCAAACTTAACGAAAAAATCAGTTTGTACCAGCAAGAAATAGCCATTACGACTAAGCAGCCAAAGTTAAGTAATTTACAAAAACAACTAGCCGAACTTTATTGGGAACTTAGCTACTTAGGTTTAGCACAAGGTGCGCTTCGTGAATACGTTTTAGAAAAAGCCGAAGCACTTGCACAGCAAAGTATTGAGCACGTAAAAACACCTGCAACCTTTATATTTTTAGGGCGTATATCTTTAGCCTTAAACAAATACGAAATAGCCCATGAGTACCTACTCAAAGCAACTGAGTCGGGCATGGCAAGGCGTCATGTTCTCCCTTATAAAGCCGAAGTTGCCTTTTGTATGAACAAGTTTGACGACTGTAAACGCTACTTAAAAGAACTCCCAGAACAACCTAAGGGCAGTGAATTACGTCATTTACAGGAGTATTGGCATGAGTAACAAAAATGCAGACATTTTACTGCTTTTAGAAGGCACTTACCCTTATGTGCGTGGTGGCGTATCTAGCTGGGTTCATCAAATAATTGAAGGGTTACCTCATTATAACTTTGAGCTTGTTTTTATAGGTGGAGCACCAGAGCATTATGGCGAGATTCAATATACTTTGCCTAAAAATGTTACCAAGCTGCATGTACATTATTTAGTGGAAAATGACACTTCTGAAATAAAAGCTAAGCATGGCGTTAAATATAAAAAAGAGCTCTTTGATTTTTGGCAGCAACTACAAAATTATTTTAGAGATTGTGATGAGCCCATCCCAACTGAGTTATTAAAGTTTGCATTTGAGACTTTGGCTAAAAAAGACGGTATTAACGAAGCCGACTTTTTATATAGTGAATCATCGTGGCAAGTACTCACTAATTATTATTCAACTTTTTGTGATGAATCTTCTTTTATTGACTTTTTTTGGTCATATCGCAATTTATATAAACCGCTATTTAAAATAGCCGAAATTGCACGAGGGCTTCCTAAAGTTAAACTTATTCACTCAATATCTACCGGGTATGCGGGTATTTTAGGATCCGGCGCCAGTGTAATAAGTAATACTCCCTTTTTGTTGACCGAGCATGGTATTTACACCAAAGAGAGAAAAATAGATCTTATTCAAGCCAGTTGGATCAAAGAGTCAGAACAAAGCCTAGGTAAAAACTTAAATACCGAGATGGGCTTTATTCGCCGTATGTGGATCAGCTTTTTTGAGCAAATTGGCCGAACAACATACCAAGAAGCAGATAAGATCATTTCGCTATACGACGGTAACAGGCAGCGCCAAATAAAGGATGGTGCAGCGCCAGAAAAAGCATTTGTTGTACCTAATGGAATTAAAACAGTGCGCTTTATTGAAGCGCTTGAGCAGCGTCCAAAACAGATACCACCAGTTGTTGGATTAATTGGACGTGTAGTGCCTATAAAAGATATTAAAACCTTTATACGTGCGATTAAAGAGGCGCAATCGATGCTGCCTGAAGTAGAAGGCTGGATCATCGGCCCTTATGAAGAAGATCCGCAATATTACAAAGAGTGTGAACTACTTGTAGGCAGTCTTGATTTACAAAGCAGTGTAAAGTTTTTAGGTATGCAAGATATTACCAAAATTTTGCCTAAGCTCGGAATTGTAGCTTTAACCTCGATTTCCGAAGCGCAGCCTTTAGTACTTTTAGAAGCAATGGCGGCCGGTGTGCCTGTACTTGCTAGTGATGTTGGCTCGTGCCGCGAAATAATCGAAGGCGGAACCGATGAAGATAAAGCATTAGGTAAAGCCGGTGAAGTTGTCTCAATTGCTTCACCTAGCGAAACAGCACAACAAATATCAAACATGCTAACAAATGAGCAAGTTTGGCTTGAGTATCAAAAAAGTGGTTTAGACCGCGTACAAAAATTTTATGACGAGAGCCACATGTTTGCCCGTTACGATAAACTTTATAAGGATACAATGGCATGGCCGGAATAGGTTTTGAGATACGAAAAATTCTCAAAAAAAATACCCTGCTCTCAGTTTTTGAAGCATACGGCTACGCGGGCTTAATAGGCTCAGGTCCTTGGCTGCTCTCTATTGTAGCGTTAATGCTAATTGGTATTTTAAGTTTAGGCGTTGTATTACCTAAAGTACTTATTATTCAGTTTTTAACGCTTGTTACCTACATGATGGCAGCTTCACTTATTTTAACGGGTGGCTTGCAGTTATTATTAACTCGATTTATTGCTGATTTGTTTTTTCAAAAAGAAGAGGCAAAAGTACTTCCTAATTTACTTGGTGCGCAACTTATAACAACAATAGCCGCATTATTGGTGGGCTTGGCTGTATGGCCTATGCTCCCTATACCCGTTGTTACTAAGATTATAATTTTAGGTGCCTTTGTAAGCTTATGTAATCAGTGGCTTGGCGCTATTTTTCTATCGGGTATGAAAGAATACCGGTTGATTTTGATTACCATGCTAAGTGGTTATGCCTTTATGGTACTGCTTGCATATTTATTAAGAGACTGGCAGTTAGACGGCTTGTTTTTTGCATTTTTCGCTGGCGAAGCACTGCTCTTTTTTAGCTTTTTATTTATGATTATTCGCCGCTACCCTGGTGAAAAACTTATAAGCTTTGACTTTTTAAGCAATAAAAAAGTGTATTACAGCCTGTTCTTTTGTGGTCTGTTTTACAATATTGGCGTGTGGGCTGATAAAATCATTTTTTGGTATTCTCCAAGCACATCAATCCAAATTATTGGCACGTTAAGAGCCAGCCCAATTTATGACTTACCTATATTTTTGGCCTATTTATCTATTATTCCTGGTATGGCAGTATTTTTAGTAAAAATGGAAACCGACTTTGTAGAAGAGTACGACCGTTTTTACACCGCTATTCGTGGTGGCTCATCTCTTGAAGAGATATACATATTAAAAGACAGTATGATCCAGACTGCGCGTGCTGGTTTATACGATATATTTAAAATTCAGGGTATTACCGTTGCCTGCTTATTATTATGGGGTGAGCAAATACTTACCTTTATTGGTATTGATCCAAACTACAAAACGCTGTTATTTATTGATGTAGTAGGTGTAGGGGTGCAAGTTATATTTTTGTCTATTTTGAATATTTTGTTTTATTTAGATAAACGCTCAACAGTCCTATTTTTAGCTGGACTATTTTTGGTAATAAATGTGGTTTTAACTTTGCTATCAATAGCTTTTGGGCCGCAGTTCTATGGATATGGCTTTGCATTAGCAACCATTATTACCTCGGTAGTAGGGTTATTCTGGCTTTCAAAGCAATTTGAAGATTTAGAATATGAAACGTTTATGCTGCAATAGACTATTTAAAACTCAATAGAAAATACATTATTTACCAAAAACTACACGCGTAGAGCTCTTTTATGACTAACGGAGAATAATATGGAAGTAGACTATTTAAATTATTCACTGCAAGAGCTACATGAAGCTTGGATAACAATTGATGATTACGCTTACCCAGAGCGTGCGATCAAGGTTTATCAGCTTTTGAAAAATGCTGAGGCTAAAGCGACAGAAGATAATTCTTCCAGTGCATCTTTTACGTGGGTCGCGTCCGTGCTACGTAATTTCAGTAGGCCTAGATTATATAACCCAAGCTTTAGCGATATATTACTGGAAGAAAGTAGTGCAACGATGAAAGAGCAACGTGTGATAAAACTCATCGCAAAAAGAGAAAGTATTGACCACTAGCAAGTGCTCAATACTTTTAAATAAAGTGAAGCTCAACACTATCCATTAGTCTGCACTTGCATAATCCCTGTGTAACTAAAAATAGTTAAGTTGATGTAACTACTTACTCACCCAACGCGCTTTAAAACCTCTCGTATCAACATGTATAAATGCGCCCCTGTGCGACTTAGGCCCATAAATACCTAAACCACCTAACAAACCTTTAAATGATTCACGTCTAGCTAACGACTCCACTATATCAGCCATAGCTTTAGCGTCACCAATTGAATAGTTACCGTCATTATTTATGTCATCCATGCGGTAGTTGCCATCGTTATCTATAAAAATATCGGCAGCATCACCAAATACGTGTCGGCTAAGTTTTACATTGCCAATTGATTTATTGTAGTACGGAGTTCGGTAACCGCTCATAACCACCATATTACTGACAGGTATGTTTTCTAAAATGAGCTCTTTGCGTATTTTTTCTAGTTTAAGTAGCAACTTGTTTTGTAAAAATAAATACTTTGGGTGCTTACTTCGCTGCTTACTAACAAACTCTTTTAGTGAAAAGTGAGGTGATATTTTTACGTTTTCATTTTCAGGCGTTACCTCAACAAATCCATCGGGCACTATGTAATGTGCAGTGTCTTTAATCTGTGAAGGCTTAGGGTAGTGGCCAATGTGGTAATACTTGAGCTTTCCTCCTTCAACGTGGTCTGCG
This sequence comes from Pseudoalteromonas sp. EB27, assembly GCF_001974875.1. Lineage (GTDB taxonomy): Bacteria > Pseudomonadota > Gammaproteobacteria > Enterobacterales > Alteromonadaceae > Pseudoalteromonas. The sequence continues at coordinate 106,414 of NZ_MTQD01000011.1, forward strand.
GGTACTTTTACAAAAACGTTAATTTTCATACGCTGTTTTTTATCGGGCGACTCAATAATTACCGTTGTTAAACCAGGCTCTTTGGGTGCTTGCCATTGCCAGCGGTTAGTGTCCGTAAGCTCGGACTTTCCTTGAGTATTAATTAAATTGTAGGCTTTTTTTGATTGCGCAAAAAGCACTTCAAACTCAACCTGCTCTTGGGGCATTACAAACACCGAAAACACCGAGTATGGCATAACTATATCGTTAATTTTCAAGCTAAATTCTGCATCTTCAAAGTTAGCTTTATTTTTTATATCAACCACCTGATGCGCAGCTTTTGTGGGCGCTGCAGCAAATACATTATTGCTAAATATAAGTGTGAATACGGCGATAGAAATATAATGAATAAATTGCATAAACCCTCTCATTATTTATTTTTTAACAAAGCGGCAATCACCAATTGTTCATCATTTTTTAATAATGCTTTTTTATCGCGTTGATAAATGTCATCTCTAAAGTTAACCAGCTTATTTTCATCAACCCATGCAGTCCAATAAACTAAATGAATAGGAAGAGGCTCGTCTAAATGAAACGTTTGAGTACTGTTTTGAGTACGTGCGCTGTCTATATGATTAAGTGTTTGTGCCTCTCCTTCGTGCTTAATAATTTCACGCGCTAACGAAAAGGGTTGCTCTATCCTTATACAGCCATGCGATAAAGCACGATTTGATTGGCTAAAACGCTGTTTTGCTGGTGTATCGTGAACATAAATTGCTTCGGCGTTAGGAAATAAATACTTAACCTCTCCTAGAGGGTTTTCTTCACCAGCACGTTTAACTAAAAAGTGATCAAATTGATATGGCTTAATAGAATCCCAATCAATATTGCTAGGATTAACAGTTTGTGAGTCTAGGTAGCTGTTTTTTCTAATTTCAATGTTATTTTTTACAAGGTAGTCAGGATCCTCGGCTACCTTTGGAGCAATTTCTTTAGTAGCGATTGAGGTGGGTATACGCCATTCAGGGTTAACTACAAACTTTTCTATTTCGTCGCTAAATGCAGGTGTTTCCCAACTTGGTTTACCTACAATTACGTTATTTTTTAATTTCACATCGCCCGCTTTTACAAACCGTAAGCTATATTCAGGAATATTTACATACACATATTGCTCATCACTTGCGCCTGCAAAGTTAGTTATTCTATAAAAGTTAAGTTTTAATTTATCGAGTTTTTGCTTTGCGGGCACATTAAGTGAAGCAAAAGTTCGCTTACCCACTCGGCCATCAACTTTTAAACCATGGCGGCTTTGAAATTGCTTAACGGCTTGTTCTATATGTTTATCAAACGTACATATAGACTCGTCACACACATTATTTTTTAAGTCACGCTCTTGGTATAAACGCTGTGCAAGTAAGTTTACCTCTTTATTATTGCTGCCTAGTTCAAGCAATTCATCGTTATATAAGTGAGTAAAACCTCCTTTATTAACAACTTCTTGATACCAATTAATGGCCTTTTCTGTACGTTCAATTAACTGCGATGAATATTGATCAAAGTAGTAGCTGTCATCAGCTTGCATGTACTTTTGTGAGTTGTAAGTAGTTAGTGAAGAGTTAGCGAGCACTACACTCTCAAGCTCATTAGCAGCGAGAGCAGGTGCTGAGCATAAGCCGCTCATGCTAATAAACAATGCAGTTTTTAAAGTAAAACGCTTTGCTTTAGTAAACCCTTGATTTGAAAATGACCCCTTCACTGTGTACCTCCTCGCTAAATATCGTTGATAAATGCTTTTGTACTTACCACTAAGTAGTACACTGGAGGTGCAACGGTAATGCCAAATTAAAATTTAACAGTAAACGTTTGAAATTTAATGACTTTTTAAAAACTCGTTTTTTAAACGTTAATAAATTAGATTAGTGAATATGTAATTAGTATGCTTAAGTGTGTAAAGTTGCTATGGCAATTAATCTTTTAAAAAAGCTAAAAAACCACGTTCATAACGACTCAAGTACTTCGTTTTTCGTGGTAATGAAAGCGACTCTCTCCACGCAGTTTGAGTATCTTCATCTTCTTTGCACAGCATAATTAAATCGGGATGCACATAAGATTTACGTGCTATAGCTGGAGTATTACCCAGTTGCTGGGAGACACTATCAAGCATACTTTTTAAAGTAAGCGCTCCTTTCGCTTTAGCTAATTGTTTAAATGCAATTACGCTTGCTCGCCAGGTTCTAAAGTGTTTTGCACTAAACTCCTCACCCATTATTTGCTGAATATATTGATTTATTTCACTTGATGTAACATTAGTGCACTCACCCTCATTTATATACTGAAACAAATGCTGGCCGGGTAAATCTTGTAAGTCTTTTATTACATGACTAAGCACTCTATCGGTTACATTTACTTCACGCTCCTTGCCTGATTTAGCACGATACTTTAGCTGAATATTTTTACCCGTGAGTTTTGCATGGCGTGTGCGTAATGTTGTAGCACCAAAACTTTTATTTTGCTTTACGTTACGCTCGTTACCTACCCTCAGCGCACCTAAATCCATAAGCCTTACAACTGCCGCTAAAGTACGTTCAATATTAAGCTCATCACCTTGTAAGTCTGTTTCTAAACGAGCTCTTAACAAAGGAAGTTTATTACCAAACACTCCACATGCTTGGTATTTTTTAGCCTCTTGTTGCGCTCTAAATTCAGGATGATAGCGGTATTGTTTTCGCCCTTTACTATCAAACCCTGTCGCTAAAATATGCCCATTTTCTTCTGGGCAAAACCAGGCGTTTTTATAGGCAGGCGGAAATGCCAATCCATTTAAACGATCAATCACATTTTGCTCTTTTATTTGCTTTCCTATTGGATCGAAGTAAAGCCAACTTTTGTGCTTAAGTTTACGAGTGATCCCTGGCAAATTATCGTCTACATAAATTAGTTTCATTTACCCTCCAGTTATATTTAAGTATGCGTCGAAATATAAAATGTATCACTTTAAAATAACCTTAAACTGAACAAGATTATTGATATATAATAAAAAACTAATAACAACTATAAATACTTAATATATATTAATAATTCTATTTAGGTTTTTGTAAAAGTAGGACGCACTTACGCGCAAGCAAAAAGTCTATTACGATTAAACTCAATGCACTTCGCGCTAAAAACTACTTGAGATAGATTTATTATCCTAAGTTCAGATTAATTACACTTTTGTCCCCCGTAATGGGGTGCTGTTTAAATGGAGAATTCAATGGCTTTTGATTATGGATCGATTGATCTTGGACTAAAAAACCCCTTCAAACTAGAAGGTAAAGTAACAGCGCTAAGAGGACTCATTGAGTCTATAGCGGGTATTAGTTTACTTGTTATTGCTGCGGGCTCAGTGAAAGAAGATACAACCGCTGGATGGATTTTAATGGTGTTTGGCATGCTTATTTTAGCATTCGGCATTCGCTCACTTTCAAGTGGTATTTATGCAACTCTTAAGTATTTTGTAGGCAGAAACCACCCTACTTCACTTGCTTATAACTACAGCAAATCACAAGCATCAACCGCTCAAGAAGAACAAAAAGAAGTAGCCTATACAGCGCAATCACTAGAAGAAATGTTGGTTGGTCGTAAAAATAGTACATTTAAAGAGCCTAATGGTTTTTTATCACGTTTACTACACAGTTTAATCCCTAAGTTATTATTCCTACCTTATCCTATTCGTAATGTTGCTCAGCGCTTATTTGGCTCATGGGTAAGTACCCTTGTTGCACTTATTGCTTATGGCCTTGTAGCATTTGTATCTTTATCGGGTTTTACCGGTGAAGCAGGCGAATTAGCATTTCCTGTTTATAGTGCCATATTAATGTTCTACGTGCTTTTTTCGTGGCGCTCTACGGGTAAACCTATTTCTAGAAACGCTGAAAAAAATATTGAAGCACTTGGTACCGGTGCACTCGCTAAAATTATTTCTTTATCTTTTATTCTACCAATCGCTATTGGTCTTTCTATGTCATGGCTGATGAAAGAACAACACATTAGCAAACAAGAAATAGATGGCTGGATTGAGCAACTACCTAGTCTTCATGCTGGCATGTACTTAATTGCGATTATTGTATTAGCTACTCTGAGCTGCGCAATTGCTTTTATTATGATTAAAGCGCGTTTAAATGCAGTTACACCTTCGGCTGAAGTATCAGAACTACGTGAAAACTGGCAAGAGTCTGTTCATCCAGACGAAATTTTTATAAACCTTGATAACTTAGTAATGGCTAATCGTCGTTATAAAGAGGTACCTAACAGAGTTTACAGAGAATTAGACCCTAAACTTCAAGAACAAATTGAAGGTAAAGGCGGTTTTAAAGGTGAAATGATCCAAGAAATTCAGCCTAAATTGCACTCAATGGATTTAGGTAAAAACTTCTCGTTAGCAAGGCTAATTTCTTTAGTGAGCGGTAACTTACTTTATATTGTAGCGTTGGCGTTTACTGTGTTTTTAGCGTATTCGTTTATCAATATTTATCATTACGTTGACGCGGCAAATATTAGTAGCTTTAAACAAGCATTTAATAACCAACATGTTGTTCAATTTAGTGAGCTATTAATGACAAGCTTTCACTTATTGCTAATAGGTATACTTATTAAAGCATTTGCGCAATTGCTAACAAACACAGCTCATTTATTTTTTGCTGAAATGCAATTTGAATCACTATTGGTATATTTTAAATGTGAAGGCACATTTACTGAGTCTAAAATATCAACTGGTACGGGTATTCATGATAGTACCCGCTCAGAAAATACGTTAGTACGCAGTAGCATAACGCCTTGGATTATTGTTTCTCGTGTTGTTTCTACTACGTTTGCAGCAACAGGCATGAAAAACCTTGAACATCCTCGCCATATTATGGAAATGCATAAAGACGAAGGGCAATTACAAGCAATCAAAAAAGACGTTATCGCGTTCTTGAAAGACCGTGAATCTATCGCCTCAATCACCAGTGAGCGTGATTTAGGTAATGCGTCACAAATACATCAATTAAACCAACAAACGCGCGCAATACCTACTCAGCAAGCGATAGCTAAAGATGACGAAGAAGCTGCTGGGTATTTAAGACAAGAAGAAAACTTATCTCCTGAACCTAAGGGTTAATTAACCTAAACTCTGGATAAGTAGTATTAATGCCACCTTGTTAAATTAGGTGGCATTTTTTTAACCTCTATTCAATACTTTTTAACTTTATTACCTCTTTTATACTCAACAACATGATTAATATTGGATTAGTCCACAAAGCCCTTGCTTTATATGCCAAAACACAAATAATGAGGTATTAATCACGGGGTAAGAATGAGGACAATGAGCTATATATTAACCACCCAATGTGCTGACGACGTAGGCTTAATAGCTAAAATCACAGGGCTTTGTCATAAAAACAATTTAAACATTACGCGTAACAACGAGTTTGTAGATAAAGACGCGCAGCGATTTTTCATGCGTACAGAGCTTACAGGTGAGCCACAAAGCGACTTTTTAGACCAACTGCGTGCATTGCTACCACAAGGCGCTAAACTTGCCCTGCATTGCGGCGCAAAAACTAAAGTAGTTTTACTGGCAACTAAAGAAGCCCATTGTTTAGGTGGCATGTTATTAAAGCAATTTGAACAAACTCTTAATATTGAAGTATTAGCTGTAATTGCTAACTATGCTGATTTAAAGCCACTAGCAAAAGGGTTTGGTGTGCCGTTTCATGTTGTATCGCATGAAGGGTTAACCCGTAGCGAGCACGATCAGAAAGTAGGTGATTTAATTGCCAGCTACAACCCTGATATTATTGGCCTTGCCAAATACATGCGTATTTTGAGCCCTGAATTTGTGGGTCGCTTTGAAGGCAAAATAATTAATATTCATCACTCATTTTTACCAGCATTTATTGGTGCTAAACCTTATCATCAAGCATTTGAGCGCGGCGTAAAGATCATTGGCGCCACCGCTCACTTTGTGAACAACGAGCTTGATGAAGGCCCTATTATTTTGCAGGATGTAACCAGCGTGACGCACGCTAATACAGCTGAAATGATGGCAAAAATGGGTAAAGATGTTGAGAAAACAGTGTTTTGTAAAGCACTGCAACTTGCCTCAGAGCACAAGCTATTTATTAATGGTAATAAAACCGTAGTGTTTTCTTAGCATTAATTATTCTACACATAAAAATATGCCAGCATTGTTGCTGGCATTTTTTTGCTCATAAATAAGCAAGTGACTTTTTAAATGTAAATTATGCCTGCTCTATTGGCTCGAGTTTTAATTTAGCGGCAATTAAAACGGCTTGGGTACGATTGTACACGCCGAGTTTTCTAAATATGGCTGTAATGTGTGCTTTTACTGTCGCTTCTGATATGTGCAGTTCATAAGCAATTTGCTTATTAAGTAAACCTTCGTGCAGATATTGCAGTACTCGGTATTGTTGAGGTGTTAATGAGGCAACTTGCGCTGCTATTTCTCGGTCTTCACCTTCAATTTCAGCTACTTTGTTTTTTAGCTCTTTTGGTAGCCATGTATCGCCTTCAAGTATTTGGTTAATTGCACTGGCAATATCATCAGACGATGACGATTTAGGAATAAAACCCATAGCGCCGTAACCCATTACTTTTGAAACTATATTAGCGTCTTCACTACCCGAAACAACGGCAATTGGTAAGCTTGGGTATTCTTCTCTAATACGAATAAGACCATATAAATCACCATTACCTGGCATGTGAAGGTCTAGCAGTAATATATCAAGATCCTCTTGCTCGCTTAACACTTGCAGTGTGCTGTCAAAATCGGATGATTCAAAAACCTCTAAACCTTCAAATTTTGCGCTCAATGCGCCCTTTAGTGCTTCACGAAATAACGGATGATCGTCCGCTATTAAAAACTGACTCATGGTTCACTCCTAATGAATTCGGCTGCCAGTTAGGTATAAAACCCTTACTGACAGCCGATATACTACGTTTAGAATCAACTTGTAATCAAGTTTTTAACGCACATTTAACGATTTAATCTGTTCTCGATTAGTTCATCAACTACAGATGGATCTGCAAGCGTTGACGTATCACCGAGTTGTTGGTGCTCATTTGCAGCGATTTTACGTAAAATACGACGCATAATCTTGCCTGAGCGCGTTTTAGGTAAACCCGGTGACCATTGAATCATATCTGGTGATGCTATTGGGCTAAGCTCTTTACGAACCCAGTTACGTACCTCTTTTGTTAACTCATCGCTTACTGTTACACCTTCGTTAGGCGTAATATAAACATAAATACCTTGGCCTTTAATATCATGCGGGTAACCCACTACTGCAGCTTCGGCTACTGCTTCGTGCGCAACTAAAGCACTTTCAATTTCGGCTGTACCAAGGCGATGGCCTGATACGTTAAGTACATCGTCCACACGTCCTGTGATCCAGTAATACCCGTCTTCATCACGACGACAACCGTCACCTGTAAAGTAAACACCTGGGTAGGCGCTAAAATAAGTTTGTTCAAAACGTTCATGGTCGTTGTAAACAGTTCGCGCTTGCGATGGCCAGCTATCTAAAATAACTAAATTACCGTCCACAGCACCCTCAAGGTTATTCCCCTCAGCATCAAATAATGCAGGCGCAATACCAAAAAATGGATGTGTCGCAGAACCAGGTTTTGTATCAGTAGCACCTGGTAATGGCGTGATCATAATGCCACCGGTTTCTGTTTGCCACCACGTATCAACAATCGGACAATTAGATTTACCAATACTCTCGTAATACCACGTCCATGCTTCTGGATTTATTGGCTCACCTACCGAACCTAAAATACGTAAACTATCACGGTTTGATGAAGCAATTGGCTCATCACCTTTCGCCATTAATGCACGAATTGCTGTAGGCGCAGTATATAAAATAGTTACACCGTGTTTATCAACAATTTCACCCATACGCCCGGCTGTTGGGTATGTAGGTACACCTTCAAATAAAACTTGCGTACAACCGTTTACTAATGGCCCGTATGCAATGTAGCTGTGTCCTGTGATCCAACCTACATCGGCACTACACCAATACACATCGTCTTCTTTTAAATCAAACACGTATTCATGTGTCATTGATGAGTAAACTAAGTAGCCTCCTGTGGTATGCACAACACCCTTCGGCTGACCTGTTGAACCTGACGTATACAAAATAAACAATGGATCTTCAGCATTCATTGGCTCTGGCTCGCACTGCGCTGGTAAATCTGCAACTAAGTCATGCCACCAAATGTCATGTTCATTCCAATCAACTTCGCCGCCTGTTAATTGATGTACTATAACGTGTTCAATTGAAGTCACTGTATCTTGTGCAACAGCTTCATCAACGTTTGCTTTTAGTGGTACACAATTACCTGCTCTGCGTCCTTCATCTGATGTAATAACAATCTTGGCACCCGAATCTCTAATACGATCGGCAATAGCTGAAGGTGAAAAACCACCAAATACAACAGAATGAATAGCACCAATACGTGCACAAGCTTGCATTGCATACACAGCCTGTGGCGTCATAGGCATATAAATCGCTACGCGGTCACCTTTTTGCACACCTAATTTTTTTAAGCCATTAGCAAACTTAGCAACTTCATCATGCAGCTGCTGATAAGTAATACTCTCGCTTTGAGATGGACTATCACCTTCCCAAATAAGCGCAACCTTATCGGCTTTGGTTTTTAGATGGCGGTCAATACAATTATACGAAGCATTAAGGTAGCCATCTTCATACCATTTAATATTTATGTGACCTTTATCAAAAGACGTATTTTTAACTTTGGTATAAGGAGTAGACCAATCAAGACGTTTGCCATGCTCACGCCAAAAACTTTCTGGGTCATCAATAGATTGCTTGTAAAGCGTATTATATTTACTTTTATCAATGAGAGTCGCATCTTTAATATGCGCAGGAACTGGATAGATACTTTGTGACATCTTAGTCTCCATTTAAATTACTTGCCTTAAGCTTTTATCAAGGATTACTCAGCAGTGCTACATTAAGTATTAGACCTTAGTTGTACACCCCTTCAATTTCCTCATTTGTAGTTTATAATCCTTCTGCTTTCAATTTTTTTACATAAATAATACAACGCGTTAAATGTAAGTGAATACAAACTAATCTGTTCTCAAACCTTAGTCTTATAGACCAATAGGTAATTGAGTAAATATTGCACATATTCAACAGTGTTCTCGTACTCTAAATAAAGATATTTTGTTGTACTTACTAAAATGCTTTATTTAACGAATGAAAATAGAAAGTGAATTGAAAGCCAAATTAACAACCCTTTTTATTCGTAAGTAATACTCGTAGCAAGTAATACAACCTTACATGAAAAAAAGTAACAAATAACAAGTAGCCTATAAAGGACACCACAATGAAATTTACCCCATTAAAAACATTGGCAGCAAGCGCTGTACTATGTGCACTATCAAGTACTGCTTATGCAGCGACTGCCGCAAAAATTGGTGATACCGAATTTACTTACGGTGGATACATTAAGCTCGACTCTATGTGGAGTGATTATTCAGCGGGTGCGCCTGCAGGTTCAAACGTAGGTCGTGACTTTTACGTACCAAGTACACTTACAGTTGGCGACGATAACAGCTCAGATGCCGTGTTTGATATGCATGCTCGCGAGTCACGCTTTAACTTTGGCACAGCTACTGTTATGGATAACGGTAAGACCGTTAACACTAAAATTGAGATTGATTTTTTAGCCTCAGCTGCTGGCGGTAATGAACGTGTATCAAACTCTTATGCTCCACGTATTCGCCATGCGTTTGTGACATACGACGGTTGGTTATTTGGTCAAACATGGTCTAACTTTCAAAACGTGGGTGCCCTTGCTGAAACGCTTGATTTTGTAGGCCCAGCTGAAGGCACTATATTTGTTCGCCAATCGCAAATTAAGTATACCACTGGCGCATGGTCTTTCTCATTAGAAAACCCAGAAAGTACAATTTCTACTACAAGCGGTATGGTAGTAACTGATGATGCATCATTACCTGACTTTACAGCTCGTTACACGCATAAAGCTGATTGGGGTAACATTGTTGTTGCAGCGCTTGCTCGCCAACTAACTTATAAAGTAGGCAGTGTTGATGCAGATGAAACATCTTTTGGTATTAGCGCATCAGGTAAAATAAACCTTGGTGAAGACAACCTTAAATTTATGCTTACTCAAGGTAAAGGCTTAGGCCGTTACGTAGGCTTAAACGTTGCTCACGGCGCAGTACTTAATGGCGATGAACTAGATGCCATTGATTCGACTTCTGGTTTTGTTGCTTACCAGCACAAGTGGACAAGCCAATGGCGTTCAACGTTCTTATACTCATTCTTCTCTGCTGATAACAACACTGATCTATTAGTTATTTCTGGCGATCCGACAGAATCAAGCCAAAGCTATAGCGCTAACATTTTATATTCCCCTGTTAAACGCCTAACATTTGGAGCTGAGCTAAAACATGCTGAGCGTGAAACTGAAAGCGGCGTAGATGGCAATTTAGATCGTTTACAGTTCTCTGTTAAATACTCTTTTTAATAACTAAAAAGCTAACTACTTAAAAAAAAGCGGCCTTGGCCGCTTTTTTTATAAGCGATATTAAGTTCTATATAATTCATCAATTCGTACCCATAATCTCTATATATGACGCTAAAATCCAACAAAATAGAATAATAATAGGTAAAAAACATACAACTCAATTGCAAATCGCTATCATTTAGATTAAGTTACGCACTTCTTTTTGAACTAACTGGAAAAACTTATGTCGTCCCCTCAAGTTTTGCGTTTATCTAAACTAAGCTTTGCTACTTCTTTAATTCTATCTGGTTATGCACTTGCTGATGAAGCAACTGTAAAAAATGAACCTCTCGAAAAAATTGCGGTATATGGTCAGCATCACAAAAACTACATAACAGAAGAGGCACAATCGGCTACCAAACTTGGTTTAACAATTAAAGAAACACCACAGTCAATCTCGGTAGTATCACGCGCACTCATGGACGACTTTTCATTAGACGATATAAACTCAGTACTTGAGAGCACGCCAGGCGTAACAGTAGAGCAAATAGAAACCGACCGTACTTACTTTAAAGCTCGTGGTTTTGAAATTACGAACTTTCAAGTTGATGGCTTAGGTATTCCACAAAGCTCAGGGTCAATTCAAGGCAGTCTTGATACTTCAATTTACGACCGTGTAGAAATTGTTCGTGGCGCTAATGGCTTAATGACCGGCGCGGGTAATCCTTCTGCAACTGTAAATATGGTTTTAAAGAAACCAACATATAACACACAAGCTAATGCGTCTGTGTCATATGGTTCGTGGAATAAAAAACGATTAGATTTAGATGTATCTACGCCAATAAATGAAGAACACGCCGTACGTGCTGTATTTACAAAACAAAAAGCTGATTCATACTTAGATCGTTACGAAACAGATAAAACAATTATTTACTTAGCCTACGAAGGTAAATTAACGGACAGCACACTATTAAGTGTTAACTACGTTAATCAGCAAAAAGATGCTGACAGCCCGCTTTGGGGAGCGCTGCCTCTTTATTATACTGACGGCACACCAACTGACTACGATGAGTCAACAAGCACGGCTTCTGATTGGTCATACTGGAATAACAGTGCAGAGCAAGTATATGTAACGCTCGAACAAAACTTATCAGCAACATGGGTGGCTAGAGCACGCTATGCTCACATCGAAAACGAGCAAGACTCAGAGTTGTTTTACGTATACGGTACACCAGATAGAGAAACAGAGCTTGGCTTAACCGGTTATGCAAGCCGTTATGACTACGAAGATAAGCACGACTTATTTGATTTGTATGCGAGCGGGAAGTTTGATTTATTTGGCCAAGAGCATGACTTGGCATTTGGTGTTAGCCAAGCAAAAATGGATTACACCGAGCAGTCTCTTTACGATTACACCACAGGCAATGGCTTTCCGGCAATGCCATCACTTAAAACGTGGGATGGGGTAATGCCACAAGCAACACTTGCTGATGGCGTAAATGGAAGCGATATAACGAATGAGCAAAAGTCGGCGTATATATCAACTCGTATCAGATTAAGTGAGCCACTAAGTATACTTGCTGGCGCGCGTTATACGGATTGGGAAACAAAAGGTACAGCGTACGGTGTTGCTCAAACTCGCAATGACTCAGAGCTAATACCTTACATTGGTACTGTATACGACTTTACCGAGTCTTTCTCTGCTTACGCTAGCTACACTGAAACATTTGTCCCGCAAAAAGAACTTGATATAAATGCAAATCAACTCCCTGCAATTACAGGGAAAAGTAGTGAAATAGGGATTAAAGCGCAGCTTCTTGACGATCAACTATTTGTGACATTCGCTTATTTTGATGCAAAACAAGACGGCCTTGCTATTGCTATACCTAACTCATTACCAGATGATACTCGCTACTACGCCGCAGATGGAATTAATAGTGATGGCTTTGAAGTAGAGCTAAGCGGTAAATTTACAGATGATTTAAGTGCAAGTATTAGCTTTAGTAATTTAAATATTGATGGTGATGATTTAGTAAAAGATTACACACCAGAAAACCAACTTAAAATAGCAGCAACTTACCAAGTACCTTTAATTGATGGTTTATCATTTGGTGCAAATTACCGCTGGCAGGATTCAACTAGCCGAGTACAAGTTAGCGATGCTAATGGTATTGCAAGTGTGACGACCCATCAAGATGCCTACGGGTTACTTGATTTAATGGCCACTTACGAAATTACAGACAACGTAGGCGTTACATTTAATGTGAATAACACCACTGGTGAAAAATATTTGCACAGCCTATACTGGGCTCAAGGCTACTACGGTGCGCCACGTAACTACGCGCTATCAGTTAACTGGCAACTATAAAATTAATTAAAAAATTTTAATTAATTTTAAAAACGACACATACTATGTGTCGTTTTTATTTTTATGGCTGTAATACTAACCCGCAATAATACTTTATCAATTATAAGGGTTAAACCTGACGCTAATTGCGTTAAAGTTTCGAATTTACTAATGCATAGCAGTACAAAAAAAATTGCCGATATCAACTAAATAACGAAGTTTTTCTCTCGTTATCAACAAGGTTTTCTTTTCTTAAAGTAGATTACTTAATTAAGCTGATTGGTATAATTATTATCAACTTAATAAAAGCTTAAAAACAAAAAAGCGCTAATCATTACTGATTAGCGCTTTTTAAAGCTCGGGTCAAATCAAGCTTAAAAACTCATTTTTAGGCTGTTAAAGGTCAGCGTCATCGCCTAACTTATCTTCACCATCTTCTGGTTCAATAGTTGCTTTTAGTAAAAGCATTTCGCGTAACTTGCCTTCAATCTCATCTGCAATTTCTGGATTTTCTTTCAAAAACTTAATTGAGTTAGATTTACCTTGGCCAACTTTGTTGCCGCAGTAGCTATACCAAGCACCTGCTTTTTCAACAATTTTGTGCTTAACACCTAAATCAATTAACTCGCCTTGCTTAGAAATACCTTCACCATACATGATGATAAATTCAGCTTGTTTAAACGGAGGAGCAACTTTGTTTTTAACAATTTTAACGCGAGTTTCGTTACCAACAACCTCGTCACCTTCTTTTACAGAACCAATACGACGAATATCAATACGTACCGATGCGTAAAACTTAAGTGCATTACCACCCGTTGTTGTTTCTGGGTTACCAAACATAACACCAATTTTCATACGGATTTGGTTAATGAAAATACATAACGTGTTAGAGCGTTTAATGTTACCAGTAAGCTTACGTAATGCTTGTGACATTAAACGTGCTTGTAAGCCCATGTGCGAGTCGCCCATGTCGCCTTCAATTTCAGCTTTTGGTGTAAGTGCAGCAACCGAGTCAATAATAACAACGTCTACCGCGCTTGAGCGTACTAACATGTCACAAATTTCTAGTGCTTGCTCACCTGTATCTGGCTGCGATACAAAAAGCTCGTCAATATTAACACCAAGCTTTTGTGCATAAATTGGATCTAGAGCATGCTCAGCATCGATAAAGGCACATGTTTTGCCTTCTTTTTGAGCTTCGGCGATAACTTGTAAAGTAAGTGTTGTTTTACCTGATGATTCAGGACCATACACTTCAACAATACGTCCCATAGGTAAACCACCTATGCCTAAGGCAATATCGATGCCTAATGAACCTGTAGATACAGATTCAATATTTAACGCTTTGTTATCACCCAATTTCATAATTGAGCCTTTACCAAATTGACGTTCAATTTGTGATAGTGCAGCGTCCAACGCCTTTTGTTTGTTATCGTTCATTTTATTCTCCAAATCCAGCTAATGGAACCAAGTATACTGTATGAAATCACAGTATCAAGTTAATTTTTTCATTTTATCTCATCAATTACACTTTTTAATGAAAATACAATAGCTTGCAGTCTAACTTGAGCCCTATCACCGGTAAATACTTGCTTTAATGCAAGTTGCTTGTCGTTAATTTGTATACCAAACCACACTAAACCAACTGGTTTATCTTCGGTGGCACCACCGGGTCCTGCAATACCCGATATAGCTATAGCAATATTGGCGTTCGCAGCCTTAATTGCACCTAATGCCATTTCGCGCACGGTTTGCTCGCTCACAGCACCAAATTGCGTTAATGTACTGGCACTTACATTTAGCAAATCCTGCTTTGCTTGGTTGCTGTAAGTGACAAATGCACGGTCAATATAAGCAGAGCTTCCAGGGGTATCTGTAAGGGCATAACTCACTCCGCCACCAGTACATGACTCAGCACTAGTGATCCATAAGCATTTATCCGTTAAAATAGCGCCTAATTGCGCAGCAAGTGTTTTAATCTCTTGATGTAATTCCATATTCAGCCTTTGGGTAAATACATGTCGTTTGATCTTTATGCACCACACACTATAAAACAACAAACCCCTATGATGCAGCAGTATCTAAAAATAAAATCAGAGCATCGCGATATTTTATTGTTTTATCGTATGGGCGACTTTTACGAACTCTTTTTTGATGACGCTAAACGCGCCGCTCAATTACTCGATATTTCGCAAACTCATCGCGGCAAAGCCGGTGGCGATCCTATCCCTATGGCGGGCGTACCTTATCATGCAGTAGAAAACTACCTAGCACGTCTAGTTCAAATGGGCGAATCAGTGGCTATTTGTGAACAAGTTGGGGATCCCGCAACGAGTAAAGGCCCTGTCGATCGTAAAGTTGTTCGTATTGTAACGCCAGGTACTATTTCTGACGAAGCGCTTTTACAAGAACGACAAGACAACCTACTTACCAGCGTTTGGCAAAGTAAAAAAGGTTTATACGGTATTGCGTACCTTGATATTAACTCTGGTCGCTTTAACGTTGTAGAGGTTAGTACCGATGAAGCTTTTAGCTCAACTATTCAACGCTTAGCTCCGGCAGAATTGCTATATAGCGAAAGCTTTGAAAACTTCCATTTAATTGAGCATATAAAAGGTGCTCGTCGTCGCCCAGAGTGGGAGTTCGACTTAGATACGGCTCAGCACTTATTATGCGATCAGTTTGGTACTAAAGATTTAGTTGGCTTTGGTGTTGATAAAGCTCACAGCGCACTTGTTGCTGCTGGTTGCCTGATGCAATACGTAAAAGATACACAGCGTATTGCACTGCCACATATTCGTGCAATTACACTTGAGCACAACGAACACGCTGTTATTTTAGATGCCGCAACCCGTAAAAATTTAGAACTTACCGTTAATTTATCAGGCGGGTTTGAAAATACACTTGCCCAGGTACTTGATAAAACAGCAACGCCAATGGGTTCTCGTTTACTTAAGCGCCATATTCATACACCTGTACGTAATAAAGACGAGCTAAATTCACGCTTAAATGCAATTAGTGCCATTTTAGATGTACAACTGTGCGGTGAATTACACGAATCATTAAAAGAGATTGGTGATGTAGAGCGTGTTATTGCACGCCTAGCTTTATGCACAGCTCGCCCGCGCGATTTAACTCGCCTGCGCAGTGCATTACAAGCACTTGCACCACTGCATTCTTTGTTAGGTGATGCTAACGATCCTCGTATAGCGGGTATTATCAAGCACTCGCCTGAGCTCCCTGATTTACAAGAGTTATTAGAACGTGCAGTGATAGAAAACCCACCGGTACTAATTCGTGACGGTGGTGTTATTGCCCCTGGTTACAACAGCGAACTAGATGAGTGGCGTAACTTAAGTAAAGGTGCAACCGACGTACTTGATCAACTAGAGTTGCGTGAACGCGAACGCACGGGTATTAGTACGCTTAAAATTGGTTATAACCGCGTACATGGCTTTTTTATTGAAGTAAGCCGCGCCAATGCTCACTTAGTGCCAGCCGACTACATTCGTCGTCAAACACTTAAAAATAACGAACGCTATATTATTCCTGAGCTTAAAGAGCACGAAGATAAAGTACTTGGTAGCCAATCAAAAGCCTTAGCGCTTGAAAAGCAACTATACGAAGAGTTGTTTAGATTTATTGCTCCACACATAGAGCAACTTCAAATGATGGCAGCAGCACTGGCCGATTTAGACGTGTTAAATAACTTGGCCGAACGTGCACTTGCACTCAATTATGCAAAACCAGAACTGTGCGATAACGACAATATAAGCATTAAGCAAGGTCGTCACCCTGTTGTTGAACAAGTAATGAAAGAACCATTTATTGCCAACCCTGTTGAATTAAACAGCCAACGTAAAATGTTGATTATTACGGGTCCAAACATGGGCGGTAAATCAACCTATATGCGCCAAACAGCACTTATTGTATTAATGGCTCACATTGGCAGTTATGTACCTGCAGACAGCGCTAAAATAGGCAATATCGATCGCATATTTACACGTATTGGTGCTAGCGATGATTTAGCATCAGGTCGCTCAACCTTCATGGTAGAAATGACCGAAACAGCAACTATTTTAAATAATGCCACGGCGCAGTCTTTAGTATTAATGGATGAAATTGGTCGCGGTACAAGTACCTACGATGGGCTCTCGCTTGCGTATGCAACAGCCGATCATTTAGCGTCAAAAATATCAGCTAAAACATTATTTGCTACTCACTACTTTGAGTTAACAGAACTTGCTGAACAAACAACAGGTCTTGTAAACGTGCACCTTGATGCAATAGAACATAACGATACAATCGCCTTTATGCATACAGTACTTGATGGCGCAGCAAGTAAGAGCTTTGGCTTACAGGTAGCTGCTCTTGCGGGTGTGCCAAAAGCTGTAATAGCACAAGCAAAGCAAAAACTTAAGTTACTTGAAAATCATCAAAGCGTTACTGCACCAAGTACAGAGCAACAAGCCTTTACTTTTAATAACGAAGCTGCGCAAAGTACACCTTCTGAAGTGGAAGAGCAGTTAAGCGCTATCGACCCTGATAATCTATCGCCACGCCAAGCGCACGATTTATTATATAAACTAAAAGCATTGTTGTAATTTATATCTTCTAATTTGCAAGCATAAAAAAAGCCGAAGAATAAATTCTTCGGCTTTTTAACACACATAATCTCTTAAATTATTTAAGCTATTACGAAAACTGATTAAACAAGCTATCCGTACTTAAACCTTCTTGTTGCAAAATGTCTTTTAAACGACGTAATGCTTCTACCTGAATTTGTCTTACACGCTCACGTGTTAAGCCAATTTCACGACCTACATCTTCAAGTGTCGATGGCTCGTAGCCAAGCAGTCCAAATCGACGAGCTAACACTTCGCGTTGTTTAGGGTTCAATTCACCTAACCAATCTACAATGTGCTTATTAATATCATTGTTTTGTACTTCGCCTTCAGGGCCTGCACTTTTTTCATCTGGGATGATATCAAGTAGTACACTGTCGTTTTCACCACCAATCGGCATATCAACCGATGCTATTCTCTCGTTTAAACGTAGCATTTTAGTTACGTCTTCAACGGGTCTGTCTAGGCACGCTGCAATTTCGTCAGCTGTTGGTTCATGGTCAAGCTTTTGAGTTAATTCACGTGCTGTACGTAAGTAAACATTAAGCTCTTTTACAACATGTATTGGCAAGCGAATGGTGCGAGTTTGATTCATAATGGCACGTTCAATTGTTTGACGTATCCACCAGGTAGCGTAAGTAGAAAATCTAAAGCCACGTTCCGGGTCAAATTTTTCAACCGCGCGAATTAAGCCTAAGTTACCTTCTTCAATTAAATCGAGTAGAGCAAGGCCACGGTTGTTGTAACGGCGTGCTATTTTAACAACTAAACGTAGGTTACTTTCGATCATACGTTTACGTGAGGCTTCACAACCTCGAAGTGATTTACGAGAAAAAAACACTTCTTCTTCAGCACTAAGCAAAGGAGAAAAACCAATTTCGCCTAAATAAAGTTGGGTTGCATCAAGGTTTTTAGTTACTTCTTCTTTTGCAAAAATTTCATCGTCTTCTACTTTTTCTAGTAGCGTTGTACTTTCATCAGCATCGATGTCATCGAATTTTTCATCAGTCGTAGTATGTTTGTCAAGTTTTGCTGCGTTAGCCATAAGCCTTCTCCCGAGCAATTATCAATACCTAAAAATTAAGGTAGGTATTTAGCAGGATTGACAGATTGCCCTCGGTAGCGAATTTCAAAACGAAGCGCGGTGACCGGAGATTCTGAATTACCAATTTCTGCTATTTTTTGTCCTGCCTTAACCTTCTGCTTTTCTTTAACAAGTAATTTCGAGTTATGTGCATAAGCACTTAGGTAATCATCATTATGTTTCAATATGATTAAACTACCGTATCCTCGAAGAGCGTTACCCGCGTATACCACTGTTCCTTGTGCCGCGGCTAAGACTGAAGCCCCTTTGCGATTAGTAATCTGTAAACCTTTATAACCGTTTTCCTTATTAGAAAAGCGTTTGGTAATTTTGCCCTTTGCAGGCCAAAACCACTTAACTTTACTGCTCGACAAACGTTTAGCATTACTAACTTTGTTACTGGCTTGTTTCTGAACATACTCTCGTTGTTTTGGAGGATCAAGCTCTTTCTTTAATATTATGTTATTTTTTTGTGTGTTTTTTATAGACTTTTTACTCGAATTCGTATACTTTCCATCCCTTTTTGTTTTTTCAGGCTTGGAGATTAAGGAGATGTTTTGCCCAGGAAAAATTGTGTAAGGTGATGGAATTGAATTGTTTTTTGCAAGTAATCTAAAATCTTGACCGGCGCTAAAGGCTATAGAGTAGAGCGTATCACCTTTTTGCACCTTATAAATATCGCCATTTATGTTAATGGTGTGACCTAAATCATTAACATTATTATTTAGGCTGCTAACAGGCGCTGGAATATGGCGAGAAGAGCAACCAGAGAGAAAAACACCAACAAATATAGTCACATACAGTAAAAACTGTTTATTCATTGTATTTTTCTCCCAAATTAGACAATTGATATTTTTAACGCTTAACGCAATAAAAAGTACGCTAGCGCAATTAATACCACTAATCCCCAACCAAGTATTTCAATATATTGACGTAATTTTGCTTCCATTTTAGCCCCGCCCCACTTCATTAAGGCTGAAACTAAAAAGAATCGCGCACCACGTCCAATGGCCGATGCGAGCAAAAATGGCAAAAATGCCATTTGTAAAACACCTGCGCCAATGGTAAATACTTTATATGGTATAGGCGAAAAACCAGCTAAAAACACAACCCAAACACCGTAATCTTTAAACCAATTTAATGCGATATCAAACTTTTCTTGCCAGTGCATTTGTGCAATCAATGGCTCAACAACGGGTTCAAATAGCCAAAATCCAAGCAAGTAACCAACGACTCCACCAACAACCGATGCTATTGTGGCAAAACTTGCAAAACGCCATGCTTTTTTAGGTTGTGCAAGCGACATAGGTGCAAGCATTACATCAGGTGGGATTGGAAAAAAAACTGACTCTGCAAAGCTCATTGCAGCTAAATAACGTTCCGCATGGCGGTGCTTTGCCCACACTAGGGCCATATCGTATAATTTGGTAAACAACTTCAAAATGAATTCCTATTCAATATCGCCAGGTACTAACGGCACAAATCTAACGGGAGCAATAACATGCTCTTTATAATTACCGCCTTCGCGGATAACCATTACTAATTTTTGAACACTCTCACCAATGGGCGCTAATAACACGCCTCCATCGGCTAACTGAGCAAGTAAGTCTTGCGGGACTTTAGAGGCCGCAGCAGTCACTATAATACCATCAAAAGGTGCTTGTGATTGCCAGCCTTGCCAACCATCACCATGCTTCATGGTTACATTATATAAATCGAGTTGTTGCAATCGACGTTTTGCCTGCCACTGAAGCGTTTTAATACGCTCTACCGAATAAACCTTTGTAAACGTTTTGGCTAATATTGCAGTTTGATATCCAGAGCCAGTACCAATTTCCAGCACTTTATTGCGCACACCAGCTAAGCGAAGTAACTCAGTCATACGCGCGACTATATAAGGCTGAGAAATAGTTTGCCCTTGCCCAATCGGTAGCGCTGTATTTTCATAGGCTTTGTGTTTGAGCACATCATCTATAAACACATGACGTGGAACATCAGCTATAGCACTAAGTACTTGTGTATCTTCAACACCTTCACGCTTTAGTAAGTCAGATAGCGCTTTTGCACTGCGGGAATAATTAGCGAGCACGATTAATCTCCAAATCGGCTAACCAGTCTCCTACTGCTTTTAAGCTATCTTTAGCTGTCATATCAACACTTAATGGCGTAACAGAGGCATAACCGTTATTGATTGCGTAAAAGTCGGTCCCCTCACCTGCATCACTCTCTGTACCCAGCGATCCATACCAATAAATATCACGACCCCAAGGATCGGTTTGTTTGGTCATGGTTTCGGCTTTATGACGAGCGCCTAGACGTGTTACTTGCACCCCTTTTAATTCACTTAATGGAATATCTGGCACATTTATATTTATTATTTGATCTTTTGGAAGCGGGTGCGAAGCCAAGCCTTTAATAATATTTACGGTGACAGCAGCGGCTGTTTCAAAATGCTCACCTTTATGTGAGCAAAGCGATACTGCAATTGCAGGTAAGCCTAAGTGGCGACCTTCGGTTGCAGCGGCAACAGTGCCTGAATAAAGCGTATCGTCGCCTAAATTGGCACCATGGTTAATACCAGCAACAACAAGGTCGGGTTTTTCATCAACTAACTGATTTACACCTAAATGTACACAATCTGTAGGTGTGCCATTAACCGACATAAAACCATTTTCAAGCGTTGTTGCGCGTAGCGGGTTCATTAATGTTAAAGAATTACTAGCACCACTACAGTTGCGATCAGGTGCAACAAGGGTTACATCTGCAATTTGTATAAGCGCCTGATATAAAACCGCAATACCTTTGGCATTTACGCCATCATCGTTACTTAACAGTATCTTCATTTATGTCATTATCCTTTTCTTTGCGCTCTCGTGGACTTGCATCTGTGTAATCCACCAGCTCGCGTAATAATGCGGTTGCAAAACATCCTTTTGGCAAACCAAAACTCAGTTTTAAACTGGTTTCATCTATGGTCTCAACCGTTAAGTTTTGCGGAATTAAACGCAGCATCCTGCGCTCATTTTTTAGGCCTAGCTCACCTAAGCCATCACACCATGTTTGATATGGTTCAAGCCATACTTTTTCTTGCTCGGTTAGGCCTTTTTCACTTTTACCCACCATAGGTGCCGACATCATAATATCGCCAGTGGCTAATCGCTCTATGTTTTCGTCGTTAATTGCATCTTCAAAAAATGCATTACTGCCGCTTAGCATAAATACTTCACGGTGCATTGTTTTAGCTAAACCATGCTCTTTAACACGTAAATTTACTATTTGATTAAATACATGAGAACGCGCTGCTGAAATAATAATACCGCGCAGTTTTTTATCGCGAATACGCTCACCGGCAAACATTTTTTCAGCCATTACTAAGTTATGGCCGCCATGTCCAAAACGCTGCTCGCCAAAATAGTTAGGTACACCTGCGCGTACAGCGTTAATACGGCATAAAATATCAAGCGGCTCAGTCACGTTACGAAGCGTAATAGTAAATTTATTACCCTTGTGGCAGCCCGTACGTAATTTACGATCGTGGCGCTGTTGCGACACAATAAAAATGCTCTCACTATTTAAATCACTAAAATCGATAGGCTTTTTAATCGGTACTTTCACACTAAACCACTGCGAGCACACACCGTGGCGATCTTTCATGCCAGCGTAACTTACGTCTCGAGGGGATACACCCGCACGCTGCGCAATTAGCTTGGCAACATATTGCGTGTTTTCGCCTTTTTTAACCACCTGCAAACACACGTGTTCGCCACTACCAGTAAATTCTATACCAAGATCTTCATCAACCATAAAGTCTTCAGCAGTGGTTTTAAAATCAGCTTTAGAAAGCGGAGCACCGTATAAATAATTTAAATCGCTCATGCGTTTGTTGTACTCGCAAGATCTTTATTCATAATAACCACTGCATGGCTCGAAATACCTTCCCTGCGCCCTTCAAAGCCTAGCTTTTCGGTTGTAGTGGCTTTAACGTTAATTTGCGAAAGGTCACAATTTAAATCGCTAGCTAAATTAGCGCGCATAGCTTGAATATGTGGCAGCATTTTTGGTGCTTGAGCAACAATAGTTACATCACCATTACCAAGTACATAACCTTGCTCTTTAGCTAAGCTCACTACATGGCGAAGTAAAATACGGCTGTCGATATTTTCATACTCGCTTGCCGTATCTGGAAAGTGCTTACCAATATCACCCATTGCAAGCGAGCCTAAAATAGCATCGCATAATGCATGAATAGCAACATCACCATCTGAGTGCGCTAAAAAGCCCTGTGGGTAATCAATTTTTTCACCACAAATAGTTAACGGGCCTTCGCCGCCAAATTTATGTACGTCAAAACCATGGCCAATTCGTATCATAATGCACTCTCGTTTTGTTGTTTGTGTAATAAAAACCCAGCCAAATCTAAATCCTCTGGCGTGGTTATTTTAATATTATCGCTGCGGCCTGCTACAAGCTTTACCGGTTTACCCGCCCATTCAATTGCACTTGCTTCGTCTGTAATAGTTACCCCACTTGCTAATGCGTTTTGAAGCGCACTTTTAAGCTCGTTATATTTAAAAAACTGGGGGGTAAGTGCTTGCCATAAATCGTCTCGTGGCACCGTTTGTTCGCTGTACTCGTGGCCACGTTTTATGGTGTCTTTTACTTTACTAGCTAAAATACCGCCTTCATCAGCGCTTACGCATTCATCAATCAAACGTTCTATATCACTGATATTAACTAGCGGACGGGCAGCATCGTGCACCAATACCCATGTAGGCGGGTTAGGCGCTAAAAAAAGTAAGCTATTGAGCACAGAATCGGCTCGCTCTTTACCGCCACTGGCTCGCACAATGCGCTTATCAAGCAGTGGGAGTTCATCAAAATAGGGGTCGCTGTCGCTAAGAGCAACAACAATAGTACGTAATTGAGATAATTGGGAAAGTTTAGCTAAGGTGTGTTCTAAAATAGTTTTACCGGCTAATTGTATATATTGCTTAGGCGCATTGTGCTGCATTCTACTGCCAACACCCGCTGCAGGTACAATTGCTGCAATAGTCTGTTTATTTGTCATATTGTTTGCCCGGTAAAACACGAATAAATGTTTCGTCCGGTTTAATCATTCCCAATTCGTTGCGTGCACGCTCTTCAATGCCTTCTTGGCCAAGCTTTAAGTCTTCAATATCTGCTTTAAGTACTTTATTACGTTTAATGAGCTTTTCGTTAGTTACTTGATGCGACGCTACAGCACCTTTTAGCCGTGTGTAGTCTTGTAAACCATTATGACCAAACCATAATCTGTATTGTACAAACAGTGCTAAGCACAGTAAGCCAACTTGAAAAATACGCATTTAACACTCCTTATTTTAAATTCCAAATACCTTAGCTTTAATACGCTAAGGGGCGCTTTAAATTGCGCCAATTAATACTACCCGCTAAAAGCATTTCGCGTAGAGATAAAACCCGTGGCATGCAACGCTTCGAAAATTGCCACTGGTGCCCACAACATGCCCCCGTTAAACTCACTTTACTTGGCTTTATTAACTGAGCATTTTGCTGCTCTAGCCCATTTCCTAAAAAATCAAACCAACCAAGCTCGTTACAATGCAGCTTATTTTCGCCTAACTGATCGATACTGTCTATTCTAAGACGCACCTGATCGTAGCCATTTAATATAACGGGCACTATAAGCCCCACTTTGGCATACGTTTGATAAAAAAGTTCATTAGCTTGAACATTCACATCCGGTGGGGTTGGTTTTTGCTTTTCAAGCCACGTACCATTTTGTGCGTCCAGCGTAAAAGGCGTGTCACCATTGGCAACTAACGTTGCAGCTCGCTCAATATAATAAGGTAGGCTTTTTAACTGTCGGCGCAGTTTATCGGCATTAGGCTCTGCAACTAATCGCTGAACCTCACGCTGATAAAACGCATTACACAATTGTGCATACAACACTTTTTGTGCATCAGTTTGCCAAATTTCAACTTGCTGCTGAGCACCAAGTGACTGATTTTTAGCGACCAAAAGCTGTACTCAAAAATATTTAGGTAAATGTTTTATAACACAGTATTGAATGTTTTTTAAGCGCAGCGCACCAATTTAAGCGCTTGGCTTTTCACCTAATTTTGCTTTACCTGATTCTAAAAATTGCACAACCGTATTACGCTTTTTACCAATTAGTAAACTGCCATCAGCTAAAAACATAAAGTTTTGCCAATTGCGTTTAAATACATCAAAGGTTGTTTCGATAATATTATCGCGTGCCATACAAAAATAAACAGTGGTGTTAGCTTCCCAATCTAAAAACGTTAAGATTGCTTCTGGAGGTTGCGCATCCCCATTTTCCCACGCATCTTGCCAATCTACTTCTTGGCTAAAGCTTTTTTCTTGACCACACCAATCGGTGTCTTCAAAAAAATCAGGGTGATCAAACTCACGGCTCACCATGGTTGTCCAAAGTACGGCTGCGCGCTCGTCGCTCATAGGCTTTATTTTTGCTGCGTCTTCATCAGATACAGGTAAATCTTTGTGGCGAAAAACCCACGCCTTTTTGTAATCATCTAAAGAAATATAGTTCATAGTATTGGCAAATTAGTTAACATTAAAAGTGCAAAGCCAAATTATACAAGAGATCAAAACATGACTACAGCAATAAAACCACTTTCCCTAAAACCAGGCATATACCAACACTACAAAGGCCCGCAATATAAAGTTATTCATGTTGCCACCCATAGCGAAACCGAGGAACAGCTTGTGATTTACCAAGCACTCTATGGTGAATTTGGTATATGGGCGCGCCCACTTAGTATGTTTTTAGAAACTGTTGAAAAAGAAGGTGAGGTCATACAGCGTTTTGCTTATATTGGACCTGCTGCTTAACTATGGCATTATAACAAAATAACTTACTGCTCAGACCAGACAAGGGTACACCGTGCAATTTAATTCAACTGACAATTACATAGCGAGTAGCGCGCTTAAACAAGCTGTAAATGCTGCCATTATGCTCGAAAAACCACTTTTAATTAAAGGCGAACCTGGCACAGGTAAAACCATGCTGGCTGAGGAGTTGGCTAAAAGCTTAGATACCACGCTTATTCAGTGGCATATAAAATCGACTACTAAAGCGCAGCAAGGTTTATACGAGTACGACGCGGTTTCGCGCCTGCGCGACAGCCAACTAGGTGACGAGCGTGTACACAATATTGGCAACTACATCGTTAAAGGTAAGCTTTGGCAGGCATTTACGTATGCAGAGCTTAACGGCAAACGCCCAGTGCTTTTAATTGATGAAATAGACAAAGCCGACATAGAGTTCCCAAACGACCTACTACTTGAGCTTGATAAAATGGAGTTTCATGTTTATGAGACTAACGAGCGCATTGTCGCAAAAGAGCGCCCTATTGTAATCATCACATCAAATAACGAAAAAGAATTGCCGGACGCATTTTTACGCCGCTGCTTTTTTCATTACATTGATTTTCCTAGCAGCGACGAAATGCAGCAAATTATTGACGTGCACTACCCTAACGTTAAACAGGATTTAGTACGCCAAGCACTTGAAGTGTTTTTTAACCTGCGCGAAGCAAACGGCCTTAAAAAGAAACCTTCCACCAGCGAATTACTCGATTGGTTAAAGCTTTTAATGGCTGAAGACATAGACGCTAAAACACTGCACGACAAAGCTAAAAAAGGCGGTTTAATGCCAATGTTTGGCGCATTACTTAAAAATGAGCAAGATATAAGCCTAATCGAAAAATTAGCCTTTATGAGCCGCCGTTAAGATGTTGATTGCGTTTTTCTTCAAACTGCGTGAATACCGCCTACCTGTAAGCCTGCGCGAACTGCTCGATTTAATTAACGCCTTAAAAAAAGGCGTTATATTTGCCGACGTAGACGCCTTTTACCATCTAGCGCGCACCATCATGGTAAAAGATGAAACGCATTTTGATCGATTCGATAAAGCCTTTAGCGACTACTTTAGTGGTATTGCTGACCTTGATTTGCTCGAGAGTTTAAAGCAACAACACAACTTACCTGAAGATTGGCTACGTAAAGAGTTTGAAAAAAACCTAAGCGATGAAGAAAAAGCTCAACTTAAAGCTATGGGCGGACTCGACGAGCTTATGAAAACCCTAAAAGAGCGTTTAGAAGAGCAACAAAAACGCCACGCAGGCGGCAATAAATGGGTGGGCACTGGCGGCACATCACCTTTTGGTGCATACGGCTATAACCCCGAAGGCGTGCGTATAGGGCAAGACGGCAACCGTAACCGCCAAGCGGTAAAAGTGTGGGATAAACGAGAATACAAAAACCTCGACACCGACAGAGAAATTAGTTCGCGCACAGTTAAACTCGCCCTTAAAAAGTTACGAAAGTTTGCCCGCACTGGCGCAAGCGACACGCTTGATTTAAACGAGACCATTCGCGCTACTGCAAAGCAAGGCGGCATGCTTGATGTAAAAATGGCACCCGAACGCCACAATGCAGTAAAAGTACTCATGCTGTTTGATATTGGCGGCTCAATGGATGACTATATCCACACCTGCGAAGAATTATTTAGCGCCGCTCACAGCGAATTTAAACACCTAGAGTTTTACTACTTTCATAACTGTTTATACGAGCACGTTTGGCAAGACAACGCACGCCGCCATTCAAACGTGATTGACACCATGACGCTGATTAATAAATTTACCAGCGACTACAAAGTCATATTTGTCGGCGATGCCACTATGGGCCCTTACGAAATAGCTTATGCGGGCGGCTCGGTAGAACATTACAACGAAGAGCCCGGCAGTGCATGGTTATCACGTATAACAAACCACTTTGATAAAGTCGCCTGGCTCAACCCACAACCGGTTGAACACTGGCCGTACTATCAATCTATTGGCTTTATAAAAGAGTTAATGAACAATCGCATGTATGCGCTGAGCTTAGATGGAATAAGTAGAGCGATAAGGGAGTTAAGCTAATTTATAACTTAAATATTATAAGTTTTATTAACAGCTTATTATTTAGCTAAAAACCCAGTATTTAACTATGCTCTAGGTAAATACTGGGTATTAAATAATCAAAACTAAAAAGTGGATAATACTGCAAGAGCTCATTTACCTATGAACATTTACACCTTTGGATTTTAAATCGTTTAAAATTAGCTCCTGTGTTTCACCTATTTTTTCCTCAGACTTAACTAATAATAATTTCAAATTATTGAGTTTATTTAAAAAACTAATATCTTCAATACCATCGATAGTAAAGCTTAGCTCTTCTAGCTCACTTAGTTCCCCTAACAAATCCCAATCAACGCCACTATCTATATCACAATGTGATATAGTCAAGTTCTTAAGGTTTTTTAGCTTTTCAATACCTCTAAATCTGTTTATTTTCGATGCTAGTAAATCACAGCTTTCTAAATTCTTTAAGTCACTTATAAAGTTAAAGTTTTTAATCTCATTAGCAAATAATATTGTTATAGTCTCTAAATTTTCAACATTTTTTCCGAACTTAACACCTGTTAAATCTGTACGAGTTAAACTCAGAGAGGTTAACGATTTGCTAGCTATGTTATTCAATAAATCACTCGATTGAATATTACCCAAACTTAGCAATTTTAATTTATTAAAGCCTTTGAAGTCAGGTAAACACTTAAGCTTTTTGGAGCTAATAGATAGGTCGGTTATATCATGGTAAGCTTTGAAATAAGGTATACTTTCAAACTCACCATCGAAGCTAATACTTACTAAACTTTTAAAATTAATATCTATTATTCCTTGAAAATCATCGGAACTATAAAAATCGCGAAACGTAAGAGTCTCTATGCTTGAAAGGTCTTGTAACCAAAAAAAGTTTTTCAACCTGTTAAAGTAAATAGTTATCTTTTTTTCATCTTTTAAAAGCCGAACTAACTCACTCTCATTTTCGATCTTTTCGTCAACTGGTAATATGGCAGCTAAAGCCTGACATCTACTTTTAGTGTAAATAGCTTTAAGAAGCTCTAATTCTAAGCTCCTTTCCTTTTTTACAGGTAACTTAATTGCTGTATTGTCTATAAACTCTTTTTGTAAGAGAAAAATTCTATCTTCATAGAATAGCCTTAATCCTGAAGAATCAACATTATCAAAAACTTTATCATAAAAAATCCCTATTTCTTTTCGGTTTTTCCCTTGTGTGGATAACTCTTCAAAAACCAAAACCCAAATTTCTTTCCAAGCTGCTTCATAAGTACTATTCACTAAAGACTGAAAGCCAGTCTTATTATCCTGTAAAGTATCTAAATTTAAACTTATAAAATAAGCGCAAAAATATTCTTGAAATGATAAATGACTAAAGCCAAATACATTTTCTCCATTTTCTACACCTTTGGGTATTAAAAAGCCCGTTCTACTTTGTAAATAATCAACCAAGTTATTACTATGTTCAGATAATGAATCAACATCTATTATTTCAGATAGCTGTAATTCTAAAAACAGCTTTAGTTGCGATTCTTTGACTGTAAAAAAGCTACTATTATGATTTGGGTTTGGTAGGCGCTCTCTAGCATCTTCTAATTCGGCCTCGTCAAATGAGGATATTTTATTGTCTGGTAAACATAAATCTCCAGCATGCATAAAATAGGCAAGCTTTGAGAGCCAATTCTTAATATCCTGATAGTCATATTCACGACCTAATTTATGTTCTAATCTTCTGGCTTTATCCATTGACTCAAGATATGTCCCAACAATTCTCTGATATAACTCAGCTCTACCATGGGGTAACTGCCCTCTACGCCACTGAATAAAACAAATTAAGTTAAGCAATACAGGTATTCTTGACAAAGCATTTATCTGAATTAATTGAGCACTAATATTAGTAATATTTTCAATAAACTCTTTTCTTAGCTCCATTTTAGGAGGTAAGTATTTTTTTACCCAGTTTTCTGAAAATGTCTTTCGCTGTTCTGGTGAAAAAGGTGCCAGATATAAAATAGTAGGTAAATTTAGAGCCTCACTAAAAGAGACTTCCATATCGTTAGCTAACTCGTTATCTGTACTAATGTTAACTTCCATCTCTTTGCTGAATTGTTGAATACTGTTTTTTAAAGGAGTACTTGCCTTTTCTAACTCACTCCATCGACCCTTTTCATACCAAAAACTCTGATTATTAAACCCAACAATGCGACTGGTCATCAAAAGCCTTGTTTTAGGATACTCACGTAATAACTGCTTGATTTGCTTAGCAAGCCAAATAGTCATTTCTGGTGAAATCTCATCCAAACCATCAATTAAAAAGAATACTTGCCCAGTGCTTAATAAATCAAAAAAGCAGTTTTTAGTGCTCTGATCATTTAATATCAAGGTAGAAAGAGCATCGCCTTGCTGCATAAATATTAAATTTATAAACTCTTCATTTGATAGCTCAGATAAATTTACTTGTGATAATTTACGCACAGTAAGTAAAAGAGGGAAAAGTGGACCTAAACGTTTTTTTGCATAGTTATCGCTCCAATGACAAAGTGAACAAACGAGCCATTTTATTAATGTGCTTTTGCCAACGCCCGGATCACCTAACAACACCATTCTTGGATTTTCAACAATTAAATCCGCGACACTATTTAGAGGCAAAGACTTTGTCGCTTTATCATCTCCATCAATTTTCGCTAAATATTCAGCTGTAATACGGGTTTTGCTAAGTTTTGGTATAACGTAAAGTTCATCAATGTGAACTAACTTTTTGTCACCATCGCTATCATCTAAAGCTAAGCCTTGGTTATCTAAATAGCGCTCTTCTTTTAAAAATTGGTCTAAATAACGATACAATGGTGATTTTTCTAGATCCTTAAAATCACTAACTATTGGGTCTATAAACTTAGGTACAATTCCGGAAAACAGATCCACAGATTGTTGTGTCCACATTTAGTTCACCTGATTATGGTTAAAGTAGTTAACAAATTGATGCATAATTTCGCTAATAGTCTTAGGTGTAGATTGAGTATATATATGTAGACCTGTTACCTCGTCAAATAAAGGCTTTAATTTGAAGATACTTAAATCACTTGGGTGCTCATATTTTGCTTGAACATCAGTAGTACGATGGTCTTTATTTAATTCATAGAATGCAGAGCTCGGAGTAGTATAATTTGTACCTTTTTCTGCTGTAACAAAGTCAAAAATATCCCGGGCTGCATCCGCTCTTAATTCAATACTTTCGTATATTCTCCTATAACTTACCGAAAGGCTTGATACAATGAGAGCTATAGCAGCAAAAGACTCGGATCTTTTTGGCTCTATTATGTTATTAAACTCTTTAAAAAGTGAGCAATCTTCATTAACTACACCCTTTACATTTGAACCATCCACTTTCCTTAAATATCCTGCTAGTTTATTTGAGATCATTTTTAACCGCCTAGGGTTGGCAGGCAAAACATCATAGCTTTCCAGTATTTCGTTTAAATCCTCAATAACGGTAGAGCCATTTTCATCCTTAAACAACAACTTTAGATGGGATATAAAAAAGTCTGATTTTTGTTTTTGATTAGGAATGGGTAAACGATAAGCTTCCTGACATAGCTTTTCTAAATACTCTACACCTAAATAACTATACTGATTATCAATCTCAGTTTTTCTTTCAGGCATTAAATTAATAAACTGTTTCTGTAAAAATCGCTCGATTTGCTGCTGGTCAATAGCAAGAACAACAGTGCAATTTGGTATACTCAAATATAGCTTTAATCCCTCAAGCAATTTATAAGCATTTTCTGGTTCACAACGATCTAAGTCATCAATAAAAATTACAAGCTTCTCTTTATTATCTAATAAAACACTTACAGCCTGAGTAAGAGCATCATTGATTTGATCTGCTGCTAAGCGACTCAGTAGATTATCTTTTTCGTATTTTTCACCGATTTCGCTTATTTTGCTAAAACCCGATAAACCTGTAGCCTGCTTTATCACACCATCTAAAACAGTTAATGCACCAAGTACACTTACACTAGCTAACTTGCCTGCTCCATCAATAAACTTTTTACTCGATGAAAAGTGATTTTTAATACAATGTAGTAATGCAATAATTGGTGATACTTCATTTTGATAACGCCAAGCTTCAAACCAGATACCGGTATATTCACCTGTTTGTTCTTGCTTATTATTAGTAATTTCGGCTGGAGAAGTAGCGGTTACTTTTTTATATACACCAGCTAAACAGGACGTTTTTCCGCTACCCCAATATCCAGTAATAGCTATAGTGCGAGGGCTTTCTGACTTCTCAATATCTTCAGCTATAGTTGTGACAAAAGACTCTGTGCCTAAAAATTTACAAGTGTCAGCAGTTGCCTGATCATTGTGGCTATGTTTTAACGTCATCCAAGCTATCCCTTTCTTTTATAAATTATAATCAGGTTCATATAGTAATTATCAACTATATCAAAATTAAGAGTTTTAAGTTAATCATAACCTACAAAATACTGTTACTTAGACTTCCCTTATTTTAATTAGTTAGGTAATTAAGGGGTAAAAGGCCTATGTAATACTTTTATAACTTTTAGCATAAATGATTTATTAGATTTAAAGCACTTTACTCATAAACAAACTATACGGATCGAGCTCATAACCCCAAAACGGCTCGCATTCTTTAAAACCAAACTGAGTATAAAGCTTTTGTGCGGGCAAAAATGCCTTTGCCGTGCCGGTCTCTAAGCTTAACTTTTTGTAACCTCGCAAAGTTGATTGCTCAATAATATGCGTGAGTAACTTGGCAGCGATACCTTGGCGTAAATAGTTACTTGATGTGCGCATTGATTTAATTTCGCCATGCGTTGTATTTAGTGCTTTTAAAGCGCCAACACCCGCTAAATTATTATCAATCCATAAACTATAAAAAGTTATATCGGTCTGAGTGAGTTTACTCACATCAAGTGCATGTACGCTCTCAACGGGTGAGTGTTTTAACATATCGTTATGATGCGCTTGTAGTAGCTTTATAACGTGTGGGTTTGAAAGCTCACCTATTCTAATATCCATTTATACCTCGTTTAATCCTAGAATTTAATGCTTTAGGGTTTTAATTAAAACCCTAAAGTAAGTGGCTGTATTTAGAATGCTAGTTTCCACACTACAAAAGCGACAGCAAACCCAACTAAGTACACCAAACCTAACCACGTTAAACTACGTAGTAAAACGCTATGCTTAATAGCAGGCTCTGATCGCACAAGGCTAAAGTTGAGCCATGCAAATACAGGCGTTGTAACAAATGAAAGCGTCATGGCAAAAGTAAGCATGGGGCCAAGGGCTGATTTAAAAAATAAAATAACGGCCATACCGGCAAATGCTTGTAGTATTAACCAAATATTTAAGCTGTGTTTTGATTGCCCAAAGCCAAGTAGTTTATGAGATTCGTTAAGCGTACGGGCGTAGCCATCTAGCACGGTGAGTGTAGTGCCAAACATACATAAAAAGGCGATTGCTGATACAAGCGGCCTTGCCCACTCGCCTATTGTTAATGCGTACATATCAATAAGCTGCTTGGCAAACGCGACACCGCCGAGTTCTATACTACTGGTTTGCCCGTACTGCACTAATACACCTAAGCTAAAAAATACCAAGGCTAAGCCAGCTGTAAGCCAGTAACCTACGTTAAAATCGAACAAGCCTTGGCTTTTAGAAACTGTTTGCTGCGCTTGTTTTTCTTTTAGCCATAAAGAACTTAATGCAGATATTTCGATAGGTGCTGGCATCCAGCCCATTAAAGCCACCATAAAGCTAAGCATGGCAAGTTCATACGGTGAAGGACCCACATAATCAGCAGGTGCCATTGGGCCGTTACTAAATGCAATGGCAAGGGCAATCAAAGTAGCGAGCGTAAGCAGCCCCATAATGCCTTTGGCAACGTTATCTAGCGCTTTAAAGTGTCCAAGTAGTAATATAACTAAACATACACCCAGCAGCATCCAACAAAGTAAGGTTACTTCGATAACCACAGGTAAGGCGTAATGCAGTAAGCTTGCGGTAAGCAGTAATACGCCAGCGGTATTAACAACAGCGGCTACAATGTTTAAGCCAATAAAGCTGTAAAAATAAAACGGGCCTTTACTCTTATAGCCCTCCACTAGGCTATTTTTAGTCGCGAGTGTGTATTCCATACCAAAGCGAAAAAACGGATATTTTAAAACATTAACAACGAGGATAAGCCAAAATAGTTGCCAACCAAATATTGCTCCAGCTTGCGTAGAGGCAACTAGGTGAGATCCGCCAATAGCGGCTGTTGCCATGAGTATTCCAGGCCCAAGCGCACCTAGTCGAGACTTCCATACTGCTTTTGTTGTGTGCATTAATTTCTCAAAATATGTGTGTTATACGCTGCTTTTATTAATTTTTTTGATTAATAAACTGCAAGAACGCATAACTTACCTAAATTACAGGCAATAAAAAAGAGCCATACGGCTCTTTTTTACAATACTTTGGAACTAAATTTTATTTAAGATCCATCTCTTGGATGATCTCGTGTGCGATTTCAGGTGTAGTGCTAACAGGCTTTTCGTGTAAGTTTGCTTTTATCTGCCCTTTTCGATGTTTTAGTGCCGCATCGAGTTTTTTAGCTGCGCTTGCAATGGCTGGGTACATAACTTCGTTTTCCCCTTTTACCGATATGCGCGTGCCTTCGTAATTAGTGCTAATTTCAGCTTGGATTTTATGATGCTCTTTAGACAAAATAATATCGAGTGCAATAAGCGATGGAAAGTGGCTCTCGATTTTTGAAAATTTTTCGTTGATGTGCTCTCTAATAGAGTCAGTAACTTCAACATGGTGACCAGAAAGATTAATTTTCATAGGGTATCCTTTTATTTGTTACCTCATAAATAGTATTGGGGGCTATTTAGATTAACACAAGGAAAAAAGAGAGATATTTGAGGTTTATTTGCGGTTTTTGGTGATTTAAATCATACGTTGCGCAAAGTTTATGCAAAGCCCATAGTACATGGGCTTTCAGACGTCTAGCTGTATTGATTAATCTGTGTACGAACAACAGTAGTCAGCAAAATCAGATACTTTTACTTTAAAGCTTACATTTGCATCAACATTAAACGATTCACCTGCGTTAAATGTTTTCCACTCACTTGCCCCTGGTAATAAAATATCCCATTGGCCAGCTAAAAGCTCCATGCATTCTTTTTGGTTTGTATCAAAAACAAACTCACCAGGTTGCATAAAGCCTAACGTTTTCGCTTCGCCATCACCTAAAATAACGGTACGGCTCGACACTTTTCCGTCAAAATATACATTGGCTTTTTTTACTACACTTACGTTATCGAACTTTGGCATTTTTAGCTCCTGCTATTAATTTAAGATTTTTATTTATAAATTTTATCGCACTACCTTGCCTGATAGCTTACTTTCTTGCAAGGAAAGCAGCATTGTTCAAGGTGAAGTTGCTTCATGTAAGGGCATAAAAATACCCGCAACATGTGCGGGTTTTTCAATTACTTACTTTATTTAATCAAAGCGATTAAAAAAGCTCGTTTGCTTTGCTTACAATGTTTGCCACTGTAAAACCAAAGTGCTCAAACAGCTCACCAGCAGGTGCCGACTCACCAAAGGTAGTCATACCTACTACTGCGCCATTTAGACCTACGTACTTGTACCAGTAGTCAGCAATACCTGCTTCTACTGCTACGCGGCGTGTAACAGATGCCGGTAATACGCTTTCTTTGTACTCTGCGCTTTGATCTTCAAAGGCATCAGTACATGGCATAGATACAACACGTACCTTTTTACCTTGGCTGCGTAGCTCAGTTGCTGAATCTTGTGCTAGTTGCACTTCAGAGCCCGTCGCAATGAAAATAATTTCAGGGTTGCCGTCACAGCTAAGGATGTAACCACCCTTTTTAACGTCTGCTAATTGCTGTGCGTCACGCGCTTGTTGCTCAAGACCTTGGCGAGTAAAGATTAACGATGTAGGACCGTCTTTACGCTCAATAGCTTGTTGCCATGCAATTGCCGACTCAACTTGGTCACATGGGCGCCAGTTGTATAAGTTAGGCGTTAAACGCATGCTTGCAATTTGCTCTACTGGTTGGTGAGTTGGACCATCTTCACCTAAACCGATTGAATCGTGCGTGTATACAAAAATGCTTGGTTGCTTCATTAATGCAGCCATACGTACGGCATTTTTTGCATATTCAACAAACATTAAGAACGTAGCACCGTAAGGAATAAAGCCTTTATGAAGGGCAATACCATTCATAATTGCCGACATACCAAACTCACGTACACCGTAATAAATGTAGTTACCGCTTGCATCGTCGTGTGTTAAACCTTTAGAGCCATCCCAAATTGTTAAGTTTGAGCCTGCTAAATCGGCTGAGCCACCCATAAATTCAGGTAATAACGGACCAAATGCGTTTAATGCATTTTGCGATGCTTTACGAGACGCTGGGTTTGCAGGGTTTGCTTGTAATTGCTCAATGTACGCTTGAGATTTTTCAGCCCAATCGCCAGGCAGTTCGTTATTAATACGACGCTTGTATTCAGCCGCAAGCTCTGGGTATGCTTTTGCGTATGCTGCAAATTTTTCGTCCCAGCTTGATTCAAGCTGCTGACCTTTTTCTTTGCTATCCCATTGTGCGTAAATATCATCAGGAATTTCGAACGCATCGCCAGTCCAACCTAAGAATTCGCGAGACGCTTTAATTTCGTCATCACCTAGTGGTGCACCGTGACAATCGTGGCTACCAGATTTATTAGGTGAGCCGTAACCAATAATTGTTTTACAACAAATTAGTGATGGTTTATCGGTAACACTTTTAGCTTCTGCAATAGCAGCACTTATAGCATCGCTGTCGTGGCCATCAACACCACTAATTACATGCCAACCGTATGCTTTAAAGCGAGCTGGCGTGTCATCTGTAAACCAACCTTCTACTTCACCATCGATTGAAATGCCGTTGTCATCCCAAAATGCAACAAGTTTACCCAGACCTAATGTGCCTGCAAGTGAACCAGCTTCATGAGAAATACCTTCCATAAGGCAGCCATCGCCCATAAATGCATAGGTAAAGTGATCAACAATATCGTGACCTTCACGGTTAAACTGTGCAGCTAACGCTTTTTCGGCAATTGCCATACCTACGGCATTTGTGATCCCTTGACCTAATGGACCCGTAGTAGTTTCGATTCCTGGTGCATAGCCATATTCAGGGTGACCTGGTGTTTTAGAATGCATTTGACGGAAGTTTTTAATTTCGTCCAGTGGTAAGTCGTAACCACTTAGATGCAATAGAGAATAGATAAGCATTGAACCGTGGCCGTTTGAAAGAATAAATCTGTCACGGTCAGCCCACTCTGGATTTGTTGGGTTGTGTTTTAGATAATCGCGCCATAATACTTCTGCGATATCAGCCATGCCCATAGGGGCTCCAGGGTGACCAGATTTGGCCTTTTGTACTGCGTCCATTGACAAGACGCGAATAGCATTTGCAAGTTCTTTGCGAGATGGCATGAATTCTCCTACCTTATATGTGTATTTGCGCGGGTATTTATGTGTTTGTTTATGTAACCAAATAACTTGGATACTGTTATATATCCATTCTTACTTATTGTGGGGGCGGTGTGCAATTAAAAACCCC
This sequence comes from Pseudoalteromonas sp. EB27, assembly GCF_001974875.1. Classification (GTDB taxonomy): domain Bacteria; phylum Pseudomonadota; class Gammaproteobacteria; order Enterobacterales; family Alteromonadaceae; genus Pseudoalteromonas. The sequence continues at coordinate 143,580 of NZ_MTQD01000011.1, forward strand.
AGAAAAGGCAGCATTATGAATTTTTTTTGAGACTAGAACGACATTCGTAATTTTATTTAGACGTCTAGGCGTAAAAACACTATGCAATGCGTTTTGTTTTAGATAAAATACGCCCCTTAATTTTTTAGCGCTAATACCGACATTTGTGAAGCGCAATATTTGTGAGCAGAAATACAATGGCAAAACATTTATTTACTTCTGAATCTGTTTCTGAAGGTCATCCGGATAAAATCGCCGATCAAATCTCTGATGCGGTACTTGATGCAATCCTAGAGCAAGACTCTCAGGCTCGCGTAGCGTGTGAAACTTACGTTAAAACCGGTATGGTTATGGTTGGTGGTGAAATCACTACTAGCGCATGGGTTGATATCGAAGAAATTACACGTAAAACAATTCGTGACATTGGCTACACAAATTCAGACATGGGCTTTGATGCCGATTCATGTGCAATTTTAAACACTATTGGTAAACAGTCTCCAGACATTAACCAAGGTGTTGACCGTACTAGCCCAGAAGAGCAAGGCGCGGGCGATCAAGGCTTAATGTTTGGTTACGCATGTAACGAAACAGAAGTACTAATGCCTGCTCCAATTACTTACTCACACCGTTTAGTACAGCGCCAAGCGCAAGTGCGTAAGAGCGGCGAGCTTAACTGGTTACGTCCAGATGCAAAATCTCAAGTTACTTTTGCATACGAAAACGGCAAACCAGTAGGTATTGATGCTGTTGTACTTTCTACTCAGCACAGCGAAGACATTTCACAAAAAGATTTAGTAGAAGCTGTGATGGAAACAATCATCAAGCCTGTACTTCCTGCAGAACTTATTACAAGCGCAACTAAGTTTTTCATTAACCCAACAGGTCGTTTTGTAATTGGCGGACCAATGGGCGATTGTGGTTTAACTGGTCGTAAAATCATTGTAGATACATACGGTGGTATGGCTCGTCACGGTGGTGGTGCTTTCTCTGGTAAAGATCCATCAAAAGTTGACCGCTCAGCAGCATATGCAGCACGTTACGTTGCTAAAAACATTGTTGCTGCTGGTCTTGCTGACAAGTGTGAGCTACAAGTTTCTTACGCAATAGGTGTTGCAGAGCCTACTTCTATCAGCGTTGAAACATTTGGTACAAGCAAGCTAGAAGAAAGCCGTTTAATCGAGCTTATTCGTGAACATTTTGACCTACGCCCTTACGGCTTAATTCAAATGCTTGATTTAGAGCGCCCTATCTACCTTCCTACAGCGGCTTACGGCCACTTTGGTCGTGACGAATTCCCTTGGGAACGTACAGATAAAGCAGACGCACTTCGCGCAGCTGCTGGCCTTTAAGCCAAAAGTTTTGTAATAAATTAAAAACGGCCCTTTTAAGGGTCGTTTTTGCATCTAAAACTTATTCGCTATATTGTTTGTAGAGCGTCTACAAAATAACTATAAAATCGACCTCGAATTCTTTTGTACTTTAGGTATATACTCATTTCATTATAAAAGCTTTAGGGATAGTTAAATGGCCGATAACTTTCGCGTTATATTTGCAGGACTTGCCGATAACGTTGATATAAAAACAGCATGTACAAATTTAGCTGCAAAATTAAAAACGTCAGATGAAAAAGTAGCTCTTTTTTTTAAAGGCAAGCCACTGTTTGCGCCAAGCGATAAAGACAAAGCGTTAAAACAGGCTAAGTTACTAGCGAGCTTAGGCATTAAAAGTAAGCTTCAAGCTGTTTCAAACGCTATTCAAAATAGCTCTGCCCCTGCTGCAAACAACCAACGTGATGAACGTATTTTTGATGCTCTCGATTACATCACTAGCAGCTTAATTCGCCTTGAAGAAAAGTTAGACGAGCTAGAGCAACGCCTTCCTGAAGCTCAATTAAAAGCACCAGACGAAAATGTTGACGAATGGCAAGATGACGACCTAATGCTAGATGAGGATTTAGCGCCTCCTAAAAAACGCAGTAACTTACTTTTATATTCATTGATTGCAACTGCCACCATTTTGCTAGTAGTACTGGCTGTTTTTTTAATTTTTCCCGATTTATTCTCTTTTTAAGAATGGCTAATTAATTTAATGAGTAATAAACGCGCAAAAATAAGAGCAGAAATTCGTAACACCCGTAAAAACTTGTCAAATAATCAGCAAATAATTGCTGCGCAATCGCTAAAAATGAATTTTATTCAACATTTAAAAAGCGAAAAAACAACGAATTCAAAGCATATTGCCATTTACTTAAGTAACGATGGGGAGTTAGACACTTCATTGTTAATTAAAGAATTATGGAGTTTAAACCATACCGTTTACCTACCTATAATACACCCATTCAATAGCGCTAATTTACTATTTCAGCGCTATGAGAAAAACTCACCCATGAGAGCAAATCGCTATGGTATCTTGGAGCCTAAGCTGAACTGCTCTCAAATATGCCCATTACCAGTGCTTGATTACCTCCTTATGCCATTAGTTGCATTTGATAAACAAGGTAATCGCCTAGGAATGGGAGGTGGGTTTTACGACCGGACTTTGGCGCGTTTGCACGAACAAAATTGGCAAAAACCACAACTAATTGGCCTTGCACATGAATGCCAAAAAGTTGAGGCCCTACCAATCGAGTCGTGGGATGTACCACTTAAAACCATTATCACCCCAGATAAAACATACTGTTGGTAACAATTAAATTTGATTACTAACCGCATATTTCTGACATACATGAGCACAAAGCAATGACACAAGACGAATTAAAAAAAGCAGCTGCTTGGGCAGCACTCGAGTTTGTAAAAGAAAACACCATTGTAGGTGTGGGTACAGGCTCTACTGTTAATCACTTTATTGATGCCCTTGGCTCAGTAAAGGACACTATTGTAGGCGCTGTATCAAGCTCAGAAGCCTCAACCGCGCGCCTACAAGCGTTGGGTATTGAAGTATTTGAGCTTAATAACGTTGCTGCTTTAGATGTATACGTTGACGGCGCTGACGAAATAAACGCTCAAAACGAAATGATTAAAGGCGGCGGCGCAGCGCTAACACGTGAAAAAATAGTAGCGGCAGTTGCAAAACAGTTTGTGTGTATTGTTGATGACACAAAACTGGTAGATACATTGGGCGACTTCCCGCTTCCGGTAGAAGTTATTCCAATGGCGCGCAGCTACGTTGCACGAGAATTATTAAAACTTGGTGGTGACCCTGTTTATCGCCAAGGCGTAGTTACCGATAATGGTAACGTTATATTAGATGTATTTAACTTAAAAATTACCAATGCCAAACAACTTGAAACACAAATAAATTCAATTGTTGGCGTAGTTACCAACGGCCTATTTGCAATGCGAGGTGCTGATAAAGTGATTATCGGTACTAAAAATGGGCCACAAATTAAATAGGATGAGGTTATGAGTAAGGTATCGTTAGCAAAAGACAAAATTAAAATTCTCTTGCTTGAAGGTGTTCACCAAAGCGCTGTTGAAACGCTAAAACGTAACGGTTACAGCAATATCGACTACGTTAAAACATCCTTACCTGAGGACGAGCTTAAAGAGCGCATTAAAGATGTTCACTTTGTAGGACTTCGTTCTCGTACTCATATTAACCAAGCCGTATTAGACTCAGCTGACAAACTAGTTGCTGTTGGGTGTTTTTGTATTGGTACAAACCAAGTTGATTTAGATGCAGCACGCGAACGCGGTATTGCTGTGTTCAACGCACCGTTTTCTAATACTCGCTCAGTTGCTGAACTTGTACTTGGTGAAATTCTACTTTTATTACGCGGTATTCCAGAGCGTAATGCAGCGGCTCATCGTGGTGGCTGGTTAAAAACAGCAAATGGTTCGTTTGAAGCACGTGGTAAAACTTTAGGTATTATTGGCTACGGTCACATTGGTACTCAGCTAGGTATTATGGCTGAAAATATCGGTATGAACGTTGAATATTACGATATCGAAGATAAGTTATCACTGGGTAATGCAACACAAGTTCATAACCTAACTCAGCTGTTACAACGCTCTGATATTATTAGCTTACATGTACCAGAAACACCGCAAACTAAAAACCTTATTGGTAGCGCAGAACTTGCTGTTATGAAGCAGGGGTCTATTTTGATCAATGCCTCACGCGGAACTGTGGTTGATATTGATGCTCTTGCAGAAGCGCTTACAGAGAAAAAACTAAGTGGTGCAGCAATCGATGTGTTCCCTACTGAGCCAAAATCTAACGATGAAGAATTTGTATCGCCACTGCGCCAATTCGACAATGTTATTTTAACGCCGCACATTGGTGGTTCTACACAAGAAGCACAAGAAAACATTGGTATTGAAGTAGCGGGTAAACTGGCTAAATACTCAGATAATGGCTCAACTATTACTGCGGTTAACTTCCCTGAAGTATCGCTGCCTGAGCTTGCTAATCGTAGCCGTTTATTACACGTACACCACAACCGCCCTGGTGTACTAACGCAAATTAACCAAGCGTTTGCACAGCACGGTATTAATATTGCTGCGCAATACCTACAAACAGACGCATCTATTGGTTATGTAGTTATTGATGTAGATACAGATCAATCTGAAGTAGCACTTAAAGAACTAAGCGCTGTTGAGGGTACAATTAGAGCACGTATTCTGCATTAGTAATTAATCAACTATTCTAATATCAAAAAGGGTCACTTCAAAGTGACCCTTTTTTTGTATTTAGTTTACATGTACTTTCTCAAGTATTTTTTGAATACCGGATCTGTTGCAGCCAACTCTTTTTGCTCAGCCAATATATCTTTTAAAATAGCGCCTGAGGTAAGCGGGTTTGCAAGTACCACTCTAAATACAACGGTAGGTTGATTGTCGTATTTAGAAGGCGTTAAACGAGTACGTGATACAAATGAGCGACCAGACTCTCGTTGACGCTTTTGCATACTGGCAGTAAAACGGTTCAGTGAAGCAAAAATATCTAACCGAGTTGCAGCATCTGCATCGGCTATTGTTTGTTTAATTTGCTTAGGTACATAACGATACGTTAATAGGCACAACTCAGGTTCTGAGATAAGCTCAAAGTCTTCATCAGCTTTGATTAAGTCAGCAAAGTAATGTGCTTTTTTGATGCTTCGATCAATCAGCATTTCGTAACCTTTACGACCAATAACACGTAAGCAAGCATGTACTAACATTGCCATACCAGGTCGGCTGCCTTCAAGCGTGTGGCTACCTAAGTCTTTTGAACCTTTACGTAATATGTACTCAGCGTGATGCTCTATTGCATCTGTGGCCGCGGGATCTTTAAATAAAACTAAGCCCGCTCCCATTGGTACATACATTTGTTTATGTGCATCGATGGTAATTGAATCTGCTCGCTCAATCCCTTTTAGTAAAGGGCGATGCGTGTTCGATAAAAGGGTCGCTCCTCCCCACGCAGCATCTACATGAAAATGGCAGTTAATGTCTTGTGCTAAGTCGGCCATTTCATCAAGTGGGTCAATATTACCGGTTTCGGTTGTACCCGCTACCCCAATAATCGCCATTACTTTAATGCCTTGCGATTCAAGCTCACGTGCTTTTTCGCGCATAGCTCCTACATCAACTTTATTATTTTCGCAGGTTTTAATACCAATTAAGTTATCGCGACCAATACCGAGTAAATCAACTGATTTACCTAATGAGTAATGTCCGCGTTCTGATATTAATACTGCTAAACCTTTATAGCCGTAATGCAGCATACCGGCAATTAGGCCTTGTGCGCCAATACCTCTAAAATCACCATCGGGTTTTAATAAGCGGTTTCGCGCAATCCAAAGCGCAGTAATATTAGCAACCGTTCCACCTGAGCAAAATGCACCTAATGAGGTTTTAGCACTGTGCATCCATTTAGAATAAAACGAATCTTCTTGCCCATAAGCTAAATGATGCATCATTCCAAGCACTTGACGCTCAAGAGGCGTAAACGCTTTAGACGTTTCTATTTTTACTAGATTTTGATTTAGCCCTACCATCAATTTTGACAGCGGTAATAAAAAATGCGGCAAGGCAGAGGTCATATGACCAATAAAGCTAGGCGCAGCTGTATGCACAGAATGCGCAACAAGTTGCTCCATTATGTCTTGAGCATAAGCAGATACAAACGTTGGATCCTCTGGGATCACTGCCGACTGAAAATCTTTTTCGATTTCATGTAATGGTTTTTCAATTGCCGCTATATTTTCGTTTAAGAAACCTGCTAAATTACTCGAAATTTCAAGCTCGATTTTGCTTAAAGTTGAGTCTGGCGCTTCAGGTACAGTAAATATACGCTTAAGGCTTTCTTTAGAGGCGACGGCACAACGCTTTTGATCCATCTCAATACCTAGTGTGTGTAGCTAAAACACGCGCTTACCCATCAAAAACGCCTATTTTTTAGGACATTTAGAGCAATCGTGTTTCTTTAAAAATTGCGCTAACTTTACTGCAATATAACTAAAATGTCTCGTTTAAACCTATAAAAGCAATCAAAGCGATGACAAAAAAATGATAATTCAGGGTCTATTTATCTTTCAAGGTTAAATTTGCAGCAGCCTGTTTGGTATTTAGGCAAGGCAGCGCCTATGTAGTGTGGTTATTCCCCATAAATAGGCGATAACGTAGCATTAATGCCAAACAGGCTCTGCCCAAAGGGTTCTGCCTAGGGCCTATTTACTCTTTGTTGCTCGGTTTTTACTTAGCCCACTAGGTTACAAATCTCGCGTCGCGATTAAATCGCCTCTAGTTTGAACAAATTATAATCCGCAAAGATAAACAGACCCTAATTAAAACTCTACCAAACCTAATTATTTATTGGGCATTTACTTATTTTGGGTATAATAAATTTGATAACAAAAAAGGGACACATATGCCAGAAGGAAGAGTCAAAGTTAGTTGGATAGTGGCAGGCTTTAGCTTGTTTTTAATAAGCTTGCTTACCTACGTTTACTACACTTACCAAACTACGCGTGCTGAAATAATGCAGTCGGTTGATAATCGCTTACTTAATGCAGCCACCAGCGTTAAACATATCTTAGGTGAAAATTACCTAAGTGCGGTTAATCAAGGCGACAACATAAGTTTTTCTTACTATCAAAATAAGAGTAAACAGCTCTCTGAGTTCGCTCAAGCACTTGATATTGCTTATGTGTATTCAATGATTTTAAAAGACGGAAAGGTTCTTTTTAGCTCATCAAGCTACACGCAAGACGATCAGAATAATGGCAAAGTAACTCAATTTTTAGATCTCTACCCTGAAGCTACCGATGCCAATATAAGTGCTTTTTATTCAACAGAACCTGTATTTGAAATATCGAGCGATCAGTGGGGCCACTTTAAAACTATTTTTATTCCTTACGTTGACCCTATTAACGGCAATACCTATTTAACGGGTGCCGATATAACTATTTACAATTTAAACGAACAACTTAAAGAAAGTGTGTCGAAAGCTGCTGCAATGGCTAGCTTCTTCTTTTTTATCGCGATACTTGTTGCCGCTATATATATTTATTTACTAAAACGGTCTTTAGCAACTGACTCTAGTACTGGTTTTTCAAATCATATTGCTCTTGAGTACTTTATTAAAAAAAGTAATGCACATCACATGCAGTTAGCCGTTATTTGGGTTAATGAAATAGAAGATATAAACAGTTTCTACGGCACTGAAGTGGGTGATAAAGTAATGAAAAACTTACTTATTCACTTTAAGCTCAGAAGCTCTGCGCATTGCCATATATACAGGCTAGCAACCAATAAAATAGTATTACTCGCGCCAAAAGAAATGAGTAATGACGAATTTACCGAGCTCGTAAAAACATATAACTTTAATACCCCAGTGTTAACTGATCCTTTTATTTATATAACCCTATGTGCAGGTATTGCCAGTGGTAATAAATCGCTACTACTTGAAAACGCTCATATAGCGGCGCTGCAAGCAAAACAAGGCAGACATAGTGTAGTTAACTACTCAAAAGCGCTACACGATGTAAAAACGCAATATCAATACAATGTTGAAATGGCTAAAGAGGTGCGTGAAGCGTTTGATAACAACCGTATAGTGCCTTACTTTCAACCTATTATTGATACTAATACCAATAAAGTTGTTCAATACGAATGTTTAGCTCGAATGGTAACAGCGCAAGGTGAAGTATTAAAACCTGATGCATTTTTAAATGTTGTTACTCGCTCAAGAATGGACGGAATACTTACCCGTACTATATTTTCACAATGTGTTAGTCGCTTTAGAAAAACAGATATTTGCTGGAGTTTAAATATAACTGCACAAGATATGCTCGACCCTAATTTAAGTGAGTTTATTGCAGACGAACTTAAGCGTTACCCGCATCCTGGTAATATCACACTAGAGCTTTTAGAAACCCAAGCTATTGCTAACTTTTCTGAAGTAAAAGCATTTATTGGAATGGTTAAAACGAAAGGCGTTAAGGTTATTATTGATGACTTTGGTAGTGGTTATTCAAATATATCAAACGTACTTAAGCTTGAAGTAGATGGTATTAAGCTCGATGGCGCACTAATAAAGCAAATAGTGAATGACAAAGACATCTACTTGTTTATTGAACATATAGCCAGTTTTGCTAATCAACTTGGTTTACAATTAATGGCAGAATCCGTAGAAAATGCAACCATAGTAACCGCACTTAAAAAGGCGAATGTAACACTAATGCAAGGCAACTATTTTGCCCACCCAGTGCCACATGTTAATACGGTTACAGAAGAATTAGCACTTTAACTTACTTTAACCAGGGCGTGTTGATCTTTGTGGATTGAAATTTGTTCAATCTAGGGGCGATTAAATCGCGGCGCGAGGTTTGTAACCTAGTGGGCTAAGTAAAAACTGAGCAACAAAGAGTTAATCGTCCCTAGAAAGAACCCAAAGGGCAGCACATGTTTGGTCTTTATGCTGCGTTATCGCCTATTTATGGGGAATAACCACACTACATAGGCTCCGCCTTGCCTAAAAACCAAACATGCTGCTGCAAAATCAATCACGAAAGGTCAACACGCCCTAGGTAAGTTTATAACGAGTCGGTGGCTTTGCTGGCCACTGGCCCAGTATTTACGCTCAAAAGGCGTAATTGCATCGTTTGACTCATAAAGTGTTACATCGCAAGGGTTGCCTGTTAATTCAAGCGCACGAGCAAACTCCTTAACGTAAATATCCCAATTGCTGCGCACTTCTAATTTTCCACCTAACTTAACGATAAATGGAAAAATAGCTGCGCCATGCCAGCGCCTACGAATATGCTTAGATTTAGGCCACGGGTTTGGATACAACAAATAATGGTGCGTAGGTTGCCAATTAGCAGCAACCGCTAAACGCCAAAAGTCATTTAAGTCTGCTTGCACTAAGATGTACTGACCACTGTCGGTTTGCTTATATTCAACATCGTGCTTATCTAAGCGGTGCGACGATTTATCAATACCGATTACAAGTGCATCAGGGTGGCGCTTAGCTAAGTTAGCTGAGCTTTCACCTACGCCACAACACGAGTCTAAAATAAGCGGACCACTAAAGGCTTGTACTTTGGCATTAACCTCGTCAAATGCGGCTTGGGTATGCGCTGCTATTGGCTTTTTAAATTCAGCATCTAAGTGCTTATTTACTATTTCATCAAGCTTTTCGTGAATACCCGCTTGATTAGATACAATACTACGTGAATTTGCATCACTCATTAGTGTCTTAGCCCCACACCTTTTTTGATCAATGTAAGCGCCAATGTAAATAACGCTGTTATAAATACTAAAATAACCCCAAGAGCCACGCTCAAATCAACATCCGACACACCTAAAAAGCCATAACGAAATGCGTTAACCATATAAATTATAGGGTTGATTTGTGATACATTCTGCCAAAACTCAGGCAGCAACGTAATTGAATAAAATACACCGCCTAAGTAAGTTAGTGGCGTTAAAATGAAGGTGGGGATAATGCTTATATCGTCAAAACTATTTGCGTAAATTGCATTAATTAAACCACCTAAAGCAAACACAGCTGAGGTTAAAATAACCGTCGCCATAATTACAAAAATATTATGAATTTGGATATCAACAAATAATAACGACACACAGGTCACTATAAAGCCCACCATAATACCGCGTGTCATACCGCCACCCATATAACCTAGAACAATGATGTAGTTAGGTACAGGTGCAACTAAAAGCTCTTCAATGCTTTTTTGAAACTTTGTTGAGTAAAAACTAGAGGCTACGTTGGAATAGGAATTAGTAATAACCGACATCATTATAAGGCCAGGTACAATAAACTCCATATAACTAAAGCCGCCCATATCACCAATACGTGAACCAATTAAGTTACCAAAAATAACAAAATATAAGCTCATCGTAATTGCTGGCGGTACTAAAGTTTGCACCCAAATACGTAAAAAACGAATACACTCTTTAATCCATAAACTCTTTAAGGCTACGCCATATTTAAACATTTACTCGCCCCGCCCTTGCTCTAGTAATCCTACAAATAGCTCTTCTAATCTGTTTGCTTTATTTCGCATACTCAACACAGTATTACCTTGAGCTGTTAACGCACTAAATACAGCATTTAGCCCTTGAGATTTAGCAACTTCCACTTCAACAGTGTGATCGTCCGTCATGGTAAATTTATAACCTTCAAGCGTTACAGGGCTTGCTGGCATTTTTAAGTCTAAAATAAAGGTTTCTTTATCAAGCTTTGCAAGCAATGCTTTTATGGTGGTGTTTTCAACAATTCGGCCATTATCGATTATGGCGATGTTTTTACACAGTAACTCTGCTTCTTCAAGGTAATGTGTAGTTAAAATAATAGTAACGCCTTGCTCATTTATTTGGCGTAAAAAATCCCACATTGAACGACGAAGTTCTATGTCTACCCCCGCTGTTGGCTCATCAAGTATAAGCAACTTAGGTTCGTGCATAAGGGCACGCGCAATCATTAATCGACGTTTCATACCGCCTGAAAGCGTACGTGCTTGTTTGTCTTTTTTCTCAAGCAAGCCAAGCTGTGCTAAGTACTTATCAGCACGTTTATGGGCTTCGCCACGTGGCACACCATAATAACCGGCTTGGTTAACAAGTATTTGGCTAAGTGTTTCAAATTGGCTAAAATTAAACTCTTGCGGCACGAGCCCTAAATGCGCTTTTGCAGCTTCTAAATCGGTATCAATATCACAACCGAAGACTTCTACTTTGCCTTTTGTTTTATTAACAAGTGACGAAATAACACCAATTGTAGTTGATTTACCGGCTCCATTTGGACCAAGTAATGCGAAAAAGTCGCCCTCTTTAACTTGTAAATCAACGCCTTTAATAGCCTCAACACCATTTTTATAAACCTTGGTAAGGCCTTCTATATTTAAAGCAATATTTTGCTTATTCATTACTTACCCTCACCATAACCCCAACGTTTTGTTAGGTTATGTTCAATATTTAAATGATCTAAAATTCTCGCCACCATAAAATCAACTAAGTCTTCAATACTTTGTGGCTTATGATAAAAACCAGGCGCTGCTGGCATTATGGTCACACCTAAACGAGATAACTTAAGCATGTTTTCTAAATGAATTTCGTTAAACGGTGTTTCGCGCGGCACTAAAATAAGTTGTCCGCGTTCTTTAATTACCACATCAGCAGCGCGCTCTAATAAGTTATCTGACGCCCCTACTGCAATTGCAGAAACCGACCCTGCACTACATGGGCAAACCACCATTTTTTTAGGCGCCGCAGAGCCCGAAGCCACAGGGCTAAACCAGTTATCTTTACCGTATACTTTTAGCTGCTCGGGTTTAGCATTAAACAGCGTACTTAACTGCTCAGTGGCTTTATCTTCATTACCTGAGAGTTTAATATTTGATTCTGTATCAAGCACCACTCGTGCTGCACTTGAGATAAGTACGTAAACTTGAAATTGCTGCTCAAGTAATACTTCAAGTAACCTTAACCCATAAGGCGCACCTGATGCACCGCTAAAAGCGAGCGTAATTCTATCTTTAAATTGCACACTATTCTCCGCTGTATTTATCAGCTAAACCATCAACAAGGTGTTGATGAAGGCCATTAAAACCGCCATTGCTCATAATTAAAATATGTTGATTGGGCTCAATATTTTCAAGCACCGTATCGATAATTGTTTGTGTGCTGCTAAAGCACTGCATACCCGCTTTATCTGCTTGCTCTTTTAGCGACCAATTTAGATTCTCTGGTTCAAAAAGTAGTACGTCGTCAGCATCGCGCAGTGAATCTAATAATGTATATTGATGCACACCCATTTTCATGGTGTTTGAGCGCGGCTCTAAAATAGCGATAATTTTTTCATCGCCTACTTTTGCGCGCAGTCCTGCAAGCGTAGTTTTAATTGCTGTTGGGTGATGCGCAAAATCGTCATACACCTTAATATTATTTATATCAGCCTTTAGCTCCATGCGCCTTTTAGGGCTAATAAACTCACCTAAGGCATCAATACTATGATCAATAGCTATACCCACATGGCGCGCTGCTGCGATAGTCATAATTGCATTTTTAACGTTATGTTCGCCTATTGCTTGCCAGCAAACAGTGCCCTGCTTTTCGTTATTTAAAAGTACATTAAACTCACTACCATCGGCTTTTATTAATTCATAGCTCCAATCATCGCCTAGCGTTTCGCTTTCGCTCCAAAGCCCTTGTGCTATTACGTCATTAAGCGCTACGTCTTGCTTTGGCCAAATTACCTTGCCGCTTTGAGGTAATGTACGCATTAAGTGATGAAATTGTTTTTTTATTGCGTTTAAATCTTCGAAAATATCAGCGTGATCGAATTCAAGATTATTTAAGATAAGTGTACGCGGGAGGTAATGTACAAACTTACTGCGCTTATCAAAAAAAGCAGTGTCGTATTCATCGGCTTCAATAACAAAAAATGGCGTTTCACCGACTTTGGCCGATACACCAAAATTTTGGACTATGCCGCCAATTAAAAACCCTGGTTTTAAACCTGCGTACTCTAACACCCAAGCAAGCATACTTGCTGTGGTTGTTTTACCATGCGTACCGGCGACAGCAAGTACCCACGAGTTTTGTAATAAATTATGTTTAAGCCATTCAGGGCCGGAGGTGTAAGGCAGACCTTTATCAAGCACATATTCAACACACGGGTTACCACGACTCATTGCATTACCGATAACTACCATATCTGGCTTTGTCTCTAATTGAGATACGTCGTAGCCTTGAGTCAGTTCAATGCCAAGCTCTTCAAGTTGCGTACTCATTGGTGGGTAAACGTTTTGATCAGAACCCGTTACTTTATGACCTAATGATTTAGCAATGGCTGCAATGCCACCCATAAACGTGCCACAAATGCCCAAAATATGTATATGCATATACTTTCCTTAAATCGTATGCTCACTTTACAGCTATGCAAAGTTTAATGGCGCTATAATGCCAAAATTCGTGCTTAGTTACCATTGCGAGTAAGCATTTCACTCGTGCCAAAATGTCCACTTGATAATAAAAAAGCCTTCTTAGTCAGAAGGCTTTTTTATCTAGTCAATTATTTTCTACATCATTAAAAATACAATCAAACCGACACCGAGTAATAGACGATATATCACAAATGGCAACATACCCATTCGCTCTATTACTTTTAAAAACATAAATATACATGCATAAGCCGATAAGAACGATAGCACCACACCCAGTAATAATGTATTCCAATCAACTACATGGTCACCCAGTGCAAGCTCTGCAATATAATAAAGCCCCATCATAGAAATAATCGGAATCGCTAGTAAAAACGAAAAACGCGCTGCGCTTTGCTTATTCATACCCAACATTAAACCAGCGGTCATCGTGATACCTGATCGAGAAGTACCCGGGATCATTGCAACAGCTTGTGCGAAACCAATGATAAGTGCCGTTTTCCAATTGAGCTGATAAATAGTTTTGATTTGTTTCCCTTTTGCATCCGCGTACCAAAGCAATAAACCAAATACAATGGTGGTAGTAGCAATAACCCAAGCGCTTCGCAGGTATAACTCAATAAAATCTTTTAAAAGTAAACCTAAAATAGCGGCTGGCACTGTACCTAAGATAATCCACCAGCCTAATTTACTGTCATCGGTAGTGCCTTCCTTACCAAAAGATTTAAACCATGCGCTTAGTATATCTACTACTTCTTTACGAAAATAAATAACGACGGCTATTAAAGTACCAACATGTACTGCTACGTCAAACGCAAGCCCTTGATCTTCCCAGCCTAAAATTTGCGATGGGAGAATTAAATGCGCAGAGCTCGATATTGGTAAAAACTCAGTAAATCCCTGTATGAGGGCTAAAATAATTATTTCGATAATACTCATAGGTTAGAAAACTCCACCTTCCATAGCTTTTGTTGAGGGTTATTATATTCATTCCATAACTGCGCAATCGTTTGCTTAGCTACAGGATGATAAAAATCTGGGGCAACCTCACTCAGAGGTTGTAATACAAATGCATTTTTAGTTATTTCATCACGTGGTAATTGCGCTGGGGAATCGCAAGTTACATCATCATAAAACAGTAAATCTAAATCGAGCGTTCGTGGACTGAATTTTTTATCGTTTGCTGTACGCCCATTATCACGTTCTATTTGTTTTAATAAAGCGCATACATCAGCAAGCGACATATCAGTTGTAGCGCCAACTACTGAATTATAAAAATTATTGCCAGCAAACCCAACTGCTTCACTTTCAAAAACAGACGAGTGCACAATGTGCTCAAAGTGCTGCTTAAGTGCAATTAATGCACATTGTATATAATGCGCTTTATTTATATTTGACCCTAGGCTGATATAAATTTGGGCCATTTAGTCAGTTGCCTTAACGCGTGTAATTTCAACACCCACAGTTTGTGCTTGTGCTACTGCTGCAGGTTTACTTACTCTTATAGTAACTTGTGGCGTATTAAACTCGCTTAAAATAATCTCAGCCAACTGCTCAACCAAAGTTTCTAGCAACTCAACAGGTTTTGCAGTGCAGTGCTTAATAACGCGTTCGCTTACTTTTGAGTAATCCAGTGCTAAATTAATATCGTCATTTTCGGCTGCAGGCTTAATATCACTAAGCATTTCAATATCAAAATAAAGGCTCTGTTTACTTTCTTTTTCAAAGTCGTACACTCCAATAATAGTGTCGACGTGCAATTGAGATATAAAAACCTTATCCATTGATACTCCAAATAACAACAAACGACTAAGCAACGATACAAAGCATCAATAAAATTAATACTGTATATGGTTTAGCCAGTGTTTAAATATGTGAAAATAACTTCTACAATAGCAAAACAACCAAACTAGCTATTAAATAGCCTGTTAATAATTTTCACGATAAATTTTGCTGCCAATAATAGCTTAAAAGTACTATCAATTGGTATAGCAATTAAAAAATAAGGAAGCGTGTGTTAGCCACTTTAATGTTTGTTTTAGCTTATTTACTTGGGTCGATTTCGTCGGCTATTTTAGTGTCGCGGTTGTTCAAACTCCCTGACCCTCGTAATAGCGGTTCTAACAACCCTGGGGCTACAAATGTTTATAGATTAGGCGGAGCATTTCCGGCTTGCTTGGTTTTAGTGTTTGATATTTTAAAAGGCACTATTCCAGTATGGGGAGCTTATTTTTTAGAAGTTGAACCTTTAGAGCTTGGTTTAGTCGCTGTAGCAGCTTGCTTAGGCCATATGTACCCACTGTTTTTTAGCTTCAAAGGCGGTAAAGCCGTAGCAACGGCATTTGGCTCATTATTACCTATTGGCTTATCATTGGCTGGTTTACTTGTTTGCACATGGCTGGTTATAGTGGCAATAACACGCTATTCATCACTTGCGGCGCTTGTAGCTGTATCTTTAGCACCTTTATATACATGGCTAATAAAACCACTTTATACTCTTCCGGTTACTTTTATTACGCTGTTAATTATATTTCGTCATCGTACTAATATTATTAGATTATTTAGTGGGGAAGAACCAAAAGTGGGCGCTAAAAAAGCGCCCACTGATGAAAACAAAAATCTTTAAAATTTGAGCAGTTAAATCGACTCAAGGCTATCTATTGGCCAACGCGGTTTTGTTTTCATATCAAGACTTGCGAACTGACCTGCTTTTAAACGTTGCATTCCAGCATAAGCAATCATTGCACCATTGTCGGTACAAAATTCAGTACGCGGATAAAAAACGTCGCCTTTCATACCTTTCATCACGCGTTCGAGCTGCAGGCGAAGCTGTGTATTTGCACTTACGCCACCGGCGATTACTAAACGCTTAATACCTGTTTGTTTAAGCGCTCGCTTGCACTTAATAACCAGCGTATCAATAACCGCTGTTTGAAATGCATGCGCTATATCAGCTTTAGTTTGATCGTCGTCGTCATTTTCACGAATAGTGATTGATGCTGCAGTTTTTAAACCACTAAAACTAAAATCAAGACCTGGTTTGTCGGTCATCGGGCGAGGAAAAATAAAACGCTTCGCAACGCCTTGTTCGGCCATTTTAGCTAATCGCGGACCTCCTGGGTAGTCAAGACCAAGTAACTTAGCCGTTTTATCAAAGGCTTCGCCTGCGGCATCATCAACTGACTCACCTAATACTTCGTATTGTCCAATACCCGCTACTTTAACCATCATGGTATGACCGCCCGATACAAGCAATGCAATAAACGGAAACTCAGGAATATTGTCTTCAAGCATCGGAGCAAGTAAATGCCCTTCCATATGATGAACAGCAACAGCTGGAATATCCCAACCGTATGCTAATGAACGACCAATAGAAGTACCTACCAATAATGCACCAACTAAACCTGGGCCTGCAGTATAAGCAATACCATCTAAATCTTCTGGGCCACAACCTGCTTGTTCAAATGCTGCGTCTATAAGTGGTAGCGTTTTACGAACATGATCGCGCGATGCCAGTTCCGGTACTACACCGCCATAATCAGCGTGTACTTTTACCTGGCTGTATAATTGATGAGCTAACAAGCCTTTTTCGTCATCGTATATTGCAATACCTGTTTCATCACATGACGATTCAATGCCTAAAATTCGCACTGTACTTCTCCTGCCTTTAAAGTTTTTACTTCGCTGTTTTTATAACGTAAGACCAATATTTGTTTGACCATCTTCTAGGGCAAACTTTTTAAGTGCTTTTACGCTATCAGAGGTGATACGCCCCATATTTTCTACAAAATCAATTAGCTCACCTAATACTTCAATTTCGTATTGCATTAATGGGTGTTCTCTTACAGCTGTGTTATCTGCAACCTCACCTTCAACCGTCATTTGATATTCAATAAAGCGTGCCACTGTTGCTTGAGATATTTTACTGACACTAATGAACTCTTGTTCATCTTGCGCCATTAGACCGTGCATTAAGCTAAGTAAAGACGTTGCGGCATCAATAGCAGGGTAAGTACCAAACATATCAAAATCAGCAAGTTCAGGAACATTCGGTTCTATTTTTTCAACTTGTTTTTCGAGATCTATTTTACTTTTAGGCAGTAATATTTTTTCCCAACAAACATTAAGCGAATTACGAAGTAAGGTTTCATCACCAAACCCCGTTGCTTCGCTAAATAAACCGTAATTTGGCAGCATTCGCTCTATTAGAGCACTCGCTAAAACGGCTTTTTGTAAATAGTTAAGCTCTCTAATACGCTGAAAATTATTTGCTTTAGTCATTCTTTAACGTCTCACACGACCAACAAAAATCAAATGTTGATCCATTATGCTCATTACAGTTAGGGCATACCCAATCTGGAGCGGATTGTTTTACTTGTTGATAGTTTACCAATATTTGGCGCGCATGGCGCTCTTTTATCGAATAAACCTGCACACTAACTTGTGCTTGATCAAATGGAATTTCTCCCAATGCGCCTTGGAGCATCTCACCTTTAATTTTGCATTCAATGCCACTGGTTTGTATTAAACCTTTAATAATATTAGCTTCAAGGGTATTTTCGGCTTTATAAATTGTAACCCATTGAAAAGAGCTATCAGTTGAATTTTTATTATTAATATTTTGCAATATTCACCTCATTTATTTTGTGTGTACAATGTCGAGTATTAGTCGACTAAACTAAACAATACATGACAGCTTTAATAGTTAGCCATATTTCACGAGGAATAAACATGACACTTACAACCCCGGGCTTACTTTTTCCGGCTATATCGCTGCTATTATTAGCCTATACAAACCGATTTTTAGTTTTAGCGCAATTAATTAGGGAGTTAAATGCACGCGAGGGTGAATCTATACGCCCCGTTGTAGTGGCTCAAATCACCAACTTACGTAAACGAATAAACTTAATCAGAACAATGCAAGTTTATGGGGTAGCCTCTTTTTTACTGTGTACATTTTCGATGTTTGCTTTATTTATTGAATTTAATACCACGGGGATTATTTTATTCGGCATTAGCTTAGCCTGCTTAAGTTTATCGTTGTTAACGTCTTTATTTGAAATACATATCTCCTGTGATGCAATTGAAATAGAACTGCAAAGCATTGAAAACAAACCATTAAGCAACCGAATAAATAGAAATTTTGTAAAATAAACTCCTATAGATAAAACACCCTATTATTTGTCACAATCATGTTGTAAGTACGCCCCATTTTGGGTCGTACTTTTTTATTAATTAGAACAATTGAATCCCAACCGGCTATCTAACCCACTGAGTTAAAATAACTTTGCCTAGATAGTTAATTGCAAAAATACAGACAAAACACAATAAACAACTAATTATCAATTAAAAAAGTAATACTATTTGGTCGCTTTCCTCTTTAATTAATACTAAAAGGGGGGTATCCTGCTGGAAACACGTATGAACTTGCAACCGTATTTCAATATAGAATTTTACTAAACTTTAGAATAAAAATTAATATATTTGATGTCCGTGGTATCTGCGACTTACTTATAAAAAGGGACTATAAAGTGAGATTTGAACAATTAGAGCAATTTGTAGCACTTGGTGTATTACGTCATTTTAGACAAGCAGCTGAACAAACCCAGATTAGTACTTCAGCGCTGACGCGCAGCATTCAAACACTTGAAAATGAAATGGGATATGAGTTAGTAAAACGCTCAACACGTTCAGTTAAATTAACGCCAGAAGGCGAACTTTTTCTTGAATATGCTAAAACGACTTTATCGGAACTTGAGCTAACGAAAAAACGGATTTTTCAATCAGTAAACGGTAATGCTAATGAGAAACTGGTTATTGGTTATACCAACAAGGCAAGTGGCATAGTTCCTATTTCTTGTGGGCAGTTTTTAGCTCAATATCCTCATATAAAAATTGAAATGCAGTTACAAGATCAGCAAGAGCTAACACGCAGACTCCAACAAGGTGAAATAGACATAAGTGTATACTCTCAAGCTATTAACAGTATTGGCAGTGACATTCACTTACCTGATCAGCTTGTATTATTTGTTTCAAAAAACCACCCTCTTGCACATAAAAACGATATAAGTAAGCAAAACCTTGATAGCTACCCTATGTTTGGTTGTTTCTCTCAATCTAAACAAGTGCAAACTATGCTTAATGAAGCAATCGATTCTTTAAATAAATCATCAAGTATTAAAGTGGGCAGTATTGAGCAAGTAATGGCCGGTGTAGTTAAATCAGATCACTTTGCTATTGCAAGCATTGAGCATGCAAACACAATCGCAGAGAACTCTGAACTCGTGCAACTAAAAACAAATAAAGATTTAAATCACGAACAACTCGTTGTACAAACAAGCCAGCAAACCTCTATTACTGAACATGTAGAGCATTTACTATCGCTTATAAAGAAAGCGGGAGCTACATTTAGCTAATCCAATATTTGAAAAAGTGCGGCGCAATAAACAGTAGCTTTAAATCGCTTTTCGGCTACACTGTCGCACCTTTTTTAAACAGCTGATGTGAATGAACACACTTTTTGGTCCTGATGTCTATTTAGATGATATAGAACGCCAAGGATACACCGTAATTCATAACGCGCTTATTGCCGATTTAGTTAACGATTTAGTTGCAGATTGTCACCGTATAAACCCCCACTTTAGCCTTGCTGGTATTGGTCGACTAAATAGCTTACAAATAGATAAAACTATTCGTACTGACAAAACTTATTGGTTTGACGGCAGCTCTCAAGCACAGCTTACGTATCAAGCAATAATGCAAAGTATAAAAACCACGTTAAATCGTAGCTTTTTTATGGGGCTATTTGATTACGAATGCCATTATGCAAAATATACACAGGGTGATTTTTACAAAAAACACTTAGATGCATTCAAAGGTCGATCTAATCGTGTATTTACAACGGTGCTTTATTTAAATACGCCAGAGCAAGGTGGCGAACTTGTTATTTATAAACCTAAAAGTAAAGAAGTAGAAATAACGATTAAACCAACTGCTGGCACATTGGTTATGTTTGAAAGCGAACGTTTTGCTCACGAAGTACTTCCCGCAGTTGACGAACGCTACTCTATTGCTGGGTGGTTTAGAAAAAACGCCTCTATTAGCGGCATTATTGATCCGCCCAGGTAGCTCTAAATAGCGAATTTTAACAGCCTTTATTAAGGCTTTAAAATGCTATTGGGTATGAAAGTAATAAGCCTATAAAGATAGCCAAACCCACATAATGGTTATTTAAAAACGCTTTAAAGCAGGCTTCTCTTTCACGTTTATGAATAAGCGTTTGTTGATATGCCAATAAACCAGCTGCTACACTCAAGCCAATGCCAAACGCGACACTTAAATGATTGCTTATACCAATAAACGCAACCAGCGCTATAAATACAGCATTAAGTAAAAAGATAATATGTCGATCGTATTTACCAAATAAAATAGCGGTTGATTTTACCCCTATTTTTAAATCGTCATCTCTATCAACCATCGCATACATAGTGTCGTAAGCAACTGTCCAACAAATATTGGCTATAAATAATAACCATGCCTGCTGCGGTAATGCATTTATTGAAGCCATATAGGCCATTGGAATAGCCCAACCAAATGCAGCCCCTAAAACAACTTGTGGTAATTGTGTATAGCGTTTCATAAAAGGGTAGCAAAAGGCTAAAGCCAACGCCCCAAAAGAAAGTAAAATAGTATTAAAGCTAAGCATTAATACTAAAATGAACGCAATAACTATGAGCAATAAAAATAGACTAAGAGCTTCACCACTACTAACCAGCCCTGAAGCTAGCGGCCGTTGAGCTGTGCGTTTTACCGAGCCGTCTATTTTTCTATCTGCAAAATCATTAATTACACACCCTGCGCTACGCATAACAACAACGCCCAGTGTAAATACAATAAAGTTGAGCAAGCTCGGCATCCCACTATTAGCAAGCCATAAAGCCCAGTATGTTGGCCAAAGTAATAACAAGGTACCAATGGGCTTATCTATACGCATTAGCTGTATATAGTAAGAAATATGTTTTGGCTTTAAAGCGGCTAATTTCATGAGTATAAATATGCTCCTGGTAAAAACACTTCACACACTAAAAATTTATATTCTTTGAGGGAAAATACACTTCGACGCCCTAGTAAGTTTTTCTCGGGTAGGTTTAATTTTGCAACTAATTGCTGAACGGGGTGCTTGGCATCAAAATAAGCAATTTCTATATCCGTGCGTTTTAGTGCTGGGTCTTGAAAAATCACATCACCAAGAGGTCGTTCACCCATATTGTGCAAAGGATTGCTCGAATCATTTTTAGGAAGCCAGCTTTGTGCGTACACCATAGGTTTATTATCGCACAATAAGAGTACTTCTCGATTAATCGCTGTTTTAGCTGCGCTGTTTAGTAGTAACTTTTGCTCTAGGCTTAAAGTAAATAACTGCTCGCTTAATACTCTTACACTAAAAATTTGTGATTTACTTTTTAATTTAGCAGTTAAAGAATTAGGTTCAAAAAGCCATTCTTGCTCTAGAGGAGATAAATCACTTACATATGAAGTGGACTGCCAATTAGCAGATATAGACAGAGGATAAGTAATCACAATAGCTCAACAAAATAAAAAACAACGAGATGATACCATTGCCAAAGCTTTTGAAAAAGTGATGTTTTATAACCATAAATAATTGCTTGGCGCTGTTTATTACCCACTATTAAGTATAAACTATTTGTAACAAGTTTTAAGAAACGCTTTAAATATGAAAAAAATAGTATACGCAGGTCTTTTTACGTTCTTTGTAAGCGTCATAAGCTTTACAGCCCGTGCTGAATCTACAGTTGGTTATTTTGGTTTTGAGCCAGATATAATCACCAACTACATTGGCGCATCGAGTAAAAAAATGGGCTATGTGCGTGTAACTATTGATTTAATGCTTACTGATACTTCTGATATTGCAGTCGTTGAACATCACACGCCATTACTTCGTGATGCCCTAGTAGAGATTTTATCTAAAGAGCCTGAAGAAAAAATAAAATCCCTTACTGGCCGTGAAGAAATACGCGCAAAGTGCGCCGAAAAACTAAAAAGCCTTTTAAAAGAAGAAACAGGACAAGAGATCATCCGTGAAGTCTTGTTCACTAAATATTTATATCATTAGTATTTAACGTTTTACGTTAAATACTTTGGCGGTATAAGCAAAAGCCATACCGCTAACTAATCCGCCTAAGTGCGCCCAATTAGCCATACCTACAAACAATACATCTGCAAACCCTAGCACTAACCAAATCAACATAAAACCAACAATAGCCGTACTAACCAACGCAGGTTTGTTCGGATTTAAAAAGCTATGAATCCAACAAAAACCAAGTAACCCATATACTACGCCACTCAAACCGCCAAAGTTGGGACCAACCATTAGGTATTGCGCCCAATTACTAATAAGTGCAGTCACTAAAAACAAACCTATTAAGCTGAGTTTTCCGCATTGCTTTTCTATATTGTCGCCAAGCGACATCCACCAAATTAAATTAAACACAATATGCATCGCACTAAAGTGTACGAGCGCGGGCGTTAACCAACTTAAAGGCTGCGAAGGTTTAAACTGCATCATAGTGTAAATGGTCTCAAAACCACCTAGTAAAAAAGCAAAATAAATTATAACGCTTACAATACTTACGGTTTGATTTAACCAGCTGAGTGCTTTAAAACGGGCTATTAGATTAAGTGATTGCCCTTGATATTTAAGCGGCGATTGCGTGCTGCCTACATCCCAAGATGCTTGCAGGTATTTTTCATGATTAGGGTTTTGTGTAAATTCAGCCCATAGAGGCTGAACTTGATGAAAGTCCTCTTCAAGCACACTAACAATAACATTACTGCCATCTGCTGAATCTAATTGCCCTTTCAAACCTTGGCTTTTTAAATAATCTATAAAGCCCTGTGCGGCGCGCGGGTTATTTAAACTGCCAAGCTCTATCATCGCTCTACTTTCTCGCTGTAAGCTACTTCCCAAGCGGTAAAACCACCATCCATGCTATAAACATCTTCAAAGCCTTGCTCAACTAAATAACTAGCTGCGCCCTGAGAGCTCATACCGTGGTAACACACAATAATAATTGGCTGATCGAATTCTTTTTCCATCATAAATTGTGCAATATTACCGTTAGAAAGTGCTTCTGAGCCAGGAATACGACCAGCTTGATACGAATTAGGATCGCGAATATCTGCAATTACAACGTCTTCTTTATCTAGAAGCTCTAACGTTTGCGCTATAGAAATGTGTTTAAATGCCATTGAAGTCTCTTTAATTAATAGTATAAAAAAGGCGGCTAAAGCCGCCCTTCTTGTAATTTAGTGAGGAACTAATCCCAGTTTAAAATTACTTTACCTGACTGACCTGAAATCATCATATCAAAGCCAGCTTGGAAGTCATCCACAGAATACTGATGTGTAATGATTGGGTTCAAATCAAGACCAGATTGAATCAAGCTTGCCATTTTGTACCACGTTTCGAACATTTCGCGACCGTAAATACCTTTAATCACTAAACCTTTAAAAATAACTTGGTTCCAGTCAACTGCCATATCTGATGGTGGAATACCTAGCATGGCAATTTTACCGCCGTGGTTCATGTTATTAAGCATTGAATTAAACGCGCTTGGCACACCTGACATTTCAAGGCCAATATCAAAGCCCTCTGTCATACCTAAGTCTTTTATTACGTCTTCAAGCTTTTCGCTTGCCACGTTTACAGCACGTGAAGCACCCATTTTACGTGCTAAATCTAGGCGATATTCGTTTACGTCGGTAATAACAACGTGGCGAGCACCCACGTGTTTTGCTACAGCTGCTGCCATAATACCAATTGGGCCTGCACCAGTAATAAGTACATCTTCGCCAACTAAGTCGAATGATAATGCGGTATGAACTGCATTACCAAACGGGTCAAAAATAGAAGCCAGTTCATCAGAAATATTATCTGGAATTTTAAATGCGTTAAATGCAGGAATAACTAAATATTCGGCAAACGCGCCTTCACGGTTTACACCCACACCCGTTGTATTACGGCATAAATGTACGCGCCCTGCACGGCAATTTCGACAATGACCACAGGTAATATGACCTTCACCCGACACGCGGTCGCCAACATTAAAGCCACGAACTTCCTGGCCCATATCAACGACTTCACCAACATATTCGTGACCAACAACCATTGGAGTAGGAATAGTTTTGCTTGCCCATTCATCCCATTTGTAAATATGTACGTCGGTACCACAAATAGCTGTTTTACGAATTTTAATTAGTAAGTCGTTATGACCCACTTCTGGCTTTGGCGCATCTGTCATCCAAATGCCCGGTTCTGCTTTTAATTTAGATAATGCTTTCATAATTCACACTCAACTAAAAAACCGAAGCAAGGCTTCGGTTTAAAATAAAATTAAATAACGCCCATTTCTTTACCAATGCGGGTAAATGCATCAATAGCAATATCGAGTTGCTCAATGCTATGCGCTGCTGAAATTTGTGTACGAATACGCGCTTGCCCTTTTGGCACTACTGGGAATGAAAAACCAGTGACGTAAATGCCTTCAGCAAGTAGTTTATCAGCCATTAACGAGGCTACTTTTGCATCTCCTAGCATTACTGGGATGATTGCATGATCTTTACCTGCACACGTAAAACCAACAGCTTCCATTTGCTCACGGAAATATTTAGCATTTGACCAAAGTTTAGCGCGAAGCTCGCCGCCATTTTCTAGCATTTCAAGTACTTTAATCGATGCAGTAACAATTGAAGGGGCTAATGAGTTTGAGAACAAGTATGGGCGTGAACGCTGACGTAACCATTCAACAATTTCTTTTTTACCCGATGTATAACCACCTGATGCGCCGCCTAGCGCTTTACCTAATGTACCGGTGATAATATCTACACGATCTAATACATTACAGTACTCTGGTGTACCTTTACCGTTTTCGCCAACAAAGCCAACAGCATGAGAGTCATCAACCATTACAAGTGCATCGTATTTATCAGCTAGGTCGCACACAGCTTCTAAATTACAGATAACACCGTCCATAGAAAACACGCCATCGGTAGCAATTAGTTTAGTTTTAGCACCGGCTTCATCAGCTGCAATAAGCTGCTTTTCAAGATCAGCCATGTCGTTATTTGCATAACGGAAACGTTTAGCTTTACACAAACGTACACCATCTATAATTGATGCATGGTTTAATGAATCAGAAATAATAGCGTCTTCTGCGCCTAAAATAGTTTCAAACAAACCGGTGTTTGCATCAAAACACGAAGAATATAGAATGGTGTCTTCAGTTTCTAAAAACTCACTGATTTTTTTCTCTAGTGTTTTATGAATATCTTGCGTACCACAAATAAAACGAACAGACGCCACACCAAAACCATGATTATTTAGACCGTTTTGCGCAGCTTCAATTAGCTCTGGGCTATTAGCTAAACCTAAGTAGTTATTAGCACAAAAGTTGATTACTTTACCTGACGCAACTTCGATTTGAGCTTGCTGCTGAGATTTAATAATACGTTCGCTTTTATACAAACCTTCGGTTTTTACGTCTTCAATTTGCTGTTGTAGCTGGCTAAAAAAAGCAGATGCTCTCATCTGTGTTCTCCATTTATTTGAACGGGTAAACAACCACATTTAAGCGACTGTTTATTATGGGGGGTATTGTAAAAGTTTAATGGGGAAAATGCACGGTTTGCAGTTCGTCGCAAACGCCCTAAACTGGAAGGAATTCCTGCCAGTTTACAGGCTAATCTGTTTAGTTTATTTATGTATTTAAAAGTGCAGGTAAACTGTTTATAGAATCGATAATTAAATCAGCCTCTTGCTTGGCTCTTTCATCAAAGCTTTGACCTGAACGCACTAAAACGCGGGTAGTGATCCCTGCTTTTTTCGCAGCCTGCATATCACTGAGTTTATCGCCCACCATAATACTGCAAGCAGGGTCGATGTTATGCTCTTGTATGCCTTGCAATAACATACCTGGCGCAGGCTTTCTGCAACTGCACTCTTTCAAATATTCAGGGTGCGCTTTTTTAGGGTGATGAGGGCAAAAGTACACATCGGTAACTTCAATGCTTTGATCGCTAAATTGGGTTTTCATCCAATCAGTTAGTGCTAAAAAATCAGCTTCGGTATAATAACCTCGGCCAATTCCAGATTGATTAGTGACGATTATGATTTTATAGCCCGCATCATAAAATGTTTTACAAGCGCTAAAAACACCGTCAATAAATTCAAATTTATCGCTTTGATACACATAACCACGATCAACATTTACCACGCCATCTCGGTCTAAAAAAAGCGCTTTATTTTTTTGTTGTGCATTCATTACAAAGACTCTTTTTGTACAACATGGTCAAACATCGCTTTTACATCATCAACTGTAATTTGGCTCATTAAATCATCGCCTTTTACGCGTGTCCCCCACGGTACTTGCTCAGCCGTTTTACTTGTTTGCTTAAACAAGTTTTGATGATAAACCTCTACCACATAGTCTTGGTATAAGTAAGGGCCTGTTCGTGCAGGGTTTGAATGTGCGTATAAACCAATAACCGGCGTACCAACAGTTACCGCCATATGCGCAGGACCAGTATCGGGCGCAAGCACTAAGCTGCCACGCTTTAACACGCACAACAACTCTTTGAGCTTAGTTTTGCCCACTAAATTTAAAATAGGTGTTTTGCTATACTCAACAATGCTATTTGCTAGGTTAATTTCAAGTTCTGTTGGACCACCCGTCAATACAACTTTAAAGCCTTGCTCATTTGCATAATCAGCCAATGCTGCATAACGATCAGCGAGCCAATTACGCTGTGCTTTACTTGCTGCTGGCGATATTACTAATAGTTTATTAGTTAGGTATTCTGGTGTTAGTAGTTCATCGGCAACCGCTTGGTCTTGCTCTGTATATGGCATGTTCCAACTCGGTTTATAATCAGCTACACCAATGGCTTTTGCAAAACCTTTAAAGCCCTCAAGCACATGCGCCTGAGCTTGTGGGGCTATTCGTTTATTAATAAACAAGCTGTGCAATTCTTTTGAACGCGCCCAATCAAAGCCTATTTTTACTTTTGCCGGAATACAACGCGCTACAAACCCAGCCCTTAATGCAACTTGCATGTTAAGTAGTACATCAAACTGTTGACCTTTAAAGCGTTGCTTTAAGCTTTTGAGCGCTGCTTTGCCTTGTTTTTTATCAAATACCACCAGCTCAACGCCCGGTAAGTCGGCAAGTAGCATGGCTTCTATTTTGCCAATAACCCACGTAATTTTTGCATTAGGGTGTGCTTTTTGAATAGCTTGTACAGCACTCAAACCATGACATACGTCACCAATGGCTGAGAGTCTTAATATACAAATAGATGAATAATTAGGAGCTTGAGTCACGCATTCCCTTAGGTATTAAATACAAAAGCCGATCTTAAATTATAATCACGCTATTGCAAGCACTTATCCTAAGCTTTAAAACGCGCTAATATAGACACATTATTTAGCAATTACACAGAGCTATGTTTAAACAACACGAGCAAGGCAATCACACTGTATTAAGCCATCCTAATTACACAAGCCAAATTACCCTCGATTGGTTTGATGCAAATTATTGGCAACAACAAAATAAAATTGTGGGCGCTAAAAAAGGTCGAGCAACTGCGTGGTTTTTTAAGCAAGACGAATTAACAGCCGTACTTAGGCATTATTGGCGCGGTGGCTTAGTGGGTAAATTGCTAAGCGATCAGTATTTATACCCAGGACTTGAACAAACCCGTGTGTATAAAGAGTTTAGTTTAATGAGTAAGCTTATAGAGCTTGGTTTAAACGTACCAACCCCTATTGCAGCTAAAGTAACCCGCAGCGGGTTAATTTATCGTGGTGATATTATTACCGAGGCTGTTATAGGCGCTAAAAGTGTACTCGATATATTAATTGAACGCCCATTGAGCGAAGAAGAGTTAGAGCGCATTGCTAAAACAATCGCGCTATTTCATTCAAAAGGTGTGTGCCACGCCGATTTAAATATTAATAACATTTTATTTGATGATACTGGTGATGTGTATATTATCGACTTTGATAGAGGTGAAATAAAAACGCCTAACCCACAATGGCAGCAAAGTAATATGGCACGTCTTGAGCGCTCATTTTTAAAAGAGCAAGGTCGAAATGATGCATTTAATTGGCAAATGAGCGATTGGCAAACACTGCATAGCAATTACCTCAAAGCGCTCGCTAATATAAGTTAACCTAATATAAGTTAACTTAGTTAGCCAATGCTAAATACTGTAGAGCAACGTGCTCTGCCTGCACTTGTTTTAGAATATCTGCGTTTTCTACATTTGGCTTATCTGTCAGCATCTGCTTAACTGCATTGGCTAATGCCTCACTTTGTCCAGCGGGTACTAAATATTTACTCAGCTCGCCTGTTAATATCTCGCTTGGGCCAAATGTACAATTAGTACTAACTACCGGAGTACCCACCGCTAAAGCCTCAATTAATACCGTTGGAAGTCCTTCAAAATCAGAACTCAACACTAAAGCTTTGGCATGCTTAATCCAGTTGTACGGGTTTTGTTGAAATCCTGGCACTACTAACTGTTTTTCTATACCGTATTGCTGTGCAAGCTTTAACGCTTTTGCAGGTTTATTACATAAAAGTACTAACTTGTATTTTTTATCAAGCTTTGAAAATGCTGCAAATAATATATCGTGGCGTTTTTGTTTGGCGAGTCTTCCTACATGTATTAAGTAAGGCTCATTTGGGATATTGTTATTTTGCTCATTTGCTTGCTGTCTAATTTTTTCAAAATTGAACGGGTTATAAATAGTCGCAATTGCACTTGGGTTAATTAAATCCCCTTGTGTTATTTCTTTTTCAACACCCTTTGATACGCAAATAAGTGATTTACCATTTAAATTTTGCTTACTCTTTTTAAGATATAAGTATGAAAATGGACCTAACTTTTTTTGACGTGCAAGCTCCGCGTTAACGGAGTTATGAATAACAAAGTGAACATTTTTGACATTACTACGTGCAAGTAAATTATTACTTCTATCAAGGTTAGAAAGTACTAAATCAATATCACCTATCTCGCTCTGTTTTTTTTCAAACCAAGTTTGTAGTTTTAAAATACTATTTTTACGCTGCCAAAATCGATCTATTTTTGATGCCCTATGTGTGAATAAACTCTCCACGTTAAGTACTTCAGGAATATTATACTCAATAGAGCTAGCAAGAGACAAAATAGTAATTCTGTGCTGTAACTTGGCCATTTCCTCAGCAAGGGTAAGCATTACTTTTTCAGCACCACCACCCACTAGGGAATCAATTACAATCACTATATTCATTAGCGATCCCCTGTAAGCATATTTTTTATACCGTTAGTGATCACTTCGAAGCTATGTGTATTATCAAGTTGGTTATATTTAGAAACGAATTCACTATAAAAGGGCTCTGTAATAACTTGAGCTACTTTCGTAGTAATTTCATCAATATCAAGATTTGCTTTTATGACAACACCTGCATTAACACAATGATCCAAACGTGTATTTTGATCTTTTGAGATAGCACATGCCACAACGGGGGTTTGAACTGCAATTGCTTGTAGTAGGGTATCGCCGCCACTCAGTAATGCAACTTTAGCTTGGCTCATTAATGCCAAAAAATCAGTACTTTGAAGACTTGCTAAACAAGTAACCTCATCACTTTCAGGAATGGATTTCTTATAATTGGGACCAAACACAACAACTGCTTTTAAACCAGTGTGTTTAGTAATTTTAAGCGCGGCTTTAAAGTAAACATCAGCACAATTAATATTATTTAATATATGCCCGCCTGAGCCAGCATTAACAATGAAATAGCCTTCCGGTACTAAGTTATAGCGATTTAAAACATCACGTTTTTGCGCACAAGAGGCAAATGTAACAAAAGGACCTACATTACGAGGATGTGCCAAGGGAAACATATCTAACTTCGTACTTTCAGCCCATGTAAGTGGCTCAATACAATAATCAGACTGTACAACCCAATGTGTATCAATTAAATTAATTCTGTTAAGTTTTAAACCTTTAGCACGTTTTTTTGCATGCTGAGAAATAAATATAACTTTAGCGCCTACCTTTTTAGCCGCCTTCATATGCCCTGCACGTCCTGCACAATCAAAAACAACGACGTCAGGTTTAAATTGCTCTATAAAGTCGCAAACAGAATCCAGCTCTTTAGTCGCTGAATGTTCAAGTAGTGTAGTTTCAAAAGGACAATCTTTTGCGTAACTTGTATGCTTATTTAATATGAAGTGAATATCGAGAGAATCAGTAAGTTCTGCCTTTAAACTTTGAGCCAACAACAACGAGCGCATATATTCACCAATGCCTTCTGGTGATGATACGGGAATAAATAAAAGTCGTTTGTTGCTCATTACATTCTCAATTTCCTATTTGAACTCAAGTATACCAATCAGATACTTATTACGATAGACAGGTTACATTTTTATATATTAAATTAGCTCTATAAATTTATTATTTACTGCAATAACAAGTTTAGGTTGATAAACTTAGCCGCAATCTAAATCACAAGGATCTGAACTTTGCGAAACAGAATTTTTCTACTTTCTACTCTTTTTTGCGCTATGAGCGCATCAGTTAATGCTGAGCCATGGGTAAAACCCGATGATTATGGTTTAAGAGCTGATATTCAACAATTAGCTGATGCCGGTGTTATTTTAGCTCCTGTAACTACCTATCCGCTTATGTGGAAAAGTTTTATAAGCGATGTGGAAAGCATGCCGCTGGAGCAATTATCTCCAAGCTTACAAGATGCTTTACTTCGCGTTAAACATCGATATAAATCAGAAAATAGTAGCTCACATAGTCTTCAATTATCAGCTTTTGCAGCCACAGATCCAATCATAGCAACAAGCTTTGGTGCAACAAATACTCAAGAAACAGAGCTTTCAGCAGCTTACGCTTATTTAGGTGATAACTTTGCAGCTAAAGTAGCTATAAATTATAGAAAAGACGGTAAAAAATGTTTAGTTGATGGAAAAACGACTGACGATATAGTTACCGATGAGCAAGCTTTAACCGATTGTAACGATACCTCACTTGACGATAGTTACTTAGCTTACCGTTTAGGTAATTGGATTTTTAGAGCCGGTGCTGTTGAACAATTTTGGGGACCTGGTGTTGATAACAGCTTAATTATGTCTGGTAATGCGAAACCTTTACCTGCACTAAGTGTTACCAGAGAAAAAAGTACCGCTTTCGAGACGCCATGGTTAAGCTGGATTGGTCAATGGAGCTTTACCGCACAAATGGCTAAACTTGAGTCTACACGTGTTATTCCTGATGCTTTACTGTGGAGTACTCGTGTCAATTTTCGCCCTATTCAGCAGTTAGAAATTGCACTTAGCTGGTCTGCACAATGGGCTGGTGACGGACAACCGAGCTCTGCGGGTGATTTTATTGATGTTATTACTGGCCAAACAACTTGCACAGATGGTAATGACAGCTGTGACAGTCAATTTGAGTCAAAAATAGGTAATCAACTGGCTGGTATTGATATCCGCTGGTCTGATACCTTGTTAACACACCCATATGCAATCTACATTAGCACTATAGGTGAAGACGCAAGCTCTCAATTTAAGCCTTCCGACAGAGCATATCTTTTTGGTATTCAAACAACACAACGCATATACGCTCAGAACATATTAGTAAATGTTGAATATATAGATACTGGTGTTTCATGCCAAGCTGAATCAAAAGTTGAAAATTGTTACTATGAGCATGATGACAAGTTATCGGCTTATAGATCAGGCTACCGATACCATGGTCGTACAATTGGCTCAACCTACGATAACGATGCACAATCAGTCGTTTTAACTCTGCTAGGTCAGTTATCTAGTGGAAACGATTGGCAGGTAAAATTACGTAGTGTTGATTACAACAGCGATAACAGGGACCTTTACCCTAACAACCTAGATTTAGGCAATTCTATTACTAAAACAGGGTTTAACTCTAAGCAATTAGAACTGCGTTACAGAATGCTTTCTATGGGTGGGCGAGTTACTTTAGGTGCTTTTGCATCTAACAACGACGGTGCTGAAAACGATACTTCTGCATTTGCTAAGTACGAATATAACTTTTAATACGTTACTTTAATAAAGTAACGTATTAAAAGTAAGAAAAGGATGAAAACAGTGTTTTCATCCTTTTTTGTATTTTTTAAGCAAACTAAATAATACCAATCTACTTATATATGGGGTCTATTTAACGTTAAGAAAATCACGCTGGAACTAGGCAGAAATTTTTGTATCTAGTTGTTCTAAATAAAAAATTTAACGACGTTGTAGTGCAATTTAATTCGTTAAATTGATCAAAGATTTATGCGGGTTGGTATAAGTAATTACTGTTTAATTTTACTAATTACTTTTGATGTTGAGCACCCATCTAAAAATTCAAGCACTTCAACTTTTCCACCATGGCGAAGCACATGCTCAGCACCCGCTATTTGCTCTACGGTGTAGTCGCCGCCTTTAACTAAAATATCAGGGCTTATTTGCTCAATTAATTTAGCGGGAGTATCGTTTTCATCTAAACGGCCAAACGGAATAACCCAATCAACTGATGAAAGTGCACTAAGTACCATTGCACGCTCATCTAGAGGGTTAATAGGACGATCTGCCCCTTTTAAACGCGTAATAGATTCATCATTATTTAATCCAACAACGAGTCTATCGCCTCGTGCTTTAGCTTGTGCTAAATAACGCACATGCCCAGCATGTAAAATATCAAAGCAGCCATTGGTAAATACAATGGTTTCGCCGTTTTGTTTTGCAAATTCAATATGCTGAAGTACATCATCAAATGGTGTTTGGTAATGCTCACCGGTAGTATGTAAATACTGACCTAGCTTGCGGCTTAGCTCTTCTGGAGAGACAGTTGCTGCACCAAATTTACTAACCGCTATACCAGCAGCTAAATTAGCAACTTCTACAGCATCTTTAGCTTCCATACCTGCGCCAAGCATAACCGCGAGTGTAGCTATAACCGTATCACCCGCGCCGGTTACATCGCTTACTTCAAGTTCTTGCGCTGCAAAATCAAACTTTTCATCTGCATTAATCAGCGACATACCTTGCTCAGAACGCGTAAGTAACATGGCTTTAATGCCATTTTTGCTAATTAAATCACGTGCACTTGCTGCTAAAGCTTCTTCTGAATCGGTTTGACCACCTGCTAACTTAAACTCATGTAAATTAGGCGTAATGTAATCAGCACCTTCATATAAATGTAAATCTGGCGATTTAGGGTCAATTAAAACCGTCTTTCCGGCGCCCTTAGCAAGGCTTACCATTTCTTTAATTAAGCTTAAAGATCCT
This sequence comes from Pseudoalteromonas sp. EB27, assembly GCF_001974875.1. Taxonomy (GTDB): domain Bacteria; phylum Pseudomonadota; class Gammaproteobacteria; order Enterobacterales; family Alteromonadaceae; genus Pseudoalteromonas. The sequence goes on from NZ_MTQD01000011.1 coordinate 177,331, forward strand.
TTGCTATAATCAGAGAACACAATAAAGTCGTATTCATCTAGTACAAGCTCTAAGCGGTTTAGTAGTAATTGACTATGTTGCTCAGTAAACGTTTCTTCTAAATCAAGGCGAACTAGTTGCTGATGGCGACTAATAACGCGCATTTTAGAAATAGTCGGTAAATCACATACACTAACTAACTGTGAGCTTATTTTTTCACCTTTTAAAATGGTCTCTAAAATCTGCCCGCTTTCGTCTTCGCCAATTAAGCCCAGTAAGCCGACTTTTGCATCTAACCGTGCTATATTTTTTGCAACATTAGCTGCACCGCCCGCTTTGTCTTCAAATTTACTTACTTTAACAACAGGTACTGGCGCTTCTGGCGAAATACGCCCTGTGTCGCCATACCAATAACGGTCTAGCATTACGTCGCCAACAACTAATATACGTGCTGCCGATAAGTTTTTTAATAACGATAAATCCATTACTGCTGCTCCGCAACAACCATATCCATGGCTTCACATAACCAGTGACCTATAAACATGTGAGCTTCTTGAATACGTGCTGTTTCGTCATTTTTTATAATAATAGGTAACTTAGCAATATCTTTTACTTTGCCGCCATCACGCCCTGTTAAAGCGACTGTAAAAGCACCTAGTTTATTTGCGGCTTCTAATGCTAAATTAATATTGTTGCTAGTACCTGATGTAGTTAAACCAATTACTAAGTCTTCTGGTTTACACAGCGCTTGAACTTGACGTTCAAACACCGTATCAAAGTGATAATCGTTGCTGTGTGCTGTTAAAATTGATGTGTCGGTGGTCAATGCCATAGAGGCAAGCGGACCACGTTCTAATTTGTAACGCACTACAAATTCTGCTGCTAAATGCTGCGCATCGGCTGCACTACCGCCGTTACCAAACCAAACAATCTTGCCACCAGCTTGTAATGCACTGTGGCATGCTTCCAACAGTTGCATAGATTCTTGATGATAAGCTTCCATCGTTTCAAATAATGCTTGATGACGGTTTAATGTTTCAACGTAGCTAGTTGCCACTGAATCGATAATTGACATGAAAAATTCCTCTAGGAACTGAAATAGCAGGGAAAAATTAAATCCATTATTCCATAATTTTATTTAATTGTGTTCATTTTATCGGGTTATAACTGAACCCTGGCCATATTTTATTGCGAGTATGTTTAGAAAACGACTATTTCACGGTAAACTAACGCCACTTCCCTTTAAGAAAGATCAGTATGGCACGCATTTTTTACTCCCTTGCATTAATTTTTATCAGCCCACTGATTGTATTTTACCTTTATGTTTTACGAGGTAAAAAAAACCAAGGCTATCGTGCACACTTTAAAGAGCGCTTTGGGTTTGTCAGTAAGTCTTTATTTACGACCAAAACCAAACCTTTAGTTTTTCATTGTGCTTCTGTTGGTGAGGTACTTGCCGCAACGCCACTTATTAAAGCTCTGCAAAAAGCGCATCCAAATTTAAATATACTTATAACCTGTAATACTCCAACAGGCAGAGAGCAAATACTTAACCAGTTTAAAAATACTGTGGCGTGTAGCTACTTACCAATCGATTTTCCGTTTGCGGCAGCCCGATTTTTAAAGCGTATAAAGCCACAAGCATTATGTATTTTAGAAACAGAGCTATGGCCAAATTTAATGGCGATAAGTCACAAAAAAAATATACCGGTATTTGTCATCAATGCAAGACTCTCTGAAAAGTCGCAGCAGGGCTATCAAAAGGTCGCTAAATTAACGCACATTATTATGCGCTCAATTACGGTACTTGCGAGTCACAATAAAACAGATGCTAAACGCTTTATTGAACTTGGTCTTGAAACTTCAAAAAGCCATGTAACAGGTTCAATAAAATTTGACATAACACCAAATGAAGAGCAATTAGCCAAAGTACTCAACCTTAAACAGCTTTATAACAGTAATGAAGACAATAACGATGAACGCTTCGTATGGGCAGCAGGCTCAACACATCCTGTTGAGCATGAGCTGGTACTTTTAGCCCATCAAGAATTACTAAAAAAGCAACCTAATGCATTACTTATAATTGCCCCGCGCCATCCAGAGCAATTTGATAAAGTAGCTGAGCTTTTAACACAAAGCCCACTTAGTTTTAGCCGTCGTAGCCAAAATAACTACAACAATGAACAAGTACTCCTTGCTGATACGCTTGGTGAATTGCAGTGTTTATATGGCGCTGCAAATATCAGCTTTATTGGCGGCAGCTTAATACGTAGAGGTGGGCATAACCCACTGGAATCAGCTGCATTTTCTGTAGGCGTAATAACAGGCCCGCATACATACAATTTTTATCATGTTTACCCCGAGCTAATAAAACTCAAAGGTGCTGTAGTGGTTGATAGCAATGACGAACTAGCTAAGCAGCTTATAACGTTTAGCCAAAACACAAAAGCGTGCCAAACCTTAGGTATTAAAGCTGCGCTATGCGTAGCTAAAAATCAAGGTGCTATACAAAAAACACTTACCATTATTAATCAATATTTAGAGCCAAAACCGTGACCAACATAGCTATAAGCCAAACCCGCGAATGGGTGTCATCTGTTATTGTTAAATATAACTTTTGCCCGTTTGCCCGCAAAGAAGTAGAAAATAACTGTATTCATTATGTTGTAAGCCCAGCAACGAGTATGGATGATGCTGTAATGGATATGCTTGAGCAATGTATTGAGCTTGACCGCGAACCAGAGCGCGAAACAACCCTTATCATGTTTGACAACGGCTTTAGTGACTTTGAAGATTATTTAGACTTGGTCGATTTAGCCAATGCGCTGTTAGTCGCGCAGGGGTTTGAAGGTAAGTATCAAATTGCTAACTTTCACCCTGATTACGTATTTGCCGATAGCGATGAAACCGATGCCGCAAACTATACAAATAGAGCACCTTTTCCTACTTTGCATTTAATTCGCGAAGCAAGTATGAGTGAAGCGCTTGATAGTTACAACGAGCCCGAGTCGATTCCAGAGCATAATATAAACCTAGCAAGGCGTAAGGGCATTGATTTTTGGCAGCAGTTACTCGAAGGCTGTAAAAAACCGAGCGCTTAAAGGCTCGGTTTTATTTTTGTTTGTACAAACTTCATGCAAAACCTTGTGCAAAAAAAAAGCAATAACTAACGCTTATTTTTTAACCCAGTTACCATTTACTTCAACGTAATGACCACTTTGGGTTTTTTCAATTGTTTTAGCGGCAGCAAGTGCTTCTACTTGTGAAAGTGACAAGTTATTCTTTTTAGCCAGCTTTAAGTACTGCGCTTTACGCTTTGCATTTATGTCATCAACAACTGCTTTTGCTTCTGCGTTTTGTACCACAAGCCCTAAATAACCAGAGCTATCTTCACCTACAAAACCTTGGTTTTTAGCGTCATCAAGGCTAATAGCCCACGCAGAGAACGACATACATACTGCACTAACTAACGTAATAATATTTAATTTTTTCTTCGTATTCATGTTTTAGCTCCTTAAAATAACTCACTGTCGTCACTAAATAAGCTGTCGAGTTCTTTATCTACTTTTACGCGAATTTCGTGGTCGACCTTCACATTTAAATTAATCGTAATGGGCTCTTTAGCAGATACCTCAACTCGGTGCGTGCAGGCACTTAGTGCACTAATAACACCTAGCCCGAGCAGTACTTTTATCAATAACGACTGTCTCATTATTAGTTTCCTTTTTGTGAGTATTGTTGCTCAACTTTCTGTGTAATTTCGTCACTTAAACGCAGTGCGCGTAAAAGTGTAAATACGTTTTCTTCGTGGTTATAATTAAAGTTAACCTGCTGCTGCTCTGCTTTATTATAGCCTTGTAAATTAACCTCAAGCTTTAACCAGCCATCGTTTTTTAATGCCACACTGCTATTAAGTTTTTGAATATCTAAATTAGTTAATAGCCCTAATACAGGTTGCAACTCTTGCTGTTGCTGCATTACTGAATCAAACACTGCATTATTAGTAATTTTTAAATTACCGGTGCCTTGGCTAAATAAACTACCGTCAATTATTTCAATTTTTCCACTATCAAAATGGACAGGTAAAGACCCCGCCAAGCGCCCTGTTAATACAATGCCCGACTTATCATCGAGTGTAACGAGTTTACTTGCATCAATGTTTTCAAACTTAACATTGGCAACTTGGTTTGGCTTCCCTACTGTGTAGGTATCTAGAGAAAACTCGCCACCAAACACACTTCCTTTTACATCATTTATAAGCGCGGTATTGTTATTCACTTGCCACTGCCCTTCAATCGCTTTAACTATGGCACCAGCTCTAAATTCATTTAAATTAAAGGTAGTTGGTTTTACATTAAGCTTACCTGAATTATATTCCCCGCTAAATGCACTATTTAAATCATTTGCAAGATAGTTGTTATACAGTGCACTTGCGTGACTTACATCCATATTGAACGATGCATTTTGCAAGTTTACATCGCCACTAATATAGCCATTAAATTCGCCCTTAGTTAGCTGCGCAAGTGGCTCAAATTGATTAATAAAAGTATTTAATGGCAGTACACTTTGCTCAGGAATAATCACTTCAAACGGATGAGCTTGCGACGATACATGATGATTTACCACTAACTCAACATCGTTTACAAATACATGATGCGTGGCTTTTAGTGCACGGCTTTGCAAGCCTGTAGACTCTACTTTTATATTATTAAGTTTTATGTCGGGGCTATTAACAGCTTTTATATTCGTTTTTGCTGTTAGCTCGGTAAATAACTCGCCCACGCCTAAATTAGCGTTTGCTGTTAATGTGTTACTTATATCCGTTGCTTTAAATTCTTTATATTCCGCGTTTTTTAATTGATGAGTTAATGTTACTTCTGCATTTAACTGCTTATCCATTTTTGCAGTTAAATCACCTTGGTATTGCACTGCACTTATATCAAACGCATCTACACTTTTAAGCGTTAATTTAGCATTTATAAGCCCAACTGGTTTTGAGCCTATAAACTCACTTAAATCAAAGTAACCACTAAGGCTAAGCCCATTCGCCGTTGCAGGAACAAATTCAGGCAAGCTTTCAAGCGCAACCGCGTAATCGCCTTTAATTGCAGTGCCCACTAACTGAGCATTAACGCTGAAATTATTTATATCGGGTGTGCTTATTCTCGCTGATAAATTTGTCTGTAAGTTTTCAAGTGGCGATTTAATATTAAGTGCTGTATCGGTTATTAAAATATTGAATTGCTTATCGCCTTCACTCACCAAATTAATTGCAGGTACATTCAGGTCGCTCCCCTCTAATCGAATTGATTGAGGAAGTTTAAGTTGCCAATCTAAAGGAACTTGATTGCTCACAAAACCTGCGTATTCACTCGGTGGAATTAACTCGGTACAGCTTGATGTTAAAGTAATATTGTTATTAAGCAGGTCAGTATTAAGCATTAACACTTGGCTATTTAAATTAAAATGAGTTACCAATTCGCCTGTCGTTAATACGTTAAACTGGCATTGCTCAAAAGTATGAGCAAACTGGGAACTGATATCGCCATTTAACTCAAGATCTATACCGTCAAAGCTAAATGCTTGCTGGGTATTAAAGTTAACATCTGCTATTGAGGTGTTTTCAGTATTTAGAAACTGCTTTAAAAAAGTGTCATTAATCGTGAACTGACCACTTATTTTATTAGCAGCCAAAGTTGCAATCGCGTTTATATCACCCGTGACATTAAATTTATTTAGCTCGGGTTCTAATATACTTATTTTTACTGGCTTATTGAGTTCATCACTTTTTACTACAAGCTGTTTAATGCTAATTAATGGGCGATTTAAGGGAAGCGCTAAATCGAGATTTTTAGCATGTTGATTAGCATTATCACTTTTAGGGAGTGAATTAACCGTTAGCACTGCATTTTTAATATCTACACGCTTTGTATTTGCAGTTATATCCGTCAGTTGTAACTGTTGATTTTGATAATTTACACACACTTTATCAGCATGAATATTTAGCTCAGACGTAATTGAAAAATCAAGGCAGTTTAATGTGACACCCGCTTTTTTAAGCTCAGGCGCTATAGCCCACTGTAATAAAGGTAAACGAAATACATAACCAAGCAGCAAGATGCTTAGCAATACAGCTCCAACAATTAAACCAACTCGTTTAAACATACTATCCTTAAATGCTTTGTGCTTTTAACTAAAACTATACTGATTCAGGAATCAAAAAAGGCTGCACAATGCAGCCTTTTTTATTTTACAGTAAGATTATGAATCTAACTTGTATAAACACAAATGTAATTAACCTACATTTTTACGTGCATTACGGAACATACGCATCCACGGGCTATCCTCGATCCACTCATCAGGATGCCAAGAGTTGGCAACGCTTCTGAATACACGTTCTGGATGCGGCATCATTACAGTGGCGCGACCATCAGTTGACGTAATACCTGTAATACCTTCTGGAGAACCATTAGGGTTAGCTGGGTACTGCGTTGTAGGGTTACCGTAGTTATCTACAAACTTAACCGCTACAGTGCCGCTATTAAGCGCCGCTTTAATAGCTGCATCGTTTGCAAACTCAGCATGACCTTCACCATGAGAAACCGCTATAGGCATACGCGAGCCAGCCATTCCATTAAAGAACACAGACGGATTCTCTTGTATTTCTACTAAACTAAAGCGTGCTTCAAAACGCTCTGATTTATTAGTTACAAAACGCGGCCAATGTTCAGTTCCAGGGATCAACTCTTTTAATGTTGATAACATTTGGCAACCGTTACATACACCTAAGCTAAAGGTATCTTCACGGTGGAAGAAGTTTTGGAACTGATCGCGTGCCATGTCGTTAAACAAAATAGACTTAGCCCAACCTTCACCCGCACCAAGTACGTCACCGTATGAGAAACCACCACATGCCACTAAACCTTTAAATTGCTCTAGTGTTAAACGTCCTTCTAAAATATCGCTCATGTGTACATCAACGGCTGCAAAACCTGCGCGATTAAACGCTGCCGCCATTTCTAAATGAGAGTTAACACCCTGCTCACGTAAAATAGCCATTTGCGGTTTAGCACCGGTTGCAATGTATGGTGCAGCTATATCTTCGTTTAAATCAAAGTTAAGTTTTACATTTAAGCCTGGATCTTTTGCATCAAATTTAGCATCAAACTCTTGCTTAGCACATTCAGGGTTATCACGGCGTGCTTGCATTTGATACGTTGTTTCAGCCCAAATAGTACGAAGCTCAGTACGCGTATGATTAAGTACCGTATTTTCGCCACGGTTAAATATAATCGTATCATCACTGTTAAGCGTGCCAATGTTGTGGCTAATTGCTGCTATACCATGTTGTTCAAACACCGCATTTACTGCATCTAAATCAGCATTTGCTACTTGGATTACGGCACCTAGCTCTTCGTTATAAAGCGCTTCAATGTCAGAGCCTGTTAAAGCTGCTAAATCAATCGTTACACCGGTATGACCCGTAAACGCCATTTCAGCTACTGTGGTAAATAAACCGCCGTCTGAGCGGTCATGATAAGCAAGTAACTTACTATCAGCCACAAGAGCTTGCATTGCGTTATAAAAGCCTTTTAATAACTCTGGGTTATCAACATCAGGTGTTACATCACCCAATTGCTTATAAACTTGCGCAAGGCTTGATGCGCCCATGCGGTTTTTACCCGCACCTAAATCAACTAATATAAGCGATGTATCGCCTTTATCTGTGCGCAGTTGTGGCGTTACTGTTTTACGTACGTCGTCAACACGACCAAACGCAGTTATAACCAGTGAAAGCGGCGATGTTACTGACTTCTCTTGTGAGTCACCTTCATCTTTCCATGTCGTTTTCATCGACATAGAATCTTTCCCCACTGGAATCGTTAAACCAAGCGCAGGACAAAGCTCTTCCCCTACAGCTTTAACAGCTTCATATAAACCAGCATCTTCACCTGGGTGACCCGCTGCTGCCATCCAGTTTGCCGATAACTTAATGTTTTCAAGGCTACCAATATTTGCACAGGCAATATTAGTTAACGACTCAGCTACAGCTAAACGAGCAGATGCACCGTAATTAAGTAATGCAGCCGGAGTACGCTCACCGAGTGACATAGCTTCACCGTGGTAAGTATCATACGTTGCCGCAGTTACTGCACAGTTAGCAACAGGTACTTGCCAAGGACCGACCATTTGATCGCGCGCTACTAAACCCGTAACAGATCGATCGCCGATTGTTATTAGGAATGTTTTTTCTGCAATGGCTGGTAAACGCATTAAGCGCTGCGCTGCATCTGCAGCATTTATTGATGTGATATCAAGCGCTTTGCCAACAACTTGCTTTGACGTTACATCGCGGTGCATTTTAGGTGCTTTACCTAATAATACGTCCAGCGGTAAATCAACAGGGTTATTTTCAAAATGGCTGTCTGACACTGTTAAGTGAGGTTCAGCGGTTGCTTCACCAATAACAGCGTACTGGGCACGTTCACGCTTACAAATTGCTTCAAAGCGGTCAAAGTCCTCTACGCCGACAGCGAGTACATAACGTTCTTGTGATTCATTACACCAAATTTCGTGTGGTGCCATGCCTGGCTCATCGTTAGGAATGCTACGTAATTGGAACTTACCACCACGTCCGCCATCATTAACAAGCTCAGGAAACGCATTTGATAAACCGCCAGCACCTACATCGTGGATGAATGCAATTGGGTTTTCATCACCTAGCTGCCAACATTTATCGATAACTTCTTGGCAACGACGTTCCATTTCTGGGTTTTCGCGTTGTACTGAAGCAAAATCTAAATCTTCGTTTGATTGACCTGAAGCCATGCTTGATGCAGCACCACCGCCTAAACCAATGTTCATTGCAGGTCCACCTAACGCAATTAATTTAGCGCCTACAGGAATATCGCCCTTTTGAACATGATCAGAGCGAATATTACCTAAACCACCGGCAAGCATAATTGGTTTATGATAACCACGTACTTCTTCGCCATTATGGCTTGTTACTTTTTCTTCGTAAGTACGGAAGTAGCCTAATAAGTTAGGACGACCAAACTCATTATTAAATGCAGCACCACCTAGTGGACCTTCTGTCATTATATCAAGCGCGTTAACAATGCGACTCGGCTTACCAAAATCGCTTTCCCATGGTTGCTCGTAACCTGGAATACGTAAGTTTGATACAGTAAAGCCAACTAAACCTGCTTTTGGCTTAGAGCCACGACCAGTTGCGCCTTCATCGCGAATCTCACCACCAGAGCCTGTAGCCGCACCAGAGAATGGCGCGATAGCTGTTGGGTGGTTATGCGTTTCAACTTTCATTAGTATTTCAATGTCTTCTTGATGATACGCATATTCACCTTGCGCATTTGGGAAGAAGCGACCCGCTTTTGAGCCTTTCATTACTGCCGCGTTATCTTTATACGCCGACAATACATTTTCAGGATTTAACTCAAACGTATTTTTAATCATTTTAAACAGCGATTTTGGCTGCTCTTTTCCATCGATTGTCCAGTCAGCATTAAATATTTTATGACGACAATGCTCTGAGTTTGCTTGTGCAAACATAAACAATTCGATGTCGTTAGGGTTACGCCCTAACTTTATAAAGTTTTCTACTAAGTAATCTATTTCGTCATCAGCAAGGGCAAAACCTTGCTCAACATTAGCTATTGCTAATGCTTCGCGTCCGCCACCTAAAATATCAACAGACGACATTTGGCGTGGGGCATCACTGCGAAACAGTTGTACAGCATCTTCAAGCTCACTATGCGTGGCTTCGGTCATACGGTCGTGTAATAACGCAATCACTTGTTCAAGTTGTTCTGCGTTTAAGTCACCTTCAACATAATAAGCAATACCGCGTTCAACACGGTGAACCTGTTTTAAACCACAGTTATGGGCAATATCGGTTGCTTTAGATGCCCAAGGTGAGATGGTACCTGGGCGAGGTGTAACAAGTACAAGTTTGCCAGCTGGGGTATGCTCGGCAATAGTTGGACCGTAAGTTAATAGTTTTTCAAGCTTGGTTTGCTCAGAGCTACTCAACGGCGATGTTAAATCAGCAAAGTGAGCATACTCGGCGTATACGTTAGTGACTGGAAGTTGCGATTGTTGGCAACGCGCTAAAATTTTATTAACTCTGAACTCTGACAGTGCTGGTGCACCACGAAGGATCAACATAGGTAATTTCATCCGGGGTTAGGGATTGAACGATATTTTAGGCACGCATTATAGTCCAATTAGCATTCAGATTTAACTCAAAATTACGCTTTTCATAAAATTAACTTTTTAGCTTTATTTATAGCCGCTTTTGGTTAATAAAATAAAAGGTAAAGTGACGCGATGGCTTAGTTTTGCTATAACGGTGGCTGGCGAGCTTAAGGGGCACTCAATGTTTAAAGAAAAACTAATAATAATCATTACTTTAGTTATGCTGTTATGTGCATGCGATATGCAAGAGCAGCCAACTCAACTCGCCCAAATAAAAGAACAGAATAAAATTCGTGTGGGCACCCTTGCGAGTGCTAGTAATTATTATCAAGCCGTTCAAGGTGAACAAGGCTTTGAATATGAGTTATCTCAAGCCTTCGCCGAATATTTAGGTGTAGGGCTTGAAATAGTCCCTTTCTTTAACTTATCTGACATGTTTGAACGCCTTGAAAAGGGGGATTTAGACTTAATAGCCTCAGGCCTTACCTATAATAAAACCCGTGCAGAGCAATACCGCTATGGTCCGACTTACAGAACAATCAGTCAAAAATTAGTTTATAAACAAGGGCGCGTTCGTCCTCGAGAGTTTGATGACTTAGACGGAAACTTTACCGTTATAGCCAAAAGTAGTCACTCGCTTACTTTGCAAAAAATAAAGAAAAACAATCCTGATTTAACATGGACAGAAAGCGAAGAATTTGATGAGGAAGAACTTCTTCAAGCCGTTATTGATAGCGAGATAGATTATACCCTTGCCGATACACATACGCTTTCTTTATTTAGGCGCTACCATCCAAATTTAAGTATAGGATTTTCAGTTAGTCACAACGACTCAATTGCATGGATACTCAATAAATCAGATGACGACTCTTTATATGCGTTGTTGGTGCCATTTTTTGGGGACGTGAAGCAAAGTAACCAGCTCTACGTACTCGAAGAGAAATACTTTGGTCACGTGCGCCAATTTAATTATGTAAATACCCTTGCTTACATAGAAGCTATAAAAGAGACCTTACCAACATACCAACCATGGTTTGAACAATATGCAGGAAGCTTGGATTGGCGTTTGTTAGCCGCACTCAGTTATCAAGAGTCGATGTGGAATCCACGAGCAAAATCACCTACTGGCGTCCGCGGTATCATGATGTTAACACGCAGTACAGCTAAGCAGGTGGGTGTAACAAATAGGCTGGAGCCGGAACAAAACATTCGTGGTGGCGCTAAATACTTAAGCAAGCTTATTAAACGCATTCCTGACCGTATCCCGCAACCCGACCGCACATGGCTTGCTCTTGCCGGATACAACGTAGGTTGGGGGCACGTTAATGATGCCCGTATAATTACCGAGCAACAAGGCGCAAGCCCAGACAAGTGGGCTGATGTAAAAAAACGCTTACCACTGCTAATTAAAAAACGCTATTACCGTAAGACTCGTTACGGTTATGCTCGCGGAGATGTGGCTGTAAAGTATGTTGATAACATACGCCGCTATTACGATGCACTTGTTTGGTTAGATGAAAATGATGCTATTGTTACAGAACCTGAGCCAGAACCAATTACAGAGCTGAGCACTGATACCAAGCCAAAGCTAAATGAAACAAGTGAAGTAAAAAGTGAAGCAAGTGAAAAGCAAACAGAAAAAAAACAACCTATAATTGAGCCTAAACAGTTGAGCGGAAATAATAACTAAGATTAATATAAGTACCCGCTTATTGAGCATGTAAGTAAACAAAATTTAAGTAAATTAAATATCTGTTTACTTGTCATCAAATGATCACTAATGTGTATTAATTATATATCATTATTTTATAAGATATACCCTGTGCCTTTCTCACTCTTGCATTAGGAGAACACATGCTAAAACGTAGACGTACACAAAAATTAAAACGCAATGTCATTTATTCAACAGCTACACGTCGTCGTGTTATGTTGCGCAAGCTACACAAAAAAATAATCTGGCGCCGTCGCATGTTTGCTATGCAGCAAATGGAAGGTTCAGAAATCCAGCCAATCGTTAATTAAAGACTGGTAGCATCCCGAGCAGCTTTTTTAGCTGCTTTGATTTGCGCTCTTCTACGTTTAAAAAAATCCGAAATAGTATCACCGCACTTTTGTGCTAAAACACCACCACACACCTCAACTTGATGATTTAACCTAGGCTCTTGTAGTAGGTTCATTATTGAACCCGCAGATCCTGTTTTTGCATCGACTGCACCAAATACTAAACGCTTTATTCTGCTATGAACTAATAGCCCTGCACACATAGAACAAGGTTCTAATGTTACATACAGCGTGCAATCAATTAAGCGATAATTATTAAGTACTTTTCCAGCTTCTCGTACTGCAATCATTTCAGCATGTGCCGATGGATCGTTATCCGTTATTGAGCGATTGTATCCTACTGAAATTAGCTGGTTATCTTTTACGATAATCGCCCCCACAGGAATTTCATCAAGCTGCTCTGCTTGCTTTGCATACAAAAGCGCTTGTTCCATCCAGTAGGAATCATCAAATGGTTCGTTCATTATTTCTACTTAAATAACCTTTTATGCTGTAATTATACCTAGTTAGCACTCTAAAGTGCGCCATTCATTACTTTATTGCAAAAATAAAACAATATTTACCCGTTTGTAATGGCTCACTCGTGCTGATTTACGCTATAATCTCACGCTTTTTTTATTTAGCTCACAACACGGGTAGCAAATGAAATTTCCTGGACGCCGCAGGCATAAACATTATTTTCCAGTGGAAGCCAAAGATCCACTTACCAATCAACTTAACGCAACAGAGCGATTACAACGTAGTTATATTACGGGTATCGATCAGATCGTTGTTGATATAGAGGCAAAAGTTGATCAAGCTTTCCTTGACGAATTTCAACTACGTAGAGGCATGTCGCAAGTTATTGATAGCGATATAACAAACGCCTTATACGATCGTTTAAAATTAAACGATATGGTTGATTTTGAGTTTGCCGGTGGAACCATTGGTAACACTATGCACAACTACTCTGTACTTGCAGATGATCGCTCAGTTTTATTAGGCGTAATGAGCGAAAATATAAAAATTGGTAGCTACGCTTACCGCTTTTTATGTAATACCTCAAGCCGTGTAGACTTAAACTACCTTCAACCAGTTGATGGCCCTATAGGCCGCTGTTTTACATTAATTGATGAAACTGGTGAGCGTACTTTTGCAATAAGCGCAGGCTTAATGAATCACTTACGCCCTGAGTCTATCGATAAAGACCTTATTGAAAATTCATCAGCGTTAGTGATCAGTGCCTATCTAATGCGTACTCAAGGTAGTGAAACGATGACTGAAGCCACAATGCAAGCGGTTAAATACGCTAATGATGCAGGTGTGCCAGTTGTGCTTACACTCGGTACTAAGTTCTTAATTGAACAAGACCCTACCTGGTGGGCAAGTTTCGTCGAAAAGCATGTTGATATTCTAGCTATGAACGAAGAAGAAGGTTTAGCTATTACAGGTTTTGAAGATCCCCTTTTAGCTGCCGATAAAGCACTTGATTGGGTAGACTTGGTAATTTGTACTGCTGGCGAAAAAGGCTTATTTATGGCCGGCTACGTAGATGAAAGCTTAAAACGTGAAACTGAATACCCGTTACTACCAGGCGCTATACCTGACTTTAACCGTTACGAATTCTCACGTGCTATGCGTAAAGATGAATGTGATGAACCTATCAGAGCATATAGTCATACTGCCCCATTTATGGGTGGACCTGATTCAATCAAAAACACCAATGGTGCAGGCGATTGCGCATTAGCCGCTGTACTACATGATTTGTCAGCGAATGTTTACCATAAGCTTAATGTAGCAAACTCAGCTAAACATCAGCAACAAGCTATTACTTACTCGTCACTATCGCAAATTAGTAAATATGCTAACCGAGCTAGCTATGAAGTATTAGTTCAGCACTCTCCGCGTTTATCTCGCGGTTTACCAGAGCGTGAAGATTGCCTAGAACAGGTTTATTGGGAACAATAATTAATAGTTGGGAGCAATTTTTGCTCCCATCGGTTAACTAAAAAATAGAAATATCGAGTTTCTTAGATAGCAGTTCCAGCGCTGCTATTCCTGCAACAGAGTTACCAAACGAATTAAGTCCTGGAGAATACACTGCGACCGTAAACTTATTTGGTAATACGGCTAAAATAGTTCCTGACACTCCCGACTTACCAGGCATACCCACTCTGTAACCAAAATCACCCGCAGCATCATATAGACCACTCGTGAATAAAAGCGAATTTAGCTGCTTGTTTTGACGACTACTTAAAACACGATTACCCGATCGATTATCAACACCTTTATTAGCTAAAAAATTATAAGCTTTAGCTAATTCAATGCAATTAAGCTCTATAGAACAAAAATTAAAGTAAGACCATAAAACATCATCAACTTCATTTTCAAAATTACCAAACGACTTCATTAAATGTGCCATCGCGGCATTGCGATGCCTGAATTCATACTCAGAGTTAGCAACTTTTTTATCAATCACTATCCCTCTATTACCAGCTAACAACCTGAAGGTTTCGAGCATAGAATGCATTGGAGCAGATAAGCGGCTGTATAATGCATCACAGGTTACAATCGCACCCGCATTGATGAATGGATTACGAGGTATTCCCTTTTCAAACTCAAGCTGTGTAAGCGAGTTAAAAGCTGTACCTGAAGGTTCTTTTCCGACTCTCTGCCACAGTTCATCGCCATAACGTTGCAATGCCATTGTTAGCGTCATAACTTTAGAAACAGACTGGATGGTAAAGCGCTGAGAGCAATCCCCTGCACACACAGTTTCACCATCAGTTGTATAAATAGCGATAGAAAATTGCTCTGGATCCACCTCGGCAAGCGCCGGAATATAATCAGCTACTTTCCCTTTTGCTAATAATGGGCGTACTTCATATGCTATTTCATCAAGCACCTTTTGGTAATCAGCTGTAGGCAATCTAGACCTCTATATCGTCATTCATAAAAATTGAATTTTAGCACGCGAGAATAATCACACCTAGTTTTGTTGTCGAATTTAACGGTGAGATTTTACTAATACCAATCTGCTTATATATGGGGTCTATTTAACGTTAAGAAAATTACGCTAGAACTAGGCAAAAATTTTTATATCTAGTTGTTCTAAATAAAAAATTTTTAACGACGTTATAGTGCAATTTAATTCGTTAAATTGATCAAAGATTTATGCAGGTTGGTATAAATTTAAATAGAAAAAACCGTCATATTACTGTATCTGGTTTCTCTAAATTAAATCTTGGTAATATCATAGCGCCTACAGCGGTGGAGAGTCGCAGTGCAAATGCTACACATCCATTGTCGAGCAGGGGTTTTATGTAATTTTAGCGTCGTGAGTTGCTACGCTCGCCCGATCTACGTGATGGGTGTTGCTGTGAGTGTGTGTTAATTGCGCGTTTTCACTTTTCTGCATATATAAAAAAACCCAGATTGTTAGAACTGGGCTTTCTACAATTTAAAGCCTGAAATGTCGTAGTGCTCACAGCGGTGGAAAGTCACAGTGAAATGCTACACTATCTTTGTGTCGAAGCGGCCTTACTGCTGAGTTCGATATGGGCTCTGGCTATTTATTAAATCCCAGACAGCAAAAAACCCGTTACATTGCTGTAACGGGTTTCTCTTAATTAAATCCTGGTAATGTCCTACTTTCACATAACAAATGCTACACTATCATCGGCGCTGTTTCGTTTCACTACTGAGTTCGGCATGGGATCAGGTGGGTCCAAAACGCTATTTTCACCAAGAAAATTCTTTTCAATTTTCTTATTTTAATTATTAAGCTTAAAGTCCTTCGACTGAATTTGAAGCCTGGTAATGTCCTACTTTCACATAGCAAATGCTACACTATCATCGGCGCTGTTTCGTTTCACTACTGAGTTCGGCATGGGATCAGGTGGGTCCAAAACGCTATTGTCACCAAGCAAATTTGGGCGTTAATCCGTATCGCTACGCACTAACTGAATTTGGAAAATATCTGATAATATTTTTTAAGTCTTTCTAAGTAATATCTACTTTAGTTATATTAACTTCTGTCTAAACTGTCGCATAAAACGCGTTTGGCGTTGTATGGTTAAGCCTCACGGGTAATTAGTACAAGTTAGCTTAATGGCTCACACCACTTCCACATCTTGCCTATCAACGTTGTA
>NZ_MTQD01000012.1 GCF_001974875.1 Pseudoalteromonas sp. EB27
TAGGAAGTCAGGGCTCAATCTACGTCACAGCATTTTCACACTCTGGTTGGGTACGAGCTCACTGTCTTCCCGATGTGACAAGTGCTAGCTAAACACTCATCAAGAAGAGATACAAGGTTGGGTTGAGTGACACGAAACCCAGCGGATCTCCAATGCAAAGAGCACACCCAAAGCTAGTTATATGTAGTGTTTATTGTAGGCGCATAGCTTGCTAGCGCGTCGGGCGTTAGCCTGAAAGTTAAATACAACATAAAACCTCATTCAGGTTTTTATCGTGCTGGCGACAGCGGCAAAGGTATGCTGACGCTTATATCCTCTGATCTTTCCCTGTACCACCGAGCATCACATTGCTCCCTTCAAATATTGATAGATGTGAAAGTAAATGGTGAAGATAAGATACCAATGCGTGAAATTACTCATCAGCTACCTATTTTTCATGTCACGATGTCGGAAAAATTGTTAAGCGTTAAATTTATGTTTTAGTTTGGCAATAAACAATATGACCTTTACGAGTTTTGACCCTTACGAATTTGCTATTGTATCTATTCTATTAAAACTAGATACTTAGTAGATTACTTTAAGTCACTTTAGAGAAAGCAGGCGTATTCATGAAAACAGATCTATATTCAATTTCAAAAATATTTACTGAGCGATTATTTAGAATACCTGATTATCAAAGAGGCTATGCGTGGTCCGATAAACATTTAAAAGATTATTGGTCAGATTTAGTTCAATTAGAAAAAGATAAAAATCATTATGTTGGTGTTATTACTCTCGAAGAAGCTCCAGATAAATCTGTACAAAATTGGACTGACGATCATTGGATTATTCAATCAAAAAGTTTTTCTCCATTCCATGTTGTCGATGGTCAACAACGATTAACAACAACTATTGTACTAATTCAAAGTATATGTGAAGTAGTTGGTGAGGATGGAACCCTTAATTACGACCCCGTTTCATTAATAAAGAAGAAATATATTTATGATTCAAAGGATGGAGGTATCTCTAGATCATATTTATTTGGATATGAATACGATAACCCGAGCTATAATTTTTTAAAAGCGGAAATTTTTAATGAAAAAAGAAATGTAAAGCACCCCTTAGATTCAACTATTTATACTCAAAATTTAATTAATGCAAAAACATATTTTTTAAATAAATTAAAAGCTTTAGATATATCTGAAATTGAAAATATTTATAAAAAGGTAACACAGCATTTCCTTTTTGCTATTTATTCAATGTCAGATGATATTGATGTGTATATTACTTTTGAAACAATGAATAATAGAGGGAAGCCTTTATCACACTTAGAGTTGCTCAAAAATAGATTGATATACTTATCTACTAAATTTGATACAGATAATTATGAAAGGCAAGAGTTAAGAAGAACAATTAATTTATGTTGGAAGGCGATTTATCATCACCTTGGAAGAAATAAAGATAATTTATTAGATGATGATTTATTTTTATTAAACCATTTTATACTTTATTTCGGTAAAGATATTATTGAAACAGATTCGATTTCAACAAAACAACTTAGACGTGGTTACAGACATACTTTTAAAGACTACTTATTAGAAGAGAAGTTTACAGTAAAAAGTATAAAGACCGATGGCACTTTAAATTTACAAGATGTAAATGAATATGTAACTAGCTTAAAAACCTCAGTAGAAGATTGGTACCAGATACTTAATCCTAAATCTAGTCAGTACTCTGAGCCAGTAAAAGAGTGCCTTGCTAGATTGAATAGAATTGGAATAAGCCAATACTTACCACTCATAATGACAGTTTTTAGAATGACTGTTGACCAAAAGTTAAGACTTGATTTTCTGTCTGCAATAGAAAGGCAGGCTTTTGTTCATTCTTTAATAATGTATCGTATGTATATTGAGATGGATGATGGTTCTATTGTTGAAATTTGTAATCAATTGAGTGCTAAAGAAATAAATATTTTGGAAGCTATAAAGAAGATAAGTTTGGCTACGGATGACATTTTAAATAGAAAGGAATTGCTTAAAATAATTACTGACAACTTTAAAGGGAGTCGCGGGTTTTACTCTTGGGATGGTGTTAGGTACTTTCTTTATGAGTACGAAGTTAGCTTGCGAGAGCAGTCAAAAACATATTCAGATAAACTCAGCTGGGATGTTCTGAAGAGTGATGAGAGAGACTATCATACAATTGAACATATTTATCCTCAGAACCCCCGTAAAAAAGAATGGACTTCCTTATATTCTATGTACACATCAAAGCAAAAAACGCTATTGAAGCATTCATTAGGTAATTTAGTTCCATTATCAAAGCCTAAAAATTCTAGCTTTTCGAATAAACCATTTGAAGAAAAGAAATCCAATAAAAATAATACAGTTGGATTTATTTACGGCTGTTTTTCAGAGAATGAAATTGCAAAGAATGAAAGGTGGACAGCAAAAGAGATTCTTGACAGAGGGGTACGACTTTTACAGTTTATGGAAAGGAGATGGAACATTTCTATAGGTAACAAAGTCGAATTTCTTGGTCTAGGCTTTGTCGAAGATAAGCTGAAAAAAGAAAGGGAGAAGAAATCGTAGTTATTAATTTCATATAGATAAAGTACTTTATGTTATGGCTGTGTAATTCTTGAATGGTTTTTTGTATAAATCTTAGGTGGTAAACAGAATTACCACCTAAGCCCCACACTGCTTAACCCGAGCTCCCGCATGTTTAAGCGCAATAATTTGCCCTTTGCCGTTATGCGCCATGGCGAGCATATCGCCTGTATTTATATTACTTTCGACCGCGTGTTTACCTTTTAAATCACTCAACAGCGAATGCTTAATTTGCACTAGCACCTCGTCATTACAGCTGGCTATGTACCAGTCGTTATCTACCTTTACGAGCGTGCCGTATTCTATGTGGCGTTGTTGGTGGCGGCGTAAATCGTTAGCTAATTGGCTATCGAGTGCGTGTTTTTGCTCTGTAAAGGTGCTTGCGTAGCTACCTGCTTGATTTATTTCGTGTGTTTTAATAATTGAATAGTCGTGAATGTCTATAGTATTAAGTACGGTGTTAAGCACGGTTTTAGGCGCGTGGTTAATGCCATCGTTATTATCAAACACAATAAATGCAAACACACCCAGTGCGCAGGCAAGGCTGGTTAGCTGTAGCATAAAGCCGATCTTTTTAGGCTTAGTGTGCGTGGCTTTATTAAGTAGTACTTTTTGCTGAACGCTTGTAAGTGTAGTGCGCGCTTTTCGCTCTTTGTAGTGTTGTGTGAGCTTTTGATCAAACGGCTCATCAGGCTTGTTCATTGTTTGCTCCTAATAAACGTTTAAGGTGTTGCTTGGCGTAGCGCAGCCTTGTTTTAATGGTCTCAAGGCTGCTTTGCGTTATAAGTTCTATGTCGGCAAGCGAAAAGCCTTCTTGTTGCAAGGTTATGGCTTCGCGCTGTACAAAGCTAAGTTGTTTTAGGGCGGCGTCGAATGCGTCGTAACTTATGTTTGAGCTGCCTATAGTTAAGCCACTTTCGCTTTTATCATTTTGTGCTGCTAAATGCGTGTTTTCGTCAAGCTCTACAAAGTGCTGTTGCCTGCGGTATTCGTCAATGAGTGTGTTGCGGGCAAGTTTAAATAACCACGCTTTGGGTGTGGTTTGCGCTTGGTAAAGGTGGCGTTTTTCGATTACTTTTAGCCATGTTTGTTGGCTTACGTCGTATGCTAAATGCGTATTAGATTGCGTAACAAGGTAGTGGTATAAGTCGTTACTGTAGAGGGCAATAAGCTGCTCTAAGTAACGATTGTCGCCACTTTTTGCGTAACTTGCCATGCAGTCCTTGCTTGGCGTTTCAAATAACCATGACTTAATACTTAGTAGCATAGGCGTTTAGTCCGTTAAATAGAGTTATCTAATTTAAAATCGAGCTGTACAGTTTGACCTGTTTGTAATTGTGCCACACCTTCAATTACTTTGGGGCGATATTTCCAGCGTTTAATAGCTCTTATTGCTTCGCGGTCAAAGGTGCGTTTTGGCTCGGCGTTAATAACTACTGGGTCAATTACCTCCCCCGTTGGCGAAATGCTAAAGCTTAGTTGCACCCAACCTTCAATACCATCGCGCGCGGCTGTGGTTGGGTATTTAGGGTTTATGCGCACTATGGGTGTTGCATCCCCTGTTGGGCGATTAATGGTGTTGTTAATGTCGCCACCAAAATCGTCAATTGTTATCGGCGTAAAGTCGCTAATTGCCAGCACAGGATCGGCTGATGTATCAAGCGGTGGAGCTTTTTGCGGTACTTTAGGCATCGGCGGTGGTGGCTGTATTTTTTGTATATGCCTTACTTTTGAATCCTCAGGTGCTTGAAAAATCTCTACTATAATATCGTCCCCTGGTTTAACCGGTGCGCGTTGCTCGCCACTTATTAAATATTGCATAAACGCAAAAGCTGCAAAGGTCATCGCGGCGCCGCCAATAACGGCAGTCGATGTTTTAATA
This sequence comes from Pseudoalteromonas sp. EB27, assembly GCF_001974875.1. Taxonomy (GTDB): domain Bacteria; phylum Pseudomonadota; class Gammaproteobacteria; order Enterobacterales; family Alteromonadaceae; genus Pseudoalteromonas. The sequence continues at coordinate 4,471 of NZ_MTQD01000012.1, forward strand.
AATACTGGGTTGTTAGGTACTTCAAGTGTGTGCATAAGCCGCTCCAAATTTTATTGACCACTACAATTAGGGTGTTTTCAAAGCTATAACGGGTGGCAAATCAAAAAGGGGTGAAATAATTTTATAAAAAATGTGGGGTTTAGTTACAATAGCCATTCGCAAATATTAAAACTTAACTTTTTAGGCTGTTATGCAACTCATTGAAATAAATAAAGCGCGTTACCGTAAACATTTAAACCGTGTTATTGCAGGATGTGGTATTGGTTTGGCTGTAGGCAGCTTGGCTATATCGCAAACGCTGATTGCTTTATTTCCCAATGAAAGTGGTAGCCACTTTCATTGGAACTTAATAGGCGTTGCTATTACTAGCGTTGGGCTTGCGTGGCTACTTAATAAATACCGTACTCATACATTTATGACAGAAGTTGTTTATGTGTGGGAACTTAAAAAAGCACTTAATAAAATAACCCGTAAAATGGCTAAATTAAAAGCCGCTGGCCGTGAAGGCAATGCCGATGCATTATTAGCAATTCATTATAGCTACGCGGGCTCTCGGTTATTGTGGCAGCTAGACGATAACCTAATCACTATGGACGATTTAGCCATTAAACAAGCTGAGCTTGAATCTGTTGCAGCGCAACATAATGTAACGCTTAATGTTGAAGATTACGACGCAAGTATTTTAAAACAGTTTTAAAACATAGGTTTTTAAATTAGTGAGAGGAGCCTTAATGAAAAAAGTACTCATAGTGTGTTTAGGTAATATTTGCCGCTCGCCAACCGCAGAGGCGGTATTAAAAGCCCGAGCTAAAAAGCTAGGTGTTAACGTTAAAGTTGATTCGGCGGGCACTATTGGTTATCACGAAGGTAAAACGCCTGATAGTCGCTCAATGGCAGCAGGGGAGAAGCGCGGTTACAGCTTTAAAGGTATTTATTCACGTAAAGTACGTACAAGCGACTTTACTGAGTTTGATTTAATTTTAGCGGCCGATACGCAAAATTTAGCTGATTTAAAAGCCCAATGCCCTGAGCATCTACAGTACAAATTAGCGTTGTTTTTAGAGTTTGGTGAACAGAGCGTTAGTGCGATTCCCGATCCTTATTACGGCGGCGATGATGGCTTTGAAAATGTGCTCGATTTAATTGAAGCGGCTAGCGATAAAATACTCGCTAAAATTTAATCCCTATTTTATTACTAAAGCTAAATTTAACGAGCTTTTTGTCGTATTGCACAGCGTCCCTAAAGTGAGTACATTTTATACTTACTCAAAGGGAACTTTATGAAAATAAAAATATTACTACTGACTTTATCTATCGCTTCTTGTTCTACTTTTGCTAATGATGTTAGTTTTTCTATTGGGGGGGGCTATCCTTATTTGGTTATTCCTGAGGTGTCTTTATCGGCTAACGACGACACACAACGCTGGTATGCAAACTATAAACTAGGCCTTGATGATGGATTTTCAGCAGGTTTTGAACAAGCAGTAAGCGATAATAAAAAACATGCTTTTGGCGCGCTTGTGGGCGCTATTGGCGCAAGAGATACAGACCAAGAGTGTGAAAGTTCAACAAATGATGTAGCAACTGACTTTGCTAATACGCTAGGTTGTGTAATTGGCGGTATTTTTGATGAAGAAACAACAAACGGCATAGGGCTTACTTACAGCTATAACTTTAATGGACTGAACAGCGCTGGTTTTAGATTAGAGCTAGATGTTGGCTACGGTAAAGCAAGCGACAGCAACGAAAAAAGAGCTGATGGTGGTATTAGCGTAAGTTACGAATTTTAACTACGTGAGTTTTGTATTCGTTGGTATTAAAAAAGGCGCATAAAGCGCCTTTTTTAATGAGCCGCTTTTAGTTGCGGTTAATTTTAAAGTCGAGTTGTACCTGAGAAATAGCGCTAACGGGTTTGCCGTTTTCAAACTTTGGTGCGTAACGCCATTGCTCAACGGCTGCTTGGGCTGACTTTTCAAATGCGCTGCCACCTTCAGAACTAAGTACTTTTAGATTTTTTACAAAGCCTGCAGTATCTACCTCAAACTCCATAACAACGCTACCATCGGTACTAAATCTGGCTATGTGCACTGGGTATTTAGGATTAACACGATAGAGTGGTGTTTGCTCTTGCGATTCTTTCCATGGCACCATTTGAGCGATAGCTAGGCAGTGTTTAGTTGCTTCTTCGCTTTTGCCTTGTTTTTCGTACAGACCTACAAGTTTAGAGTGAGCGGTTAGCTCAGCACTGTGATCGTATTTTAAGTTATCGTCAAACGCGGTAACTATGCTGTTTAAGCGCTCAATTGCCTGATTATATTTTTTACTACCTTCGGCAAATGCGGCTATTAAAAAATTAGCTTTAATTTGCTCTACCGAGCTACTAGGCAGATTTTCACGGTAGTATTCGTCGGCTTCTTCTAGGTAGTTTTTCGCTTCGCGATATTTTTTAGAGCTAAACTTTTTAGCCAGTAGCGTTGCAGCTTCAAGTTTCATGTCGGCTACAAACTTAGGCTTATTTTGTGTTTTAGCTATTTCAATCACTTGTTCTAAAAAGTTAGCTGCTTTGTAAGCTGATGTTGTGTAGTTGGCTTGGCCAAGTAGTGCATCAATCGTTTCTATTGATAGTTTACCGTGGTTTGCAGCTAAAATAGTGTGTGCTTCATTATAAAGGGTATAACGCTGTTCGTTTAGCTCATCGCCGTAGCCTTTAATCGCTTTAGCGTAATTAATAGCTAAGTTAGCGGTGTTATCTGAGCTTTCACCATAAACGGTTTTACCTGATGTGTAAGCAAGTTTGGCAGTTTGTAGTACGTTTTCGTCTGCTTCAACTGCTGCTAAATAGCTTTGGTATGCTTGGCTAAATACCGTTTGAGGATCGCTTGCTTGGCTGGCGAGTGCTGTAGTGCTTAAAGTTGTTGCGCTTACAGCAGATAAACTTAAGCCTATAAATAAAGCGAGTTGCTGACGTTTCATAATAATCCCTATCGTTGTTTAAAATACAAAATACCAAACGTGCCTGTAAGTGTCACTGATTAAGGTAAATCAAAGTAAATAACATTGGCTGTTATTTGTATTAATTTATTGCTAACAATCATTGAAAATAACGCCTGTCGTCGCCATATATTTGCCATAAACAGTCTTGTACTACGGTGTATTTATCCTATTTTGTGATATTATCACTTTATTGTCGTGTCGTAGTTATTTAAATATTTGGATTTGTCGTGGCGCAAGTAAGAGCAAGAGTCCAGCTTAATGTTGGCAGAAATAGTGATATCCCTGCAGAAATAATCTCATTTACTGATTTAAAAGATGGCAAAGAACATATTGCTATGGTGTTTAACAACGCTGATACAGAGCAAAATGTACCGCTTATTCGTATGCATTCTGAGTGTTTAACGGGTGATGTATTTTACTCATCGCGTTGCGATTGCGGCGAGCAGCTAAATGAATGTATTGAAATGATGCACGAAAAAGGCGGTATTTTATTGTATTTACGCCAAGAAGGTCGTGGCATTGGTTTATACAACAAAATTGATGCTTACGTATTGCAATCGCAAGGTATGAACACCTACGAAGCTAATAATCATTTAGGCTTTGCTGATGATTTACGTGATTTTTCGGATGCGGTATTAATGCTCAATGCGCTTAATTTAAGCCACGTTAAATTAATGACCAATAATCCTAAAAAGCTTAACGCATTAAAAGACGCCGGTATTAATGTTGACTCGGTTGTGGGCACGCATGCGCACATTAAAGCGGGTGTTGCGGGTAATAAATCGTACCTAGAAACAAAAATTAAGCATGGCGCGCATATGTTAGATATTAAGAAAATTAAAAAACCTTAATCATTTAATTACGTTTCGTCTATTAATACCCCCTCACGCCAAGTTATACTTGGCGTGTTTCGTTTTAAATTAAGAGCAAGTATGTCTACACAATTACGAATTTTTAAAGCCGATGCAGGGCTAAAGTGGTTAAAAGCCGGATGGCTTATTTTTAAAACCCAGCCAGCAACCTTTATTTTTATGCATTTATTTATTGGCATTGTAGGGCTGCTGTCTTTATTTTTACCTTTACTGCAAGTGGTAGCAGCGCTAGCTACGCCATTTTTAACCGCAGGGTTTTACCAAGCGGTGCTTAGTAAGCAGCAGGGCGGAAAAATTATGCTAGCCGATATTCTCAAGCCATTTACGGCAAAAGGGAATCGCTTAGGGTTATTGCGTTTAGCACTTTACCAAATGGGTGCGGGCATTTTAATGGCATTACTTGCTAATGGCTTATTTGCCGATGCAGTGGCTGTTATGAGCCAACCAGGGCTTGATCCAAACGTAGCACTTGAACAAATGCTTGATAGTATTTCGGGCGCAAATGTAATTTTATTTTTTATGGCAATGCTAATTTATTTAACGGCATTTGCGTACGCTGTACCGCTTGTTTATTTTAGTAAAGAAACACGTATTTTAACGGCACTTAAAAAATCGTTAATGGTGTTTTATCATAACATTTTGCCACTTGGCGTTTTTGGCCTTATTTGCGCATTATTTATGGCGCTTTCGATGTTCTTATCGTTCTTACCACTGTTGATTTTAATGCCGATTTGCTACATTAGCTTTTTTGTATCTTATCAAGCCATTTTTATGCCTGTTGTACCACCAAGTGACGACATTAATGTTAAGCCACTTAGCAGTGAAACAAGCGGACGTTTTGACGCTTAATGGATGATAAATTAAAGCAAAAACTAAAAAACTATGTACTTTGGTTACTAGGGCGCCAAGAATATTCGCGTCGTGAGTTAACGCTTAAGCTACAGCAAAAAGAAGCCACAGAAGAGTTTATTGAAACGCTGCTTGATTGGTGCGAAAAGCACAATTTTATTAACGAGCAACGATACTGTGAAGGCTTTGTAAGAAAACACATATTTAAATGCCACGGGCTTAAGCGAATACAAAGCGAAGCTATGGGCAAAGGGATTGATCGTTCGCTACTTGAAATGGTAGTTGAAGAGCTTGAAGTAGATTGGTTTGAGCTTGCGCAGGATGCGTACAATAAAAAATATTCAAATACACCGCCAGATCTCGATTACAAAGATAAAGCTAAGCGCGTGCGCTACTTAATGTATCGGGGTTTTAGCTACGATGAAATTAATTTTGCAATGCAAGCACAGTAAATACAGGTGAGACTTTCAAATGCAGCACATGACTACCGCACAAATTAGGCAACAGTTTTTAGACTTTTTTGCCAGCAAGCAACATCAAGTTGTACCTTCAAGCTCGCTTATACCGGGTAACGATGCCACGTTGTTATTTAACAATGCCGGTATGGTGCAATTTAAAGATGTATTTTTAGGCGCAGAAAGCCGCCCTTATACACGTGCGACTAGCTCGCAGCGTTGTGTACGTGCTGGCGGTAAGCATAACGATTTAGAAAACGTAGGCTACACTGCTCGCCACCATACATTTTTTGAAATGTTAGGTAACTTCAGCTTTGGTGATTACTTTAAGCAAGAAGCTATTAAGTTTGCATGGGAGTTTTTAACTGAAGAAGTAAAACTACCAAAAGAAAAACTTTTAGTAACTATTTACCACGATGACGAAGAAGCATTTGAGTACTGGTCAAAAGACATTGGCTTAAGTGAAGATCGTATTATTCGTATTGCTACCTCAGACAACTTTTGGTCTATGGGCGATACCGGTCCGTGCGGTCCGTGTTCTGAAATATTTTATGACCATGGCGAACACATTTGGGGCGGACCTCCGGGCTCTCCAGAGGAAGACGGCGACCGTTTCATCGAAATTTGGAACTTGGTATTTATGCAGTACAACCGTCAAAGCGACGGCACTATGCTGCCACTGCCTAAGCAATCTGTTGATACGGGAATGGGCCTTGAGCGTATTTCTGCTATTTTGCAGGGCGTGCATTCAAACTACGAAATCGATTTATTCCAAGGCTTAATTGCCGCTGCTGCAAGTGTTACTAACGCGCAAGATATGGACGACAAGTCACTACGTGTAGTGGCGGATCATATTCGTTCGTGTGCGTTTTTAATCTCAGACGGTGTTATGCCATCTAACGAAGGCCGTGGTTATGTACTACGCCGTATTATTCGTCGTGCTGTGCGCCACGGTAATAAGTTAGGTGCACAAGATTCGTTTTTCTATAAATTAGTTGCTGCGCTAATTGAGCAAATGGGTCAAGCGTACCCTGAGCTTGCTAAGCAACAAGAAATTATTGAAAAAGTATTACGCATTGAAGAAGAACAGTTTGGTAAAACACTTGAGCGTGGCTTAGCTATTTTAGAAGAAAGCTTAAGCGACCTTAAAGGCGATATTATACCAGGCGACTTAGTATTTAAGCTTTACGATACGTACGGTTTCCCAGCTGATTTAACGGCCGATGTTGCGCGTGAGCGCCAGATGACGATTGATCATCAAGGCTTTGAAGAGTGTATGGCTGTACAACGTAAAACAGCGCAACAAGCGGGTAAATTTGGTGCTGATTACAATGACCAATTAAAATCAGATAAACACACTGACTTTAAAGGTTACGACAGTACGCACCACAGTGCGACAGTGGTTGAAATTTTTGCCGGTGGCGAAGCTGTACAGTTATTAGAAGATGGTCAACAAGGTATTGTAGTACTTGACCGCACACCGTTTTACGCAGAATCTGGCGGTCAAACGGGTGATACGGGTACTATTACAGTTGCGGGTGGCGAATTTAATGTTACTAATACCACTAAGCTTGGTAATGCTTTTGCTCACCACGGTACTGTACAAGGTCGTATTGGTGTTAACGATAAAGTGGACGCAACTATTGATGATACGCGTCGCGATAGCATTAAGAAAAACCACACAGCTACGCATATTTTACACGAAGCACTACGCCAACTATTAGGTGACCATGTAGGCCAAAAAGGCTCACTTGTTCAGCCTGATCGTTTACGTTTTGACTTTTCACACTTTGAAGCGGTTACTAAAGATGAGCTACGTGAAATTGAGCGCGTAGTTAATGACGAGATTCGTCGTAACTTTGCACTTAATACTGAGCTTATGGCTATTGATGATGCTAAAGCGAAAGGTGCAATGGCGTTATTTGGTGAAAAGTACGATGACGAAGTACGTGTAGTTACTATTGGCGACTACTCTATTGAGCTTTGTGGTGGTACTCACGTTGAGCGCGCTGGTGATATTGGTTTATTCAAAATTGTATCTGAAAGTGGTATTGCCGCAGGCGTACGTCGTATTGAAGCCGTAACTGGTGCAGATGCTGTAGCGTACGTTAGCGAGCAAGAGCAACAACTTAGCGATGTTGCAGCTTTAGTTAAAGGCGATAGCGCATCGGTACTTGAAAAAGTTACTGCGCTTCTTGAAAAATCAAAGAGCCTTGAAAAGCAAATTGCACAACTTAGCGATAAGCTAGCAAGTGCAGCGGGCGCGTCTTTACTTGACTCAATAGTAGAAATTAACGGCGTTAAGCTGTTAGTTGCAAACGTTGAAGGGACTGAATCTAAAGCGCTTCGCGGTATGGTTGATGACCTTAAAAACAAGATTGGCTCAGGTGTTATTGCACTGGGTGTTGCCAGTGGCGACAAAGTAAGCCTAATTGCTGGTGTAACTAAAGACTTAACAGGCAAAGTAAAAGCCGGTGAGTTAGTTAACCACATGGCAGGCCAAGTAGGTGGTAAAGGTGGCGGTCGTCCAGATATGGCACAAGCCGGTGGTAGTGAGCCACAAAACCTTGGTGCTGCATTAGATAGCGTAACAGCTTGGTTAACTGAGCGTACTTAAGCCTAAGTGGCGCTTATTGTTCAAAAATTCGGTGGCACTTCGGTAGGCTCAATAGAGCGAATTGAAGCAGTCGCCGACCTTGTTGTTAAGACCAGACAACAAGGGCATCAAGTGGTTGTGGTGCTCTCGGCTATGTCGGGAGAAACCAACCGCTTAATTAATCTCGCCAAACAAATCGATACTCGCCCGAGTAGCCGTGAACTAGACGTACTTATTAGCACCGGAGAGCAGGTTTCTGTTTCGCTGCTTGCTATGGCTATTATTAAACGTGGTCATTCAGCTGTAAGCTTGTTAGCCGATCAAGTTAATATTCTAACCGATAACATGTTTGGCAAAGCCCGTATTGCAGAGGTTGCAGCTACACGCTTAAAGCATGAGCTTGAACATAACCGTATTGCTATTATTGCTGGATTTCAAGGGCGTGATGTTGAGGGCAACATTACAACGCTAGGGCGCGGTGGCACCGATACATCGGCTGTAGAAATAGCAGCGGCTATAAAAGCCGACGAATGCCAGATCTATACAGACGTTGACGGCGTATATACTACAGATCCTCGTGTTGAACCTAACGCGCGCAGAATGAGCCAAGTTACCTTTGCCGAAATGCTGGAGCTGGCAAGTTTAGGGGCGAAAGTTTTGCACATTCGCTCAGTAGAAGCTGCAGGTAGACACAATGTGCCACTTAGGGTGCTTTCGAGCTTTAATCCTGATGAAGGCACATTAATAAGTTTTGAGGAGAACGATATGGCAAGCAAGGTGGTATCGGGGATTGCGTTTAATCGTGACGAATGTTTAATTAAAGTCGATGGTGTGCCAAGCGGTACACAATATCTTTCAAAAATATTGAAACTTTTTGCTGATAATGGCATCGAAATAGATATGATTAATCAAGTTAATCATATCTTTGAAAAAATAGACTATGCTTTTACTGTGCACTCGAATGATTATCTGCAAGCACTTGAATTATTGAGCGAAGATCAAGCTCAACTCAGTGCTCAAAATATAAGCGGATTACCAACAGTCGCTAAAGTGTCTGCTGTTGGAATGGGTATGAAATCGCATTCTGGTGTAGCAAGTTTATTTTTTGATGCATTAGCGCAGGAAAATATTAATGTGGTTTTAGTTTCGACTTCAGAGATCAAAATTTCAGTTTTAATAGATGAAAAGTACCTAGAGTTGGCTGTTCGTGCATTACACAAAGCATTTTTAACAGAAAATGGATAGATTGAGAGTTTTTACTTACTTTTCAGTCTAATTTTCATTAGTATGTTTAAGCGGAATCTTATAATTTTTATTGGAACATGGGAGCAAGAGAATGCTAATACTAACTCGTAGAGTAGGTGAAACCCTAATGATTGGTGACGAAGTAACAGTTACTGTTCTAGGTGTTAAAGGAAATCAAGTTCGAATCGGTGTTAATGCACCAAAAGACGTATCAGTGCATCGTGAAGAGATTTACATGCGCATACAAGCTGAAAAGTCGAACCCTAATCCGGGCAATGCTTAATCAACACGTATACGTAGCTGAGTAATTAACTCAACTAGTCAAAAGCCACTCACTGAGTGGCTTTTTTGTTTATAAAAGCGAGTGTTTCTGGGGTTAATATTTGTTTTGAAATATACTGCATGCCGCTTTTATTTTTAATAATAATACCTTGCTGCGTATCTATTACTTCGCTTATGTCTTGCCAAGTTAGCTGAAAGCTTTTGTAATGATTAGCCGATTTAATGCCTTCTTCATCAAAGGTAAGTGTTACTTCTGAGCCTGATGCTCTGCTGAGCATTTGTCTGGTTACCCACCAAGGTCTGCGATAGTAAAAAGCGACGCACTCTAGTACACCTAGCATGATCATAAACGATCCTAAGTAATGATCGTTTAAAACATAAATGCCAAATAAACCAAGCGCAACCAGTAGTACAAGTAAAAAGTACTTAGGTTTGGCGCGTTTACTGTACGGGAGTGACTCATCAAAGCACTCATAAAAGTAGGGTTTATCTAGCGTGTAGGTTGTTGTAAATGCCATATTGCCTTGCTTTAAATATCGTTTTTTTTATTTTAACAAGCTAATCGCTAAATGAGCAGCTTTATAGTCAGCGATTTTATTACAGACACAAAAAAACGGCCCTAAGGCCGTTTTTTAGCGATAAAAGAAGAATTAACAGTTAGTTTCTTCAGCGTTTACGCCTTCTTTAACATTTTCACATGCATCTTCTACTTTGTTTTGCACGTCAGTTACTGCTTCGTCAATACGTTCGCCTGCGTCTTCTGCATGGTTGTCTTCACAACCCATGATGAAAAAACTTGCGAATAGACCGATTAGTGCTGCTTTTACAGTTGTTGAATTCATAATGTAATTCCTTGTAAGTTTTAATTAAATTTTAGTGTGTTAGTTGCATGCTTTATCTACCTGGGCGATTTACCACGTAGTGCACCTGAAACTAATGAAATCACTAAAAGTACTAAAAAGATAAAAAATATAATTTTTGCTATACCAGCTGCGGCACCTGCGATGCCACCAAAACCTAACACTGCAGCGATTAAAGCAATAACTAAAAATGTAATTGTCCAGCGTAACATTGTTTTCTCCTTGGTTATCAAATTTGCTCATAATAACTAATGCCAGTTACATGCCAAAGTTTATTTTATATTAATATCAATGACTTATGTTTTTTGGTTATGTTTTTAGTTATTTGTTAGTTAGTAACTTTTACGCTTTGTTATGTAAGTTATTCACACTGTTACAAATTGCTGGCAAAAATCCACTGAGAATAAATTTTTTGGTAAGACCAATTAACAATTAGTGCGTGTTTTTGTACTTATTATAAAGTTTGGTGTGTATTTTTATTAAGTTGAATAGTTAATTAACAACTTCTATATAACTATTAGCTATAGTCGTTATTTCCTACGTGTATTGTAGGGCGCATGGTTGCTGGGTTATGGCATGTAAATAAGTTGAGTGTTATGTTGTTTATAGTTTAATTGGTTTTACCAATTTACAAGATGTAGACAAAGCGACTAGTTTTGTTATCATCCAGTGAATAAATATTTAATTAAATCGATTTTTTATTTTCGATATGGGTTTCAAGGGGGAGAAAAATGGATATAGGTGCTCTACTCACAACGGCTGGTAGCTTAATGCTAACTGGTATGGTTGGGGTGTTTGTATTTCTGTCGATATTAATTGGTGCAGTAACGCTTATGTCTAATTTGGTGACGCGCTTTAGCGAACCAGAGGCATCACCAGCTAAATCACCGTCTTTTAAATCTCAAGGTGTGCCTAATGAGCACATCGCTGCTATTAGTGCTGCCATTGCTCAGTACAAATCAAATAACAAATAAGGGGCACACACATGGCTAAATTAAAATTAACAGAATTGGTATTACGCGATGCGCACCAATCATTGCTCGCAACACGTATGCGCCTAGACGATATGCTACCTATTGCTAGCAAGCTAGATGATGCAGGTTATTGGTCTATTGAATCGTGGGGCGGTGCTACATTTGATTCGTGTATTCGTTATTTAGGCGAAGATCCTTGGGAGCGTATTCGTGCGCTTAAAAAAGCGATGCCTAATACTAAACAGCAAATGCTATTACGCGGTCAAAACCTATTGGGTTACCGCCATTACGCTGATGACGTAGTTGAAAAATTTGTAGAACGCGCACACAAAAATGGCGTTGACGTATTTCGTATATTCGATGCAATGAACGATGTACGCAACCTTGAAACAGCGATTAAAGCGGCTATAAAAGTAGGCGCACACGCTCAAGGTACTATTTCGTATACAGTTAGCCCTGTTCATACGCTTGAAATGTGGCTAACTCTTGCTAAGCAATTAGAAGATTTAGGTTGTCACTCAATTTGTATTAAAGATATGGCGGGTTTATTAAAGCCATACGATGCTGAAAAACTAATTAAAGCACTTAAAGAAACTGTATCGGTTCCTATTGCTATGCAGTGCCATGCTACAACTGGTTTAAGTACTGCGACTTATCAAAAAGCGATTGATGCAGGCATTGATATGCTTGATACCGCTATTTCATCTATGAGTATGACTTACGGACACACTGCTACTGAAACTATTGTATCGATAGTTGAAGGTACCGAGCGCGATACTGACCTTGATTTAAATCACCTAGAAGAAATTGCTGCTTACTTTAGAGATGTACGTAAAAAATATGCGGCATTTGAAGGTAGCTTAAAAGGGGTTGATGGTCGTATTTTACTAGCTCAAGTACCTGGTGGCATGCTTACAAACATGGAAAACCAACTTAAAGAGCAAGGCGCGGCAGATAAGCTTAATGAAGTTTTACTTGAGATCCCACGTGTACGTGAAGATCTTGGCTTTTTACCTTTAGTAACACCAACGTCGCAAATTGTAGGTACTCAAGCAGTACTTAACGTGCTTACGGGTGAGCGTTATAAAACAATTACTAAAGAAACTGCTGGCGTATTAAAAGGTGAATATGGCTTAACGCCAGCACCAATGAATAAAGAGCTACAAGAGCGTGTGCTTGATGGAGCTGAGGTTATTACTTGTCGCCCTGCAGATAACATTGCACCAGAGCTTGCAACGCTTGAAGCTGAATTATTAAAAGAAGCGCAAGAGCAAGGTTTAACACTTGCTGATGATCAAATTGATGATGTACTAACTTATGCATTGTTTCCACAAGTTGGTTTGAAGTTTATTAAAAACCGCAACAACCCAGATGCATTCGAGCCAGTACCTTGTGTTGAAGATAAAAGCAGTAAAGCACCTTCTAAATCAACTTCAAACAATAACGGCGTAAAAGCTGAGCAGTACAGCGTAAAAGTAGATGGTAAAGTTTACGACGTAGTAGTGGCGCAAGGTGGTGAACTTAAAGAAGTAACCTTAAAAGACTCTGAGCACATTCCCCAGTCGGCTTCGGTAGCATCAGGCGAAACACTTAACGCACCTCTAGCCGGTAATATTTTTAAGATTAAAGTAAAAGCTGGGCAAGTTGTTAACGAAGGCGATGTAGTGATTATTATGGAAGCCATGAAAATGGAAACTGAAATACGCGCTACGCATACCGGAACAATTGCTGAAGTGTTAGTTAGTGAAGGCGATGCTGTAACTACCGGCGACGCTATGATTGCATTAGCTTAGGAGTAAATAGAGGATGGACGGTATTTTAAACCTCTGGAATGCGACAGGCATTGCTAACTTTACAATCCCATCGTTAATAATGATTGCGGTAGGGTGTTTATTACTGTTTTTAGCAATAGCTAAAGGCTTTGAACCACTATTATTACTACCTATTGGTTTTGGTGCGATTTTAACAAATGTACCTGTGGCAGGTTTGTCAGACCCAGGTGGGCTTTTGTACTACGTTTATTATGTGGGTATTGATACGGGGATTTTTCCGTTATTGATATTTATGGGAGTAGGGGCGCTAACCGATTTTAGTGCGCTTATTGCTAATCCACGTATGTTGCTATTAGGTGCGGCTGCACAGTTTGGTATTTTTGCGACTCTGTTTGGCGCGATATTATTAAACTATGTGCCAGGCTTTGAGTTTACTTTACAGGATGCATCGGCTATTGCGATTATAGGTGGAGCAGATGGACCTACTGCAATATTTTTAGCGTCAAAACTGGCACCTGATTTACTTGGTGCAATAGCGGTAGCTGCATACTCATACATGGCACTTGTGCCAATTATTCAGCCGCCAATTATGCGTGCGTTAACAACTCCAGAAGAACGTAAAATAAAAATGCCAGAGCTTCGTAAAGTATCTAAAAAGGAAAAGATTATTTTCCCTCTTATGGTGCTTAGCTTAACGGCTATGTTTTTACCAGCTGCTATACCGCTGGTAGGTATGTTTTGTTTAGGTAACTTAATGCGAGAGTCAGGTGTTGTTGATAGATTAAGTAATAGTGCTCAAAACGAAATCATCAATGTTACAACTATATTTTTAGGCTTAGCTGTAGGCTCAAAGCTTGCTGCAGATAAGTTTTTAACTGTTGAGACGATTGGTATTTTAGTACTTGGCGCACTCGCGTTTGCAATTGGTACGGCATCTGGCGTATTTATGGCAAAAGGACTTAATCGCATATCTAAAACACCTATAAACCCATTAATAGGGGCGGCAGGTGTATCGGCTGTGCCAATGGCGGCACGAGTAGTAAACAAAGTAGGCCTTGAAAGTAATCCTCATAACTTTTTACTTATGCATGCAATGGGACCAAATGTTGCGGGCGTTCTTGGTAGTGCAGTTGCTGCGGGTATTTTATTAGCACTTGTTGGTTAAATTAATTTTAATCCAACCGATTAGCGCAGTTTACTGCGCTTTTTTTTGTTCTTAATTTCTTCGCCGCTAAATGGTTTCTTGTTCAGCGCTTTTTGTTTACAGTAACAGCTCTTCAAAATTTTAAGGATAGTTATCATGCTTCACACACCTTTAGCAAAGCACTTACCTCATGTTAGTAAACTTGTATTCGGATGCATGGGTCTGGGCGGCGGTTGGAATAAAGACGCAATTACTGATGCACATGTTAAGCAAACTCATGAATGTATAGATAATGCTATTGAAGGTGGCATTAACTTTTTTGACCATGCTGATATTTATACTTTTGGTAAAGCTGAGCAGGTTTTTGGTAAAGCATTAAGTGAGCGACCAGAGCTTAGAGAGCACATGTATATTCAATCTAAGTGTGGGATTCGTTTTGAAGATGACTTAGGACCAAAGCGCTATGATTTTTCGGCTAAGTGGATTGAGCAATCAGTTGAAGCATCCTTGAAGCGATTAAATACAGAGTATTTAGACGTACTTATGCTACATCGTCCTGATCCTCTCATGGAAGTTAACGAAATTGCTCGTATATTTAGTTACTTAAAAGAAAGCGGTAAAGTGCGCAATTTTGCAGTATCTAATATGCAGCAACACCAAATGAATTTTTTACAGCACGCACTTGATATGCCTATTGTGGCTAATCAAATTGAGGCTAGTTTGCAAAAGCATCAGTTTGTTGATGAAGGTGTATATGCCGGTAACAGTGACGGTAAAGATCTTAATTTTACACCAGGTAGTATTGAGTACTGTCGCCATTTTGAAATTCAAATTCAAAGCTGGGGCAGTTTATGCCAAGGTTTATACAGTGGTAGTGATTTATCAAACGCATCGCAGGCCGATATAAACACCAGTCTTTTAGTTAATAAACTGGCTGCACTTTATGATACTTCTGCTGAGGCGATTGTAATTGCATGGTTACTTCGCCATCCCGCATCTATTCAGCCTATTATTGGAACAACTAATGCCAAGCGTATTAAAGCCTCTTGTGATGCTGTCAACGTAGAGCTAACTCGTGAGCATTGGTATGCACTTTATGTAAGCGCTAAAGGGCATGAGCTACCATAAGTAGGGCGCAAATATGAATATATTCGTTATTTTAATTGGATTGTTTGTCGCGCTGGCGATACTCATTCCATTACTTGAAAAATATCAAAGTAAAATAGGGCTTGATGGCGCAACCAAATACAGTAAATATATTTGGCCGCTAGTGATGGTATCTTTAGTTATTCAGCTCATTTATGTATTAATGAATTGATGGTTTATAGCGTATACAAAAAAGCCTTTGCAGATTTAACCTGCAAAGGCTTTTTTAATGTTTATTAATAAGCTTTATTTTAGTGCTAACTGTAGCTCGCGATTGCGCTCAAGTTGGGCAATAAAGTTATCTGCAATCGGTTTAAACTTAGCAAGTTCTGAGCGAGGTAATGGCTCTGACTTAGGAAGCTTAACGGTTTTAGGATTACGATGAACGCCATTTACTAAAAACTCATAGTGTAAATGCGCCCCAGTAACACGACCAGTAGAACCTACAGTACCAATTTGTTGGCCCTGTTTAACTTTTTGGCCTGTTTTAACTAGTTTCTTATTTAGGTGTAAGTACTTAGTTACATATTGTGTGCCATGGCTGATAAATACGTAGTTACCGTTGTACTTGCTGTAACCCGCTTTAACTACCTTACCGTTACCTGATGCGACTACTGGTGTGCCAGTGCGTGCTGCAAAGTCGATACCACGGTGCGCTCTAACTTGCCCAGTAACAGGATGAAGTCGCTTAGGATTAAAGCTAGAACTAATATACTTAAAGCTTACAGGTGCACGTAAAAATGCTTTTTTCATGCTACGCCCTTCAGGCGTATAAAAATTGCCGTCGGTATGGCGAATCGCTGCAAAGCGCTGACCTTGGTTTACAAATTCAGCGGCAATAATTTTACCGGTACCAATAAACTCGCCATCAACATAATGAGACTCGTAAATTAAGCCAAATAAATCGCCTTTACGAATATCATTTGCAAAATCAACATCCCAACCAAATATGTCAGCAAAGTTCATTATTTGGCGCTCGCTTAAACCTGCCGCAATTGCTGAAGTCCAAAAGTTATTAGATATTTCGCCGCCAGCGGTTTTAGTTAGCGTTTCAATTTCTTTACTATCGATAGCTGTATCGTAATTACCTTCGTCGTTTAAGGTAACAAATAAAGTATCTGTTTTTGAAATTACATAACGCAGTTGAGCCAAAGAGCCATCTTCAGCAGTAGCAAAACTGAGTACTTCACCTGGATGAATTTTAGTTAGCTTGCGAGTCTCTGCATTAGTGTTAATTAGTTTATGAAGCGTTTGAGCTGAAAAACCAGCACGCTTAAAGATAATTGCTAAATTGTCGCCATTTTTAACTTTATGATCGACAAAGTCGTATTCTGGTAACTTTTCTGCTGCTTGCTCTGAATTTAGCTCAGTTAATTTTTCGTTGTCATCAACTTTAACTTGTAACTCATAGCGCTTACCAATTTCTAGTGCATTTGCACTATTGTCTTTGGATGCAGTGGCTTTTTCAGAAGGAAGAAAGGCTAAGCCAACAATAGCAGAAACCAAACCTAGAATAAGCAATTTGTGTTTTTTGGGGAGCGTGTGAACCACGTGAACCATAACGTGCCTTTTTCTGCTGTCAAGATAATAAATACGTAATATTGCAGGATATACTTAATAATGTGCGAATACTAGTGTTTTGTAGATTTAAACTACGCTAAAATCAGGGGTAGAAAGCCTTTTTTAACGTCCTATCTAACTAAGACTCAATTCATTTAGTTTAGTTGCCCTAATAACTTAAAAAGTTATTTTAATTAGATAGAAATTTGTTATGTTAGCTACATATATATGTTCGGTTTAAACCTTAATAAAAACCGTGATTACAAGTAACTAGTCGCCCCTTCGTAGGCAGAATTTTGGAGTAATACAAAGTGGATTTACAAACCGCTCTAGCAGAGATAAAACGCGGTGCAGAAGAAATATTAATTGAAGACGAACTAGTTGAAAAACTAAAGTCGGGCAAAAAGCTAAAAATAAAAGCAGGCTTTGATCCTACAGCACCTGATTTACATTTAGGGCACACTGTACTAATTAATAAAATGAAAACCTTTCAGGATCTAGGTCATGAGGTTATTTTCTTAATTGGTGACTTTACTGGCATGATTGGCGACCCAACAGGTAAAAACGTAACGCGTAAACCACTTACTCGCGAAGACGTATTAGCCAATGCTGAAACATATAAAGAACAAGTATTCAAAATTCTCGACCCTGCTAAAACCACTGTTGCATTTAACTCTACTTGGATGGAAAAGTTAGGCGCTGCAGGTATGATAAAACTTGCTGCAAACCAAACCGTAGCGCGCATGCTTGAACGTGATGACTTTAAAAAGCGTTATGGCAGCGGTCAACCAATTGCAATTCATGAGTTTTTATACCCTCTGGTACAAGGTTGGGATTCGGTTGCACTAGAGTCTGATGTGGAACTAGGTGGTACTGATCAGCGCTTTAACTTACTAATGGGTCGTGAGCTACAGAAAGTTGAAGGCCAAAGGCCGCAAACAGTATTAATGATGCCATTACTTGAAGGTACTGACGGCGTTCAAAAAATGTCTAAGTCACTTGGTAATTACATTGGTATTACTGATGCGCCAAACGATATGTTTGGTAAAATAATGTCAATTAGTGATGTGCTAATGTGGCGTTATTACGATTTATTAAGCGCGCTTTCTATTGAAGAAATTGCAGCTCAAAAAGAGCGTGTTGAGCAAGGTACTAACCCGCGCGATATTAAAATAGAACTAGCTAAAGAGTTAATTGCTCGTTTTCATAGTGAAGCTGATGCACAAGGTGCACATGATGATTTTATTCAGCGTTTCCAGAAAAAAGCGTTACCAGATGAAATCCCTGAGCTGACAATCACTATTGCAGAAGATACTATTTTAATTGCTAACTTGCTTAAAGAAGCAAATTTAGTAGTTAGTACGTCAGAAGCAATGCGCATGATTAAGCAAGGTGCAGTTAAACTTAACGGTGAAGATAAAATCACTGATACCAAACTTGAAGTAGCAAAAGGTACAACGGCTATTTACCAAGTAGGTAAACGTAAGTTTGCAAACATCACTGTAGCTTAAATACAGTATGAAACTAAAAAACCAGCCTAGGCTGGTTTTTTTGTGCTTGTATTTTGGGTCTGTAAATAGTTACGAGGTAGCCACTAAATAGTTACTAAATCACTTTTAATATTTCAATACTTACAATTACTAACAACCAAAATGCACGGGCCTGATTTAACCTATTAATTATAACGGGCACATCCTCGGGGGTAGGTAGTCTATCAGCACCAATACGCATTTTATTAAAGCGAGTACCCAAATAAACCGCAGGCCCGCCTAGTTGTACTCCAAGTGATGCAGAACATGTACTGAGTAGCCAACCAGTATTAGTTTGATAAAAGTGCCTGCCGTAATGCTTTATGTAGTGCATGCTTTGTTTGCTCGCTCTACTTGCTGCAATAGTTAAAGCCAGCAAGCGCATTGGAATATACTCAATAATAAACAAGAGAATTTTAAGCGGTTTTAAAAAGTAGCTATTTGGGGATATATCACTACGCCAGGCTTGTTGTATTAAAGTAAGTAATCGATAGGCGAGAGCAGCAATAGGGCCAAAGGCTAAAAATATAAATATAACTACGAAATAGTATCGAGCAGTGCGCAGTATTAAACTCTCAATTAATGCTTTGATAATACCAGGAGATGAAAGCCTATTAACTTCACGGGCAAGCAGTGGTTTTAGTAATTCGCGCGCCGTCGATTTTTGATTTTGTTTAGTTAGCTTTGCAATACGGAGCGCTTTTTTATCAATACTCTTACTTTCTAAGCATAAGTATAAAATAAGACCTGCGAGTAATTCAGGGTAAAAAGCAAACTCAAGCAATAACACGACTATAATGAGAATAACACTTAAAATGAGCGTGCTTGCGAGTATAGCTGCTAAATATTGATAGCTTTTAGGTTCTTTGCGTTTGTATATACGCCTGCCAATAGCACTAAAAACCGCGCTTAACGCTGTATTAGGATGATACCAGCTAACAAGAGGAATAAAGCGCTCAGCAAGGAGCGCTAGTATGAAGGCAATAAAGTCCAAGTGGTTTTGAACAATATTGCTAAGCATTTAAAGAGACACTGCAGTTAGCTTTTCTAAAAGTGCGACAACCATTTTAGATGAGTTGATTGATGCTGTTTCTAGGTATTCTTCAAATGATTGTGGTGACTCTTTACCTGCAATATCAGACATTGAGCGAATAACAACAAATGGCGTGTTAAGCGTAAAACACGTTTGTGCAATTGAAGCGCCTTCCATTTCAACGGCAAGCATTGTAGGAAAATCACTGCGTGCTTTATCAATACGTACCGGATCACACATGAAGGTGTCGCCAGTACAAATTAAGCCAACAAGTGTTTTAACATTACTGATTTGTTCGATTGTTTGTTGTGCTGCTTCTACTAATTTTGGATGAGCTACAAAGCCTGCTGGCATTTGAGGTACTTGGCCAATTTCGTAGCCAAAAGCAGTAACATCTACATCGTGGTGACGTACTTCTGACGAAATTACTACGTCGCCAACACTTAGTGATGGATCGAATCCACCGGCAGAGCCTGTGTTAATTACGCAATCAGGTTTGAAGTTATCAATCAGTAAGGTGGTTGCAATCGTTGATGCTACTTTACCAATACCAGATTGAACAAGTGTTACTGTGTTACCAGCCAATTCACCAGTATAAAAAGTGAAACCTGCTTTAGTTAAAATTTTTGGGTTTTGCATCGCTTCACGTAAAATTTTAACTTCTGGCTCCATTGCGCCAATAATACCAACATTCATAATGTTTAATTCCTGAGTTTGAATCACTTGATTATACGTGAAGTTAGCAATAAAAAACAAAAAAGCGAGCTTGTTTATGAGCTCGCTTTAAATACTTTTTAGGAGAGTATTTAATTTGGTTTTTAAATTTCAGCTAAAGCAGTTGTTTGTGCTTTAGCTTGAGAAGGTGAAAGTACCGCTGGCTTATGTGAGCGATTACGAACAGGGCGCTGCGTTTGTGTTGCTGCAGGCTTACCAAGTTTAAACATAATTGCATCGCGTACTTCAGAAGGACGGTAGCCCGATTTAACTTTCATACGAATATGTGGAATACCCGCAGACTCTAATGCACCGTTTACAAACCAGTCGCGTTGAGCTTTGTGGCCATCTTTATTGGCATTGTTAACTAGGTCAACAGCCGCAACAATAGTAAGTTTTTCTTTGTCGATTAATACAAAGTCGAGTTGCTTATTTTTAGCTTTAGCTAAAGCAGCACGTTTAGATTTAACTGAAAGACCTTGCTTACAGTCAATAACGTCAATTAACTTAACGCGACTAACAACTTTATATTGATCGCCAACAGCACGCTCGAGAAGATTTAAAAAAGCGCCTTCAACCTGAGTGAAAACAGTTTGCTTGCGGGTAAAAGGATACGGGTTTCCGCCATCGTCATTAAATTTTGACGCAACAACAGAGGCCCCGACAACTAACACTAAGATTAATAATAAAGCGAATTCCATACGGTAACTCCATAACAACAAATTGACACTGCTCAAATAAAGCAATTTACGTGCCTAAAAAGTATGGGTTATAAAATAAATACCGTTTGTTTTAAAAGTAAAACTACGCAGCAATTAAGCTTTGTAGCCACTTTCAATGCCTTTAACCGCAATAGCTACAGCATCGTGTGCATGTAGTGATTCATAATGGTTTATTTGCAGCCAGTAGTCGCTGTAATTACCATCCTCCAGCAATGCTTTTATTTTACGTGCGGCATCTTCACAAAACATAAGGTTTTGGCCATTTAAACGGGCAAATTCTTGCTCGTCTTCGCGTTTTACTGCCGCTTGTACAGGCGTTTTAAGTTCAGCTTCAAGGGTATTAATTAGCGTCACAACGTCAAACTCTTGAATATTGCTATCAAGCTTTACTTTTACGTTTGCAATAGAGCGCTGCGAGTGAGGTGTCGCTACAATACCTTGTGTAGTGCCTAGCCACTCGTGGACATCTTTTTGGCTTAAGGTTTCTTGGTTAAACTTTTCGTTAAACGCGTTTTGTATAAGCTGTCGCGCAAGTGCCGCAGAGCATGGGCACGTTGAAGAATAGGTAACATCTACGGTTAGCTCGTAGCTAATAATGTTATTTTCAATTGTACTGGTAAGTACAACTGGGTAGCTTTTCCAGCCCGCTTTACCACTTAATAGTGATTTACGGCGGAGCGGTAATTCAAATTTAAATTCAATTTGTGCTTTATCGCTTAGCCCTTCGTGGCTAGTTATAAAGGTATCGAGTGCTTGCGCTATTGTTTGCGGATTAACTTGCTGCTCGGTTGAAAGCAGGTCAAGTGCCAAAAATAGGCGTGACATATGAATGCCTTTGGCATCTTCTTTATGCAAATTAACAAATGCACGGGCTTTAGCGTTTACCGTTACCGGTGATAAGTCTCGCGATTCAAAAATAAATGGCAGTTCGATTTCGCCCATGCCAACCCAGTCTAATTTACCTGTTTGTAAAGCGGGTGCTGTGTCTGCTATATCTGGCATATTGGTTTGCATGTGCGCTACTCGTATTTGGAGATAATAAAGCGGGGCATTTTACACTAAATAATTTATTGCTGAAATGATGAGTTGAGGAGAGAAGCAAAATCAAACATGAAAATTTTTGTTTTTATCGCACAACATGGGTAGTGGTAGGATAAAAATGCTAAAATCTGGAAAAATGGTATGTTTGCGCATACGCATTGCCTTCTTTATATATAAGTACACAGCTAAGAGATAAAATTACGTATGACCGATTATTCTTTGAGCCCTTGGGCTCGGGTACTTTCCAGCTTAATAACGCGATTTGGTGAATTTAAAACAGCAGCTATTTGTTACACTTTATTTTTAACTGTATCTCTTATTTTATCGAGCATGTTTTATTATGTTGCGATAGGCGAATTGAACCTTGTTGATATTTTGGCTGTGGTGTTTTTTACTGCTGTAGTTTCTCCTTTAATTATAAGTGTATTACTTAATTCAATTCGTCAATTAGATGCCTCGTATGCTTATTTAGATAGTGCAACCAAACAAGAAAAGCTATTAAACCAAACCTTAAAAGACAACATTAGCCGTTTAAATATTGAAATTGATGAGCGTAAAATGGCGTTTCATGCCAAGCACCGCGCTATCGAAGAGTTGCGCCGAGAAATTGCTGAGCGTAAAAAAACCCAACAAGAACTTGCTCAACAAAGCATGTTGCAACGTTCAATAGTTGATTCATCTCCCGATTTATTTTATTACCGCGATAACAACGGTGTATTTGCCGGCTGTAATAAAATGTTTGAAGAAGTAATGGGTAAATCAAGCAGCGAACTCATTGGTAAAACGGTTGAGCAAATATTTCCGAGTCATTTTTTAGCTGAAGTTTTGGCAACCGACAAAGAGGTAGAGCAGAGCCATAAAGCACTAACTATAGATGTAGGCTATGAAGTGGACGGTGAAACACGTTGGTTTGAGCTGCGTAAATTACCTTTTATAAATGATGACGGTGACTACATTGGTTTATTGGGTTTTGGTCGTGATATCACTAGCCGTAAAGAAGCAGCTCAAGCACTTGAAACTGCCTATAAAGACAAAGGTAAGTTTATTGCTACGCTGAGCCATGAACTACGTACACCATTGAATGGTATTGTCGGTTTAACGCGTATGTTATTAGATACAGAGCTTAATAAGCAACAGCGTAGTTGGGGCAATACTATTTTTTCGAGTGCTGAAACACTCGGTAATATTTTTAACGATATTATAGATTTAGATAAAATAGATAGAGATCAGCTCGATATAGCAACCAATTCTATTAATGTGTCAGACTTTATAAACGATGTAGTTAATTTTGCAGGCTTAATAGCGGAGCAAAAAGAGCTTGAGTTTGATATTAAACGCAATGGTATGCTGGATATTTACGCGCAGCTCGATCCAACTCGACTACGCCAAGTTGTTTGGAACTTAATTAACAACGCAGTTAAGTTTACTCAGCAAGGCAAAGTAACACTCGAATGCAGCAGAGAAAATCGTGTAGAAGGCCCATGGTTAGTTATTAAGGTACTAGATACCGGTCAAGGTATTCCACCAGAGCAGCTTGCCCATATATTTGATATGTATTACAAAGCGCCGGATTTAAAAGGCACTAACGCAATAGGCTCAGGTATTGGTTTAGCTGTAACCAAGGCACTTGTAAGTGCAATGAAAGGGATAATTACGGTAAATAGTACTGAAGGCGAAGGAAGTTGTTTTACAGTGCAAATACCGCTTAGTTTATGTGTTGCACCAACAGAGCAAAGTTATGTTGGCCGTGGTTTGTATATTCTACTAGTAGAAGATGTTCCTCTTAATGCCGAAATTGCTACAAACCTATTAGAGCAACGCGGCCATGAAGTGTTATGGGCTGAAACCGGTGAAGATGCACTCTCGTTTGTCGAAACCGAAGATGACTTAGACTTAGTACTACTTGATATGCAATTGCCAGATATAAACGGTGATGTGGTTGCTAAACAAATACGCTCAGATAGCCACTTCGATAAATTACCTATTGTTGCTCTAACTGCCAATGTACGCAGTGCTGAAAAAGAGCTTGAAGGTATATCAATACAAGGTGCGTTGGCTAAACCAATTAACACAGTCAAGCTTGATAAAATGCTGGCTGACTTATTTGGCATTAAGCAAAGTGAGTGCACAGAGCCACAGCTAAAAGTAAGTGAAGAAGCGCTAGAGGGCATTGATGCACACTTATTAGATATTGAAACAATAGAAGACTTTGTAAATTCGATGGGCTTGGTTGTATTTAGACGCAGTAGTCAGTTATTCGAAAAGCTAAGTCCACAATATCAGCAAGAATTACTTACCTCATTAAATACCGGCGATAGAGAAGAGTATGAATCAGTAGCGCATAAACTTAAAGGTGCGGCTGGATCGGTAGGTTTAAATGATGTGCAGCTTCATGCCAAAATAATGGAGCATGGTGCAATAGATGAATCTGATGAAGTATTAAAGAAGTGGTTAGATGTTTTAGCAGATAAAATAAATGAAGGACAAAAAGCCCTTCATTTATTTTTACAGCAATTAGAGTAAAACTAATTAGCTCTAATTAAGCGTCAATTTTACCAATGAAACGGTAACCTTCACCATGGATGGTGCTGATTAACTCTGACGTTGAGTTATCACTTTCAAAATGCTTACGAATGCGACGAATAGTAACATCAACAGTACGGTCATTTGCGCGAAGCTCACGGCCTGTCATGTGCTTGATTAATTGCTCACGACTAAAAATACGACCTGGAGAATCAAGCATTAAACGAAGTGCTCTGTACTCACCTTTTGGTAAACGTTTAGCGTCGCCATTTGGAGAAGTAAGACAACGGCTATTTTCATCAAGTTCCCAACCGTTAAACGTAATAACACCATTTGTTTCTAGTGCTGACTCTTCACCGCCTAAAGCAGTACGAGTAATAAGGTTGCGAGCTCTAATAGTTAATTCACGCGGGTTGAATGGCTTAGTAACGTAGTCATCTGCGCCAATTTCAAGACCTAAAATACGGTCAACATCGTTGTCACGACCGGTTAGGAAT
This sequence comes from Pseudoalteromonas sp. EB27, assembly GCF_001974875.1. Classification (GTDB taxonomy): domain Bacteria; phylum Pseudomonadota; class Gammaproteobacteria; order Enterobacterales; family Alteromonadaceae; genus Pseudoalteromonas. The sequence continues at coordinate 29,279 of NZ_MTQD01000012.1, forward strand.
ATAAGACCTACTTTACGCTTTTGGCGTAATTCACGGGCTAAAATAAGACCGTTTTTACCAGGAAGGTTGATATCCATAACTACAAGATTAACGTCATCGTTATTTGTAAGCTTGTCATGCATATCATCGCCATCAATGGCTTCAATAACTTTGTACCCTTCAGCTTCAAATAAACTAACTAGGTTCAGTCGAGTTACGTCTTCATCTTCTACGATTAGAATGACTGGCGTTTGCATTATTAATTAACCTTTTGGAATATTTTATTTATAAAAAAACCGGTGACGAATTTATAACCGATTACTAGAGATTATAGGATTATACCCATTTGTTAACAAGGAAAAAACAAATTGGATAAAAATAAAACAGTAGGGTGTCCAAAGTCTACTAAAAAGGGCAGTGCAAAAACTACTGTTTAATTGATATATACGTGGATGTAGCTATTTGAATCATAAAGTCGAAGCCATTTTCCTTTAATAATTGATACATCATTCAATCAAACAAGGTACTTAAAATAATCAGACTAATTCAAAGCAAAACTATATCACTTTCTAACCTTTCATCAATGTATGTGATACAGCAAAGATAAAAAAGTTCATAAATCGCTTAGTAATATTTATTTAATGTAATTAAATAGTATTACACGCTTATCACATGCCTCATTAATGAGGTCATTAAATGCGAATTCAAGGATAAATTTTAAATATATGTACTTTTTAGTGATCTTTATTTAAGGAATAGTAATTATAAAGCGAGCACCGTGTTTTTCTTCAAGATCAAACATAACTCTTCCGCCGAGAGCCTGTGTTACTAAGTTGTATACTAAGTGCATCCCTAGGCCGCTTGCGCCTTGTCCTCGCTTTGAAGTTACAAAAGGGTCAAAAATTCTATTTTTAATATTTTTATCAACGCCTTGACCATTGTCAGAATAAACGATTGTTAATTTTTTCCCTACCAGTTCTACATCAAAGCGAATTTCATTATTTTCTTTACCTATAAATCCATGGATTACCGAGTTCATAAGTAACTGCTGAAACACCTGCTGTAGAGGTTCGGACTTACTATGAATGGCCAAATCGATCGGGCAGTTAATGATAACGACAGGCTTTTTAGGCAGTAACTCAGATTGTATTGATATTAAAACATCGCTAATTAATTTATGCACATTAATGTAGGTATTAACACCGTCGTCTTGAATAACGGCGACTTTTTTAAAATTAGAAATAAGGTCAGCGGCACGATTTAAGTTACGATAAATTAAATCTAAGTTTTCAATACCTTCATCTATAAATCGTTTTAAGTGTTTAGAGGTTAGTTTTTTATCATTAAAGCTTTGTTGTATATCTGCTAGCTTATCTCGTAGTAATGTAGAACCTGTAATACCAAGCCCTATTGGTGTATTCACTTCATGGGCAACACCTGCCACCATTTGCCCTAAAGACGCCATTTTTTCGTTTTCAACAATTTGTGTTTGATACTGGTGCATTCGCTCAAGGGTTGATAATAGCTCTTGATTTGCCTCTCTGAGAGCAATAGTTCGTTGACTTACTTTTTCTTCAAGACTTTGGTTGAGCTGTTTTATTTCTTGTTTATCTTTTTCGTGGCGCTCAAGCTGCTTTTTGGTACGTGCAAGCATGATATTTAAACTATTTGAAAGAGCGGTTATTTCTTTTACATCGGTTCCTGGCGCGCGTGCATCATAGTTATGATTTTTAGATACATCCTGCAATAGCATGCTTAGCTGTTCTATTGGCTTAGCTATACGTCTTTGAACTTTTATAGCAATAAAGTAAACAACTACCAAAATTAATAGCGTTAATAGCACATCTATTAATATTTTCCTTTCAATATAAGTTTCTAAACTTTCCAGACTTCCTCGCATGTATACATAACCGACCAACTGTTCGTTATCGTAAATAGGGCGGGTTAGTTCAATATTATCGCTCGTAATTCGTGGTGTTTTTAGTTCATCAACACTGTCTATTCTTAGCGGTACTGGAGGCGTTTTTTTTGCATTGAAACTAATAAAAAAAACAGGTTTTTTTGATGCTTTTTCTATTGAATAAATATGTATGTTTTTGACAAGAGGGATGTTTTCAAATGACTTGAGGCGTTTTTCTTCTGTTTTTCTATCATCTTCAGCTACTGATTTACCAGCATCAAAAGCTACAATTTCAGAAAGTATGACGAGTTTATTAATGATTAATTGCTTTTGCTCTTTTACGCTTAAATACGTAGAGATCGAAATAGATAGCGACAAGCAAATAGCTGTAATAAGCATAATTAAGTTAATGAGCGCTTTACGAATGCTACTTTGATGAACTTTTTTAGGCATTATTTCATTATCGCCTGAGTTAATTTTAATTATTTAGAATTTTAGTTTAGCAAAGACAGGAGAAAATGAAGGAAAAAAGCTAAATTAATTCTTATATTTATACGAAGGTTAGCTTGAGTACAGTTGGACTCAAGCGTTTTAAAAAATAATATTAGCTGCTATATACGGCAAATTTGTTATTTTTAAATACAGTTTGGTAGCTTTCAAATTGCGTTTCTAAAATAGGCGGGTACTTTAGAAAGCTGTTAGCTACAATATTCAGCTTTCCTGCTTTAGTTAAATGCTGTTTTGCATTTGCTAAAAATGTCTCTGCTACTGTGTAGTCGGTTGCAATACCCGTATGAAAAGGTGGATTGCTAATAATTAAATCAAACTTACCGGTAATGCTTTTAAGGCCGTCACTTAATATCGCTTCGCCTTTGATGTTGTTAAGCTTTAGGGTTTGCTGTGTTGCGTAAGTTGCCAGTGCACTTACATCACTACACACAAACTCAAGTGCTGGATTATGCAGCCCTAAAAAGGTTGCTATTAGACCTGCGCCACAACCAAAGTCGAGAACCCTACCTTGCTTAATTGTCGGTGCGTTTTCGAGTAGAACTTTCGTTCCCATATCTAAACTACCGTGATTAAACACCCCAGGGACACTAATAGCTGTAAACTCGGTGTCAGCAACATTAACAACAAACTTTTTATGGTAGGTCGTAATATCAAAATTAGGGTGCTGGGTAATCTCAGCAAATGAGTAAAGAACGCAGTGCTTAGCTGAATCAATTTTGTTACTAAACTCTGCTTTGCCAGCTAATTGCTTTTCAATTGATTTAACACCACTTTTATTTTCACCTACCACTAATAGCTCGGCATCATCAGTAATAGCAGCTCGAATATTATCAAGCGCCATTAATAACTCTGGTTTTGATTTAGGATAGTAAAGAATAACTAAATCATAGCCGTTACCAGGTATTGTGTGATTTACGTGGATTTCAATGTCTTTGCTGTTTTTAGCAAACTCACCGTTAGCATGGTTGTAGCTAAATGCAGTTACCTTGCTTTGCGGGTTAAGTTTTTTAAGCTCTGTTAAAAAGCCATCTTGAACAAAGTTGACCACCAAGATAGATTTGCCCGTTAATGCCTCGCTATTACGAAGTAACAGTAAACTTGGGTTGGTTAGTACGCTCATAAATGGCTTTGCCTTACAGTATGTTTAGTTTTATCAAAAATAAAAGTGAGTGCTTAAAGTTACAAATTACTCAGTACGTTCAAACATTAAATCCCACACGCCATGACCTAGGCGATGTCCGCGCTGCTCAAACTTAGTAAGCGGGCGCAAATCTGGACGTGGAACATAATCGTTAGTTTCTGATTGGTTTTTAAAACCAGGCGCTACATTCATTACTTCAAGCATATGCTCTGCATAGTTTTCCCAATCTGTTGCCATATGAAAAACGCCACCCATTTTAAGTTGGGCTCTTAGTTTTTCAACAAACTCAGTTTGTACAATACGGCGTTTGTGATGGCGCTTTTTATGCCAAGGATCAGGGAAAAACAATTGTAGAGTTGTTAAGCTTTCATTAGGTATACAATCTGCAAGTACTTCAACTGCATCGTGTTCAAAAATACGTAAGTTAGTAATGCCAGCTTCATCGGCATCCATTAAACAAGCACCAACGCCTGGGCGGTGTACTTCAATACCAATAAAGTTTAGGTGAGGGGCATTTGTTGCCATTTCGACAAGCGATTTACCCATACCAAAACCAATTTCTACTACTACATCGTTGTTATTGCCAAAAACTTCGCTTAAATCAAGCATACCGTTTTTATGCTCTAGGCCCATTGTTGGCCAGCATTTTTCGATTGCAGCGGCTTGGCCTTTGGTTAATCGACCTTCGCGTTTTACAAAACTGCGAATGGTGCGGATGTATTTACCTTCTTGCTTAGCTTGCTCAAGGTTAGTGTTGCTTGATTCACTCATATTATTGGCCTGACAAAAACAATGTGTTTAAAAATGGTTGCATATTATCCCTGACCGAGCTCGCAATCACAAGTATTAGCTGGTTTTACACGCCCTATAGCTTGATCTTTTTATTAACTACAATAGACTGAGCCGCCATTGAGCATCAGTAAAAGTACAATATGTTGGATTTAAATAAAGAACAGTCTAATTCGTTTTCTAATCAAGTCGTTGATTGGTATCACCTTCATGGGCGTAAAACACTTCCATGGCAGTTGGGTAAAACACCTTATAAAGTGTGGGTGTCTGAGGTGATGCTCCAGCAAACTCAAGTTATTACTGTTATCCCATATTTTGAAAAATTTATGCAAAGCTTTCCAGATATTATTGCTTTAGCTGATGCTGATGAAGATTTAGTACTGCATCACTGGACCGGCTTAGGGTATTACGCTCGTGCGCGTAACTTACACAAAACAGCTAAAATAGTACGTGACAAGTACCAAGGCGAATTTCCGCAAACGCTTGATGAAGTAATGGATTTACCGGGAATAGGGCGCTCTACTGCCGGGGCTGTTTTATCATTGTCGCTTGGGCAGCATCATCCAATTTTAGATGGGAATGTTAAGCGAGTCTTAGCGCGCTACTTTATGATAGAAGGTTGGTACGGTGTTAAAAAAGTCGAAAACCAGCTTTGGCATTTATCAGAGCAATTAACACCTAAAAATAATGTCACCGAATTTAATCAAGCTATGATGGATTTAGGAGCGAGTGTTTGCTCACGCAGTCGCTTTGATTGCGAGGCTTGCCCATTAAATTCAGGTTGTGGTGCCTTTAATGCAGGTAAAGTAAAAGAGTTTCCACATTCTAAACCTAAAAAAGCAGTGCCAAAGAAGAGTTGTCATCAGTTAATTGTTCAGTGCGGCGATAAAGTGCTTATGGAAAAACGCCCTAACAGCGGTATTTGGGGAGGACTGTTTGGCTTTTTTGAATTTAATGAGTTCGAGGAGCTTCAAACGTTTTTAGCTCAGCAAGGATTAGAAGCCGACTTAGTAGAGCTTGAAGCATTTATTCATGTGTTTTCACATTTTGAGCTGAAGATTAATCCGCATGTACTCAATGTTAAGAAAATTCCTGATGTAGTAAATGACAAACAATTAGTGTGGTATCCGCTTGATCAATCAATAGAGGTTGGCCTAGCAGCGCCAACTAAAAAGTTGGTTAAACAAATTACAGCAATAGTATAGAATAGTCCCATATTTAGCGTTAGAGAGAATCAATCATGGCACGTACAGTATTTTGTCAAAAGTTACAAAAAGAAGCCGAAGGGCTTGGCTTTCAGTTATACCCTGGTGAAATTGGTGAAAAGATTTTTAATAACATCTCTAAAGAAGCGTGGGGTCAGTGGCAGCATAAGCAAACAATGCTTATTAACGAAAAGCATTTAAATATGATGGACCCAGAGCACCGCACATTTTTAGAAGAGCAAATGGTTGGCTTTTTGTTTGAAAATAAAGATGTGGAAATTGAAGGTTATCGACCGCCTGAAAAATAATATTTTAAACATAAAAAAGGGCTAAATAGCCCTTTTTTGTGTGCGGTTATTTAATCACTTAACTCATCTTCTTGCTCAGAGATTTTAATTTGTTCTTTTAAAAATTGAGCTGCCTTAGAGTATTCAATTTCTAACTTATCTCTTAAGTCTATTAATTCATCGGTAGTGAGTTCACCTTTTTTACATTTATCTTCAAATGCACTTGAAAGTTCTGCCACCGTTAGGGCACCAATTGTTTTGGAGATCGATTTTAATTGATGACACCCTTCAATAATCTCATCTAAATCGTTAACCATAACGCCTGAATTAATCCCCTTAATTAGCCCTTGGCTTTGTTCTAAATACATTTTGAAAAAGCGTAACTGTTTAGCTTCGTCACCATTTACATATTTAGCAACTGCTTCCATATCAATAGGTAGCGCCATGGTTTGATGGATAACTACATTTGGGTTTTGGCTTTGCTTATCGCTCCAGCGTTTTAAAGTGTCCTCTAACGCGTTTAGCTCTATAGGTTTGGTAATGAAGTCGTTTATACCTACGGCTAAACAACGCTCTTTTTCGCCTTTAAGTGCGTTTGCTGTTACAGCAATAATGTAAGGCTGCGCATCAATTGATTCTAATAACTCTGCTTCGTTACGGATTTTTTCGACCATATCGTAACCCGACATTTTAGGCATGTGTAAGTCGGTTAAAATAAGTGAGTAATCACCTTTTCTCCACATATCTAAGCCTTCTTCACCGTTGTTTGCTATCTCAACGCCAAAACCTAGTATGTGTAATTGATCGGTTAGCACTTGTTGGTTTAGAAGGTTATCTTCAACAAGTAAAACCAATTTGTTTGATTGACGAGCCTGCTCAACATTTAAATAATTATTAAGTGTTTTGGTTTTTTTAATTTGTTTAGGTGTATGCAAACCTGCAGCGACTAAAATAGACAGCATAAAGTTAGACTTACATAGAGGAGAGGCATTAATATAAAAAATATTATTATGATTTATAGCCGCTTCATCAAGCTTGCTTAGTACAACAACTTGTTGGTTATAATCCTCTAATGAATAAAATAAGCGTCTTAGCAGCGCGTTTGTTTTATCCATATTGTCTATGCCATCAGCCACCCAAATAATATCTTGCGAATGTTGGTGCTCTTCAATTTCTTCTTCTGTGTGTGCATAAACTATTTTAGCGCCCATAAACGATAAATAACGGTACATTGTTTTTTCACGTTCTAGGTGATTACTAACTACAACAACTTGCTTACCATTTAATGCACCTTTGTGTGCGTACTTAATTCTACCCGATGTGCTAAACGGCAGTTCAACAGTAAACTCACTGCCAATTCCTGTATGGCTAGTTACATGAATAGTCCCTAGCATAAGCTCAGTTAAGCTTTTACAAATAGAAAGACCTAAACCTGTCCCTCCATATTCTCGGGTAATCGAATTTTCGGCTTGAATAAACGGATTAAATATTTCGCGTAGTTGTGCCTGCGACATGCCTTTACCGTTATCAGTTACGCAAAAGCGTAAGGTAAAGTGATCAGTTGTGTTATGCACCACCTCTACTGATATTTTTACATGACCTTGGGTTTTTTCATCAGTGCTCGTAAATTTAATTGCGTTGCTACACAGGTTATAAAGAACCTGACGTACACGTACGCTATCACCGGTAAGATTTATAGGAATATCTGGTGCTATTGCTAGCTCTAAATCAAGCTCACGTTTTTTAGCAACAGATGAGAGCACACGAGCAACTTCTTCTATGGTATCGGTTACTGAAAAGGGGATAGGGTCAATATTTAGCTTTCCAGCCTCAATTTTAGAGAAATCTAAAATATCATCCAAAATACTCAATAACGAGAACGCTGATTCACGAATAATCGTACTTAAGCGATGCTGAGCGCCATCAAGTTCGGTTTGGCGAAGTAAATCAATAGTACCTATAACACCATTCATAGGCGTTCTAATCTCATGACTCATGGTTGCTAAAAACGTTGTTTTAGTCTCGCTTGCTCGCTCTGCTTTTAGTGTTGCTTGCTCAAGCGCTAAAGTACGATTTTGTACTTCGGCCTCTAGACCATTTTGTAATTTATAAAGCTCTTTTTGGGCTGCGTCATTCTCGCTCATTGCAGTTTGTACTTTTTGTAGCAATAAGTTGATGTTTTTTGCTACTACACCTAAACCAATATCAAGTTGTTCATCAACATTACTATTATAATTAGCATCTTCAGTGATTGTCTGTAACTCTTGAGTAAGAGTGTCAGTACTTTTACGCAAGCGCGTATTAATGTACATATTAAACATTAAAGTAAGTATGAATAATGTAGCAACACTTGCTATCGCAATAATATAAGCAATGACTTGAGAATCTTGAGCGCTCAAAGGAGTGGGTGGTAGGTTTTGCTTAATAATAAGCTCGCCAATGGGTTGATCGTTTAACAATAGTAAGTGGTGAAGAATGCCTTGCTCTACTAAATGCTTTTCTGCTTCAATAGAGACTATAGCAGGCTTACTGCTGCTATACACCAACTGAGTGGCAGATGCTGGATTGAAACGATATAAAGTATATTCAAAGTTATCATCTAATAAAGCCGTTAAATCAAGTAACTGTTTTACTTTACCTTGACCATACATAGTTAATGCATCGACCATTGGTAAGTCTAATCTATCGGCAAGCGTTACGATATTAACAGATGATGCTGGTTGGGATGTCTTAACTTCAGCTTGTGTATAAAATGAGTGGGCAACAATAGCGAGCGCTGTTACAGCAATATTAATGATTAAAAAAAGTGGCAGTAAGCCTTTTACTGGCGATGAGAATTTACTCTGCATTGATTGTTTCCAATTGGTGTGTTTTTACTACGATAAGTCCCTATCGTACGTATCTAAGTTAATCGTAACATTTACAAAAAATAATTCACTACGGTTTTAGTCTGATTTAGTTATATTTATTTATAGTTATAGTCCGATTTGTGGTAAAAATGAACGTTATTAATAAAAAATGTGCTGAGTTGTCTGAAAACCGTTCAAACAGTTATAAAGAATAAAAAAAAAGTTGACTTGTAAGGGCAAAACTCGTTTAATACGCCGCACGCCCAGATAGCTCAGTCGGTAGAGATGAGTGGGAATTGCATTAAAAATCCTTTAGATTTTTAATTAGCACTGTTTAAGTGCCTCGATAGCTCAGTTGGTAGAGCAGAGGATTGAAAATCCTCGTGTCCCTGGTTCGATTCCGGGTCGAGGCACCATTTATTAAAGTAGTGGTGTTTAATCAACAGTTTAAACATTATTACGCGTGCCTTAGCACACAGTTTTGTGTGCCGACTTAGCTCAGCTGGTAGAGCAACTGACTTGTAATCAGTAGGTCAACCGTTCGACTCGGTTAGTCGGCACCATTTATTTAAAGTAGTTTGAAAAGAAAGCTGTAATCAGTAGTCTGTTCAAATTACCCGTCGACTCGGTTAGTCGGCACCATTTATAAAGCTAAAAGTTAAATAATTATTTTATTTTTAGTTAGCACAGTTTATGTGCCTCGATAGCTCAGTCGGTAGAGCAGAGGATTGAAAATCCTCGTGTCCGTGGTTCGATTCCGCGTCGAGGCACCATTTACTTTAAGTTCTCAATCTTTAAAATTGAACGTGCCTTAGCACACAGTTTTGTGTGCCGACTTAGCTCAGCTGGTAGAGCAACTGACTTGTAATCAGTAGGTCAACCGTTCGACTCGGTTAGTCGGCACCATTTATTTAAGTTAATTGTAAAGTATCACAATTAATTAGCACAGTTTATGTGCCTCGATAGCTCAGTCGGTAGAGCAGAGGATTGAAAATCCTCGTGTCCGTGGTTCGATTCCGCGTCGAGGCACCATTTATTGAAAAGCCTTGCTTATGCAAGGTTTTTTTATTTTAAGTGCTTTATAAAAGTTCTCAATCTTTAAAATTGAACGTGCATTAGCACACAGTTTTGTGTGCCGACTTAGCTCAGCTGGTAGAGCAACTGACTTGTAATCAGTAGGTCAACCGTTCGACTCGGTTAGTCGGCACCATTTATTTAAAGCCTCGCTTATTGCGGGGCTTTTTTGTTTTCGATTTTAGAATTAAAAATACCCATAGTTAAAAGCGAAACAACTGGCTTGTAATCAGTAGTCTGTACAAGTTATCCGTTCGACTCGGTTAGTCGGCACCATTTATTTTAGGTAACTTGAAGCAACTGACTTGTAATCAGTTGTCTGTATAAGTTATCCGTTCGACTCGGTTAGTCGGCACCATTTATTTAAAGCCTCGCTTATTGCGGGGCTTTTTTGTTTTCGATTTTAGAATTAAAAATACCCATAGTTAAAAGCGAAACAACTGGCTTGTAATCAGTAGTCTGTACAAGTTATCCGTTTGACTCGGTTAGTCGGCACCATTTATTTAAAAGCCTCGCTTATAGCGGGGCTTTTTTGTATCTGTAATTTATTCAACGTCATTATGGATAAAATGTTCCATATTAATTGGATTGTTTCTCTCTTTTTCTATTGTCGTATTTTTTGCACAATTACCTCATCGAAAAGCAAGTACCTTTGCTTATTTGTTTTCAATCCGAGATAGGGGAAGTTTATGACTCAAGATATTACTCATTACGCAAAAAATAGACAATCAGCTAAAGCGTACAATCCAACTAAAAAGATCTCTGCTGACAATATTGAAAAAATTAAAGAGTTACTTAGATTCAGCCCTTCAAGTGTTAACTCACAACCTTGGCATTTTATATTAGCGTCTAGTGACGAAGCTAAAGCTAAAATAGCTAAATCAACAGAGCGCTTATTTCCATTTAACAAAAAATCAATTTTAGATGCATCACATGTACTCGTGTTTGCTAGTAAGTTAGATATTGAACAAGACTATTTATTACGTGTTTTAAAGCAAGAAGAAAAAGATGGCCGTTTTGTAGCAGACCCAGTCGTATTTAAAGAGCGTATGCATGGTGGCCGTAATATGTTTATTAACTTGCACAAACAAGATTTTAAAGACGTACAGCATTGGATGGATAAGCAAGTTTATTTAAACTTAGGCGCATTTTTATTGGGGGTATCTACCTTAGGAATTGATGCAACGCCAATGGAAGGAATTGAGGTTAGCGTACTTGATGAAGAATTTGATTTACGCGAAAAGGGTTATTCAAGCTTAGTTGTTGTGCCTTTTGGATATAGCGATGATAAAAATGACTTTAATGCCACTCTTCCAAAGTCGCGTTTAGAGTATTCAGAAATTTTAACTGAAGTTTAATTTTTAATTACTGCATTGGTTTAACTGATGCGGCGCTAATCTCTTTGGAGTTAATTATGATCACGCAAATAGTTAAATTTAATATTAAAGACGAATACATAAATCAATTCAAAGCGCTGCTTGAAGATGACAAGCAAGGCGGCAAAGCCGAAACAGGCTTACTAGAAATGCGTTTATATCAAGATAAAAATGCACCTGGAGTCTTTTTTGCTTACGAGCGTTTTGAAAACCAAAACGCGGTTAATTATCACGGTGCACAGCCTTATACGCAAGCTCTATTGCAAGCATTGCCTAATATTAGCGTGTCTGCGCCAGAAGCTATGAACTTAAAAGATACAACGCCTGCACCTTTGCATAAGCGCAATCTTAAAATGCCAAATTCACAAGACGATATATTTATTATCTTCTTTATATTCAAAATTAAATTGCAGTATAGAGCACAGCTTTTAACTCAATTTGAAACTCATATTACACAAACGCGTAGTCAAGAAGAGGGCAATCTTATATTTGATTTGTACACTATTGAAGGACAAGACGACACGTTGGCTGTGTATGAGCATTGGCGCAAAGAATCAGACGTGTGGGATATTCACTTTAATCAACCATACGCAATTCAAACTGGCAAATTAATGCATAAAGCGGTAGTAGGCGACCTCGAGCAATATATGAGCTTTGTAACTGAGCTATAAATTACTTTTTGTAATTTATTAAAACGACTTCCCGTTTAGCAAATAGCAGAAGTAACGCTATTTGCTTTTTTTTGGTAGTTAAGCGAAATGCTTAGCGACCTTTTTTATTTTGGAAATAGCATGAAACTATTTTTTATCAGCGTTAGCTTTTTAGCCTTATTTACACTTAACTCAGCGGCCTTCGCAGCTCCAACTGAAAATGTAATAGAACAATATGGTTTTCCGCTTGCGTTAGTTAATCAGGTGTATACAGGCGATATTACACCTGCAGAAATGCTTAAAAAAGGTCAATTTGGATTAGGGACTGCCGATAATTTAGATGGTGAGCTTGTTGCGCTCAACGGTGTGGTTTATAAAATAGAAATTGATGGCTCATTAATTAAGGCCCCATCTAATTTAGCAGCGCCTTACATGACAATGTTTAAGTTTAATCCAAAGAAACGTATTACTTTAAAAAATGTGAGTTCGTTGGCGCTATTAGGCGAGAAACTTAAAGCAACTATGAGCTCTAAAAATAGTTTTTATGCTTATAAAATCACAGGTACATTTAACTCTTTAAAAATGGCATCTGCACAAAGAGTTAAAAACGACAGTGTGCCGCTTATGGAGTATTTAAAAACGCGAGTTATGTACACTAAGCAAAATATTAAAGGTACTTTAGTGGGGTTATATACACCAGACTACTTAGGCAATATTAGTATTCCGGGGATGCATTTTCACTTTGTATCAAACGATTACAAATTAGGTGGCCACTTAGAAGGTATTAGCTTTGATGAAGTGACTGTTGAAATTGAAGAAATAAATAAAATTAATTTAACCCTTCCTCAAGTTGAAAAATTCAGAGCTATCGAATTAAAACAAGCCTCTGTGCCTGCTGCAAACAAGCATAAGTAATAAGTTTAAAATGCATTAAATGCCAATGTTGGTTAAATACCCCATTGGCATTTTTTATTTCTAGTGTTAAAAATTCCTGATCATTTACTCACTTTTACCGTATAACTGGCTATTATGTTAGTTCATCGCTAGCTATGTAATGTTATGTAAAGTAGGTTGAGCAAAAGTTGCCAAAGTGCTTGAATTACGTTCATAAATAGCAGTAATTTAGGTTTAATTATGATTTGGCAATGCAAGCCAACCCTATTGGCAATTAGTGTGATGCTGCTTAGCGGCTGTGCGAGTGATTTTAACTCGTCGCAGCGTATGCAAGCCCCTAAGGATATGCCACAGCAATGGCAGCAAGAAGCATCAAGCTCGGTATTAAAAGTACAAGAGCAATGGCTTACACAATTACAAAATCCTACGCTTAACAAATTTGTACAACAAGCACTTAAAAACAACCAACAGCTTTTGCAAACTAGCTACGATGTAGAAATCCAAAAACAACAGCTTATAGTATCGGGCTCTGCACTTTGGCCAAGCCTCGATTTATCAACGCGTACAAGTCGCAGTAAAGACAACCGCCCAGTAAGTTATGACAACGCAAGTTCAGTTAGTTTAAACTTAACTTACGAGGTTGATTTATGGGGTAAGCTTTCTGACTCAAAGCGCGAAGCTAATCTTAACTATTTAGCGCAGCAAGCACGGTTTGAACAGGCTAAACAGCAACTCGTTGCTGATGTAGTAGCAGGTTGGTTTGATGTAGTAAGTGCACAGCAGTTGCTCGATTTATTCAAACGCCGTGAAGCCAACGCACAGCAAAGCTTGGATATTATTGAGTCAGGCTACCGCCAAGGTATAAATGAAGCTCTCGATGTATATTTAGCCCGTAATGAGCTTAATAATGAACGATCTCGCATTGCTACTCAAACGGCGAATCTATCGGCTTCAGCACGAATACTTGAGCGTTTACTAGGGGAATACCCAAAAGGCGCTATTACTGCTAGTAGCGACTTACCCGTTATTAATACCGATATTCCATTGGGCTTACCTTCAGAGCTTATAACGCGTAAACCTACTCTGCGTGCAAGTTGGTATGAGCTTCTAGCTACTGACGCTTCATTGGCGTATGCGCACAAACAACGCTTTCCAAGTTTAGACTTAACAGCAAGCTTAAGTGATAGCACTGACAGAGTAAGCGACTTGTTTTCTCCATCAAGCCTTGCATGGTCGTTATTGGGAAGTATTTCTGCGCCACTTTTTGAAGGTGGACGCTTAAAAGCGAATGAAGAAATAGCGCGTCTTAATACTCAAAAGCAAGAGCAACTTTATTTGCAAACGCTTTACGATGCATTTGGTGATGTAGAAAATGCCATTTCGCAGCAGCAGTCTCTTAAATCACAATATAGCAGCACCCTTGAAGCGCAAGAAAATGCACTTGCAGCAGAGCAGTTATCGTTTGAGCAATATCAAAGTGGCTTGGTAACTTACACTACCGTGCTTGATGCACAAGATCGCTCTTTCGATGCGCAAAGCTCCTTAATCGAAATTAAAAACCAATTAATAGCTAACAGAATTAACTTACATGTTGCCCTTGGTGGTGATTTTGCAAAGCCCTCAAGTGAACTAAAGAGCAATAACGATGAAAACTAAAACAGCAAAAATTATTATTCCAGCGGTGGTTATTGTTGCCACTATTTTAATTGTTATGTTTATCAAAGGTAATCCGCCAGAGGCCAAACGCTTTGGCTCACCTCCTAAAGCATCAATAAGTGTAGCTGCGCTTGAGCTTAAACCACAAAATTACCAAGTGATGATAGATAGCTACGGTACGGTCAAACCACGTACACAAAGTTTATTAGTTGCTCAGGCATCTGGGCAAATAATTGAAGTAAGCGATGACTTTAGAGAAGGCGGTTTTTTTGAAAAAGGCGATGTCCTTTTAAAGCTAGACGATAGAGATCACCAAGCTGAAGTTAAATCTTCTCAAGCCAATTTATTAACTGCAGAGCAAGGCTTACTGGAAGAGAAAGCGCGTGGGCAACAAGCTATCACAGATTGGAAGCGTCTTGGTGGCTCAAATCAGGCAAGCAGCCTAGTACTGCGTGAACCACAACTAGCCGCAGCAGAAGCTGAAGTTTTATCTGCGCAGGCAGTACTTGAAAAAGCAATGCTTGATTTAGAGCGCACTAAAGTAACGGCGCCATACGCCGGGCGTATACTCAGCCGTAGTGTTGATTTAGGGCAAGTTGTTACTAACAATACCCAGCTTGCCACTATTTATGCAATCGATAGCGTTGAGATTCGTTTACCAATTAAAAATAAAGACCTTCCGTTTGTAAATTTACCAGAACAATATCGCGATGGTGCTAAAAACCAAGCGGGTTCAATTGTAAAATTTACCTCAGACTTAGTAGGTGAGCAAACTTGGCAAGGGCAGCTGGCACGTACTGAAGGTGCCATTGATGAAGGCGCACAACAGCTTTATGTAGTTGCTAAAATTAACGACCCATACAAAGCAACAGCTAATAACCAATACCCAATAAAAATAGGGCAATACATAAAGGCGCAAATTACCGGTAAAACAGTGTCTAACGCACTTATAATCCCTAACAGTACAATCTATCAAGGAACTTACGTTTACATTGTTGAAGAGGGCGTACTTAAGCGTAAAGACATTACACTCGCTTGGCAAAATGCGACACAAGCGATGATTAAATCAGGATTAAACCCAAATGATAAACTCGTTATTACTCCACTTGGGCAAGTGAGTTCTGGGACTCAGGTAAGGATTTTAGGAGAGCAAAGCGCAGAGCAACCTAAAAGCCGCGGAGCTAATGGGCAAGGTAAAGGAAAGCGCCCATCTCCTGAGCAGCTTGAACAAAAAGCGAAAGAGCTGGGTATTAGTGTAGATGAGCTGAAAAAACGTCGTGCAGCAAAGCAAGGAGATAAACCATGATAGCTTGGTTTGCCAAAAACCATGTTGCTGCTAACTTACTGCTAGTAACGTTGTTACTGTCGGGGCTTTTTAGTCTATCGAGTAAAATACCGCTTGAGGTATTTCCTTCATTTGAAACCGACATGATAAGTGTAAACGTGAGCTTGCGTGGTTCAACACCAGAGGACGTAGAGCAAGGCGTAACAATTCGTATAGAAGAAGCCGTGCAAGATTTAGAAGGCATTAAGCAAATATTTAGTCGCTCTTCTGAAGGTTCTGGCTCAGTAACAATAGAGGTTGAAAGCGGTTACGACCCTCGTGAGCTTTTAGCTGATATAAAAAGTCGTGTAGACGCAATTAATACTTTTCCTGCTGATGCCGAAAAGCCGATAGTAGCGCTTGCTGAGCGAATTCGTGAGGTTATAGCGGTTACAGTATCGAGTGACTACGGCGAAAAAGAAACCCGCGAATACGCAGAAACAGTACGCGATCAAATTCTACGTTTACCTAATGTGACGCAGGTAGAGCTAAGTGGTGTGCGTGATTATGAAATTGCTATAGAAGTAAGCCAGGACGTTCTTCGCCAGTACGATTTAAGCCTTGCACAAATATCGAGTGCTATTTCTAACTCAAGTTCAGATATTTCTGCTGGTAACTTAAAAACAGAAGGGGGGGACGTACTTATAAGCTCTAAAGGGCAAGCATATCGTAAAGATGAATTTGCCAATATTGTTGTTAAAAATCAAGCAGACGGCACGATTATTCGTTTAGGCGACATAGCGATAATTAAAGACGACTTTGAAGAAACACCAGTGCGTACTCGTTTTAACGGTAAGCAAGCAGCATTTATCGACGTATATCGAATTGGTCCACAAAGTGCAATTACCGTTGCTGACGATGTTAAAAACTATATAAAAGAGCAACAAAGCTCAATACCACAGGGGTTTGAACTGAGCTATTGGGATGATGACTCAGAACTTGTTAAAAGCCGTATTTCGACCCTTACTACCAATGCTTTACAAGGCGGTATTTTAGTACTGGCTTTACTTACTTTGTTTTTACGCCCTGCAATTGCATTTTGGGTATTTATTGGTATTCCGGTTTCGTTTATGGGCGCGTTTATAGCGATGCCTATTTTTGGCGTAACCCTTAATATTATGAGTTTATTTGGCTTTATATTGGTATTGGGGATTGTTGTTGATGACGCCATAGTTACCGGTGAAAACGTTTATACCCACCTAAAAACAGCTAAGTCGGGCGAGCAAGCTGCAATTTTAGGAACTCAAGAAGTAGCAACGCCAGTAACCTTTGGTGTATTAACTACCGTCGCTGCATTTTTGCCTCTTGCCTTTATTGAAGGGGCGCGTGGTGCTTTATTTGCCCAAATACCCGTAGTAGTTATACCTGTATTACTGTTTTCATTAATTGAATCTAAATTTGTACTGCCAGCACATTTAAAATATATAAAACTGCGCCACGAAAAAGGTGAGCCTTCAAAGCTTGATGTTCTTCAACAGCGTTTTGCAGATGGATTTGAAAACGCGATTTTAAAATATTATCAACCCACTTTAAATTTAGCGCTGCGCCATAAATTGGCTTCGGTAAGCTTGTTTATTGGTGTATTTGTTATAATTTTAACCATGATCACCAGCGGTTGGACTAAGTTTGTATTTTTCCCGCGTATACCAAGCGAAACAGTCCGCGTTAACTTAACACTACCAACTGGTACACCGTTTGAAGTAACTAATAAATACGTAATTGACATGTCGCAAAAGGCGCAGCAATTACAAGAAAAATACCGCGACCCAGATACGGGTGAAAGCGTTATTTTAAATATATTAGCCACAACAGGCGGGCGTGGTGGTGTATCTAATTCAGGCTCTGTACGCTTTGAAATTACACCAGCTGAAAAGCGTGAATCAGATATAGGATCACGAGAACTTGCCAGCGAATGGCGCGATTTAATAGGTGTCATCCCAGGCGCTGAAAGTTTAACGTTTAGAGCCGAAATTGGCCGAAGTTCAGACCCAATTGATGTTCAGCTTAGCGGTACTTCGTTGACTATTTTACAAGACGTGGCTGATCATATTAAAACCCGTTTATCGACCTACCCAACAGTATTTGATATTGCAGATAGTATGTCTGACGGTAAAGAAGAGTTACAAATAGAGCTTACACAACAAGGTTTAGCGCTGGGCTTAAATAGAGTTAATGTAGCAGGGCAAGTACGTAACTCGTTCTTTGGCTCGCAGGCACAACGTATTCAGCGAGGCCGGGACGATGTACGTGTAATGGTGCGCCTACCTATAGATGAGCGCCGCTCTGTAGCCGATTTACAAAACATACTTATAAATACACCTGATGGTGGCTCTGTGCCTTTATCGCATGTGGCAACACTTACTGCTGGGCAAAGTCCATCAACTATTAATCGAATAGATCGTTACCGCACATTAAACGTAACAGCAGATATCGAAAAAAATAACACCAACATGACAATACTTCAGGCTGACCTAACGGAGTATTTAGATGAATTAATGCAGCAATATCCTGGAGTAGATTACAAGCTAGAAGGTGAGGCTAAAGAGCAACGAGAGTCGTTTGGTTCGTTGGCTTGGGCACTTGTGTTTGTGTTCTTCATTATATATGCATTACTAGCTATACCGCTCAAATCTTACTTACAGCCAATTATAGTAATGAGTGTAATTCCATTTGGCATGATAGGTGCTGTAGTAGGGCATTGGATTATGGGCATGGACTTAACTATTATGAGCTTACTCGGTATGCTTGCGCTAACCGGGGTGGTAGTAAATGACTCGCTTGTACTAGTTGATTTTATTAATAAAAAACGCAGTGAAGGTGGAAAAGTACTCGATGCTATAAAAATTGCAGGTGCATCGCGTTTTCGCCCTGTAATGCTAACTAGTTTAACGACCTTTATTGGCTTAATGCCATTACTGTTTGAAAAAGCGACTCAAGCACAGTTTTTAATACCAATGGCGGTGAGCTTAGGGTTTGGGATTATTTTTGCAACTTTCATTACTCTATTACTAGTACCAATAAACTACATGCTAATGGAGCGTTTTCAAGGTTGGTTTAAATAATACCAACCTGCATAAATCTTTGATCAATTTAACGAATTAAATTGCACTATAACGTCGTTAAAAATTTTTTATTTAGAACAACTAGATATAAAAATTTTTGCCTAGGGCGTGTTGACCTTTCGTGGGTGAATTTGCAGCAGTATGTTTGGTTTTTAGGCAAGGCAGAGCCTATGTAGTGTGGTTATTCCCCACGAATAGGCGATAACGCCGCATAAATACCAAACATGCGCTGCCCTTTGGGTTCTTTCTAGGGACGATCAACTCTTTGTTGCTCGGTTTTTACTTAGCCCACTAGGTTACAAACCTCGCGCCGCGATTTAATCGTCCCTAGATTGAACAAATTTCAATCCACAAAGATCAACACGCCCTAGTTCTAGCGTAATTTTCTTAACGTTAAATAGACCTCATATATAAGCAGATTGGTATAACTTCACTCTAATACGTGATTATTAAAGCTGTAGGTAAGCAATTACCTGCGGCTTTTTTATAAGCTAAAAAGTAAAATTAGACAATTGAAGATAAGTGAATAAAAAATTTAGATAAATATAAGAATAAACAAGAAGGTTGATTTCTTTTTTGATAAAGCCTTTTAAAGGCGAGGGTTTGCTAAAAAGGTGTTCCCCAAGATATGGTACCCGGTTTCAGTCCTGAAACCAGAAGGTCTCAGGGCGGAAATCTGCGGTTTACCGTAGGCTTCTCGGTACATGCCAAGCTTGCACAATAGTAGACGAACAGAAATCCTAGTATAAAATTTATCGGCTCAGGGACTTAACCAAGCTCCGATATCCCAGGGAACAATTTAAGTATATAAGACATAATCCAATCCTTAAACCCCAAACGCAAAAAATTAAACCGTTCGCTTAGTTTTTCCGCACCTTTAACTCGTCATTTACTTTATCGCATGGTTTTTGAGCTTGATCATACAATTAATTGGAGTTGCTTTTTATCGAGTGGTAGCATTGCCTTAACTTGCAAAGCGAAGATTCGATTATGAACGATTTACCCGATTACGAAAAAGCTCAACTGCTTTTAGAAAAAAACGAAATATTTGTATCACCTGCCGAAGCGCATGGTGTGATTAGTGGTTTACTTGCGTGTGGTTTAACCATTGACGACAAAGAATACTTAGGTCTTTTGAGCGATGTGTTTAACGATGGTGAATCGTTTAGTAACGATTTAAAGCAGTTTTTTGGCACTATTTATAAGCAAGTAGTCGCGAGCTTTAATGATGATGAATTTCAGTTTGATTTATTTTTACCAAGCGACGACGAAACACTCATCGATCAGGCTAATGGCCTCGTATCATGGGTAGCAGGTTTTATGCTTGGTTTTGGTTTAAAGCAAAAAGACTACGGTAAGCTATCAAGCGATGTTAAAGAAGTTATTACTGACTTTAGCGAAATCACTCGCCTAGATACCACTTTTGAAGAAACCGAAGAAGACAGCCAAGCGCTGCACGAAGTGATTGAATATGTGCGCGTATCAGCACTACTTTGTTTTGCAGAGCTTGGTAAAGAGCAGAGCACGCAAAGCACTAAAAAAACACTTCATTAGGCATTCACTTTTAAAAAAAGTAAAACGGGTTGGTTAATAATGGTTGAAGTACAAAAGTCAGAATTTAAAGCACGCCGCGAGCGTTTAATTGCTCAAATGGATGAAAATAGCGTTGCTATTATTCCCGCTGCGAGCGAAGTGACGCGTAGCCGCGATACCGAATATGCATTTAGACAAGATAGCGACTTTTTTTACTTAACTGGCTTTAACGAACCCGACGCCGTACTCGTACTATGTAACAACAGCGATGCACCCTGTACTTTATTTTGCCTAGATAAAGACAAGCTTGCAGAAATTTGGCATGGCCGCAGAGTTGGCTTTGATAAAGCTAAAAGTGACTACTTGTTTGATGAAGCTTACCCGCTAAGTGAATTGAACGATAAGCTACTGGATATGCTAAATGCAAAAAATGCGATCTATTTTGCACAAGGTGCTTATTCTTCATTTGATACCAAAGTATTTTCGTTACTAGGTACACTTCGAAGTGGCTCTCGAAAAGGACTCACAGCACCGAGTACTTTAAAAGAAATACGCGGCCTTATTCACGAAATGCGTTTGTTTAAATCGCCAAGTGAGATAGATGTTATGCGAGAAGGCTGTGAAATTAGTGCGCGAGGGCACATGCGTGCCATGCGTTATTCGCATGCGGGTGCCACAGAGTTTCAGCTAGAAGCAGAGCTACATCATCATTATGCTATGAATGGCGCTCCACATCCTGCGTACGGCACAATTGTTGGTAGTGGCGACAACGCCAATATTTTACATTACACACAAAATAGCGACGTATTAAAAAATGGCGACCTAGTACTTATAGACTCCGGTTGTGAACTGCAAGGTTATGCCGCCGATATTACCCGTACTTTTCCAGTAAATGGTCAATTTAGCGAAGAGCAAGCGGCGCTTTATAATATTGTACTTAAAGCGCAAGAAGTGGCTTTTGATGAAGTTAAACCCGCCGGGTTTATGTCGCACGCTAATAAACTAGCAATGGAAGTAATGACCCAAGGTTTACTTGATTTAGGTATTTTAACCGGCGACTTTGACGAGCTAATGGCAAAAGGGGCATGTAAAGAATATTACATGCACGGGCTTGGGCATTGGCTTGGTTTAGATGTACATGATGTTGGCGATTACAAAGTAAATGACGTTGAGCGTGCATTTGAACCCGGCATGGTACTCACCATAGAGCCAGGGCTTTATATAAGCGAAGACTCAAGCGCACCGCAAAAATATAAAGGCATTGGTATCCGTATCGAAGATAACTTGCTAGTTACCGAAACCGGCCATGAAAACTTGACCCTAAGCGTGCCTAAAAAAATTAGCGATATAGAAGCACTTATGCAAAGTGCTAAAAACGTATAAAGCTCGGAGAGTAAAGTGGCTAAGCAGTTTGATGTAGTTATTATTGGCGGTGGTTTAGCGGGAGCAAGCTGCGCATTAAGTGTGGCTAAAACTAATCCCACGTTAAATATTGCTGTTGTAGAAGCGAATCAAGTAACTGGCGAATACCACCCGAGCTTTGACGACAGAAGTATTGCTCTCGCTCAGCAATCGGTAGAGTATTTACAAAGCCTCAATTTATTTGAGAAAAATGCCCCTTACACCGCAGCAATCAAAAAAGTGAGCGTGTCTGATAGAGGCCACTTTGGCAAAGCGCACATTAATTGCGACGAATTTGCTAAGCCCTCACTTGGTTACGTAGTAGAAGTAAATCCATTTGGCCGAGCGCTTCACCTACGTTTAACGCAGTCAAATATTACGCTCTTGTGCCCCGATAGCGTAACTGCCATTAAACAAACTTTGCATAGCAATACACTCACTCTACAAAGTGGCGAGCAATTAGATGCAGCACTATTGGTTATTGCTGATGGCGCACAATCACCAACACGCAATTTACTCGGGCTTGGTTTTAATACCCAGCCTTATGAACAAGGCGCTATTATTGCTAATGTAGAAGTGGCTGGTGGGCATAATAATCATGCATTTGAGCGCTTTACACAAAACGGGCCTATGGCGTTATTACCCATGAGCAATAATCGTTATTCGTTAGTATGGTGTATGCGTCAAGATCAGATTGAACAACACATGGCACTTAATGAGCAAGACTTTATAAGTGTACTGCAAAGCGCGTTTGGTTATCGCGGAGGTCAATTTACTAAAGTAGGCATGCGCACGAGTTACCCGCTCGTTTACGGGCAAGTCGAGTCTTTGACTGCGCACCGTACAGTGGTTATTGGTAATGCTGCACATGCTATTCATCCTATTGCAGGGCAAGGTTTTAATTTAGGTCTTCGCGACGTACAAGTACTTAGTAATTTAATAGCAAGTAGCCAACACGATTTGGGCAGCTATGCGTTTACACGTGAATATTCAAAAAAGCGCAGTGATGATATAAAAACCGTAATGAGTTTAACTGATGCACTTGTCAGGCTTTTTTCGAACTCATCGCGAGTGCTCGCATTGGGGCGCAGTATTGGGTTGTTTTCGATGGATTTATTTCCCGCATTAAAAGCGCCATTAGCCAAGCAGTTAATGGGGCAAGTTAAACAAGGTAGGCGTTTATGAAGCAAGCACAGGTTTGTATTGTAGGTGGCGGCTGCGTAGGGCTGACACTGGCACTTGGATTGGCAAAAGCCGATATAAGCGTCGTTGTAATCGACGGCGCATCAACACAAGCATTACCAACTGACGAATATGGTTTGCGCGTAAGTGCGCTAAGCATTGCAAGTCAAACCTTGCTTGAGCAATTAAACGTATGGCCCGAAATTATCGCACAGCGAGCGTGCGCTTATACACATATGGACGTACGTGATGCCGACAGCTTTGGTAAAATTGCCTTTAACAACGAGCAGCTTGAGCTTGAACATTTAGGCCACATTGTTGAAAACGATATTATTCGCTATGCACTTATAAAAGAGCTAGAGCAGCAACCAAGCGCCACACTAATGTTTGATACCGAGTATCAGCAAATACACCAAAGTGAGTCCGACGTATTTATAACCCTTAAAAGCGGCGAGCCTATTATTGCTAAGCTGCTGGTGGCGGCCGATGGCGCAAATTCGGCTATTCGTAAACAATTTAATATGGCGCTTAGCTTTAAAGATTACGACCACCACGCGCTAGTTGCTACGGTTAAAACCAAAGAGCCACATGCAAACACCGCACGCCAAGTGTTTTTACCAACAGGGCCACTGGCGTTTTTACCATTAAGCGATGCCAACACCCATTCAATTGTGTGGTCTACCAGCCCAAACCACTGCGATGAACTCCTTGCAATGGACGACAGTGCCTTTAATAAAGCTGTTATGGCTGCAATAGATGGACAATGCGGGCTATGTGAAGTGCAAAGTGCGCGCGCAGCTTTCCCACTTAAAATGCGCTACGCCCAACAATGGGTTTCAGGCAAAGTGGTACTCATTGGCGATGCTGCACATACAATCCACCCACTTGCAGGGCTTGGTATGAACCTAGGCCTAAAAGATGCGGCTTATTTAATTGAGCTTTTAACAAGCGATAGTAAGGAGTTTGCAAGCACCCGCACACTTCGTGATTACGAGCGCACCCGCAAGCTCGACGCACAAAAGCACATAGCCATGATGCAAGGGCTCAAAGAGTTATTTGAAGGCGCAAACCCGGTTAAAAAACTCATTCGTGGAGTAGGGCTATCATTAGTTGATAATCTTGGGCCAATAAAGCACCTGTTCGCCAAAGAAGCGATAGGCAAATAACGTAGCTTGGGAAGAGCGAAACGAAACCCAACGAGTAAGTAAATTAGTCAGTTTTTAGCTGTCAGCTTTCAGCAAAGAAAAACCGATGTTTAGTTTAAACATCGGTTTTTATTTATATTTTAATGGAGCTTTCTAGTTTTTTCACAAGTATAAAGAACTCAACAAAGTATTCCTTATCAAAAGTAAACCTTCCACAGTGTTCCAAGTTGTCTCCGCAAAATCTCATATAATTTGAATATTCAATTTCATAAATTAGTTTTACTAGGTTTATATCCAACAAGTAGAGGTAAGGCTTAAGATCTTCTAGCATAATTTTGATTGGAGAAGTTGTATTTAATATTAACGCATCACTGTTGGTTTCTATTGCAGCCGAAATTTTGTTTCTAGGGTAGTAGGTTCTAGGTCCGCTAATAGGAGCGTTTAGAACACTATCTGTTAAGTAATTATAAAGTTGTTCCTCGGTTAAATTTTTTTTATTAGGTATTGATCGAATAGATTTATTTGGCAATAAAATTGAATTATGAATCCCTGCTTCTAGGGTTCTTGTGATCTGAGTAATTAATGGGTTACTAATATCCTTAACTTTTTTCTTCTCAGAACGTTCCTTTAAAGTAATTGTTAAAAAGAAAAATATATAGCTTGAGAGCATTGATATAACTATTGCGCTAATTGCAGAACCTATTGAGCTTGAGCCAACTATAAAACCAGCTGAAAAGCATACGGACACCAAAGCAGCAAAAGTAAAACCCACGGGGAAGTCAAATTTAGTCATTGATTATTATTCCTCACTTTAAGCGCTCCATATTTTCATTTTTATCTTTAACTATGGTCTCTAATTAATTAGCGCAGGTAAAACCTTTTAAGCATCTCGTTTGTTAAAAAGCGCTTTAAATTAATAAGCTACAAATTGGCTTGTGCTTCATTCACCATATCTTTTAGCGCATCAACTAACATTGGGTCTCGCGAGTTTTGCTTAGCAAGTTCTAGTGCCTGTTTCATGCTAGTTACTGCTTCTTTAAACTGTTTGTTAGCGGTGTAGCCTTGCGATAAACGCATGTGGGAGTATGCAGCATTAGGGTAATCGGTAGTAAATTGTTTAAGCGTGGTAATAGCTTTAGCCGTGTTACCAAATTTTTGCTGGCTATGCGCAAATTCTACGTACACATCTTGTGGAATTTTAAGCTCAAATCCGTACTTATCACTCAGTGCTTGGTAGTAACCGGTAATAAGCGATACATCAGCAAATCTTCCGTGCTCGTCAGTCACTTTAAATATTAGGTCGCCAAATAGGTTAATTAGGCTATCGCTAAGTGCTGGTAGTATGGTGCCCATATGACTAAAAGTAGGGTAATGCTTATATTCCCATTTTAGCTGCGTAGGCATTTGTTGCTCTAAATTTACTAAAGCATTTAAAACACCTGTATAAAAACGGGCGCCTTCACTCGCTACACTAATAAATAACGATTGGCTGCCTTTAGGGTTTTTAGTGTATTTAATAATATTATTTTTTAACTCTTCATCACTCCACCAACTGTTTGGGCTTATAGCTATGTAGTTATTAAATAACTCAGGCTGATTAACTAAAGTATAAAGCGTTAATGTACCAGCATTAGAGTGACCAATTAAGGTGCTGTAGCCGTTAGTTGAGTAATTACTGTTTATATAAGGCATGAGTTCATCAGACACAAACTTTAAAAACTTGTCGGTTTGTCCTGCGTCAGGCCATTTGTTTTTAACAAAGGTTTGAAACTCTGTTTTAGGCTCGCCTTGTACTTTTGGTAAATAATCGCGAACGCGGTTAGTTGTATCAATACCAACAAGCATGGCATTGGGTATTTGCTCGTAATCTACAAGGGATTTAATAACACCAGACGCTGTATGAAAGTGCTCAACACCATCAAGTAAATAAATAACATAAAGGGGCTGATCGTCTTTTACAGTGTCAGGTATGAAAATTTTAATGGGCCTGTCTTCGTTGAGTATTTTTGATTGCAGAATGACTTTTTTACCAACGGTTATGTCAGTTGTATTGGTTTTTGCGTGGCTTAAAAATGGTGTACTAAAAGTAAGTATTAATACAAGCGATAGTAAGAGCTTCATAAATATCCTTATTTAATAATGTATTGATTAATAATTGCACGGCTTTAAGCTTGAGTAAATGTTTATATTTTCGAGGTAAACATAAAGCTTAAGCAATTAAAAGCTATCGCTTTTCACGCGAGTAAGCTTGGCTTCTAAAAGAGGTATTACACTCTTTGCTTAACTTTTGCGGTAGGCGATCAGCTTGTTAGCGTGACAAGCGAAGTGCGTAATTATTACTTTTAAACACTTATCTATAAAAGCTTAAAAACCTGCTTGCTTAATTATCCGTCTAAGCGTAAAATGCGCGCTCATTTCGGCTTTTAAACTATTAATTCCTTGCCTTAAACCGACCGGCCGAAACGGTAGAAGGCTCTATTAACCGTAAGGAATATCCATGCGTCATTACGAAATCGTATTCATGGTTCACCCAGATCAGAGTGAGCAAGTTGCTGGTATGATCGAACGTTATACTGGTTCTATCACTGAAGCTGGTGGTGTTATCCACCGTCTTGAAGATTGGGGCCGTCGTCAATTGGCTTACCCAATTAACAAGCTTCATAAAGCTCACTATGTTCTTATGAACGTTGAAGCACCAACTGAAGTAATCAGCGAGCTAGAAACTACTTTCCGCTACAACGATGCAGTGCTTCGTAACTTAGTTATCCGCACTAAAACTGCTGAAACTGAAGCGTCTCCTCTTGCAAGAGAAGAGAAGAAAGAAGCACCAGCTGCTTAATTGTTTTGAGTCCTAGCATGGCGTTTAACTGGCGGTAAATATAAATGGTTAGCCCTTTTATGAATCAGCTGGTTATATCTGGGGTAGTTTGCAAAACTCCCAAGTTTAGCCAAAGCCCTGCTGGCATCCCGCATTGTATTTTTGTTGTAGAACATAAATCGATGCAAACCGAAGCAGACCTTAACCGTAATAGTTACGTGAGGCTTCAGGTAGTTGCCAGTGGAAAGCAAATGCAACAACAGACTCAACATTTGCACGTTGGGCAGGCATTGCAAGTGAGTGGTTTTTTAAATCGCCACGAAGGTCGTAACGGCCTTAGCCAATTGGTTTTGCATGCTCAGCATATAGAAAGAATTATTTGAGGAATTAATCTCATGGCACGTTATTTCAGACGTCGTAAGTTCTGCCGCTTTAAAGCGGAAGGCGTAAAGCAAATCGATTACAAAGATCTAGCTACTCTTAGAAACTATGTTACAGAAAGTGGCAAAATCGTACCTAGCCGTATTACAGGTACTAGCGCTAAATACCAGCGCCAGCTAGCAACTGCTATTAAGCGTGCTCGCTACTTAGCCCTTCTTCCATACACTGACTTACATAAGTAAGCAGCGGATTAACAGTTTTTAAAAGGTGTAGAAACATGCAAGTTATTCTACTAGATAAGATCGCTAACCTAGGTAGCCTAGGTGAACAGGTTGTAGTTAAATCTGGTTTCGCACGTAACTTCCTTTTCCCTCAAGGTAAGGCAGTTCCTGCGACTAAAGCTAACATTGAAACGTTTGACGCTCGTCGTGCAGAACTTGAAGCGAAAATCGCTGAACAGTTAGTTGCTGCACAAGCACGCGCTGAAAAACTAGAAGCATTAGCAGAAGTTACATTAGTATCTAAAGCTGGTGACGAAGGTAAGTTATTCGGTTCAATCGGTACTCGTGACATCGCTGACGCTATCTCAGCTGTTGGTGTTGAAGTTGCTAAGTCAGAAGTTCGTTTGCCTCTAGGTACTATCCGTGAGACAGGTGAATTTGACGTATCAATTTCAGTTCACTCAGACGTAACGGCTACTATTAAAGTAATCGTAATCGCTGAAGCTTAATTTTTTAATTAAGCGACAAAAGCCGTGCTATTAGCACGGCTTTTTTGTGTCTGTAATTTGGCTAACTTCGTTTATTAGTCGCTAGTTAAGGGCACAGTTAAATACAACCTCGTACAACCCTCTTTTTTATTCAATTATTTTTTCATTCCCTTTAAACCTTTTCGAACTGTTATTACGTCTAACTTATCAATACACTAACTCAATAATAATAATTAAAAGGCGACATCACGGATGTTACACGTTAAACCCGAACAAACGCCTTTATGCGAAGCTACACTTATTGAACGTGTTAAGTCGGGTGAGCAGGCGGCATATACAACGCTTTATGAGTTACATATAAAACGAGTCTACGGTTTATGCTTACGTTTATTAGCCGACCAAGCGCATGCTGAAGATGCAGCGCAAGAAGTGTTTGTACAGGTGTGGCATAAAATAGCGCAATTTGACGGTCGCTCGCAGTTTTCTACTTGGCTTTACAGTGTTGCCAGCAATATTGCGATTAACTACCTACGCAAGCAAAAAAATTGGCTACAAAAAGTGGTGAGCATTGAACACAGCGGTATGGATGAGCAATCAGCTAATGATTGCGAAGGCTTAAATGGCCTTGATAAATTAATAGTAAGGCTTCCTGAGCGTGCACGTATGGTGTTTGTGTTGTTTGCAATTGAAGGTTACAGGCATGAGGAAATAGCCGAACAGTTAGGTATGGCTGTTGGTTCAAGTAAATCGCAATATCATCGTGCTAGGCAGTTATTACAAGAGTGGTATGAAAATGAATAAACCAAATTTTGACGATTACTTAAACAAATCATTAAATACGCTTGATAAAGAGATACCACCACAAAAAGATTTATGGGCAGGAATTGAGCGAGCAATTGTTAATAATAAGCAGAACCAAAAAAAAGCTGGCACTTGGCCAAAACTAACGGCAATAGCTGCCTGTACAATTGCGGCTTTAGTTGCAGTAAATATATTTTTTATAGCGCCCGAGCCACAGCCCGTAGTGGCTATCAGTGATTACTTTTCGGCGAGAAAAAACAGTTTGTTAGTTGAATACGAAAATAAAGAAGCATTGACCACTAATTGGCAAACACAACTACAAGAATTAGAAGAGGCTGAACAAGCAATAAAGCAAGCTCTTAAAAATGAACCACAAAACCAAGCGCTTCTGACAATGTTAGCGCAAATATATCAGCAACAACTTGATTTAATTAACAAGGTGCACGCGCCACGTTGGCAGCACATTTAGGAGTACGACATGAAAGCGATTTTATTAGGACTAAGCTTATTTCCATTGGCGGTATTTGCGGGTGAAAAAATAGATAAGCAAATAGACGTACCAAATGGCGGCACTATTTTTATTGAAAACCAACGCGGTGATATACATATTACAGGCTGGGATAAAAACGAATTTAAAGTATCTGGCGAGCTTGATGACAAAGCAGAAGGTTATGAGCTTAAAACAAATGGCGATAAAACTCAGTTCATTGTAAAAATGCCACGTAAATCAAATTGGAATAATAATGGCGATGGCTCAAGTCTAACTATATTCATGCCAAAAAGTAGTGGCTTAGAGTTTGCTGGCGTTAATGTATCGGTGACTGCAAAAGAGCTTAAGAACGGCGCTGAAGTTGATGTGGTTAACGGCGAAATTACGGTAGATGATATTGCCGGTAACATTAAATTGAC
Organism: Pseudoalteromonas sp. EB27; assembly: GCF_001974875.1. Taxonomy (GTDB): domain Bacteria; phylum Pseudomonadota; class Gammaproteobacteria; order Enterobacterales; family Alteromonadaceae; genus Pseudoalteromonas. The sequence goes on from NZ_MTQD01000012.1 coordinate 58,854, forward strand.
CACAGTTAATGGCGACGTAAATGCACAAAGTTTAAGTGGTAATATTCAATTTGAAACCGTAAATGGTGAAATTAACGATAGAGAATCAAGTGGTGAACTGCGTTTTAGCGCTGTTAATGGCGATATTAAATCAACCTCAAGCGCCAATGATGTGCGCCTTGAAAATGTAAATGGCGATATAAATTTTACGCTATCGGCTATTAAAAACTTACGTATTAACACGGTAAATGGCGAAGCCGAAGTACACATTAAAGAGCTTTTAAAAGGTGGTGATGTACGTTTTGAATCGGTAAGTGGCGATGGTGATTTTTACTTTCCTGACAGCGTATCTGCAAATTTTGAAATTAAAGCCCATGCTAATGGCAAAATCATTAATAAAGTTACTAGTGACAAGGTCAGTAAAGCTAAATATGGCCCAGCCAGTGATTTAGAATTTAGTATTAATGGCGGTAATGCTAATGTTGAAATGGATACCATTAGTGGACGCATAGAGCTTCGTATTAAATAACGCTCTCACCTTCACTATTACAAAAAGCAGGAAAAGATTTCCTGCTTTTCTATTTGCACAGCCCCTTCAAGTCGATAGAATAGAGCCATTCAATTTTACCACTGTGAAGTTATGGCCAAACCAGATAAGCAAGTCGATACTCTTAAAGTTCCTCCCCATTCAATAGAAGCTGAACAATCTGTTTTAGGTGGTTTAATGCTTGATAACCAAGCTTTTGACCGCGTAGCTGAACTTGTTGTATCACAGGATTTTTATACCCGCACGCACAAGTTAATTTTTGAAGCGATGACGGCACTTGCTGAGATTGGCGATCCAATAGATTTAATCACTATTTCTGAAAGTTTAGAAAAAAATAATAAGCTTGCAGGAATTGGTGGTTTTGCTTATTTAGCTGAAATAGCTAAAAACACGCCAAGCGCTGCTAACATTGACGCTTACGCAAGTATTGTACGCGAACGCGCTGTTGTACGTGAAATGATTGGCGTAGCGAACGAAATTGCAGAAGCGGGTTTTAATACTGAAGGGCGTACTAGTCACGATTTACTTGATTTTGCCGAAAGCAAAGTGTTTAAAATTGCTGAGCAACGAACAAAAAGTAATGAAGGTCCGCAGAGCATTCATAGCATCCTTGAAAAAACCGTTGATAAAATAGAAGAGCTTTATCAATCGCCACAAGATGGTGTAACAGGTGTAAGTACAGGTTATGCCGATCTTGATAAAATGACGACGGGCTTACAGCCATCCGATTTAATTATTGTAGCAGCACGTCCATCAATGGGTAAAACCACCTTTGCGATGAACCTTGCAGAACATGCTGCAATGACTCAAGACAAACCAGTATTAATTTACTCTCTAGAGATGCCTTCTGAGCAAATTATGATGAGGATGCTAGCGTCTCTTGGCCGTATTAACCAAACTAAGGTACGTACTGGCCAGTTAGATGATGACGATTGGGCACGACTTTCATCAACTATGGGCTTGTTGATGGAAAAAGGTAAAATGTACGTTGATGATGCATCAGGTTTAACACCTACCGATGTTCGTTCTCGTGCAAGGCGTATAGCCCGCGACCATGGCGGTATTAGCATGATCATGGTCGATTACTTACAGTTAATGCGTGTACCAAGCCTTGCCGATAACCGAACGCTCGAAATTGCCGAAATCTCGCGTTCACTTAAAGCATTAGCAAAAGAGCTAAAATGTCCGGTTGTTGCGCTTTCACAGCTTAACCGTACGCTAGAGCAACGTGCCGATAAACGCCCAATTAACTCAGATTTACGTGAGTCAGGGTCGATAGAGCAGGATGCCGATTTAATCATGTTTATTTACCGTGATGAAGTGTACAACGAAGACAGTACCGATAAAGGTATTGCCGAAATTATTATAGGTAAACAACGTAACGGCCCAATTGGTAAAGTGCGTTTAACATTCCAAGGTCAATTTTCTCGCTTTGATAATTACGCGGGACCAGCGGTAGATGACGATTACTAATGCGCTTAGCCACTGCTGAAATTAATTTAGCTGCACTTGCGCATAATTTAGCGCAAGTTAAGTGTTTTGCACCTAATATCAAAGTAATGGCGGTGCTAAAAGCAAATGCTTACGGACATGGTTTAGTAACGATTGCGCAGCATTTAAATGATGCTGACGCATTTGCTGTGGCGCGGATAGATGAAGCGTTAGCTCTGCGAGCGGGGGGCCTAACAAAGCCAATAGTTTTACTCGAAGGCTTCTTTAATAAAGCCGACATACCTATTTTACTCGCTAATAATTTTCAAACTATTATTCACGATGAGTACCAATTAGCCGCGCTTGAAAAAGCAAAGCTTGATGCGCCAATAACATGTTGGTTAAAAGTAAATACAGGTATGCATCGACTAGGTATTGCGCCAGAGCAGTTTGAAGAATTTTATAGCCGTTTACAAAAAACACCTAACGCTAAAAACACTGTTAATCTGATGACCCATTTTTCGTGTGCTGATGATGTTGATAATGCTAAAACGGTTCAACAAATTACGTTATTTGATAACTTAGTGAATGGTATTGACCAAGCGCATTGTTTATCAAATTCAGCGGGTATTATCGCGTGGCCAAATGGACATGGTGATTGGGTACGCCCTGGTCTAATGCTCTATGGTGTATCGCCTATGGCAAATAGTATTGGGCAACAACATAAATTAAAACCAGTTATGCGCTTAACTACGCGCGTAATTGCAGTGCGAAATGTGCCTGCTAATGAGGCGGTCGGGTATGGTGGTCGTTGGAAAAGCGATAAACCAACCAAGTTAGCTGTTGTGGCTATGGGTTATGGCGATGGTTATCCTCGGCACGCTAAAGAGGGGACCCCCGTTATAATTGGCAAGCAGCGTTATGGTATTGTCGGTAGTGTAGCAATGGATATGATTAGTGTAGATATAGGCACTAATGAGCATAATATTAAAGTTGGCGACAGGGTTACTATGTGGGGCCCTGAGCTACCAGTTGAAGAAATAGCACTATGCGCTGATACTATCCCCTACGAGCTATTATGTAATATTACACCGCGCGTAAGTTATGAGTATCAGCGTTGACACAGCTATAAAGCTGTATTTACTCTTTTATAAAGTAAATATCGCTAAAGCCCATACGGGCAAATTCTTGGTCGCGAAAGTTACGAACAGAGGCAGACCCTTTTGAGGTCATTTCTATTTGCTGTACCATGCTTAAGTAATTAGTCAGATCAATACCTTCAGCGGCAGCAATTGCTTGATACATGTCGTGGTATTTATCTTTAGCGAAATTAATCTCGCGCGGTTCGTTTTTATATTTGTAGGTTATTCTACGTGCCATATTAAGCTCATTTCAATTGAGTGTTGCAGCGATTTTACACTGTATTTAATAACGGCTCTAGCATTGAGTGACTTGTTGTAATCGGTAATTAAAATAAAGAGTCGAAAATGAAATTATCAGTAGAGATCAGTAAATACCCACTTCACCAAGACTATATCCCGTTTATACAAGGGTTTATTGACAGATTAAACGAATACGATGATTTAAAAGTGATTACTAACACGTTATCAACGCAAATTTTTGGTGATTACGATTTAGTAATGCAGGTATTAAATACCGAAATTAAGCGCTCATATGAAGAATTTGGTAAAGCTATTTTTGTATGTAAGTTTCTCTCTGGCGACTTATCGCCTGAATAGCCTATAATACCAACCTGCATAAATATTTGATCAATTTAACGAATTAAATTGCACTATAACGTCGTTAAAAATTTTTATTTAGAACAACTAGATACAAAAATTTTTGCCTAGTTCTAGCGTAATTTTCTTAACGTTAAATAGACCCCGTATATAAGCAGGTTGGTATAACAATCGGCACAACTAAACGGTAACTGCATAATATGGACTTTTTAACACAAACCTTAAGTGGTTTTACAGCAATGTCGCATTGGGAGTATATTGCGGTAGGGTTGTCGATGGCTTATTTATTATTAGCAATAAAAGAAAGCTTATGGTGTTGGCCTGCGGCGTTTTTTAGTACGCTCATTTATACAATAATGTACTGGAATGGTGCATTACTTATGGAGTCATTACTTAATTTTTATTATATGTATATGGCTGTATTTGGATGGGTTGTATGGCGTAAAGGCAAAGCTGCAAATTTAAATATTACATCGTGGTCGATAAACCGCCATGCTGTTTTAATTAGTTTAACAACTATAGCTGCAATAGCTATAGGTTACGTTATGCAAAACTATACTCATGCTGATTTTGCTTATCTTGATAGCTTTACAACGTGCTTTGCAGTAGTAACTACTTACTTAGTTGCTAAAAAAGTCCTCGAAAACTGGCTGTACTGGATTGTTATAGATGCAGCTTCTATGTATTTATATTACGAAAAAGGCTATTACCCAACGCTAGCACTCTTTATATTTTATACCATTATGGCAGCGTGGGGCTTTAAAACCTGGTACGAAGAATACGAACAAAGCCAAGCTAAGCCTCTAGCACAGCTTTAATCAATGATTGCCCATACTCAGTTAGTAAAAATGTGTAGTGCGTTTATAGAGCCTACAAGCATTGTTTCAAGCGAGCGATTACTTAATGGCTTTAGTAACGATAATTTTTTAATACGTACCGAGCAACAAGGGTATTTGTTAAAGTGTTATAAAAGCCATTGGCCAAGTGACGGCCTTGAAGCGCAGCGCTTTTTAAGTGACTTTAATATATGTCCAGCGCCTATTTGGCTTGATAAAGAAAACGGTCGTGCGGTATTTAACTATATTGAAGGCAAGAGCGCGCAATCGGATATAACGCTTAGCTTTATTAATAAACTTGCTCAAGTGCACAATTACAAAGTGTCTACCGCGCCAATGGATATAGCTAAAGAGCTTCATTTTTATCAAAACACCGGCGTATATACGCAATATAAACTTCAAATAGAGCAGGCACTCAAAGCAGTTACAGCTATGTCATTTAATGCAGGTTTTTGTCATAACGACTTAGTAAAAGACAACATTATTGTAAATGCTTCAGGTATGTATTTAATTGATTTTGAATACGCACAAACTAACGATGTGTATTTTGATTTGGCAGCCCTTGCAGTGAGCTTTAATTTTAATGAGAGCAGTGAAAGTGCATTGTTAAATAACTATAAAAATAGCATCGATAAAACAAAAACGTTTGATCTTTCAATAGATAAGCTGAATTACTATAAGCTGTTTTTTTTAGTGTTATGTATTGGCTGGTACGAAGAGCGCGGCATAACTAATAAATCTGTAATGTTACGCGCGCAGCTAAATAAACTCGTTAATAATACTTTTTATAGATGTTAAAGGCCACCAAAGCGCTCGGCTAGCTCTTTGTATTTAGTTACTTCGGCTGTATCAAATTGTGGTTCGCCATTTTCATCTTCTGATTTAGCAATTAATAAACTCTCTCTAGAAAGACGTTTTACACGCTCTACTTTTACACCTAAAAACTCAGCAACTTGCTCAGTAGACATTAAACTCATCATTATTTCCTCGTATTAAATTAATCCGCACAGCGACAATCGTAGTTTCAATGTTGCTAAACCGTTACTGTTTCTTATTCAATAAGAATAAATAGCGTGTTTTTAAGCCATTGTGAAGTGTTTTATTTAAAAGAGTTTAATTAATAAGCATATAAGCTGATGTTACTGGTATTTATTTAAAGATCTCTTTATCATTGCTGATGCTAAAGCACTGATATCGCGAGTTGGTGTGGAGGCAACAAATGTGCTCTCGTGGTGAAATGGATATCACGTGGCCCTCCGGAGGCTGAGTTGTAGGTTCGATCCCTACCGAGAGCGCCATTTGCTTTTACATCTACTAATATCCCTCTCTATATTATCTAGCTTTTCATTAATTACTTTTGTATATAAAAATGTATTACTGCATAAATTTTGAAATTTTATTGTAAGAACAGCTTTCTAGTTATTTATACAATGCAAAATTGCATTATTCAAAATGTTATCTAACGTTATGTATGCATATACGACGAAATTATAAATGAGGAAAACCGATTCAATGTTAAATAGTCAGTTAGAAATACTCGCTCAAGGTCATACTTATCTTGAAAGTGTAACTAAAGAGGATTATTCGCAAATCGTTGCTCCTAATTTCATTAGTTCGGCTGGGTCACATATGCGCCACATTATCGATCATTACCAATCTTTAATGACGGGGTTTGATATAAATAATATTGATTACGATAGTCGCCTACGCGGCAGTAATATTGAAAGTAATCCCTGCGAAGCGATAAAAAAAATTGCCGAGATAGCATCGTGGATTGAACAGCTAAGTACAGATGATTTTAATAAACCGCTGTTACTTTCAAGCGAAGTATCAATTAAAAGTAAAAATGTACAAACTGTAACAACCTCATTAGCACGAGAGCTTATATTTGTAGGAAGCCATGCAGTACATCACTATGCGATGATTTCACAAATTACCTTTGCACAAAAAGCATCATTCGACCAGAGCTTTGGGTTAGCACCAAGTACAGCCACTTTTTTGAGAGAAAAAAGCCAATCAAAATCACTGCAAAGTTAATATGTGCACTTTAAGTTACTTCTTAACTGATGATGGCTACGAGTTGTTTTTTAATCGTGATGAGCAAAAAACGCGAGAAATGGCAATCGCCCCGAGTAAGCACACAGGTAACGCAATTTACCCGATCGATCCGCAAGGGGGAGGTACTTGGCTTGGTGTATCGCATTGGGGGCAAACATTAGCTTTATTAAACGATTATCAAAGTGTATTTGATATAACTGCCGTAAAGCACAGTAGAGGTCTTTTAATCCCATATTTACTGAGCAACAAAACCCCTGCATTGTCTCAATTACAAAATATGGATTTATCAGGTTATGCGCCTTTTAAATTATGTATTTTTCCGGATAAATTATCCCTAAATAATAGTCACATCGTTTTTGTTCGGTGGGACACAAAACAATTAATCGATTGCCAAGTTGAATCGCTTGCAACGTCATCTGGCGTTGAGCTAGAAACAGTTACACAAAAGCGTAAACAACAATTTAAGCAACTTATTGACGTAAGACATCCCGAAAGTGAGCAGTTTTTAGCATTTCATTACAGCAAAGCCGAGCAAGGCCAATATGGTGTAAATATGCAAAGAGAAGACGCAATGACAGTCAGTATTAGTCATATTAAAGTTGGTAAGACTATACGTTTTAATTATTTTGATAAGCAATCTCAGCTCATCAGTAGCATTACTTGTTTAAAAGTGGCTGCAGCTTAACTAGGTATTCGTATAGCTATTACATAACTAAAAAAGTCGACGCAATTAATTGCGTCGACTTTTTTGTTGCTTTATTTTTACCTGCTGTATTAATGCAGCAGATAAAATTATGAGTGATTTATATAATCATCTTTTTTATCACCAAGGTAGAGCTTAAGTAGCTTTTCAGGCGCACTTGGTAGGTGCACACTTAAAAGTAATCCTGGGGTGTGATTAAAGTTACTGTCAATTCCCATACAATGAAATTGAGCGCCTAGCTTATGATATTGCTTTAATAAAATCGGTATGTCTTTTTTATCTTCTTCTATTCCCATAACCAATGTTGATACATGATCTATGTTTAACGTGTGATCGCTAATGAAGTCTTCAAACTCAGGGTGAATTTTATTATTAAAAGGCGTATTGGCGTTAACACCTTTTTTATTATTAACCATTGCATGATCAATAATTGCGACAGAACGAGGGTCATAAAGTTTACTTAGTGAAACTGTGCCGTATAAAGTCCTATAACGTGGGTTTTGCGCCATAAACGCACCGATCCCTTTAAATAACAGCAATAAACCATGGTAACTGCCTTGATGTTTTTGAACTATAAACGAGCGACCCATTTCTAGGCAGGGTTGTTGTTGATTAATAAAAGAGGGTTCAAAATTAAACATTTGCGATAAGTAAAGGGCGCTCACGTCGCTATTTTTTTGTAATAAATCAGTTTGTCCAATTCGATAAGCTCCAATGATCTCTTCATTTTTATGATCAAAAATAAATAAATGCATGTAAGTTGCGTCAAACTTATCGGTATCACATGGCTCGCCGCTTCCTTCGTTTAATGTACGAAAGGTTATTTCTCTAAGGCGTGTTATTTCAGTAACACAATTAGGTATTTGATCTTGATAACCGTAATAAACGGAGTAACTTTTAAAGTCTAATAAGTGCTGCTCGTTTGGTAAGCTAGCAAGTTCACTCGTCATTTTTGTTTTATCAACATCCTGCATAATCGCTTTTAGTTGCATTGATTGGGCATCGTCTTGCCAAGGTGTTACAAAGCGTTCATCGTTTAAATAACAAAGCAGGCGCGCAATATCGTTAATGTCGTCAGTTTTCTCAAATTTATTTAATAACTTGGGTGTAAGTAAATTACTAGCACCTAAATTAATGGACCTTTTTTGAATTTTAAGTAATTCACGTATTAGCATTAATAATCTAAATCGGTAGTAAATGCGTCCCAAATTGTAAAACATAGGGCTATTTTGACCACTAATAAACACAGGTAATAAAGGGGCTTGTGTTTTTAAGGCTAGTTGAGCCGCTAAGCGATTCCATTGTCCGTCGGTTACACGTTGTTTTTTTGATTGAAAAAACGAAACCCTGCCAGCAGGAAAAACCACAAGTAAACCATCGTTATTTACATGTTTAAAACACTGTTTAATTGCACTGGTATTAATGGCTGCTTTTGGCTTTAGCGGATTAGCAAAAATAAAATAGTCTTTAATTTCTGTAAATATTTTTAAACCAACGTTAGCCATTACTTTTGTATCGCTACGATAATGGGTGAGCAATTTTGCAATTATTACGCCCTCAACCATGCCGTAAGGGTGGTTACATACCACTATGCAAGGGCCTTGCTTTGGTATTTTGTTAATAACATCTTGTGCGCCAAGTACATTAATACCCAATACATTTAAAAGCTTTTCACTAAACTCTTGTTTATCCAAACCCGATAAATTATTAGAGAGGTAAATATCTCGCAGTTTATTTATACCCAATAGGCTATCAAGCAGTGGAGCGGCTATTTTTAATATATGACCCAAAGGCGAGGCTGTGTTTATTGCAGCCACACTTAGGTTTGATACGGGTTGGTTTAGTTTTGTCATATATTAGTACTCTTAAGAATTTAAAGCAGTTGTTATTAAGTGCTGTGTATATTGAGACCGAGGCAAAACAATATTATGTTCAAGAAAGGTTAATAAAGTTCGCTTTTTTATAATGATTAGATAAATTATATAGCTAAATCACATGTTTTTTAGTGATAAACACTTCAGTGTAGTTGAGAGAAAGCATTTAATTATTAAAAATTAAGATAATCAGAATTACATTACAGCTCTAATAAGGCTGTAAATTATAGTTTTAGTTATATATAACTACTTACAACTCAAAAACTAGACTTTTAGGCTTAATTAATGCTATTTAAGGTACATATTCCTTAATAGAAAAATCCCACCTTTATGCTAATTACTTTGCCCGTGTCCGAACTTACTCCTGGTATGTACGTTGATAGCGTTACTAAGCAACATGAAGGGATCAATAGCATAAAAATTAAGACCAGTGGCTTGGTACGCGATAGATCTATTATTAAGCGTTTAGTCTCTGAAGGTGTGCTTGAGCTACTGATTGATTTTACTAAAGGTGATGCCCCAGTTCCTGCCAAATATAAGCCTCAAAGCATACCTAAAACATCTAATAGCCAACAAAAAGCAGAAAAAACACCTATAGCAATCTCAATCGAACAAGAATTTGCTAAAGCGACTGTAAATTACGATCAGCACGGTCGAAAGCTACAGTCGTTATACGGTGACTTAACATCTGGCCTGAGTGTTAATATAAAAGTGCTTGATGAAATAGCCAGCGAAATAGTCAGCTCAGTTTTTCGTAACGCTAACGCCATGACTATTCTTACTCGTATCAAAGATAAACACAGCTATAACTGGCGGCATATGATCAACTGCGCCATTTTTACCGCTGTATTTGCTAAATACTTAGGATATGAGCAGGCTGTTGTACAAGAGCTTGCAATGGGGGCGTTACTTCATGATTTAGGCCAAGCTAAATTACCCCAAGGTATATTTTCAAAGCCAACTAAGGTTACTAATAATGAGCTCTTAGCCATTAAAAAGCATGTAGCACAAGGTTTGGGTTTAGTTAAAGGCGAGAAGGGTATAACACCCCTTATGCTTGATATGATAGTAAATCATCATGAACGCTTAGATGGATCTGGTTATCCGCGAGCCCTGCAGGCTGAAAAGTTAAGTCGCCCGGCGCGTATAATGGCAATTGTAGATGTGTACGATGCAATGACTGCCGATAGAATGCATCAAGATGGTGATGAGCCTATTAATGCATTACGTTATTTATTAGCCAATAAACACTTGTTTGATGGTGAGTTAGTGCAGCGGTTTATAAAGTGTTTAGGGGTTCATCCGGTAGGGACTATTGTAAAATTAACGAATGAGCGTTTAGCGCTAGTGCTTGAGGGAAATGTACTTAATCCTATTAAGCCTAAAATTAAGCTATTTTATAACGCTAAGCACAATCATCATGTTACACCAAAAGACATTGATTTAAGTGAGCACACCCAAGAGCTTAAAATACTATCAAGCGTTAAGCCTTTAGATTATCAGATTAATTTGTCTCGCCTGCTAAAAGAGCATTTGTTGAATTAGCCTTACTGCATTGCCTTTTTTTAGTTTGTTTTGCTGAAATAAATGCACCCAAAAAGCAACTTCCCATCAGTGTTAACCATAGCAAAGTGCCTAGCTCTACGTGCAATGCAAAACAACACAGGGCTAAAGAGATCAACGCATTTAACATTGCCCCTAGCCAATAATGGTTTACGGGATTATCGCATTGTCCTGCTTGAGTACAGGCGCAGTAGTTTGCTTTGTAAAAGCAAAACACACTCGCCCCACAAAATATTAGCCCTGTAATAATAAATAAAATGATCACAGTTTCACTTCCTTTGCGATTTTATAATGAGTGTAAGTGGCCGCTAAACCCAAGTCAATCTAAATGATAATTAATTACAGTTAGAGTGTTTGCTCTAATAGCACACTTCTAGTCCGATGAGTTTTAAATTACCGTTAATTTGTCGTTAAAATGTGGTTAAAAACCGGGTTTTTTGCTGTTTTTTGACACTTTGATAGAGTTTTTTACAAAAAATTAAGGTAGTGTAGCCAAGTTTTAAATCCTAATAACAACACACATAGTACCCAGACGGTCAGTTTGGTTAAGGACTCAACAATGAAATTTTCTAAAACTATTATTGCAGCTTCGCTTGCATTTGTTTCAGCTGATAGCTTTGCAGCTGCGTTTCAATTATCAGAGCAAAATGCATCGGGTTTAGGCCGTGCATACGCTGGTGAAGCTTCTATCGCAGACGATGCGTCTGTAGTTGCACGTAACCCAGCACTAATGACTTTATTTAAAGACAAGCAACTAAGTGTTGCTGCTATTGGCGTAATTCCAGATGTAAGTATTGAAGGCGAAAGTACTAATAACGGTATTGACCCAAGTGCATTAGATGACGACAGCATTGCACCAAGTGCTGTAGTACCTGCTATTTACTTTACTATGCCTTACAACGATAAAGTATCGATTGGTTTTGGCGCATTTTCTAACTTTGGTTTATCTACAGAGTTTAACGATGAATACGTTGCTGGCCAAATTGCTGGCGAAACAGAAATCTTTACTGTTAACCTTAATGCAAGCGTTGCTTATAAAGTAACTGAGCAATTCAGCTTTGGTATTGGTTTAAACGCTATTTATGCTGATGCAACTGTTATTCGTAAAGTGGGTGCTAATGCAAGCGGTATAGATTTTGGTGCTGATGCTGTAAACCTTCAAGGTGATGATACTGGTTTTGGTTTAAACGTTGGTTTAATGTACCAGCTAGATGATAACAGCCGTTTTGGTTTTAACTATCGCAGCGAAACGGACATCACATTTGATGGTGACTTCTCAAACGACTTACCAGCAGCTATTGGTGGTACAGGCGGCGCTAAGCTTCCAGGTGCTGTTGATCTAACATTACCAGCTATTGCTGAGTTTTCTGGTTCACATCAGCTAGATGACAAGTTAGGCTTACATTACAGTGTATTATGGACAGGTTGGAGCAGTTTTGAGTCACTAGAAGCACAAGTGACACTACCAACTGGTGATAAGTTTGTTGCGTTTGAAAAGCAAGAGCAGTTTGATGACTCTTTCAGATACTCTGTAGGTACTGATTACCAATACAACGAAGATTTACTACTTCGTGCTGGTGTAGCATTTGATGAGTCTCCAGTATCGCAAACACACCTTTCTATCTCTATTCCAGATACCGATCGCTTTTGGTTCTCGTTTGGTGGTAATTACACAATCGATAAGCAATCAAATGTAGATTTAGGCGTGAGTATTATTCGTGGTAAAACTCAAACCTTTACTGAAGCAGATGACTCAGGCAGCCAATGGGGCTTCGAGTCTAAAGGCCACGCGGTATTACTTGGCGCTCAGTACAACTACAAGTTTTAATGTAGAAGTGTCTTGTGGTTAATCACAGGGCACAAAAAAGCCGCTCACTTCAATAAGTGAGCGGCTTTTTTAATGCCTATTAAATAGTGTTAATAGGCATTTTACGAAAGCTTATAAACTTTCTATTTTAGTTTTTTGCTCAAGTAACTTAGTTTTAGCATCGCTAAACTCAGCTAGTTTTGCATTTTCTTTAGCAAGTACGGCTTCAGGTGCATTATTAACAAACTTTTCGTTAGCGAGTTTGTTTTGCACTTGTGCTAGGCCTTTTTCTGCTTTTTCGAGTTGCTTATTAATACGTGAAAGCTCGGCTTCCACATCAATTAAGCCCGCCATTGGGATCATGATCTCAAGGTTGCCAACATAAGATGTTGCACATGCTGGTGCGTCATCTTTGTTTTCAAGCATTGTAAACTCTTCAATTTTTGCAAGTGATGCTAAAAATGATTTGTTTTCTTCAATGCGTCGCACGTCGTCGCTCGATGCATTTGCAAGTAATACGTTAAGTGGCTTGCTTGGGCTAATATCCATTTCACCACGAATATTACGAATAGCTAAAATGAATTGTTTAACCCACTCTAAATCTTCCATAGCTTTAGCATCAACGCTTGCCTCGTTATATACAGGGAACGGCTGAACCATAATGCTGGTGTTCTCTGTTTCAAGGCCTGCAAGTGGTGCAACACGTTGCCAAATAGTTTCAGTAATGTATGGCATCATTGGGTGCATTAAACGCAGTAAGCTTTCAAGTACCGTTATTAACGTATGGCGTGTACCACGTTGCTGTGCTTCATTGCCTTTAAACAATACTGGTTTAGTTAGCTCTAAATACCAATCACAAAATTGATTCCAAGTGAATTCGTAAAGCGTGTTAGCAGCTAGGTCAAAACGGTAGTTATCTAAGTGCTCAGTGTAGGTTTTAACGGTAGCTTCGTATTGACCTAAAATCCAACGGTCAGCTAATGAGAACTCTTTATCAGCATCGTTTGCAAAACCACAATCGAGCTCTTCTGTGTTCATTAGGACGTAACGGCTTGCGTTCCATAATTTGTTGCAGAAGTTACGGTAACCTTCAAGGCGGTTCATATCCCAGTTAATATCACGACCGGTAGACGCCATTGCAGCAAGGGTAAAACGAAGTGCGTCGGTGCCGTGTGCTTCAATACCGCCGGCAAATACTTTACGCGTATCTTTTTCGATTTTGGCGGCAAGTTTTGGCTGCATCATGTTACCGGTACGTTTTTGTACTAGGTCTTCAAGTTCAATGCCGTCAATCATGTCTAGTGGGTCAAGTACGTTACCTTTTGACTTAGACATTTTATCGCCATTGTCGTCACGTATTAAGCCAGTTACATACACGGTTTTAAACGGAACTTGTGGTTTGCCATTTTCGTCTTTCACAAAGTGCAGCGTCATCATAATCATGCGCGCAACCCAGAAAAATATAATATCAAAACCAGTTACCAATACATCAGACGGGTGGAAGGTCTTTAAATCATCGGTATTTTCTGGCCAACCTTGTGTAGAGAACGTCCAAAGTGCTGATGAGAACCACGTATCAAGTACGTCTTCGTCTTGGCTTAACGTTACGCTGTCTGCAATGTTGTTTTCACGGCGTACTTCAGCTTCGTCGCGACCAACAAATACGTTGCCTTCATTGTCGTACCAAGCTGGGATGCGGTGACCCCACCAAAGCTGGCGTGAAATACACCAATCTTGTACGTCGTTCATCCACGAGAAGTACATGTTTTCGTATTGCTTAGGTACAAATTGAATATCGCCGTTTTTAACAGCGTCTTTTGCAGGCTCAGCAAGTGGTGCAACACGTACATACCATTGGTCGGTAAGTAGTGGCTCAATTACAACACCAGAGCGATCGCCGTAAGGAACAGTTAAACCATGGTCTTCAATTTTTTCAAGTAGGCCTAGTTCTTCAAATTCTGCCACAATTGCTTTACGCGCAGCAAAACGATCAAGCCCGTGTAGGCGCTCAGGAATTGGCGCATCAAACTCAAGCTCTTTACCGTCAAAGGTGTATGTTTCACCTTGGGTAAGAATAGCGGCGTCTTTATCGAAAATGTTGATCATCGGCATTTGATGACGCTTGCCCACTTCGTTATCGTTAAAGTCGTGCGCTGGGGTTATTTTTACACAGCCCGTACCTTTATCTTTATCGGCATGTTCGTCAGCAACAATTTTAATACGACGATTAACGATAGGTAATAAAATCTCTTTACCGATTAAATCTATGTAGCGTTCGTCATCTGGGTTTACTGCAACACCTGAGTCGCCAAGCATGGTTTCAGGGCGAGTTGTTGCTACTACAATGTAGTCTTTTCCATCTTGCGTTGTAACGCCATCAGCCAGTGGGTAACGTAAGTTCCACATGTGGCCTTTTTTGTCTTTGTTTTCAACTTCAAGATCAGAAATAGCAGTGTGTAATTTAGGATCCCAGTTTACTAGGCGCTTACCACGGTAAATTAGGTTTTCTTTATGAAGGCGTACAAACACTTCTTTAACGGCTTCAGATAGGCCATCGTCCATTGTAAAGCGTTCACGATCCCAATCAACCGATGCGCCAAGGCGACGAAGCTGTTTGGTAATAGTGCCGCCAGATTCTTTTTTCCATTCCCAGATTTTATTAATAAAATCTTCGCGGCCTAAATCGTGGCGTGTTTTACCTTCTTCGGCATGAAGCTTACGCTCAACCAACATTTGCGTTGCAATACCTGCGTGGTCAGTACCTACTTGCCATAATGTGTTGTTACCTTGCATACGTTTAAAACGCGTTAGGGTATCCATTATTGTGTCTTGGAAGGCGTGGCCCATGTGTAAGCTACCAGTGACATTTGGCGGCGGAATCATAATTGAATATGGTACGCCTTTGCCAGATGGCTTAAAGTAGCCTTTTTGTTCCCAGTCTTGATATAGAGACTGTTCAATATCTTGCGGATTGTAGGTTTTATCCATTACACAGAACCTTAAATAAGTACTTAAATTAGTTGGTTAGTTTGCCTGATTGGCTAGCTATTAATATCTTGCGTGGTGAGATTGGCACCGAGTTGGCGTAGCTTTTTAAAACGCTCGCGGGCTGCCTGTTTAGCAGCTGCTTCTACGGGTACAAAATCAAAAACTTGGTTAAACCGACGAATGTAATCCGGTAACTGAGTAGCCAAGTTAATTAAAACTTTACGATTGCCAACAGGTGGCGTAATACCAATTTCTACAGGTGCGCCGCCTTTAGGGCCTTCACCTTGTAAATTATGTGGCACAAAACTATCTGGATCGAATGCCCAAATTATTTCATCAATGGCACAGGCTGCTTCATTATCGTTAACACAAATAAACACACGCTGCCCATTTCGATACTGATCGGCCGCAATTTGAGCAGCCAAAGCAAAATGATCGTCAGCCTTAGCTGTTAACTCATCTTGTTGCTTTAGAACGAAAAATTTAGCGTTCATGTTCATTGTATCGGGGTTTCCCATGACATTGAATGTATACCAAATTGATATACATAAATTAAGAGGCAGATTTTGCCATATAACGGGGTTTGCTTCAATTAATACACAAATAAATAAGGCGCCAAACGGCGCCTTATAAACAGATATTAATTTAAACTAAACGTTTAATCTTGAGCTGCTTCACTTACACCAGCTCTATTTAGTAAATACTGAGTAAGCATTGGAACAGGGCGACCCGTTGCGCCTTTTTTAGCGCCACTGCGCCACGCTGTACCAGCAACATCTAAATGCGCCCAATTATACTTTTTAGTAAATTTAGACAAGAAACATGCCGCAGTAATTGTTCCTGCAGAGCGTCCACCTAAGTTTGTAAAGTCAGCAAATGGGCTATCTAGTTGATCTTGATAGTCATCCCATAACGGTAACTGCCATGCACGGTCGCCACTTTGCTCTGACGCTTTTAACAAATCGTGTGCAAGTGGGTTATGGTTTGATAGTAAACCAGTTGCATGCGCGCCAAGGGCTACAATACAAGCGCCTGTCAGTGTTGCCACGTCAATAACCGTATCTGGGTTAAAGCGCTCAACGTACGTTAGTGCGTCGCACAATACTAAACGACCTTCAGCGTCGGTGTTTAACACTTCAACTGTTTGGCCCGACATTGTTGTTAAAATATCACCCGGGCGATATGCGTTTGAGCCAGGCATGTTTTCACAGCCAGCTAAAACACCAATAACGTTAATCGGCAATTGCATTTGTGCAAGTGCACGCATTGCACCAATAACACCAGCAGCGCCGCCCATGTCGTATTTCATCTCATCCATGCCTTCGCCTGGTTTTAATGAAATACCGCCTGAGTCAAACGTCAAGCCTTTACCAACAAGTACAATAGGGGCTTGGTCGTCAGCGGCGCCTTTGTAGTTAATAATCGACATAATTGATTCGTTATCACTACCGCGGCCAACAGCTAGGTATGAGTTCATACCTAGTTCTGCCATTTGCTTTTCGCCAATAATATCAACGGTGATATTGTCAAAATTAGTTGCCAGCTCTTGTGCTTGCTCGCCTAAGTACACTGGGTTACAAATATTTGGTGGCATATTAGCCACGTCTTTACACAGCTTACTACCTGCAGCAATGGCTAAACCATGCTCGATAGCACTTTCGCCAATCGTTAGTTCGCGTCGAGTTGGTACGTTAAACACCATTTTACGAAGTGGACGACGAGGGTCTACTTTTTTACTTTTTAATTGGTTAAACGTGTATAAGCAATCTTGTGTTGTTTCTACTGCTTGACGTACTTTCCAGTAAGTGTCGCGACCTTTAACGTGTTGCTCTGTTAAAAAGCAAACTGCTTCCATAGAGCCCGTTTCGTTTAAGGTATTAATAGTTTTAGAAATAATTTGTTTATATTGCTTATCGTCAAGCTCGCGCTCTTTACCACAACCAACAAGCAATATGCGCTCGCTTAATACGTTTGGTACATGATGCAATAATAAAACTTGGCCTGGCTTACCTTCTAAATCGCCACGGCGAAGTAAATTAGAGATATAACCATCGCTAATTTTATCGAGTTGTTCACCAATGGGGGATAACCTACGTGGCTCGTAAACGCCAACCACAATACATGCGCTGCGCTGTTTTTCTGGGCTACCACTTTTTACGTTAAATTCCATTGTCACTCCTGATTTTGAGTCATTTAAGTTAGTAAGTTGGGGCTAAAAAAGTATTTTCTAGTCTTATCTACGTAACTTATGTAAGGATAATTCTTATTTTAGCTGATTTTGCTAGACTCTTACTGTGTAATTGAACTTTATATGCTTAAGGGCTACTAATGCAACATTATATCGTGCACTTAGGTAGGATAATTAAATTTGATGGCTTATAATAATAGCCTATTTGCCGGTATTAATTGGGTAAAATAGCTATTTAACTATTCAATTCTCACTATCGTAGTGAAATTCCATGTTTAACAGGGGCGAGCATTGCTAATTTTCCGTTATTTGACCGCTGAGGTTTTAAAATCGCAGGTCGCCGTATTTTTAACTTTAATGACAATATTTTTGTCACAAAAGTTAGTTGGTATTTTAGGTGATGCCTCTGAGGGCAGCATTCCTGCTAAATTAGTGCTATCGATGATTGCACTAAAGCTTCCACAACTAGCCTCGCTAATACTTCCGCTGAGTATATTTTTAGGCATTATTTTGGCTTACAGCCGTATATACGCCGATAGCGAAATGACCGTACTTAAAGCCTGTGGCGTAAGTGAATGGTATGTTGTGCGCGTAACGCTTATATCAAGCGTTGGACTTGCCATACTAGCCGCTGCATTGACTATGTATATAGCGCCGTGGGCAAGTGAGCAAGAATACCAATTAAAAGAACAAGCTAAAGCCGATGCGGGGTTGTCTGCACTCAGGGCTGGGCGGTTCCAAGAAACCGGTAACGAAAAAGCCGTGGTGTTTATTCATAATATTGAAAAGGGCGGCAAAGAGCTCAATAAGGTATTTGTTGCACAGTTACCTGATAGCGAAAAAGGTAATCTAGCGCGCTTAGTATATGCACAGCAAGGTGTTGTGGTTGAAGCCGTAAATGGTGAGCAACAGCTAGTACTAACAGACGGTAAACGTTACGAAACAGATGGCACAACGCCTGCACTTAATTTAACAGAATTTGATGGTTACAGCGTACAAATACGAGAACAAGAAATAGAGCATCAACGCCGTAAATTAGAGGCTGTGCCAACTAACCAATTATTGGCTATAAATACACCTGAATCTATTGCTCAATGGCAATGGCGACTCGCTATTCCGCTATCAATCCCACTACTTACCTTACTGGCAGTACCGCTAAGTGTGGTTAATCCTCGCCAAGGTAAATTTGCAAAACTAGTGCCTGCTATTAGCTTGTACTTAGGCTACTTTATTTTACTAAATGCCGCTAAATTTGCAGTTGAAGATGGCAAAATCCCGCCTTCAATCGGCTTGTGGTGGATTCACCTAAGTGCCTTGTTTATAGGTGGGTTATTAATTATAAAAGGGCGACCACTGGGCGCTTGGCTTAAAGCCGTTGTAACTAAGCGGGAGTTAGGCTCATGATGAAAACGCTTGATTGGTATTTAGGTCGCAGTATTTTACAAACTACCGGCTTTGCATTGTTGGTACTTGTTGGTATTAGCACCTTAATTAAATTTATCGACCAGTTAAAGTCGGTAGGGCGCGGCAGTTACGATTTAATGACCGCAATGCTTTACACGCTTTACACAATACCTGGCGATTTAGTGGTGTTTTTTCCGATGGCTGCGCTAATTGGTGGCTTAACGGGTTTAGGGGCACTTGCTTCAAACAGCGAGCTTGTAGTAATGCAAGCCGCTGGTATGTCGCGCTTACAAATAATTGGCTCAGTGATGAAAACCGCCGTATTTATGGCTGTATGTATGATGGCACTTGGCGAATGGGGTGCACCTGAAGCGCAATTACACGCTAAAGAAATGCGTAACCAAGCAATACATGGCGGTGATGTGTTTAATACACAAAAGGGTGTATGGGCTAAAGACGGCAGCAATTTTATTAATATTGAAGATGTAGACGAAAATGGCAGACTCAACGGGGTACACATGTACCACTTTGATAAATCGTTAGAGCTTACCCAAATTACTAAAGCAAGAGATGCACTGAGCCGAAAAGATGGCTGGCTACTTCGTGACGTAAATAAGGTTATTATTACTAGCGAAAAAACCACAACAGAGCAATTACCTGAAGAGTTTTATTCTTCGCAACTCACAGCGGAAAAGTTAGGAGTTGTGTCGGTAAAACCGGAGTCACTTTCATTTACTGGGCTTTGGTCGTATTTAAGTTACTTAGAGCAAAACGAACAAGACACAAGTACCTACGAGCTTGCACTGTGGCGTAAGTTGATGCAGCCAGTATCTGTTGCGGTAATGCTGCTGGTGGCGCTCTCGTTTATATTTGGCCCGCTGCGTACCGTTACTATGGGAGCGCGTATTATTATGGGCGTTGTAACGGGGATTGTGTTTCACTTAACTAATGAAATATTTGGCCCTGTAGTTATGGTTTACCAAATACCAGCCATTATAGGTGCGGTATTGCCCAGTATTATATTTATAGGCTTTGCGACATATTTGATGAATAAACGGGTATAGAGTACTTATTCAAAGCATGAAAAAGGGTGACCACGGGTCACCCTTTTTGCTTTTTAACTACCGATTAACCACCGCGTAATTCACGATTTGGAAAGTTGGAATTAATCAAGCTCACTATAAATACGTCTGTTTTCTTCTTTAGTAAGCGCAATAACTTCTGTTTTAGAGATGTAATCTTGCAGTGCTTTTTTGTTTTTAAAATCGACTAACACCACCAAATTACCTAAACCGAGTAAAGCGCTAATGCTGCGGATAATTGATTGCGGCCAGCTAATTAAATTACCCTCAAGAGTTTGTACTTTTAAACGCCATGCACGCATGCCAATGGTTTGCCCGCTTTTAGTCCAAAAGTAACCAAAAAATACTAAGGTAACAATAATTAAAAGAGCGGTACGAATACCCGAAAGAAGATTTGAATTTTGAATAAAGGCAGATACATCCTCTGCGCCATTTAAACTAATTACATCGAGAGAAATAAGCCCTTGTACAGCAAATAAATACAGCACTACAGTTAACATCGCAAACGCAATAATGGCTAACGTATCGTAAACTAACGACGCAAAACGGCGCCAAAAACCAGCACGTGGAAACTCACCCGACATAAATACACTCTCACTATTAATATGCGAGCTAGTTTAGCAAAAAAGCTTACAAATACTAAGACATGTTAATGCTTAGAGGGAGAATTGATTTTATTGCTTTGGGTTATTACCTACAGGAGAAATGAAAAAGACCCTGCTATTGGTAGCAAGGCCTTTTAATTTATAGCGGATTTAACCTAGCTTAATAGCAAGGTATTTTATGTCGTCACCACTTATTTGCGGTAAAAAATAAATATCGCCGTATTTAAAATACTGCTGCGAGTTAATTATTACGGCCTGTGCTGCCTGAGGTAATGAGTCGTATGTTTGGCCCAAGCTATAGTCATTCACATTACCCACTTTTATTGCCTGGTTAAGACGGGTTGGTGGCTCATCAACGACCGTATAACCATTATTATCAGCAATGTAGTACACATTTTGATAAGTGTAGTAAGTCGTATTATGGTGTTTAAAATGCCTGTAATTTCTTGGTAGCGTATTTATACGCAGGCCTCTAGGTGGCGTAACTACGTGGTAGCCTCTTTTAGCTTTACGGTAGTAAAGGCCGTCGTTAAACGTAAACGAAATACCATTAAATCTAATCGATGCGCTATTGCGTGGTAAATGGTCTATAAATCGATTTTGTCTGTAAGCGACTGAATTATTATGGCTTGTTAAGTAGTTATATTTTCGCTGGCTGTAGCGGTGTTGTTCACGCTTTTCCTGCTTGTACTTAGCGAGTCTACGTTTTTCTTGCTTACGGTCTTCTCGTTTTTCTTTTTTATGCTCAATGCGCTGCTTTTTTTCATGGCGGCGTTCATCGCGTTTATATTCAACACGTTTGTCGTGATCACGTTTAAAGCTTTTATCATTCTCTCGCTCGTTTGGTGCTCCAAGCGCAGAGCCTGATACTGCGCCTATAGCGAGCAGTGCAGGTAGTAAAAAAGTAAGTTTCATAGTATGCCTCGTTTATGTTGTTACATAACTAAGTTCAATATTAACGCCTTAAACTGAATGGCAACTGATATGTGGTAGTTTCAGAGACGGTCCTTACAGCTTTTTACATTTTACTGACAGTTATTGACATACTTAGTTGTTTTCGACGATTTTAGAGGGGTATTTGTTCTTTGTAAGTTTATATATTATGAGAAATATTTTAATAATATTGCTATTAAATTATACACTTGGATTCTTTTGCTGGGTCTTAAAAACGTTATTTCTGCGTGTTTTAGATGGGGTAATACCAATAATAGAATTTAAGTGGTGTAAAAAGCTGAGTTTGCGGCGCGTTGTTTATTGCCGCAAACATGACTTTATATTTTAAAGGGTGCATTTATCTTTTAAAAAACTTAAGGCTTGGGTGATAGGTTATGACATTAACTTTAACAAATGCTGTGTTATTAACGTTTCTTTTAACAACTTTAGCTGGCACGTACTTGATTACCTTAGTTTGGTTAATTTTTTTCAGTTCTCGTTTTAGCTGAACCTTTTTATATTCTTGCTTTGTATATCTATCATGTGGTGCTGCAAATGCAGAACTAGATAAAGTGCCAATAACTAATAGTGCAGGTAGTATAAATGTAAGTTTCATAATATAGCCTCGTTTGTGGTTAACATGGCCAGTATTGATGGTTGAAACTGAATGCCAACTGCATGTAAGGGCAACTGTAGAGAGGCTTTACACCCTTTTACTTATCTTTACTGTTCTTGACGCTAATACCAATTCACAGTAATACTTAATCAATTTGAGAGATTAAATCTAACGCTCACTTTATTAAAAAATGACTGATATATGGCTGTATAGATGTAGAAGGTAGAGCAATAAAATAGCAATTGTAGAGAGCAACTAATAACAAGATTTTAGCTGTGTTATCAACATAGTTGTCTCATCTCAAAACAGGTAGCTTAATTAAGCTACCTGTTATAAAGCCGTATCGGTTCTATACCAATTCCATATATAGTTTAGACCCTAGTTACTTTTGATAAAAAGGGTAATCGCTATAACCCACTTCGGTGCCGCCATACATAGTGGCTGCATCTGCTTCGTTAAACGTCCAATTATTTGCTATACGCTCTGGTAAATCAGGGTTAGCTATAAACGGGCGACCAAATGCAAATAAGTCACCGTAACCTTCACCTAAAATACGCACCGCTTTTTCTACGGTGTATTTGCCAGCATAAATAATGCGACCTGAAAATTCAGCTCGTACTGCTTTATAAAATTCTTGTGGTAAATCGGGAGCATTATCCCAATCAGCTTCAGCAATCGATAAGTAAGCAATACCTGCTTGCTCAAGCACTTTAACGGCTTGTACATAAGTATGATGAGGGTTTGATTCAACAAGTCCTAAATACACTCGTGTTTCATCAGTGCTTTCAAATAAAGGAGCAAAGCGAACACCTAAACGATCAGAGCCTACAACGTCACTTACCGCTTCAACTATCTCTTTTAAAAAGCGCAGGCGATTACTAAGCGTTCCACCGTATTGATCGTCACGGTTATTAGTATGCTCAGAAATAAACTGATTAACTAAATACCCGTTAGCACAATGAAGCTCTACACCATCAAAGCCGGCTTCAAGGGCATTACGTGCAGCTTGCGCATACATATTTACCAGTTCACCAACCTCGATAGTGCTTAGTGCGCGGGGCTCACTTGGTTCTGCTAATGCGCCTTCACCAGGTGCGGTTTCAATAAATACTTTTACATTGTCAGCAATAATATCTGAAGGGCCAACCGGTTTACCTGAATTTGGTTGCAGTGTGGCGTGCGATACGCGGCCTACATGCCAAAGCTGAGCAAAAATAACGCCGCCTTTAGCGTGTACTGCATGCGTTACTTTTTTCCAACCTTCAATTTGTGCTTGCGAGTGAATACCTGGGGTCCAAGCATAACCTTGCCCACGAGGTTCTATTTGTGTGCCTTCGGTAACCATAAAACCAGCCGATGCGCGCTGCGAGTAATACTCAGCCATTAATTCATTAGGAATATTGCCAGGCTGAGTGCTGCGAGAGCGAGTAAGAGGAGGCATCACAATACGGTTTTTAAGTGTAAAAGGGCCAAGCTCAATTGATGAGAATAAAGGGGCGGTATTAACTAATTCTGATTTCATTTTTAATTCTCTTATAAAGCAAACAAAGGCTTAAATAGTGGTTAAGCAACATTGGCAGCATAGAGATTTAAGGATACAATTTGAAACAACACTTTTTTGTGCAGCATACAATTATGAATGGTATTAGTCGGCTCGATATAAAACAGTTAAGAGTACTCAGTAGCTTATTAGAACTGCAAAATCTTTCGCAAGTAGCCAAGAAAATGGGGTTAACGCAACAAGCTATTAGTGAGCAACTGCGAAAGCTACGAGATTTATTTGACGATCGCTTGTTTATTCGCCAAGGCAACAACATGGTTGCCACTCCTAAAGCGCAAGGACTTAAGGCGCCTGTTAATCATATTTTAAAGCAATTAGAATCGTTACTAGAGCCAGAACTGTTTAGTCCGCAAACTTATAAAGGTGTGTTTACCATAAGCGCAACCGACTACGCCACGCAGGCTTTACTACCGCAATTGTTTAATATTACCCGCCGCGAAGCACCGGGTTTAAAGCTAATAGTGCGCGACTTTGCGTCTGACAACGTTAATCAACTTATAACGGCAGGCGAGCTTGATTTACTGATAAGCTTTCCTGAGTTTATACCTGACAACCTTTCTTATATCACCTTGTTTGAAGAACAGCATTTGTGTATTACTGGTGTAGGTAACACTACTTACACCGAGCCTTTGAGTTTGGCGCAATTTGCAAAGCATTCACAGCTAGTGGTGTCGCCATCGCGCGCTAATTTGCGCGGATCGCACGATCAGTGGTTTGAAAGCCAAGGGCTAAAACGTAATATTGTAATGTCGGTACCTAGCTTTTCAGCGGTGCCCGACATTTTGCATACAACCGATATGTTGGCGTTTTACCCATCAAGATTATTACCAAATAGCAAAGTTAAACAGCTAAAAATAGAAGCTCTGCCTCCTACATTTAAAGTAATAGCCGCATGGCATCCGCGTACCAATAACAGCCCAATTCATAAATGGTTGATAGAGCAGCTACAAAATTTATAACGATGTAAAACATCTAAAGTGATTACTTTTTACTGTTAAATTAGCAACCCAATATTTAGATTTAATCATTTAACCCCTCCTTAACCCTCGACCTAATAAGCTATGTGTAATAGTACGGATTAGGCATAGTTAAATGGTTTATTTTAAAAAGCACTCAACCGGTTTTTTACTTGCACTTAGTTGCACACTTGCTGCATGTAGCAGTCAGTCAAGCTATCAAGGTAATAGTACTGAGCAGTCGCTAAAGCAACATGCAAACTGGCAGTACACGCAAAGTAACGCACAGCAAGTAAATTACATTACCGATTTGGTGAATATAGAAGGGCTTGATTCGCTTATTGAGCAAGCTGTTACTTATAACCCATCGTTTAATCAAGTGCATGTTGCATTAAAACTAGCTTATGCGCAGCGTGATGTAACCGCTGCAAGTCAGTGGTTTAGTGTAGATGCAGGATTTGACGCGCAGCGCAGTGAAACCGAAGGTACGCAATATAGCTCATCAGTAGGTATAAGTTGGGAAGCCGATATATGGCAAAAAATTGCTGACAACGTAGCCGCGCAAGATATGACTATTGCTAGTAACCAAGCTACTTATCAAGGCGCTAAAGATACATTAGTAGCGAGTGTTATTCGTACTTATTTGAATATTATTTTGCAGCAAAACTTGCTCGATACAGAGCAGCAACGTTTAGTTGTTTTACAAAATAATGAGCAAAGTATTGTAGAGCGCTACCAATATGGATTAGGTGATTTAGAAGCGCTTGATACCGCCCGTACTAGCACTGCATCTACTCGCGCAACCATTGCCGATTATCAAGAGCAAATAGCAAAAGCAAAGCGTGCTTTAATGCTAATTGTAGGCACTGATAAGCTTCAAAACTTGCCAAGTACATTAACCCTACCAAGCGTTATTGAGCCATTAAGTACATTACCAGAGCAAGATTTAGCGCGTCGACCTGACTTACAAAGTGCCTATTACAACATTCAGGCAAAGCATTACTTGGTTGATGTATCGTACAAAGAGCTACTACCGAGTATTTCGCTTTCGGCATCACTGAGTGATTTAGCAAGCACGCCAAGCCAAGCATTATTAACCAGTCCAGTGTGGAGTTTATTAGGCAGTTTAAGTGCCCCTTTGTTTGAAGGTGGAGCACTGCGTGCGCAAGTTGATATTGCAAAATTAAATGCCGAGCAAGCGTTTTGGGAGTACCAAGATACGCTGCTAAGTGCGGTAAACGAAGTTGAAAATGCACTCGGGCAGGAGCAATCATTAACCGAGCAGCAACTGCAAATTAGCAACGCACTCGACAGCGCTAAACGCAGCTTTAGTAACTATCAAAGTAAGTATCAACAAGGTTTGGTTGATATTTTAGATTTGCTAACAGTGCAACAAAAAGTATACGACCTGCAAGCCCAGCTTAGCCAAATAAACTACACCCTTTTAACTAACCGCATAGATTTAGGCCTTGCTTTGGGCCTTGGAGTATCGTCATGAAAATTTCGCCAACACCCGTTGTTGTAACCCTTGTTGCTATTGTATGTATAGGGCTTGCTATTGCGTATAACGGCCAAAAAATGGCGCAAAATGCTAACGCACCAAAGCCTCAAGTCTCAAAAATTAGCACACCTAATGTATCAATAATTAACGCCATTCCTAGTACTTATCAGGCTTATGTTAGCGGCCATGGTGAAGCTAAAGCGCACTGGGCACTTAGTTTAAAAGCGCAAGTTAAGGGCGAAGTAACCAGTATGAGCAAGCAATTTGCTACCGGTAATTTAATAACTAAAGGGCAAGTGCTTGCCCAAATTGATGACACCGAATATTTACAAGCCCTAGCTAGCGCAAAAGCAACATTGGCGGATGCAAAACTAGCCCTTCAAGAAGAGCAAGATTTAGGTAATCAAGCAAAGCGTGAATGGGATCGCTCAGGCGTTACGCAAGCACCAAGCTCGCCGCTTGTATTTAGAACGCTACAACTAGAAGCCGCGCAAGCTACGCTCGATAACGCAAAGTATACTTTGCAAACCGCACAGCGTGATGTAAATAATACCCAGTTAAGTGCACCATTTGACGCTGTTATTTTATCGCGCGATATAGATTTAGGCACTTATGTAAGTATTGGCGATACGCTTGCCACGCTAAACAGTACCGATAAAATAGAAATAACCGTGCCGCTTTCATTAAGCCAGTGGCAAAATCTAGCAAATAATAAATCAGGCGAGGTTATTTTAAGTGATGTAACCACCAATACTAAATGGAATGGTTATATTGCACGTTTTGAGCAACACCTTGATGACAGTTCGCGTCAACGCAGTGTAATTGTTGCCCTAGACAAACCGTTTGAGCAAGCAATACCGTTATTGCCTGGCACCTTTTTAGCAGTAGAAATTGCCGGCAAGCAATTAAGTAATGTAATTAAATTACCTGCTTCTGCCGTATCTCAAGATGGTTCAATTTGGTACGTAAATGATCAAAACAACTTAGTAAGCATACAAGCCAATAAAGTATTTGAGCGTGGTGATTACGTATATATCTCGCCAGTTGCAGGGCAAAGTACTTCAAAAGTAGTAACCCGCCCATTAGTAAGTTACCTAAGTGATATGAAAGTAAATCCAATTATTGAGGAGGTACAATAATGAGCCCTCATCAAGCACCTCAATTACCCAGTAATAATAATCCGCTGCACGGTATTATTAACTGGTTTGCAAATAACTCTGTTGCCGCGAACTTATTGTTAATAAGTGTGATTGTAATGGGGGTTATGTCGCTTTCTACTTTACGTAAAGAGGCATTTCCGAGTTTAGAGCCAGATATTATTTCGGTATCGGTGGTTTACGATAGTGGCGATGCATTGCAAGCCGAAGAAGGAATAGCGTTAAAAATTGAAGAAGCACTCGAAACCGTATCAGGTATTAAACGTATTACCTCTACGTCCGATGCTAGCGGCAGTCATGTAAGCATTGAAAAAAGTACTGATTACTCACTTGATGAGTTACTTGTTGACGTTAAAAACCAAGTTGACGCTATTAATAACTTTCCGGCAGATGCCGAGCAACCTGTTATTGATAAAGCCCGTAGGCAAGATCATGCATTAACGCTGCAACTTTTTGGAGATGCCGATCGCCATACATTACAAAACCTGGGCGAAAAACTTAAAGCCGATTTATTAGCGCAATCAGGCATTAGCGACGTAGCGCAATCGGGTGTGCTCGACCCAATGATGTCCATAGAAATCGACGAAGGTAAACTCCAAGCCTATGGTTTAACTATTAGCGATATAAGCGAGGTCATTAACAACGAGTCATCAAGCCCACTTTCGACTAGTTTGCGCGACAGCAGTAAAATTATGCGCCTAAAAGCCGCCGATCAAGCCTACTGGCAACGCGACTTCGCCAATATTGTATTGCTAACTACTGCGTCAGGCACACAAATTAAATTAGGTGACGTAGCAAATGTTACCGACACATTTGCTGAAGATAGCAACTCATTAAGCCGTTATAACCAACAAAATGCCGTAGGCGTTGAAATTTTAATGGGCGATAACAGCGATATAACCACCATTGTTGAGCAAGCTAATAGTGTAATAGATAACTGGCACGAAAGTGGTTTATTACCTCAAAACGTAGAGCTTGAAAGCTGGCACGACAAAAGCACCATGATCACTGAGCGTTTATCGCTACTTACTAAAAATGCCGTGACCGGTATTATTATGGTGTTTGTAATACTTGCCATATTTTTAAACGTACGCGTAGCGCTGTGGGTTGCTGGTGGCTTGCCATTTGTATTTTTTGGCACCCTTTATTTTATGACCGATGGTTACACCGCACTGACCATAAACGAAATGACTACCTTTGGCTTTATTATGGCGCTGGGCATAGTGGTAGACGATGCCGTTGTTGTAGGCGAGAGTATTTACACCACACGTAAAAAGCATGGCGATACATTAAATAACACGGTTTTAGGTACTATGAAGGTTGCCGTGCCAACAATATTTGGGGTGTTAACCACCGTTGCCGCGTTTGTGGCGCTTTCGAATGTATCAGGTAACTTAGGTAAAATTTACTCTCAATTCGCTACCGTAGTAACTATTTGTTTACTGCTTTCGGTTGTTGAATCAAAACTTATTTTACCCTCGCATTTAGCCCACGTAAGTACTAAGCGCCAAGTTAAAAAAGGCTTAGGAGGTCTGTGGTCAAAAATACAACATGGCGCCGATAGCGGCTTAAACTGGTTTAGTAAAAACATTTACTGCAAGGTTATTGAATTTTCACTGCGCTTTAGATACGCCGTAGTGGCTGCGTTTATCGCCTTTTTTATACTGGTTATTGGCATGCCAATGACAGGCACAGTAAAAGTTGGTTTTTTCCCAAGTATTGCAGGCGACACCGTAACCGCCGATTTAGTTATGCAAAACGACGCCGCTTATGGGCAAACAAACACAAACTTACTAACGCTTGAGCAAAGTGCATTACAAGCTGAGCAAAACTTAATGGCTAAGTTTAATTCAGATAAAAGTGAAATAACCAGCCTACAAGTTGTTAGTAGTAGCGACACAAGCGGTGAAGTAAGCGTGGAGCTATTAAACGAAGGCGCTTTTACAGCAAGCGAATTTGCTCAAGAATGGCAGAGTTTAGCAGGCAGTCCAGAGGGCAGTAAAAAGCTACAAATATTAGCCACGCGTAAAATGGTTGATAACTTTAAAGTTGAGCTTAAAGCGTGGGACGACGAAACCGTAATGGCAGCGGGCGCATTATTTAAAGAGCGCTTACAAAATACCGCAGGCGTTAACGGAATAGACGACAACTTAAACCCAGGGCAACCACAGCTTAAATTTACCCTAAATGCACAAGGGCGCGCGCTTGGCATGGATACAGCCAGTTTATCAAAGCAAGTGCTGCAAGCCTTTGGTGGTGCAGTTGTACAGCGCTATCAACGCGATAAAGACGAAGTAAAAGTACGTGTACGCTACCCAGAAAATGCTCGTAAAACGCCAGCCGATATAATGCAGTCGCGTATTCGCCTGCCCGATGGCACTGTTGTACCGCTAGTAAACGTAGCCACAATTAGCAGTGAATATCAGCAAGATGAAATAACTCGTATTGATGGACTTCGCGCAATTTACTTAAGTGCACAAGTAGATAAAAACGTGATTGCTTCAAATGAGTTAGTTGCTAACCTAAAGCGCGACTTAATTCCGGAATTAACTCAGCAATTTCCTAATTTAAGCGTGTATTTTGCGGGTGAGGCAGAGCAACAAAGCGAAACCACAGGCTCAATGAGCACAATGTTTATAGCGGCTTTATTAGTGATTTACGTGTTGCTGGCTATTCCGCTTAAATCGTACATTCAACCTATGTTGATTATGGTGGCAATTCCATTTGGTATTGTGGGCGCTATTTTAGGGCATTGGTGGAACGACTTAACCATTAGTATATTGTCGTTAAATGGTATTTTGGCGCTCAGTGGGGTAGTGGTAAACGACAGCCTATTACTTGTTTCGCGCTTTAACGAACTAGTGAAAGAAGAGGACATGAGCACGCACGATGCCATAGTTGAATCATGTACGAGTCGTTTGCGTGCGGTATTACTTACCTCAATTACGACGTACGCAGGCTTAGTGCCGCTACTTAGCGAAACCTCAATGCAGGCACAGTTTTTAATTCCTGCCGCAGCATCACTTGGCTACGGTATTTTGTTTGCCACGGTTATTACCTTAATGCTTATACCGGCATTACTGATGATTCAAACCGATGCTAAACGCGGTATTGATGCTGTGCTAAAATCGCTAGGTGCTAAAAATAAAACGCAGGAAACAGCCTCTTAATGATAAACGTACTACTGGTTGAAGACGACATAGACTTGGCAACCACCATTGTTGATTATCTCGAGATTGAGTCAATAGAGTGTGACCATGCAAGCAATGGCGTAATGGGTTTAAATTTAATAGAACGTAATCCATATCAAATGATTATATTAGATGTAAATATGCCTAAAATGGACGGTTTAACCATGTGTAAAACATTGCGTGAGCGAGGCATTGATATACCCGTATTAATGCTGACAGCGCGCGATAGCCTCGACAATAAACTTGAGGGGTTTGCAGCCGGTAGTGACGACTATTTAGTAAAACCATTTGCCATGAAAGAGCTAGTAGCGCGGGTTCAAGTATTAGCAAAGCGTAAAAGTGGTGAGGTAAAGCGACTTACGTTTGCTAACTTAACACTTAATTTAACCGCGCATACAGCAACAGTGGCAGCGTACAGTTTAAAGTTATCACCCATTACTTTTAAGTTATTAGAAGTGCTTGTTAGGGAACAACAAAAGCCGGTAACCCGGCAAGTAATTATGCAAGCAATATGGGGAGACGATCAGCCAGACAGCAATAGCTTAAAAGTGCATATTCATCATTTGCGTAAACAGCTAGAGCAAGCGCATTGCCAAGCCGTACTGGAAACAATACCGAGTGTAGGGTTTGGGCTAAAATTAAAAAATGAGACACAAGCATGAAAATTAGACCCAGCCTGAGGTTGTATTTTTTTGCGACCATGGTGCTTTTAAGTTCATTAATGGCAACTGGCTTTTCGTTTTTAAGTGTTAATTATTTTATTGATGGCTTAGACCGAGGGTTAAATGGCGTAATGCATGCGCTTTCGCAATCTACTGAGGTTAAAAACGGACAACCTACAGAAATGATTGGCTTTAAAATAGCGAGTCGCTGGGAAGACATGCCAAACGAAATACAGCAACGCTTTACAAAGCCTACTGATATAGGCGTGCTGCAAAAAAGCAAAGTAAAATCATCGTTTTTTTCAATGCCCGAAGACCTGTATTTTGTAGCGTATTTTCAAAACCCTGCAGGGGAGCCCCGCTACGTATCACGCATTATGCTTGAAAAAGAGCGCCTTAAAAAACAAGCCTCCCCCGATAAACCTATAAAAAAGTTGGTATGGATAGCATTAACGGGGGTTACAGCAATTGCTTTATTTACCTTCTTTTTGTTTATGGTAATGAAAAAAATAGCCAAGCCAGTTGAATCGCTACGTGGTTGGGCTAAGTCGTTAAATCAAAAGAACTTACAAAACACGCCACCCGATTTTACCTATAACGAACTAAATACCTTGGCAACGCTAATTCGCAGTAGCTTGCTTTCTGCTCACGACAGCCTTGAGCGAGAACAGCGCTTTTTAAGTTATGCGAGCCACGAGTTACGTACGCCAATTTCGGTTATTCGCAGCAACGTTGAGTTACTTAACCGTTTAAGCGAAAAAGCGCCTTTAAGCGATAAACAACACCTTACATTGCAGCGAATAGAGCGCGCCGGTTTAACCATGAGCGATTTAACCGAGACGTTATTGTGGCTTAGCCGAAATGACGACCAGCAAAGTGCAACAGAGCCTGTAAACCTAGCCGAAAAAATAACGACCTTGAGTAACGAACTTGATTATTTACTCAATTCAAAACAAGTTGATGTACTTATAAATACCGATAACCAAAGTACAACTATTAATACCGAAGCCACCGCATGCCACATTGTGCTTACTAACTTAATACGTAATGCGTATCAGCATACGCAACAAGGACAAGTGCGAATTGCTCAGCAGGGTAGCCGTGTGATTATAGTAAATAGCAGCGAACAAACTGATACGCTACACGCGACTAATAACACAAACAAGCCCGCCAATATTGGCTACGGTTTAGGATTAGAGTTAAGCGAAAAAATAATAAAACAACACGGTTGGGTATACGAAGTAAACGACATGCCTGGGCGTTATGAAGTGGTGGTCGATTTTAGTTAATACGCTTTTTAGTACTTAGATTTGAAGTCTAAAAACCGAGCTAAGGCACTTTTAAAAGAGCTTTAGCGCGGTTTTTTATACTCAAAAATATTTAATTTAACGCTGAGAATATAAAAACTTAGTGATAGTAATATCTTAAGCAATTTGTTAAAGCTATAAATAGTAAAGAGTATTAACGATAGACTTACATGGAGTGTTAATTCATATGTTCAAATTCATAATTATTTTAATCTCAATTACTTCTTTCAACGCCTTGGCTGCAGAGAAGGTTAAACTTGGAGTTTTAGGGAACGTTGGATCTGATGGTTTTTTTAGCCCGACGATAACGTCATTTGTTATTGAAAAAGTAGAACCTAATTCACCCGCTGAAAAAGCAGGGATTGTTGCTGGGCAGAAAATAATTTCTATAGAAAATTGTAAAATCCCAGGTTGCCCTGCTAATGAAGCAAAAGAGTTAATGCGCAAGGAATCTGGAGAGATTTTACAATTACTTTTAGAGAATGAAGATGGTAGCCAAGTACCTTTAAAAATACCTATGAATGCTTGGTAAGCCAAATCAATTTTAAAATACCTAACCAGCCTATAAAGCATGGTTATTCCCAAAGCGTGGGTTTGTGTAAATGAACTAGGCGCAATGAATATTAGCAACGTTAGCGCTGCCAATATCACTCAACTCTGTATTAATAAAAGGGCAATTTACTTCTTTACTTAAGCAAAGCGTTGATTATCGAGCCTTACAATGCCAATGATTATCGTGTTTAGTGCAGACCTCTTTTGTGGGCTTGGCTTTTACGACCATAATACTTGGAGAGTTGTGCTCAGTTACTAAAACAGGAGTAACCACTTTAACGACTTTTTTATGTGGTTTATGCGCACTGGGACTATGTTGATATACAGTGCAACCACTCATGGTAAATGCTATTGCTGCTACGCTAATAATTTTTAAAGATAAGTTCATAGGTATTTATCCTCTTTGCTTTGTATAAGCTTTAAGATAAACCTTTTTTTGTATAGTGCTGTCAATAAACGTAAGTGGAGTGTAAATGTTGCTAATGTTCACTAAGGCAATAGCGCATTTAAAGCTAATGCCTTTGTATTTGAATATTAGATTTGCACAAAAAAGTAAGGTCTAAAAAACCTATAAATCGCTGCGCCAGCCCATACCAGATTCTTCCATTAAACGCTCGTACACGCCTTCTATGTTAAGTGGTAACCATGCATCAAACTGTTTAAGGTCACTAAATTGATCTAACTTTATATTTTTCTTTATTTCATCAAGGCTTTGCCCTGCAAGTGCGCCTGCGGTTACTTGGCTGTAAAGTTGCTCTATATAACTTAAGTAACGTGTTACGTCAGCTTTGTTGCCAATGTCGGCATGTCCGCCAACAAAAGTATCAAAATCATATTTGAGTACCGCTTGGGTTGAGTTAATCATGCCCTGAATATCGTAACTCCACAGCTTTTGCCACGGCATTCTGCCAATAACAATCCAATCAACTACAAACAACGTTTTTTGCTTTTCGAATAATATACTAACCGAACCTCGCCCATCGTTTGGACCATGGTAATTTAGCTTTACCGTTGAACCACCTAAATTAAGAGTCAGCTCATCATCAAAGGTAAGAGTGGGCATGACCGTTTTCATTTGTGTGTTTTTAATATCTTGCGCGGTAAGTTTATGTGCTACAAAAGTGGTGTGCGGGCTTTTAAATACCTCGGCGCCGTAAATATGATCGCTGTGATTATGGCTATAAATTACGTATTTTACCGGTACGTTAAAGCGAGTTTTAATTTGCTCGTTTAACCAGGTGGCTGCTTTTTTATTAAGCGGGTCGGTAACAACTGCGCCCTCAGGAGTGATTAAAAATACTGAGCGATGTCTGTCATCTATAAAGCGGTGGAGGCCGTCGCCTAAGTCTTCAATTTCGTAACTTTGAGCCATAAAACCAATAAGTAATAGGCTGGTAGCGATTAGTGTTTGTAATAAGCGAGACATGCACATTCCTGTTTAACGTTTTTTATAGGTTAGTTAAGTAAGAAAGTGCCAATAAGTAAAAAATTTCAATTTTTATAGGAAAGATTGCGGGTTAAGACTAACTTAACCCGTTAATGGTTTTAACGAACTAGCTGATCGAGTAAATGTATTACTTGCTCACTGGCTGATTCCATTAAGTGTATATGTTTAACTGCTTCTACTTTTTTGCCTTGCTTAATTAGTTGTAGCGCTTGTACGCCGTTTTTATGTACTTCGCTATGCGGTTTATCTATTTGTTTGAATGCATTTAACGATTTGTATTCATTAGAGTCATCAGACTTATACCACTTACCTAAGCGGCACATTGTGTGATTGGTGAAATCGTCTACCGATTTATTGCTTTTGCCATTAGCAACCGCATAAACCTCACCTTTCCATACAATATGATCTAACTTAACGGTTTGAATAAATGAGCGAATAGAAGCCTGCGATATAGTGTTCTTCATGTTTGTGCAAAAACTAATAATGGATGCGTAATCGCTATTTAGTGATTCAAAATTACTTGAAAGCTGTGCATTGTTTTTTTGTATATCGTCGGCTGAATTAACGGTTACATCTGTTTTTTCTATTATTTCTTTAACAAGATCTGCAACCTCTTGAGCTGATTTATTAGTGTTAGTTGCCAGTACTCTTACTTCATCAGCTACCACGCTAAAGCCTCTACCAGCTTCGCCTGCTCGAGCGGCCTCAATGGCTGCATTTAATGCTAATAAATTTGTTTGATCAGATATTTTTGAAATGGTCGATACAAAGGTGTTTATACTACCTGCAAGGCTTGAAAGGCCAGATATATTTTCACTCATGCTACCCATTTTATGGGTCATAAGTTCCATCTCGCTGGCTATATGCATTAATGATTCGTTTGAGTTATTTAAAAGGTCATTTATTTTATAGCTAACTTGGCTTTCTTGCTCAATGGTTGAGTAAGACTCAAGCACAGTTTGGCGAACACCTTCAATTTGGCTTATGCAATCTATAGAACTTGAAAGTAAGTTTTCGGTAAACTGTTCATCATTTTCGGTTTGAGTAAAGCTTAATTGTTGTTCTAAGTGTTTGTTTTCTTGTGCTAGGAATTCGTTATGCGCAGTTAATTCTGCAATTTTTTTTGCAAGTTCTTCGTTATCATTTTTAGCCGATAGATACTTTTTACTTAAAACAAACATTCATAGTTCCTAAAATGTTATGGGTATATTTTTATTATAGTTGCTATTAATACTTTACTTTAAATATTTGTAATTATCTTATTTTTATACAAAAAAAAGCCATTTTTAAAAATGGCTTTATGAGAGCTTGTTGGATCAACGCAGTGAAATTTGTTGGTTTATTTCTTCAAAAATACCTGCATCGTCTATGGTTGAAGGAATTTGCAGTTTGTCGCCATCAATTAGTTGGCGTAAATTTTTACGCAGTATTTTACCTGAGCGTGTTTTGGGTAATCGCTCTACGCTAATAATGGTTTTAAGGCACGCTATAGCGCCTATTTGGTTTCTTACGGTTTGTATAAGTTCTTGCTCTACATCGGTACTTGAGCCCATAAAGTCATTTTTAAGCACGATCATTGCCATTGGTAGTTGGCCTTTTAGTGTGTCGGTTATCCCAAACACGGCGCACTCAGCAACAGCAGGGTGCGCGGCTACTATTTCTTCCATTTCACCGGTAGAAAGTCTATGGCCTGCTACGTTAATTACATCATCGGTGCGTCCCATAATAAATAAGTACCCATCTTCATCTATGTAGCCGCCGTCGCCTGAAAGATAATAGCCAGAGTACTGCGTTAAATAGCCTGCTTTAAAGCGCGGGGTATTTTGCCAAACGGTTGGCATGCACCCTGGCGGCAGTGGGAGTTTTATTACTACAGCACCTTGCTCGTTTGGTGCACATTGCTCGCCATGCATATTTAGTATTTGCACATCAAAGCCAGGTGTCGGGACTGTTGAGCTGCCTGGTTTTGTTACTAATTCTTCAATGCCTACGGGGTTGCAGGCGATAGCCCAGCCGGTTTCGGTTTGCCACCAATGATCGAGCACTGGCAGTTTGGTTTTTTCTTTAAGCCACTCGTAAGTGGGAGGGTCTAATCGCTCGCCGGCTAAAAACAAGCGTTTTAAGCTAGAGGTATCGTATTGATTAAAACCATCAGCATTTGGGTCTTCTTTTTTAATTGCTCTAAATGCGGTGGGGGCACTAAATAATGCATTTACTTTATATTCTTCAACCATGCGCCAAAATGCACTGGCATCGGGCGTTTTAACCGGTTTACCTTCATATAATACTGTCGCGCAGCGATACATTAGCGGCGCGTAAACTATATAAGAGTGCCCAACTACCCAGCCAATGTCAGACGCTGCCCAAAATACGTCGCCGGGCTTCATACCATAAACGGTTTCCATGCTGTATTGCATTGCTACAGCGTGACCGCCATTTTCGCGCACTACGCCTTTGGGTGTGCCTGTGGTGCCTGAGGTATATAAAATATAAAGCGGATCGTCACCATTTACAGGCACCGGATCTGCGCTTGTAGCGGTTTGCATTGCCTGAGTCCAATCTATGTCTCGTTTAGGCTCAAGAGTGGCCCTGACTTGTGGACGCTGATAAATTACGCAGTGTTCTACTTTGTGCATAGCTAAGTCTATTGCGTTATCAATAAGTGGTTTGTATTCAATAACGCTGCTTACTTCAACACCGCATGAGGCGCTAAGTATAAGTTTAGGCTTGGCATCATCAATGCGTACAGCCAATTCGTGTGCAGCAAACCCACCAAATACCACAGAATGAATAGCACCAAGGCGAGCGCATGCCAACATACCAATAACAGCTTGTGGGATCATTGGCATATAAATAACAACGCAGTCGCCTTTTGTAACGCCTAACGATTGTATTACGCCTGCAAATTTAGCAACTTCTCGTTGTAGTTGTGAGTAGCTATAAGTTTGCTTTGTATTAGTGACTGGGGAGTCGTAAATCAGTGCGGTTTGCTCGCCAAATCCGGCAATAACGTGCTGGTCTAGCGCTAAAAAACTGGTGTTTAATTGCCCGTCGCTAAACCAATGATAAAGCCCATCGTCGTCTTGTGTGTATGCTTTTGTGGGAGTTTTATACCATGAAATATTTTTACTTTGTTCGAGCCAAAATTGGGCTGGGTTTTGTTTAAATGCATTATATTGCTGTTGATATTCGCCTGACATATAAGGCTCCTAGGCTAGTGTGTGTGAGAGACCTTACAAAATGTAGGCTTTTTTTAGTAAGCAAGCTATTCGACCTTGGTCGGCTAAAAGTTAATCAATATACTGGTTTTAAAAATACCAAATTGACAATACAAAGCGTGTGGTTCAGCATGGCGGGCAGTAAAAATAAGAGAAAAGACGATATGATTAATGTAGTAAGAGTAGGGGTTGCGGTTATTATAAAGCATAAAAACACAATTTTACTAGGTGAGCGCATTGGCGCGCACGGTGCTAATACATGGGCAACACCTGGAGGGCATTTAGAGTTTGGTGAAAGTGTTGAGCAATGTGCAATACGTGAAGTGTTTGAAGAAACAGGTTTAAAGGTAAGTAAAATTACTAAGCTTGATTTTACCAATGATATTTTTACAGCAGAGAACAAACACTATATTACGTTGTATGTAAAAGCTGATTTTGAGGGCGGAGAGCCTGAGCTTAAAGAGCCTAATAAATGTTTAAAGTGGCGCTGGTGCGATATTAATAATCTACCAACGCCACTTTTTACATCACTAAAAAATTACTTATCTGAGGTTATACTAGCCTAGTTATTTTGTTGACGGTGTCGCAGGGCTCAACTCTAGTTTACTAAAGCTTACTTGAGCGTAATCGCCATTTTGTTTATCTTTAGTCCAATCGCCAGTACCTAAACAACCAGGGTACCAAATACCTTTCGCGCTTTTAGTACTACATTGGTTATAAGCGCCGGCTTTAAAGTAATGCCAATCTGCAGCGTAACCATGTGGATGGTCTTTTTCATCTACTTTGCCATAAGCATCTACGTTATTACCTAAGTTAATAGAGTAGTTAACGTCTTCTTTGCCTTGTGCGCTAAATGTAAGGTGCATAACATTTTTATACACATTTACCGTGTAGCTAAATTCTTCACCTAGTGCAATACCGGCGCTGCCTGGCTCGTTAGGATTTTCCCATGTATTACCCCAAACAGGGTAAGTAATGTCTGTACGGTCAGGATTTGTTTTAGCTAAGTTACGTTCGTAGTTCCAAAAAACTGAGCCTGTTTTATGTCCTGGCCATTTTTTGTAATATATTTTAAGTGGTTCATTGCCCCAGCCATAACCAAGCTTGGTATCAATAAGTGCCTGATCTTTACCTGCGTGAATTTGCCCTACCACAACCGAGTAAGCCGCTTTTTTATCAGGATCAGTCGCACGAAGTGCAACGTGATCTACTTTTAACGTTGCTTCCATTTTTCCACCAACAGAACCAAATCGGTCAGATAGCGGGTGAACAGCTAAAGCAAAGTTGTTTTTAGAGTGTTTAGTTTTAATTTTAGTATTTGATCCACGGATCATTTGTCTAAGTTCACTACGGGTATTAGTAGAATTGGCACTTGTAAGCGCTTTATTAGGGGAGGTAAATACCATGTAGCCTTTATCATCAAGATAGAAAAAATCAGGGTGTGCGTAAGTCTGAATTTCTTCTACATCTATTTCATCAATTTTACCGTCGTTGTTTAAATCAACTGGTACATTTATTTTCCAGTGAGATAAATCAAACTTTGTTGCAGGTACAGGCGCATCGCTTTGCTGATTAGTGCTTTGGGTACTTGAACAAGCGGTAAAAAGTAAAGGGGTGATAACGGCTAAAGCCGTAAGTTTAAATGTGGATGTATTTTTTATCATTATTGTCTCTGTGTGATGAAGTAAAAATTGTGCGGTACAGGCATCGTTTAATCTCAATCTAGCATACCAATTTAACAATTAAAACTTACCAATTAGTAAAATTAAATATTTTTTAAATGATTTTTTGTTATACCAATTTGGTTGGGGTGTTTTTTAACGGCTTTTATGGAGGTGTTTGCGGTATGTATTTTTTATGTGCTTGGCTATTCTCCTAATGATGTTTAACGTGGCCTTTGGCGCTAAAGTGTAGTTTTTTTGGGGGGTATTAATTTTGTAGTTTGCCTTGCAGCGTTTAGCAAATAACTAAATAACCACTGCCAATAACTAATGTCGGGCTTTAACCATGGTTAGTGCTGCAAGTTAGTCGTGTTTGGTAATAAAAGTTGCCACTTGTTTAAAATGGTACGGTATTCACCATTTTCTTTAATATTATTTAATGCGTCAGAGAGTGCTTTAGCTGTTTTAGGATTAAGTTGGTTACTTGCTGCAAAATTAAGTGAAGAGGGCAGATCGCTTAAATGAATTCGTTTTGTTATTAGGCTAGGATCGAGTTCTAGGCTTTTTAACTCGTTATCAAGTGTAAGTGTATTAGTTACTACAAAGTCGATACGGTTTTTATAAAGCATTTGCCAAAGTTGGTTATAGTAGCTGACCAGTATCAAGTTTTTGTTTTCGGTAAAGCCTTTTTGCTTTAAGTAGGCCTCACTCAGGTAGCCTCGAATGGTTGCTACTTTATACTCTTTAGCAAAATTTAAGTGAACGACTTCATCTACATGGTTTTTTAAACTAATTAAATAGGCATCTGCGAAGTACACTTCGCCTAACCACGTATATTTATTAATCCGCTCTGGGGTTTTTAACAAAGACAACATTATGGCGTTGGTACTTGTTTGATGCTCCTTAAAAACGCGGGCCATAGGCATTATTTCAAAATTAGCGGTTAAGTTTGTTTGCTTCACAACTGCTTTGGCAATGTCGACTAAAGCTCCGCTTACTTCACCTTGCTGATTTTTAAAGTGATAAGGAGGAAGCTCTTCAGCTATAAATGTGACGTGGTCTGCGTTACATATGGCGCTATAAAACATAAATACACAGGCACTAAATACAACACGCACTAACATAAACAAATCTTTTTAAATAATATTATCACTAGTGTAAAGAGTGCTGCTTAAAAGGTATACATTTTATGTTTATTTAATGTAAATAAACAGCATTAGCACCTTACTTTGATTTAGCGTTTTTTGTAAATTTTAATGGCGAGCACTTATGCCAGCGTAAAAATGCGCGATTAAAAGAGCTTTGATCTTTAAATCCTAAAATATTAGATAAATCAGCAAGTGGCATGCTGGCTATTAATGTACCTGCACGTTTTTTACGTTCTTTTTCAAGTAACTGAGCAAAGGTTAAGTTTTGTTCTTTTAAGCGTCGTTGTAGCGTTCGGGGTGTTAAATTAAGCGCATCAGCTATGCCTATTAGGTTACAGTTTTGCAAGGTGGTTTTAGCTGTAAGTAACTGATTAACTTTATCGTCAATACGCTGCTGGCTTTTAAAATTAGAGAGTTGCTGCTCTGACAATTGCTTAAAAGTAGAATTAATAATGGCGTTATCGGTTTTAAAGGGCAGCGTTAAATAATGGCTCGGAAAGCT
Organism: Pseudoalteromonas sp. EB27; assembly: GCF_001974875.1. Classification (GTDB taxonomy): domain Bacteria; phylum Pseudomonadota; class Gammaproteobacteria; order Enterobacterales; family Alteromonadaceae; genus Pseudoalteromonas. Next base: position 100,070 of record NZ_MTQD01000012.1, read on the forward strand.
AATTTGATTATATTCAGCACTGCTTTTTACAGGGCATTTAAACCATGATTCAAGGGCGCGTCTTTGCAATGGCAACCAATTATAAGTGAAACTAATACTACTTGGCGAAAGCGTTAAGTTTATTAACTGGCGAATTACACTTACCCACGCGGTCATGTTTCGTAAAACTACATGCTCATTACAACTTTGATGAGCAATCCAACGAATAGTTGCTGTATCAGTATTTAGTTCAAACTTGGCCTTACCAATATCAGCCACCAAGCTGTCGTAGCTTAACAATGCTTTAATGGCACTACTTAAGTTATCGCTTGATTCAATTAAGTAACCTAAAACGCCGTAGTCAGCAGTGCGAATTTGCTGACCTAGGGTAAAACCAAAAAGAGGGTCGTTAAGTGTTTTCTTGCCATAAACTAATAAAGCATTGTAACTATTTAAACTAATACGCGGCGCTAATTGATGGGTATGCTGATTACTAAATTCGTCAAAGCTAATAGCGTGCAAAGCCGTTTTAGTATTAATGCCTTGCGCTTGTAAGTAATCAAGAATACTTGAAAAGTAATGATCAGCTAATGTGTGCATTTGTCATCTAAAGCTAAAAAATAGTCGTGTATTAGCAAGTTTGCCACGTTAAATTTTTATATGCTAGTTGAATGCCTAATAACCTATTGCTGTAAAAATGATACTTATAACAATTAAACAAACGCTTAATGCACAGCCAAAGCAAATAATAAGCACACTATTGGATCATCAACAGTTGCATCGATTTTTTAATGCCAAATTTAAGCTGCTACAAGCACAAAACGAAGGGCAAATAGAAGGCGGGAAAGGATCTGTTAGGCAAGTAAAAATAGGTAAAATAACGTTTTCAGAGCAAATAATCAGTGCCGATCAAAATCATATCAGTTATCAAATAGTAGGCGATAAACCAGTAGCTAATCATCGAGGCGATATATACCTCATTGCAAATAAAGACATCAATACTTTAGTTACCGAACTTAACTATTGCATAAGCTGCTCAGCTCCGTGGTGGATGCCAAATGCATTACTTAAATATGTTATTACAAAAGATATAACCCAAGCGTTAAACAATTTAAATAATTATTTTTTGGTGGGTAAAGCATGAACTCAGAAATTATTTTACTCGCTCTGAGTCCATTATTTTTGATATTTGTTTGCTCTGAGTTTATTAAGTTTAAGCGCTATTACGACATAAAAGATAGCCTAGCAAATACAGTGTTAGCGCTATTGCACCAAGGCGCCGATGCTATTGCGTTACTGCTATTAATGCCTTTATTTAATTGGTTGTATGACTATAGATTGTTTGATATTGAAGTAAGTATATTAAGTATTGCATTTGCATTTTTACTGCAAGATTTTTTGTATTATTGGTTTCATAAAGCATCGCATCATATTCATTGGTTGTGGGCTGCACATGTGGTGCACCATAGTTCAACTAAAATGAATTTCACCACCGCATTTAGGCAAAGCTTAATGTACCCCGTAGCCGGTATGTGGATGTTTTGGCTACCTATGATTTTAATTGGATTTGAACCGCTAACAGTATTTAGCGTGGTTGCATTAAATTTGGCGTATCAATTTTTTGTACATACTCAAATAGTGGGTAAGTTAGGCTGGTTTGAAAAAGTATTTAATACGCCTTCGCATCATCGAGTTCATCACGCAATAAATGCAGGTTACCTTGATAAAAATTTTGCAGGTGTACTTATTATTTGGGATAAGTTATTTGGCACCTTTGTAGAAGAAGATAAATCAAAGCCTTGTAAATACGGCATTATAGGGCAGCTTAATAGCAATAACCCAGTCGTTATTACGTTTCATCAGTGGGAGCACTTATTTAAAGGTGTTTATAAGGCATCAGGAATAAAAGCTAAATGTAGAGTGCTATTTGGCTACCCTACAAGTAGCATTAAACATAAATAAGTTATTGTGGTTTTTTACTTCTTGGGGCACCCAATAAAATACAAGTATGGCAGATACATACAGACAAAAATGCACTAATACCTAATGCACCGCCGTAGCCGTCAAGTTTTGGTACAAGGAACTCAAATAATATTGAAAACAAAATAGATGAGCTTGCTACGGTATAAATACCAAATCGATGTGGGGCGCTCATACCTATGAATGTGCCGCCAAAAAATACAATTGCGTATAAATCGGGGTTTAAATTTAAAGCGCTAAAAATTAAATAAGCAATAATAGAAAGTGAAGACGACGCTCTAACCCCATCAAAGCGGCTATGTTTAGCCAAGTAAAATGTTAAAAAGGCCCCAAGCAGTACAAGTAACGGGTATTCAATACTCATAATACAATTCCTTTAGCTAATACAAAAAGTGCCACACTAGCAAAGGCAACACTGCCAAGCTTACCGCCAAAGCCTGTAAACATATTCATAGTAAGCACATACAAACTTGAGCCAATAAGCGAAATAATAGCAATTTCCCAGTAACTGGTAATTAAATGGGTTGAACACATACCGGCAAAGCTACCAGCATAAATTGCAGCATAAGGATGATTTTTATAACGCGCAGGAAAGGGAATAAACGAGCCTATAAGCCCCGTTAGCGCAGCAGAAATTACTAAAGGCAGTGCAAAAGTAGTGTGCATAGCAAAGCAAGCTACAAAGCCTAAAAAGAAAGTAATGAATTTTAAAAGTAAGAATTTAATCATAGCGGCGCATTTTAAACTAATCCTTTTGCGCTTTCTAATACTCTCTAACAAATAAATGTTATAAGTAATTACACATTTAAAAAGCATGTTTTTTAAACGACTTTTAGGTATTAAATATGCTTAATAGCGTTGCTGTTAATGTTCTATAAATCACAAATTATGTATAATGGCGATAATTTAATGTATTAAAGTGTTAACCAAGGGTTATTTATGTCTAACTGTTTGCATCTGGCTATTCCGGCTGGCGATTTAAAAGTGGCTAAAGCGTTTTATTGTGACGTACTAGGCTGTAAAACCGGTAACAGTGAAGAAGGTCGCTGGGTAGATATAGATTTTTGGGGTAATGAACTTACCTTGCACCAGAGTGTTGAGCGCTTACCAACAGTTCGCCATGATGTTGATATGGGAGCTGTAGCAGTACCCCACTTTGGGATTCACTTATCTGAAGATGAATTTAATGGATTAAAAAAACGTATTGAAGATGCGGGTATTGAATACCTAGATAAACCATACCGCCGTTTTATTGGTGATGAGTTTGAGCAAGAAACATTTTTTATTGAAGATCCAAATGGCAATGTGCTTGAAATGAAAACCATGGTAAACCCAGAGGTTTTATTTAAAAAAGTATAAATGCTGTTGTTTAAGTTAAGCTAAAAAACCACTTTAATAAGTGGTTTTTTTTATAACTATTAATCAGTGTTTTGATAAATTAGTTAATACTTACAGGTGAAAAAAATTACACTACATGCATGATTTTTATTCACTCTACAATGTAGGTATAGCCACGTAAACTCGATTCCAACTCTCATACTTTATTGTTATTCATGCTGCTTAAACTCATAATTGCACCTTTGCTTATTTTACTAATAACATTCGCCCAAAAACGCTTTGGTAGTTTTGTTAGCGGCATAATTCCTGGCTTGCCTATCACCTCGGGCCCAATATCTTATTTTATAGCATTAGAGCAAGGTAAATTATTTGCTGCAAACTCTGCTGTGGCATCTTTATATGGAATGAGCGGCATAGGTTTATTTTGTTTTAGTTACTTGGTTGTATCACGAAGGTTTGGAATGCTTAAATCGCTTTTTACAGCGTTAAGTATTTGGTGTGTATTTAGCGTTATTACTTTATTTTTACCAGTGAATATTATTGTGGCGAGTGTGGTTTCGCTTTGTATTTTACTCGGTTTAACTATTATCTCTACAAAGCTAAATATATCAGCTGATGCAAAACCATTAAATGCCCGCTGGGAGCTTCCGGTAAAAATGATATTAGTGACAAGCTTTATCGTGCTTGTTACTTTTATATCACAGCATATAGGGTCTGCGTGGAGCGGGTTAATCTCTACCTTTCCGGTTATTTTGGCGGTAATGGGCAGTGTTGCCCACTTTAGTGACAAACAAGCCTCAACGTTTAAAATTCTTAATGGGGGTATTATTGGTTCATTAGGTGGGTGTGTATTTTTTGCGGTGATTGCGTTTATGTTAAAACATAACTTTATGATTTGGCAGGTGTACGCAACAGCTGCCATTTGCTCAACGTTATTTACTATTATTTTTAGCCAATTTATCAATCGTCAATTTGCTAAGCAAGCTATGCTAAACACCAAAAAAGCAGTGTTTAAGATTGACTCGCTCGGTTAATTTACATCTCTAAGACCATTATCTTTAGCTATGTAGTTGAGTTAACATTTCACTAGGTGTTTTATTAAAGTGGCGTTTAAATTCGCGGCTAAATTGCGATGGGCTCGTATAGCCAACCTTTAATGCAGCTTCGTTGGCTTTACTCCCACTAGTGGTTATAAGCTCTTTAGCCTTAGCTAAGCGTACTTTTTTTAAATACTGCAAAGGTGACTCAAACGTTACTTGCCTAAAAGCACGATGGAACGATGATACGCTCATGTTTACATCTTCAGCTAATCCTTCAACTGTAATTTGATTGGCATAACTACTGTGCATAGTTGAGAGCGTACGGGCGATACGCGCATAATGCCCATCATGCATAGCAAGCCCTATTAAAGTATGTCCTTGTGGACCACAAAGTACGCGATATACCAATTCTTTTACTATATCTTCGCCAAAAACGTCAGCCTCAATGGGGTTATTAAGCACACTAAGTAAACGGTGGGTTACTTGCTCCATTGCACCATCTATTTTAGCCGATTGAACGCCACTCATTTGCCCAGTGGTGAATGGCTTATGTGTACCAATTTGGTTTACTAATTTATGTAACATTACCGGGTTTATATCTATAACAATACCCATAACAGGTAGGTTGTTATCGGTAAAAGCTTCGCATTCAAGTGGCACAGGCACACCTAAAACAAGGTAGTCGCCTTCACCATATTTTATTTGATGATCAGGAAAATGAATTATCTTATGTCCTTGCCCAACAATAATAATACCTGAGTTATATATAAGTGGCTGGCGCGGCGAGCTTTTACTTGCACGATGAAAATACACACCTGGAATAATGGTTTCCATATTGCCTTCAAAGTTAAGTAAATTATTGTGCTCTGCAAATTTTTGCATCATGTTGGCTATTGAGGACATTAAAGCATCTACTATCGTACGAATTTTGCTTAAAATATCAATACTGACAGTTTTAGGCAAGCTTTTGCGAGTTATTGGGCTTTTTTTATGTTTGTTTTGCCACTAATATGCACTCATTGAAGTTTAGCTTAGTGAGTAACTAAGCATTATATTTAGTATTTAACCGTCACCTAGGAGCAAAATAATGAAATTTAGCTACGTAAACCCAACACTTATCCAGTTCGGCCAAGAACAAATTGCCTCACTAACTGATTTGATCGCAAAGGATCAAAAAGTACTTGTAGTGTACGGCGGCGGTTCAATTAAAAAGAACGGCGTGTACGACCAAGTTGCAGCAGCACTTGAAGGCTTTGACTGGGTTGAATTTTCGGGTGTAGGCGCTAACCCAACTATAGAAGTACTAGACCAAGCAGTAAAAATTTGTAAAGAACAAGGCATCGACTTTGTACTAGGTGTAGGCGGCGGTTCAGTAATCGACGGCGTTAAATACATTGCAGCATCTGCAGTTTATGATGGCGAAGGTTGGGATATTCCTACTGGTAAGCACACTATTACTAGTGCATTACCAATTGGTGCAATATTAACATTGCCTGCAACGGGTTCAGAGTCTAACCAAAACTCAGTTGTGAGCAAAGAAGCAACGAAGCAAAAACTACCGTTTGCATCACCAGAAGTACTTCCTAAATTTGCGATTATGGACCCTGATGTAATGAAAACATTACCACAGCGCCAACTTGTGAATGGATTAGTAGATGCATGGGTTCATACCTGTGAGCAGTACCTAACATTCCCTGAAACAGCATTGGTTCAAGAAGGTTACGCAGAGGCACTATTAAGAACGCTTAAAAAACTGGGCGATAACTTTGAAAACCAAGACGATGCATGGCGTGCAAACCTTATGTGGGCAGCTAACCAAGCACTTAATGGTTTAATTGGTTCTGGTGTATCGCAAGATTGGGCAACACACATGATTGGCCACGAGCTTACAGCTGCTTACGGTGTTGATCATGCTCGTTCACTTGCTATTGTTCAGCCTTCTTTACTACGCAACCAATTTGCAGTTAAAAAAGCAAAGCTTGAGCAAATGGGTAAAAACGTATTTGGTCTTGAGCAATCTGACGACTTAGCGGAGAAAACAATTGAAGCAATTGAAGCGTTTTACCACAGCCTTGACGTAGCAACTGTGCTTACTGAGCATGGCGATGATAAAGCCGCTGCGATTGACAACATTATTGGCAAACTTGAAGCACATGGCATGCTAGCACTTGGTGAGAACCAAGCTATTACGCTTAAAGAAAGCCGCGAAATTTTAGAGCAAGCTGTTGCTTAATCATTTTAAAGTAACTTAAAACTTAAAGCCGCTAACGTTTAAAGCTAGCGGCTTTTTTGTGAGTTATACCAATCCGCAATAATACTTAATCATTTTGCGGGGCTAAACGTATCGCTATTTGCGTTAAAAAATTCTCATTTAGAACAACTAAATAGCAAATTTTTTGCCTAGTTATCAACACGTTTTTCCATCCTCAAAATAGATCACTTAATTAAGCGAATTGGTATTAAATAAATTAAAAACACTGCATTGATAATTAACCAATAATGCTGGTATTAATGTTTGCAAATGATGATAGTAAACTGTGCTCAACGGTTAGAAGAAATCTAACGCTCAAATAAATTAAACAGGACTAAAACTCATGAAATTACTAAACACATTACTTAGCTCAAAAGCAGGCGCAGCAGCATTAATTTTACGAGTGCCTGTGGGCCTTATTTTAGCTGCGCATGGTGCACAAAAATTATTTGCTTGGTTTGGCGGTTATGGCCTTGAAGGTACAGGTCAATGGATGGCGAGTATTGGTTTAGAGCCAGGTTACTGGTTAGCAATGATGGCCGGTAGTGCAGAGTTTTTTGGTGGTATTGCCTTGGTTATTGGTTTATTAACACGCCCAGCAGCGGTTGTTGCTGGCTTTACTATGCTAATTGCTATTTTTAGCGTGCATATTAGTAATGGTTTGTTTATGGCAAACAATGGCTACGAATATGCGTTAACGTTACTTGTTGTAATGGCTGCACTTGCCATTCAAGGATCGGGAAGTTTTTCGCTTGATAACGTATTAGCTAAAAAACTAGCTAATAAATAACGTTTATAAATTTAAAAAACAGCGGCTAATTTGGCCGCTGCTTTTGTTTAAATAACCTATTTAGCTGAAAAAGTTAAAGAATAACTATACTGCTTTTGCTCAAGTAAATATTCTTTATGGGTGCTTGGGCTCCACGAGTCATCACCACCCACGCCCATATGTTGATGATCAATATGCACATGTACGCAATCATCAGCAATTAGTTCGTTAGTGTGTTTCGCCTGAGTTAACATACTTTGAGAATACTCGCTAGCTGCAAACAAAAACGCGCCAGTCACGGTTAAATTATTAATACTCAGTAATTGGCAATCGCTACGCAGACCATTATCAGTTGGGAATATATACGGTGTATGTAGCTCATTTAAGCTCAAGCTGTAATAACCTAAACGTGCTGCGGCTTTGCGATCTGGGTAGTTTTCGAAAGGCCCTAAACCTAGCCAGTTTATTTTTGTATCGCTTTGCTTATTAAGCGTTGTACTTAGCCCTATACGCGGCATTGGCGGCAGGATATCGTTTAAGTGCACGTTAATATTTAGGCTAATATTACCGGTATTATTTAGTGTATATAGCCACTGTGTTTGAGCCTGTAGCACGCCATTAAACTCGTAATTAAATACACAAGTAATACGTACATCAACACTTGATTGCACTGCGTGAATTGAGCTACATGTGCGCTGCCATTGCCCTATACCTGCACGCAACCAACGAGCCTCCCACGCATTAGGATCTAGGTTATCTACTTCGCTTACACCAATGTCGTTATCAAGTGGCGCACGATAAAAGTTATCAACCAGTGGGCTACTAATAACCTGAGTATCGTTTTGTAACCACTGCTCTATAAGCCCTGATTGCTTGCTAAAAATAAGTTTAAACTTATCGTTTTCAATATTTAGGTGGGAGTCAGTTTCATTAACACTTATAGCGCTTTGCTTAGAGGTTGGTGTAAATGATTTATCGTTTAAATTATTACTGTTCATTAGCTTAAACTGCTCGGTATCCATAATATGTTGAGCGTTTGCAAAGTGTGAGTCGTTAATTAGCGCTACATCTAAATTAAGGTAATATTGCGCACCTTGCTCAAACGCTGTTTTAGTTTTAATCGTTAACGTGTGCGTACTTTGCGGCGCTATATTAAGTACTTGCTCGCCTTGCTCAACACACACGCCATTTTGCATTAATTGCCAAACGAGCTTTTCGTTATCGGTGTGCCTAAATACGTAATCGCTAAATACCTTAATGGTGTATTGGTTTTGATTTTGCTCACGCAATGTAAATTGTAAATGCTGTTGGCTGTATTTAGCTTCAAACAGGCTAGGGTGTGGTGTTCGGTCTGGGAACAATAACCCGTTTATACAAAACTGTCGGTCATTTAGTTCATCACCAAAGTCGCCACCGTAAGCCCAGTAATGCTCACCGTTTTCGTCAGTTTTAGATAAACCTTGGTCTACCCAATCCCAAATAAAGCCGCCTTGCAAACGCGGGTATTCTCTAAATGCTTGCCAGTAATCGTCAAAGCTACCTAGGCTGTTACCCATTGCGTGAGCGTATTCGCATAAAATAAGCGGGCGAGTTTCACCCGGTAGGCTTAACCATTTTTTAATTGAATATTTAGGTACGGCGTCGTCGGCAACATGCGTATCTACACGGGCGTACATTGGGCAAATAATATCGGTAGCCGTTGTATTTGCGCCGCCACCTTCGTATTGCACTGGGCGAGAAGGGTCAAAGCTTTTTGACCAGCCATACATAGCATCGTGATTTGCACCGTGCCCGCATTCGTTACCCAATGACCAAATAATAATTGAGGCGTGGTTTTTGTCGCGCTCAACCATTTGCGTATAGCGCGACATAAATGCACCGGCCCACTGCGGATCGCTCGCTAAACGCCCCATAGGAAACATGCCGTGGGTTTCTATATTGGCTTCATCTACTACGTATAAACCTAGCTCGTCACATAACTCGTAAAAGCGTGGATGGTTAGGGTAGTGAGCAGTACGCACGGCGTTAAAGTTATTTTGCTTCATCAGCTTAATATCTTCAATCATATCGGCGGTAGTAACTGCATGACCGTTTTCAGGGTGGTGCTCGTGGCGGTTAACGCCGCGAATAAGTAGCGGCTTGCCGTTTAGGCAAAGCTGCCCGTTAAGCATTTCTACTTTTCTAAAGCCAATGTTGTAGGCTTCTACATCTACAGTGTTGCCTTGCTCATCTAACAGGCTTACAACACAGCTGTATAAGTAAGGGGTTTCGGCGGTCCATTTTTTAGGGCTTTGTATATCAATTGTTTGAAATACGACATCGCTCCAGCCGCCTTTTTCATCAACACGTTTATTGTTAGTGCTTTGAATTTGTGGCTCACATAGCGCCTGTTCCCCATCAAAAACTTGCACTGCTACTTGATAGTTATTTGGCGCATTAATCGCGGTTTTTATATGTAGCGTTGCATCGCGGTAGCAAGCGTCTAAATCGGGGGTTATAAACACATCACGTATTTGATTTTGTGGTTTTGTAAGTAAGTTAACATCGCGAAAAATACCGCTTAGCCACCACATGTCCTGATCTTCTAAGTAACTGCCATCGCTCCAGCGAATAACCATAATGGCAATACGGTTGGTGCCTGCAACTAACAGTTCGCTTAAATCAAACTCGCTTGGCAAGCGGCTATCTTGTGAATAACCCACCCATTGCCCGTTACACCAAAGGTGAAACGCCGAGTTAACGCCTTCAAAAATAATATGATTACGCTGAGCTAATTGATCCGCCGTAATCGTAAATTCAGTACGGTAACAGCCTGTAGGGTTATCGCTTGGTACAAAAGGCGGGTTAACTGCAAACGGGTATTTAACATTACAGTAAATAGGTTTATCAAAACCGTGTAATTGCCAGTTAGAAGGCACTGTAATGCTTTGCCAGTCGCTGTTTAGTGTTTTACTTAGCAACGACTCATCGACCGCTTCGGGTTTATCAAATAATTTAAAATCCCACTGACCGTTTAAACTTTGCTTTTGCGATTGTGTGTTAGTACGGGCATGTTCAACGCTTTTAAAACCATTGAGTGGGCTGTGCGCTTTTACTTGATTAACTTGTACTGAAATTGGGTTTTCCCAATCGCGGCGATTAATTATGTGCTCTAAAGAGGTCATGTTTATCCTATTGCATAAGCGGGCAATTATAATTTGCTAAATATAGCTAAAAATAATCGCAGGGGTTATGCTTAAAGCTCTCTTTTATTTATCCAAAACTATCATTGTAATTATGCGCTATAACATTAAAGATATACTCGATATTGGCCCGCGTTGTATAGAACGCTTTATTGATTCACAAACGCTCGCGCAAATACCAAACCTTGAAATAGCACTTGCGGGTTGCTCAAACCTATCGGGTCGTTATTGCGTAGCACGCTCAGCACCGCTAGAACATACACTTTTTTATACACTTGCTGGGCAGGGTAAATTAACAACACAAAATGAGCAGTACACACTCAATGCCAATACACTTATTGTGCTACCCGCTAAGCAAAGCTTTGAAGTTAAAATTGATGCTGAACATTGGGATGTTATTTGGTTAAACCTTGCAAACACTAAACGTTGGCAGCATTTAAATTTAGCGCAAGCATTGGTGTTAACCGATCAAAAGCTTGAGCCGTTACACCTTGCTATGGAGCTTTTATATAGCGAGCCTAATGCTAATTTACGCGAAAGCGTCATGCCTATTTTAAGTCATTACTTAAATGCTACGCTGCAAAATAACTCACAGGGTGCGGCGCATAACCGTTTAATTAGTTTGTTTGAAGAGGTAGATAAGCGCTTACAGTTTGATTGGACAATAGAGGTAATGTGCGAGCATGTGCATTATTCACCGCCGCACTTACATCGTTTATGCCAAGCGCTATTTGGTAAAAGCCCAATACAACAACTTATTCATTTACGTATTGAGCGAGCTAAAAACTTACTGTTAAACACGGCTTGGCCAATTTCTCATGTGGCAAGTTATGTGGGGTATTCTAATATTTTTATTTTTTCCAAACGTTTTAAGAAGTCGGTGGGTATGTCGCCATCAATGTATAGAAAGTAGCTCGTTACTTTTTGAAGTGTTTAATGTATTGTGCGTGCGTTGTTAATTGTATTTTTGGATTTTATAGGTCGCAATGCGCTCAAACTACTTTTTAGTCGTGATACTCCTAGTGCTTGTACACAGCTTTATTAGCTGTGACGCGGCCGTGTATCATTTACAAGAAGAAGTCGATCACGTTACCCATATTCATTCTCAAACAAGTTTAGAAGATGAAGACGCTCAATCACCTACTGAAATTCATGCCCATCAACATTGCCACTGTGGTTACTACAGTACGCTAAATCATCCAATAAGTCCTGAGCAAAGCCAAGCAACGCAGCCTGCTTGTTACAAAGGCTTAAATTATCCGCCAGATGTTCCGCCGCCTAATTCACTTAGCTAGTTTAATTATTTTTTAGATAATTTCAGTGCATTTTATTGCCTGCGCTTATATGCGTTAAAGGTACTATTTTGCCTATTTAGGGTGCTTACGATTTGTAACACACCCACTGTTTGTTAAAAACGGACACGCTATATGAATAAAAAACCAATAATGCTGGTGGCGCTACTGTGCGTATTGCCTGTATTTAGCGCATTTGCTAACAGCGAAAATCAAAACGTATTAACCCTTAAGCAAGCGCTTACAAATACTGAGCAGCAAAACTTACAGCTTAAACGCTACCCTTATCATCAAAAAATATTAAGTGCGCTTAAAACCCAGGCTGCGCTTGCACCTAATCCAGAGGTGAGTTTTGAAGCTGAAAATTTTTTAGGGACCCACGGCTCCCATGCATTTTCGGGGGCGCAGTACACACTTGCACTGAGTCAATTAATAGAGCTTGGCGATAAACGGCAGAACCGCGTTAATTACGCGACTGCAAATATAAAAGCGCAAACAATTGAGTATAAAAATACGCGCTTAGCGCTTTTTGCTACTACTACTGAGCGTTATTACCAAGTACTTAAGTTTCAGGCGTTAATAGCTTTAAATAGTGAGCGTAAAAGTACTGTTAAGCAGGCGCTTAAGGCAATAGAAAAACGCGCTGAAGCGGGCGCAGTTTCACAAGCTGATGTAACACGTATGCGCTACGCATTAAGCCAAGTAGATCTAAATACCGTAATGCTACAAAGTGAATTTGAGCGCTCGCGCTTAGCACTAAATGAGCTTTGGCAAAAGCAATTACTCAGTGATTATTATGCTGGGGATTTATCTACAGTTACAAAGCTTAAAAATGAGCAAGCATTACTTGATGCAGTAAATACAGCACCAGACTTTGCTTTGTTACAGCAGCAATATATGCAGCAAACGGCTAACTTATCGCTACAAAAATCAAACGGGGAAAGTGATTTAACACTTAGCGGCGGCGTGCGTTATAACCAACAAACAGATGCCAGCTCGTTTGTATTTTCGTTTTCTATGCCGCTACAACTGAGTAATTCTAACAGCGGTAATATTGAGGCGGCTCAAAGCCAGCTTGCACTGCTGAATGAGCAGCAAGGGCAGTTACGTATTCAACTTCGCCAGCAAATACGCACCTTGTACGCGTATTACCAAGGTAAAGCTGCGCAAGCACAGCTGTTGACACAGCAGGTAATTCCACAAGCACAAACGCTTATAAAGCAAAGCTTAAAAAGCTATCAGCAAGGGCAAATTTCGGTACTGCAATTACTCGACGCTCAACAAGCTTTATTTGATTCTAAACGCGCACTTATCACCACTCATAGCGAGCTGTACCAAGTGCTACTTACCCTTGAGCGTTTAACTGGCCAACCTTTAATTGAGACTCATCAATCATGAATAAAACTCTTATCGCATTATTAATTACCCAGCTGTTTGCATTCCCGCTATTTAGTAGCACGGCTATGGCATCTGACGACAATCATGAAGAAAGTCACGAAGAAGGTCATAAAGATGAACACGCAGAAAAAGGTCCTCACGGCGGATTTTTACTAACCAATAACAAACTTGATTTAGAGCTTAAATTAACGCAATTTGCAGGTAATACGGAGCTGCGAATATATGGTTTTGATAATAATAAAGCCGTTGATATAAACCAGTTAAGCGTAACTATTAATGTGCAGCGTTTAAGTGAAAAACCACAGCTTATTCGCTTTAAAGCAGAAGATGACTATTTAGTAAGTACCGTAAGTGTAAACGAGCCGCACTCATTTAAACTTGACGTTATGGCACGCTATAAAGGGGCTAAAATAAATTATCATTATGAGCAAGAAGAAGGGCGCACCACACTAAGCACCCAAGCAATTGAGCGCGCAGGTATTAAAACCCAACTTGCTCAGTCAGGCAGTGTTGAGCTGATGGATACTTTATTTGGTGTAATAGCACCAACCGCGCACGGCACTGTTGAAGTAATGGCGCCTTACACCGGTTTAGTTAACGATATATTTGTCAGCATTGGTCAAAACGTTAAAAAAGGTGACAAGCTTGCAAGCGTAACTAACCGCGAAACGCTGCAAAATTACATCATAAAAAGTCCCATAACAGGTGTTATTACCGAGCAATATTTAAAGCGCGGTGAACTTGCAAATAGTGCGCTAATGCAAATAGTAAACTTAGAAACCGTATGGGTAGAGCTATCGGCATTTCCTGAAAATATTGAAAAGTTAGCCATAGGGCAAAACGCTAAAGTGTACGACTTACACCATCATTTAAACGCGCAAGGCGAGGTGTTTTTTATCGCGCCAATGATGAGCGGCGGGCATATTGCGCGCGCTCGGGTTGAGCTTAAAAATCCAGACGGGCATTGGCGACCAGGCATGCACGTTAATAGCGATATTAGCACTGCAAATATAAATGCGGCTGTACGCGTTAAAGCGACTGCTATTCAGGAATTTAACGGTAAATCTAGCGTGTTTATTAAAAGCGGTAATGTTTTTGAAGTACGCGCTGTAAAGCTCGGTGCTAAAAATAGTGAATGGGTTGAAGTGTTAGAAGGACTTTCTGTTAATAGTGAGTACGTAACTGAGAACAGTTATGTAATAAAAGCAGATATTTTAAAAAGCGGCGCTAGCCACTCACACTAGGAGACAGCATGATTAACTGGATAGTTTCTTTTGCGGTTAAACGCCGCATGATGGTGCTTGCACTAACGCTTTTATTTGCAGGATTTGGCGTATACAACACACAAAACTTAGCGGTTGACGCCGTACCCGATATTACTAACGTGCAAGTGCAAATAAATACCAAAGCGCCTGGTTTTACCCCGCTTGAGAGCGAGCAACGCATTACCTATTTAATCGAAACTGCGATGGCGGGCATACCAAAGCTTGATTATACTCGTTCGATTTCGCGTTATGGGCTCTCGCAAGTAACCGTTATTTTTAACGAAGGCACCGATATTTACTGGGCGCGCCAGCAAATTAGTGAGCGCATTCAAAGTATTCGCTCAGACTTACCTGCCAATATTGAGCCAAACTTAGGGCCAATTGCCAGTGGCCTAGGGGAGATTTTTACTTACTCGGTGCATGCAAATAAAGACGCATTAAAAGGCGATGGAACCCCATTTAGTGCAGAAGACTTACGTACTTTGCAAGATTGGGTTATTCGCCCGCAGCTTTTAAAAGTGAAAGGCGTTACCGAAATAAACAGCCAAGGTGGCTTTGAGCGCCAGTACCAAGTAGCGCCAATGCCCGAAAAACTACTCGCTTACAAGCTCACGCTAAGCGATGTTATTACTGCTCTTAAATTAAATAACAGTAATCAAGGTGCCGGATTTATAGAGCGCTTTGATGGGCAATATTTAGTGCGCTCACCAGGGCAATTAAAAAGCATTGATGATATAGCCAACACGGTTGTTGCTAAGCGAGATGATGCACCCGTTCGCATAAAGGATGTGGCTAACGTGCGTTTAGGAAAAGAGCTCAGAACAGGCGCAGCCACTTATAACGGTGAAGAAACCGTACTCGGTACTGCCATGATGCTAATTGGCGAAAACAGCCGCGTAGTTGCAAAAGCCATGGCAGATAAACTCAAAGACGTACAGCTAAGCTTGCCTGAAGGTGTTGTGGTTGAGGCTGTTTATGACCGTACAGTCCTTGTTGATAAAACCATAGAAACTGTAAAAACTAATCTGTTCGAAGGTGCTGTATTAGTGGTTGTTATTTTACTGCTACTACTGGGTAACGTAACTGGCGCATTGATTACGGCAATGGTTATTCCGCTTAGTATGTTATTTGCCATTACAGGCATGGTGGGTAATCGGGTATCGGGTAATTTAATGAGTCTAGGCGCAATCGACTTTGGTTTAATTGTTGATGGCGCTGTTATTGTGGTTGAAAACTGCCTGCGTCAACTCGGTATGGCTCAGCATAAACATGGCAGGTTGCTTACATTAAACGAGCGTTTAAATGTGGTAACCGCCGCCACTAAAGAAGTGTTCAGCCCTGCAGTATTTGGCATTTTAATTATTATGCTGGTGTATTTACCGTTATTTGCACTGAGCGGGGTTGAGGGCAAAATGTTTCAGCCAATGGCATTTACCGTTGTAGCCGCACTAGTTGGCGCACTTATTTTTGCCGTTACCTTTGTACCTGCCGCTATTGCGGTATTCGTACGTGGCAAGGTGAGTGAAAGCGAAAATGCAGTTATGCGTGGTATTAAAAAAGGCTATAAACCGCTACTTGGTCTATCGCTTAAGTTACCGTGGGTGATGGTATGTATTGCGGGTATTTTAGTGATTGCACTTGGCTTTAAAGTTAAAAATATGGGCGCTGAGTTTTTACCGCAGCTAGATGAAGGCGATATAGCCATGCATGCACTGCGTATTACCGGTACCGGTATTGAGCAATCGGTAAAAATGCAAAAAGAGCTAGAGCAAGCCATTTTAGCCATACCTGAAGTTGAAAAAGTATTTTCAAAAATTGGTACGCCCGATGTAGCAAACGATCCGATGCCACCTAACGTTGCCGACACTTTTTTAATGTTAAAACCGCGCGATCAATGGCCAAATCCTACTTTATCTAAAGAAGAACTCGTTAAGCAAATTCGCCATTTAGTAAATGAAGTGCCAGGTAATAACTATGAATTTACGCAGCCGATAGAAATGCGCTTTAACGAGTTAATAGCTGGTGTGCGCGCCGATGTTGCAGTGCGTATTTATGGCGATGACTTATCAACATTAAAACAGTACGGCGAAAAAGCCACAGCCTTGGTGCAAAACATAACCGGTGCAACCGATGTACGCCTTGAACAAATGGAAGGTTTGCCAACGCTTTCGGTTACTCCGCTTCGCGATCATATGGCGCTACTAGGTTTAACCGTAACCGATATACAGCAAAGTGTGAGCGCTGCGGTAGGCGGTGTGCAAACAGGGCTTATTTTTGAGGGCGATAAACGCTTTTCGTTATTAGTGCGTTTGGATGAACGTTGGTCGAGCGATATAACACAGCTTGCGCGTTTGCCGGTGGCAGTGCCAAAAAGTGCTAACCCAGACCTTGCATTTGTACCGCTTGGCGAAGTGGCGACAATCAGCATTGAAAAAGGGCCTAATCAAATAAACCGTGAAAGCGGCAAACGTAACGTAGTGGTAACTGCAAATGTAGAGGGGCGCGATTTAGCAAGCTTTGTAAGTGATGCGCAGGCGGCTTTAAATTCAGATCTTAATTTACCAAGTGGTTATTGGATTGAATACGGCGGCACGTTTGAGCAATTAGAATCAGCAA
Source organism: Pseudoalteromonas sp. EB27 (assembly GCF_001974875.1). Taxonomy (GTDB): domain Bacteria; phylum Pseudomonadota; class Gammaproteobacteria; order Enterobacterales; family Alteromonadaceae; genus Pseudoalteromonas. Next base: position 117,180 of record NZ_MTQD01000012.1, read on the forward strand.
GTAAGCGTTTATCGCTGGTGGTGCCGGTTACTTTATTACTTATATTTGGCTTATTGTACAGCGCCTTTGGATCGCTGCGTGATTCGTTAATTATATTTAGCGGCGTACCACTTGCGCTTACCGGTGGCGTGCTTGCGTTATTGCTACGCGATATGCCGCTATCAATATCGGCAGGCGTTGGCTTTATCGCGCTAAGTGGCGTAGCCGTATTAAACGGTGTGGTTATGCTGTCGTTTATTAAACAATTAAGAGCCGATGGGCTTAGTTTAATTGATGCGATACAAACCGGTGCACTTTCGCGCTTGCGTCCAGTATTAATGACCGCTTTAGTGGCAAGCTTAGGGTTTGTCCCTATGGCGCTAAATACAGGTACTGGCGCTGAGCTACAAAGACCACTGGCAACCGTGGTAGTTGGCGGTATTATTTCATCAACTCTACTTACGCTATTAATATTGCCTGCACTTTATAAATTAGTGCATGCGAAGTTTAATAAGCAAAAAGAGGCTGAATTAGCTTAAGTATTAGCTATTAATAGTGTAATCAAAAAAGCAGCTATAATTATAGCTGCTTTTTATTTGGGTAATTATTTAGCAAAAATACTACATTAATTATACTGAAACAGATTATCCCAACGTTCATCTAAAATAGCTTTTGCATGGTCTAAACTTAGCGCGCTATACACTTCATTACCTTCTATTTCGTTACTACACGTTACTAAACGCATGCGAACGAGCTTTTCAAGTGCGTCGCTAATTTCAAAATCAAGATCGCACTGGTATTTGCTTTTAAACCAATGCTCTATTTGTTCATCAAGCGTTTGTGCGGTTAAGCCGCTTTCTGATTTTAATAAAAAGGTATACGCAAGCAGGGCTTCTTTTATGTCTTCTTCTTCGGCGGCGTCTATAAGGGTATGAAATACGCCAGCGTTGTTATCGAGGTTTTTAAAATAGAGGTTGTCACTAAGGGCTTTCATAAATTTTATTTTACGGTTTTTAAATTTACTCCATTCTTTAAAAATAAAGCTGCCAAATACTCCCATGCCAATAGCAAAGGTAATAAAATGTTGTTGGGTCATTTCTACAGCTTCACTTCTAAAACCACCCCAAAAAGCAAACAGAGCAAGCAATAATACGATTGATGCGCCAAGTTTAGTTATAAGTACCACTGCACCGCCAACTAAAGCCGATGAGCCAATAATTGCTTTATCGATAGGGCGCATGCGTACTTCACTATTAGGAAATAGCATTTCGAGATCGGCCTTTGGTACATTTTGAAACAGCTTTACTATGGTTGAACTTGGCTCAAATCCCATTGGTGTTTTATTTTTAGCTTTAAAATAAGCGCTATCTTTAAAGCGAATAAACACAGCAACACGGTCGTAATTAGTAAAGTGCAGCGGCTTTTTACGAAGGCCCCAAAAGCTGGTAATCGTTTCAGTGAGTTGCGACTCGCCACGGCGATAAAATACGACTTCTTCAAAGTCGTCAAATTCAACTTCAAGGCGCACCTTAAATAGCGACTCTTCATTTAATGCATCTTGTAAGTCTTCATTGGTGATCACTTCAAAATTAGCGGCATTAAGCACCTTGGCAAAATCTTTAGCAAACTCACGTTGGCACTGCGCTTTTTGATCAGCCGATACTGGCGCTAACGATCGCGTGTCACTGTTAGGATCAAAAGGGGCGTAGTTGTTTTTAAGTGATTCAAGTGTTGCGTGGTAATCGTAATGAATAAGGCTTGCTAGTAAATCGCAAAATTGTTTAAACGATGTTTGTTGTGTGTTGTTATTGAGCTCTAGGCTACACATATCAACAATATCTTGCTTTCTAAAGGGAATAAAACGCGCACTTTGCATAAATTAATAACTACTGTGATAGGGAATCTAACTACATGGGCAGATAATAAAATATTATTATAAACATTGCTAATTTGTTAATAGTAAATAAGTTACGCAAGTAATAGTGAAATTTTCAGGCTGTATTAACCTAATTATGTGATGATTAAAGCATATATAAATTTACTATCGCCTTTAAAAGGATTGAACATGGCCATTCAAAAAAAACTTAAACAAAAAACACGTAAATTTATTGACTCTAAACACATGCTAACTGGTATTACAGTGGCGTCGTTTTTAGAGTCAACCATAGTGCCTATTCCACTTGAGGCTGTATTAGTGCCGTTAATGCAGGCTCGTCGTGAAAAACTATGGCTTATCGCGTTAATGGCGACTTTAGGTTGCATAGTGGGTGCATTGTTTGGCTATGCGTTAGGTTATTATTTATTTGATGCGGTTGGCGATTGGATTATTAATACGTTTTCGAGCCCTGAGCAATTTGAAAACGTTAAACAACAAATGCAAGATCAAGGTTTTTGGTTTGTAATAACACTGGGCATAGTGCCTATTCCGTTTCAAATAGCGATGCTTGCAGCAGGCGCGACTAAGTACTCTATTTGGCTATTTTTATTGGCTTCGGGTATCGCGCGTTCTATTCGTTACTTTGGTCTGGCTATTATTGTTTATTATGCAGGTAATGAAGCTGAGCGAATCATTAGTAAACATAAAACTAAAGCGATGATTGGTATTACTATTTTAGTGTTGGGGTTATGGGGGTTAAGCACCTTAATTTAAGGTCTGATTTATATGGTGTGTTATAGTTTTTAACGATTAATTAAAACGTAAATATAAGAATTCCTTATGATTAAATTTGAAACCGTAAGTTTAAAGTTAACTCGCTTTGTGTACATTACGCGGTTAAATAAGCTGCTTATGCTTGCGTTACTTTCTTTTATTGTGGTTTTTACTATTTATAACTTAGTGGCTTTTTCGCACTTAGATATTAAAAATAGCATGTATGGATTTACGAGCGACCTAATAAACTTAATTGTTATTGTTACCGTATTTTGGGTTGTTCAGTGTTCTAAGTTGGCAAAAAAAGCGTATGTATATGTCACGATTGGCTTGCTGCTATGGATAGTGGGTATGACAACTGATTTACTCAATGAGGTAGTTGTACAGCCAGGGTGAATTGATATTTATTTAAACGATTTATGTAAAACGCTGGGTATGGTGATCACTGCCTATGGGTTATTTAAAACAATGTTATTTATGTAAAAGATGCACAACAGATTAGCGCAAGAATTTGTTATTGACGAATTAACAAAGGTATATAACAGACGTTGCTTTTATCAAAATGTTAAAAATGCAGTTACTAATCCGTACACTATTTTAATTATTGATATTGACCACTTTAAATCCATAAATGACAATTTTGGCCATGATATGGGAGATCAAGTACTCAAAGAGTTTGCAGGGAAAGTAAATGCTCTATTTGAAAGCGAAAATATCTTTGCTCGTATAGGCGGAGAAGAGTTTGCGGGTTATTTTCCATCAAGTAACATTGATGATGTCGCTAAATTTTCTCAGGCTGTTTTAGAGCTTGTTCATACTATTAAGGTTAAGGATGATCGCTTTTTAACTGTGAGTATAGGTATTGCTAAGCGGATTAGCGACGAAGCACTTGATAGTGTAATGAAACGCGCTGACCAAGCTTTATATTTAGCTAAAAAAAATGGTCGAGATCATTTTGAAGTTGCCCCGTAAGCGTTTTTAATTATATTAAAACACGTCCTTATTGTTTGCACATTTACTACACTTTTTAACGTTTTCGTAAGTAAGTGTCAGTGAGGGTAATGCTTTGTAAATCATGAAATTAAAATAGAATGTTTGGGTCATAATGGAGATATTAATAATAAGGAATAACCTTAATGACCAACTCCCTTTTAAAAGCTGCATTACCCTTAAGTCTAATTACTATTTTGTCGGGCTGCGGCTCTGACGATAGCTCAAGCTCTACAGGTTACATCCAATTGTATAACGGCTCTTACAATAGCCCATACACACGTTTGTTTGTTGAAGAAACAGAGCGTTCAGGCGCTGATTTTGCCGATGTAACTACTCGCCATAACTACAGTACAGGTACTTATGATGTAAGTTTTGAATACCTAGATGCTAACGACAGCTATATAACAATTAGCGACCAAGAAATTTCTATTAAAGGTGACAAAACACAGTTAGTAGTAATGAGCGGCAACTTCGATGAACCTACATTTACAGAGCTTAGCGTACCTATCACAAGCGATACGGGTGAGTTTAACTTAGGGTTTTATAATATTGCAGGGGAAGACACTAACTACGATATTTACTTAGCAACTGATGATGGCGTATTTGAAAGCGCGACACTTTTTTCATCGGCTCAATATTTAAGTGAGTTAGACCTGCAAAGCATTGATGAAGGTTATTACACTATTTATATAACTCAAGCGGGCAGCAGTGATGTTGTGTACGAGTCGTCATCTGTTTATTTATACGACGAAGCAAGCTATGTAGCAATGATCCGCCCAAGTTATGCAACAGAAGAAGGCGGTATTACGCTTGATGTAGTAACCGATAATAATTACGTTACTGAGCTTAAGCACCAATCTGCGTTGGGGCAATTACGTTTTATAAATACGATTGATGACTACTCGCCAGTTAGCTTTTCGGCTACACGTGGCACAACTGTAAATACAACAAATACAGTCGCTAGTGATTCGTATACAGACTATGTTGAACTTTCGCCTAATAGTTACAGCGTAGCGATGTACGACGAAGAAGGCACAAAGCTTGCCGATAACTTTTTAATGACGCTAGAGCGTGAGCAAAGTGCGGTGGGTATTTTTTATAACGACGTTGATAACGGTCTACGTATGATGAGCGTTGAAGAAAACCTAACGCCAAGTAGTTACAGCCATACGGTATCGGTTGTAAACCTAATTGAAAGCTACGCAGGGCAGTCGGTTTCAGATGTAGATGTGTACTTTACACTTAACGGCGAAACGGTAGACGACACCAGTAACGTAGTTGATGGTTTAGATAGATACGATCAAGAAGAGCAGGTTGTAGATAACGAAGTTTACACTGTTTATGCTGTATATGAAGACAACGGTCAGCAAATTGTGCTTATTCAACAAAGCGATATGGACTTTACACAAGAGGGTAATTACATATTGATTTTAGAGCATGATGAAACAACAAGCTCAGGTTATAAAATGACCCTAGAGCGTACTATTACCGATAGTGTTGAATAAACCTAAATATATTATGTAGCGTAAAGCCTAAGTACTTTAAGTGCTTAGGCTTTTTTTATCGAACAAAATTTACCTACTTATTAATAATTAGGTACACTCAGGGCATAATAATTAATAAGAGTGTGCCATGGATGATTTAGTTGGGTTAGCCGTTATAGTAATACTGGTTGTAGTTGCCGGTGCTATTTGCGGCTTAATAGCGCTAGTGCAGTTAAATGGATTAAAACAAGAAGTTGCTGTTTTAAGGGCCAAAGTCACACACTTACAAACACATAAACCGATATCGCAAAGTGAACCTCAAAGCGAAGCATCTACTGCTCAGGTAGCGCTTTCAAGGTCTGAGCCAATCGCTTATAAAGCACGGTCAAACTTAACGCCCCAAAGCGCGTCACCACCTGTAATAAATCAGCCATCAGCGCCTCCTAAAAAAGCCAAACCAGCTAAAGCATCAGCCATAGAGTTACTCTTTAATAAACTACGCGGAGGGTTTGAAGAGAACTGGATGACCTGGATAGGCGCAATAGCGCTTGCGTTTGGGGGCATATTTTTAGCTAAATACAGCCTAGAAGCTGGATTACTATCGCCTGTAATGAGGTTGAGTTTAGGTGGCTTATTTGGGCTTAGCTTAATTGCAGCCGCGGCTTATTTACATCATAAACGCGTTGTATTTGAAGGCTTTAATAATTACATACCCGCAGCGCTTGCAAGCGGCGGGTTTATTACCTGTTTTGCTTTAACGCTTTTAGCTTACAGTAGCTACGATATGCTTAGCCCTACCGTGGCATTTTTTGCACTGGCAGTTATTGCAATTAGTGCAAGTGCAATGGCGCTTAGGTTAGGCCCATTATTGGCTGTATTAGGTATTATTGGCGCTTATAGTGTACCAATATGGGTTAATACAGGCAGCGGTAACTTGTTTGCGTTATTTATGTATGTTGGTTTTGTAAGTTTGTCGGCTGCGTTAGTTGCACATAAAGTGCAGCGAGCTTGGTTGTGGTATTTATTATGGGCAGGGCACATTGGCTGGTATTTAGTTGGTTTTACGCTACTTGAAGTTAATACCGTTTGGTTAATGGGGGCATTTGCTTTACTTAGTATTGTAGGGTTAATTGCTATACCGCGCTTAGGTCTAAAACTGAATGTTATTGAACATCGCCCGTACAGTTTAAAACGCTTAATTAAAGTGCTTCCAGATCATGCATTACTACTCGCTTTTATAGCGCCCTTAATATTTACTATGTTGATCAGTCACTTTGATATGCAGTGGCAAGCAATCGGCGTGTTAAGTATTGTATTGGTGTTGTTTTTAGTCCTTAAAAATAGCCGTTGGGATATTTGGCAGGGCGTAGCGTTAGTTATTTCAACGCTATTAGTGTTAGGCGCTCAGCGCACGCATCTTTCGCCAAATCTATTTGATGACGCACTCTTTATATTCAAAAATGAGTATGGTTTGGGTTTATTACTCGGATTGTTACTTACTACTTTTGGGCTTTATTACGGTAAAAAACAGATTAAGCGTTTAGCGTTTCATATTACGGGGGCATTTAGTGTATTTGTAATGATAGCTACTTTATATACGCTTATTCCTAATTCCGCGTTAAGTACTGCATATCCACTTTGGGGTGTTGTATTGTTTATAGTGGCAGCTATTTTAATAAAGTCTGCGCAACATAATACAACGCTATTTCAGCGTTTTACTTATTGGGTAGGTGCTAATGCCAATATTACGTTAGCAATTACCATGCTATTAAGTGACAGCGGCCTAACCATTGCTCTTGTTGTACAAGTATTACTTATAAGCGTACTTATTAAGCGCTATAACGTGCCTATGCCACATTGGCCTATAAAAGCCTTGGTTGCTGCGTTATTACTGCGCTTAACGCTTGCGCCTTGGACACCAAGCTACGATGCGTTAACGGTATTTGGTTTGCATTGGAGTATTGTGGTTTATCCGTTATGTATCGCGTTATTTTTTGCCGCAGCTAAGTGCTTTGACTCATCAAAACTTAAAATATGGCTCGAAGGTGCAGCCCTTCATTGTTTAGCGCTTTTTATTACTACCGAAACAAGTTATCAGCTAGTAGGGCATTATCCGCAATTTGATTCACTTAACTTTTACGAACAAATACTCCTTACCTGTAACTGGCTGGCATTAGGGTGTGTGTATTTACACAGAGCAAAACTTGCCGGTACTTTAGCTAAGTTATATAAAGTGGCGGGTTTTGCACTTGCGGGATTAGCAGGGCTTTTTGCTATTAAAACACTACTTGACGATAACCCATTATTTGAATCACTTTACATAGGTGAGCTGCCAATATTTAACTGGTTATTACTATTGTGGTTAGTTCCTGCAGGATTAACGCTTTGGCTGGCCAAGCTTGTAAAACCAATAAATGCTAAAGCTACGCCATTTATATTGGCCGTTGCGGGTGGCTTTATATTATTGGCAATAAACAGCTTTATTCGTCAGTACTGGCAAGGTCCTTACATTTACTTATCAAAAGGCGCAAGCAATGCAGAGCTTTATAGCTACTCTGTTATTTGGTTAGTATTGGGTGCGGGTACTGTTATTTTTGGTCATTTAAAAAATCAATTATTAATACAAAAAGTAGGCCTAGGCATACTAGCTGCAGTTATTGTTAAAGTGTTTTTAATTGATATGGCTAACTTGGAGGGCTTACTTAAAGCGCTTTCGTTTATTGGATTAGGGCTTTCGTTGGTGGGGTTAAGTTGGTTGTTCCAAAAGCTTAGAAGCCGAGTTAGCTAAGTAAACAGATCTCACGCTAAGTAAAGTTAGCTAAAGCAAAGCCCAGTATTAATACTGGGCTTTTTGTTTTGTGCCGGTAAAAGTTAGCTAATAGTTATTGGTATTAGGTGCTGTGATTAAGCAAGGCTTTTAGTTTACCTGGCTTAATTGGCTTACTTAAATAATGAATATTAGCGGCTTTGGTTTCTTGTTTAAGTTCTGTGTCGCGCACTGCTGTAATTAAAATAGCAGGTACTTGGCTTTGCCATATTTCACGCAGAGTTTTAATAAGCGTAATGCCATCACAGTCATCACCTAATTGATAATCCATTAGAATAACATCGGGTGCCCCGTTTTCTTTAGCGTGCCTTAGTACCGTATCTACGTTATCAAACAGTGTGTAATTAGCCTGCCACTTCTTAAGTAAACTTGCCATTGCTGCTAGGTTTTCGGGGTCGTCGTCTACGGCTACAATATTTATAGCAGCGCGATTTTCTATTAAGTTACTTGCCGTAGGTTTTTGTTGTACAAATTGTACATCGCCGTAGGGCACTTCAATACTAAAGCGGCTACCTTTATTAGGTTCTGAATGTACGTCTAGCGGTAAGCTTAATAGGTCTGCCATTCGTTTTACTACGCCAAGCCCTAAGCCAACGCCTTTGTTATCGCCCGACTCAACACGGTAAAAGTCGTTAAATATTTTAGCTTGCTCTACTTCGCTAATACCTGGGCCTGTATCCCATACTTCTATTCGTAAATTGTGTTTACGGTTTCTACAGGCAATTAATACACGACCATTATCGGTGTATTTAACTGCATTAGAGACCAAGTTTTGAATAATTCGGCGCAGATAGGTTATATCGCTGTGCACAATTTGCTGGTTTGAACGCACACTAAGTTTAAGCCCTTTATCACTTGATAAAATAGCGTATTCACTTTGCAGTGGCGCTAAAATATCTTCAATATAAAAGTGGCGAGGGGTAGGGGTCATAGCGCCTTGCTCAAGCTTAGCTATTTCAAGCAATGCCGACATTAAATGCACGGTTGAATCGAGACTGTCGCCTAGTTTTTCAAAGCTGTTTTGGTTAGTGCTGTCGAGCTGTTTTTCGTCAATAGCGGCAAGGTATAAACGTGCTGCATTTAACGGCTGTAAAATGTCGTGGCTCGCCAGTGCTAAAAAGCGCGTTTTACTGTCGTTGGCTTGCTCTGCTTCTCGTTTGGCTAAAGTAAGTGCTTGCTCAGTTTGTACACGGCTATCTATTTGAGCTTGTAAGTCTTTATTGATAGTTTGCACTTCTTGAGTACGTGCTTCTATGCGGTTTTCAAGATCCATGTTTACTTCTTCAAGCGCATTTTGCGTACTTATGTGGTTTGTAATATCTGAAAAGCTGGTAACAAATCCGCCATCGGGCAGCGGATTACCAATCATTTCGTATACTTGGCCATTACGACGGTGGCGAATAAAATGATGCGAGCTGCCATATTTTAAATGCTGTACACGTTTTTCTACTTGGCGTTCTATTTCGCCTGGGCCACATTCACCACGGTTAGCGTTGTATCTAATAATGTCTTCTATGGGTTGGCCTACTTCTAAAAAGCCTTCAGGGTAGCCAAACATTTCATTGTAGCGTTTGTTCCATGCAACGAGTTTTAAATCTTTATCAACAACTGAAATACCGTGGCTTAAATTTTCGAGTGAGGTAAATAACAGATTTTGATTAAATTGCAACGCTTGTGTGGTTTCGTCAAAAAAGTTTACTACTTCCTCAAACGCCATACGTTTACCCGACGATACCGTATGTATTAACGCTTGTGCCGACGATGCACCAAGCACGCCCGTTAATGCGCGTTCGCAGTAAGCTATAAATTCAGGCTCTGGGTGTGCGTTGTTATCACTTAAATGATGGGCGAGTGCGTAATGGGCCAGTACTTGTTGGCTGCGCTGAATACCTAGAAATGTTTGCAGTAGTATTTTAAAGTCGTAAACGGTGGCTTTTACGTCTTTATTTAAGCGCCTTGATAAAATAGTCTGATCTTTAGGGTTAACAAAAGCAGCGGCCTGAATTTTATCAATTAAGCGCTCCTCAGCCCCAAGTGAAAAACTAATATAACAACCAATATTGGCAAACAAAGCTATCAAGGTTCCACGCGTTATAAGCGTTTGTTGCAGCTCGCTATCAAGGGTTGTACCGGCATCGAGTATTGGCAGCATTAAAAATAGTATCCAGCAAATAAAGCCTGCTACTAAACCCGCATACACCCCATAAGCATGACCTTTTCGCCAATATAAACCACCCACAATAGAGGGCAGCAATTGGGTAACAAGTGAAAATGCGACCAAGCCCATACTGGCCAGTGCGCTACTATGGCCAAACCATTGCTGATAGAAATAGGCCAAAATTAATATGCCTGCAATAGCAAAGCGCCTTACAAGTAATATACGAGACTTATAACTGCTGGTAATTAAGTTACGTTTAAACTTTCTACGCAGCATTAACGGCAATACCACATCGTTTGAAATCATCGTGCTTAATGTAAGCGTTGCTACCACTATCATTGCGGTGGCGGCAGATAGTCCACCTATAAATACAAAAGTGGTTAAGAATGCATTGTCGTTAATTAAAGGTAGGGCAAGTACAAAGCTGTCGGGTGAATAACCGCTGCCAATTTCAGGATGAATGGCCGCAGTCGCAATAGGTAAAATCATTGCGGCTGTTAGTAGTAAATACAGCGGAAAAGCCCAGCGAGCGGTAAGTAAGTGGCGTTTGTTTTGATTGTCGACCACGGTTACATGAAACTGGCGAGGCAAACATATAATAGCCGCTGCAGCCATTAAAGACTGGCCAATAAAGTTAAAGCTAAAAAAGTTAAAGTTAGTCCAGTGATCCCAAATCGATTCGGTTACTTTATTTGCAGCGGTTTCGGGCAAGTTAAATAGTGTAAATACTGCAAGTCCAGCAACAGCAATAAGGGCAATCAGTTTAATCATTGATTCAAATGCAACAGCAAGCATTAACCCAGAACGATATTCAGTTACATCAACCTTGCGTGTACCAAAAAATATGGCAAACAAAGCCATAATTAATGTAGCCGAAAGCGCGAGCATATCACCGGATATTTTAGTACTACTTTGCAGCAGTAAAAAGCTGGTACTGAGCGCTTTTAATTGCAGTGCAATGTAGGGAATAGTCGCTAGTAACGCGATTACAGTAACCATAATCGCCGTAGTTTGGCGTTTGCCGTAACGAGCTGAAATAAAATCGGCAATAGTGGTTATGTTTTGCTTTTTACTCACAAGTACCAATTTACGTAAAAACCCTTGGCCGAAAAAAAACAACAAGGCAGGGCCAAGTAAAATGGGTAAATAACTCCAACTGCTGGTGGCCGCTGTACCTACCGAGCCGTAATAAGTCCACGACGTACAATAAATGCCTAATGACAGTGAATATACAAAAGGATGGTGGCTAATACGCTTTGCCAAAGGTGTTGTTTTATCGCCCCAGTTGGCAAGCCAAAACAGCACACCTATATAACTTAAAGCAACAATAATGAGTACGGCAGTCATGTTGTTATTAAACCTTATTATTTTAAATAGTCCCTCATCCCTATGAGGGATTAACACAATACCAGAACTCCTAGCGAGTGTGCGTGCAGATTTTTATTTCTAAATGGTATTTATATTTTAAGTTGTTGAATTTAAGTGGTTAAATTTAAATTTGTAATTATATTAGACTAATGTCGCAGTATTAACTAATTTGTAACATCTCCTGTATTTTAAATATCCATAAATGATTAACTTTATGTAATTAAAAGGTTTTTGGTTTTTTAAATAAAATTCAATCTGCAGTTTACGTAAACGTTAACAAGCTGTTACGACTATGGTCTCAATTCAATATTTAACCAGCGTTGCTAAATTGGTAAGCGAAGATAAAAAACCACTCATCGCGATATTGCGGTGCTTAAAGGGGAAAACAAAAATGGCTTTTAAAGATGAAGAACAAGCAAAAGCTTATTGGGCAGAAAACATTTCACTGTTATTTAAACTATTAGCAGTGTGGTTTATCGTGTCTTTCGGCTTTGGCATATTACTGGTTGATGTACTTAATGAAGTGCGTTTTTTTGGGTTTAAACTTGGCTTCTGGTTCGCCCAGCAAGGCGCGATTTATACCTTTGTTGCTTTGATTTTTGTGTACGTTTTCAAAATGAATACGTTAGATAAAAAATACGGCGTAGACGAATAGGAGCTAAGCAATGGATGTTCAAACACTCACGTTTATAATTGTTGGTTTAAGCTTTGCGCTTTATATCGGCATAGCAATTTGGGCCCGAGCGGGTTCAACTAAAGAGTTTTATGTAGCAGGCGGCGGCGTACCTCCTCTTGCTAATGGTATGGCAACAGCCGCGGATTGGATGAGCGCCGCGTCGTTTATTTCAATGGCGGGTATTATTTCGTTTGCAGGTTACGATGGCAGCGTTTACTTAATGGGGTGGACTGGTGGTTATGTACTATTAGCTATGTGTTTAGCGCCTTACTTACGTAAATTCGGCAAGTTTACCGTGCCTGACTTTATTGGCGACCGTTACTATTCACGCACCGCGCGTTTAGTGGCAATTGTATGTGCCATATTCATTTGTTTCACTTACATTGCAGGGCAAATGCGTGGTGTAGGCGTGGTATTTTCACGCTTTTTAGAAGTAGAAATTGAAACCGGTGTTTACATTGGTATGGTGATTGTATTTTTCTACGCCGTACTTGGCGGTATGAAAGGCATTACCTACACGCAAGTAGCGCAGTACTGTGTACTTGTATTTGCATACCTTGTACCAGCCATTTTTATCTCGATGATGATGACGGGTCACTTCTTCCCACAAACAGGTTTTGGTGCCACATTAATTGGCAGCGATGGCGTGTACGTACTTGATAAACTGGACGGTCTAAGCGCTGAGCTTGGTTTTGCACAGTACACCGAAGGCTCTAAGAGCATGATTGACGTGTTCGCTATTACTGGTGCATTAATGGTAGGTACTGCTGGTTTACCACATGTAATTGTTCGCTTTTTCACTGTACCTCGCGTAAAAGACACGCGTATTTCTGCAGCATGGACTCTTGTGTTCATCGCGATTGTTTATACCACAGCACCAGCGGTTGCCTCGTTTGCTCGTGTAAACATGATTGATACCATAAACGGTAAAGATGGCAGTGGTACAGAGTATGCAGAAGCACCAGGGTGGATTAAAAACTGGGAACGCACAGGTTTAATTACATTTGATGATAAAAACGGCGATGGCAAAATGTTCTACACGGCGGGTAAAATCACCGATCCGAACAGTGCTAACGAAGTAAACGTAGACCGCGACATTATGGTATTAGCTAATCCAGAGATTGCTAACTTACCAGCGTGGGTAATCGCACTTGTAGCTGCGGGTGGTATTGCCGCTGCACTGTCTACAACAGCAGGTTTACTACTGGTTATTTCAACCTCTGTTTCGCACGATTTACTCAAGCGAACTCTCAAGCCCGATATTACCGACAAGCAAGAGTTACTTGCAGCGAGGTTGGCAGCCATGGTCGCTATTGTTATCTCCGCGTACTTTGGTATTAACCCGCCTGGATTTGTGGCATCGGTAGTGGCATTTGCATTCGGCTTGGCGGCAGCGAGTTTCTTCCCAGCAATTATTATGGGTATATTCTCTAAAACAATGAACCGCGAAGGCGCAATTGCAGGCATGGTAACGGGTATTGGCTTTACCGCTGCGTATATCATTTTCTTCAAGTTTGTTAGCCCAGAGCTAAACAGCCCTGAAAACTGGTTCTTAGGTATTTCACCTGAAGGTATTGGCTTAATTGGTATGATTATTAACTTTGCAGTAGCTGCAATTGTTCTTAAGTTTACTAAACCTACACCAGTTGAAATTCAACTAATGGTTGAAGGTATTCGTAACCCTAAAGGATCGGCTGAAGCGCATGACCATTAGCCACAATTTATAAGTTACAGTTTAGAAAACATAAAGCACCAAAAGCCCGACTTTAGTCGGGCTTTTTATTTGTTTAATAAATAAGTACATTGGTGTTGTGTATACTTTTTAATGAGTACAACAATGAGTGTAGAGCAACAAGAAATAGCCCAATACGTTTGTTTGCAAGCGCCTTTTACAATGCTTGATAGCAGCGCATACGAATATTTTGTAAATCATCTTGATATTATTTACCTCACCCGCGAAAACCAAACGCAGTGGTTACAAAGTGAAAACCCTAAACTATTTTTAATTCGCTCTGGTTTGTACGACCTAGTTGATGGCAAGGGGGATGTTGTTACACGCTTAGCGCAAGGTGATTATTTTGGTTTTCCGTCGCTGTTAACCGGCGAAGCAATTCAAAATAGGTTAGAGGTACAAAAAGAAGGCATAGTGTATATGCTCTCTCAAACGCATTTTGATTATTTACGCCGAGAATACAAATCGTTTGAGCAATACTTTGTACGCGCTCATGCTAACCGGTTGTTGTCATCGCATTATAAAAGTAAAAACGATAGTTGGTCTGAACGTAAAATATCAGAGCTGATGACCCGCACAGCAATTACACTTTCGCCCGATGCAAGTATTAGGCAAAGCGCTAAAAAAATGAAAGAGCATGGTGTCTCGTCAATAATGATAACGCAGCACGCGCACTTAGTGGGAGTTGTGACTGACCGCGATTTACGTAACCGCGTACTTGCTGACGAGGTAGACCCACAAGATGCAGTCAGCAGTATTATGACCGCCAAGCCCAAGTTTATATTTGAAAATAACCGGGTGTTTTCGGCGCTGCACTTAATGCTTAAATACAATATTCATCATTTGCCCGTGCTCGACGAAAACCATAACCCGATAGGAATGATAACCAGCACCGATTTACTGCGCCAACAAAAAAGTGACCCCGTACAGCTTATTGGGCGCATATACAAAGCGCATACTGTTACTGATTTAAAACGCTACGCAAAAGAAATCCCCGAACTTTTGCGTGGTTTTTCGTACAACATTGACGACATATCGCTAATTGGTAAATTACTGAGTGGTTTAACTGATGCGCTTACATCGCGCCTTATTCATTTATTTCAAGAAGAGCATGGCGCAGCGCCAACCAGCTTTAGTTTTATTTGCTTTGGCTCGCAAGCACGAGAAGAACAAACCCTGCATTCAGATCAAGATAACGGCTTATTACTTCCAAACGACTTAACTCCCGAGCAACACGCTTACTTTAAAAGCATGGGGGAGTTTGTATGTGAAAACTTAGTTGAATGCGGCATTAGGCGTTGCCCAGGTAATATTATGGCAAGCAGCGATGAGTGCCGTATGAGCGTAAACGACTGGAGCGAGCGATTTTTTAAATGGATAAAAAGCCCAACGCCTGATGCAATGCTTAACTGTAAAATATTTTTTGACCTGCGATTTATTGAAGGCTCAAATACTTTATACACCGCTTTTTGCGAGCAATTAATTCGTATATCGCGTAACGACTTATTCTATGCCGCAATGGCAACCGACATAAGCAGCAACAGCGTGCCAATTGGTTTATTTAATAAATTTAAAACTGAAAAAACAGATCAAAATAATAAATATATAGATTTAAAAAAACGCGGTGTCGTAATTATAAATGACATAGTGCGGTTATACGCTTTAAAAGCGGGTATTAGGCGCGCCAACACACAAGAGCGGTTGGACGCACTACTAAAGCATAAACTGATCAGCAAAGAAGATATATACAACCTAAAAGACTGCTGGCGGTTCTTAACGCAGCTTCGCTTGAGTACACAAATAAACGAAGAGGGTTTACCGAGTAATTGTATTAACCCTAATAAATTAAACTCATTAGAGCGCCATCAACTAAAAGAAGCGTTTTACCTTGTTAAACAAGCGCAGCAAGCCGCCGCGTTTAAGTTTGCTCGTGGCAGTTTATAATGATGGATTACTAACATGGTAAAAAAGCTGCTCACTCGGTATTTAAAGCGCCGTAAATTACTAGGCAAAAATGCCTTACAACAACGTTATTTGGTGATTGATTTAGAGCTCACTGGCCTTGATGCAAAACAGCACGAAATTGTATCACTAGCGTGGGTGATAATAGATAACCAATGTATAAAAATGAGCGAGTCGCAGCACCTTATAAATAAAGACGTAAAAAGCCTAGCTCAAAGTCCTGTTTTTCATGGGATTAGCGATGATGCTATAGCAAAAGGGCAAAGCCTAAATAGTATATTAACGCAGTTAAGCAGACATTTTAGCGACTGTATTTTAGTGTTTCATAATGCCATGCTCGACTGGGGATTTTTAAAAATAGCGCTTAAAAATGCCAATATAACGATACGTCCCAAACTCATAATCGACACACTCCATATTGAACAAAAGCGCTTATTCCATCATTCAACTGAAATAAAACAAGATGATTTAACCCTAAATGCCTGTCGCACACGTTATGAGTTACCGAGCTATCATTGCCATCATGCCCTTACTGACGCACAAGCGACCGCCGAGTTACTGCTAGCCCAGTGCCATCAAATAAGCCGTGGCAAAGAGTTAAAAGTAGGCGAGTTGACGTAGGTTGGCTGTAGGCGGGGCTTTATGCCGCGCGAGATAAACTCCCGCCTACAATAAAGAGCAGTTTACTTTTATTGTTATCCGTATAACTATAGGTACAGTTACGTAATCATTATTTACTAATTACTTCAAGGAACGAACATGAAACTCATCACTACTATTTTCTTAACCTTATTCCCACTTATCACTTTTGCTAATTCAAGCTTGCCTGCTAATCGCCATATTGCAGTGCAGGGTACTGCAGAGGTATTAGCAAAGCCCGATATGGCTAAGATTTCTTTTGAAGTAATAAGCTTTAAAGACAAATCACTTGATGCTAAACGTGATGTTGATGATCGAGTAAATTTGTTACTTAAAGGATTAAGCAAGTACGGTGTTAAGGAGACGGATGTTTCTGCTACAAGCCTGTTAACTTACAATGATGACGACAAGTTTAATGTCGAGAGCGGTACAGCAATTAATGCAGGATATGTAGCAACAAGAACACTTAAAGTAACATTAAGAAATATTGAAAAGTTGAATGATTTTATCGATTTTGCATTAAGTGTAAAAATTAATGAACTGACGAATATTGAGCTTATGTCTTCAAAAGCCGCGCAGTTAGAAGCTGAAGCAACACAAGGCGCAATAGATAACGCTATAGTTAAAGGGGGTAAGCTTGCTAAAGCATTTGGCGCAGAGCTTGGAAAAATTTACAGTATTAATTCCAATTCTAACCGTTCAAGTTATGGTTATGGCGTAGATGATTTTGAGAGAATAGTTGTGAGCGGTTCTAAAGTTATTAGAAATCCATTTGAGCAAGGTAGATACCTGCAAGAAACTATTACATTTAAATCATCAATAAACGTGGTGTTTGATTTAGAAGTAAATGAATAAGTTAAAATTTTCATTTCAAATACATTTTCATAATGTAAGCTGGCTTTAAGTTTTTGATTAATTTGAAGGTAGCCATATTATGAGCGATGAAAATAACACGTTAAAAGCACAAACTGAGGCAAAAATAGCCGCAGGGCGAAAAGGTAATCCTGATTTCATGAAAGGTGTTGATGAAACGATTGCACAAGCAAAAGCGTTTCAGCAAGGTGCTAATGCACTTGATTTAAACCAAAGCGCACCAAGTTTTGAGTTACCAAATCAACATGGTCAATCGGTGCAGTTAACCGAGTTACTTGCTAAAGGACCTGTGGTTGTTACTTTTTATCGTGGAAGTTGGTGTCCGTACTGCAATTTACAGCTCAAAGCGCTTCAAGCACGTTTACCTGAAATTCACGCATTAGGCGCACAATTGGTGGCTATTAGCCCGCAAGTACCCGATGGCTCACTTAGTGATGATGAAATAAGTAAAATGGATTTTTTAGTGCTGAGTGATCAAAATGCCGATGTAGCAGCAAGCTACGGCGTAGCATGGCAAGTACCTACATTTTTACTAGAGCATATGCGAGTAGACCGAGGCCTAAATTTAGAGTCGGTTAATAATGGCAATAGTCGTGTTTTACCGATCCCTGCCACCTTTGTTTTAGATAAACAAGGTAAAGTGACTTGGCGTTATGTTGATGTTGATTATCGTACTCGTTCTGAGCCAGAAGATATAATTAGCGCATTAAAAAATTTAGTATAAAAAACTTAATTTAAAAAGTCAGAACCATCAAAGAGCTTGCAATGCGTAAGCTCTTTAACCTTAATTTAAAGTTTCTAATGCTTCCCTCTTATAATCAGATGCAAGGTCGATTACAATACAGCCATCTAAAAGGCGTATTGCCTTTATCTGCACGCTAAAAGAGTGGATTTTATATTTCATGGCAATCAAACTTGCAATTAATGGTTTTGGTCGTATTGGTCGAAATATTGTCCGCGCGTTATACGAGTCTGGTTTGAGCGACGATATAAAAATTGTTGCGATTAACGAACTTGCTGATCCTGAAGCTATTGCTCATTTATTAAAATACGACACATCCCACGGTCGTTTTTCTTTTCCTGTAAAACTTGGTGAAGACACCATTAGTGTTGCAGGCGATACCATTGCACTTTTTTGTGAAGAAAACCCAATTGAATTACCTTGGCAAACGCTCGATGTAGACGTTGTACTTGAATGTACGGGTGTTTATCACTCGCGTGAACATGCGCAGCTACATATTACTGCAGGCGCTAAAAAGGTGTTGTTTTCACACCCGGCTGATAACGATGTTGATGCTACGATTGTGTATGGCATTAACGACGATGAGCTTAAACGCGAGCACACAATTGTGTCTAACGGCTCGTGTACAACTAACTGTGTTGTGCCGGTTATTAAAGTATTAGATGATGCATTTGGTATTGAGTCGGGCGCTATTACAACGATTCATGCGTCGATGAACGATCAACAAGTGATTGATGGTTATCATCATGATTTACGCCGTACACGCGCTGCAAGCCAATCAATTATTCCAGTTGATACAAAGCTCGCCCGTGGTATAGACCGTATTTTACCTAAATTTAAAGGCCGTTTTGAAGCCATCGCCGTACGTGTTCCTACTATAAATGTAACGGCAATGGATTTAAGTGTAACGGTTAATACCGATGTAGATTTAAACGCAGTAAATAATGCACTTAAAGCACAAGCAAAAGACCGCTTAGAAGGTATTTTAAGTTATACCGAAGAGCCGCTTGTATCGGTTGATTTTAATCACGACCCACATTCTTGTATTATTGATGGCACACAAACACGTGTTAGTCACAAACGACTGATAAAGTTATTAGTATGGTGTGATAACGAATGGGGTTTTGCTAATCGCATGCTCGACACAGCGCGTGCTATGATGGCAGTGAATAAGTAATTTATTAATATAATAATTTTAAACGTATTTTTCAGGTTCAGTATCGTTAACTAAGGAGATGTTCATGTCGGTCATAAAAATGGCAGATTTAGATTTAAACGGCAAACGCGTATTAATTCGTGAAGATTTAAATGTACCAGTTAAAGCAGGTAAAGTGACGTCAGATGCGCGTATTCGTGCAGCACTACCTACTATTAAATTAGCGCTTGAGATGGGTGCTAAAGTAATGGTTATGTCACACCTTGGCCGTCCTACGGAAGGGGAATATGATGAAGAGTTTTCGCTAGCACCTGTCGCTGATTACTTAAACGATGCCCTTGAGCAAACTGTACGTTTAGAAAAAGATTACCTAAACGGTGTTGATATTGCTGATAACGAAGTTGTTGTTTTTGAAAATGTGCGCTTTAACAAAGGCGAGAAGAAAAACGACGAAGCCTTATCTAAGCAACTTGCAGCACTGTGTGATGTATATGTAATGGATGCATTTGGTACGGCTCATCGTGCACAAGCATCTACCCATGGCGTTGGCTTATTTGCTGATGTGGCATGTGCAGGTCCATTGTTATCAGCTGAGCTAGAAGCGTTAGGCAAAGCACTTGATAACCCAGCGCGTCCATTAGTAGCGATTGTTGGTGGTTCTAAAGTATCTACTAAGCTAACCGTTTTAGATTCACTTTCTAAAATTGTTGACCAATTAGTTACTGGCGGCGGTATTGCAAATACCTTTATTGCTGCATCAGGTAGCCCAGTTGGTAAATCGCTTTACGAACCTGATTTAATGGATGAAGCGAACCGTTTATGTGCAGCAGCGATTGCTAATAATGGTGAAATTCCGGTACCGACTGACGTAGTTGTTGGTAATGAGTTTTCTGAGTCTGCTGTAGCTACGCTTAAAGATGTAAGCGAAGTGACAAGCGACGATATGATTTTTGATATTGGTCCTGATACAGCGAGCAAGCTTGCAAAAATTATTGCAAATGCGGGCACTGTTGTATGGAATGGTCCTGTTGGCGTGTTTGAGTTTGACCAATTTGGTAATGGTACTCGTGCTATTGCTCAAGCAATTGCTAACTCAAATGCGTTTTCGATTGCTGGTGGTGGTGATACCTTAGCCGCAATTGATAAATACGGCATTGCCGATAAAGTTTCTTATATTTCTACTGGTGGTGGTGCGTTCTTAGAGTTTTTAGAAGGCAAAAAACTTCCAGCAGTTGAAATGCTAGAGTCGCGCGCTAAGTAATTTTAGTAGCGTAAGGTGGGGGTTAATAGCCCTCACCGACAATTAATTATTAAATACCTCTCACCCCAATTTAATAGTTAATTTAGACGGAATATTACTGCAAAGCAGTGGTTTTTCGTGGCGTTGTTATAACGCCAAACTAACACATCCGTTCAAACTAGATGGTAGGGAACTACTGTCGATAAATTGGAGAATACCCAATGGCTTTAATCAGTATGCGACAACTTTTAGATCATGCAGCAGAGCATGGTTACGGCGTACCTGCTTTTAACGTTAACAATCAAGAGCAAATGCGCGCAATAATGGAAGCGGCTGACAAAACAAACAGCCCAGTAATCGTTCAGGGATCAGCTGGTGCACGTGCTTATGCTGGTGCTCCATTTATTCGTCATATGATTTTAGCAGCCGTTGAAGAATGGCCACATATCCCCGTTGTTATGCACCAAGATCACGGCACATCGCCAGGTGTATGTCAGCGTTCAATTCAGCTTGGTTTTTCATCAGTAATGATGGATGGCTCGTTAATGAGCGACGGTAAAACCCCTTCAAGCTACGAATACAATGTAGAAGTAACGCGCGAAACTGTTGCTATGGCGCATGCCTGTGGTGTATCGGTTGAAGGAGAGCTAGGTGTGCTTGGTTCACTAGAAACAGGTGAAGCTGGCGAAGAAGATGGTGTTGGCGCAGAAGGGTTACTAACCACTGAGCAAATGCTAACAGATCCTGAAGAAGCGGCTGACTTTGTAAATAAAACACACGTTGATGCACTTGCAATTGCCTGTGGTACTTCACACGGTGCTTATAAATTTACTCGCCCACCAACCGATGACATTTTAGCGATTGATCGTATTAAAGCGATTCATGCGCGTATTCCTAACACGCATTTAGTGATGCATGGTTCGTCTTCTGTTCCACAAGAATGGTTAGAAATTATTAATCAGTATGGTGGCGAAATTCCAGAAACTTATGGTGTGCCGGTTGAACAGATTGTTGAAGGCATTAAGTTTGGTGTTCGTAAGGTAAATATTGATACCGATTTACGTTTAGCATCTACCGGTGCAATTCGCCGTCATATGGCGCTAAACCCATCTAATTTCGATCCACGTAAATACCTAGCTGAAGCAACTAAAGCAATGACAGAGATTTGTGTTGCACGCTATAACTCGTTTGGTACTTCTGGTCAGGCTAGTAAAATTAAGCCAATTTCACTTGATGAAATGCACCTTAAATACTTAAGCGGCGAACTTGATCCTAAAATTAGATAATAAATCTATTTTAAAATAAATAGTTTAAAAGCCAGTAACCCAGTTGCTGGCTTTTTTAATGCCTGTACTTTTATATTACAGGTTACTATTGATCAGATCACTGTATTACCAACACCTTACTTTGGGATCACGCATTTACTAACACAGCCTTTTCGGATCATTACTTTACTAAGCCAAATACACTTTTGCGCTATTTTAGCCTCTGAGATAATTTGATCGTTATTTATTTGTACAAACAATCAACAACTTATGGCTTTGACTAGGTACAACTCTGATCTGAGAGTAGATCGGCTTGGTAAAAATCTGATCCTTTATTTGGGGCTTAGTAAAATTTAGATCTATTTTTAAACGTATTGATTGTTACACAGGCGGGTTTGTTAATTTTAAAATAGCTTTAAAGTTACTTTTAAACGATCGATCTGTAAAAAAGTATTGGTTAGTAAAACAATGATCCCAGCTAATTTTGTATTATTTAATGATTTAACTAGCGACAAAAAGTAGATAATTTCAAAAATTAGCTATTTTATAAATTTATCGTAAATCTCTAATTATTACGTTAAATATTAAAAAGGTTTTAAAAATATGACGTTAATGAGGTTTTTTGTCACTAATTTGTGTTTTTTTTACCACCATTTTAATTTACACGTTACACTTTCATAAAAATGTCATACTTAGTCATAATAATGAAAACTAATTCGATAGCGTAAGAGATAAATTGGAATGTCACGTAAAGTACTAGTCGTAGATGACGAAGCTCCTATCAGGGAGATGTTGGTTTTTGTTTTAGAGCAAAATGGATTTCAAGCAATTGAAGCAGAAGATTACGACTCTGCTATTGCAGCTATGGTTGAACCTTACCCAGATATGGTTTTACTTGATTGGATGTTACCAGGTGGAAGCGGTATTCAAATTGCTAAAAAGTTTAAGCAAAACGAACACACCCGCCAAATCCCAATTATTATGCTTACAGCCCGTGGCGAAGAAGAAGACAAAGTACGCGGCCTTGAAGTAGGTGCTGACGACTACGTCACTAAGCCATTTTCTCCTAAAGAGCTTATGGCACGTATTAAAGCGGTTATTCGCCGTGTATCGCCAACCTCATTAGAAGAGGCTATTGAAGTACATGGCCTGCGTTTAGATCCTATTTCGCATCGTGTTACCTCAGAAGGTAACGAGCTTGATATGGGGCCAACCGAATTTAGATTACTGCACTTTTTTATGACCCACCCAGAGCGTGTTTATAGTCGTGAACAACTGCTTGATCATGTATGGGGAACTAACGTTTACGTAGAAGATCGCACGGTTGATGTGCACATTCGTCGCCTACGTAAAGCAATTGGCCCACTTGGACACGACCGTTTAGTGCAAACTGTACGTGGTGCTGGGTATCGTTTTTCAAGTAAGCTGTGATCAGCTTAAAGCTTAGCTAATGTGTGAAATATGCATGTATTACTACTCTAAGGTAAAGTGAGTGTATGTATCGAGTTGTTAATAAGCAGGCGTTAGTAAAGCGCCTGTTTATCTATTTTTTACCCTTACTATTAATTGGTGTGCTGGTTGGCGCGCCATTTTTGCTTTTATTTTTAGGATCTTTTTCCCTCCTTATTTGGCACTACCATCAACTTTATCGTTTGAGCGATTGGCTACTTAATCAACGTAGCTTTAATCCACCAGAGGGCGAGGGTGCATGGGAGCAAGTGTTTGAAGGTATTTATCATCTGCAGCACCGTAATCGTAAAAAACGTAATGAGCTTGCTGATTTAATTCGTCGCTTTCGCGATGGAGCTGAAGCAGTACCTGATGCGGTTGTGGTATTACAAAACGATTTAAGTATTGTGTGGTGTAATCAATTAGCGCTTAAAGTGCTTGGCCTGCAGTGGCCAACCGATCATGGTCAGCGTCTTGATAATTTAATTCGCGAACCTAAGTTTGCTAAATACATGCACAAAGGCGAGTTTGATGATGCGCTTGAGCTGGATAATGGTCATAGCGTTGAACAGGTACTTGAGTTTAGGGTAATGCCTTATGCAAGCACGCAACTTATGGTTGTTGTGCGTGATGTAACGCGCTTAAAACAGCTAGAACAGATGCGTAAAGACTTTGTAGCCAATGTGTCACATGAACTACGTACGCCGCTTACAGTGGTTACAGGGTATCTTGAGATGATGGATGGTGACATGATGCCGCCGCCAGCAATGTGGAACAAAGCGCAAAATACCATGCTTGAACAATGTAAGCGCATGGATAGCTTAGTCAGCCAGTTACTATCGCTTTCACGTATTGAGGGTGCACGGCGTCAAGACAACGATAAAGCTATAAACGTACCGCAATTACTTGGTTATATTCACACTGAAGCAAATTCAATTAACCAAGACAAAGGCCATGAGCTTATTTTCGATATTGATAAAACCCTTGATATTAAAGGCTCTGAGGATGAACTGCGTAGTGCGTTTTCTAATTTAGTATTTAACGCGATTCATTACACAAAACCCGGTGGCAAAGTGGAAGTATGTTGGCAACGCAAAAACAATAAAGCATGTTTTAGTGTTACCGATAATGGTGATGGTATTGCGCCTGAGCATATTAACCGTTTAACTGAGCGTTTTTATCGTGTTGATAAAGCCCGCAGCAGAACAACAGGTGGCTCAGGTTTAGGGCTTGCGATTACAAAACATGTACTAACGCGCCACGATAGTAAATTAAATATTAGTAGTGAAGTTAACAAAGGTTCGTGTTTTTCTTTTGAATTTTCAATAGATAAGATAGTTTCGCTAGCTAAGTAATTAGGCTGAAAAGCAAAGTCATAAAAGTGTCATTTAAGAGTAATGTAACTGTCATGTACTCACTTTAGAGTGGGCAGCAGTTAGAAAATGGGACGAACAAACCGGAGAACCCTACATGAAATTTAAAAACTTAGTTGCCGCAATGGGTGTGGCTGTTACAACTTTCGTATCTGCACAAGCAGTTGCTTTAGACCAAGATATTCCTGAGTATCAAAAAATTAGTGGTGTATCAGGTAACTTCTCATCAGTAGGTTCTGACACTTTAGCCAACATGATGACGTTCTGGGCTGAAGAGTACAAACGTATTTACCCAAATGTAAATATTCAAATTCAAGCGGCAGGTTCTTCTACTGCGCCACCGGCACTTACCGAAGGTACAGCTAACCTAGGTCCAATGAGCCGTAAAATGAAATCTAAAGAAATCGAAGCGTTCGAAAAACGTTACGGTTACAAACCAACAGAAGTACGTGTAGCTATTGATGCACTTGCAGTATTTGTACATAAAGATAATCCAATTGAAGGTCTTCGTATTGATCAAGTAGATGCGATTTTTTCATCTACTCGTAAATGTGGCGCATCAGAGCAAGTTAACCGTTGGAGCGATGTTGGTTTAACAGGTGACTGGGCAGCTAAAGACGTTCAACTTTACGGACGTAACTCAGTATCAGGTACTTACGGTTACTTTAAAAAGAAAGCACTGTGTAAAGGTGATTTCCGTAATAACGTAAATGAGCAACCAGGCTCTGCATCGGTAGTACAGTCAATTTCATCTTCATTAAATGCAATTGGTTACTCTGGTATCGGTTATAAAACATCGGGCGTACGTACAGTACCGCTTGCTAAAAAAGGCGATAACTTTGTTGATGCAACACTTGATAACGTTGCACAAGGTAAATATCCGCTATCGCGCTTTTTATATGTTTATGTGAATAAACACCCGAATAAGCCGCTATCACCTATGGAAGAACAATTTTTAAGAATGGTACTTTCAAAAGATGGTCAGCAAATTGTAGAAAAAGATGGTTATGTACCTCTTTCTGCAAAGCTAGTAAAAACAGAACTTAAAAAGCTTGGTTTAAATTAAGAAACTATAAGCAATAAAAAACCGCTCACTGAGCGGTTTTTTTGTGTCTAAAACTAAAAACTTTAAGGAATTAAATATTACCTAATTTTTCGGCTTGTACTTTACACTGATTGTAGCTCTCAACACATTTACCAGAGCATACTTGTTGCTTTAAGCTATCAGTTGTTGTTTGCTGTTCACATGTACTTTCACATTGGTAATTTTGTTGAGCACACTGATTCATTTCAGGGTTTTCAACTTGGTTTTGGCAACCTACTAATAGTGCAAAAGTAAGGGCGACTACGCTTGTTTTTATTAAAGTGTGCATGCTTCTTATCCTTAAAATGGAGTCGCAATAATATTAAATTTCGACTTGAATATTGTCGATCAATCTAACACCACCAAAATAGGCTGCGGCTAAAATAACAAATTGAGTATCTTCGATTGTAGCAGTTTTTAATGTATCTCGTTGAGCAATCTCAAAATAGTCTGGCTTTAGGCCTGCTTGCTCTAAACTTTGTTTAGCTAAGCTTTCAAGTTTTACGAAGTCTTTTTCGCCACTTTTAAGTTGCTCAGCGCATGTATTAAGTGCTTTGAATAATACGGTTGCTGTCGCTTTTTGCTCGTTCGATAAGTAACCATTACGCGAGCTCATAGCAAGGCCAGAAACTTCTCGCATTGTAGGTACACCAATAACTTCAACCGGAATTGATAAGTCGCGTGCCATGGTTTTAATTACTTGCAGTTGCTGAAAATCTTTTTCACCAAAGCAGGCGTAGTCTGGTTGTACAAGGTTAAATAACTTA
Source organism: Pseudoalteromonas sp. EB27 (assembly GCF_001974875.1). Taxonomy (GTDB): domain Bacteria; phylum Pseudomonadota; class Gammaproteobacteria; order Enterobacterales; family Alteromonadaceae; genus Pseudoalteromonas. The sequence continues at coordinate 143,597 of NZ_MTQD01000012.1, forward strand.
GTCACTATTGTAGCAACGCCTCTGAAGTGGCCAGGACGTGAGCCACCGCAATAGCCTAATGAAATATCAGGCACATCTACAAAGCTTTGTGCACCAAGTCCATTTGGATAGATTGTATCTACACTTGGAGTAAACACAATATCAGTGCCTAGTTCAGCAAGGCCTTGCTTGTCTTCATTTAGCGTACGAGGATAGTTATCTAAATCTTCGTTAGCACCAAATTGCATTGGGTTAACAAAAATACTCACAACGACTTTATCGGCTAAGTTTTTTGCTTTTTCTACTAGCGAAAAATGCCCACGGTGCAAGTTGCCCATCGTTGGCACAAGTGCCACGCTAAGACCAGCTTGGCGCCATGCTTTAATTTGACTACGTAACGATCTAATTTCAGTAATTGACTGCATTATTTAAACTCGTGTTCAGCGCTTGGAAATGCGCCATTTTTAACGTCTGTACAATACTTTTGAACGGCTGCAGGCATATTGCCTGTTTCGAGCAAAAAGTTTTTAGAAAATTTAGGAATGTAACCTGCGGAAATACCAACAAGGTCATGCATTACCAGTATTTGGCCATCAGTTAGGCTACCAGCACCAATACCAATAGTTGGGATACTTAGAGCGTCTGTAATGCGTTTAGCCAATGCACTTGGAATACATTCAAGTACTAATAATTGTGCACCAGCGGCTTCTAGGGCTTTTGCATCATCAATCATTTTTTGTGCTTTGTCTTCTTCGCGACCTTGTATTTTAAAGCCACCAAATACATGTACTGACTGTGGTGTAAGGCCTAAATGCCCGCAAACTGGAATACCTTGTTGAGTAAGCGTTTTAATGCTCTCGTAAAGCCATTCTCCGCCTTCAAGCTTAATCATGTTTGCGCCAGCGCGCATAAGTTCAGCTGCATTTTTACAAGTATCACTTACGCTTGAGTAGGTCATAAACGGTAAGTCAGCAATTACAAATAATTCGCGACTACCGGCGCGTACACAGCGGGTATGATATGCAATATCTTGATTGGTTACGCCAAGGGTGTCATCGCCGCCTTGTAGTACCATACCCAAAGAGTCACCCACTAAAATAACTTCAACGCCGTTATCATGAAATAACTTTGCAAAACTAGCGTCGTAGGCTGTTAATGCAGTAATTTTGCTATTTTCTGCTTTCATTTTATTTAAAGTAGAAACGGTTATTTTAGACATAATATCCTCGCAGGCAAAAGCCTAGGTTAATTACAGAGGTAATTGTTGTAAGTCGTTGAGCGGTAAATTACTTGCAATGGTTTTTAATGCAACGCCGCTAGGTAAAATAAGTTCAGGTGCAAGCTCTAATAGCGGATAAACCACAAACTCGCGATCACTTAAACCATAATGAGGCACGGTTAAGCGCGCCGTATTTATAATTTGATCACCAAATAATAGAGTATCTATATCAAGAGTGCGTGGACCCCAACGCTCAGCTTTTCTTACTCGACCATGCTCAAGCTCAATGCTTTGTGTTAAATCAAGCAATTGCTCTGGCTTAAGGGTCGTTTTAATACACGCTACTGCATTGATATAGTCAGGTTGATCTTGTGGGCCCATAGGCTTACTAGCATAGTAATGCGATACGCTTATAAATTCACAATTGGGCAGCTTTTTAAGCGCGATTACCGCGTTATCAAGCTGCTCTTTTGGTGAGTTTAGGTTGGCACCTAAACCCAAATAAACACAGTACATGTTATTACTCAGCTGGCTTTTTAGTAGGTCGACGGCGTCTTCGCGGCTTAGGACCACCTTGATGACCTAAGTTTTTAACCATCTCTTTTTGGCCGTTTATATCTTGGCCTAAGTATTGTGTCCACCACTGGGCAAGCTCAGTATGCTGTGTTTCGCCTGCGTCTACGCGTAAGAGTAAAAAGTCGTAGGCGGCTTTGAAGCGAGGTTGCTGCGTTAGTCTGTAAGCACGTTGGCCTGCGCGTTTATCTAAGCGGTGCTGAATATGCCAAATATCGCGGGCGCCTAGAGTAAAGCGTTTAGGAACCGCAATGTGTTGTGAGTTATCGCTGAGTACTTTATTCATTGCTTGTGCGAAAGCGTCGTATTCTGCAAGTTGCTCTTGGCTTTGAATCTTTTTAGTACGTTCAAGCAGCGGAAACCAAAGTAGTGCGGCAAAAATAAACGCGGGTGTTACTTTTTTATCAGCATTAATGCGCTTGTCAGTATTTTGAAACATTTGCTGAATAAGCGTGTGTTCTAAGCCACTTGGGTTTTTATCTAAGATTTTATCAAGCTCAGGAAACAGTGAGCGGAATAAGCCGTATTTACGCAGCATTAAAAAGTTAGCTTCGGCCTTGCCGTTTAAAAACAGCTTAAGAATTTCTTCAAATAAACGTGCTGGCGGAATGTTATCAAGTAAACTTGCAAGCTCGCTAATTGGCTTTTCACTTTTAGGCGCAATGCTCATATCAAGTTTAGTAGCAAAGCGAACTGCACGTAACATACGAACAGGGTCTTCGCGGTAACGCGTTTCAGGGTCGCCGATTAGCTCAATTTGTTTAGCTTTAATTGCCGCTAAGCCGTTGGCGTAATCGTGAATACTAAAATCTTTGATTGAGTAATAAAGTGCATTGATTGAAAAGTCGCGGCGCTCTGCATCTTCTTCAATACTGCCAAATACGTTGTCACGTAGTAATTGGCCTTCATCGCTTGATTGGCTTATTTGATTTTTGTCTTCTTGCGCTTCGTGATGGCCACGCATAGTCGCCACTTCAATAATTTCACGGCCAAATACAATATGTGCTAAGCGGAAGCGACGGCCAATAAGGCGACAGTTTCTAAATAGTTTTTTTACTTGATCTGGCGTTGCGTTAGTAACTACGTCAAAATCTTTTGGCTGTTGGCCTAACAATATATCGCGAATACAACCACCAACAAGGTAGGCATCGTAGCCACCGTCTTTTAAGCGGTATAATACTTTGATTGCATTTGGGCTAAATTGTTTGCGAGAAATACCATGCTCACCACGAGTGACAACAATAGGTTCACTGCTTACAGAAGCGCTTTCGGCACTGGTATTCGGGCCGATTATTTGTCGGCAAAATTGAAAAAGCTTGGAAATAATAGTCTGTCTCCTAGAAGGTGTGATTGACTCTGCATCGCAATCAAAAGTTACAGCAAATAAGGCGGTTATAGCCCAGTACTAGCTGTTTGACGTAATTAGCATATATTTAGGCGGCTATCATATACCAGCAGGGTTTAAAAATTAAGTTGATGTGTTGAAATTAAGCCGTTTTTAGCTATTTTATTTACTTAAATGTGTAAATTGGACTTTCTGACTACGTGGATGCTGAGAAATTTGTATTTCGGATACTTGTGGTACCTGTTTTAAGCTAAAGTTTTTAATTCCCCAAGCGATTAATTGTTCAATATTTAAATCGATTAAATCAGCTATAACAGGCAACCCTAAAAACTCAAATGCACTAATTAAAGCTGGCTTTGGATTTTGTTTGCTAATGGCGGGAGCATAGTTTTGTTTAGATAATTTGAAACCAGGCTTGGCAACCGCTAAAGGTAAATGAGCAAATTCAGGCACAGGGCTATTTAGTTGTTTAAACAAACTAATTTGCCTTGCGGTTGGCTCAATTAAATCAGCGCCTCTTACAATTCGATTAATCCCTTGATCAATATCATCGACGACCACAACAAGTTGATATGCAAATAAGTCATCGCTGCGTTTAATTAAGTAATCTTCATGGGAAAGGGCGCTATTTACTGTTATATCACCTTGAATTAAATCATTAAATTGAGTAGTTGGATGTTGCTGAACTAAGCGAAGCGCACCGGACTCCGTATTATGGCTAAGTGCTTGGCAATGCCCTTGATAAATACCGCCAATGGCTTTTATTTGTTTGCGAGTACAAGTGCAACCATAAACAAGCTTTTGTTTTAAAAGTGAGTGGGTAATATCTTGGTATAAAGGCAGACGCTGCGTTTGATATACAACAGGTTCGTCCCAGTGAAGGGCGTAGGCATGTAAGGTATTCAGAATATCGGAGTCGGCGTTTTTAACCACGCGCGTAGTGTCAATGTCTTCTATACGAACTAACCAATCTCCTTGGTTAGCTTTTGCATCTAGATAACTACCCACAGCCGCTACAAGTGAGCCAAAATGTAATGGCCCAGAAGGAGACGGTGCAAAACGACCGCGATATTTACGCATAGGCGCAGTAACGGCTGTAGGAGACATAACTAATTAATAAGTATTAATTAGCCGCGTCCAGATTGCTTTTCTTTGATTTCTGCAAGTGTTTTGCAGTCTACGCATAAATCGGCAGTAGGACGTGCTTCTAAGCGACGTATGCCAATTTCGATGCCACAAGACTCACAAAAGCCAAAATCATCTTCTTTAATCAAATTAATTGTTTTTTCAATTTTTTTGATTAATTTACGTTCGCGGTCACGAGTACGAAGTTCTAACGAGAACTCTTCTTCTTGTGCAGCGCGGTCAACTGGGTCAGGAAAGTTAGCAGCTTCGTCTTGCATGTGTGATTTAGTACGATCAACTTCGTTACGTAAGTCATTACGCCAAGTTTCTAAAATCGCTCTAAAATGAGCACGTTGTGCATCATTCATGTACTCTTCGCCTGGTTTTTCTTGGTATGGTTCTAAACCGGCTTGAGCCAATAAACCATGTTTCTTTTGGTCTGGCATAACTCTCTCCTAAATCCTTAATTTAATGCCTCAGCATTAGCCGGCGGTATAAATAACAGAATCTTATACCCTAGGCAAATTTATTTTTAATTAATCGAATTAGCTTCAACCATGCTTACTGAGTAAAAAGTGTATTAATAGTTTATTTACACTTTTAATTAATTCACATATTCGCTTTCTAAAACTTGCCTTGTTATGTGGGCAAAAGCTTTAAAAACAAGTTAATTTTTATAATTCACTTTTTATAACTTTCTTTAATTTGAGTACTTTGCTTATTTTGCAGATTACGCTTAGTTCAATCCCTTGGTTTAATACATTATTGTGCAAATACTATTTTTTTATGAAGTAAAACTTCATTAGCAGAAATAGTGGCCTTGTATGCTAATACTTCAACGCCGGCTATTATTGCTTGGCTTAATAGCGTGGCGTATTTTTTATCAATATGCGCAGCTGCACTTACTGTATTTATTCCTTCATGCAAAACAGCGAACAGTAATACTGCTCGGTGGCCTTGTTCGATCATTTCTATTAGTTCGCGGATATGTTTTTGTCCACGCAGTGTTTGCGCATCAGGAAAGTAGCCTTGTCCGCTTTGTGGTGCATCTTCGCTTAATAATGTGACTGATTTAACTTCTACGTAGCAATCAGGCTTATTTTCGTCTGTGAGTAAAAAGTCGATTCTGCTGTTTTCGCTGCCGTACTTTACTTCGCTTTGCAATTGACTGTAGTCGAGTAGCTCGCTTATCACATTATTGTTTATTGCTTCTTCTACCACTTTATTAGCCACCGCTGTATTTACACAAATAAGCTGCGATAAGTTATTTTGCGTAAGCTCTAATGAATGCGGGTATTTTCGTTTTGCGTTATCACTTGTTGAATAAAAAGCAGCAAAACCCGGCTCAGCGCATCCCGTCATTTTACCTGTATTAGCACAGTGGGCGGTAAATTCGCTGCCATCACTTAGTTGTAAATCAGCTAAAAAGCGTTTGTAGCGCTTTAGTAAGGTGGCTGGTTGCAGCGTTGGCGTGTACTTCATAATAACTTCCAAAGTGTAAATACTGCACAGCAGTGTGATTTATGTTATTTATCTCAAGCTGTTGGGAACTTAAGCGCTCTATAGTAAACTCGGTGGCACATTTAAGTGCAAGGGTATTCTAACATGAGTGAAAAATTTGTTGTTCAACTAAGCGAACAAGCAGCAGCGAGTCATTGGGGCGATAATGCGTCATTGTCTTTTAATGAGCGCGGTGCAACTGTTCATTTGTCTGAGCAAGAAACATTGAAAAATGTTCAAAAAGCTGGTCGTACTATTGCAATTCAAGGTATTAAAAACGTTGAATTAGCAGGCGATGCTTGGTGTACAGAAAGCCAGTGGGCTTTTTATCAAGGCTTTGTAACACCAAAATCGTTAAACGGTGTTGAGTTTGTTGATAACGCACAATCAGATATTAAAGAACTTGCTCACTTAAAAACGTCAGCAATTTGGGCACGTGAAATGGTTAACGGTACTGCCGATGACATTTACCCAGAAAGCCTAGCTGAAAAAGCGGCTGAGTTTATTCAATCATTAGCACCTGAGCATGTAAGTTACCAAATTATTAAAGGTGATGCGTTACTAGAACAACAGTGGATTGGTATTCATGCTGTTGGTCGCGGTAGTGTTCGCCCACCAGTATTGCTTGAGCTTGATTACAACCCAACAGGCGACGAAAATGCACCAGTAAGTGCAGCGCTTGTAGGTAAAGGTATTACGTTTGACTCAGGTGGTTACTCAATTAAATCAAGCGAAGGTATGCTTGGTATGAAGTGTGACATGGGCGGCGCTGCAACAGTAACTGCAGGTTTAGCATTGGCTATTAACCGTGGTATTGAAAAACGTATTAAACTGTTTTTATGTTGTGCTGAGAACTTAATTTCGGGTCATGCATACAAATTAGGTGATATTCTTACTTATAAAAATGGCACGACAGTTGAAATTGTAAACACGGATGCTGAAGGTCGCTTAGTACTTGCAGATGGCCTAATGGCCGCAGGTGAGACTGGCGCTCCACTTATTATTGATGCTGCAACACTAACTGGTGCAGCGCTTGTTGCTGTTGGCCAAGAGTACAATGCATTATTTGCACTTGATAAAGAACTTGTACGTGAAGTTGAGAGTTTTGCATCTCAAGAAATGGAAGCTGCTTGGCCACTTCCTCTTGAAAAATGGCATCAACAAAACTGCCCATCTCCTTATGCTGATACGGCAAATAGCCGTGCGCAAAAAGGTGGCGGTTACGGCGGCGCATCGAATGCTGCAGGCTTTTTATCGCGCTTTGTGCCAAACGATGGCAAAGGCTGGGTACACATAGATTTAGCGGCTGCATTTAACATGGGCAGTACAAGCCAATGGGCAGCGGGTGCAACAACTCAAGGTATGCGTACAGTTGCTCGTACTTTACAAGAAAAAGCATAATATTTACTAAATTACGCTTTTTACGCTAAAAATAGGCACCCTTGGGTGCCTATTTTTTAATTTACAGACAAGCAATTTTATTTCATTTACGGTAAAATCCGTCGCCAATACCTGTTTGAGTTTAATTTTTGCTTAACTCTAAGCTGCGCTCAAATCTTATATCCACCACTGGGGTTTCTAATTATGTCAGATAAGTGCTACATCACAGCTCAACAGCTGCTTGAAGATTCGTTCCGCGTAGCGGCACAAGTATACCAAGATGGCTTTCGTCCTGATTTTATTATTGGTATTTGGCGAGGTGGTGCACCAATTGGTATTGCTGTTCAAGAGTATTACGATTACAAAGGCATTGAGACTGACCACATTGCAGTACGTACATCGTCTTATTACGGTATTGGTAAACAGTCGAAAGAAATTAAAGTACACGGCTTACATTACATTGTAGAGAACGCAAATGCAGGTGATTCATTATTAATTGTTGATGATGTATTTGACTCAGGTCGTAGTATTGTTGCATTAAAAGAAAAGCTTTCAGAGCTTATGCGCTTAAACTTGCCACGTGATATTCGTATTGCATGCCCGTACTACAAGCCAAAAAACTCAAAAGTAGACACTGTTCCAGATTATTATATTCATGAATCTGAAGAGTGGTTAGTGTTTCCGCATGAACTATCGGGTTTAACACCGGATGAAATTATTGCTGGTAAATCTGATCTTGCGAAAATTCATGACATTTTGCTAGAGAAGTAATTAGTAATTTGCATAAATAAAAAAAGGCCGTTAAGGCCTTTTTTTATTTTAAAGCTGAGCAAAGCTATCTACGTATTCACTTAGTTTTGGTATATCGACTGCTTGCAAGCCATCGTTACTTCTAAGTACCAAGCCTTTTTCTACGAGTTCTGTAACAACACGTCTGTAAGCTCGCTCAGTGGTAGCAAAACGTTCTGCTTCAGCATTTACAGTTGGGTAGGCTCTAAGTAGCGTAGGGTTGTTGTTCTCGGCCCTTAGTAAGCAATCTTTAGCTATGTTATAGCTAAGTGGTAGTAATAACTTATCTAAATTGATTTTTTGGTTTTCCTGAAACTTAGCCGCAATAGTTTGTGCTGTGTATAAGCTTAGTTCTGGTTTTTCAAGCAGTAGAGCACGCCAATGCCTTAATTCAATAAGGTTATAAGTGACATCGCTAAAGCACGTTACCGTATATATACACGGATTATTATTTAGCGCTTCTATTTCACCAATAAGGGTGTTGTTACAATCCAATTGTCCTAACAGCAGGCGTCGTCCATTACCTACGTCGTAACTAAACGACACAGTGCCACTGCGTACAAGCACAAGCTTGCTTAAAGGCTGATCTTGATGGATCAGGACTTCTTTTTTTGATTGTTGATAGCTACTACCGGCAAAGGTTAAAAGCTGATCAACAAGGTAACTAGAAAAATGGTATTGAAACATCAATGTGCTCTTCGGACATTTGTCCTATTTATTACATCTTAATGACGATAGCATTAAGACACTAAGAATTTACGCTAACTTGCTATTAATATTATTAGCTTTGCTAAGAGTATTATTTTACCTTCATTTCCCGTGTAATGATTTAAGAATTTGCTGGTATTTTCCGGCAAACTTTTTCAGGTTTTTTAAGCAGGTTAGCTTTTTTATTTTGTTGTAACTTTGCAATACTTATAAGTGCCATAAGCTAGCAGTACATGTAATGCTAACCTAAAGGCTAGGAGAGAACAATTGAGTTGGGAATATTTAGGTTATATTGCATCAGCTTTATTGGTTGCATCGTTAACAATGACAGATGTAGTAAAACTACGTTGGTACAACATGTTTGGTTGTATTGTATTTACTGCATACGGTGTTGCCATTGGCGCAGTGCCTGTTATTTTTACCAACGGCTTATTGTCGCTTGTAAATTTATACCACATTATAAAAATATATCGCCAACCTAAAGTTGAAGACGCTAAAAGCTAAAATAAGTTATCTGCACAAAGTAAGTTAATGGTTTTAATTAAAATCAAAAACTTTAGTTTTTGTGCAGTCCAGCTTGAAGCGTATATAGATAATCTCATATCACTCTACATAACTTATCTTTGAACCTTGCTGTAATCCCTACTTAAAAGATGATTACCTTGATCTTAATACGTCGAACGTTAGCTAAACTCTGTTCGCGGTTAATAAATATATAAATAAGTGCTTCAAAAAATTCCATAAAAAAATCCGATAGCAGTAAACTGCTATCGGATTTTTATCTGTTATAACAACCTGCTTATATATGGGGCTATTTAACTCGTTAAATATTTACGCAGGTTGGTACTATGGTATTTAGGTATTTACGCTTTTTCTAAATCTTCAACGTCACCTAAGCCAGCAGTTAGTTCTTCAAGTAATTGCTTTATCTCTTCAGAAGCTAAAATAAAGTCAGCATCAAGTTTTAAAGCCATATCTTCTTTAGGAATATCTGCGTTTTCTTCTTTTAGAGTTTCAGAGTAGCTTAAACGTTTGATAGAGCCATCGTTTTGCAGCATAAACTTAAGACGCTCTTGCCAATCAAGTGCAAGTTTAGTTACGCGTTTACCACTTTCTAAATGCGATTTAACTTCATCACACGATAGGTCATGACCTTTGAGCTTTACTTGTGCGCCGCTGTCGTCTGCTTCTTCAAGTTCAGCGTCTGAGCCAATAGCAAAGCCTTCTGGTGTACTAAAGTTAGTTAACCAATCAGTTAAAAACACATCTAAATCGTAGTTAGCAAACGCAGGTACAACCGGAAGCGTTCCTAGCGATTTACGAAGTAGTGCTAGTAACTCTTCTGCTTTATTAAAGCTGCCACTATTTACAACAACCCAACCGTTTTCTTGGTCAATAAAGGCAAATTGTAAGCTCGACTTTTTAAATGCTTGAGGTAGAAGAGTATGAAGAATGTTTTCTTTTAATTCGTCTTTTTCTTTCTTTTTAACTGGGCGATTTTCTTCAGCTTCTATCAGATCAACTTTCTCAGCGACTAGTTCGTTGATAACAGAAGCAGGGAGTACTTTTTCTTCACGTTTAGCGCAAACTAAAATACTTTTTTGAGAAAAGTGAGCTAGCGTTTCGCCGTGTTTTCCAAATGCTTTTGTCCAACCAAATGTTGCAAGCTCTTGACCAGTACATGGGCGAAATAAATCTTGCTCTAATGCTTTATCAAAATCTTCTTGAGTGTATGAAACGTCTTGCTTAAAGCGGTAACAAATAAGGTTACTAAACCACATAGGGGAATTGATCCATTTAAAAATTTGTACAATCATAGCAATAAAAACAGTATCTCGAAATGACTGATTTGTTACCGTTGAATATGAACAAATTTAACGCATGTAGTTTTATTTATTCATATTTATCAAAAATAGGCAGTGGCTTAGCCATGTTCTTCGGAAATTGAATATAGTAACGCAGACCTCTGCCTGGTTCACTCGTTGCATCAATCGATCCACTTAGGGTTTGCTTAACTAAATTAAGCATTATATGGGTACCTAATCCGCTACCGCCTTCATCGCGCTTGGTAGTAAAAAATGGGTCGAATAATTTTTTCAATTGCTCGTTGGTAACACCATTCCCATCATCTTTGTAATCAATAGTTAAATTGGTGTCATCTGCGCTGATTTTAATATCCATTACACCGTTACTTTTACCTTCAAAGCCATGAATAAGTGAGTTCATAATTAGGTTGGTAAAAATTTGGCTTATAGCCCCTGCGGGTAAATTTAAAACTAAATCATCTGGGCATTCTAATTTTATAGTATGAGATGTCTTTTTTAATTTTGGGTGCAGTGAGCGTATGACTTCGTTAGTGTAATCTTTGAAGTTAATTGTTCTCACTGCCTCACTGGCCTGATCGACCGCTATTTGTTTAAAGCTAGCAATAAGTTCAGAGGCTCTATCTAAATTAGTTGTTAGTAAGCTAGCGCTTTGCTTCGCTTCGTTAATGAATTCTTCTAGTGCTTTTGGCGAAAGCGTTTTTTCGGTATAAGCGTTTTCGAGTTTATTTAAGCGTTCTTGTAAAAATGATATTGCCGTTACACCTATACCAATAGGGGTGTTTATATCGTGTGTAATACCTGCGACAAGTCCACCTAGCGCGGCCATTTTTTCTGTGCCTAATAAACGTTCCTGTGCAAGGCTCAACTCTTCTATATAACGTTGAGATTCAGTTTGCTTTGTAATTAGTTCTTGTTCTGTACTTCGGCGTAAATCAACTTCTTCTGTGAGTACAATTTTTTGTTTTTCGAGTTCGTACTTTTGCTGCTGTAAATCCATCATTGCTTGGCTTAAATTTGATGTTTTACGGGCTACATCTTGTTCAAGTTGTATGTTGTGCTGATCGAGCTTTTCGTTACTTATAATGAGTTCTTTTTGGGTGTGCTCCAGCTCTTTTCTATACTGAACTACTTTATCAATTAGTTTGTTAAACGACTGCTCCATCACTTTTAGTTCGTTATGCTCCTCTGTTTCTATTTCTATGTGTTGACCTTCTAGCTCATCCAGTTCTAAATTTTCTAGCTGCTCAGTGAGCTCAGCTAAAGGGTCTGTAAGAAGTTTTCTAAATGCCATTAAAAATAAAATGATCAAAAAAGTGGTTTTAATCATTGCGTTACCAATCAAAAAGTAGATTGATACCATAATGCGGCTAAAAACAACTTCTCGACTTGAGAATAAGGTAACGTCGCCAACTTGGGTTGCACGGCCTGAAAATTCGAAAATAAGTGGAAAGGTATAACCAAATAAACCCGATTTACTATCTTCTAAAATTACTTCTTCTTGTACTAATTGTTGGTTATATAGTTTGTGTATATCGAGCGAACGTCCTAGCTGTGAAATAATTTCACCGCTGTCATCTCGAACTATAATCCCTTCAATCATGGGGATGGCGAGTAGACCTTCTGCTGTTGTAATTGTTTGCTTGGTATTAAGTTCCCAAATAGCGCGTGTTAAGCTGCGACTAAAGGTTTTTTGTAATGTACTCAATTCATCACGGATATAGTCTTTAGTATTAACGTATTCAGCAAGCACTTGTCCGCAAGTCACTACAAAGGTAAGCAAAAAATAGACGGATAAAACGCTAGTCAGCAGCTTCTTAGAAAGACTTTTTTGTAACATGAGTGACTTGTTCATCCTTTATTATTTTTGTAACGTTACGATAGTAATTTAAAAGTTAGTCAATAAACCTCTAAAAATAAATAAAAAAGTTAAAATTTAACAAGATAAGCCCAAAAAGCAGGCGTGTAGCATCAAAGCAATTAAAACAAGCTATGAGTTAGTAAGTTTGTTATCTATTAAGTATTTAAGGTTTTATTGGTATTTGCCTTGGTTAATTATATCTTAAACGGATTTATTCTATATTTATCATTGTATTAAATTATTAATGCGCTGAGTGCTTGGAGGCGTGTTAAAGTGTCTAAAATGCGAAGGAAGGTATTTTAGTAACCTTTTAATAAATTTGATGGTTGTGTAGTAGTAAACATGATGAAATTTTCGATATTAGTCTGTGACGATTCCGCAGTCGCCCGTAAACAAGTTGTGCGGTGTTTGAATGAATGTATAGACGCTCAAATACAACAAGCTACAAATGGAGCGCATGCTCTAGAACTTTTACGGGCACAAAGCTTTGATTTGCTATGCTTAGACCTCACGATGCCCGAAGTTGATGGTATACAAGTACTCGAGACTATAAAAACAGAAAAAATAGAGTGTTTTGTTTTAGTTATTTCCGCCGATATACAAGAGAAAATGAAGCAACGAGTCGCTCAACTTGGCGCAATAGACTTTATCGATAAACCTATCAATAAATCTAACTTAAACGAAATATTGCATAAATTTGGCATTCATTAGGTTTTTTCATGTTAAAAAAGGATGTTTTATCTTTTGATTTAGGGTTGACAGCATAGCCTTTGTTAAGGCAGTCTTAACATATGAAAACAATTAATCGCGTACTGACCATAATTATTACAACCATCATTCTTACTGGATAGTGGCATAGGTCGGTGCAACAAATTTAAAGGCCTGTGTTCACTTAGAACACAGGCCTTTTTTCGTTTTATGGGATGAGGAACATAAACAATGCGAGTTTTAAAATTTGGTGGGTCTTCGCTTGCCGACTATGCATGCTTACAACAGGTAGCTCAGCTAGTTAAAGCACAATTAAAAGATGAAATGTTATTGGTACTTTCTGCTCCCGGTGGAATGACCGATTCGCTAGTTGCACTTGCAAGTGCCGCAGAGCAAGGCTCAGATTTTTCGCAGCAATGGCAAGCATTGGTTAGCCGCTGTGAAGGTTTAAAAGCTGACGTTGAAAAAAGTGGTGTAGTAGTTACAAGTTGGCCAAACTTAGGCGAGCTTAAAAATAAACTAGATGGCGTGTCACTTATACAGTGTTGCCCTGATCAGGTTCGCGCATTTGTGATTAGCTTTGGAGAGCGCGTTAGTGTTTCTTTAATGCAGGCTTTATTGAACTCGCACGATGCAAGATACTTAGAAGCAACCAGCTGTATTGCTTCAACGGGTGGTTATATCGACGCCGAGGCTGATTTAGTAACAAGTAAAGCGCGCTTTCAAGCTGTGCTTAAAGAAAGCCCTGCAACTATTTATATCATGCCTGGTTTTACAGCTAGTAATGATAAAGGTGAGCTTACAACGCTTGGTCGTAATGGCTCAGACTACTCAGCAGCAATTGCAGCAGCATGTTTAGAGGCTGAAATTTGCCAAATTTGGACTGACGTTGATGGCGTATATAGCGCTGATCCTCGTTATATTAAAAAAGCGACTAAAGTAGATTTTTTATCTTATAAAGAAGCGATGGAGCTTTCTTACTTTGGTGCAAAAGTACTTCACCCTAAAACAATTTTACCATGTGCTAAAGCAGGCGTGCCATGCGAAATAAAAAATACGCATAACCCAGATGCACAAGGCTCATTAATTGGTAACGATTATTCATCAGATGAGCCAGTAAAAGCACTTTCGAGCTTACAAGAACTTGCAATGTTGACCGTTTCAGGGCCAGGCATGAAGGGCAAAGTAGGTATGGCGTCTAAGGTATTTAACGCGCTTGCTCACGATAACGTATCAATTGTATTAATCACTCAGTCATCATGCGAGTTTAGCATTAGCTTTTGTGTGCACGAAACAGACCTAGCACTTGCACTTGACGCGCTACAAACTGCATTTGAGCTTGAGTTACAAGCAGGGCTTATTGAGCCTGTACAAGTGCAGCGCAATCTAGCCATTGTTACTTTAGTGGGCGATAACATGCGCGCGCACCGAGGCTTAGCGGCTAAGTTTTTTGCATCTCTTGCACAAGCTCAAGTAAATATTGTGGCAATTGCACAGGATTCTACTGAAAGCGCTATCTCTGCGGTAATTGATGGTGAGTTATGTAACGACGCCGTAAAAATATGCCATGAAAACTTTTTCACGCATGTACCGTCAATTGATGTGTTTTTACTAGGTTGTGGCTTAGTAGGGCAAGAGCTTATTAATCAGCTTGAGCGTCAGCAAGCGTGGCTTGAAAAACGTAATATTAAACTTAACTTGTATGGTGTTGCTAACTCTCGTCAATTACACCTAGATAGTGAAGGTATTGCTTTTGGCGATTGGCAGCAAAAATTGGCCTCATCTGAGCAAGCATTTGATTTAAAACTAGTAGAGCAGTTTGTTAAGCAAAATCATTTAGTAAATCCTGTACTTGTTGATTGTACGTCGTCGGATGCACTTGCTGCGCAGTATGTAGACTTTTTAAATGCAGGTTTTCATGTGGTTGCTGCCAATAAAAAAGCAACAACAAGCTCATACACGTATTACCAAGATTTAATTGCAGCAACGCAAAAGAATAATCGTAAATTTTTATACGAAACAAACGTAGGTGCAGGCTTACCAGTAATCGACAACTTACAGTCATTATTTGGTGCGGGTGATGAGTTATTAGAGTTTAGCGGTATTTTATCAGGCTCACTTTCGTATATGTTTGGCGCACTTCAAGATGGTTTATCACTTTCTGAGGCAACTATTAAAGCCAAAGAAAGCGGTTTTACTGAGCCCGATCCTCGTGATGATTTATCGGGTACCGATGTAGCACGTAAGTTATTGATCATTGCTCGTGAAGCCGGTATGAAATTAGAGTTAAGCGATATTGAAGTTGAGTCTGTATTACCACCAGGTTTTGCACAGGGCGATAGTGTTGATGAGTTTATGGCAAAACTACCAAGCTTAGATGCTGATTTTAACAAGCTTATTCAAAGTGCTGCTAGTGAAGGAAAAGTACTTCGCTATGTAGGCACAATTAAAGAAGGCCACTGTAAAGTAGGTATTGAAGCAGTAGATGCCAAACATGCACTTAGTGTCATTCGTGATGGTGAAAACGCGCTGGCTATTTTAAGCCAATATTACCAGCCTCGTCCGTTTGTAATTCGTGGTTATGGCGCTGGCTCAGAAGTAACAGCCGCAGGTGTATTTGCTGATATTTTAAAAACGTTATCGCGCTAGGAGATCGTTATGATTGAAGTATATGCTCCGGCGTCTATTGGTAATTTTGCTGTAGGTTTTGATGCACTTGGCGCAGCGCTTGCGCCAATTGATGGCAGTTTATTAGGCGATGTAGCCGTTGTAAGCGCAGCACCAAGCGACGAATTTATTTGCACAGGCGAGTACGCTCACAAGTTACCAAGTGATGCTAATGAAAATTTAGCGTACCAGTGCTTAGTGCATTTTAGAGCGCATGTTGCGCCTAATATGCCAAGCGTAAAGCTCAAGCTTAAAAAGAACTTACCAATTGGATCTGGACTTGGTTCTAGTGCGTGTTCGGTTGTGGCTACTTTTGCTGCCCTTGATAAGTTTGCAAAAACTAATTTAAGTCAGGTTGAGCTTATTGAACTGATGGCTGACTTTGAAGCAGTAGTAAGCGGCGGTCGTCATTACGACAACATCACGCCATGTTATTTAGGTGGTTTGCAGTTAACTGGTGATTTAATTCCTGATAAATCAATTGCACTGCCTGTTGATGAAAACTGGTACTACGTTGCTGCGTTTCCAGGTTTTTCGCTTAATACCGCAAAAGCGCGCTCTGTTTTACCAAAAGAGTTGAGCATGCATGCAAGTGTTGAGTTTGCTCAGCGTTTATCGGCGTTTAGTAGCTTATTGTTAACTAATCGTTTTGACGATGCGCTAAGCATAATGAAAGATGAAATAGCAGAACCTTACCGCGCACCGCTTATTAAAGGTTTTAGTGAAGCCAAAGCAAGCCTGCCAGCGCTGGGCGCTGAAATAGTCAGTATTTCGGGCGCAGGACCCACCTTGTTTAGCGTATGTAAAACACTTGAAGCTGCACAGCAATGCGCGCAGTGGTTAGAAACCAATTACATTAACGAGCAAGGCTTTTGCCACATTTGTAAATTAGATAACGACGGCACGCGTCAATTAACAGTTTTATAGGATAGGTAGTCATGCAATTACATAATTTAAAAGATAGCTCACAAAAAGTGTCGTTCGTTGAAGCCGTAAAAACAGGTTTGGGTCGTAACCAAGGTGTATTTTTTCCAGAATCACTAGCCCCACTGTCCGATGTTGATGCATTGCTTGATATGGACTTTGTTACGCGCAGCGGCAAAATATTATCTCACCTAATTGGAGATGAGCTACCAAGCGATACTGTGGCACAAATGGTTAAAAATGCATTTAACTTTCCCGTTAAGCTGGTGGAAGTACAAGATAACACATACTGTTTAGAGCTGTTTCATGGTCCTACACTTGCGTTTAAAGACTTTGGTGGTCGCTTTATGGCAGAGTGTTTAACGCAGTTTAATAAAGATGAAAAAGTAACTATTTTAACAGCAACATCGGGCGATACCGGTGCAGCTGTAGCGCATGCTTTTTACAATAAACCAAATATCGACGTAGTAATTTTATACCCTAAAGGCAAAATTTCACTTGCTCAGCAAAAGCTATTTACTACGCTAGGTAACAATATTCATTGTTATGCAGTTGAGGGCAGCTTTGATGATTGCCAAGAGCTAGTTAAAAATGCCTTTTTAGATGAAGAAGTTAAATCAACACTTGGGCTTAACTCAGCTAACTCAATTAATATTAGCCGTTTAGTTGCTCAGGTTTGTTACTACTTTGAAGCCATTGCACAGTTACCGAAAGAAAAACGCGCAACAGCGCATATATCAGTGCCTAGTGGTAACTTTGGTAATGTATGTGCTGCAATGATTGGTGCGGTTATTGGCTTACCTGTCGATAAATTGAGTGCAACAACCAACCAAAATGATACTGTTCCGCGCTTTATGCTTGATAAAAACTGGACGCCAAATGCAACCCTTGAGTCGCTTTCAAATGCGATGGATGTAAGTAAGCCAAACAATTGGCCGCGTGTACAAACAATGTTAGATAATAACTGGTTTAGCTACGATAATTTTTATTCAACAAGCGTAAACGAGGAAGACACGCAAGCCGTGATGAAAAAAATTCAACAAACTGGCTATATTGCAGAGCCTCATACTGCTATTGCTTACCAAGGTCTTGTTGAAAGTCGTGCACCTGGTGCCGCGGGTATCTTTTTAGCGACCGCTCATCCTGCTAAGTTTAAAGAAAGCGTAGAGGGTATTCTAAATATTGAATTAGGTATGCCAAAACCACTTGCTGATGCACTAGCAAAACCATGCCTAGCAAGCGATATGAACGCCGATTACGACGCGTTACGTACCGAAATACTCGATAAACTAGGCTAAGTTAAATTACAAGAAAAAGCGGCTTGAGCCGCTTTTTTATAACTTTAAACGGATGAATACATTTAGTTATATTTACTAATTAAATGTAGTAAATATAATTCATTTAAAATTATTATGGCTTTATAAAAAAATATCATCTTAAAAGGGCTGTGAAATAGTTTCAATCCCTGTTTAAATATCCTCAACTTAAGAGCGTAGGCAAAGAGTCGTTTAAAGCGTACAATAAAGCCTCTAAAAAACACCATACACGTTGCCCTAGGAGACCCCAATGTTAGAACGTAGCATGAATATTTCGGATTTTGATCCAGAGTTATTTGACGCGATAACCAAAGAAACTGCTCGCCAAGAAGAGCATATCGAACTAATCGCTTCAGAAAACTACTGTAGCCCACGCGTACTAGAAGCGCAGGGTTCACAGCTTACAAACAAATACGCAGAAGGTTACCCTGGTAAACGTTATTATGGCGGTTGTGAGCATGTAGATGTTGTTGAGCAATTAGCAATTGACCGTGCTAACGAATTATTTGGTTCTGACTACGCTAACGTGCAGCCACATGCTGGTTCGCAAGCAAATGCAGCTGTTTTTCTAGCATTACTAGATGCTGGCGATACTGTACTAGGTATGAGCTTAGCTCATGGTGGTCACTTAACTCACGGTTCTCACGTAAGTTTTTCTGGTAAGCTTTACAATGCAATCCAATACGGACTAGATGAAGCTACGGGCGAAATTGATTACGCACAAGTTGAAGCACTAGCACTTGAGCACAAACCAAAAATGATCATTGGTGGTTTCTCAGCGTACTCAGGTATTGTTGATTGGGCTAAATTCCGTGAAATTGCTGACAAAATCGGTGCTTATCTGTTTGTTGATATGGCTCACGTTGCGGGTTTAATTGCGGCAGGCGTTTACCCAAGCCCAGTTCCTCATGCACACGTTGTAACTACAACTACGCATAAAACACTTGCAGGCCCTCGTGGTGGTTTGATTATTTCTGCATGTGGCGACGAAGCAATCTACAAAAAGCTTAACAGCGCTGTTTTCCCTGGTGGCCAAGGCGGTCCTTTATGTCATGTTATTGCAGCAAAAGCAGTGGCATTTAAAGAAGCACTTCAACCAGAGTTTAAAGTATACCAAACACAAGTTGTTAAAAACGCAAAAGCAATGGTCGCAGTTATGCAAGAACGTGGCTACAAAATCGTATCTGACAAAACTGAAAACCACTTATTTCTACTCGATTTAATCGACAAAGATATTACTGGTAAAGATGCAGACGCTGCTCTAGGTAACGCTAATATCACCGTTAATAAAAACTCAGTGCCAAACGATCCACGTTCACCGTTTGTAACATCTGGTTTGCGTATTGGTTCTCCTGCAATTACTCGCCGTGGTTTTAAAGAAGCAGAATCAAAAGAGCTTGCTGGCTGGATTTGTGACGTACTAGATAACATCACTGATGAATCTGTACAGGCGCAAGTTAAAGAAAAAGTTAAAGCAATTTGTGCAAAATTACCTGTTTACGCTTAATTGCATAAGCAGCAGTAATTGAGAGCACATAGGCTAAGGGCCTGTTTATCTTTCGAGGTTTAATTTGCAGTAGTATGTTTGGTTTTTAGGCAAGGCAGAGTCTATGTAGTGTGGTTACTCCACACAAATAGGCGATAACGCAGCATAAATGCCAAACATGCACTGCCCTCGGGTTCGTCCTAGGGGCGATTTACTCTTTGTTGCTCGGTTTTTACTTAGCCCACTAGGTTACAAACCTCGCGCCGCGATTAAATCGCCCCTAGATAGAACAAATTTAATCCTGAAAGGTCAACAGGCCCTATTTTTTTGCTAAGATAAAAGACCGCTATTTAGCGGTCTTTTTTGTTTTAAAACGGAAGTACCGAGCTATGCATTGTCCATTTTGTACCGCAAAAGATACTAAAGTTATTGACTCACGCCTTGTTGGCGGAGGCCATCAAGTTCGCAGGCGTCGTGAGTGTAACGACTGCCACGAGCGCTTTACTACATTTGAAGGCGCTGAACTGGTTATGCCTCGTGTTATTAAACAAGACGGCAGCCGTGAACCATTTAACGAAGATAAATTATTAAATGGCTTAAATCGCGCACTCGAAAAGCGCCCAGTGAGCACAGAGCAAGTAGATGAAGTCGTGAATATAATAAAATCGCAACTACGCGCAACGGGTGAGCGAGAAATTTCAAGCCATTTGGTGGGTGAATGTATTATGGAAGCCCTCAAAAAGCTCGATAAAGTAGCGTACGTAAGATTTGCCTCTGTTTATCGCTCGTTTGAAGATATACGCGAATTTGGCGAAGAGATTGCCCGCTTAGGGGAGTAATACCAATTTTATTAAAACATGATCATTCTATCGCATTAAATAGCGCACTCACTGCGTTAAAAATTATTTATATAGAATAACTATATGTCATAATTTTCGCCTTGTTATTACGCTATTTTCTTAGCGCTATAATAGAACACTTATTTAACGCAATTGGTATAACAATGCAAAGCCAAACTACTTTTACCGAAAATGACGAAATGTATATGGCACGCGCCATAGAGCTTGCCAAAAAAGGCCGGTTTACTACCACGCCTAACCCTAATGTTGGCTGTGTATTAGTTAAAAATAATCAAATAATTGGCGAGGGTTTTCATCAATTAGCAGGTCAAGGCCATGCAGAAGTAAATGCACTGGCTGTCGCTGGAAAAAATGCACAAGGTGCAACGGCTTATGTAACGCTTGAACCTTGTAGTCATTATGGGCGTACGCCACCGTGTGCTGAAGGCTTAAAAAAGGCGGGCGTTGTAAAAGTAATTGCCGCTATGGTTGATACAAACCCACAAGTTGCGGGCAAAGGCCTTAAAATACTGAGCGATGCCGGTATTGAAGTTGCTTACGGATTACTTGAATCACAAGCACGCGCACTTAACGTTGGCTTTTTTAAGCGAATGGAGCAAGGCTTACCTTATGTGACCTGTAAAATGGCAGCAAGTATAGATGGTAAAACAGCGCTTAAAAATGGACAAAGTAAGTGGATCACAAGTCCAGCTGCTCGCCAAGACGTACAATTATACCGAGCGAAAAGTTGCGCTATTTTAACTGGTGCCGACACCGTGTTAGTAGACGATGCTAAACTTAATGTGCGACTAAGCGAGTTGCCTTGCACGCTACCTACCAATTTACCGCTTCGCCAGCCCGTGCGTGTTATAATTGACTCTCAAAACCGTTTAACGCCCAACCTTGCTTTATTTAAAATCCAAAGTGATGTAATAATATTTACGACTAAGGTTGATAAATCATTGCAATGGCCGCATTTTGTAAAACATATTGAAGTAAGTGAAAGCAATGGCAAAGTTGATTTACAGGCTGTTTTAGAAAAGCTTGGGCAACTAGACTTTAATAATGTTTGGCTTGAAGCTGGGGCAACACTTGCTGGTAAAATGACAGAGCTTGATTTAGTTGACGAGTTTGTTTTTTATTTGGCGCCTAAATTAATGGGCCATGATGCAAAATGTTTAGTTAATTTTCCTGAATTGACGAGTATGCAAAACACCGTTGATTTAACATTTAATGAATGTGCGCGCATTGGTGACGATTTACGTATCACCGCGTTAAAAACTCATTAAAATCACTTAATAAAAAAGAGTAGCGCTATGTTTACTGGGATAATAGAAGCCACAGGCAAAATTGCTTTATTACAAAAAAAACAAGGCGACTTAGCCATTCGTATCCAAAGTGCTGATCTTGATATGGAAGACGTAAAGCTAGGTGACAGCATTGCAACCAATGGCGTTTGCTTAACCGTAGTTGATAAACATATTGACGGTTTTAGTGCTGATTTATCTAACGAGACGATTGGTTTAACCGGTTTTGCTCACTATGCTTTAGGGCAAACGGTGAATATTGAAAAAGCCATGCAACCTGTATCGCGTTTGGGCGGTCATTTAGTGTCTGGCCATGTTGATGGCATAGCAACTATTACAAGCATTACAGCAAACGCTCGAGCAACAGAATATTGGCTTACAACCGAAGAAAGTTTAATGAAATACATTCCGTACAAAGGTTCGGTATGTATTGATGGTATAAGCCTGACAGTAAACGCTGTAGAGGGCAATAAATTCAAATTAACAATTGTCCCACACACGAGTGAGCAAACCACAATTGCTCATTTTAAAGTAGGTACCCAAGTTAATTTAGAAGTCGATCAAATTGCACGTTATTTAGAGCGCCTTATAAAAGGTGCAGAGCAACCAACGGGCTCTGACATTTCGATGAGCTTACTCGCTAAAGCGGGTTTTATTAAATAACGAAACTGACAACTTACACGAGCAAATTTATGAATTTACACAGCGCGCAAGAAATCATCGACGATATTAAAGCCGGTAAAATGGTTATTTTAATGGATGATGAAGATAGAGAAAATGAAGGCGATTTAATAATAGCTGCTGAGCATATTAGCGCAGAAGCGATTAACTTTATGGCCACTCATGGCCGGGGTTTAATATGTTTAACCATGACGCAAGAGCGTTGCGAGCAACTTGATTTACCGTTAATGGTTAAAAACAATGGTGCTGCATTTTCGACTAACTTTACAATGTCGATAGAAGCATCAAAAGGTGTTACAACCGGTATTTCAGCTGCAGATAGAGCGCGTACAGTACAAGCGGCTATAGCTAAAGGCGCAGTCCCAAGTGATATTGTTCAGCCTGGTCATATTTTTCCTATTATGGCACAACCTGGTGGCGTGTTAACTCGTGCAGGACACACTGAAGCAGGTTGTGATTTAGCGCGTTTAGCTGGACTTGAAGCATCATCTGTTATTGTTGAAATACTTAATGCCGATGGCACCATGGCACGACGCCCTGATTTAGAAGTTTTTGCGAAAGAGCACGGTATTAAAATTGGTACTATTGCTGATTTAATCGAATACCGTAACTTAAACGAAACGACAATTGAGCAAGTTGCAAAATGTAAGTTACCAACTATTCACGGTGAATTTGATTTAGTTACTTACAAAGACACAATTGACGGCCAATTACATTACGTTTTGCTTAAAGGCGATATAAAAGAGCAAGAACCGACAAATGTACGTGTACATTTGCAAAGTACTTTTAACGATATTCTACTTTCAGATAGAAGTGCTGACCGTAGTTGGGGCCTTTCAGAAGCAATGGCTTATATTGCTAAAAATAAAGGTGCTTTAGTTATTTTAGGTAAACAAGAAAGCACTGAAGAATTAGAGGCGACTGTAAAAGCATTCGCAGCAGCTGATGCTGGCGAAAGCGTTACGCCACGTAAATTTAAAGGTACATCGCGTACTGTTGGCGTAGGCTCGCAAATACTTGCAGATCTTGGAATTAAACAAATGCGATTAATGAGTCGGCCTAAAAAGTACCATGCACTTTCGGGCTTTCATTTAGAAGTTGTTGATTACGTTGAGCCGCAATAAGCGCTCTGCTTTTAACTAGTCTATTATTTTATTTTTATGGTATGATGCGCAGCAATTTTTGCGCAATCGCAACCGCTTGAACTTATTTTTAGGGTTATCAAATGAAAATTATTGAAGGTAATAAGTACGCTCCAGGCAAGAAGTTTGCCATTGTCATTTCTCGTTTTAATGACTTTATTGGTAGCAGTCTCCTTGCGGGTGCTGTTGATGAGCTAAAACGCACTGGTGGCGTATCTGATGACGACATTACCGTTATTTATGTACCAGGCGCGGTAGAATTACCTTTAGCGGCTAAACGCGTTGCAGCAAAAAAAGAGTATGATGCAATCATCGCATTAGGCGTAGTGATCAGAGGTGGGACACCACACTTTGACCTAGTTGCTGGCGAATCAAACAAAGGTCTTGCGCAAGTATCACTTGAGTATGATATCCCGGTTGCATTTGGCGTATTAACCACAGAAAGCATTGAACAAGCAATTGAGCGTGCTGGCACCAAAATGGGCAACAAAGGCGGCGAAGCTGCTTTAGGCGCGCTTGAAATGGTTAATGTGTTAGATAAAATTTAAGTTTAAGGAATTTTTGTGAAACCAGCAGCAAGACGTAAAGCACGTATCTTAGCACTCCAAGCCGTTTATTCTTGGCAAATAAGTGGCAATCTAATTGCCGATATCGAACAACAAATGTTGATCGAAACAGACGTTACTAAAATAGATGTTGAATACTTTAAAGATTTAGCGACAGGGGTTGCTGTAAATTACAAGCAACTAGACGAAGCTGTATCGCCACATTTAACACGTCCGTTTAATGACTTAGATATGGTTGAGCGCGCAATTTTACGTTTAAGCAGCTATGAACTTAAGTTCCGTGACGATGTACCTTACAAGGTTGCTATCAACGAAGGTATTGAGCTGGCCAAAATATTTGGCGCTGAAGATAGCCATAAATTTGTAAACGGTGTACTTGATAAAGCTGTTAAGCATTTACGCAAGTAAGTAACCGTTAAAGAGGGGAGCCGGCATAGGCCGGCTTTTTTGTGTATGAAGGAATTTGAATTAATTAACCGCTACTTTAAAGGTCGCGGGATCACCCGTCGTGATGTAAACCTAGGTATAGGGGATGATTGCGCTTTAGTAACCGTTCCACAAAACTGCCAACTTGCCGTTACAACAGACACTCTTGTTGCTGGCGTACACTTTTTCGATGATATCTCCCCTCGAGCATTAGGTCACAGAGCGCTTGCTGTTAACTTAAGTGACTTAGCGGCAATGGGCGCTGAGCCAACATGGGTTTCAGTTGCGTTAACTTTGCCAAGTATTGACCCACAGTGGATTGAAGAATTTACTGAAGGCATGCATGAAATTGCAGAATACTTTAATGTGCAAATTATAGGTGGCGATACCACACAAGGTCCATTAACTATTACTATTTGTGCTAAAGGGACTGTTCCAGAAGGTACTGCACTTCGCCGTAGTGGTGCAAAAGTAGGTGATTGGATTTATGTTACGGGCCCGCTAGGTGATGCTGGACTTGCAATTGAATCTCGCAAGCAAGGTATAAATATTGAGCCAGAGCATTTAAAGTACTTAAATAAACGCTTTGACTTTCCAACACCACGAGTTGCTGCAGGGCAGGTGTTACGAGGCCTTGCATCATCCGCTATTGATGTGTCGGACGGTTTAATCGCAGATCTAAGTCATATACTAGATATGTCGCAAGTAAACGCTGTGGTGAACATTGAAAGCATTCCGACCTCAGATGCAATGCAAGCAAGCCTTGATTTTAATCAGCAGCTTCCATTTATTCTCAGTTACGGTGATGATTACGAATTAATTTTTACTGTACCTGATAGTAATAAAAGTATGTTAGATATAAAGCTGCGTCAGTATGGTGTAGATGCAACATGCATAGGCCAAATAAAAAGTGGCGATGGCCAAATTGAGCTTTTACACAACGGTGAAAAGTTTGATTTTAAGCAGCAAGGTTTTGAGCATTTTGCAAAGGAGCTGGTTTGAACAAAAACCGAAAGTTTAATTTAAAGCGTCCACATCAGTTTTTTGGTCTGGGCTTTGGTACTGGGTTAGCCCCTAAAGCCCCTGGTACATTTGGTACATTTGCTGCACTGCCATTTATTTTTATGACTATGTATTATCCACTATGGCTGCAAATTGTATTTGCTGTAGTGATCAGTATATTTGGTATATGGGCGTGTGGTAAAACAGCTGATGATTTAGGCGTACATGACCATCCTGCTATTGTATGGGATGAAGTGGCGGGTTATTACATTACAATGATTGGCGCAGCACTTAGCTGGCAAACATTACTCGTCGGTTTTTTGTTATTTCGCTTTTTTGATATAGCTAAACCGGGCCCAATCCGTATGCTAGACAAGCGAGTACATGGTGGTTTAGGTATTATGGCCGACGATATACTTGCGGGCATTTTTTCACTTATATGCTTACAGGCGTTAATAAAAGTGGGTTTACTACCCTTTTAATTTTTTATATTTTATTTGTTTAACTAGGTGGCAGCAATATGATGCGATTTTTACTGGTTTGTGTACTGATGTTGTGCGCGACACCAAGTTGGGCTTCAATTACTGATTACGTAGTTAAGCAATGGAATATAAAAGATGGTTTACCTTCGCAATCGCTTAAAAGCGTAGTACAAGACCAGCAAGGCTATATGTGGCTTGGTACTCAGTTTGGCTTAAGTCGTTTTGATGGTACAACATTTACAAACTACAATACGCAGAATAGCCCATTCTTGCCTAGTAATGGTATTAATAAACTTTTAGTCGATTCAAGTGGTTTGTTGTGGGTGGGTACTAAAAGTGGTTTAGTAGTTATTAATCCAGCCACATTTGCAGCGCAAGAGTTTAATATTAAAGGTCCAGTAAGAGATATTCTTGAGGACTCTAAAGGCAGCATATGGATTGCAGCCAATGGTTTGTACTATGTAGATAGAGGGCAAGTTGATTTACGCACTCAAGTAAATGGACCCCTACCTATTGTAAATGCTACCGTAATTACCCAAATTGTTGGCTCTGTTAGCCAAATGGCACTCTCTCCTGAAGGTATTTGGCTGGTTAACGATCGTCATTTATTACGCCTTACAAAAAATTCATCTGATTTTTCTAAACTACGTTTAGAACTTACCGCTAAAATATCGTTACCAGAGCGCTTAGCGCAAACCATAGTGCACGATTTATCATTCTTAAATGGTAATTTGTATATAGCCTCTGAGCTAGGTGCATACTTTTTAGATTTAGATGACGAACTAAGACCTTTTCCTTTACCTAATGCAAATAACTCAGCCGTTTATAAGTTTATGAGTGATACCGATGGTGGGTTGTGGGTCTCAACTTACGGGCGGTTATTGTTCAGAGATAAAACTGGTGAGTGGCAATGGGTAGAGCCAAGCCAACTTGATCAAAGCATATGGTTTGCTGATATTTTTAGAGATGATAAAAATAACGTTTGGTTAGCAAGTTTTAGTGAAGGCTTATGGCTTGCCCACGAAGGGCGAGTAGAAAGGCATTCAGCAGTTTCAAATATGACCGAATCTGTTATGGCTATTAGCCAAGCTCCCGATGGAAAACTGTGGGTTGCTAACAAAAGTGGCATTGGTTATTTCGATTTAGATAAAAGTTTTATTAATTTAGTTCCAAGTAGTAAATATGGATACGCGTCAGTACACGATCTCCAATTTGACGGTGAGCGATTATATATAGCCACGGGGCGCGGCTTATTTGTTTTTGAAAACAAGACACTCTATACCGTGCCTGGTCGAGCGCTTCGCGATAACCCGGTATTTGCAATAAGTCGCTCTAGTAAAGGCGGTTTTTGGATTGGTACAGGACGTGGTTTATACCGATTAAATTATGCTGGTTTAACACCTTTTGCATATAACGCTTTTTTAGGTAGTAAGTTTATTACCTACGTATTGGATAAAACAAATTTTGGTGTGATTGGTACTAGTAAAGGCGCATATTACTTTACAGACCGTGGCATTGAAAAAATTGGTGACCAAACAACGCTTGAAAGTGCATACGTAACTAGCGTGCTACATATAGATGGCGTGGGTATTTTAATTGGCTCTCTTAACGATGGGCTTTTTTACAGAAGTACACAAGGGCAGTGGCGCCAACTCGATGCAGCTAACGGTTTACCGTATGGCTCTATATTCAGCCTAGAATATGATGAAAAGTTAAAACATGTTTGGGTAAGCACCATGAAAGGTGTTTACAGAATGCCTGTAGCGCAATTTAAAACAGAGATAAAAAGCTTAAAAGTTGAAGAAGTAATTTCATCTTTTGACCGCCAACTCGATGGTAAAGCGAATCAATGTTGTAGTGGACTAGGGCATGATGCAGTAGCTGACACTGGCAATTCTATTTGGTATCCAAGCTTACAAGGTGTTGTTGAAATCCCTAAAAATGTAGAGCTATTTGGCGTGCTGGCATTAAAGCCAACAATTGAAACAATAACAACACCACTTCGTCATTTAACCACCGCTGCACTTGGTAAAAAACCATCATTAGAGACAGACGAACGTGATATAACGCTTACTTACACTGCTATTGATTACTATGCACCAAACAGTATTGAATTTAGATATAAACTAAGTGGCTTAGATAGTGACTGGCGCTATGCTAATACTCGACGTGAAGCTATTTATACTAACTTACCTCCAGGTTCGTTTTTGTTTCAATTAGAAGCAAAACGCCAGGGTGAAGACTGGGCTAAAGCACAAGAAGTAGAATACGGTTTTGTAGTGCCTGAGCGCTTTGATGAAACCATTTACTTTAGGCTTTTAATTACTAGTGGCTTTATTTTACTTTTTTATCTCATTTTTTGGGTGTTTAGAGCGCAAGAGCGCAGAAAACAAGAAGCATTGGAAGGCTTGATCACCGAGCGTACTTTAGAGCTTCGTCAAGCTAATGATAAATTAGGCCAAGTGAATTCACAGCTTAAATTAGTTAGTCACTCAGATGAGCTAACAGGGCTTCGTAGTCGTCGCTTTTTGTTTGATCAACTCCCTAAAGATATTGAACACTTTCAACGTAATTCACAATCGCTGCAGGCACAAGGCAAGTCACTGGTGCTGGTAATTATTAACTTTGATAACTTCAGTCGTATTAACGATGCCTACGGCCCAATTGCTGGTGATAGCTGCTTACAACAAATGGCTGCATTATTAAATTCACGTACGCAGGGCTCTGACTATGTGGCGCGTTGGAGTGGTGATGAGTTTTTACTATTATTACGTGACTTCAAATGCAATAAAATAGACAGCTACGCAGCGGATCTTTGTAAAGTAATCGCGGCTAATTCATTCCAATTACCAAATGGAAAAACAACTAATATTACAGCTTCAATTGGATGGTCATTCTATCCGTTACCACTTCTAGGTGGGCAGGTAATTAGTTGGGAGACATCTATTAACCTAGCGGATATTTCACTGCACCAAGTAAAAAAACGCGGTGGTGATGGTGTTGCAAACATTACGTTTGATGATCAGCTTGATGCATTTGAGTTTGAACAAAACTCTAATGTTGATCAACAATTGGGTATTTTACAAAGTAACGGCTTGGCAGACATAAAGGTGTGGATGCGATAATGCCCGACCAATGTTATTGGTCAGGCATGGTGAGGTTAACTCTATTTGTTAAGCCAAGCTGGTAATACTGCAACCGATTCTGGTGCTGTAAATGCTGCGCTTGCATCGGCACTAATATCACCGCCTACACTACTTAAAATATTATTAAAACGCATAACCACATTGTTAGACTTTTCAGCTACATATAAATCAGAACCGCTATACATAATATCAACAGGGTTTCCTAAAAGAGTATTTGGACCGCTAATAGTCGTGCTTATATTTACTAGCCCAGATGCCGTAGCTACATTATTCAGCACGTATATCTTCCCATCATCAGCAACTGCAGCGCTACCAACATCAGAGAGTATTAACGAGCCACTTAGCGAGTCGTAGTCTATGCCGTGTATGTTGCTTGGCGCTTCTACTGCAGTACCTGCATTTGCAGGAGTGATTAATCTGTCTTCTGTAGCAATATTAGTAGTGCCTGCCATTAGCTTGTTTTTAACTTCGTCAAATACAGCAACGGTTCCATTTGTCAAAGCAACAAAAGCACGATCAGTTGTTGCATCGTAATCTACGTCCCAAGGACGAGCATCATTTGCAAAAGTAAGCGTCATTAATGGGCTTGCATCTCCTGTGGTACAAGTTGAAAATATCGAAATACTTGGAGTATCTGCATTGTTCTCTGCAACTAAAATCATGCCACTATCAGAAGCTACATCAAGACCTTTAGGAGATATAAGACCGGTATTAACACCGTTAATAAGACTATCTTGGCTAGTGCTATATGTTTGCCCATCTCTGTTTATTGCGACTTTATTTGAAATAACAATTCCGCCAATAGAGGTTGTACTGTTATCAAAGGTTGCATAGCTATTTCCTGCTTTATCAAATGCAACACTTTCGATAGTTTGACTCGCATTATAGCTGCCAAGTGTTGTAGTCAGTTGTGAGCTTAAGCGGCTAATGTGACCTGTTGTTTCACCAGGAGTACCCGGATTACTGCTTACAGCAACACCTAGAAGCGCCATGTTAACTTTATCACTATCTGAAATGTCAGCCATTTCATTTTGCATACCCAGTTTAGTAATTGACTCAGGCTTTATTGTTGAGGTGACTAAATCGGGAGTAATATCACCGCTTTCACCAGCAAAAATATTACTAAAAATAAGTACAGCATCATTCGATTTTTCAGCTACACGTAAGTCGCTTCCTTCAAGGCTAATGTCTACTGGGTTACCAAGCATTGTAGCTGGACCTGCGATACTGCGTGCAACGCTCACAGCACCATCAGCAGCAGAAGCATTATTTATAACAAACAGTGAACCGTCGGTAGCGTCAGATGCACTCCCTACATCAGATAAAACAAGTTTATTAGTATTTGAGTCATAAACAATACCGTGAATATTCACAGAAATTTGCACGCCATCATTATTACTCGGAGTAATAGTGCGGCTTGGCATTGCAGCAAATTCACCACCAACAAAATTATCGTAAACGGCTACATCGCCATTAGTAAGTGCGACATAAAGGCGGTCGTTTGATTCATCGTAATCAACGTCCCACGGTGCAGCTTCTGTAATGGTTGTTCCTAAAGGCATTGCATCCCCCGCGGCTGTAGCGCCAAAAGTCGTTACTTGCATAGCGCCAAAGTCAGCAATAAAAATAAGGCCACTTTTTTGTGCTATAGCAATCCCTTTAGGATTTACTAGCGTAGTATTTGTACCTGTTATTTCACGATCTGTATTTGCTGTAAAGGTTGCACCGTCAGAACGGTTTGCAAACTGACA
Source organism: Pseudoalteromonas sp. EB27 (assembly GCF_001974875.1). Lineage (GTDB taxonomy): Bacteria > Pseudomonadota > Gammaproteobacteria > Enterobacterales > Alteromonadaceae > Pseudoalteromonas. The sequence goes on from NZ_MTQD01000012.1 coordinate 174,342, forward strand.
AATGGTTTTAATACTGCCACTTTCGCTGTCGCTTGCTTGTAATAAATTACCTAGGCTATCAAATGCGACACCTTCATTAGCTGTTGTATTAAAAGTTTTTAGTTTAGAGGCATTTTGGTTAATTAAGTCGATGGTGCCTGCATTAGCTTCGCCGTTGTTTGCCAAAATAAATGTGGCTGCTGCAAAACCAGGGTTTCCATTTGTACCGTCGGACCCGTTTTGCCCATCAGTGCCTGCAACACCATCTACGCCATTTTCTCCGTCGTCTGAGCTACAGCCTGTAATACCAATTAATACTGCAAGTGTTAAAGCTGAAAAACTAAGCGTGTGTTTAAATGTATTTTTTTGTGCTGAATGAGTTGTTAAATTAGCTTTATTCATCATTTTTACCTTTTAAATATTCCATCAAATTTAGGTAAATAACGCGCTTGCTTATAAGGCGTAGACTAAGCGGCACTGATTATTTACATGTTAACCTCATAGTAACAACGGATCGAAATTTAAACTGGATGCAAAAAAGTAATAATAAAAACAAAAAAGGAGCCAATCGGCTCCTTTTTATTAAACTAAGTAAATAACTTAAGCGATAAACGACTTAATTGAACTTAAAATACCTTGCTCGCCTAATCCCATTTCATTGTGCATTTCATCTTGGGTGCCGTGTTTAATAAACTCATCAGGAATACCTAAGTTAAGGATATTAATATTAGCTTTTAGCGTTGCTAAAAATTCGTTAACTGCAGAGCCGGCACCGCCAGTAATAGCATTATCTTCAAGCGTAACAATTACATCGTGGTTAGTTGCAAGCTCATTTAAAAGTGCAGTATCAAGTGGTTTAATAAAACGCATATTAACAAGCGTTGCATCTAATTCATCTGCAGCAAGCTGTGCATTTTCAAGTAATGTACCGAACGATAAAATGGCAATTTTACTGCCTTTCTTAATTGTATCCGCCTTACCTATTTCAAGCAGTTGCATAGTGCTTTCAATGTCTGCAGTACCTGCACTACCTCGAGGGTAACGAACTGCAACAGGGCAGTTTGCTTTATAACCGGTGTATAGCATTTGGCGGCATTCGTTGGTATCGCTTGGTGCCATAATTATCATATTTGGAATGCAGCGCATAAAGCTTAAATCGTACGCACCTTGATGAGTTTCACCATCGGCTCCAACAATACCTGCGCGGTCAATGGCAAATAATACAGGTAAGTTTTGCAGTGCAACATCATGTATTAATTGGTCATACGCACGTTGTAAAAAGCTTGAGTAAATAGCAACAACAGGTTTTAAACCTTCACAGGCAAAACCAGCAGCTAAAGTAACAGCATGCTGCTCTGCAATGGCCACATCAAAATATTGCTCTGGAAACTCTTTAGAAAAACGTACCATGCCTGAACCTTCACGCATTGCAGGCGTGATAGCCATTAACTTGCTGTCTTGTTCGGCCATATCGCATAACCAATCGCCGAATACTTTTGAAAAAGTAGCAGCACTAGGTTTAGATTTAGGCAGGCTAGTTGTGCTCGGATCGAATTTTGGTACACCATGGTAGCCAATTGGATCGGCTTCAGCCGGTTTGTAACCCTTACCTTTTTGCGTTTTTATATGTAAAAGCTGTGGACCTTTTAAATTACGCATATTACGTAATGTATCTACAAGCATGTTTACATCGTGGCCATCAATGGGGCCAATGTAATTTAGGCCTAATTCTTCAAAGAAGGTACCCGGGATCATCATACCTTTAATGTGCTCTTCCATTTTACTGGCAAGTTGCTTTACCGGAGGCACACCTGAGAGTAACTTTTTACTACCTTCACGAATGTTTGTATAAAAGCTACCTGATAAAATTCGAGCAAAGTGATTTGTTAATGCGCCAACATTTTCAGAAATCGACATTTCGTTATCATTTAAAATAATAAGCATGTCTGATTTTACATCACCTAAATGATTCATTGCTTCAAATGCCATGCCTGCGGTTATAGCTCCGTCACCAATAATGGCTACAGACTTTCGACCTTTACCTTCTTTTTGTGCGGCAATAGACATACCTAAAGCAGCTGAAATAGAGGTGCTCGAATGGCCTACGCTAAACGTATCGTATTGGCTTTCATCACGAAAAGGAAAAGGGTGCAAACCGTCTTTTTGGCGAATAGTGTGCATTTGGTCGCGACGACCAGTAAGGATTTTATGCGGATAAGCTTGATGACCCACATCCCAAACTAGGCGATCATCTGGAGTGTTATAAACATAATGCAGCGCAACGGTTAGTTCAACCGTCCCTAAACCAGAAGCTAGATGACCGCTACTTTGCGATACTGAGTTGAGTAAATAATCGCGCAGCTCATTGCTAAATGCAGGGAGTTTGTCTTGCGCTAAGTCGCGCAATTGGGCTGGCTCGTCAACCAAATTAAGTAATGGATACTTGCTACTATCAAGTGTCATGGTTTTATTTATATCCTTCGCTAACATTAATTTGATTCAAAGCTATTACGAATAATTAATGTTGGGTAATAATGTCAGTGCTAATTGCAATACGTATGAGCAAAAATTAGTGGTCACGCTCAATTAGATAATTTGCTAGCGACGCAAGAAGTGTTGTGTCAGCATCTATATTTGCCAACGCTTCATGGGCTTGTTGTATTAAATTCTGCGCCTTTACTTTAGCGCCTAGCATACCTAATAACGCCGGATATGTCGCTTTATTCGCGGCAATATCGGAGCCTTGCGGCTTACCTAAAGTAACCGTATCGCCTTCAACATCTAAAATGTCGTCGTGTACTTGAAATGCTAGCCCTATAGCATACCCAAAAACACTTAAATTTTCTAAGGTTTGTTGATCTGCCTTTTCACTGCACAGTGCACCAAGTGTAATTGCGCAATTAATTAGAGCCCCGGTTTTTAGTTTATGTATTCGCTCAAGCTCTTGTACGGTAATTACTTTATCCGTTGCAGCTATATCGAGGCCTTGTCCGCCAACCATACCTTGTAGACCTGATGCTTGGGCTAATTGTGCAATCATTTTTACTTGTGTTTGTGATGAGCATTCAAATTTGTGATTTGCGATAAGCTCAAAGGCAAGAGTTTGTAGAGCATCACCGGCTAAAATTGCGTTTGCCTCGCCAAATTCTATGTGGCAAGTAGGGCGTCCGCGACGTAAATCGTCATCGTCCATTGCAGGTAAGTCGTCATGAACTAACGAATAGCTATGAATGCACTCAATTGCAGCAGCAAGTACGTTTAAGTCTTGTTGGTTTGCGCCTAGCATTTTACCTGTGGCATAAACTAAAAATGGACGTAATCTTTTACCCCCATTAAATAATCCATACTGGGTGGCGTTCTTTACAGTTTCTTCTGTATCGAGAGGCTGTTTAAAATGCAGTTGTAAAGTTGCTACTACATCTTTTTGAGCACGTTCAATATGATTTTTTATGCTCACAGCTATTCCATATCACTATCAAAATTTGTAAGTACTGACTTTTCGCCATTCCCCATCAAAATTGATACTTTTTGCTCTGCTTGCTGTAATTTCCCTGATGAAGCACTTGCTAATGCAATTCCACGCTCAAATTGCTTTAACGATTGCTCAAGCGATAAGTCACCTTGTTCCATGTCACTAACGATTGTAGATAATTCTTCTAGTGCTTGTTCGAAACTTAAGTTTTCAGGTTTTTTAGTCGCCATCTTTATTTCAGCTTACATAATAAATTTAGGGGTCAATTTTAGGGGGAATGCTAAACTAGGTCAAAGGATGATATTGGTTTTTTACCTTTATCACGTTAAATTATATTTCAAGTGCATTAATAAAGCCTTAATAGCGGTCTGTTGATTTAATAAATCAATTGATAATTAGGTAGCCTCTATAACTTGATCTAAGATAGTGCTAAAGGCTGCTTTTTATGTTTATTTATAAAAATGGCTTAAGCAATTCAATATGTTGCCGATAAGCAGTTAATAATAAAAGTTTATGATAAGGCCATTAAGCATGAAACTTCTGGAGGAAATGTGGATTTAGCAACCATAATTGGGATCCTAGGCGCAATTGGCTTAATTGTCATGTCTATGTTTATGAGTAGTAGCGGCGAAATGGCTATGTTTGCCGATGCCCCTTCAAGTGTAATTGTATTTGGTGGTTCGCTCTTTATTGTTTTATCAAACTTCACCATGTCGCAATTTTTGGGGATAGGTAAAGTTGTTGCTAAAGCGTTTATGTTTAAAATTGAAACGCCAGAAGAACTTATTGAAAAAGCTGTAGAGCTTGCTGATTCAGCTCGTAAAGGAGGCTTTTTAGCACTCGAAGAAGCTGAAATCCCAAATCCATTTATGCGCAAAGGCGTCGACATGCTTGTTGACGGACATGATGCAGATGTAGTTCGCGCTACACTTCAAAAAGATATTTCTCTAACCACGACTCGCCATGAAATGGGCGCAGGTTTATTTAAGTCATTAGCCGATATAGCACCAGCAATGGGAATGATTGGCACCCTAATCGGCTTAGTTGCAATGTTATCTAACATGGATGACCCAAAAGCAATTGGCCCGGCAATGGCGGTAGCACTATTAACAACTTTATATGGCGCGTTTTTAGCTAATGTTGTAGCAATCCCAATTCAGGTAAAACTTGAACTGCGTAAAGACGAAGAAGCTATGAATCAACGTTTAATTTTAGATGCTATTTTAGGTATTCAAGATGGTCAAAATCCAAAAGTAATCGAAGGTATTTTGAAAAATTACTTAGCTGAATCTAAGCGCAAAGTAGATACCGAGGAGTAACTATGTCTGATCAAGAGTGCAAATGTCCACCACCAGGCTTACCTGCATGGATGGGAACTTTTGCCGATTTAATGTCATTATTAATGTGCTTCTTTGTACTCTTGCTTGCGTTTTCAGAAATGGATGTACTTAAATTTAAACAAATAGCAGGCTCAATGAAGTTTGCTTTTGGTGTACAGAATAAAATTGAAGTAAAAGATATCCCCAAAGGCACATCTGTTATTGCCATGGAGTTTACCCCAGGCAAACCAGAACCAACCCCAATAGAAACCATTCAGCAACAAACTGTAGAAATGACCCAGCAAATGCTTGAATTTCAAGCAGGTGATGAAAGCTCCGCTGGTGGTAGGCAAGAGCAGCGAGGAGATAAACGAGGGGGGGAATCTCGTAGCACATCGCAAGAACAATCGTCAGAGCAAGCAACTTCAGCTGCCGAGCAGGAACAAACTAACGAGCTTGTTAAAAAAATAGCGCAGCAGCTTGAAAAGCAAATAATCGATGGCGCAATTGAGCTTGAGTCTTTAGGGCAGCAAATAATTATTCGTATTAGAGAGAATGGTTCATTTCCTTCGGGTAGTGCATTTTTACAACCAAAGTTTAAACCTATTATTCAAGATATTGGTGTGCTGTTAAAAGATGTACCTGGCGAAATTACTGTATCTGGCCATACCGACGATTTTCAGGTATCGAATGAGCTATATATTAATAATTGGGATTTATCGTCAAAGCGTGCTGTAGCAGTAGCAAGCGAACTGCAAACAGTGCAAGGGTTTGATAAAAATCGGATGATGGTAGTAGGGCGCGCTGATACTCGTCCACTTGTTCCAAACGATTCAAATGAAGATCGCCGAAGAAACCGTCGAGTAGAAATATCAATCCTGCAAGGTAAGGCTAAAGAGTCTGCTCCTATTGATGTGCGCTAAGTTATTGCTTGTGTTATATTTCACTATGTTTGTTTTGATTTAAGGTACTTAATTGCCTTAAGTATCTTGGCAATTTCATCATTTTAGCTTACAGTACATTTCCTTAACATATGTAATGGAGTGCCTGTGAAAATAATCAATAAATATTGCGACATGCCGGGTAATGGTGATGGTACTGATGACGATAAAAAAACAAAATAGGGCAGAGTATTTTGCCTGAATGGTTTTTATATATTGTTAGTATTTTAAGCAAAAGCTGGGTTTTAATGCTAAGTCCGGCTATTTTTATATTTTTTGTATTTAAAGATCGCCTAGCCTTTCGATTTGTATTACTTACCGCAGCTTTTTTCCTCTTTGGTAACCTAACTGCTTCAAGCCTACGAGCGTTTGATGACATTTATATTTATCGTTATTTAGTTTGGGCGATCACAGATATTATTTGGATGGCACTTATAGCTTACTGGGGTATAAAGGATAAAGTTTATTTATGGCAATGTGTTATTGGGCAACTAGTTGTTATTGGCGCACCTATATTACAACTATTCCGATTAGTTGATCGCCATTTGTGGGATTTAGCTTACAGTACCGTTATTTATCAGACCCTAATGCCATTTATCAATATTGCCACGGTGGTTGTATGCTATTTACCTTTAATTATCCTTTTCACTAAGCAAGGTAGTGTAAGGTCAAAAATAGAAAACTCCCCACCTTCAAAATAGCTATGCTAAACTACTGTTTATATAAACAGTGAGTGAGCGACTCCCATGAAACTCTACATTGCAGAAAAACCATCACTAGGCAGAGCAATTGCTGATGCCTTACCAAAACCACATAAAAAACATGATGGTTATATAGAAGTCGCTAATGGCGATTGTGTATCGTGGTGTATTGGGCATTTGCTAGAACAAGCAGAACCCGATGACTATGATGAGCGCTTTAAAAAATGGCAGTTTGAACACTTACCTATAATACCTGAACAGTGGAAGTTAAAAGCCAAAACCAAAACTCGCAAACAGCTCACTGTTTTAAAAAAATTAATTAAACAGGCCTCGCAACTTATTCACGCTGGCGATCCAGACCGTGAAGGCCAGCTACTAGTCGATCAAGTAATAGAAGAAGCCAAAATAAGTCAGGCTAAAAAGCAGAGTACGCAACGTTTACTCATTAGTGATTTAAATTTGTCCGCAGTAAAAAAATCACTGGGTACTATGCGTTCTAATCGAGATTTTATTCCGTTAAGTGTATCTGCTTTAGCGCGCTCCCGTGCTGATTGGCTATTTGGTATGAATTTAACGCGTGCATATACGTTAGCAGGGCAAAAAGCAGGGTTTGGTAATGTACTTTCGGTAGGGCGAGTACAAACCCCTATTCTAGGTCTTGTTGTTAATAGAGATAACGAAATAGCACACTTTGTGTCTAAGCCTTTTTATGATGTATTAGCGCATTTGCTTACTCCAGATAATCAACCTTTCGCTGCTAAGTGGATCCCTAGTAAAGCATGTGAGCCACACCAAGATGAAGAAGGGCGAATACTTAATAAAGCACTTGCAGAAAATGTTGCATCACGTATTACAAAGCAAAATGCTGAGCTTACGGCACTTGAGCAAAAACAAAAAAAGCAAAGTGCTCCATTACCTTATAATTTATCTGCTCTGCAAATAGATGCAGCTAAAGCATTTGGCATGCCTGCTCAAAAAGTGTTAGATATTTGCCAAATACTTTATGAACGACATAAATTAATAACTTACCCGCGTTCAGATAATCGTTATTTACCCAAAGATCACCATCAAGAAGCATCCGCTATTTTTAAGGCAATAATTGCTAATGGTGGTCAAAGTAGTGAATTAGTAAATGGGGCTGATTTAAAAAAGCGTAGTAAATGTTTTAACGATTCAAAAGTGGCTGCGCATCATGCCATTGTGCCAACAGCTAAACAGTTAAAGTCAGCGAGTTTGAGCGGTGACGAAGCGAAGGTATATCAATTAATAAGCCGTCATTACTTAATTCAGTTTTATCCCGACTATATATATAACGAAACTAAAGCAGAGATAACAATTGCTGGCGGATTATTTAAAGCAAATGCAAAACAAGATGTAAGCTTAGGCTTTAAGGTATTAATGGGTAAGTCTGAATTAAAAGATGAAGCTACGTTACCTCCTTTAACAAAAGGTATGTCTCTTTTTTGTGAGCAAGGCGAAGTAGTCGAAAAGCATACATCACCCCCTGCTTATTTTACCGATGCTACATTATTGGCTGCGATGACGGGCATTAGCCGTTACGTTAAAGATCCACAAATTAAAAAAGTATTAAAAGACACAGATGGTTTAGGTACGGAGGCAACACGTGCGGGAATAATTGAGTTGCTATTTAAACGGCGTTTTTTAAAGCGTGAAGGTAAGTCAATTAGAGCGACCGAAACAGGGCTTGCACTTATTAGCGTATTACCGCAAGGTTTAGCGAGTCCTGATTTAACCGCAAAGTGGGAATCGAGTTTAGGTGATATTGCGCAGCAAGTAATGAGTTATCAGCAATTTTTGCAACCGTTACTGGCTGATCTAAATGGGTTTGTACAATTAGCAGCAAACTGTGATAACAATGCATTTGCAAGGTTGCCAAAAACCTCACCTAAAAAACGTTTTGCTAAACGAGGTGGAAAAGCGACCTTTAAAAAGTCGAGTTATAAAAAAAGCTCTGTTGCTAGTTAACTACAGAGCTATTTTATTAAACGATATTGCTTAATGTTGAATTGGTATTACTTAACCTGACTGGCCTATTGCAAATAGTTCAACGCAGTTAGCGCTGAAAATAGCTGCTTGAGATAGATTTATTATCCAGAATTTAGGTTACTTATTAAATAAACCAACAGCAGCGTTACTCATTGCTTTTATTCCGGTAGGAATGGCAACTTTGTAATCTGGTGCAAATTTACTAGAGTGTAGGGAAGGGAGTACTTCACCTGTTTTTATCGAATCTGCATATTGTGCTTGGTTTACGCCTCCTAGCCAAAATAAGGTAATAGGGATATTTTCATCGGTGCGTCCGTATAGGCCAAAATCTTCACCCGCCATTACAGCTTGTGTTTCAAGCACATTAGTATCACCAATTGCGCTGGCAATAGAGTGTCTAACAATATCTGTCTGTGCAGGGTTATTATAAGTAGATGGAATAGATTCATCTTCATGTACATATACTACAGGGTAGTTTGATTCATCCAATCCAGAGCTTTGTGCAATACCTGCCGTGATTCGTTTTATTGCTGCTATTTGAGCATTTCTAACATTTGGGTTATAGCTTCTGAGAGTAAGTTGTAGTTTTACTTCATCCGAAATCACATTATGTTTTGAGCCACCATGAATAGACCCCACTGTAATAACAGAAGGCTCAAGCGGTGAAAGTTCTCGGCTTGTGATTGTTTGCAGAGCAAGTACTGTGCGTGCAGCTATAATCACAGGGTCTATAGTTGTATGCGGATAAGCACCATGACCACCTTTACCTTTTATTGTAATATCAACAGAATCTACACTTGCCATAGTGTATTCATTTTTCATTGATACCTTACCAGCGGGGACGCTAGCACTTACATGCAAAGCAATTATATGATCAGGTTTTTCATATTTACTAAATAGCCCTTCATTTAACATAGCTTTAGCACCCCCACCAACTTCTTCGGCAGGCTGTGCAACCATCATCAAAGTGCCTTTCCATTGAGCTTTGTGTACTATTAATTGCTCAGCAGTACCAATAAAAGAGCTCATATGAATATCGTGGCCACAACCGTGCATTACACCTACTTTCGCACCATGCTCGTCTATTACTTTAACTTTTGAGGCATAGGACTTTCCTGTCTGCTCTATAATAGGTAAACCATCGGTGTCAGTACGGATCATCACGGTTGGACCGTTTCCGTTTTTGTAAATGCCGACAACACCAAAGCCACCTACATTACTTGTTACTTTAAAACCCAGCTGAGTTAATTTATTCGCTATTTTTTTACCTGTTTCTTGTTCGTGATAAGAAAGCTCTGGCGATTGGTGTAAATCGAGGTAAAACTTTTCTATAGCTGGCATGGTTTTGCCTAAATTCAAATCGAGTCCATTTGCCTGTACAAATGGACTTGCTAATAAAAGTGCTGCACTTAGGTAAGTTAATTTCATGTTTTCCCTCATTGTTGAATATGTATACCGAGTGATTTAGGTATATGACTTGTAATTATTATGTTCACCACCATATAAAAACCTAAATAGATGAATATGGCAATCAATTCAATGAGCAACATAGTTAGTATTAATGCGCAAAACCTTCAACAAGTACTCGGTGAAACATCACAGCAAAAATTGGTGTTGCTTAACTTTTTCTCCCCTCAAAGTCCTGACTGCATCGGACAAGCTGCAATTTTAGATAAAGTAGCGGCTGAATATGCAAGCTATATAGTAGTAGCAAACCTAGATTGCGATACAGAGCAAGCACTCGCTTCTCAACTTGCGCAACAAGTTGGTCTCCAAACACTGCCTACGCTTGTATTATTAAAAGACTCTGCACCAGTAGATTTGCTTGCAGGTGTTCAAAGTGAGGCACAAATACGCGAAGCCCTAGCAAAGCATTTACCTGCGCAACAAGACTTACTGTTAGAGCAAGCAAAACAGGCGTTATTAAAGTCAGATTTAAATGCTGCATTTAATTATGCAAAGCAAGCTTATGAAATAGACAGCGGTAATGCACGCATCAAATTAGTACTTGCAGACATATGTATTCAAATTCACAAGGTAGATGAAGCACAAGCGCTTATCAATACTATAGATGCACAAGAGCAAGATGCTTACTTTAATAATATAAAAGCAAAATGCGAAGCTGCGCTTGAAGCAAAAGACTCACCAGAGATTAAAGAAAAGCAACAACAAGTAGAAAAGTACCCAAATGACCTAGAATTAAAAGAAGAGCTCAGTATTTTACTCAATGAAGCAGGCAGAAAAGAAGAAGCATTGGATATACTATTTACAGTGCTGCAAAAAGATCTGAATTTCAATGAAGCAAAACTAAGCTTTTTAGCCATTATTGCTTCTTTACCCGATGGTGATGCCCTCGCAGCAAAATATCGTCGCAAGTTATATAGTATTTTATATTAGATTTTTATACCTATTACTTTTAAGAAGCACCTACATAAGGTGCTTTTTGCATTTTTAGGGTTTTAATTAAAAGCTTTAGCAATGTTTAACTATGTAAAAGTAAGAGTTATCAACAGCATTTTGTGGGTAACTTGTGCTTATCGTGTGTGCTTGCTTGGGGCTTAATTTTAATTACTATTTTGTGTAAATAACGCTTGCGTAAAATTCGCCGCTCCCTATAATGCGACCCCACTGAGACGGGAAACGCCAACGCATAGCGAGGCAGGAACAACTCAGAGAGTTAAATAAAACTTCGGTTTTAAATCTTCCAAAAAGAAAGTTTAAAACAAAGTGTTGACTCGAAAAATAAAGGGTGTATTATTCGCATCCCTTGAGGCGCTAAAGCGACTCAAAACGTTCTTTAACAATATAAAGCAATCATCTGTGTGGGCACTCGTACAGATTGAGTTCTAACAGCCAAGCTACTTAGGTAGCGAGGCAAACAAATTAGAGTCTCAATTGAAAACTGAGTGACCAACAGAATAGTTATTTCGGTAATTATTCGGCACAGTCAATTCAATATCGAAAGATATTAAAATAAATTCAGAATTCATTGAGCTGTCGAAAGACATAAAACTTTTTAATTGAAGAGTTTGATCATGGCTCAGATTGAACGCTGGCG
>NZ_MTQD01000013.1 GCF_001974875.1 Pseudoalteromonas sp. EB27
AAGTCTCTGAAGGGCCGTTGAAGACTACAACGTTGATAGGCAAGATGTGGAAGTGGTGTGAGCCATTAAGCTAACTTGTACTAATTACCCGTGAGGCTTAACCATACAACGCCAAACGCGTTTTATGTGATAGTGAAACAAGCGAAGAAGTTAATATGACTAAAGTAGATATTACTTAGAAAGACTTAAAAAATATTATCAGATATTTTCCAAATTCAGTTAGTGCGTAGCGATACGGATTAACGCCCAAATTTGCTTGGTGACAATAGCGTTTTGGACCCACCTGATTCCATGCCGAACTCAGTAGTGAAACGAAACAGCGCCGATGATAGTGTAGCATTTGCTATGTGAAAGTAGGACATTACCAGGCTTCAAATTAAAGAAACCCGTTACAGAAATGTGACGGGTTTTTTGCTGTCTGGGATTTAGTAAATAGCCAAGAGCCCATGCCGAACTCAGTAGTGAAACCAAAGCTTCTACCGATGATAGTGTAGCATTTGCTATGTGGCTCTCCACCGCTGTGGGCACTACGACATTCTACTGCGTAGCGCACCGACTTCAAATTGTAAAAAGCCCGATTCGAAAGAGTCGGGCTTTTTTACGTCTGAAGAAAAGTAAAATGCGCACAATTGATAGACTCTTACACCAACATCCATCACGTAGGGCGAGCTTAGCGACTCCTGACGCTAGAATCACACCAAAATCACTCAATATCTCTGCACGCCGATAAGTATGTAGCATTTCACTGTGACTTTTTACCGCTGTGGGCACTACGACATTCTACTGTGTAGGGCACCGACTTCAAATCATAGAGAGCCCGAATCTAACGATTTGAGCTTTTTACGTCTGCAAAAAATTGATTCAGGGATTCCTCTAGAACGAAGAACTTCTTAGTAAATCATTTATATCAATCAGCAATAATATTTAACCAATTTGAGGGTTTAAACCTGACGCTAAATGCGTTAAAAACCTCATATATGAAACAACTGAATAACGAATTTTTTGCCCTTCTTTTATCGACTCCGCTTAGTTATTGCTCTAATCTCAATTTATGATCTGTTCAATTATGTAGTTTATAAAATGTGACAGAGCTCGTTTAGATAAAATTAGAATAATAAGGGTTTAACAATGAGTGAAATTGATAATCATCCGCATGGTATTTTTTGTTGGTCAGAACTTTGTACGCACAATTGGAAAGATGGTAAGGCGTTTTATACATCATTATTTGATTGGGGGCATGACGATCAACCTATTGGAGAGAACATATACTACACCATGCTACAAAAGCAAGGTGATGATATAGCCGCTATGTATGAAATGCCTAAAGAGCAAATTAGTGCAGGGATCCCAAGTCATTGGTTGGCTTACATTGCCGTCGATAATGTTGATGACTGTGCGCTAAAAGCAAAAGAACTGGGTGCTGAAGTTATTGCAGGTCCTCATGATGTTATGAATGCAGGCCGAATGTTGATGTTAAAAGATCCTGTAGGTGCAACTGTAGCGTTATGGCAAGGCAATGAGCATAAAGGTTGTAAGCACTTAGGTGAATTAAATACATCTTATTGGCATGAGTTAGCAACCAGAGATAGTAAAGTAAGTAGAGACTTTTACTGTACTTTACTAGGATGGGAAAGTGAAATAAAACCAATGGAAGGTATGGACTACACTTTATTCTTAGTGGATGGACAGCCAATTGCTGGCATGCTTGAAATGACAAATGAGTGGCCCGAAGATATTCCTGCTCATTGGATGATTTATTTTGCAGTAGAGAGCTGCGATACAGCAGTAAATAAAGCCGCTAGCTTAGGTGGGCAAGTATGTGTTCCTGCAACAGATATCCCCGATGTTGGTCGTTTTAGTGTTATATGCGACCCTCAAGGTGCTGTATTTTCGGTGATCGAATCTGTTATGGATGACGTTTAAACAACTACATTAGCTTTAGCGTTAATTTACTCGTTAGTTTGCTATAATACGCGCCAATTAAATCGTCAGAAAGTGCAGAGAACGCAATGGAATTTGAACAAGATAGCAATTTAACCCTTCCTTTATTTCTATTAGATGAATCATTAAGCTCTAGAGATTTAGAGCAGCCTGATTTTGAAATATCAATTGGACTTGATGATGAGTTACTTGCTCAAATTTGCCAAAATCCAAGTGAAGATAGCAGTGTAGCTATTACCGTTAGTGGTTATGAATTGCTTATAACGGATTCTCTGTATTTAAGTATATTAGAGCAAGAGCATGATGCGCAGATAACATTAACGCATGGACCTCTTTTAAGTATTGTTTTAAATACTGAAGGTCAGAAAACATTCGTTTCTCCTCAAATGGATATGATGCCCACCTTTGATTTAGGTGACGAGGACGAATGAAAAAAATAATAATAAGTACATTTGTATTAATTATCCTTAGTGGTTGTGCTTACCTAGGTAATGCGCATTACGATGATTTATTTGGACCTGAACAAGCGCAAGAGCGTATCGTTCCACATTCTACTCTTGCTGGAGCTGATTTTTTACAAAATGTAAAACCAGTACTCGATACCCGCTGCGTCGTCTGCCATGGTTGTTATGACGCACCTTGCCAGCTTAAGCTCTCATCCCCTGAAGGAATTGATCGAGGTTTGAGTAAAGAGCTTGTTTACGATGGAACTCGTTTATTGGCAACGACCCCAAGCCGTCTATTGTTTGATGCAACCAATACACAGCAATGGCGAGAAAAAAACTTTACCCCAGTGCTAAATGAGCGCGTGCAAAGTGAAGAGGCTAACTTAGCGGGTAGCGTTTTATTTAATAGTTTAGTGTTAAAGCAAAGTTATGAATTACCAGCTAATGAGGTTTTAGATGATGAATTTGATTTTTCATTAGGGCGTTCGCAAACCTGTGCGACAATGGGAGAGTTTGACCGATTAGCTGACGAGCAACCTCATGGTGGTATGCCTTATGGCTTACCTGGGGTTTCGCGCGAAGAGTTTAATCATTTGCAGAACTGGCTTAAAAGTGGCGGTAAAATGTCACACGTTAAGCCTCCAAGTGAATATGATCAGAATAAAATAAAGGGCTGGGAGGCCTTTTTAAATCAAGATAATTTAAAGTATCAGTTATCAGCACGTTATATTTATGAGCATTGGTTTTTAGCTCATATTTATTTTACATCAGAGAACCCACAAAGCTTTTTTAAACTCGTTCGCTCGAGTACACCTCCTGGTGAGACAATAAAGTTAATAAATACGCGTCGTCCATATGACGATCCTAAAGTTAGCCGTGTTTATTATCGCTTTATGCAAGAGCGTACAACAATACTTTCTAAAACGCATTTACCGCTTGAGCTTAATGAAGCTAAGTTACTGCGTTTATACGAGCAGTTTATTGCGCCAGATTATACTGTCACGCAAATGCCTAGCTATAAAGCAGAGTCGGCTTCTAATCCTTTTAAAACCTTCGAAGTGATCCCTATTAAGTCTAAATATCAGTTTATGCTTGATGAGTCTGAGCTTATTATTATGGGCTTTATAAAGGGGCCTGTTTGTCGTGGTCAGATTGCTTTAAATGTTATAAACGATCACTTTTGGGTGGCATTTGCTGATCCTGATAAGGTTGCGACTCCTGCTGTAGGAGAAATGCTAATGCAACATGAGGAAGCGTTAGAACTTCCTGCTGCAGAAGAAAGTAATGCGTTACCTATTTCTAGCTGGGTTAAATATTCAGTTCGAGAGAAAAAATATTTACAGGCAAAAGTTGAGCTTGCTAACGAAATGTTCAAAGGTGGTGAGCATCTTACAACTGACTTGCTTTGGAAAGGTGATGGGCATAATAAAAATGCTGCGCTGACTATTTTCCGCCATTTTGATAGTGCAACTGTTGTTAAAGGTTTTATTGGTCAAGAGCCTAAAACCACGTGGATACTTGATTATGCGTTATTTGAACGTATTCATTATTTGCTTGTGGCAGGCTTTGATGTATACGGAAATATAGGCCATCAATTGGTTACACGTTTATATATGGATTTTTTACGTTTAGAGGGAGAGCAAAACTTTTTAGCTCTATTACCTGAGCACAAGCGTAATCAAATTAAAAAGCAGTGGTACCGTAATTCACCACCTGACTTATCTAAGTTCTTTAAAAATAACCGAGAATTTAGTCAGCCAAGTGGTATTAACTATAAAACTGATGATCCACAGCATGAGCTATATACTTTGATGAAAGAAGCCTTAGCGCCAGTTTTAAGTGAAAGATACAACTACACTGAAGTACCAAAGCCGTTAAATATAGTAAGTAATATGCCAGCAAAAGCGGTTAACTTATTACCTCAGCTTTCTTTTATACTTGTAAAGCAAGAAGATAATAGCCATAAGGGCTACACTATTATTCATCATAATGCGCACTACAATATATCTAGTTTATTAAACGAAGATGGCCAACGTGCTTATGATGAAGATACCGCGACTATTGTTCCTGGCTTTATCGGTGATTACCCAGCAGCTATTTGGTATTTAAATAACGAGCAACAAGTGAATGCTTTTGCTGAGCAATTACCAATGATGCAAATTGAAGCTGATTATCGCGCTTTAAAAAGTAAATATGGTATTCGCCGCACTCACCCACAGTTTTGGCAATACAGCGATATATTGCACGAAACGGCTAAACAATATCGAGGTATAGAATATGGAATGTTTGACTATAATCGATTAGAGAACCGTTAACGCCTACCTTAATATGCCCAGTTTTTGCTGGGCTTTTTATTGCTTATTAACTTAAAAACATAATTACTCTGACTGATTTTTTGTTTTATAAAATTAGTCTACACTTAAATAAAAAACAGGCTGTTGCATGTTCGATATTATTAAAAGTGTTAGAAAGCGATATCGATGGGCGTTATTGACTATTGCTCTTCTAATCAGTGGTTCTGCTCTATTGTTACAATATAGCTTTTCCGTTCAAAAGTACGATGCAAAAGTTATTAATATTGCTGGTAAGCAAAGAATGCTGTCGCAAAAAATAGCGTGGCATAGCAATGCTATACTCAACATTAGTAATTACTCACCACTTCATACTGAATCGCTTGAGAAATCTCTCAATACATTTAAAAAATCCCACCAAACATTATTAACAAAAAATTCTGATGGTGAATACATTTATTTAGATTCAGCATTAGTGGATTTATATTTTGGTGCAACTACTGGCTTGGATAAGACCGTATTAGAATATGTAGAACAAACTGAAAGGCTTTTGTATCAAAAAGGTGAGGTAAACCAGTCTCTATTTTCAATAGAGCATGTTGAAACGTTATTAACAAAGCTTGATAAGGCAGTGAGCTTATTTGAATCTCAAGCTGTTAAAAAAGTAAATTGGGTCGCCAACCTAGAGATACTATGCTGGTTATTGGCAATGACATTATTACTTATTGAGTTAAGATTTGTTTTTATACCAATGGAAAAAGAGGTTTCAGACACGCTTTTAGAGCTAAAAAAACAAAAAGATTTTGTTTATCAAACAAGTCAAAATAAAGAACATTTTATTGCCAGAGCTAGTCATGAATTTAGAACACCTTTACAGGGACTTATTACGTCTATTGAGGAATTAGAGGTTTCTGATAAACAGCAAAGCGTTAAAACCCAAGCTAACTATTGCGCGCTTAGGTTAATAGCTATATTAGATGAATTACAAGACTTGCAGGCTTTAAGCGCTGGTAAGTGGGTACCGCATTTTAAAAATGAAAACCTTCTAGAGTCGTGTAATAAAGTACTAATGGCTTACGAGCATGCTTGTCAGCAAAAAGGTCTTAAACTAGTAAGTTATTTAGATGAGTCGTTAAATTTTGTCTGTAAATTGGATCATCAACGGTTTCAGCACACATTAACAGAGTTAATTAGTAACGCTATTAAGTTTACGACTGAAGGTAAAATTACTGTATCTGCTAAGCTATTTAATGACGAGCTGTGTGTAACGGTAAGTGATACTGGCTGTGGTTTTTCGAAAGAGATTACTGAGCTTGAATTTGATTCATTTAAACAAACAAACCACTTCCAAGGGTTAAGAACAGGTCTCACTCGGGTTCAGTATGTTGTAAAAGCTTTGCACGGCGAAATTACTTTTAAAAATAATGAAGTCCATGGAGCGTTGGTATCGTTGAGTTTACCAATAATCGTCAGTAAAGATCCCCCAGAGTCTCGTAAAATAAATGACAAACTAAAATGTTTAGTTGTAGAAGATAACCCATTAAATACCATGTTATTGACCAGAATACTTACTTTGTTAAATTTAACCTATGATTGCGCTGAAAATGGCCAAGTGGCGTGCGATATGGTATGTAAAAATCACTACGATATTATTTTTATGGACTTAAATATGCCAGTAATGGATGGGTTTGAGGCGATTAAAAAAATACGCTCTGAACTTAATAAGGTAACGCCAATTATTGTTATAACAGCAAACACCTCACAAAAAGATATGGAGCGAGTTTATAAATACGGGGCTAACCTTCATATTCATAAACCAATAAATAAACAAGCAATTGAAGATGCATTAAATAGTATTAGCGTTGCTAGGGCGTGTTGATCTTTGGTAGTTGAATTTGCAGCAGACTGTTTGGTTTTTAGGCAGAGCCTATGTAGCGTGGTTATTCCCCATAAATAGGCGATAACGCAGCATAAATACCAAACATGCGCTGCCCATTGGGTTCTTTCTAGGGACGATTAACTCTTTGTTACTCGGTTTTGACTTAGCCCACTAGGTTACAAACCTCGCGCCGCGATTTAATCGCCCCTAGATTGAACAAATTTCAATCCACAAAGATCAATACGCCCTAGTGAAATAAATTAATTTTGCAGATAACAAGCTTGCTAAGCACTTTTAATATACGTTAACTTACTGTTTTAAGGTTTATTAGGAAAAGTTAGTGCAGTCAATTACGCTTGAGCAATTTAATGGTTATTTACAAGGGCAAGGTAAAAGCCGTTACGCTATATGCAACCTAGATTGGCAAGTGAACCTAGGAGAGCATTGGTTGCTTTTAGGTGCTAATGGAGCGGGTAAATCTGCTCTGACAGCTGCGTTAATCGGTGAGGCTAAGTGCGAAACTGGTAAGCGTATAAGTAGTATTAATAAGCTTATGCTCGTGTCTTCTGATTCGCATAAACAGTTACTAGCTCAAGAATTAGAGCATGAAAAGCACAGCCTCGTTAAAGACCTTATTTTTACAGGGCATAGTAATAATGATGAGTTATTAGCGCAGCTAATAGAATTATTTAAATTTAGCTCATTACTAAATAGGCATTTTAGAGACCTTTCAACGGGAGAAACTCGTAAACTCCTACTTATAAAAGCACTCAGCTCCCATAGTGACTTAGTCGTGCTTGATGAGCCATTTCATGGACTCGATGTACAATCGTGCCAGCAACTTAATAAAATACTCATAGAACTTAGCCAAACAATTACTTTTGTTTTTGTACTAAACCGCTTAGACGAAATCCCTTCATTCATTACTCACTATGGCTATGTAAACCAAGGCTGCTTGTTACATACTTTGGCAAAGCCAAGTAGTGAGCAATTAAGTGATTTACTAAAACTACTTCATTTAGAACATACTTCATTGGATATGCCATCTCCTGATACCGAGCAAGAGCAAAAGGCATTCACTGGTAATACCTTAGTTAAATTGAGTAATGCTAAAGTTAGTTATAGTGACGTAAGCATATTCAAAAATCTCAATTGGACTATAAAAAAGCATCAGCATTGGCAGCTCAGTGGAGCGAACGGTTCAGGTAAAACATGCTTATTAAATTTAATAACAGGTGATAACCCACAGTGTTATAACAATGACATTGAAGTGTTCGGTTTTAAACGTGGAACAGGGGAGAGTATTTGGGATATAAAACAGCATATTGGTTTTATATCTAACGCGCTACATATGGATTACCGCGTAAGTATATCGGCTTTAAATACTGTTATTTCAGGATTTTACGACAGCATAGGTTTATATCAAAAACCGAGCGACGCACAAATTAATATTGCTCAGCAGTGGCTGGCATTTATTGGTTTAAGTGATAAACAAAACACCTCATTCACCCAGCTTTCGTACGGCGATCAGCGTATGTTATTAATTGTGCGAGCTATGGTAAAGCACCCAACGTTACTTATTTTAGATGAACCCTGCTTAGGCTTAGATGAAGCAAACAGGCAGCGTGTACTGCTACTAATAGAGAAAATTTGTGCTGCTAATACAAGTACTGTGATTTATGTAAATCATCATGCGGCAGACAAAATTAAAGGAATAGAGAGCTACTTAAAAATGGAAGACTTTCATTAAAAACTCAGAGAAAGGCTGAGCGAAAACTCACTCAACCCATTTTATTTTAAAGACGAGTAACGCTAAAGCCTTTATCTCGAAGTTGTTTAAGTAACCCGTGTTTTTCAGGTAAATGCAGGGCGCCTACAGCAATAAATAGCTGCTCGTTTGCTAAACGCGGTGTGAGTTGTTTAACCCAATTATTATTGCGGTTAGTTAGCATTACTTGCTCGCTAATTTCACCGTAATTACTGTCATCAAAACTCATGTTGTAGTAATCGGTTAGTGTGTCCATGTCACCGCTTTTCCACGCATTAACTAACTTGATAAAGTAAGTATTAATATCGGCGAGTTGCTCAAAGGTTTCTTCAATCATTTCATTGCTTAATAGTGCCATACCATCAAACATTTGTAGTTGTTGTTCTAGGGTTTCAAGCTCGCCAATTTTAATATTATGCTCTTTAGCATAACTAAGCACTTGCTTATCTATGCCGGTTTTATCCGAATAACCTGCATTTTGAAATTCAATTTGCATCATAGTTACCATAACAGCCCAAGGCTTTAAGCCATTAAACATAGCAATATCAATCGACTTTTTAGCAAAGTAATCTTTTAACTTGGTATAATTTTTTTTTGAAAGCTCAGTTTGCAACGTTTTACCGTCACTTAGCATCATAAATGGCATTGAGCGCTGCTGCATCTCAAGGGGAGTAAGTTTGCTTATATCAACTTCAACAATCACTTCTTTGCTTGCACTAATTGCATCGGTTACATTTTTAGGTAAGCCTTTCATGCTGGCATCACCAACGTGTACAGTGCCAAACAAGTAAGAGCTGACGCCATTTTTTTCTATTTTATATAAAGCAGGAGCTGCATAGCTGTTAAGGCTAAATGTTATAAGTAATGCCACAATAAAAAAGTGGCTAACACGGATAAGAGCATTCATGGTTTGTCCTTAAAATCTCAAAATTAGTAGTGTAAATACTAACCTAAATTTACTTCAGAGGTAACGTTAATATAAACGTTAGCGTATTGCTTTCGGTATTACTGGCCGTAATAGTAAAGCCATTTAAGTTACATAAGCTCTGTACAATTGATAATCCTAAACCATGGCGCTGGTTATTAGTTCTAGATGAATCTAGCTGATAGAGCGGGTCAAAAATAGCAGTGAGCTGTTCACTACTTAGTGGTTTATTTACTTTGTTACTAACAGAGATGGTCATGTTTGTGCTGTTATTTACGGCAGTTAATTTAATTGGTGCCTCAGAGAGTCCATAAAATAGTGCGTTATCGATTAAGTTACATAAAATGGTATTTAAACTAAATTCGTCAGCATTAAGTGTAAACTCGTCAGTTATCTCATTATTTAAACGCGCTTTAATACTTAGGTGCTTAAAGGTCAGCTCATCAACAATTTGATTTACTAGGTTATTTAGAATGATATTTTGTGCATTTAATTGCATTGCACTGCTACTTGAGCGCTGCAACAGTAATAGGTTGCTAACAATCGTTTTCATACGCTGTGAAATATTAAGCACATCACTGGTATAGGTGTCGCTAATGCGTTTATCGTCAGGGTAGCGAATAGCCACCTCTGAGAGGCTTATTAGTTCAGCTATTGGGGTTTTAAGCTCGTGTGCAATGTCGCTTGTTAGGCGTTTTTCATTACTATAGAGTTGCTGATTAACGGTAATAAACTTATTTAGCTCGTTACGTATAGGTTCTATTTCTTCTACTTTAAAGTCGCTTTCTATTGTTTGCGCAACACCGGTAATATCGAGTAACTTAATTTGGTCGTTTAAGTTGTGTAGCGGGTGTAGGCCTTTATTTACAATACGTGTCACTAAATAGCGCACACCAAACACACCAAGCACACAGGTTAAAATAAAGACCAGATCAATAATAATCAATACTTTATTAAGTTCGGCGGTGGGCGCTGCAATCGCAAGAGTCATGGTATTAAAAACAGCAGAATGAGTAGGGTTTCTATCGTCTTTTTGGGCTACAAAGTGACTTATAAGTGCGCGGCCATCACGCCCGTTAGGAAGCTCGTAATCTATAATTTTAGATTCGTTTATCGGCATTTCTAAAAAAGGCAGGTTAGCATTTTCATAAAGCTCTAATGAGTCCGAGCGCTCAAACACATCACTGCCATGCCATAACTGGTAAAACTCCGTGGCATCGGCTGCTTCATACTCCGACATAAACTCACCAGCAAAATCAAATTCAACCACGTTGTTGTCATCTTCAACTAAGGTTTTTAAGTAGTTAGCTTTGTTAGTTAGAGATTGATTAAACTGATCTTCCACCCAAGTATCAACACTTAAATCAACGGTTAAAAATATGGTGAATAAAATAACTGAGATCACAGCGCTAATATTATTAACGAGTTTACGCTTTATTGAGTGACTTTTATTTTGTTGTTGCGACATAACCAAATCCACGTTTGTTTTTTATCGGGAGTTCGCCATCAATCTGTCTTACTTTTTTACGTATGGTTGAGATGTGTGCTTCAAGCGCATTTTTAGAGAGCATATCAAACTGACCTACCACGGCCTCACTTATAAGCTCGAGCCCTAATACTCGCTCTGGGGCGTTAAATAAGCATTCTATTATTTTGTATTCATTACGCGTGAGCTCAATGGCATGTTGCTTGTAGTGAAGAGTTTTAAGTGACAGATCTAATACGCAATCACCTACGGTAAGGGTATTTTGTTGGTTTTGCAGTGAACCGCGACGAAGTAATGCAAGGACACGAGCATGGAGTTCTTCAAACGAAAATGGCTTAGTTAAATAATCGTCAGCGCCTTTCATAAGGCCGTTAATTTTATCTTGAGGCTCACTTCGTGCCGATAAAATTAGCACTCGGCTTTGGCTATTACTGCTGCGCAGTGCTTGTAAAATACTCATGCCATCAACGCTCGGTAGCATTAAATCAAGTACGAGGAGGTCGTAGTTTCCACTCAGTGCCATACTCAACCCTTCTGAGCCATCACTAGTTTCATCTACGGTAAAACCAAGGTTGCTAAGGCCAACTTGCAAGCTGCGTCTTAATGCTTCAGAGTCTTCAATAACGAGGATTTTCATGTTTACTCGGTTTATAAAAATAGCCTTGTTACTTTAACAAGGCTTTATTATCAAGTCACTTTCTTAATGGTACCAACCATTTGTATAAGCTAAATTACCAAAGTTCGCGTGAGCTAGGGCTTTTTTAACTAGTTGCTCATCGTTTTCACATGGCACAAGCTGGTTATTGCTATACGTATAGGTGGTTGCTGGTTTTTGTGGTTGTAACACCACTACTTTATTATCGTGCATGTAGGCAAAGTTTTTGTCGTATTGCATCATTGCGCGTTGTTTGTTGCCGCTAATTGGCTTTGATAAATCATGACCTATCATAGGGTGCTTACCACTTGCGCCAATTAAAGACAGTAGAGTAACAGGAATATCGAGCTGACTGGCTAGTTGGCTATCTCGTTTATGGGTAATACCTTTACCAAAAATAACGGCCGGGATTTTAAAGTGATCAACCGGTACTAAACTCGCCCCAGATACGCGCGAGTCGTGATCGGCAATAACTATAAATACAGTATCATCCCAGTAGCTCGATTTTTTAGCTTTTTCGATAAACGTGCCTAGTGCATAATCGGCATACTTGGCAGCATTATTACGGGTTTGTTTTTGTTTATCGTACAGCGTTATTTTATCGTCAGGAAAGTCATACGGGCTATGATTAGAGCTTGAAAATATAAGGCTGAAAAAGGGTTTATTTTGTTTTTTAAGCTTAGTAAGTTCTATGTCGGCTTGGTCGTACAAGTCTTCGTCTGATGCGCCCCACGAGCCATTAAAGTCTATTTTTTTAAAGTTATTTGTATCTACAATACTTTTAAAACCGTTGCCTAAAAAGAAGCTTCGCATGTTATCAAAATGGCTTTCGCCGCCATAAATAAACTGCGTGTTGTAATTTTGCTTCGCTAAAAAATCAGCAATGGTAAAAAAGTCGCGTTGTGATTTATCAAGCTTAACAACCGCACGCGAAGGCGTTGGTGTAAACCCTGTAATTACCGCCTCAATCCCACGAACAGAGCGTGTACCCGTAGCGTATAAATTATCAAACCCCCAGCCTTGTTTATAAAGGGCGTCTATATTAGGTGTAAGTGGTAAACCGCCAAGCGTGCCTACATAACGAGCACCTAAACTTTCTTGTAAAATAATGACTAAATTTTTGGGTTTACCTGTATTACTTGCGCCATGAAACGTTTTTGTAGGGGCAGTTACATCACTAAATGCGGCTTGCGTATTTTGCATGTTACTACGCACAATACTAAGCAATTCATCGGTGGGCATTTTACCGTAATAGTCTTGGCTTGATTGCTCATTAGAAAGTTGCTTAACTGCAAACGCGACGCTATAAAGTGAGTTAAGGGTTAAGTCGTTAAGTAAGTGATCAGTAGAAAACGAGACCATGGCGGGGTTAAGTGGTCTGTGCCCTAATGAGTTGCGGGCGCCCAAAATAGTTAAGCATACTAAAACGAGCGCTAAAATTGATTGGTTTAAGCCTGTTAGTGATGACTTGCTTTGCCATTGATTACTAAATACTTTACTTGCAAATTTACAGCTTAAAATAAGTGTTATAACAGCAATAAATACTTCTAACTTATAGCCTGAAAAAATCATTTTTGAGACTTCTTTAGGATAAATTAAATATTCTATAAATAAGCGGTTTGGGCGTAAATCGTACTCGTTTATAAACGTAGGCGTAATCACTTCAAAAAAAACAAGTAAAGCAGACATCGTCACTAAATAAATTTTAATGAGGCCGCGTACTTTATTTTGCCAACCTACGCTTTGCATCAGTAAAGTAAGTAGTAATGCGGGCATAATAATGTAGCTTAGAGTGGCTATATCAACTCTTAAACCACCTATAAATATAGACACCCACGCATGCGATCCAAATACACGCTCCCCTTGCCATACACTTAAACCAAAGCGAGCAAGTGTTAAAAAGCTAAGTGCTAAAACAGCAAATACAACTAAAATCCATACAGGGCCAAGTGCATTTTGTATTTTAGGTATTACTTTAAATATTAGCCTCGTTATTTTAGGTATAAAAGTTAGCTTTATGCCCATAACACAGCCCACCAAATAAGTGCGGCAATTAGCATGGCTATAAACACGCTTGCAGAGGCAATATCTTTAGCTAGCCCCGAAAGCTCATGGTATTCACTGCCAATTCTATCAACTACAACCTCAACTGCCGTATTTACCAGCTCAGCAAACAATACAAAAAGCAGGCTGGCTATAAGCAGTAATTTATCGCTTAGTGCAATCTCTTGTAGCCACACAAACACACCGAGTAACGAAAACAGTGCTAGCTCTTGTTGAAACGCTGCTTCAAATCGACTCATCCATTTTAAGCCGTTAAAAGAATGACTTAAGGTAAAAATAAGGCGCATTAAGCCTTGGCGTTTTATAACGGTTTTATTGCTCATAGTTTTATTTCGCTTGGTGTTGTTTGGCAGCTAGCAAGTAAATCAAGTGATGCCTGATACGTTTTACTTTTAATGCCAATTAAATTTAAAAGGGTGTGAAAAATATTGTTGTGTGAGCGTGTAGCAGTGGTGTCTAAATTAGCCGAGCAGGTATTGGTAATGCGCTGATTATGCTCATCAGCCCACATATAAAGAGGAACATGCGTTTGTGTGCTAGGTGCAAAGCTATACGGAAAACCATGTAAATAAGCCCCAGCTTCGCCAAGTGATTCACCATGATCAGAGACATATAAAAACTGCTTATCTATATTGCTTGGCAGCGCTTTTAATTGCTCAATTACCTGGGCGTTAACAAAGTCGCTGTACGCAATTGTGTTGTCGTAGGTATTAACTAATTCATCGAGTGAGCAGTTTTGAATGTCGCTTCTGTCGCACGTGGGCGTAAATTGCTTAAATTTATTTGGGTAGCGTTTAAAGTAGGTTGGTCCGTGTGAGCCCATCATGTGTAGGACGATAACGGTATTAGCTTGGCTTAAATTAGCGAGTTTGCGCTTAAGCGGAGCAAGCAGTGCTTCATCAAAACAATATTTCCCATCGCAAAGCGCTGATGGGGTGGTTGGTATATCAATATTAACAACACGGGTGCATACGTTTTTACAGCCGCTGTTGTTATCAACCCACAGTACGTCACTGCCAGCTTGTTGTGCTAAGTCAATCAGGTTTTGTTGGTTGTCGGCTGCTAATCGATCAAAGTTATCTTGTGTTTGCAGTGAAAACATACACGGCACAGACACTGCAGTAGCGGTGCCACAAGACACCACATTATTAAAATACGTCACATTATGCTTTTGTGTATAAGGGTTGGTGTTACGCCCATAACCTTGATAAGCAAAGTTTTCTGCTCGTGCGGTTTCACCAACAACCATAACTGTTACGCTGGTGGTGTTAGGCGCAGTAAGAGTGGGTGTTGCATCTATATTTTTAAATTCCATATTGGTATACAGCAGCTGATCGCGCATATATTTATAACCGCTAGAGAGATACTGAAATGGGATGAGTTCTTTTTTTAAAATGCGGTTATTGCGGCCAGTGGCTGCGTAGTCGGCGTAAAAGTTTACGACCACTAAAGCAATTAGTGAGCAGCACGCTACAATAAGTTTTATACGACTAATCGCTTCTTGGTGAGGGCGGGTAAAGTGTATTTTTACTTTGCTTAATATAAAAACAGGTAGCGCACAAAACAGCAGTAGAAAGCCTATGAGCTGCGGATTTAAATAGCTCAGCGCTTCACTTGAGTCTGTTTCGAACGTGTTTTGAATCATCGAATAGTCAAACACGACGCCGTAATTTAATGAGCCGTAAAGCACGGCACTCGAAATTATCAGTAAAAGGTAGTTAATTGGTTTTAGTAACCACCTAACCGACACTATCGAAAAGAAAATAATTAAAAGGCATAACAAAAGTAGCGGGACTGAAAGTAAAAATATCCATGAAAAAGATGCAAGAGAGGTTATGGCGCTAAACGAACCTTGAATAAAAGGAATGTTTATAACTAAACAGTAATAACAGGCAATCATCACTACAAAGGCATTTGCACTACAGTGAATGTAAAACCGTTTGCTACGGTTTGGTTTTTTTTGTGCTGGTGTTTGACTAATTACGTTCATATTTAGGCTCGTTAAAAATAACAACGCCATGCTATGCAACAACACTTAAGAGACGCTTAAGAGAACCTACGCATTACCTGAAGGTGATAAATAATTTTATTTATAAAAATATTCTCAAAAATTAATCAAACCTTAAATAAGGGATATAAGAATAGTGAATTTCTGAGATTAAAATTAGAGCATAAAAAAACCACTACCAACTTATATAGTGAATTTTAAAACCTGATAAATTGTGTTTTAGTCTTTTTGTTAGATTAACTTTGGTGTTGACTTAAAGGGCCTAGCGCGGTACTAATATAAAAAGAGAGCGAAGGAATAACCTTCGCGATAATTGAACAAAATTTGGTATTAATTACATGCTTACAAACGCACTTAACCTAGTCCTGATTATTATCGTGGTGATTATTCCCGCGAGGGCTTCGTAGTGCTTTAAAAACTTAAGCATTAAAGAGCCCTCCGCACTTAACCGTTCGGAGGGCTTTTTAGTTTTAAGGATAAAATTTTTAGCGTAAAAATGTAATTGGGTTGTCACTGAGGAATGAGGGTTTATTAATGACAGGCGCAGAACTAACAATCGACTTATTGGCCAAACACGGCGTAAATGAAGTATTTGGCTACCCAGGCGGAGCTATTATGCCAATTTACGATGCGCTGTATGGCGCGCCAGTCAAACATTACCTTACTCGCCATGAGCAAGGTGCAGGGTTTGCAGCTGTTGGTTATGCTCGCAGTACGCGTAAATTAGGTGTGTGTTTTGCAACATCGGGCCCAGGTGCAACTAACCTAATAACCGCTCTTGCTGATGCAATGATGGATTCAGTGCCATTATTGGCGATCACCGGCCAAGTGCCTACTGCAGCTATTGGTTCAGATGCATTTCAAGAAATAGATGTATTAGGTATGTCGCTTTCGTGTACTAAGCACAGCTACATGGTAGAACGAGCGGAAGACTTAGCAGAAATACTACAAGAAGCTATCCATTTAGCGCAAAGCGGTCGTCCAGGTCCTGTACTTGTCGATATCCCTAAAGATATTCAAATGGCGCAAGTCCCTTTTAAACCTTGGCTAGCAGCTGATGAATACTTACCAGAGTTAGATTTAAAGCAAGTTGCTATTGCTAATCAATTGTTGAGTGAGGCTAAACAGCCTGTAGCGTATGTAGGCGGTGGTGTACAAGCCGCTGATGCGCAAGACGAGTTAATGCAGTTTTTAAATAAAACCCAGATGCCTGCTGTATCAACACTAAAAGCATTGGGCAGTGTATTACCTGACTACGAGCATTACTTAGGCATGCTTGGTATGCATGGAACTCAATCTGCTAATATTGCAGTGCAGGAATGTGATGTACTTGTGTGTATAGGTGCGCGCTTTGATGACCGCGTAACGGGTAACTTAGCTAAATTTGCAGCTAAAGCTAAAGTAATTCATTTAGATATTGATGCCGCTGAAGTAGGTAAGCGTAAACCAGCTAAAGCTTCATTAATTGCTGATTTAAAAACCTCTTTACCCGCACTTGAGTGTTTTGTAACACCTAAAGCGTGGTGTGACACAAACAAAGAAATGAATATTAAGCACGCGTGGCGTTACGACTACCCGGGTGAGAAGGTTTATGCACCGTACTTATTAAACCAACTGAGCCAACGCATGCCAAAAACGGGTGTTGTGTGTTGCGATGTGGGTCAGCACCAAATGTGGGTAGCACAGCACATGAAGTTTAGCCACCCGAGTAATCATTTAAGTAGTGGTGGCGCTGGCACAATGGGCTTTGGTTTACCGGCCGCTATTGGCGCACAAGTAGCACGCCCTGATGACTTTGTTATTACTGTGTCGGGCGATGGTTCAATAATGATGAATATTCAAGAATTAGCCACTATTCGCCGTAATAATTTACCTGTAAAAATATTAATTTTAGATAACCAACGCTTGGGTATGGTTCGCCAATGGCAGGAACTATTTTTTGAAGGCCGTTACTCTGAAACTAACCTTTCGGATAACCCTGACTTTGTTCAATTAGCTGCAGTATTTGGTATTCCAGGGCAAACAATTACCCATGCAAACCAAGTTGATGATGCTATTACTGCATTAGTAAACAGCAAAGGTCCGTACATAGTACATGCCTGTATTGATGATAAAGAAAATGTTTGGCCACTTGTACCACCTGGGGCTGCTAACGACGAAATGATGACGGAGAAAGCAAAATGAAACATAGCCTAACTATTGCATTAAAAAGCCAAAGTATAGCGGTAGAGCGCTTTTTACGAGTGGTGCGTCATCGTGGTTTTGACCTTACGCATTTTCAACTCAATATAGATGATGGTTTATACAATGTAGCCATGACGGTAGATAGTGATAAACCTATTCACCTATTAACAAGCCAGCTAAATAAGCTAGTGGATGTTAAAGAAGTCACTGTACAAAATTTACAGCACCAACAGGCTGTGTAATTGCGAATTAAAAAATAATTTACGAGTAACTGAGACACTCAGTTATTTACCAATTTTAGAATGAGGAATGCCCGCTTTTATTGCGGCAAAAACAGAGGTAACTATGGCTAAATTAAGAAGTGCAACAACAACTGAAGGACGTAAACGTGCAGGCGCAAGAGCATTATGGCGCGCAACAGGTATGACAGACTCTGATTTTGGTAAACCGATTATTGCCGTAGTTAACTCGTTTACACAATTTGTACCAGGACATGTACACCTTAATCAGCTTAGTGAACTTATGGGTGAGACAATAACCCAAGCCGGTGGCGTTCCTAAAGAATTTAATACCATTGCGATTGATGATGGTATTGCGATGGGACACGGCGGTATGCTTTATTCGCTGCCTTCGCGCGATTTAATTGCTGATTCGGTTGAGTACATGGTAAATGGTCACTGCGCCGATGCTATGATCTGTATTTCAAACTGCGACAAAATCACTCCAGGGATGATGCTTGCAGCACTACGCTTAAACATACCGGTAATATTTGTATCGGGCGGTCCAATGGAAGCGGGTAAAACTAAGCTTGCTAACATCGATATTAAACTTGATTTAGTTGATGCCATGGTTAAAGGCGCTGATGAATCGGTAAGTGATGCAGATTCAGAGCAAGTAGAGCGTTCTGCGTGTCCTACATGTGGTTCGTGTTCAGGTATGTTTACTGCAAATTCAATGAACTGTTTGTTAGAGGCAATAGGCTTAGCACTTCCGGGTAACGGTACCACGCTTGCCACTCATAAAGACCGTAAACAACTGTATGTTGAAGCGGGTGCTCGTATTGTTGATTTATGTCGTGAGTATTATCAAAAAGATAATCAAGATGTATTGCCACGCGCTATTGCCAATAAAACAGCCTTTATGAATGCAATGGTTGTTGATATTGCAATGGGCGGCTCGTCAAATACCGTATTACATTTACTCGCTGCAGCGCAAGAAGCGGGCGTTGATTTTGATATGTCGCACATTGATGCGCTTTCTCGTAAAACACCGTTTTTATGTAAAGTTGCACCAGCAACACCAGAGTACCATATTGAAGATGTCCACCGTGCTGGTGGCATGATGGCAGTTGTTCGCGAACTTGGTAAAGCGGGTTTAGTTGATATGTCGGTTAATCATGTCGCTGGGTCAACGATGGCTGAGCTTGTTAAAAAATGGGATGCAACAGACCCAACTAACGAAGCTGCGCGCAAGTTTTATCGTGCGGGTCCTGCGGGCATTCGTACAACTAAAGCAATGAGCCAAGAGTGTCGTTGGGATGAAGGCGATAATGACCGTGTGAATGGGTGTATTCGAAGCGTTGAACACGCTTATCGCCAAGACGGTGGTTTGGCTGTGCTATCGGGCAACCTAGCCGTTGATGGGTGTGTTGTGAAAAGTGCAGGTGTCGTTGATGAAATGCTGCATTTTGAAGGCACCGCAGTGGTGTACGAATCACAAGATGATTCGGTAGAAGGTATTTTAAATAATGAAGTAAAAGCCGGTGATGTAGTGGTTATTCGTTATGAAGGACCAAAAGGCGGTCCTGGTATGCAAGAAATGCTATACCCAACAAGCTACTTAAAATCGAAAGGCTTAGCTGAAAAGTGTGCCCTTATTACGGATGGTCGCTTTTCGGGTGGTACGTCAGGTTTATCAATTGGTCACGTGTCGCCAGAAGCGGCAAGTGGTGGTGCAATTGCTTATGTTGAAAATGGCGATAAAATCATTATTGATATCGCAACACGCGAAATCACTTTAGCGCTAAGCGATGAAGAACTTGAGGCGCGTAAACAAAAGCAATTAGCACGCGGGAAAATGGCGTACAAACCAGTTGATCGTGAGCGCTATGTGTCGTCTGCTTTAAAAGCCTATGCATTACTTGCAACGAGTGCCGATAAAGGCGCTGTGCGCGATTTAGCTAAATTGGAGGCGCTTAGTTAATTATGGTCTCTCAAGAGCTCGATTATTTTCGCGCTATTATTCAAGCAAACATGGAGCCTTTGGCTAAAGTTACTGAGGTCAGCGAAATGGCTGAACTCAGTAAAAAGCTAGGTAACCATGTTTGGTTAAAGCGTGAAGACCAACAGCCCGTGTATTCGTTTAAATTACGCGGTGCCTATAACAAATTAAATAAATTACCTAAAGGCTCGGTGGTTATCACTGCCTCTGCGGGTAATCATGCTCAAGGGGTTGCATTAAGTGCATCTCACCTTGGGCATCAAGCAACTATTGTAATGCCAGTAACAACACCTGAAATAAAAGTCAGCGCAGTCCGTGCACTTGGCGGTGAAGTTGTATTACATGGCCATCATTTTGATGCAGCAAAAGCATATGCGCTTGAGCTTACAGAGCAGCGTAACGGTATATTTGTCCCACCATTTGATGACCCAGACGTTATTGTTGGTCAAGGCACTGTAGCACGTGAATTAATGCAGCAATTAAACGAGCTTGATGCTGTGTTTATTCCTGTTGGCGGTGGTGGTTTACTTGCTGGTATGGCGGTTTACATTAAATCGTTGCGTCCAGATATAAAAGTAATTGGCGTAGAAGCTGACGAAAGTGCATGTTTACAAGCAGCACTTGAAGCCGGTAAGCCAGTAGAGCTTGATCGCGTTGGTAGTTTTGCCGATGGCGTAGCGGTTAAAATTATTGGTACTGAAACGTTTCGTTTAGCGCAAAAGTTTTGTGATGAGGTTGTTACAGTAACTAGCGACGAAATATGTGCAGCCATGCAGGATATTTTTGTATCTACGCGTGCAATTGCAGAACCATCAGGTGCCCTTGCAACAGCTGGGCTTAAAAAGTGGAGTCAGCAATCGGGATTAAAAGGGTTGCACTTAGCCGCTGTTTTATCGGGTGCTAATTTAAACTTTGATCGTTTGCGTTATGTAGCAGAGCGCACTGCGTTGGGTGAAAAAAACGAAGCGTTATTAGCTGTTACTATTAAAGAAGAAAAAGGCAGCTTTAAGCAGTTTTGTGCTTCTTTAGGTGGCCGTGCTATTACTGAGTTTAACTACCGCTATGCAGGACCTGGTGAAGCGCAGATATTTGTAGGTATTGCCCTGCGCCAAGGCGAGCAAGAGCTCAATGAACTAAAGCAAGACTTAACAAGTAACGACTATCAGTTTTGCGATCTATCAGACAACGAACTCGCTAAATTACATGTGCGTTACATGGTTGGGGGCAAAGCACCAGAGCAATTACATGAACGTCTACTTCGCTTTGAGTTTCCTGAATATCCGGGCGCACTTGCACGCTTTTTAGATACTTTAGGCAGTAATTGGAACATTACCTTGTTTCATTATCGTAATCACGGTGGTTCTATGGGGAATGTACTAGCCGGTTTTGCTATTGAGCCGAGTCAGTATGAGATGTTTAACGAGCATTTAAATCGCTTAGGTTACAGTGTACAAGATGAAACACAAAACCCGTGTTTTACCCAATTTTTAACATCAAAACCGCAAGCAGAAAAAGTCGAAAAACTCGCCTCAGTATAACCCTTCTTTAAAGGCAGGCACCTAACTAGGGTGCTTGCTTTATCACACGTTTTACATATAGTTACAGGTAATCGTCATGCTTTTGAGGACACCTCGTTGCTATTTAAAGGATTAATCATTGGATTGTGCTTTTTTTGCAGCCACATAATGGCGCAAGAATCAGTTACATTACAGTTAAAATGGACACATCAATTTCAGTTTGCCGGTTATTATATGGCAAAGCAAAAAGGTTTTTATAATGATGTTGGCCTTGATGTCACCATTAAACAAGCTAATCCAATGAAACCTGATACTTTTGGTCCTGTTGCAAGTGGTGAAGCGCAATTTGGCGTAGGGCATTCTGGTATTTTGCAGCAGCGCATTAATGGTCAGCCTCTTGTTGCTATGGCTGCTTTACTGCAGTTTTCACCTTATTGCTGGATGGTAAAAGACACCTCTGATATTTTTCACCCACGTGACTTCGTTAATAAGCGTATTACAGCGGTGAGTCTAAAAGATAGCACCGAGTTACTTGTTATGCTTAAACGCAGTGGTGTAGGAGTAGGTAATCTCAAAGTTTACGATGGCGAGAATCCAGCTCAGGCTTGGATTGAAAACAAACTAGATGCTATGCAAGTGTATGTTACTACAGAGCCTTATTATATGACTCAGCAAGGCGTAGCCCATCGGCTTGTTTGCCCACAGCGATATGGAATGGACGTGTATAGCGACATTTTATTTACCAGCGAAAACATGCTTAAAAAAAATCCGCAAACGGTCGAAAAATTCTACCAAGCGAGCTTAAAAGGTTGGCGCTATGCAATGATGAATATGGATGAAGCCATTGCAGTCACCCAGCAAAACTATGCACCGAGCAAAAGCTTTCATCAGCTCGCCTTTGAGGCTGAAGTACTAAAAAGTTATATAACTCCACCCACCACTAGTTTAGGGCATATGTCGATAGCAAAATGGCGCTTAATTGCTGACTTATATGGCATACAGCAAAACGAATTTGACGAAGTAAAACCTCACTTTATTTATAAATACCAAGAACCCGAAAAGATGCAATTATCTTGGATGCTCATAGCCGCTATTTTGGTGAGTATTATTTCAATACCTTTGTATTTACGTCTGATTCTTAGCCAAAAATAACTGTTTAATGAGAACTCACTGAGCTGATATAATTAATTGTCTTTTTATTTTTTAAGCTGTTATGACTTTAGCCGAGCAATTTTTTGCACTTGATTCACTTTTAATGAGCCATCGTCAGTATTGGCAGTGCACCGCGTTTGATTTTGACACTATTCCTTGGCCAGAGCTGCAAGGCATGCTTAACGAACTAACTGATGATCAGGTAACCGTTCTTGATAACGATCAAAATCAGCTATACAAATTTTTTAGCCAACACATAAACCAACTTGATGAACTTGCTAAGCTATGTGAGTTACCTAGCTCTGCACACTCTCGAGTCGACTATCCATTTTGGATAAGTAACGGGATTAAAGGTCGTAAGTTTGATCAGTTACAAGATTTTGTATCTGCATTACCTACTACTAATCAACCGGTTTTAGAGTGGTGTGCGGGTAAAGGGCACTTAGGGCGAATGCTTGCTTTTAATGGCGCAAGTAATGTGCATAGTATTGAGCTGCAACAAAGCTTATGCGAGCAAGGGCAAAAAAGTGCACAGCAACAAGGCTTAGCAATGCACTTTAGCCAAGCTGATGTATTAAAAGACGATATCACTCAATTTTTTAATGCTGATATGCATGCCGTAGCGCTACACGCATGTGGTGGTTTGCACCAAGCATTTATGCGCCAAGCAAGTTTGGCGAAAGTTCAGCAAATTAGCTTTTCACCTTGTTGCTATCATTTATTTACGGCTAATGAGTACCGTGTAATGAGTGAGGTTGCAAATCAAAGCAAGCTTAACCTAATGCATCGCGATTTAAAGCTCGCATTACAAGAAACCGTTACAGCACCTTCTCGCCTGGAAAAAGTACGCAAAACAGAACTAGAATGGCGACTTGGTTTTGACGCACTTAGAAAATCGATTACTGGCGAGCAATATTATGTAAGCGTACCTTCGGTTAACAAAGCTATATTCTCAGATTCGTTTAAATCATTTTGTGCATGGGCTGCAGACAAAAAGGCAATAAACCTACCGCAAGATACTGATTATAATAAATATTTGGATATTGGGATTGCTCGAAAAAAAGTAACTGACCGAGTTGAACTGGTTCGACATGTGTTCAGAAGGGCAATTGAGGTTTGGCTTGTGCTCGATCGTGCTTTATATTTGCAACAGCAAGGCTATCAGGTGAGCGTGAATACTTTTTGTGAAAAGCAGTTAACGCCTCGTAATATTTTGATTCTTGCTAATATCCATTAAATTTCCGTCCTCGACTTAATAAGAGATGCAATGAGAAAGTTAAAAAATTTATTCGATAACAATAAACGTTGGGCTGCACGTACAAGCGAAGCTGATCCTGAGTTTTTTAAAATTTTATCAATGCAACAAAATCCAGAGTATCTATGGATTGGTTGTTCAGACTCTCGTGTACCTGCTAATCAAATAGTTGATTTATTACCAGGCGAATTATTTGTACATCGTAACGTTGCTAACGTGGTTGTACACACTGACCATAACTGTTTGTCGGTTATGCAGTACGCTGTAGAGGTTTTAAAAGTAAAACATATCATGGTAGTAGGTCACTATGGCTGTGGTGGCGTACAAGCCGTTTTAAACAATGCAAAATTCGGCTTTATTGATAATTGGCTACGCCACGTAGGGGATGTAAAAGAAAAGCATCTTGAACAACTTGATGCAATGCCAGAAAGCGAACGTTTAAGCCGCCTTATTGAGCTAAATGTAATTGAGCAAGTACGTAATGTATGCCGTACTAACATTGTGCAAGATGCGTGGGAACGCGGCCAAGAGCTAAGCGTTCATGGTTGGGTTTATGGTTTAGAAAACGGCCATCTTCATGATTTAGAATCTGTTGTAACGTGCGCGAGTGAAGAAACGCAAAGCTACAAAAAAGCAGTGCAGCACGTACTTAATAAAGTGGGCGAAAATAAATAAATTTATGACTAATACGGCGATATTAATAGGTGCTACAGGTTTGGTCGGTAATGAGTTGCTACACAAGCTACTTAATATCGATCGTTATACTAAAGTGGTTACGTTAAGTCGTCGGGCTTTGCCTATTACACACGCAAAGCTAGTTAATCACGTTATTGATTTTGAAAAATTAACTCAATACGTTGAGCTTTTTAAAGGTGACGTATTGTTTTCGTGTTTGGGTACAACCCGTAAACGGGCGGGCTCTACACAAGCTCAGCGTAAAGTAGATTTTGATTATCAGTTTATAGCGGCGCAGTTAGCGGCATGTAATGGTGTTACGCATTACTGCTTAGTGTCATCAAGCGGGGCGAACACGCACAGTAATAGTGCTTATTTGAAAATGAAGGGTGAGCTTGAGCAACATATTAAAGCACTCCCTTTTGATAAAATAAGTATTTTACAACCGTCTTTATTATTAGGTGATCGTGAGCAATTTAGAGTGGCAGAAAAGATAGGCAGTATTATTTTTCCTGTTATTACACGATTTGCGTTTTTAAAGCGTTACAAACCAATAACTGGCGAGCAAGTTGCGCAAAAAATGCTGAGTGTGAGTTTCGCGCAGCAGGTTAAGTTATCTTACTATGTACTTGATGAGCTATTTGAATAAACTTAGTAAAGCGCAAAAAGGCAGCCTAAGCTGCCTTTTTTTAATTATTCAGCGTCAGTTTTAGTGCTAAGTTGTTGCTCAAGTAAGGCAACTTTAGCTTCAAGCTCAGTTAACTTTTCGCGAGTACGAATAAGTACTTGGCTTTGCACATCAAATTCTTCACGGCTCACAAAGTCCATCTCAGCAAGCTTGTTTTGTAAAACTTGCTTTGTTTTACCTTCGAGTGTGTCTGCTAGGTTTTTTACACCTTGTGGCATATTGCTAGTAATTTGCTTAGCAATTTCTTCAAGTTTTGCTGGGTTGATCATAATTGTCCCTTCGGCATTGCCTAAATGATAATAACTAATATTACCTTATACCCACGGTATTTAACACATGATCATCTTTACCTTAATTAATTAAGGCAATTGCTATGCTCGCAGTAATGGTTACGTTAAAATTGTGCGTCTTTTAAATTTCTTTGGTCGTTATGAAACTCAATCCTAAACAAGATGAAGCCGTAAAATATATTAGTGGTCCCTGCTTAGTACTCGCGGGCGCAGGCTCTGGTAAAACCCGTGTTATTACTAATAAAATCGCTTATTTAGTGAAAAAATGTGAGTACAAAGCGCGAAATATAGCCGCTGTTACTTTTACCAATAAAGCAGCCAAAGAAATGCGTGAGAGAGTACTGCAAACGCTTGGTAAACAAGACGCTAAAGGTTTATGGGTATCAACGTTTCATACACTTGGTTTAGAAATAATAAAAAAAGAGTTAAGTACATTAGGGTTTAAACCCGGCTTTTCGTTATTTGATGATCAAGATACCAATCAGCTTCTTAGTGAACTCACCGAGGATGAGCTAAAAAAAGACAAGGACTTACTCAAACTACTTAAAATGGAAATTGGTAGTTGGAAAAATGAATTAGTACTGCCAGAGCAAGCAATACGCGAAGCGCGTGATGCGCAAAAGGCATTGTTTGCACAGCTGTATGCTCGCTATCAAAATCAGCTACGTGCTTATAACGCACTGGATTTTGATGATTTAATTATGATCCCTACTTTGTTACTTACTAATAACGCCACGTCTCGTGAGCGCTGGCAGCAACGCTTTAAATACTTGCTGGTGGATGAGTATCAAGATACCAATACAAGCCAATATCAACTTGTTAAATTGCTAGTAGGCGAGCGTGCCCGTTTTACTGTGGTAGGTGATGACGATCAATCAATTTACTCATGGCGTGGTGCTCGCCCACAAAACTTAGTGTTATTAGGTAAAGACTACCCAGGGCTTAGACTTATAAAGCTTGAGCAAAACTATCGAAGTGCAGGACGAATACTAAAAGCGGCTAACATTTTAATTGCGAATAACCCACATGACATAGAAAAAAAGTTATTTAGTGAACTAGGTTATGGTGAGCCGATTAAAGTAATAGGGTGCCGCGATGAAGAGCATGAATCTGAACGTGTGGTTGCTGAAATAATTTCACATAAGTTTATGAAGCGCACAAGCTATAAAGATTACGCTATTTTATATCGTGGTAATCATCAAGCACGTGGCTTTGAAAAATCTTTAATGAGTAACCGTATCCCTTATAAAATTAGTGGTGGTATGTCGTTTTTTGCTCGTTCAGAAATTAAAGATATTATGGCGTATTTACGTTTGCTAGTTAATCAAGATGATGACAATGCATTTTTACGTATTGTAAATACACCACGACGCGAAATAGGCACGGTCACACTTGAAAAGCTTGGAACGCTCGCTAACGAAAAGCACGCGAGCTTGTTTGCTACTTGTTTTGATAACGATTTAGGTTATAGATTAAAAGGGCGTGGCTTTAATGCGCTTGCTGGGTTTGCACGCTGGGTTGTTGAGCTATCTGATAACGCAGTACGTGGTGATACGCTCGAAGCTGTTAAAGACTTAGTGCGTAACATTAATTACGAGGCATATTTGTACGAGTCGTCACCGAGCGCAAAAGCCGCTGAAATGCGTATGAAAAACGTATCTGAATTGTATCGCTGGATCACCGATATGTTGACAGGTGATGCCGACAACGAACCAATGACATTAGCTGAGGTTGTTAGCAAGCTAACCCTTCGGGATATGCTAGAGCGCAACGAAGAAGAAGATGAAACCGATGCAGTGCACTTATCAACACTACATGCATCAAAGGGCCTAGAGTATCCGTACGTATTTATGGTGGGTATGGAAGAGGGCTTACTTCCGCATCAGGTAAGTATTGATGAAGATAACGTAGATGAAGAACGTCGGTTAGCTTATGTTGGTATTACTCGTGCACAGCAGGAGTTAACACTTACTTATGCAAAAATACGTCGTCAATTTGGTGAAACCTCACAAACTGAGTTAAGCCGATTTGTACAGGAATTACCGCAGGACGATCTCGCATTCGAAAACAAAAAAGCGCCAAATACGCAAGCAGAGCGAATGGAAAAAGGCCAAGCAAGAGTCGCTAACCTTCGTGCAATGTTTAAAAAGCCTGAGTAATACTTCAGGCTAATTTTATAAAGACTGGGTTACTTGTATTTCAGGTAACTCAGAGCACACTAGAGCGTGTTGTTTTCCCACAAAAAATGCCAAACCGTGTTTGTCTAGTAAAGCTCTAAAATTGAGTATCGATGGTCCTTTAGCAATAACTTTCATTGCTTTTAGCTTCGTAATTGCTAGCACACCTTGTAGCTGAAAATCGTAACTTTCTTGTTGTAAAACACGTTTACTAAAGGTCGAGCTAAGTAACAGATAATCAAAGTTAATATCGGTTAGTAAATTCAGTTCGCATCTATCTTTAGCAAAATTGTTTAAACCAATCGAATAGCCTAGTTGCGGCAGCTTTTTGAGGTTTTCTATTTGTGTTGCACTTGCATGGCGAATCTCTTGCTCATCAAATAGCAAACAGAGCTGGCTATGTCCTTGTTGTTTATTTAGCGTATCTGTAAATAAAACAAATTCGTGCTCCTCAAGTAGTAAACCAGAACAAGGAACCAGCGCCATAGTTACATTTGCGGTAATTGCTTGTGCATAAGCGCGTTGTAATAACTGTAACTCTATCTCGAGGTGCTGTTCTTTATCTGATGCAAACTTTTTCAAAATATCAAAGCTAGTAAAGCCAAGTATTGGGTGTTCACCAAATGCTTCAAATAAAGATTCAGACTGATGCTGCTCATCAAGCGTAATTATTTCTGAGCCTCTAAAGCTCATAGGTAATATATCAAGGTGATGTTGTGCTTTTAGAGCCTGCGCAGGTATTGATTGTGTTAGTAACGGATGAAATAGCTCGTAGCGATTTTTTCCTGAGTTTTTAGCGTGATACATTGCGGCATCAGCATCACGAATAATTTCATCCGTATGCATATAGCTTTTCTTTGAATAGGTTATCCCTATACTTGCACCACTTTGTAAATATTCCCCTTTAAGGCAAAAAGGCTTTTCCATTAAGTCGATAATGCGATTTGCAACATCTTCTGCTTGTTGAGGCTCAGTTAAATGCGTTAATAAAATAACAAACTCATCGCCACCTAAGCGTGCTAGTAAATCGTGTTCGCGGATACATTGGGCGAATAACTCACTAACATTAATTAAAAACTGATCGCCAGCATGGTGGCCCAACTGGTCATTAATATCTTTAAATTTATCTAAATCGATAAATAAAACGGCAAAGTGATGCTCAGGAAAACGTTGATAATGTTGTAGCGTTTTTTCAAGCTGAGTTAAAAATAGGCTACGATTAGGTAAGCTAGT
Organism: Pseudoalteromonas sp. EB27; assembly: GCF_001974875.1. Taxonomy (GTDB): domain Bacteria; phylum Pseudomonadota; class Gammaproteobacteria; order Enterobacterales; family Alteromonadaceae; genus Pseudoalteromonas. The sequence continues at coordinate 28,855 of NZ_MTQD01000013.1, forward strand.
AAGTGAATCATGATGTGCATCATGATAAAGCTGTTGCTCTATTTTTTTACGCTCATCAATTTGCATTTGTAAGTGAAGATTAGTTTGGCGCAATTCTTTGGTTTTTTCGTTTACTCTAAATTCGAGTTCTTGGTGGCTTTTTGCAATCGCTTGATTGGCTAGCTTTGCCTGCAAAACAGTTGCAATTTGATGTGATACAAAGGTAATTAACTCGCAATCATCTTGGCTGAAAATATGTTTATTATCGTAAGCTTGGCAAACAATAAGGCCGATAACACCTTGAGCGGTTTTAAGTGGAGCGCCTAGCCAACTGGTGGCCATTTGCTCTTTTTGTACAGGCTTGGCTCTTTGTACTACACCGCTTTCTATTAATTCTTTTGCCCTACATGGGTGTATTAGTTGCGTTTCTTCAGTGCTTATTACCAATTCACTATAACCTTTAGCAAAGCGTCTTGGTTGTGTATTTTCTTTAAATTCATCAACACAATAAGGAAAGCTTATCCAGCCAGACTCTTTATCATAAAGTGCAATATATAAGTTTTCTGCATAGGTAATTGTTTTTATTATTTGATGTATCTTAAAGTAAGCATCATCAAGATTTTTAGCTTGCGTTGCTATTTCAGATATTTTGAACAGAATTTGTTGACGTTGAAGTGCGCGTTTACGTTGCTCTATTTCAAGGTTTAATGCATCGTTACTTTGAGTGAGTGCTCGGGTGCGAATTTTTACTTCCGATTCAAGGAGCTCTCGTTTTTTTACACGCTCTATTGCAGTTGCTAAATAAAGCGACATAAACTCGAGTAATTGTATTTGTTGTGAACTATAACCTTGTTTTGTATCGTAACTTTGCGCTGCTAATACACCAATAATATTATGTTCTTGGTAAACAGGTACACCTACCCAATGCTCTGCTGGTGTGCCTAATGCTTTAAATAAGCCTTCGGTTGCAGCGTCTTGCATTTGCTTCTTTGTAAAGCATGTTGTTTTACCTTGCTTAAACACATAACCAGTTGCTCCTTCATCAAAGCTATTTGATTGATTAAGGGCAACAGCAATACCGTCTTTCTCATCTGAGAAGTAAGATAGCTCTAATGATTGACTGTGTTGATTTAATAGCACCACATAAAAGCTTTTACTCGGTACATACTTTTGTAAAATATCGTGGATGGCAGGGTATAATAGAGTTAGCTCGGCAACAGTACTAGCTTGCTCTGATAATTGGATCAGCGCACTTTGTAAGTGATGTGATTGTTTGTATTTTTTTAGTAGCGCTTTAAGACGTTTATTTTGATACGCTAATTTACTCGATACAGGGTGTTTATCTTCCAATGATCTAACCGGCTATTTTTATTGTATAGTTATTAGCCTTATACTTTCACTTTTAGCGCTTATCGTCAAGTTGATATTCGTACTACCATACTGGCTAGAAACACTATTTTAGGTATTAAAAAAGGCTTACCGAAGTAAACCTTTTTTGTGTATTTCAGCTGTATTTACTTAGATGTCATGAAGTCGATAGCTGCGCTTATCTCATCATCAGAACAATCCATACAGGTGCCTTTTGGAGGCATAGCATTAAAGCCATTTAGTGCATGTTCAAGTAAAGTGTCTTTACCTTTAGCTATACGTGGAGCCCAATCGTCAGGCGATTTAGGCGCGCCTAGTGCACCAGTACCGTGACATGCAAAACATGCACCTTGATACACTTGCTCACCAGAACGAGGACCAGTAGGCGCAGCTGCTACAGCAGCTTTGTCGCCTTCAAGGTATACAGCACCAACCGGCGCGAGACGTGCTTTAATTGCATCTTCAGTCATAGAGTTATCATATGGCTGTGCGTATGCTGTGGTTGCTAGCATTAATAATGCTGCAGCTGTTAATTTTTTCATTTTGCCTTGCTCACTTCGATTTGAACGTGATCAATCACGATTAAAGATGACGGAAATTAAACCGATTATAACTCTCTGAGCCAATTTATAAAATGCTAAGAGGCGTTTTTATTAATAAAACTGACTACTTTTTGCGTTAACGCAATAAAATTTAATTATTTACTGTTTTTCGTTAAGCAATTTAATAATTGCAAACAGTCATACAATTAACTTTTAGATCCTAAGATCAATTTATTGATAATACGCTACTAACGAGTTTTTCGATCCCTGCATCGGCTTCAAGAATTGATTGCGCAAGCATATAAGCAGGGGTGGTAACTAGCTTATTTGGCTGATCAATAACAACATCATCTACTGCACAATTTATATGTTTAGCGCCTAATGTGCTTAGCGCTTGTGCTGTCTCTGCATCGTTACCGATAGTAAGTACAGCGTTATCGTAAATAAATGGGATCAAAGCGGGTGCAATACACATATAACCAGCAGGCTTATTTTCTTTTGCAAATGATTTACAAGCATTAAGTACGTCTTTATTAATATTTGCTTTTACGCCTTTAATTGCAAAGTCACATAAGTTTTTTGCAGCGCCAAAACCGCCAGGTACAATTAATGCGTCAAACTGAGTTACATCTAGTTCAAGCAGCGATTTAATGTCACCCCGTGCAATACGAGCCGCTTCTGTTAATACATTACGTTTATCAGGCATTACTTCGCCCGTTAAATAGTTAATGGTATGAAGTTGTTCAATATCCGGTGCAAAACACTGATAAGTTGCGCCATTTTTGGCTATATGTAATAAAGTTAAAATTGCTTCATTAATTTCACTACCATCGTACACACCACATCCTGCTAATATTACCGCTACGTTTTTCATGCTTTTGTGCCCCTAAAGTCTTTTTTATAAGTCGATCGGATGAAGTCTAACATGCTCAAAATTTCTCGCGAAAATAAATTTCTAGTTCAAAAATCATTCTCTATGCAAGTTGTTTTGCGGTTTATGCCATTTGCGATCACTTTGCCTTTAAAAAAATTATAAAGGATCGCTATGATCTTCGATCCATTGTGCTAGAATACTCCTCCGGTTATTTAAATGGACGCGAATAATCAAAGTGAATAACAACACAAGCAGTCGTTAGAAAACCTTTTTCCACATTGGTTTAAAATAATAAAAAAAGAACCTCGTATTATCTTTTTTAAATTAAAACATACAGTTAAAGTATTTTCTAGGCATTTTACAATGCTTTGGAAGGATAGCTCGTGGCTGTTATCTACACACTTATCCACAGCTTGCTATAGTTTTAATAACACGATAAGCAGTAATTCACAGTCGTTTTATTTACTACCTTATGGCATGCTTATAATTACCTTAATTTTTTGCATTTAGGATCCAAATTCACCATGGCTCAGATCCCCGAAAACCCACTTATTTTAGTTGATGGCTCGTCATATTTATTTCGTGCTTATCATTCTCCGCCGCATTTAACTAATTCTAAAGGTGAAGCTACGGGCGCTATTTATGGCGTGATCAACATGCTTAAAAGCTTGATCAGACAATATGATCCCTCACATATGGTGGTTATATTTGATGCTAAAGGTAAAACGTTCCGTAACGATATGTATAGCGAATATAAGGCAAATCGTCCCCCTATGCCGGATGACTTACGCACTCAAATAGCACCTATACACAGTATTATTAAAGCGATGGGCTTTCCGCTAATTAGTATTGAAGGCGTTGAAGCTGATGATGTTATTGGTACATTTGCACGTATAGCATCAGAGCAAAAAAGACATGTCTTAGTCTCTACTGGAGACAAAGACATGGCACAGCTTGTTAATGAACACGTTACGCTAATAAACACGATGACCGACAGTATTTCAGATCCCGTTACTGTGGTTGAAAAATTTGGTGTAGGCCCTGAACTTATTATCGATTACTTAGCATTAATGGGTGATAAGGTCGATAACATTCCCGGTGTTGAAGGTTGTGGACCTAAAACTGCGGTTAAATGGTTAGAAAAATATGGCTCTCTTCAAGGTGTGATGGATCATGCCAGTGAGATTAAAGGTAAAATAGGTGAAAAGTTAGCAATTGCGCTTGATCATCTTCCTTTGAGCTACGAACTTGCGACAATTAAGTGCGATGTTGAAGTGGAATCTGACCTTGATACATTCAAACTTCAAGAGCCTAACAAAGACGAATTAATTGCATTATATGGTGAGTGCGAATTCCGTCGTTGGTTAGCTGAGTTACTTGATAACCCTAAAGATGCAGAAACACACCTAGCGGTACCTACCGAAGCGACTGAATTACCAAAAGTAGAAGACGCTCATTACGAAACTATTTTAACTGAGGCGCAATTTGGTACGCTAATAGAGCAATTAAATAGTGCTGAGTTATTTGCATTTGATACTGAAACAACCAGCCTTGATTACATGAAAGCGCAATTGGTGGGTATGAGCTTTGCCGTAAAAGCGGGTGAAGCTGTGTATTTACCTATAGCGCATGACTACCCGGGTGCGCCTGAACAATTAAGCCTTGAATTTGTAATGCAAAAGCTGGGTCCAATTTTAGCAGATGAAAATAAAGCAAAAGTAGGGCAAAACCTCAAATATGACAAAAGCGTATTAGCGAATGCAGGCTTTGCGCTAAATGGTATTAAGTTTGACACCATGCTTGAGTCGTATGTATTTAATAGTGTAGGCACGCGTCACGATATGGACTCGTTAGCACTTAAATACCTAGGTCATAAAAATATTAGCTTTGAAGATATTGCTGGAAAAGGCAAAAAGCAACTTACCTTTAACCAAATTGAACTTGAAAAAGCAGCGCCTTACGCCGCAGAAGATGCCGATATTACTTTGCGTTTACACGAAGTGCTTTGGCCAAAAATTGAAGCTGATGAAAAGCTAAAATCGGTATTTGAAGATATAGAAATGCCGCTAGTTAGTGTGATTTCTGATATTGAACGCACCGGTGTTGCGATAGATAGCAATATGCTTGCAGCGCATAGCCAGCGCTTAGGTGAGCGTTTAATTGAGCTTGAAAAAGAGGCGTTTGAAATAGCTGGCGAACCATTTAATTTAAGTTCTCCAAAACAACTACAAGTATTGTTGTTTGAAAAGCTTGGGTTACCTATTATTAAAAAAACACCTAAAGGTGCACCTTCTACCGCAGAAGAAGTACTGCAGGAGCTTGCTCATGATTATCCGCTACCTAAAGTAATTATAGAGCACCGTGGTTTATCAAAGCTTAAATCAACTTACACCGATAAATTACCATTAATGGTCAATGAGAAAACCCAGCGTGTACATACGTCTTATCATCAGGCAATTACAGCTACGGGACGCTTGAGTTCAACTGATCCTAATTTACAAAATATTCCTATTCGTTCAGAAGAAGGGCGTCGTATTCGTGAAGCGTTTATAGCTGCAGATGGTTATAAAATTGTCGCTGCCGATTACAGTCAAATTGAGCTGCGTATTATGGCGCATCTTTCACAAGACAAAGGTCTATTAAATGCATTTGCTAACGGCTTAGATGTACATAGTGCAACTGCCGCTGAAGTATTTGGTGTAGAGCTTGATGATGTAACTACCGATATGCGCCGTAAGGCGAAAGCAGTTAACTTTGGCTTAATTTACGGTATGTCGGCATTTGGTTTAGCACGTCAATTAGATGTACCACGCCATGAAGCGCAGCATTATATAGATAAATATTTTGAGCGTTTTCCTGGTGTATTAGAGTACATGGAAACAACACGCGAAAAAGCAGCTGAAAATGGCTACGTTGAAACTATTTTTGGACGACGTTTACATTTACCAGAAATAAACGCACGTAATGGGGCGCGCAGGAAAGGAGCCGAACGTGCTGCTATAAACGCACCAATGCAAGGTACTGCCGCCGATATTATTAAAAAAGCAATGCTGAGCGTTAACCGTTGGGTACACGAACAAGCACCAAATACAATTAAACTACTTATGCAAGTACACGATGAATTGGTATTTGAAATTAAAACAGACTGCGCAGAACAATACACAAAACATATTTGCGAACTGATGTCGCAAGCTGCTGCGCTAGATGTACCACTTATAGTTGAAGCCGATGAAGGTGACAACTGGGAACAAGCCCATTAATGCAGTTTAAGCATTTTAATTAAAGCGCCTTTTGGCGCTTTTTTTATGTTTAATAAAAATGGCGAATAACAGCGGTTCATTCAGGTATATGCAAGCTTTAGTTAAAATAAGGTTAATTTAAGCAACTATTTGTATTAAATAGTTATATGTTCGTCAATTCGAGCTGTTTTACAGGAATATGATTGTATTTTAATGCGTGCTTTTGTTAAAGTCCCGCCTGTCCTATCCTGTAGGACATCCTGTTGATGATGCATCTGAAAGGGTGCAACAAATTGATAGCTTCTCCCCAGTTTGCTATACCGGCCTACCAACTTGTTTGGTGGGCCGTTTTTTGTTTTACGCCTGAAAATCCTATTTAATTAATTCTTTATTGCGCCATACCAATTGTATTATTCATTCGTCATTTCGAGGTGGTTTGGGTACATCGCAGGTGATACCATCGAAGCGATATTATTTTTATTCTTTTCATTTTATTACTAAGGAGTGCGTTATGTTTAAAGCATTAGCTATTGCAGGTTTTTCTTTATCAAGTTTAGTTATTTCTAATGTTGCTCAGGCCAATTGGCAGCTAGTGAATGATAAAAGCCAACTAAGCTTTGTTTCAATTAAAAAAGATTCGATTGCTGAAGCTCACCATTTTACTAACCTTGAAGGTATGCTTTCTGATAAAGGTGAGTTTAGCGTTAATGTTGATTTAACATCAGCTGAAACTTTAATTCCTATTCGTAATGAGCGTTTAACGTCATTGTTGTTCGAAGCGAATAAATTTCCAAATGCTGTTTTAATTGCAAATTTAACTAAAGAACTGAGTAATATTAAAAAGCCTGGTCAATATGTATTGAAGGGTATTAAAGCTGAGCTTGATTTTCACGGTAATAAAAAGCCATTGGCAATTGATGTACTCGTTAGCAGCACGCAAAGTGGTGATTTAACGGTATCATCATTAACACCTATTATTATTAATAGTGCTGATTTTGGTGTAACCGAAGGCGTTAAAAAGCTGCAAGAGCTAGCGGGCTTACCTTCAATTGCAACAGCAGTACCTGTTACTTTTGCAATTACACTTAAAAAGCAGTGATTTCTTTAAGTGAGCTTAGCAAGCAATTAAGCGAGCCAAGCAAACCTTTTGATAGTTGGCAGCCAACTCATTGTGGTGAACTGCCAATTGTCATTAATCATGAGGGGAAATGGTTTTACGATGGCTGCGAAATAACACGCCTAGCCATGGTGAAGCTGTTTGCTTCTGTTTTATGTAAAGAAGGTGAGCTATTTTATTTAAAAACACCGGCCGAAAAAATAACAATAACGGTTGATGATGCGCCGTTTATTATTGTTGATTGGCGTTTTGAAAATACAGCGCAAGGGCCGGTGTTGTGTTGTATTGATAATTTAGCTAGGCAGTGGTTAGTGAGCGCTCAGCAACCCTTAGTTATAAAAGATTACAAAGGGTCTAAAGTACCTTATTTAAAGCTACCTTATGGCTGTAGTGCGCGTGTTACGCGAAGTGTATTTTATCAGTGGGCTGAAAAAGCCGAGACTGACAAGCTCGGCTATTTTATTAAATCTGCAGGAAAGCAGTTTTATTTATCGTAACGCCAGCGTTTAGGCTTCTGGGTTAGTTTCGTCTGTGATTGTTTCATCGGTAGGTGGTACAGCAATAACAGGACCTAAAAACCACTCATCTAGTTTTTTAGCCACTTCTGGTAAACCCGTGCCTTTTAATGATGAAAATGCATGAACTGTAATATCCCCATCAAGCGCACTTAATTCACGACGAACTTGCAGCACTTGTGATTTACGAGGACCTTGCTTTAGCTTGTCGGCTTTAGTTAATAGAGCCAATACTGGAATTTCACTGCCAATAGCCCAATTAATTAAATCGCGGTCTAAATCTTTTAATGGATGACGAATATCCATTAAAATAACAATACCTTTTAAGCTTTGACGCTTTTGTAGATATTCGCCTAACGACTTCTGCCATTTCTTTTTCATTTCGATTGGTACTTTAGCAAAACCATAGCCTGGTAAATCGATAAGGCGCATATCGTCAACATCAGCTAAATCAAATGTATTGATTAGCTGAGTACGTCCAGGTGTTTTACTTGTACGTGCTAGTTTTTGATCGGTTAATGCATTTAATGCACTCGACTTACCTGCGTTGGAGCGACCGGCAAACGCAACTTCAATTCCCGTATCAGCAGGTAATTTAGTAATGTCGGGAGCGCTTGTTACGAAAGACGCAGTATTATATTTGATACGAGATTTGAGCACAGGCTCTCCTAAAACTTAAAAAAATAACGTTGAGTAAACCAAATTCACTCAGGGCGCGTATTTTATACTATAAAGGATGTATTAAAAAGCGTATTTAACCACCTAAAAACAGCACCTATGGTACATTTAAAACATGTTAAAGCTTAATCTAAGTCAAAACCCTGTAAATTATAAGCTTAATATGTGTAGAAAACGTGCCAGAGAATTTATTATCGTGTAGAATATATGTATTACAGCATCACGATTGTAGATGATACAGGGTCGGAAACAGAGAATTCACCATGAAAAAAATAGCACTATCTTTAACAATATTGCTTGGTGCGTTGTCAGCAAGCAACGCAACAGCATTTGATGGCGATGTAAACGCAGGTAAAGAAAAATCAGCAACGTGTGCGGCTTGTCACGGCCCAGACGGTAATGCGCCGGTTAATATTTACCCTAAAATTGCAGGTCAACATCCAGATTATATCCTTAAGCAACTTCAGGATTTAAAATTAGGTATGACGTCAGGCGGCAAAGAAGGGCGTATGGATCCAGTAATGAGCGCTATGGCTATGCCACTTAGCGAGCAAGACATGAAAGATCTAGCTGCTTATTTTTCTTCAATGAACATGTCTGAAGGTGCTACACCTAAAGATGTTGTTGAAGTTGGCGAAATGCTTTTTAAAGCAGGCGACGCAGAGCGTGGAATTCCATCATGTGCAGCATGTCATGGTCCACGTGGTAATGGCTCGTCACTGGCTAAGTTTCCAAAAATTTCTTTTCAGCATCCAGGATACATCAAGTCTCAACTTGAAAAATTCCGTGATGGTACTCGTCATAATGACTTAAATGGCATGATGGGCGACATTGCAAAGAAATTAACAGATAAAGACATTGAAGTACTTTCTCAGTATTTAGGTGGCTTACACTAAAGTCGTATTTATTTAGCAGTTAATAATAAATAAACTACAATGTGTTAAAAAAGCAGCCCTGGCTGCTTTTTTTGTGTCAAAAATTAACGATATCGCCCGCTTAAATGTAAGACATTGACCATGTTTGGTTGTAGGATAAGTCTTCTTTTTATTCCTTGTTGCACCTTAAGTTGTTATAATTTATGTTAATTTTAATATCCTAATGTAATTAATATAATAAAAGTTATATAAACCAGTTGTAACAAAATCATTAACGAGTAAATTAACCACTGTCGCAAAACAACAATAACAAAACGGAAATAACTATCAAGGAAAGTAACGCGGCATGACTACATAGCATAAGATTAGTGCTACTAAAGGAAATAATAAAAAAGTGTCAGGATGACCGATAATAATAAAAAACTCATGGAAGTTTAATAATAAAAACAAAATGGAATGTAACAAGGAACGTAAAAATAATAACAATACGGACTGATAATAATAAAAATAATAAAGACTAAAAAAAGTCGAAGGGAGAAGTGTCCAGATAATGGCGCTCAGATTAGCAGGCGGTAGAGATGTTTTCTCTACCGCCTTTTTATTTGTCCTGTTACAATACCCACCGTTTAAAATTAGCGATTAATTAGCTAAGGCGCTTTTAAATGGGGAAACCCAACCTCTATAGCGCAAACTGAATTCTTCTGGCTAGGCCAGCACTGCGATGCCCATTAATTTGCGCTTCGCTCAAAACCTCTTAAGTGAGATGATCAAGATATGAGTAGAACTAAAAAGTCACGCAAAAGCCCAGCAAACGGACCTGTTCGTTTAAGCCAAGATAAGCTTAAAGAAATGCGCGCATTAAAAGAGCAGCGAGTTAAAAAAACCAAAGGCGCTAAGCCAGGTTCTCGTAACGCGCCAGATTTACTAGATAGCGAAAGCCACAATGGTGGTCACGCGCCTAAAGATAAGCGTGTAGGCAGTAAAAAGCCAGTACCATTAATTGCAACTGCGCCTGAGCCTAAAGTTGAAATGAAACGCAACTTAAAGCCAACTATTGAGTTGAAAAAGGTAATCGAGCCTGAATTCACACCTGAACAAGAGCTAGAAGCACTTGAGAATGACGAACGTTTACTTAAATTAGTAGAGCGTCATGAAGAAGGTGAAATGCTAACAGGTAAAGATGCTAAGTACTTTAATAGCCGTATTGCTCGTCATCAGGCGTTATGTGAAATTCTTGGTATTGAAGACGAGGATGAAGACGAATTTGAAGATGACCTTGAAGATGATATTGAAAGCAAAGGCAATTCTGATTTCGATCAATACTTATCTGACGATTTAGCCAACGAATGGTTAGATGAAGACGACAAATAGTAAGGATAAATAATGAGTACCGCGGTAATTTTAGCCTTACTTTTAGGCGCTGCTATAATAGTTGGTCTGGCATTTTATGCGGGTCAGTTGCTGTACAAGTTAAATGCGCAAAAAAAGTTAATTGCTAAAACGCAGGCTGAACAAAAGCAAAAGCTTGAGAAGTCGCGTTTAAAGCGAAATGCCAAACTAGCCGATAGTATTCATTTAATTGCGCGTGCAATGAATGAAGAGCAGTGTGAGTTTTCTGAAGGCTGTTTACGTATTTGGGTGCTTATGTCTCAATATGGCTTTGAGAGCGAGCGTGATTTAACGACGCAATATCCTGGCATTTATAAAATGTACCAGGTAGTTAAAGAAATGCCGACACACGATGCACGTAAAAAATACGCTAAAAAAGAGATTTTTAAGCTAGATAAGGCTCGCTGGCAAGCTGAAGAAACACTTAAAGATGAAGTTAAAGCCGATTGCGCTAAAATTATCGTTGAGTTTAAAGCGGCTCCTGGCAGCGATAAAGTGGTTTTTAACTAGTTTTTCGAGTACTCAGAAAAAGCAGACCTTGGTCTGCTTTTTTATGCCGGACAGTTTTTAGTTAAATCACTCGTGAAAAACGTGTCGCATTTATTTGTTTTTGTAAATGAGCGTCAAAGCACATGCAAATAATACGAATGAATAAGTTGCCGCGTGGTGTTACGCTAATTTTATTATCATTTATAGTGACTAGTTCATCTTTTATAAGTGGCGTAAGCGCAATTAACGCATCCTCAAAGTAGTCATTAAATATAAGCGCATGCTTTTTACTAAAGTCTTGTATATCTAATTCAAACTGGCAAATGAGCTGCTTAATTGCATCAGCACGAATTACATCATCATGTGTTAAATGCATACCTTTATTAAGAGCACAGCCGCTTTGTGTTTCTACGCTGTGGTAATAATGTTTTAATTCTTTTTGATTTTGTAAAATGGCAGTGCCAATTTGCGAAATGGATGACACGCCTAAGCCTAATAAATCACAATTTCCATGGGTTGTATAACCTTGAAAATTACGATGTAATTTCCCTTCATTTTGCGCAACAGCTAGTTCGTTGTCGATTTTTGCAAAGTGGTCCATACCAATAAATTGATAGCCTGCTTGCGTCATCTGCTCCAGCGTATTTTTAAACATGGTGAGTTTATTATGTGCGCTGGGTAAATCTGCATCTTTAATCTTTCGCTGTGCGGCAAAGCGCTCTGGTAAATGCGCGTAGTTAAACACCGATACTCGGTCAGGGCTTAACTCAATAAGTTGCTCTATAGTTTGCTTAAAGCTCTCTGGTGTTTGCAGAGGAAGCCCGTAAATCATATCTGCATTAATAGATTGAAATCCCAGCTCGCGAGCTTGTGTAATTAATTGCTTAACCGTATCTGCATTTTGCGGACGATTAACAGCAAGTTGCACGTCGTCGTTAAAGTCTTGAATCCCAAACGAGACACGATTAAAGCCAAGCATCCTTAAATCAACAAGCATGTTATCGGCAAGCGAACGTGGATCTATTTCAATACCGCGTTCAGTAGTTCGCGTAAAATTAAAGTGCTGCTCTAAAAGCTTTATTAAACGGGTCATTTGTTTTGCGGTTAAAAAAGTGGGTGTACCGCCACCTAAATGTAATTGCTCAACCGTGTAGCTTTTAAATAAATGCGCTTGAGCAGTAATTTCTTTTGCTAAAAAGTCGAGATACGTATCTGCTTTAGATTGATGGCGGGTAATTATTTTATTACAGCCACAGTAGTAGCAAAGCTGACTACAAAATGGAATATGAATATATAAAGAAAGTGAACGACTCGTTGACGATTCTATCGCGTTTAGTAAGTTTTGTTGCTGATAACCGTCACGCAGTGATAGAGCCGTGGGGTATGAGGTATAACGCGGGCCAGACACATTATATTTGTTTATTAGGGTTTGATCCCACTGTGGAAGTTTAATCATCACGCGCACCTAAGTATTTATTTAGGGGGATTATAAAAAAGTACGCAGGGAGGCGGTTTGATCTATAACAAAAAAGGTGCCGAAGCACCTTTTTTAATAAAATATCAATTAATACGGTCTAATTAATACGTAACGGTATGTGCATCTTTGAGATATTGAAATAACTCTTTATAACCTTTACCTGGCTTTTCAGCTTTCGCTTCTTTTGCCGCATTACGAACCAATTGACGCATTTGCTGACGATCAAGAGACGGGAACTGCTCAATAGTCTCATTGATAAGATCATCACCTTGTTCAATTAAGTCTGAACGTAGTTGCTCAATTTTTTTGACCAATACTTCAGCTTGGTTATTTTTATTAAGCATTACATCGATAATCGCTCTAATAGCGTCAATGTTTTCTACAGTACGCAACGTTTTAGCAATGTAGTTTAAGTGACGGCGATACGCATCGCTTTTATTACTTATTTTATCAGCAACAACCATTGCCGCTTTTAAATCGTCATTTAATGGCAGGCGTTCGCGCTGTTTTTTACCCATTTTGGCAATTTCAGTACCTAACTGATGAAACTCTTGCGCTTCGCGCTTAAGCTCCGTTCTTGATACATATTCAATTTCTTCTTCAATTTCAGCAGGCTTGCCTTTTTTCTTTGCCATGGGGTGCTCTTAAATAAAAATAACTTTTGCCATTATACATGAATATGATACTTAGGAATATTAGCTGATGTGATGCATTGAGTGTGTTAGCATTTAAATATAAGAAATGCGTGCATTATGCCTCTAAGGCTCAGGACTTAATTTATGAAAAGCCAACAAAACGATCCAATTTATTCTCAAATATCGCAAGTTAAAGATGCGGTAGCAGAAGTACTCGAACATGCTAAAAAATTAGGCGCTACAGCTGCCGAAGCGGCCATGTCTAGTACATCTGGTTTATCGGTTAGTACTCGAATGGGTGAAGTAGAAACCATTGAGTTTAACCAAGATGGCGGCTTAGGCATTAGCGTATATGTTGGTAATAATAAAGGCTCGGCGTCAACCGCTGATTTAAATCCAAAAACGTTGCGTATGGTAGTAGAAAAAGCGATTGATATAGCTAAGTTTACATCTGATGACCCATTTAACGGCGTTGCTGATAAAGAATTGCTAGAATTTAATCCTAAAGATTTAGATTTATACCACCCTTGGGATGTAAGTCCTGAGGAAGGCATTGAGCTTTGTCATGCTGCTGAGCAAGCTGCACTAAATGCTGATGAGCGTATTGTTAACTCTGATGGTGCGAGCTTTTCATCGCATCAAGGGCTACGTGTTTATGGTAACAGCCATGGTTTGATAACGGGCTTTCCACGTACTCGTCATAGCATTAGCACTATGGTGATAGGTCAAGATGGCGAACAGATGCAACGCGACTCTGCTTATACGGTTGCGCGCGATCAAGCGGGTTTAAATGACGCAGCGGCAGTTGGGCTTGAAGCGGCAGCTGAAACGCTCGCTAAATTAAATAGTCAAAAGCTAGGCACAATGAAAGTGCCTGTTATTTTTAGAGCTGATATTGCAAACTCATTGTTTGGTCACTTAGTGTCGGCAATTGGTGGTGGCGCGCTTTATCGTAAATCAAGTTTTTTACTCGATAGCTTAGGCACGCAAGTATTTAGTAATTGTGTGAATATAGCTGAGCGCCCGCATATTTTAAAAGGATTGGCATCGTCACCGTTTGATAGCGAAGGTGTTAAAACATTCGACAGAGAAATTATTCAAGGCGGCGAGTTACAAACTTATTTATTAGCAAGCTATGCCGCGCGTAAAATGAATATGACGCCAACAGGGCATGCGGGCGGTATACATAACTGGCTTGTTGAACAAACTCATAACGATTTAACTGCACTATTAAAAACCATGGGCACAGGCTTATTAGTAACCGAGCTAATGGGGCAGGGCGTAAACACAGTAACAGGTGATTACTCTCGTGGTGCTGCTGGTTTTTGGGTTGAAAATGGTGAAATACAATATCCAGTAAGTGAAATTACCATTGCTGGTAATTTAAAAGATATGTTTAAAGGTATATCTGCTATTGGTGGTGACATAGAGCGCCGTGGTGGTATTCAAACTGGCTCAATATTAATAGAGCAAATGCAAATAGCCGGCGCGTAGTATTAATAGGCAGTGTATACTTGGGTCCAGAGTATTATCTCTGGGTCTAAGTGAGCTTTTACGAGGTGTAAAATGGCTAAAGATAGATATGCACCAAAACCGCTAACCGATATTATGGCGGGGTTAAATAATCGTTTATCGGCTTATGCAGGCAAAAGCCAAGCACTTGATACACAGCAAACCTTATTAAAAGATTTTTTAGGTCCTAAGTTGGGTGATAAATGCCGAGTAAGTAATTACCGAGACGGTACGCTAATGATCGAGGCGGTATCTGCACCTATCGCGCTTAGGCTTAATTATTTAAAAATGGATATGCTTTCACATTTTAGAGCCGCCGGGATGGCAGAGCTTGGGCAAATAAAAATCACGGCAAATCCTCAGGCGACTCAGCGATTAAGTACTGCGAATAAGTCGGGCAGTCCTGCAGTTACCAACTCTCGTAAAATGAGTGAGCAAACAGCTGATTACTTAAACGCCATAGCATCTTCGGCCCCTCCTTCTTTAAAAGAAAAACTTGAGCGTTTAGCGCTTCATGGAAAAAATAAAAGCGAGCCTTAACTACCCACCATCTTGTTATTGGTGGGGTCAATTTGGCAGCTCACCGCATTCAAAATACTTTGTTACATATTCCATTTTATTGTTGCCCTAATGAGGTTTATGATACTGGCTGGTAATGTATATTGATTGAAGTCCCTGATACCCATTCCATTAAGTAAAAGCGTGTAGGCAGTGCTATTTTTACTCCTGCTATATTCAAGAATTTAATGGAGTTGGTATTAAATTCTAACTAACAAACGGAATCATTATGAATAAAGTAACAATGGCCGCTGCAAGTATTGCACTTGCACTTGGCTTGGTAGGTTGTGGTGAAAAACAACAAGAAACTAAAGTAACCGACACTCCAGTAGTGACAGCACCTGCTGAAAAACCACTAGAGCTTGGTATTGAATTAGCTAATATGGATAGTTCAGTACGCGCACAAGACGATTTTTACTACCATGTAAATGGCGAGTGGTTAGCTAAAACTGAAATACCAGGTGATAAATCTAACTACGGTTCTTTTTCGCAGTTATATGATGAGTCGCAAAAAGCGATGAAAATAGCCCTTGAAAGTGCAGCCGCAAACAAAGCCGCTAAAAAAGGCAGTGATGAGTACAAAATTGGTGCATTTTATAAAAGCTATATGAATAAAGATGCGCGTAATGAGCTAGGTATTACGCCATTACAACCGTCATTAGATACAATTGATAGTGTTAAATCTAAAGCTGATTTAGTGGGTTTAATGGCTAAAATTCAAAAACAAGGTGGTACTTTACCGTTTGGTTGGTTTGTAAATAACGATGCTAAAAATTCAAGCGAGTATGCATTGTATTTATCTCAGTCGGGTCTTGGTTTACCAGATCGTGATTATTACTCAAACAATGACGAAAAATTCACTAAAATTCGCGCTTCTTACGAGCAATACATCACTGATGTTTTAGCTAAGTCAGGCGTTAAGAATGCAGCAGAAGCTGCTAAGAGCGTACTTGCATTTGAAAAAACACTAGCTGATGCACAGTGGAGCCGCGTGCAAAGCCGTGACGCAACTAAATCTTATAACAAGATGACAGTAGCAGACGCAAGCAAGTTGATGGGCGACCTTGATTTAGCTGCATTCTTTAAAGATGCAGGTGTGAGTGCAAGTGACATTATTGTACGTCAACCAAGCTACTTAGAAGCACTCGCTACTATTTACAAAGACACTGATTTAGCGACGTGGAAAAACTACTTAAAATTTCATTTTGTAAGTGGTTATGCAGAGCTACTTAGTGAAGATTTAGTTAACCTTAACTTTGACTTTTACAGCACAACACTTCGTGGCGTAGAAGAACAAGCACCTCTTTGGAAGCAAGCGGTTGATGCATCTAACAGTGTACTTGGTGAAATTTTAGGTAAGGTATACGTTAAAGATAACTTCCCGCCAGAAGCTAAAGCACGCATGGAAGAGTTAGTTGATAACGTAATTAAAGGTTATGGCGTTGCTATCGAAAATCTTGAGTGGATGAGCCCTGAAACAAAGCTTGCAGCGAAAGAAAAACTAGACAAATTTACGCCTAAAATTGGTTACCCAGACACGTGGAAAGATTACTCTGAGCTAGAGATTAACTCAGATGAGCTAGTAGGCAATTACATTCGTTATAGCGAATGGGCATACGCAGACATGATTGCTAAATTGGGTAAACCAGTTGATCGCTCTGAGTGGCATATGACTCCGCAAACGGTAAATGCGTATTACAATCCAGTAAACAATGAAATTGTATTCCCTGCTGCTATTTTACAACCGCCATTCTTTAATTTAGAAGCGGATGATGCTGTAAACTACGGCGCAATTGGCGCAGTAATTGGTCACGAGCTTGGTCATGGTTTTGACGACCAAGGTGCTAAATATGACGGTGACGGTAACTTACGTAACTGGTGGAGTGAGACTGACCTTAAGCAATTTGAAGAGCGTACAGCGGCTTTAGTTGCACAGTATAACGAATATAAACCATTTGAAGATGCAAGTGTTAATGGCGAGCTAACGCTTGGCGAAAACATTGGTGACTTAGGTGGCTTAACGGTTGCGCATAAAGCGTATATGCTATCTTTAGGTGATAAAAAAGCACCTGTGGTTGATGGTTACACAGGCGATCAACGTTTCTTTATGGGTTGGTCACAAATTTGGCGTCGTAACTATCGCGATGAAGAGTTACGTAATCGTTTATTAACAGACCCTCATTCACCAAGTCACTACCGTGTAATCGGTATCTTGTCGAATATGCCTGAGTTTTACGAAGCGTTTGACGTAAAAGAAGGTGATAAAATGTATATCAAACCAGAAGACCGCGTAAAAATCTGGTAATTACATTGTATGTAAATAATAAAAACCAGTAAGTTTTTAGCTTACTGGTTTTTTTGTATCTTGAATTTGTTCATCGACTAAGCACGCGTGCATCCATTCTTCGTTACTCAGTATGTTTTTATAAAGCGCGAGTTGGTTTTGTACGCGCTCTAAATTGTGCTCTGCATGAGCCACTTTAAAGTACACATCGTTATTTAAGTAATCAGTTAAAAAGCGCACACTTAACATGAGCGGCATTATTTTAGCGCCTAGCAGCAGGCTTTCTTGTTCTTGTTTACTCATGCTACTTTTTAATGGCGTTACATAGCCTTTAACAATGGCTGAAAATATATCTTTTCGAATAACAACGTTGCGTAAGTTTGTTGAATCCTCGGCTTCGGGGGAGCAGAAAGTGCGTACCATGTCACCAAAATCATAAAGCCGAAATCCCGCCATGCAGGTATCTAAATCAATCACTGCTTTTGCTTTGTGAGTTGCACTACAAAACAGCATATTATTTATTTTTGTATCGTTATGACACACTCTTAGTGGTATCTGCTTAGCTATACTACTAAGCTCAGTAATTAAATGCTGCTGCGATAAGCAATATTCTATTTCGTCAGCGCAGTGCTTTACTCTATTTACAGAGTTATTTGTGATTGCGGTATTTAATTGCTCAAAGCGCATCGCTAAGTTATGAAAATCAGGAATTACAGTATGTAGTTGTTGTGCATCAAAGTCTTGCAAGGCATGCGTAAATACACCAAAAGCGTAAGCCGCTTGCTCGCTCTGTTGCGTGTTTTTAACAACGTCTTCGCTGTAGCTGTCACTAATATAATCAAGTACACGATAGTGTTCGTTATCTATTTCTATTAAGTATTCATTGTTCTGCGTAGCTATATGCTTAACTGTTTCAAGGGGGTAGTTGCTTTGTAGTTGTTTGGTATTTAAATGCTGCTCAATTAGTTTTGCATTACTTACTAACTGAGCAGGGTATTTAAATACCTCAGTATTAAGTTTTTGCACAATAAACTGTTTATCAATACATCTAAGTAGCCATGTACTATTTATATGGCCGCTACCAATCACACTAACTTGAGTTAACTCAGGATTTAATGCTAATTGTTCGCTTAGCTTATTTTGTATTGAGATGTTCATTGCGCTCACTTGTACCTAGTTTGTTATGCGTATCGGGCTACTATTTTCTGGATAATTTCAGCATTAGCTTCAGGGAAATCATAATTTTCTAATTCACTAATTGCTACCCATTCACTAGGTTGTCCTTCAGCGCCATGTGCTTCACCGCTAAAGTTACTCACTACGTGTACATCTAATTTAACGCACTTATCGCCGTAGTCATGTTCAATCACCATAAGTTGACTAGAGCTGTGAATTGTTAATCCAACTTCTTCAATAAGCTCGCGTTTAAGTGCAACAAAAACACTTTCACCTGCTTCTACTTTGCCACCAGGAAATTCCCATAAACCGCCTTGATGTTGTTCATCTGCGCGTTTACAAATGAATATAGCGTTATTCTTCTTAATAACACCAACAGCTACATGTACAATTTCTATAGTCATTACTTTAAAACTCCATAAAAAAAGCGACGCTAGCGCCGCTTTTTAATAAGCTAATAACAATATTGGGCTATTTTAATTTACCGCAACATTGTTTGAATTTTTGGCCTGATTTACA
Source organism: Pseudoalteromonas sp. EB27 (assembly GCF_001974875.1). GTDB lineage: Bacteria > Pseudomonadota > Gammaproteobacteria > Enterobacterales > Alteromonadaceae > Pseudoalteromonas. The sequence goes on from NZ_MTQD01000013.1 coordinate 48,081, forward strand.
AGGACAAGGGTCATTACGACCTACTTTTGGTTCTGTACGAGCCATTACAGTCGCTGTTTCTGGTGCTGGCGCTTCGCCACCTACTTGCTCAGCTTCTTCATGTTGGTATTCGCGAGGAGCATTTTCACTTTTACGGTGTTGCTCTTCTACTTTTTCAACATCTTCTTCTGCGCGTACTTGTACTTTACTTAGGATGCTTACAACATCTACTTTCAAGTTTTCAAGCATTTCAGAAAACAACTCAAACGATTCACGCTTGTACTCTTGCTTAGGATTCTTTTGCGCGTAACCACGTAAATGAATACCTTGGCGTAAGTGATCCATCGCAGCAAGGTGATCTTTCCAATGTTGATCAAGACTTTGTAGCATAATCGCTTTTTCAAACTGACGTAAAACAGAATCGCCTACTTGCTCTTCTTTTTGCTTGTATGACTGCTCAACAGCTTCTTCAATACGCTCACGAAGCTTTTCTTCATATAGCTTATTGTCATCAGCTAACCACTGAGTGATTGGTAACTCAATTAAGAAGTCTTGCTTTAAACGCTCTTCAAGGCCAGGAATATCCCACATTTCAGCAAGGCTTTGCGGTGCAATGTACTGATCAATTACACCAGCAAGAACATCACCACGAATTGCTGTGATAGTTTCTGAAATATCGCCTTCTTCAAGTAGCTCATTACGTTGAGAGTAAACAACGCGACGTTGATCGTTTGCTACATCATCGTACTCAAGTAATTGCTTACGAACATCAAAGTTACGTGCTTCTACTTTACGCTGTGCATTTTCAATCGCACGGTTAACCCATGGATGTTCAATTGCTTCACCGCGTTGCATACCTAGTTTACGCATCATGTTAGTCATGCGTTCACCAGCGAAGATACGCATTAGTGCATCGTCCATCGATAGGTAGAAACGGCTAGAGCCGGCGTCACCTTGACGACCAGAACGACCACGTAATTGGTTATCTATACGACGAGATTCGTGACGTTCAGTACCAATGATATGTAAACCGCCGGCATCAATTACTGCATCATGGCGAATTTTCCAAGCCGCTTTAATATCAGCAATTTGCTCAGCAGTTGGGTTCTCAAGTTTTTCAACTTCACTGTTCCAGTTGCCGCCTAACACGATATCGGTACCACGACCGGCCATGTTGGTTGCAATTGTTACTGTACCTGGCAGGCCCGCGTCTGAAACGATGTCAGCTTCTTGCGCATGAAATTTAGCATTAAGTACGTTGTGCTTAATTTTTTCTTTGCGTAAAAACTGTGATAAATACTCAGAACTTTCAATTGAAATAGTACCTACAAGTACCGGTTGTCCGCGGTCTTGGCAGTCTTTAATGTCAATTAAAATTGCTTCGTATTTTTCTTCTTGCGTTAGATAAACTAAGTCGGCGCGATCATCACGAACCATTGGCTTATTAGTTGGCATAACAACGGTATCTAGGCCGTAGATAGATTGAAACTCAAAAGCTTCAGTATCGGCAGTACCTGTCATACCTGCTAGTGTTTCGTATAAACGGAAGTAGTTTTGGAACGTAATAGATGCAAGTGTTTGGTTTTCGTTCTGAATATTTACACCTTCTTTAGCTTCAACAGCTTGGTGTAAACCTTCTGACCAACGACGACCTTCCATTGAACGACCAGTATGCTCATCGATAATGATTACTTCGTTTTCTTTTACAACGTAATCAACATCTTTTTGGTATAGCTTGTGAGCACGAAGGGCCGCATAAACGTGACTTAGTAGCGTAATGCTTGCTGCTGAGTAAAGCGAATCGCCTTCTTCAATTAAGCCGCGTTCAGTAAGTAGCTCTTCTACTTTAATTTGACCACGTTCTGTTAAATGAACTTGCTTAGACTTTTCATCAATAGTGTAATCGCCGTCGCCTTCAACACCTTCTTCGTCTTCTTTTTCTTGAAGTTCAAGTAAAGGAACGATGGTATTTATTTCAGTGTATAGCTCAGAGCTGTCCTCAGCTGGGCCTGAAATAATAAGCGGAGTACGCGCTTCATCGATTAAGATTGAATCCACTTCATCGACTACAGCATAAAATAATGGACGCTGAACACGTTCATCAATACTAAAAGCCATATTATCGCGAAGGTAGTCAAAACCAAATTCGTTATTTGTACCGTACGTAATGTCAGCAGTATAAGCTAGCTTCTTCTGCTGTGGCATCATACCAGGTACGTTACAGCCTACAGTAAGGCCTAAAAATTCAAATAACGCACGGTTGGTTTCAGCATCACGTTTAGCAAGGTAGTCATTCACAGTAATTACGTGAACACCTTTGCCTGTTAAGCCGTTTAAATAAGCTGGTAGGGTAGCTGTTAATGTTTTACCTTCACCGGTACGCATTTCTGCAATGCGACCTTGATGTAAAACCATACCACCTAATAACTGCACGTCGAAATGACGCATGCCATTTACACGCTTTGACGCTTCACGTACCACAGCAAAAGCTTCAGGTAGAATGTCGTCAAGGCCTTGTCCGTTATCGTAACGTTCTCTAAACTCAGCTGTTTTAGCTCTTAAATCTTCATCAGAAAGCGCTTCAAGTTGCGTTTCTAGCGCATTGATTAGCGCGACCGTCTTTCTTAAGTTTTTAATAGTGCGGTCATTGCGACTACCAAAAAGCTTGGTAAATAAATTAGATATCATGATAAAACCGTTACAATGTATTCTTTGTCAGCCGAGTATCGGCTAACCCATTTTTAACAATTGGTAATTAATATGTGCTTTTAAATAACACTTAGAACATATTAATTAGCAATATTGTATTAAACCGCTCAAAAAGCACTGTTTATTACGTGCGCTACTATACCAGACTCTGCCAAACAACAAACTATCTCAATAAAAAGATCTGTGTATAAAATCGAAAAATTTGATCTGGTTCGCAAAAATAACTTTGTATTACTCAATTACAGTAAAGATAGTAGCGAACTGTAAAGATATGGTGCTAAATAAATTAAAAACAAGGGTTATAGCTGCGCTTAAGTTTGACGCTTAAACACAGCTATTAAATGAGAGTTTTATAATTTAAATTGATTAACCGTTTTGTTAAGCGCTGCAGCTAAATCACTTAAGTCACGAGCTTCGTCAGCGAGGGTGTGTGCATGGTCAGCGGTACTGTTCACTAAGTTATTAATTGCCGAAAGGCTCGTGTTAATATCTTCAGCAACGACTGTTTGCTCCTCAGTTGATGTTGCTATTTGATGACTTTGGTCTTGTACTTTAGTGACCGACTGCGCAATATTGTGAAGTGAGCTAAGTACTTCTTTAGTTTGCAGCACTGAGCCTTCTGTTTGGTCTTGTCCTTGTTGCATCATCACCGAGGCCTGTTGAGCTATTTGCTGCAAGCGCGAAATCATATTACGAATATCGTCAGTTGATTCTTGTGTACGGCTTGCTAGTGAGCGCACTTCATCCGCAACAACGGCAAAGCCTCGACCGTGTTCGCCAGCACGAGCAGCCTCTATAGCCGCATTAAGTGCAAGTAAATTGGTTTGATCGGCAATTGAGTTAATAACATCGACTAATGCACCAATATTATTACTTTCTTGCTCAAGGCCTGCTACCACTTTAGATGCTTCACCAATATGCAACGCCAGTTCAGTCATTACTTTTTGCGCCTGTGTAGAACGGCTTGCACCTTCAGCTGTAATTGCTTGTACTTCTTCAGCTGCGTTATTTGTATGTTGTGCATTACGTGATATTTCAAGCACGGTAGTTGCCATTTCAGTTACCGCAGCGCTCACGCTATCAACTTGTTGCTTCTCTTGTTGAATTTCAGAATTAGTTTGCTCAGAAACATGTCTTAGTTGAGCTGCTGCGTTGCTTAGTTGCTCTGCTTGAGCTGCGGTTTCGAGCATCATGGCGCGTAACTTATCAATAAACGTATTCATGTGATTGGCCAGTTGGCCGACTTCATCTTGGCTATCAATATCAATTTTTTGAGTAAGATCGCCTTCGCCCGATGCTATATCACGCATAATGTGCGTAAGTGTTGTGATGGGTTTTGAAATCATATGGGTAGCCCATAAAATCATGGCTAATATAATAATTAAGATAATAACTACTGCAGTTGTTGTTGCGGTTACTGCGGCATTTACGGGCTCTTCAATCATGCTAGTAGGAATAAGTAGACCTACATACCAATCTATATGAGGCTGCTCTAGCTGTAAGCGATGGTAAACCACATAAAACTGCTCTCCTTTAAAGGTAACCATTTGGCTGCCTTCAAGGTTATTTCGCATTTGTGTGTTTAACTCTTTAAAGCCTGCGGTATCTGTGAATTGTTGTTCAAGCGCATCGAGTCCTTCTTTACCGTTTGCACCTTCATCTGTAATTGAAAGTTTGTGTCCAGTGGCTTTTGAAAAGTGAACTACTTTTTGATTTCCATCGAGTAAAAATCCATAACCTTGGCCGTTAAAGCGAATATTTTCGACCATGTCGTTAATTTTGTTTAGTTGTAAATCAACACCGCCCATACCAATGAGTTTACGCTGTGCGTTATAAACAGGTTGTTGTACTACTGCAGATGCTACGCCTGTGGTTAAATCAACAGAGATTGGACCTACATAAAGTTTGTTAACTTGCATGGCTTCTTGCCACCAACCACGCTTGTAGGCGTAATAAGGCTGGCCGTTGTAGTGACTTGTACGTTCATTTTCTTTAAAGTATTCACCGGTGGTTGCTGAGGCAAAAAAGGCCGATAAAATGTTTTCGTCGTTTGAGCTTAAACGCACAAAGTCTTGGTTTACTTCGTTGTAACCTGGCGCGCTTTCGAGTGCTTGATCGCGAGTATCCCAATTTTCAAAAAAATTGATTAAATGTGGGTTATTAACAAAGGTTGATACCATTTTACCGTACATCGCAAAGTAACTTTGCATTGAAAGTTGCTCGGTCTGTAGATAACTTTGTGCTTCGTTTTCTATGTTTTCTCTAGAGAGATTAGCAATGTGTTTAACAAAAAATGTTGAGGCGATAATTAGTAAAACGGTAATTGTTCCACCAATCAATAATAATATTTTCTTCCGTAATGATAAATTATTTAGCATGAGTGCGCATATTTTTATTATTTATGAAATTATATCTAATCATATCTTACTTAAAATCTCTATAAAGTTAGATAGAAAGAACTAATTATGCGTTTAAAATAAAGGCTTATACAAAAATGACAAATAAAAGTAATAAATTAGTAGTATTAGGTGCAGGTTGGTTAGGGCATGCTTTATGCGTAAGTGCGCAAAAAACTGATTGGCAAGTACAAGGAACGCATAGAACAGATATACACGAGTTTGATTTTGAGCGTCAGTTTACACTTGAAGATGGGCAATTAAGACATCAAGTTGATTTACAAAATGCTTATTGGGTATGCGCTATTCCACCACGTAGCAGGCACAGTGAAAGTAATTATCCTGAAACACTCACCGCAGCGCTTAAGCTCTCAAAGGAGTTAAACGCAAAGGGCTTTTTATTGTGCTCATCAACCGGGGTATACGATCAAGAGCCTGGTGTATATAGTGAAAGTTGCGATATTTCATGCACAAACGAGCGCCAAATAAAGCTCTATGAGGCAGAAGAGCAAGTACTTGAGCAAGACGGAAAAGTGCTGCGTTTAGCTGGATTACTAGGGCCTAATAGAGAACCTGGGCGTTTTGTGGCAGGTAAAGAGCTCAATACATCAAGTGAGCAAGTGGTAAATATGGTGCACCAACAAGATGTAATTAATGCTATTTTTGCGGTGATAGAGCACTGGCAAGTAGGGCAAAATATTTATAATGTGGTTAATCCTGCGCACCCAACTAAAGCTGAATACTACGCAGTGAAGTGTGCAGAGCATGGCGGTGAGTTACCACGCTTTACCAGTGATGATAAAGCTGAGCGCAAAGTTATTGGCTCAGCTATCGAAGCGCTAGGCTTTACTTACCAATATGGTATTTAATATGCTGAAGGTAGGGGACTGCTCTCTATGAAGTCGCATAACTTACCTTCACTTAATAATGTATTGGCAGCTTCTATATCGGGAGCAAAATAGCGGTCTTTATCATAATAACTCACATGCTCGCGCAATAATGCTTTAGCGATTTGTACTTTATTTGATGGTTCAAGCGGTTTTCTAAATTCTAGCCCTTGAACCGATGCTAACCATTCTATTGCCAAAACACCTTGGGTATTATTGGCCATTTCATCTAAGCGCCTTGCTGCAAAGGTTGCCATAGAAACATGATCTTCTTGATTTGCAGATGTAGGCAAGCTATCAACCGAAGCTGGATGCGCTAATGATTTGTTTTCTGACGCAAGCGCTGCTGCGGTAACTTGAGCAATCATAAAACCTGAATTTACACCGCCGTTTTCAACTAAAAATGGCGGTAACTTGGATAGGTTTGAATCGATAAGTAATGCAATTCGCCTCTCTGCTAATGCGCCAATTTCGGCAATTGCGATAGCTAAGTTATCAGCGGCCATTGCAACGGGCTCTGCATGAAAGTTTCCTCCCGATATTATGTCGCCTACATCGGCAAAAACTAGTGGATTATCGGTTACGCCGTTTGACTCGCATAACAATACTTCTGCGGCTTGGCGTATCTGAGTTAGGCAAGCACCTAGCACTTGAGGTTGGCAGCGAAGGCAATAAGGGTCTTGTACTTTTTCACAATTGACGTGGGAATCACTAATTTGAGAGTGCGTATCGAGTAGCTCTCTAAATACTTGAGCAGTGTCTATTTGTCCGCGCTGACCACGAATATCATGAATACGTGCATCAAATGGCGCGCGACTACCCATTGCAGCTTCTATGCTTATCGAGCCGATAACGCAGCTTTGTGCATATAAGTTCTCGCTTCTAAATAGGCCTTGTAGTGCAAATGCAGTCGACGCTTGTGTGCCATTTAATAATGCTAAGCCTTCTTTAGCTGCAAGGGTAAGAGGTTCAAGCCCCGCTATTTTTAACCCTTGTGCTGCACTAATTATTTTTCCTTTATGTCGCATTTGACCTTCAGCTAATAAAGGTAGGCACATATGCGCAAGAGGGGCTAAATCGCCCGATGCCCCCACGGAGCCTTTTTTAGGCACGCACGGATATACTTCGCTACTAAGCAGCTGCATAAAAAATTGGATTACTTGCAGGCGAATACCCGAGTAGCCGCGCGAAAGCGAGTTTACTTTTAAGGTGATCATTAACCTTACTGTGCTGTCATCCATGTATTCGCCAATGCCCGCAGCGTGTGAAAGCACAATGGAGCGCTGTAATAATTCAAGTTCGTCGTCGGCTATTTTGGTATTAGCTAATAACCCAAAGCCGGTGTTAATCCCATATACAGTGCGGTGCTCATTAATAACGTTTTGAACGGTTTGTGCGCTGGCTGCTATTTGTGATTCAGCATGCTTTACAAGGCTTAATTTTACTGGTGAATTATTAATTTTTCTCAGTGTGTTTAAATCAAGTGAGCCTGGCGTGAGAGTAAGTTCGAACATGATTATTCCTTGTCTAACATTGGTAAGTCTAAATTTTGCTCTTTAGCGCAGTTTTTTGCTGTGTCGTATCCAGCATCAGCATGGCGCATTACGCCCGTTGCAGGGTCGTTCCAAAGTACGCGAGCAATACGCTCTTTAGCTTCATTAGTACCATCGGCAACAATAACCACACCAGAGTGCTGGCTAAAGCCCATACCTACACCGCCGCCATGATGAAGTGACACCCAAGTAGCACCACTTGCCGTATTAAGGAGTGCATTGAGTAATGGCCAATCCGATACTGCATCTGAGCCATCTTTCATGCTTTCGGTTTCACGGTTAGGGCTGGCAACTGAGCCAGAGTCGAGGTGATCGCGACCAATAACGATAGGGGCTTTAAGTTCCCCATTTTTAACCATTTCGTTAAAGGCTAATGCAAGGCGTGCTCTATCTTTTAAACCTACCCAACAAATACGTGCAGGTAGCCCTTGAAATTGGATGCGTTCACGGGCCATATCAAGCCAGTTATGCAAATGTGCATCATCAGGAATAAGCTCTTTTACTTTTGCATCGGTTTTATAAATATCTTCTGGATCGCCCGATAAAGCTACCCATCTAAATGGTCCAATACCTTCACAAAATAAAGGGCGAATATAGGCGGGTACAAATCCAGGAAAATCAAACGCGTTGGTAACACCTTCATCAAACGCCATTTGGCGAATATTATTACCATAGTCGGTTGTTGCAGCACCGGCTTTTTGCAGAGCAAGCATGGCTCTAACTTGGACTGCCATTGATTGTTTAGCTGCTTTTACTACCGCTTTTGGATCTTGCTCACGCATTTTTGCTGCGTGCTCCATTGTCCAGTTTTGTGGTAAGTAACCATTGAGTGGATCGTGAGCTGATGTTTGATCTGTAACTACATCAGGTGTAATACCTGTTTTAACCAGTGTACTAAATACATCAGCAGCGTTACCAAGTAAGCCAACAGATAGGGCTTCACCTTTTATACATGCATCGGTTATTAATTGCAGTGCGTGTTCAAGGTTCGTTGCTTTTATATCAACGTAGCCTGTTTTTATACGAAAATCGATACGGCTTTCATCGCATTCAACAACTAGCGCGCTAAACCCTGCCATTGTAGCTGCAAGTGGTTGCGCACCGCCCATACCACCAAGACCACCTGTTAATACCCATTTCCCTTTAGCACAGCCTAAAAAATGTTGCTTTGCCATAGCTACAAATGTTTCGTAAGTTCCTTGTACAATGCCTTGAGAGCCAATATAAATCCAAGAACCTGCTGTCATTTGCCCATACATCATCAAGCCTTTTTTATCGAGCTCGTTAAAATGTTCCCAATTTGCCCAGTGCGGAACAAGGTTTGAGTTGGCAATAAGTACACGAGGGGCATTACTGTGGGTTTTAAATACACCAACGGGTTTTCCTGATTGTACAAGTAGGGTTTCGTCGTTTTCGAGCCTATCGAGGGTTTCTATAATTTTGTCATAACTTGGCCAATCTCGAGCTGCTCGGCCAATACCACCATATACAACAAGTGCATGAGGATGTTCTGCAACTTCAGGGTCTAGGTTATTCATTAGCATGCGTTTAGCTGCTTCAGTTTGCCAGCTTTTAGCACTTATTTTATCGCCATGAGGTGCACGTATTACGCGACTTGTGTCGAGTCGGTTGTTCATGTTTTGCTCCTGTTGTATATACAAGGTGATTTGTTATAAAAAAAGCGCAGTAAGCGCTATTGTTTGTTATTTTTTAAATGTTAAGTGACCACCTAAGCGATATTTACTGCCTGGTGATACAAGGCGCGCAAAGCTTACAATGCCGTTAACAGACCATGTGCGTCGAATAACTTGTAAGCACGGCTCTTCGTTATATAAGTTCAACCATTGGCACATCTCGCTGTTTGGCATAATAGCCTCTACGGTATGCCTTGCTTGTGTAAGTGGTGCAACACTAGATAGGTATTCATGAGGTGTAAGCGTGCTAAAGTCTTGTTGTAAGTAACCAGCCGCAAGAGCAGGGTTTACAAAACGCTCTTCTAGCTGCAAGGGGCTGTCGTTTTCGTTATGCACGAGTACACTTCGGTATACAACACTGTCAATCTCAACACCAAGCGCAATGGCAATAGGTGCGACTGCATTTATTGATTCAAGTATGAGTACACTACAGGTGTAATTACCGTTACGTTCTTTTACTTCATCAGCAATGTTTTTTATTTCGAGTAACGATGACTGCGATTTAAATGTGGCTACAAATGTACCTAGCCCTTGGCTGCGGGTTAAAATACCTGCCTCGGTTAATTCGCTTAGTGCTCGGCGGGCTGTCATTCTGCTGACACTAAATTGACTACTAAGTTCGTTTTCAGAGGGAACACGTTGGTTTTCTTGCCACGTACCGCTGCGAATTTTATCAACAATGAATTGTTTTATTTGCGCAAATTTAGGTGTCGTCATTAAATTTATGGTTACATTAAAAATAAATTATATAAATAAGATGACACAATTGTCTTGTATATACAAGATGGGTTGTTAGACTATATTTTCATCACTCTGGGCGTAAAAAGGGCTGCAAAATGCAAAGCACAACAAAAAATTATGAGTTAGAAGGAATTGACTTACTTTTGACTGATGCCAATATTGCCACTATGGATAGCAATATAAATGCCCCTTATGGCGCAATCGAAAATGCTGCTATAGCTATTAAAAATGGTAAAATTGCGTGGATTGGAGAGCAATCAACGTTGCCCAATTTTGATGTGTTTGCAACGCCGACATTGAGTGTAAAAGGGCAGTGGTTAACGCCGGGCTTAATAGATTGTCATACGCATTTAGTGTTTGCAGGTTCAAGATCGCAAGAGTTTGAGCAGCGCTTGCAGGGTGTAAGTTATGAGCAAATTGCGGCACAAGGCGGTGGCATAGCAAGTACGGTTAAAGCGACGAGAGCAGCCGACCGTGAGCAATTGTTTGTTGATGCAAAAGATCGCTTAAATACGTTGTTAAAAGAAGGTGTAACCACCGTTGAAATAAAGTCGGGTTATGGACTGGATACTGAAAACGAGATAAAAATATTAGAAGTAGCTCGTTTATTAGGTGAGCATCATCCTATTGATATTAAAACTACTTTTTTAGGGGCGCATGCTCTACCGCCTGAATACAAAGGCCGCGCTGATGAATATATTGATTTGGTATGTACTGATATGCTTGATCAGGTAGTGGCTAATAACCTTGCTGATGCAGTCGATGTATTTTGTGAAAATGTAGGCTTTAGTCATTCGCAAACCAAACGTGTTTTTGAGGCGGCTAAAAAGCATAATCTCCCAGTAAAATGCCATGCTGAGCAGTTATCTAATCAACATGGTGCTGAGCTGGTGGCGCAGTTCAATGGCCTTTCGGCAGATCATATTGAGCATCTTGATGAAGAGGGTGTAAAAGCCATGGCAAACGCTGGGACGGTCGCGGTGTTATTACCCGGTGCATTTTATTTTTTAAGAGAAACTAAATTTCCACCTATTGAGTTACTTAATCAATATAAAGTACCTATAGCTATTGCGAGTGATTTTAATCCAGGTACTTCACCACTATGCTCAGTGCACTTGATGATGAACATGGCATGCACATTGTTTAGATTAACACCCGAGCAAGCATTGGCAGGTGTTACTCGTAATGCAGCTAAAGCACTAGGGTTAGACGATCGTGGTATTTTAAAAGTTGGCGCAAGAGCTGATATTGCACATTGGCAAATAAGTCATCCATCACAATTAAGTTACCAATTTGGCGTAAATAAACTGTTAAATTTATGGATTTTGGGTAGAATTAACTAGTTTGTATTATTTTTACCCACATATAATCTGGTTTAAACTTTTTTAGCGAATACGGATGCCGTTAATTTGAACATACTAACCGACAGTAATTTTCCAATATTTTTTAGTGGTGCACTATTGATGGCGATGATTGCCACTTTATTTGCCGTTAAAAATGTCAGTATTAAGTTTAGTTATTTATGCACAGCAGCTGTTGGTTTGGCTATTTTGAGCAGTGGTGCGGCCTGGCTTGCCATTCTACTTGCCTTTGGATTTTGTTTTCATTTATGGCAAGCCTTTGAGCGAAATAATTGGAGCATGATTATTACCAGCTCACTGGCTGGTCTTTTATTTGTTGTTCTATTTTCAGCTCATTTATTATTGGAAGTTCCGCTATTTTGGGTTGTGTTAGCAATATTATTATTAACTATTGTTGGCTTTTTAAATGATGAAAGCGCTGAAATAGAAGTCGTGATAGAGCCAGAACCAACAGATGATGCATTTATTGAAGAGTCACCGCTTTCGGTTTTTGCAGATAGAAAACAGTTACGTCAAGGTTACTATGCATGGTGCGACAATAAGCAGGTAAGTGCTGCATTAGTCGTTATTCGTCTTGAAGGATTTGAGCAAGTTAACCAGCATATTGGACGTGATTTTGGCGATATACTTTTAGCACAATCGGCTAATCGAATAAAAGAATTACTTTCAAGTGACGAAATAGTGACTTTAGTAGGGCAAGAAAAGCTAGCCCACTTAGGGGGCCTTAACTTTGCGTTTATTTGTAGTTTCGCGAATCAAAAACATTTACATGAGTTGGTTATTGAACAAATACTGGGTGCAACGCTTAAGCCATTTAATGTTGCTAACTGCACTGTAGAGGTAAAAGCGAGGGCGAGTTATGTTGATTGTAATGAGCAAGACAATAACTTTGATAATTTAATATCGTACGCATACCTAGCACTCGATAGCCACCCAAATCGCAAGGTTGTGCCTTATCATCAACAAATGATGATTGAACTGCGAGAGCAACAAGCGCGACTAAAAGAGTTGGCAAATATTGATTTTTCGAGCGAATTAGAACTCTATTTTCAACCTATAATTTGTAATGACAATGGTCAAATTGAGTTTTTAGAATTACTACTGCGTTGGCAGCATCCTAAGCAAGGAATTTTATCTGCTAATCGTTTTATTGACGACATCAGAATTGCAGGGCTTGGTTACCCGCTTGCTAAATTTGTAATGGAAAGAGCCGCTGAGCTTGCAATGGCGCTTAGAGTAGAAGGTATTTCTATACCGCTTAGCATTAACGTATTTGGCCCTGAAATGCTAAATGAAGAGTTTGTTGAATTTGTTGATGTTGTTATAAATGAGCATCACTTAGAGGCGGGAGACTTAATTGTTGAATGCCCTTTACATATTTTTGCTGGTTTAGATGACAAAGGCAGAGGTATGATAGCAAGGCTTAATAACATAGGCTTAAAAGTATGTGTTGATGGACTTGGTGATAACCCGGTACTGCTTTCTAAGCTACCAAGTTTATCAGTTGAATATATTAAGGTTTCACCTTCACTTACCGCTGACTTTAGTAATCAAAACAATATACGCAGTCTTGTTGGTGGAATGGTTGATATGCATAGCCAACAAAAAACAAAAGTAATTTTTGAAGGAGTAGAAACACTTGAGCAACTTAAGTTTGTAAAAAGCTTAAAAGGTTATGCTGCCCAAGGTTATTACTTTGGTCACCCGCTAAGTAGTATCGGTTTAATGAGCTGGCTAAAAGAGTGGCGATTGGTTCAACAACGTTAAGTGTTTTCTTTGGCTTGTAGGTAGCTATTTACAAGTGCACTAATTACTTGCCCTACATGGGCAGCACCGGCATCTAACCCGTTAGGATGTTGACTAGGCGCTGCTTCACATAAGTGTAAGTACATAGAGTGGCGATGGCTTGCAGCTAAATGCACAAAGTGCTCAGTGTCACTCACACTAAATCCACAATATGTATACGCACTAACTGGCATATAAGTAATACTATCTAAATCAACTTCAACACCCAGTGGTGAATCATTAAAATTACTTAGTGCATTTTCAATTGCCTGCGTTAGTGTAATTTTGCGCTTAACTTGTATGGATTGATAACTATCAAACTTAAAGTTAGCTTCACTCATTGCATCTATAATTGCTTGATTGTTTTTTAATTCATGTAAGCCAATAACATGGTAATTACTTAGATGTTGCTCGTTATACGCGTAACGAAATCCATTACCACTATGGCGACCTTCACATTCTCTAAAGTCGGCATGAGGATCAAAATTGATTGCATTAACAGGTGTGTCTTTTGACTGGCTGAGTGCGCGGATGATTCCCAAGCAATTATTATGGCCGCCACCAATAACTATTGGCTCAAGCCCTGCTTTAAAAATAAGGCTTAATACTGACTCTACGCGCTCATCAAGTTGTTGGCATAAATCTCGTAATTGAGTTAGCTGCTGGGCTTGCTGATTATTAAGTTGGTTACTTTGCGCCATTAAATCATCAGTATTTACTTCACCCAATAAAAGTACTTTTTGAGTGGCAATAAACTGATTATGAGGTTGGTTTAAAAAGCGTTTTAAAAAAGCCGGCCATGCTTCGTTCGCACCGCCATTTCCTAAGTTTGCTTTTGGGCCTATATCTTCGCAAATACCAAGAAGTACATAGCGAATACCAAATTGAGCAGCGTCAATAAGTGCCTGTTGCAGGTTTACTTGAGTGTCGAGCAAGGCCATTGATTGCCATGCTTTTTTTTCATTTACGCGGCTAGAACAAAGTGATCTAACCGCGCTTTCATCATATACTTTTAAATGGGTGGTCACGTTATACTTCTACAACTTCCAATTCTAATTCTTCTGCAGATAAAACAATGCCTGTGCTATCAGCATAAATAAAGTCGTCATCAAAAAATGATACGCCTGCAAAGTTAACGCCTATAGCATCTTCGCCAGCACCTTCGCTGTCGGCTGCAACAGGAATAGAAGCAATTGCTTGAATGCCTAAATCGAGTTCTTCAAGCTCATCAACATGGCGTACTGCGCCGTAAACAACAATCCCATTCCAGTTGTTTTCAAGTGCAAGTTCAGCCAATTCAATATCAATAAGTGCACGGCGAGTTGAGCCACCACCGTCAATAAGAAGTACTAAGCCTGTACCATCTTGAGAAAGTAATTCGCGGATCAGTTCATTATTTTCAAAACATTTAACCGTTTTAATGCGGCCACCAAAACTGTGTCGACCACCAAAGTTGATGAACATTGGCTCTAGCACATCAACCACATCAGCAAAGTGGTCGCATAAATCAGAAGTGCTGTAATCCATTATTTTATCCTCAAAAGATACATTAATTTATACTTCAGTATACCCTCCTTATAAGCAATAACAACGACTTAATCGCAGTAAATTTAGGCAAAACATGAGCTAGAACACTAATCGCAATAATAGTGTCTTAAAAGCGTCACTCAATTGTTATTTACAACACCTAAGCTAAATCGGTGTTCATATATTATGCAATGAGGGGTAAGTGATGGGTAACAATAATATGTTTAAAAGGGCAGCTCTGCTAGATGAGCAATTATTTTTAACTCTATTTAATTGCAACTCACCGAAGTGGTTTAAAACAATGGCGTTCGGGTTATCTAAAAGCGGTGATGGTGGGCTTTACATACTCGTGTGTTTAGCAGTGTGGTGGCTTAGTAATAATGAGCAGCATCAATTATTACCTGTAGCGATATTGATTGGTTTTGCTTTAGAAAGACCTATTTATTTATTAGCTAAAAACAGATTTGCCCGGATCCGCCCATGCGACTGTTTAGTAAAAAATGCCTATATAGTACCAAGTGATAAATTTAGTTTACCCTCTGGTCACAGCGCTGCAGCGTTTTTAGTTGCAATTATACTAAGTCATTTTTTTCCTGAGTATGTATGGCTACTACTTAGTTGGGCTGCTGGTGTGGCTATTTCTCGTGTGATATTAGGCGTACACTTTCCAGCTGATATCGTTATTGGTGCGATTATTGGCAGTTTTTGTGGTTTATTTGCGTTAGCACTCGTGGTACCTGTATGAAAATATTGTATGGAGTGCAGGGCACCGGTAATGGTCATATAACGCGAGCTAGGGTTATGGCTAGCTGCTTTAATAAACTCGGTATTGATGTTGATTATGTGTTTTCAGGACGAGCAAATAAAGATTATTTTGATATGCATGAATTCTCAGATTATAAAGCGTATCGGGGCTTATCGTTTAGTACTGAAAATGGTCAAATAAAAAATTTAAAAACACTTAAAAATATGCGAATTTGTAAGCTGGTGAGAGATATAAAATCGCTTGACATAAAGCAGTACGATTTTGTACTTAATGACTTTGAGCCCGTTACAGCGTGGGCTGCAAAAAGAGCTGATATACCTGTTGTTGGCATTAGTCATCAAGCCGCATTTTTGTCAGATAACGTACCTATGTTTGGTCGAGGGATATTCAGAAAATCGCTAATTAAACATTATGCACCAGCGTCTACATACCTAGGCGTGCACTGGCAACCTTTTGCAAATAATATAATCCCGCCGTTTATTGCTCATCATAACCATGAAAACCCTGTCGCGGTGATGAACAAGGTATTGGTATATTTACCTTTTGAAAACTTAGATAGCATTGTTGATTACTTAAAAGACTTTCCCGAAAAAGAATTTTATTGCTATCACCCAAATGCCCGCAATGAATCTTTTGGACATATACATTTACGCTCCCCATCGCGTTTGAGTTTTTTAAACGACTTAGCAAACACGAGTGGAGTTATTGGTAATGCTGGGTTTGAGCTTGCCAGCGAAGCGCTTAAGTTAGGTAAAAAGTTACTATTAAAGCCTTTAAACGGACAATTTGAACAGACTGCAAATGCGCAAACATTGTTTGCTATGGGTATGGCGCATGTAATGAACTATTTAAACCCGCAAGCTCTTGATGATTGGAATAGCGCACCACAAAATAAGCAAATAAATTACCCAAGCGATCCCGCGCCTTTAATTGACTGGTTGGTAAAAAAACAATGGAATAATACACAATCGTTACATAAAGGTTTATGGGACAGCGTGGGTTTAGAGTGATAAACATAAAAAAGCGAGGAATAACAAAGAATAATAAAAAGTTAAATTAATGAGTCGCTTCGTATCTATCAGCTATAATAAATATGCATATTAAAAAAAGGCGTTAGCGATGAATTTTTTACAAAACTTAACAATCAAACGACGTTTACAATTAAACGCAGTCGTTGTTGGTTTAGCAATGGTGGTCCTTTTATGCGTAATAATTTATGAAGCGAGAGCAACGCTAAGCTTGAATAAAACAATTCAGCTTGCTGAAGAGCTTAATATTCATGAATTAGAACTGCGTAAACATGAAAAAAACTTTCTTTTTTATAAACAAAAAGAAGCATTAGACTTATTTGAACAAGATTATAATCAGCTTAAAAGTAAAATTGCTAAGCTGAACTTAATTATGCAAGAGCAGGGTATCGAAACCCAAAAAATAAGCAATCTAGAGAGTTTAATAAGTGCTTATAACAATGATTTTATGAGTGTTGTTGTGCTACAAAAACGCATAGGGTTACATCCTACGGATGGATTGTATGGCGAACTAAGAAGTGCAGTTCATGAGATTGAAAGTTTGATCAAAGAGCAAGGTGATTACAAACTCTTATCTTCAATATTACAGTTAAGACGAGCTGAAAAAGATTTTATGCTACGTCTTGACCTTAAGTATTTAACTCGATTTGATGAAGGGGTTAATACTCTAAAGCAGCAAATCTCTCAGGCTCAATTTGATAGTGGGTATACTGCTGAATTAAATGGCTTTCTAAACTCCTACCAAACTCAATTTCAGGCATTGGTAGAGGCACAGGTTGAATTGGGGCTAGATTTAAATTCAGGTGCACTCGGAGAAATGCGTAAAAGTGTTGAACAAAGTGATGCAATCGTTGCGCAGATCCTATTAAGCACTAAGCAACAGGTAGATAAAAGCGTTGAACAGGCACAGTTTTTAGCTATTCTTATTTTTGTGACTGCTGGCATTATTGTTTTAGTGTTGGTTTATTTCACGAGTCGCTCGATTATTGTGCCTATAGAGCGGGTCTATCACACTATTAATGATATTCGTCGTAATAACGATTTGAGCGTAATGATAGAGCAAACAGGTAAAGACGAAATTACCACTATGACGGTCGACTTTAATAGCTTAATAGGCGATTTTAAGAACTTGATTAACGAAGTTAATGGTGCTTTAAATACGCTTAATGTGGCAACCGAACATTTATCAGAAAGTACTGCGGCAACAAGCTCTGGTATGCAAGAGCAATTGCATGAGGCTGATATGGTTGCAACTGCAGCTACTGAAATGCAGGCGACGATTCAAGATATTTCACATAATACTGAAGCGGCCGCAAAAAAAGCCGAATCAACAAACCTAAGTGCTCAACAAGGGCGTAGTGAAGTAGACTCTACCGTTAAGCACATCAGGGCTCTATCTGATTCGTTAGGGAATGCATCAAATGTAGTATCTCAACTTGAAAAAGATGGCGAAACAATTGGGTCAGTGCTTGATGTAATCCGGGGTATTGCAGATCAAACAAATTTACTTGCACTTAATGCGGCAATCGAAGCAGCTCGTGCTGGTGAGTATGGTCGTGGATTTGCTGTTGTTGCAGATGAGGTTCGTTCATTAGCAAAACGCACTCAAGAGTCTACAAGTGAGATTGAGAGTATTATAAGTACTTTACAGCAGCGTACTCAAGAAGTGGTAAGTATTATGCACAAATGTCGTTCTCAAGGCGATGAAAGTGCCTCGCAAGCAATTAAAGCCGGTGAGTTATTAGGCGCAATTACTGAAGATGTGCAAACAATAATGGAAATGAGCTCTCAAATAGCGGTTGCTATTGACGAGCAAAGCCAGGTGGCATCAGAGGTTAATAAAAATGTAGTCAGAATTCGTGATATTGCGCAAGATGCAACTGAACATGCTGCTAAAAACGCCCAAACTAGCGAAGAAGTATCTGAGCAAGCTAGAGTGTTATTTAGCGCTATTGATAAGTTTAAAGTGTAACTAACTTGAACCCTGGATAGTAAATATCTTAACCAGGGTTTAGGTTACTAATCTAAAATACCCACCTAAATTACCTGTAAGGTTTAAGGAATAAACTTTATTGGTACACTGTTTTTGTTTTGTTTGTGCTCGGCTACGCGTGCCAAATATTCATTGCTCAATGTTTGTTGCTGCGCTTGTAGTTTTTCAAAATAACTCCAGCTGAATAACCCACTGTTATGACCATCATCGAAATCTAACCGCAGTGCATAATGCCCAACAGGTACTATATTTTTTATACCTACGGATTGCTTATTTAAAACCAGTTTCATAGGGCCAGAGCCATGACCCTGCACTTCAGCTGAGGGGGAGTGAACGCGTAAGAATTCACAGCTAAAGACTGCTTGGCTATCATCATCAAAATAAACATCTATGTTTTTACTTACACTATGATAATGCACTTTTATTACGTGTTTCATTTTATATATCCCATTAAAAAGCCCCCAATCTGGAGGCTTTTAGTATAACGTTTATATTCGTTTTATAGAATGAAGCGGCTTAAGTCTTCATCTTCAACAAGTGCACCTAGATGTTTTTCAACGTAAGCGGCGTCAATGACAAGTGATGAACCTGCCTTTTCAGAAGCATCGTATGAAATTTCTTCCATCAATCTTTCCATCACAGTATGCAAGCGACGAGCACCGATGTTTTCGGTTTTTTCGTTAACTTGCCACGCTGCCTTAGCAATGCGCTCAATTGCATCATCACTAAACTCAATCGTTACTTGCTCAGTTTTAAGGAGCTCTCGTTGTTGCTCAGTAAGCGATGCATGCGGCTCTGTAAGGATACGCTTAAAGTCATCGGCAGTAAGTGCTTCAAGTTCTACTCGAATCGGTAAGCGACCTTGTAGCTCAGGTATCATGTCTGATGGTTTAGACATCTGGAACGCACCTGAGGCAATAAATAACATATGGTCAGTTTTAACCATGCCGTGCTTAGTGTTTACCGTTGAGCCTTCAATTAGAGGTAGTAAATCGCGTTGAACACCTTCTCGGCTAACATCTGGGCCTGAAGAATCACCGCGCTTACAAATTTTGTCTATTTCATCTATAAACACAATACCGTTTTGCTCTACTGCAAAAATAGCTTGTTCTTTTAGCTCTTCAGGGTTTACTAATTTAGCGGCTTCTTCTTCTGTTAATAGTTTGAAGGCTTCTTTAATTTTTAACTTACGTTTAGTACGTTTATCGCCGCCCATGTTTTGAAACATGCTTTGTAACTGGTTGGTCATATCTTCCATACCAGGAGGCGCCATAATTTCTACGTTTGATTGAGCTTGCGCTAATTCAATCTCGATTTCTTTATCATCTAGCTGACCTTCACGTAATTTTTTGCGAAATGTTTGGCGAGTAGATGAAGTATCGTCGCGTTGGCTTTCGCCATATTGGTCTTTAACAGGAGGTAAAAGTGCATCTAAGATACGCTCTTCTGCTGCTTCTTCGGCGCGATGTTTAAACTTTTTAGTTTGCTGTTCGCGAGTCATTTTAATTGAAACATCAACGAGGTCACGTATGATCGTATCTACTTCTTTACCAACATAACCAACTTCAGTGAATTTAGTCGCTTCTACTTTAATGAATGGTGCGTTAGCAAGTTTTGCTAAACGGCGAGCAATTTCTGTTTTACCTACACCTGTCGGACCAATCATTAATATATTTTTTGGTGTTACTTCGCTGCGTAAATCTTCATTTAATTGCATGCGGCGCCAGCGGTTACGAAGTGCAATAGCAACCGCTTTTTTAGCTTTAGCCTGACCTATAATGTGCTGATCTAGCTCGTGAACAATTTCTCTTGGGGTCATATCAGACATAATAGTTCCTATTATAATTCTTCGATTGTTTGGAAGTTATTAGTAAA
The DNA here is from genome assembly GCF_001974875.1 of Pseudoalteromonas sp. EB27. Lineage (GTDB taxonomy): Bacteria > Pseudomonadota > Gammaproteobacteria > Enterobacterales > Alteromonadaceae > Pseudoalteromonas. Next base: position 68,375 of record NZ_MTQD01000013.1, read on the forward strand.
TACGCAGATGTTGCCTGCAATAGTTAAGCTTTTCTCTACTATTTCACGAGCGCTTAAATCTGTATTTTCTAAAAGGGCAGTTGCAGCTGATTGCGCAAAGTTACCACCACTACCAATTGCAATTAAATCGTTTTCTGGCTGAACTACATCGCCATTACCGGTAATAATTAAAGAGGCTGTTTCGTCTGCTACGGCGAGCAGCGCTTCGAGTTTTCGAAGTGCACGGTCACTTCGCCAATCTTTAGCCATTTCTACTGCGGCTTTAGTTAGGTTACCTTGGTGCATTTCTAATTTGCTTTCAAAACGTTCGAAAAGAGTGAAGGCATCAGCAGTACCGCCGGCAAAACCAGCGATTACTTTGCCATTATAAAGACGTCGAACTTTGCGGGCGTTGCCCTTCATTACGGTGTTACCAAGTGAAACTTGGCCATCGCCGCCAATTACAACTTTGTCGCCGCGGCGAACACTTACGATAGTAGTCATGTTATTCCTCATCATCGAGCTGCAGAGGCAACTCGTAAAAAACGATTATGATGAGGTTATATGGGTGAATGGTTTATTTTCAAGTCCAGCCCCAAATTCCGCAGCCGACTATTTTTACACGTTTAAGTTTGTTTTTATCGCTTTCGGCTTGGCGTTTGGTTTTATAAGGACCTAAACGTACTTTATACCAAGTACCATTGCTGCCTTCAGCCTGTTTTATCTCAGAAATGAGCCCTGCAAATGCGATTTTAGCTTTTAACGATTCAGCTTGTGCATGAGTTCTGAAAGAACCGCACTGCATAACATAAGGACCTTTTTGCTCAAGTTCTTTTACTTCAACTTGAATCTCGTGGTTTCTAATTTCTTTAATAAATTCTGGTGTGCGTGGAATAACAACTTCCACTTTTGCGGGCGCAGATGGGTTTGCTTGTTTTTCGACAAGTTTTGGATCGGCATTACTTTTAATAAACCATAGTGTGTAGGCAAAACCACCTACGAGTAAGATGGCTATAACGGCTAAAAGAATAGGAAATGGTTTTTTAGCGGGTGCATTTTTTTTACTGTTTCTGCCTGCAGGCTTTTTATTAATATAATCGTGCTGTGCCATGGTGTTATTTTGGCCTTAACCTAAATCATGTCTATAGGGTCTACGTCTAAGCTCCAGCGTACTTTTTGTGCAAGTTTACTGGTACTTAAATAATCAACCATTTGCGCAAGGTACTGATGTAATATGCGGCGATCTTGCGCTTGAATATGCAATTGAAAACGATACATACCTGCGACTCTTTCAAGTGGGGCAGGGATCGGACCGAGCAATTGTATACCAGATACCCCATTCACAGGAACCAAATCCGTCAAAAAATCGACGACTAGTTTAATACTATGCCCTTGTGCACGCACAATGGCCATATTTGTAATGGGCGGTAAGTCAGCATCATCGCGCTCACTCAGTGCAAAGCGGGCAAAGTCTTGGTAACCATTATTAACTAAGTCTTGTAAAAGAGGGTGTTCTGGAAAGTGTGTTTGTAATAACACTTGACCAGGCTCTCCTGAACGTCCAGCACGCCCCGCTACTTGGGTGACTAATTGCGCTAAATGTTCTGTCGCTCTGAAGTCGCATGAGTATAAGCCGCTATCTACATCTAAAATTATAACAAGGCTTACATCTGCAAAGTGATGGCCTTTGGCAAGCATTTGTGTTCCCACTAAAATGCGTGCGCCTCCTAGGTTGATTTCATCAAGTGCTTTTTCAAGGCTACCTTTACGACGAGTTGAATCGCGATCTATACGAGTAACAGGTGTATCAGGAAATTCGGTAGATAAAAACTCTTCAATTTGCTCTGTGCCTTTACCGTTAGGGAATATTTGTGTGCTCCCGCAATCAGGACATTGGTGAGGGACAGGGTACTGGTCGCCACAGTGATGACAGATCATTTGTCCAATCGCTTTATGAAATGTAGCGCTGGTACTACAGCGTTTACATTCGCTCAACCAACCGCACTCATGACAAATTAGGGTTGGCGAGAAACCTCGGCGATTTAAAAATACCATAACCTGTTTACCGCGATTTAAATGCTGGCGCATAGTAGCAAGGCTTGCGTGGGCAATACCCGCTTGGTCGGGTTGGCCTTTCATATCGAGTAACTTAAATTGGTTGTCGGTCGCTGTTTGTGCACGCTCAGTTAAGCTTAATAGCTGGTATTTGTTATTAATTGCCTTGTGAAGTGTTTCAAGCGCGGGTGTAGCGCTGCCTAATATAAGCGGGATTTTATGCTGAAAAGCTCTGTAAGCGGCTAAATCACGGGCATGGTAACGAAGGGTATCTTGTTGTTTAAATGACGAGTCGTGCTCTTCATCAACAACAATCATACCTAGTTTTAAAAATGGCAGAAAAATACTCGAACGCGTCCCAATAACTATCGCACAACTGCCTTTTTCGCAAAAGCGCCATGTTTGTAAGCGTTCGTTATCGGTAAGTGCTGAGTGCCAAAGCATAATGGGTGTATCAGGAAAGCGGCGACGAAAACGGTTTACAGTTTGTGGCGTTAAACCTATTTCTGGCACTAATACTAATGCTTGCTCACCACGTTTTAATACTTCTTCTAGGCACTGTAAATACACTTCTGTTTTACCACTGCCAGTGACGCCTTCTAATAAAAAGCTGCTAAATCCAGTACTTTGATTTATTGCTGTACAGGCAACCGCTTGTTCTTTATTAAGTATAGGTTTGCTACCGACAGTTGGTACAACGCTTTGCCATTGGTTATCGTGTTCAATAGTTTGCGTAATAAGCTCTTTATCTATTAGGCTATCTATTGTTTTTTTACTAAAGCCCAGTGCCTTTAACTCAGTTAACGATGACTTACCTGATTGCGATAACTGTTTTAATAAGTTGAGCTGTGTTTTAGCTTTTAATGACGGTACTTTTGCGCCTTTTTCAGTTAAAGCAACCATATTAATACTGGTTTTATCAGGTGATTCACCTTGGCGAAGTACAGCGGGTAGCGCTATATGAATAGTTTCGCCTAAGGGATAGCAATAATAGCGCGCGGTAAAGCTAAGGAGATCTAGGTGCTGAGTACTTAAAATAGGGGCGTCGTCTATTACCTCTATAATATTCTTAATTTTATCTAAAGGGACGTCGGTACTGCTTTTAATACCCAGAACAACAGCCACTTTTTTTTGGTTACCAAAAGGTACCAAAACGCGCATACCGGGTAGTAAAGGCGTTGAGAGGCCGCTGAGCTGTTCTTCTATTTTATAATCAAAGGTGCGTGGGAGCGGGACTTTAATAGCAACTTCAACAAAACTCATAACAACTCAACCCGTAAAATTAATGCTGTAATGTACTAAAATTACCGTAAAAAACCTACTAGCAATAGTGCTTGAGGAAGAGATTGTTCACTTTTTTGGCTAAAACATAAATAAATACTTGTGTAGGGGAACGTTGTTGGATAAAATCCGCCACCAACAAATTTGTTTTAACGACGTATGGTGCCAGACTTCGGGTTTGGAGAGCGATGCGGCCTTAACTAGAGGTTCCTATGAAAGAAGGTATTCACCCTAAGTACGAAGTAATTTCTGCAACATGTTCATGCGGAAACCAATTCGAAACTAGCTCAACTCTTTGTAAAGACATTCACTTAGACGTATGTTCTGCGTGTCACCCGTTTTACACTGGTAAGCAAAAAGTTTTAGACACTGGCGGCCGTGTTGATCGCTTCAACAAGCGCTTCGGTGCACTTGCCAGCAAGAAATAATTATTGCTGTTTAGTTAAAAAAGCACTTTAGGGTGCTTTTTTTGTGCCTAAAATTTGTTGTTTATTATCTTATTTCGCTGACTTTAGCTATATCCCTCTTTGCATAACTATTTCCTATTCTTATTCTGAGTATGCATAAACCTTTACAGACAAATCGATAGATATTCTCTATATTTTAAATAGTACAATTTTTAACTAGGTTGATAAAAGTAGCTAACGTGGGCTTATCTGTTTTTAAAGTAGAGTAGTAGGCAGTTATTTAAGTTTATGGTGATACTTTATACATACATTTTTTTAATATTTCACTAGGCATAAAAGCACCTTAAAACTTACTTTTTAGGTGAATTTTTATTTATTAAATGTTTATATAATCCTGCAAAGTTACTGAAAAACCTCTTAAAATTAAAGGATATAGTATATAACAGGATAGACCTGATATTGCTTGGAATTTAAAAATAATAAGGGTATCGTACCCCAAGACTCCACCTCTCACTTTAACTTAAATTGCAGGATACCATCGCGTTATGTCTGACTTTCGTGAACAAGCACTACATTATCACTCACACCCCGTACCTGGTAAAATTAGCATTGAGCTAACAAAGCCCGCTGAAACAGTTCAAGACTTAGCCCTAGCTTATAGCCCAGGCGTTGCCGAACCTGTACGTGAAATTGCTGCAGATCCTGCAAATGCATATAAATATACCGGTAAAGGTAATATGGTTGCGGTTATCACTAATGGTACTGCAATTCTCGGACTTGGTAATTTAGGCCCTTTAGCATCTAAACCTGTAATGGAAGGTAAAGCGTTATTGTTTAAACGTTTCGCTGGCCTTGATTCAATTGATATTGAAGTTAAGCACCGTACGACAGAAGACTTTATTAATACGGTTGCCAATATTGCCGATACATTCGGTGGTATTAACCTTGAAGATATTAAAGCACCAGAGTGTTTTGAAATTGAAAAAGCATTAATAGAGCGTTGTAGCATTCCTGTTTTTCATGATGATCAACACGGAACTGCGATTGTAACTGCTGCGGGCATGTTAAATGCGCTAGAAGTACAAGGTAAGTCAATTGAAGATGCAATTATTGTATGTTTAGGAGCTGGCGCTGCCGCTGTTGCGTGTATGGAGCTGTTAATTAAGTGCGGAGCACTGCGCGAACACATTTACATGCTTGACCGCAAAGGTGTTATTCATACCCGCCGCGATGATTTAAATGAATATAAACAGCTTTTTGCTAACAATACAGATAAGCGTACATTGCAAGATGTAATTGCAGATGCTGATGTGTTTGTAGGTGTTTCTGGCCCTAACTTATTAGCGGCTGAAGATTTAAAGCTAATGGCTGAAAAACCAGTTGTGTTTGCATGTTCAAACCCAGATCCTGAGATTGATCCTGCACTTGCGCACGGCGCACGTAACGATTTAATTATGGCAACAGGGCGCTCTGATTATCCTAATCAGGTTAACAATGTTTTATGTTTCCCGTTTATTTTCCGTGGTGCGCTTGATGTGCGTGCAAGCGCTATTAACGATGAAATGAAAATTGCTGCAGTTGAGGCTATCCGTAGTATTGCTAAAGAGCCTGTACCTGCAGAAGTTTTAAAAGCAGCAGGCGTAGATAAATTAGAGTTTGGTGCACAGTATATTATTCCAAAACCAATGGACCCTCGTTTACTGCCGCGTATAGCAAGAGCTGTTGCCCTAGCTGCTGTTGAGTCAGGTGTTGCGCAAATTGATTTGCCAGAAAATTATATGCAGTAAATCTATACAGTAGAGCTATGCAATAAAATTTAGACATAAAAAAACCTCAGTAATTACTGAGGTTTTTTTGTCTTTGTAGTATTTATTCTTCGTTTAAAACGGGTACTTCTAGACCCATTTCTTGCATTATTTTTTTAACTTCTTCTGGCACTTTTTCGGCGTTATCTTTACGTAAGTCATCGTCATTTGGTAAAGGTTGGCCAGTAAAAGCATGCAAAAATGCCTCACATAGCAATTCACTATTTGTAGCATGGCGAAGGTTATTGATTTGACGACGTGTACGTTCGTCAGTTAATACCTTTAATACATTTAGCGGGATCGAAACGGTGATCTTTTTAACTTGCTCTGATTTTTTACCGTGTTCTGCGTATGGGTGAATATACTCACCATTCCATTTAGCCATAAGATGTATCGTTGCCTCAGATTATTAATTTCTCACACGGTATAAAAAGCGTGTAAATATGCGTGAAATTCTATCGATTTAAAAAAGATAGTCAAATAATAGATACCGATCTATCTTAATAAGCCTATTGTGAGTGTAAAGATAAGCACACTTTTGTGAGCTAAAATGTGTTATTCGCAGAGGCTCCTTCTACTTTTAGCCATCTAGAGCTTTAAAATACTTTGACTTATCAAAACGGATAACTTACTCTTTTAGACGTCTAAACATCCAAATTAATCAGGTGACGAATATGAGCGAAAAAAACAAAGCAACCATTGCTGTACGTAACGGCGTTGATGCTGATAAACATCATGGTGCGGTGGTACCGCCAATTTATTTATCGACTACTTATTCGTTTGCCGACTTTGATACTAAGCGTGAGTATGATTATGGTCGTAGCGGTAATCCTAATCGTGATATTTTAGCTGAGACGCTTGCTAAGCTTGAAGGTGGCGCTCGTGGCATAATTACAGCTACAGGCATGGCTGCCGTGCATTTAGCTACTCAGCTACTTAATAGTGACGATACGTTAGTAATTCCACATGATTGTTATGGTGGCAGCTATCGTTTATTTACATCTTTACAAAAACGCGGACTACTAAAGCTCGAAATATTAGATTTAACAAAAGAAGAAAGCCTTCAACAAATTTTAGTAATTAAACCTAAGCTTATTTGGATAGAAACCCCAAGTAACCCAGTACTTCGTTTAACAGATATTAAAGCGGTTACTGATGTGGCTAAGCAATGCGGTGCATTGGTGGCTGCAGATAACACATTTTTGTCGCCTGCACTGCAAAACCCTATTAAGTTTGGTGTAGATATTGTGGTGCATTCAACCACTAAATATATTAACGGACACTCCGATGTAGTAGGCGGCGCTGTTATTGCCGCAACACAAGAGTTAGGCGATGAGCTTGCTTGGTGGGCTAATAACATTGGTATTACGGGGGCGCCTTTTGATAGCTATTTAACGCTTCGTGGTTTACGTACTTTAAATGTGCGCCTAAGACAGCATCAAGAAAATGCACTGGCAATAGCTAAGTATCTTGAAAACTCTGAATATGTAAGCCAAGTTTACTACCCAGGTCTTGAGTCACATCCTCAACATGAACTTGCTAAAGCACAGCAACTTGGCTTTGGTGGCATGGTTAGTTTTGATATTAAAGGCGATATAAACGACGCAGCGGCATTTTTAACTAGCCTTAAAACCTTTAGTTTAGCTGAGTCACTAGGTGGCGTAGAGAGCTTAATTTGTCACCCTGCAACTATGACGCACGCAGGTATGGACGCAACAGCACGTTTAGAAGCGGGTGTGGGCGATACGCTTATTCGTATTTCGGTAGGTATTGAAGATATATACGATTTAGTTGCTGATTTTGAGCGAGTGTTTGAACTTGTAAAACCAGGACAAAATAAAAATGTTGTCCGTGTAGGCAAAGGTGCAGGCACTTCTGGTGGTAACGTTAAATTAAGTGTAGCCCGTCCGGCGCTTTGGTGATTAATATGGTTAATTGTATACATAAATTTGGTGGCTCGAGTTTAAGCTCAAGTGAGCGATACCAAAGCGTTGCAAAAATAATAATTACACATACTCAACCGGGTGACTGTGTGGTGGTATCGGCTGCGGGTAAGACAACCGATACGCTAGTATTACTTTGGCAAAGCTATCAAAAGCAAGACAATCAAGCGGTAGCTGATATTTTACTACAGTTAAATAATCACCAAAGAGACTTAATAGAGCAGCTATTAGAAGCTGATTTAAAACGAAGTGCACTTAAAACACTAAATACCGAACTTAGTGATATTGCAGAACTTGCTCAAGCTGAGCAGCTAAAAGAGGCTGCGTTACTTGCACATGGCGAATTGTGGTCAGCACGCTTACTCGCCATTTATTTACAGCAGCTAAATATTGAGGCATGTGCTCAAGATGCCCGCACTCTTTTTACCTTGAATGATGGTGAATTAATGCATGCGCAAAATGCGCAGAAATGTGGGCAGTTAATTTTTCCTAATAAAATAAATGTTGTTACTGGGTTTATAGCCGCAGATATCAATGGTGAGACTGTAACGCTTGGCCGAAATGGTAGTGACTACAGCGCAACACTACTAGCAAATTACTGTAATGCTAAGCAGGTATGTATTTGGACTGATACGCAAGGAGTGTTTAGTACTGATCCACGTAAAGTGCAAAAAGCGATTAAATACGGCAAAATTTGCCGTGGACAAGCTAATTTATTGGCTCGTTTAGGTAATCCTGTATTACATGCAAAAACACTATCGCCACTTAAAAACACAGATATTAAGCTAGCTGTTCGCAGTAGTTTTGATGTGCAAGCAAGCCCAACCGATATAGTAAAAAAAGGTTCAGCGAAGAAAAAACGTTTTATAACCACGTTGCAAAATGTTGACCTATTAATGGTTGAAGGGTTAAGTGAAGGAGAGGTTGCAAGTGTTAGTCAGCTTATTCAGCATAGCCTTCATCACTTTAACCATAATGGTGAAGTGTATCTGGTAGTGCCAGCAGCACAAACTTATCTGGTTATTAATTACTTTGCGGGTAGAGCAAATATTAGCGAGTCAAATTTAAATGGCTGCGCAATTGTAGCGCCTGAGCAAGACGTTAATACATTGAGCTTACAAGCGCTAGACTTATTAAAACTCCACAGCATAAAACCTCGTTTTGTCCATCAAGATACTGGATATGCTTTATTGCTTACCGATCAATTTATAGATAGTGATATACAAAGTGCCTTACACGATAAGCTAATTAATAAAGGCCAAGAAATCGCAATTATAGTTGCGGGGCTTGGTAACGTTGGCGACGTTTTTATTAAACAGTTATCGGCACAATTTGAGCGCTTATCGGATGACTTTAGTATTAAATTAGTCGGTCTAATTCGCTCTAAAAAAATGTTGTTTAATGCAAGTGGTATTAATACGCTGCAATGGAAAACTCAATGGCAGCATGAGGCTAATAGCTATCAATCTGCAGATTTACTGAATGCTATAAATGAGCTCGATTACGAGCATAAAATTGTGATTGATATTACCGCAAGTGAACAATTTAGCTTGTTGTATCCAGACTTTGTAGATGGAGACTGTCATTTAATTAGTGCTAATAAATACGCTGGAACAGCATCTACTATTTGGTATAAAGCACTTCGTAGTAATATTTTAGAACGTAATTTACATTGGCGATATAACACCAGTGTAGGCGCTGGCTTACCTATTAACTTTGCTTTGGCTGATTTGCAAAATAGTGGCGATAAAATAACACGTATAGAAGGTGTTTTCTCAGGCACGCTTTCGTGGTTATGCAGTAAATATGATGGAATTAGGCCATTTTCTGAGTTGGTACTAGAAGCTCAGAAAATGGGATTCACAGAGCCAGACCCTCGCGAAGATTTATCTGGGCGAGATATGCAGCGTAAACTACTTATTTTAGCTCGAGAGCTAGGTGTAGAGCTTGAACTTGACGATATTAGCTTATCGGCATTGATGCCTGATGAACTTGCGCTGGCAAGTTGGGATGACTTTTTAAATAAAAAAACACAGCTAGATGCATTCATTGAAGAGCATGCAGCTACAGCAAAAGCTAAAAATTCAGTACTTAGATACACGGGCTTGTTAGAAATCAAACAAGGTGAAGTAATCGCTAAAGTGGGAATAGCGTATGTGCCTAATGGCGATGCGTTAGCAAACCTTACTCCTGGTGATAATATTTTTGTCATTAATAGCAAATGGTATAGCGATAACGCATTAGTGATTCAGGGACCAGGAGCGGGTAGGGAAGTGACCGCTGCGGGTGTGCACTCTGATTTATATTGGCTTGTTCAAAACTTAAAATAAACCTTTGGTTTAAATAAAAACGGCAGCTTAAATAAGCTGCCGTTTTTGTATTACGTACATATTATTAAAATAGCTCTTCTTCTGTTTTAGTGTCTTCTTCAAATATATCGTTAGGCTGAGATAGCACATACTTTGTAGGTGCGGTGCCTTTTTCAAAATATTCAAATCGACTTGTGTAGTCATTTTTATGGCTTAATAAACCAGTAGCTAAATCAATACGAATAGAAACAAGTCCCTCAGGCGGCTCAATTGGAGCTTCGGGCTTGCCTTCTAGTGCCGCTTTCATAAATTCAACCCATGCTGGCTGTGCGGTTTTAGCGCCCGATTCAGCACCTGATATTTGGCTGCTATCTAGGTTGTTGTTATATGTAGAGCGACCAAGAGCGTTGCCCGGATTATCAAAGCCAACCCAAACTGAGGTCATCACATTACTATTAAAACCGCTAAACCAGGTATCTACTGAGTCATTAGTTGTGCCTGTTTTACCCGAAATATCGCGACGGTCTAGTGCTTGTGCTCGCCAACCGGTTCCACTCCAACCTGTTTTATGAGCCCAGCTACCCCCCCCCCAGATTGCACTATTCATAGCATCGGCAATTAAAAATGCATTCTGCTTAGAAATAATTCTCGGTGCACATTTTTTAGTTTGCTCCTCTTCACCATCACTATTATGAATTGAGAGTGCATTGAGTGTTGGCAAAGGCTCTTCGTCACAGGCAAGAGCAGGGTTTGCTTTAAACAATACATTGCCATAAGCATCTTGAATTTCTGAGATGAAGTAAGGTTCAATTAAGTGACCGCCATTGGCAAATGTACTCATGCCTCGGGCAAGTTCAAGGGGAGTAATGGAAGCACTGCCAAGGGCTAATGATTCACTGCGATTAATGTCAGCGTCTTTAAAGCCAAATTTTAGTAAGTGATCAGCTGTACGTTGTAATCCAACACCACGCAGTAAGCGCACCGAAATAACGTTTTTAGACTGTGCTAAAGCACGGCGAATTCGAATAGGACCGTTGTAAACAGCGGGGCTATTTTTAGGACGCCATGCTACGCCTTGGCTTTTATCCCATTGGTTTATAGGTGCATCGTTTAATATAGACGCAAGCGTGTAGCCCTTTTCAAGTGCTGCTGAATATATAAAAGGTTTTATATTAGAACCCACTTGACGCTTAGCTTGTACCGCACGATTGTATTGGCTTTGCTCAAAGCTGTAACCCCCTACAATGGCTTTTATTCTACCGTCTTGTGGATCGAGTGAGACAATAGCGCTTGATGCTTCCGGTACTTGGCTTAATAAGAAGCTGCTATCTTCGTTTTGACGTACCCATATTTGCATACCTGGTGTTAAAATGTCGGTAGCTGCTTTTGGAGCAAAGCTTTGGCGGTAGCGAGTAATATACTTACGCGCCCATTTTAAATTATCCCAAGTGAGGGTTGTTTGTTCACCGTTTTTAAGTAATACAGTAGCTGTTTTATCATTAACACTAAGTACTGCTGCAACTTTTAAAGTGCCTAATTCATTTACGCTCTGTAATTTATTGAGTATTTGTTGCTCAGTTAAAGCTGGTTGTGTTTCAGGATTCCATAAAATATCAGTTGGACCTCTAAAACCATGACGCATATCGTAATTGTGTAAGTTATTTACAAGTGCGTTTTGCGCTGCTTTTTGAACCTTTGATTCTACTGAGGTAAAAATTTTAAAACCTGAGTTGTATGCTTTATCTACCCCATAGCGCGAAACCATTTCGGCACGCACCATTTCAGAGATATACGGTGCGTATAAGTTTATTTCTGCGCCGTGAAAATAAGCTGTAGTAGGTTGGCTAGTTGCTTCGTTATATTGCTCTTGTGTTATATAGTCTTCGGTAAGTAAACGGCCTAAAACTACATTTCGGCGTGCTTTTGCACGCGTTGGGTTACGAATTGGGTTTAATGCAGAAGGTGCTTTAGGTAAACCTGCAATCATCGCCATTTGTGCAAGTGTTAAATCTTTTAGCTCTTTACCGTAATAAACTTGCGCTGCTGCACCAATACCGAAAGCACGATTACCTAATTCTATTTTATTAAGATAAAGCTCTAAAATTTCGTCTTTTGTTAATACATCTTCGATATGAAGCGCTATAAATATCTCTTTAACTTTACGTATATATGCTTTTTCGCGTGTTAAAAAGAAATTACGAGCAAGCTGCATAGTAATAGTACTTGCACCTTGTTTTTTCTCGCCAGTAGATATAAGAACAACAGCCGAACGTACGATGCCAATAGGGTCTATGCCTATATGATCGTAAAATCGATTATCTTCTGTCGCTAGAAATGCATTAATGAGTGTTTGAGGAATTTCATCAATAGTCACTGGAATACGACGTTTTTCACCAAATTGATTGATTAAAAGCCCATCTTTAGTGAATACTTGCATAGGAGTTTGTAATTGCACGTCTTTTAAAACTTGCACACTGGGGATATCAGGTTTAACGTAGTAATAAAGACTGATCAAAGTAATCAGACCAATTAACACACAAATGATAAAAAATTGTAAAGTTCGTTTTAATAAAATCACTTATATTTCCCTAAATGGACTCCCAATTGCGAGTTTTGACTGCTAGTATATATTGATTAAAAAATGAATAATATTTTTTCATATAAAAATTATAACTTGTTTATTATTAAAACAAAGGCCAAGTTGAAACATGCTAAGTCAACTATTTCAAAAACCGTCCCAAATGATGGTAGGAATTGATATTGGATCGCACTCTATTAAGGCTGTGCTTTTACGTGAAATTGAAACTGGATTTCGACTTGAAGCACTTGCAATTGAGCCGATGCCAAAAGGCGCTATGAGTGAGCGTACAATTCAAGATATTGAAGCGATTGGTAACGTAATTACAAAATTAAGAAAAAAATTACCAAAGTCGTTAAAATTTGCGGCAGTGGCTGTTTCTGGCCAAACAGTCATCACAAAAGTGATCTTCATGGATGTATCGTTAACTGATGCTGAACTTGAGTCGCAAATTGAAATTGAAGCCGATAGTTTAATTCCATATCCTCTTGATGAAGTAAGCCTCGACTTTGAGAAGCTTTCGACGAATGAAGCCGATCCTAGTAAAATGAATGTTTTGCTTTCAGCTGCCCGTACTGAAAGTGTTGAAGCGCGTGTTGGCGCTTTAGAAGCAGCAAATTTAGAAGCTAAAATAGTTGATGTAGAAAGCTATGCATTAAGTCGTGCAATGGATGTGTATTACCAACAGTTACCTAGCGACGCATTTAATAAATGCGTGGCTGTGGTTGATATTGGTGCGGTTTTAATGCTTGTGAGCGTTGTTCAAGCTGGGGAAACAATTTATACACGTGACCAAGTTTTTGGTGGTGACCAATATACAAATAGTATCGTTGCTTATTATAATAAAGGCTTTGATGAAGCTGAGATTGGTAAAACATCAGGTGATTTACCGCCAAACTACACCTTTGAAGTATTAGCCCCTTTTCAAACTTCGTTACTTCAACAAGTGCGACGTGCGGTGCAAATGTTTTTAACAACCAGTGGCAAAGAGCAAATCGATTATATTGTATTAACGGGTGGTACATCGATGATTAAAGGTATTGACCGATTACTCATCGAAGAACTAGGTATTCACTCTGTCGTTGCTGAGCCTTTTGAAAATATGGAAATTTCTCCAAAAGTAGATCGTAATGTAATGCAACGTCACAAAACGCAGTTTGCAATTGCGACAGGGTTGGCATTAAGGAGCTTTTCAACATGCCACATATAAATCTACTTCCTTGGCGTGAATCGCAGCGCGAAGAATCGAAAAAGAAATTTGTAACTATACTTATTGGTGTCGTTATACTTTGTTTTGCGAGTATGTACTTATTAAGCTCTTTTTATAGTTCATTAAAAGACGGTCAAAACTTAAAGAATAACTATTTAAGTTCAGAAATTAGCATGCTAGATAAAAAAATTAGTGAAATTAGAGGTTTAGATAAAAGAAAAGAAAACTTACAACAGCGTATGAGGCTCATTGAAGAATTACAAAGCAGCCGTAATTTGGGTACGCAAATAATGGATGAAGTTGCCAAAATAGTGCCGGGTGGGGTTTATTTAACAAAACTCGAGCGCCGAGGTAGCCAAATTCATGTATTGGGACGCAGTGAATCTAATAACCGTTTATCAACAATGCTGCGCCAAGTACAAAGCTCATATTTACTAGAGAATCCTTCAATGCAAGGCATTGTTGCAGGCGATCAATCTTCGCGTTTACTTAGTGATTTTAATATGGAATTTTATGTAAAACCATTTGATAAAATTGGTGAGGTTAGCGATGAGCCTTGATTTTAAAGCACTGAGTGAAATTGATTGGAATGAAATAGAGCTCGATAACATTGGCGATTGGCCTATTGCAGTTAAAGCAATTTGCTGTACGTTTGTTGCCGGACTTGTATTGTTTTTTAGTTATAGCCTGTTAGTTTCTGATGAAATTGATAGTTACCACAGTGCAGTTGCGAAAGAGGTCGAGTTACGCACAACTTATCGTACTAAATACGCAGTAGCGAGTAAGCTTGAGATCTATCGTCAACAAATGATTGAAATGGAAGATAAGTTTTCACAATTATTAAAACGTTTACCTACCTCTAACGAAACCCCTGGTTTACTTGATGATTTGTCGTATGTTGGCACAACAAGTGGTCTGACTTTTTTAAAAATAGGTTGGTTACCAGAAGTCGAGAAAGAATTTTATACTGAATTACCGATTAAAATAGAAGTGATAGGAACCTACCATGAGTTTGGTGAGTTTGTGGGTAAAGTAGCTCAGTTACCACGAATTGTAAGCTTACATGACTTTTCTATTTTATCATCGGGCGATAAACAGTTAACATTTAGTGTTGTCGCAAAAACATATCGTTATGAAGAAGGAGTTAAAAAATGAAGCTCCTTCGCGTAGTACCTGTAGTAATGGTGTTTGTTTTGAGTGGTTGTAATGATGATACGTCTGAGCAAAAAGAATTTATTGATCAGGTAAAAGCAAGCACAACACCAAAGGTTGAATCAATTCCTGAGCTGACAAAGTTTGAAATATTTGAGTACAGTGCTGGTCAGCTACGTAGCCCGTTTGTAGCGCCTCAGCCTGAGATAATCCAAAATAAATTAACACAAGTAAAAAACTGTTTGCACCCTGATCAAGAGCGTCGCCGCGAACCGTTAGAAAAATACCCGCTAGATAACTTAGCAATGAAAGGCACAATTGGTTCTAGTGGACAAATATGGGCATTAATAACAGCAGCTGATGCTACTTTGCATCGTGTAACGGTAGGGAATTACCTTGGTAGTTATGATGGCAAAGTAAAAACAGTAAGTAACGACTATATAGAGTTAGTGGAATTAATCCCTGATGGGTCTGGCTGTTGGAAAGAGCGCTTGACTAAATTAGAAATGTTAGAGGCGGCAACAGATGGCGCAAATTAATAATAAAAAAGGTAAAAATAGCATGCATAAGGATGTACTTTGGCTTCATCGTATTTCACGAACATTACTGGCTGCTGTTGCTTTAGTCACTGTAAATTCAGCCGTTGCAGGGCCGTTACTTTATGATGTTCGTTATAATCCATTACTTAAAGGCGAAACTGAGTTACAGCTTGTTTTTGATGAAGAGTTAACGCTTGAGCCAAAAGTTCAGGTGTTTAATAGCCCAGCCCGAATCGAAATGTTTTTTGATACCGCAGAGTTAGAGGTTGGTTTAAATGATGTTGAAGTTAATCAAGCTGGAATTAGCAGTGTTACTAATGTTTTAACTAACAGTGGTTTAAAAGTAACGGTAAACCTCGATAGATTAAAAATTTATGAAACTGAAGTTCATAACAACTTAGTATCAATACGCGTGTCTGATAATCCTCTTACAGAATCTGAAAATGAAGATGTAGCGATGGACTCAGGTGACGTAAGTGGAAATTACATTAACCGTATCCAATCAATTGATTTTAGACGTGGTGAAAAGGGCGAAGCGAAAGTACTCGTATTTTTACAAGACACTCAAGCTGCAATTGAAGTCCATGAGAGTGGCGGGAAAATTTACGCTGACTTTCATCACACCGATATTTTAGATGACCTACTTTATGAATTAGATGTATTAGATTTTGGTACTGTCGTAAGTAATATCGAGACTTTTAAAGAAGACGGATTAAGTCGTGTCGTTATTGAGCCAAACGCTCAGTTTACATTTACGTACCAGCAAATAGATAATATTTTAACGCTGACGGTAGAAAAAGATGAAACGCAAAACGCCTATTTAGATGGTGGCGTTGAGTATCAAGGTCGCCCTATGACCTTAAATTTTCAAGATATCTCTGTGCGAGCAGCACTACAAATTATTGCGGGTTATAACGATTTTAACTTAGTAACCAGTGATTCAGTGACCGGTAATATAACACTGCGCTTAGATGGCGTTCCGTGGGATCAAGCGCTTGACGTAGTACTGCGTATTAAAGGGCTAGATAAACGCATGGATGGCTCTATTTTAATGGTAGCGCCTGCAGAGGAGCTTGCAGCACGTGAAGCTAAAGATTTAAAAGCTAAACAGCAAGTTGAAGACTTAGAACCACTCTATAGTGAATACATTCGATTAAACTACGCTAAAGCCGAAAATTTTGCTGACTTATTAAAAACAGATAGGAACAGTATTATAACTGCCCGCGGTAGTGTATCGGTTGATCAGCGTACAAATACTTTATTGGTAAAAGATACTGTAAAGAGTATAGAAAACATTCGCCGGATGATAGAAACACTCGATATTCCAGTACAGCAGGTTGTAATCGAATCTCGGATGGTAACTGTGCGCGATAACGTTACTGAGGACTTAGGTGTACGATGGGGCTTTAGTGACCAAGGTAGTAGTGTTGGTATTTCAGGCTCCCTTGAAGGCGCTGAAGGTATTTATAACGCAACATCAACTACAAATGCGCCAAGCATTTCAGATCGATTAAATGTAAATTTACCAATTTCTAATCCTGCGGCCAGCATTGGTTTGCATATAGCAAAATTGGCTAACGGTACGTTAATTGATTTAGAGTTAAGTGCGCTTGAAGAAGAAAATAAAGGCGAAATTATTGCTAGCCCGCGTATCATAGCGGCTAATCAGCAAAAAGCACGAATAGAGCAAGGTACTGAAATTCCTTACACTGAGTCAGCTTCAAGTGGTGCTACTACCGTAAGCTTTAAAAAAGCGGTACTAAGCTTAGAAGTAACACCTCATATCACACCTGATAATAAAGTAATTCTAGACTTAATTATTACTCAAGACACGCGTGGCGATACCGTACAAACCGGAACAGGTGAAGCAGTGTCTATTGATACCCAAGAGATTCAAACACAAGTGTTAGTGGAGAATGGACAAACCGTAGTACTCGGTGGTATTTTCCAGCAGCAGATCATTAATACTACGAGTAAAGTGCCAATTTTAGGTGACATTCCTTACGTAGGAAGACTGTTTAAAACCACAAGTGAGTTTAATGAAAAGCGTGAATTACTTATTTTTGTGACACCAAAAATACAAATTGATTAAAATACAGTGGTTTTATGTTAACCAACGGGTGATTATTTAGATTAATTGCTCGTTATATGGCTTTTTATGCTAATTGACTTGAAATACCCCCGCAATTACTGAGATAATCCCCTCCTTAATTTTGGGGCCAGGTCGTTAGGCGGGGTTTTATTTCAAATTTTAGAGTTTGTTTGTACTAAAAGATATGGCTGAGAAACGTAATATATTTCTAGTTGGCCCCATGGGGGCTGGCAAAAGCACGATTGGTCGTCACATCGCTGACCAATTACACCTTGAATTTGTTGATTCTGATCAAGAAATCGAACGCCGCACAGGTGCAGATATTGCATGGGTATTCGATCTTGAAGGTGAAGAAGGCTTTAGACTTCGAGAAGAGTCTGTTATTGGCGATTTAACCGAGATGCAAGGTATTGTACTTGCTACCGGTGGTGGTTCAGTAATGAGCAAAGAAGTCCGGAACAAGCTTTCGGCTCGAGGTATCGTTGTATACCTAGAGACACCTATAGAGAAGCAAGTTGCACGCACGCAACGCGACAAGCGTCGCCCATTACTGCAAACTGAAGAAGCACCTCGTAACGTACTAGAGCGCTTAGCAGAAGAACGCGAGCCACTATACAAAGAAGTTGCTGATTTTGTTGTACGTACCGATGAGCAAAGCGCTAAAGTTGTTGCTAACCAAATCATCGAGAAATTAGATTTTTAAAAACCAATAATAAAGGAATAGCCAAGCATGCTTAAATTAACTGTTAATTTGGACGAGCGAAGTTATCCTATTTATATTGGGCAATCTGCACTTCAAGATAATGGCCGCCTGGTTCACCACATTGGTGATTGTCGGCCTATCATCATTACTAATGACACAATAGCGCCTTTATATTTGCAAAGGTTACTTGATTCATTAGCTGATCTAAATCCGCTATCTTTTATTATTCCTGACGGTGAGCAATATAAATCACTGGAATGGTTTGAAAAAATATCAGCATTTTTACTACAAAATAACTGTGGCCGAGATACGTGTCTAATTGCGTTAGGTGGTGGTGTTGTAGGTGACCTAACTGGTTTTGTAGCGGCTTGTTATCAGCGCGGCGTACCGTTTATTCAAATACCAACGACAGTGCTTTCACAGGTTGATTCATCGGTAGGTGGAAAAACGGCAGTAAATCATCCGTTAGGTAAAAATATGATAGGGGCATTTTATCAGCCTCAAGCGGTTTTTATTGATACGCAAACATTACACACTCTACCTGCACGAGAGTTTGCAGCAGGTATGGCTGAGGTAATTAAGTATGGTCTGATTTACGATACCGAATTATTTGAATATTTAGAGCTAAATGTAGCTAATTTGCAGCAACTAGATGAAGCATGCTTACAGCATATCATTTTTAGATGTTGTGAAATAAAAGCGCTTATAGTTGCTCAAGATGAAAAAGAACACGGCTTACGAGCTTTGTTAAACCTAGGCCATACATTTGCCCATGCAATTGAGGCACAGATGGGTTATGGCGTTTGGTTACACGGCGAAGCTGTTGCAACAGGAATGGTATTAGCAGCCAAACTTGCCAAGACACGCCAAGATTTAAGCGCAAGCGAAGTTGATCGAATTATTAAGCTGCTTGAGCTATATAATTTACCAACAGAAATTCCAAAGCAAATGACTAGCGAGCAGTTTTTAACGCATATGCGTAAAGACAAAAAGAATAAAAAAGGCACTATCCGCTTTATTCTACCTACCCAATTTGGCCAGTGTGCATTAGTTGATAATGTATCTGATGATCAAGTTAGAGACTTAATCGAGCAGTAAATGCAGTCACAAATTTTACCAAGCCGTGCGGCTTTGGTGGATAGAATCGCACTGCAATTTGAGTACGGGCAAAATTTAATTGTTTTACTTGGCACTTCTGGGCTAGGTAAAAGTTATATGCTCGAAACCTTCATTACAGATAAATACAACGACTTTAATAAAGCCTTCGTGCAAGTAAGTGCACAAATGACTGACGCTCAGCTAATGAGTGAGTTATTAGAACAAAGCTTTAACTCTCCCCTGATCGATCATAACTTAAGTTTACCTGAAAACTATTACCAGTTGCTCCAGCAACAACCATGTGGGCCATGTTTATGGGTACTTGATGGCGGTAGGCAATTATCTGATGAGATGTTAATTGAGCTTGAGTTACTTTCTAAGAACAGCCCAAATACGCTATATATAATAATAGCTTCACAGTCTAAGCTGCCTTTAAACAACGCTGTTGAAATTTACTTGGAGCCGCTAACGCTTCGAGAAAGTAAGATGTTATTACAATGGTATTTTTCAGACTTACCTTATGATGAAGACCCTGTTTTTAGTACTTTTTTAGCTGAGGCTCAAGGTAATCCCAGTTTATTGCTTGCTTGGCAACCTAGTGAGCACATAGCCGATATTATCGTTAAGGACAAAGTATCTTGGCGATTGCACCTATTGATTTTGATGCTGTTGATTATGCTTTTAATTATTGGGCTACTTTATAAGTCGGATATGACACAGTGGTGGCAACAGTATTATCAGCAGGAAGAAACACAAGTCGTAAATACAGCAATATCTGTAGAGCAAGTAAGTGAGCCGGTTATAAAGAAAAATGACCCAGTAGCGAGCCTAAATAAACCAAAAGTAGTTGAGCAACCTATTAAGCTAGAACGCGAACACATTAATGATGTGCCTGCGATCATGCAAAGCCTTACCGAGTCTGCCAACTCCGTTAACGTACTAGACAGTGATGTTGATGTTAGTACTAATAATAAAAGCAGTGTATCAAGTGAGGTTAAATCTGAAGCTCTAAAAGTAAATACAGCAGAGCAAACTCAGAGTAGCCAAGATAATATATGGTACATGCAGCAAACAGATACAAATAGTGTTATTCAATTATTAGCCGTAACTCAGCAGGAAGTTAGCGATAGCTTTATTGCTCAATTCAATCTACAGCAGCAAACTCATACTTACCAAACGAAGCGAAATAATAAAATATGGTGGGTTGTTACATTTGGTAGTTTTGGAAGTATAAACGAAGCAAAATCAGCAATGGATACTTTATCTGCTGGGGTTAAAAAAAATAAACCTTTCTATAAAAAAATTAGTAAAATAAAGCAAGAAATAGCACTCGTAGATCAGTAAAACACACTACTTTAGTGTAAAATCGCGCAACACCAGATTGAAGTAAAGAGCCAATGCAACAAAAGAGTAGAGCCTTCCTTAAATGGGCCGGCGGAAAATACAGCCTAGTTGAAAACATTAATGCGCGATTAAACCAAGCTAGCAAGCATGCTGATACGTTGGTTGAACCTTTTGTTGGTGCAGGCTCTGTGTTTTTAAATAGTGACTTTAAACACTATATTCTCAACGATATAAATGCAGACTTAATTAACTTATACAAAGAGCTTAAAAGCTCCCCGGATGAGCTCATTAGTGATGCTAAAAAGTTATTTGTTGATTTGAATAATCACGCAGATGCTTATTACGAATATCGTGTGCAGTTTAATCAAAGCCGTGATGTATATGAACGTTCAATATTGTTTTTATACATGAACCGCCATGGTTACAATGGACTGTGCAGATACAACCTAAAAGGTATTTTTAATGTGCCTTTTGGTAAATATAAAAAGCCTTATTTTCCTGAAAAAGAAATGTATTTTTTTGCTGAAAAAGCACAAAAAGCAACCTTCACCTGTTTAGATTACGATGACGTTTTTAAGTTAGTGCCTAACAATGCTGTTATTTATTGCGACCCGCCTTATGTACCATTAAGTAAAACAGCTTCTTTTACGTCTTACGCTAAAGGGGGGTTTAATTTAGATGATCAGGCTAATTTGGCTAATTTGGCTGAGAAGGCTGCCTTTGAAAATGATACACCAGTACTCATTTCCAATCACGATACCGTATGGACTCGAAAAATTTATAGCCAAGCATCACTTGACCAAATTCAAGTAAAGCGCACTATTAGCCCCAAAGGTGGCTCTAGAAATAAAGTTGACGAGTTGATGGCTATGTATTTAGCACCCAAGCAACCACTGCGTAAATTGCGATAACAAAAGCAATAAATAGTACAATCGCGATTAGGATGATAGAGATAGGAGAGTGTTGTTTAAAATCGACTTGGCGTTTATTTTCAGATTGAACACCAAAAAATGCTGCTAGCACACTTTGCAACGCACTAAAAAGTTGCAGCATTATTTAAAATAAAGGTTTTAAAGATGGAGTGTTTTTAGAATCTTCTGAGCTAGTAAGTAGCTCTAGTAAATCGAGGTAATGAAACTGAGCACTACGGCTATCGCCAGTTAACCATGAAAACCACGATGACTCTTCTTCAACTTTAATACACGTAGTTAATGTGTTTTGAACACTTACCACTTGTGTATTATGACAATTACCCACTGAGCTTAATTCTTGCTCAGAGCTTGAACCAAAGCTAAACGCCCCGATAAGCAGTAATGCCGACGCAATTAATATCCCAGTTTTAAAAGCACGCATGATGAAATCCAATAATTTGTTACTTTTTTAATCATAGCAAATATTGATTAAATATCAAACTTAAAGTTACCTGAAATAGGGGCTATTACGCCATATTACTTGGGTAACATCTTCAATTAAGTTACATTAACGCAATACACTATTTATTGATGGAGTTAATCATGTTTAACCCAGAGCAAAAATATTTAATAGCCCCTTCTATTTTGTCTGCTGACTTTGCAAAGTTAGGCGAAGATGTTGATAAAGTTCTCGATGCGGGCGCTGACGTGGTTCATTTTGATGTAATGGATAATCACTATGTACCTAATCTCACAATTGGTCCTATGGTGTGTAAAGCACTCAGAGATTACGGCATTACAGCACCTATCGATGTGCATTTAATGGTTAAGCCTGTAGATAGTCTTATTCCATTATTTGCAGAGGCGGGTGCATCAATTATTACCTTTCATCCTGAAGCCAGTGAGCATGTTGACCGTACAATACAGTTAATTAAAGATCACGGCTGTAAAGCAGGCTTAGTGTTTAACCCAGCAACAAGCCTAAGCTATTTAGACCATGTTATTGATAAGCTCGATACCATTTTGCTAATGTCGGTAAACCCAGGTTTTGGTGGGCAAAGTTTTATCCCTCATACGCTTGAAAAATTACGCCAAGCAAAACAGCGTATTATTGAATCAGGTCGAGAAATTCGCTTAGAGGTTGATGGGGGTATTAAAGTCGATAATATTGCAGCAGCAGCACAAGCGGGTGCTGATATGTTTGTTGCAGGCTCAGCTATTTTTAATCAACCAGATTACAAGGTTGTGATTGATCAAATGCGTAAACAGCTTGGAAGTGTTAAGTAATGAAGTACGATGTCGCCTTATTTGATTTAGATGGTACCTTGGTTGATAGCGTTTACGACTTGTATATTGCTATTAATTTAACCTTGAGTGGTCTTGCTTTCCCTATTGTTAGCCAACGCTTGGTGGAAAGCTGGGTCGGTAATGGGGTTGAGGTCCTCGTTAAACGGGCTTTGAGTGGCGATATGCAAGTGAGTGAACATCTAGATGAGTCACTTAGTGCTAAAGCAATATTAGAGTTTTATAAACACTATGAACAACAAGTTGGTGAGTATAGTGTTTTGTATCAACATGTAGAAACAGGGCTTGCAGCACTTCGTGGTATGCCTAAAGCATTAATCACTAATAAGTCTCGAATATTTACAGAAAAATTACTCGATAAACTGGCACTAACGAGTCATTTTGATGTGATTGTATGCGGTGACGACATGGCAAAAAAACCATCGCCAGAGCCATTGCTATTTGCCTGCAAAAAACTAAATGCTCAGCCTAATAAAGCAATAATGATAGGTGATTCTAAAAGCGATATACTTGCAGCTAAAGCCGCGAATATAGACGTAATTGCACTTAGTTATGGCTATAACCAAGGTGAAAATCTTAAGGACTATAATCCACAGTACCTATGCGATCACTTCTTAGATATAATACCTGTTCTAACGCAGCGTTAAATATTATTAATTAAGCAAAATAAAGGAAAATCATGAGTAAACCAGTAGTTTTAAGCGGCATTCAGCCAACCGGTGGTATGACAATAGGCAACTATGTTGGCGCTATTAACCAGTGGCTAAAGTTACAGGAAGACCACGAAAGTTTCTTTATGTTAGTAGACTTACACGCTATTACAGTTCGCCAAGAGCCTGAATTACTGAGCTCTCGAGTGTTGGATGGTATTGCTCTTTACGCGGCATGTGGCATTGACCCTGAAAAATCTGCTTTATTTGTACAATCACAAGTACCTGAACACGCACAGTTAGCGTGGGTATTAAATTGTTACGCGCAAATGGGTGAGCTTAATCGAATGACTCAGTTTAAAGACAAGTCATCTAAGCATGCAAATAACGTAAACGTGGGCTTATTTTCATATCCGGTATTGCAAGCTGCGGATATTTTATTATATCAAGCTGATCAAGTACCCGTCGGTGAAGATCAAAAGCAACACTTAGAGCTGACTCGCGATATAGCAACACGCTTTAATAATTTATACGGCGACGTATTTAAATTACCAGAGCCGTACATTCCTGAGTTTGGTGCACGCGTAATGAGCTTGCAAGATCCACTTAAAAAGATGTCTAAGTCTGACGAAAACCCAAATGGTTACATTATGTTATTAGATGAGCCTAAACAAATTGTGAAGAAGCTTAAAAAAGCAGTAACTGATTCAGACGAACAAGCACGTATTTACTTTGATCGCAGCGAGAAGCCTGGTGTATCAAACTTGCTTACTTTATTAAGTGTTGCAACTAAGCGCTCAATAGAAGACCTAGTGCCTGAGTATGAAGATAAAATGTATGGCCATTTAAAGAAAGATACAGCTGATGCAGTTGTAAATATGATTGAGCCAATTCAAGCTCGCTTTAAAGAGATCAGAGAAGATCAAAACCTACTCAATAGCATAATGAAATCAGGTGCTGAAAAAGCCAGTGTACGTGCTGAGAAAACATTAAAATCGGTATACGATGCGCTTGGTTTTATTCCTCGCGGGTAAGTTTATTAAAATAAAAAAATGCCGCTTGTTAGCGGCATTTTTTATATAGCACATATCAACATGATAGACCCAAATAGAAACAGTAGCGATATCGCTAGTTTGTCTGTTTTATCCATTATTCAGCCCCTCTTACTGTTATATCTGCCGTGCTATCAACACTGACTAAAGAAACGCTGTAGCCTTTGTTTTCAAGTAAGGTAAGTAAACTATCTTGTCCTGCAAGGTGGCCAACTCCAACAAGTACAAACTCATTTTTGTCGTTGTTAAACATGGCTTCTACTTTTGGTAACCAATCATTATTTCTATCTGTAATGAGTTGTTTATAGCTATTCGGATCATTTTTCTGCATACCTTCAAGTGCCACTTTATTCAGTGTGTCTGTATCACCTTTGCGCCAGGCAGCTAAAAGTCCTTTAAACATATCGCCATAGTTGTGAAGCTCAGCTAAGTTACGTTTAATGAAATCGTTTTCGTTGCCTTGACCCATTGTTTTATAAAGCTCTAACTGAAATTCCATTGTTTCTAAGTAATTTTTTGTTTTGTTATCTTCAGTCGCTTTTTTAGTAAAATAAGCATCAACCCCTTCACCCATTAAGTTTTGCTTTTGAAGCTCCATCGACATTAAAACAATACTCACCATAGCAGGGCGAAAACCATCTAACTTAGCTAGGTTAGCGCCAAACTCGCTAAGCTTATTTTCAAGTGAAGCTTTAACCTGGGGTTCTAGCTTTTGACTCAACGTTTCGTTATTTGTATACGATAGTGCACCTAGCATTTGCATTTGTGCATTGGTGTCGGCTGGATCAGGTAAGGGTGCTTCTAAAATAATTGTATCTGCTTGTTCATAAGCATGGTTAAACTCAGCGGGCAGTGGCATTTCAGCTTTAGGTAGTATGTGAACTGTACCGCCAATAAATAGTGAGTCATTGCCATTACTTACTTTCCATACAGAGCTTTGAGCCTGTGCTGTATTTGCTAAAAGGCTGCAACTAAGTAATACGCTGGCAGATACTAATTTTTTTGTGAATTTTTTCATGATAATTCCTTAATATAACTTTTAATTTTATTGTTTTTAGTTCGATAACACATTGCTGAAATATGCAGTGATTGACGATGTTACCTTTGAAAGGTTTTTATCAATTTGCGAGTTTATTTTGCTCATTGAAGAGTCAAGCTCAGCTGATATTTTTTCATCCAGTGAAGAAAGTAACGTTTGTGTATCAACATTGTTTTTTAAAGACTCAGAAGCGTCTATTTTGTTTGTTTTTTGTAGTTTTTGATTAGCAGGGTTAATTGCCTTCATGCTTTCACCAATCATGCATTTCTCAAAATTATTTTGAACGGTGTCTTGTTTAGTGTCAGCTGCAATAACTGAAGTAGTATTAAAAGCAGTTGCTAGTAGTAAAGCCGGTAGTACTTTTTTCATTGTGCTGTTCATAATTAAACCTTTTATATTTTTAACTGCAGCCAATTTAGAATCACAAATGATTTTTTACTAAGCTGCTTGTTGATGACGGTTTAAAGAATATCGCTGAATTTATTAAGAGTCGCTTATCTAGTTATGAGCAATTAATAGATAAGGTTTTAAAGGTAAATAATTGTTTTAATTTAGTATGTTAGCTTCAAACATTATAATGCTAATATAAGGTTTAAAATGCTTTTCTATAAAATAAAGTATAGATGTGATACGGTTTATAAAAATAAAAATACGTAAAGACTATGAATTATCAAATCGGACCTTGGCAATTTATTAGTAATCGCTGTGTGATTACTTCAAACCATTTAGAAAGGGAATTAGATCCACTTTTAGTAAAGTTATTACTCCACTTTATAGATAAGCCTCAACAAATCGTTTCCCGCCAAGAGCTTATTGAGAGTGTGTGGCAACAGAGCTTTGTTGATGATAATGCGATTAACCGTGCAATCTCAGAGTTAAGAAAGCAGCTTGCCCACCCAATTGAAAAAGCACCGCTTTTAAAAACGCATTACCGTAAAGGGTATAGCCTAACAGTAATACCTGAACGTTTAACGCAAGTAAATGTTTCTAAAGAGTCTACAAATATTTTTCCTGACTCAACGGGTATTTCTGCCAAAAATGAAGAAGTAGCTACTGCAACTATTTCGCAACCGGTTCAAAGAAAGAATAGTAAAAAGTTTTTGATTTATTCTTTATTCGTCATTATTTGCCTGTGCTTTTTAATATGGTTTGGGTTGTTTTTTATTAATGCACCTTCTAGTGAAAAGATTAAACAGATCACGGTTAATAAGGTAGCAAGCACGTGGAATATAGGCAGTGAGGTTCACCCTGAGATGTCTTCAGATAAACAATATTTAGCTTATACAAATGTTGAACCTGAAAATGACGTAATGCATGCATTTGTAAAGCGACTATCTGATCAAAGGGAGGTTGAAATTACCTATCCTGGCTTTCAAGTATCAATTTTATCGTGGCAGTTAAATCAGCGCTCTGTGTTGTTACAAGCGACCAACTTAAAGCAGCAAAAGTGTGAAATGGTACTCGTCGATTTAAGCCAATTTCCTGTTATAGGAGAGGCTACCTTAATTAAAAAGTGTGACCTTAGATACACAGGTTATGCGCAAGTAGACGAAAGTGGTGAGCATATTTATTACACCGAATATAAAAATGAGCATGAGGGTTCAGGTTTATATAAATATGATTTAGAACTTAAAAAAGAATTCATAGTGATCCCACCACCAGGCGTCATGTATGGCGTAATCATGCCTCGTTTATCTCATTCTGGTAGTAAAATAGCATATGTACTTAGTCAAAAGGGTAAGCCTTTTTCTGTATTTAGCTACAACTTTGAAACCCATGAAACTAAGCGGTTATTTAAAGCAAAGAAAAGCGTAATTAGCTTCGCGTTTGACTGGCTTGCAGACGATAAAGGCGTGATTGTTTTTGAAGGCTCTGAGCTTTCAACCATAGTGTTTGATAAAAATAATATTATTAAGCGCACACTAACGGTTACCCCAGCAATTTCACCTTATTATATTGCAGTTCAATCTGCTAATAGCCTTTTTTACTCAGCAAATAAAACACAAGCATTTTCGTTAATTAAAGCGACTAATCTTTTTAGCGATGCTCCTGAGTATGAGGCACTCTACAAAAGTGATGAAGACGACTACATCATTGCAGAAGTAATTAATGAGAAAGGACCAGCGCATATTTTTGTATCCGAGCGCTCTGGCAGCAGTCAGTTGTGGTTATCTCAAAACGGACTTACAAAGCAGCTTAGTAACTTTACTTATGAAGGGAAATCTAACTTTGCTATTGGTGGACTAAGGGTATCGAGTAAGCAAGATCGGGTTTTATTAAGAGTTAATAGTGATATTGCATTTTTTGACGTTATGTCGAACAAGCTCTATACCATAGCTGAGTTTAAAGGGCGAAAGATACTAAACTATGTATGGTCTAAAGATAATGAAAGTATAATTTATTTAGAGCGAAGCGGTTCAGAAAATCTATTTGGTCAGTTTAATTTATTAACGCGAGACACAACTATATTTGAGGATATTAAAGCCAATAAATTAATTTCAGGTGCTGACGGTACTAACTATGCAATTACTAATAATCAGTTAATTAAATTATCAAATAAACAGAATTGGGAATTGCCTAAAGACGCGCGACAAGCACAAATTTTTGCCATTAATGGAAATTACCTTTACTACTCTGATGCAATTTCAAGAGTTGCTCGGCTTAATTTAGAAGATAAAACAGTACAAGATGTACATGTGGATTTTAAACCTATCGCATTTTTTATTAGTGATAACAATCATATTTTCTTTACAGCATCAAAATATAAAGACATGCAAATAATACAGATAAGTTGGAATGACTAGGGCGTGTCTATCTTTCTAGATTAAGTTTGTAGCAGTGTGTTGTTTTTCTTTAATAGCATTTTCGATTGTTATACCAATTCGCTTAATTAAGAGATCTATTTTGAGGGTGGAAAAACGTGTTGATAGCTAGGCAAAAAATTCGCTATTTAGTTGTCTAAATGAGAATTTTTTAACACAGGTAGCGACACGTTTAGCCCCGCAAAATGATTAAGTATTATTGCGGATTGGTATTATGTTGATAAATGAAAGTTAGAGCAAAAAAATAGCGAGAAGTGAGTCTTCTCGCCATTTTTAATTAAGTGTAATCTCGACGGTTAAATAACTTTAATGCCGATTGATTTGTCAAAACTTAACCTCTATTTATTTAATAGAGGTTTTAAGTAATGCCCTGTATGTGAACGCTCACATTCGGCTACTTCTTCTGGTGTGCCTGCAATGAGTATTTCACCACCGCCAGCACCGCCTTCAGGTCCTAAATCGATAACCCAGTCTGCTGTTTTAATAACATCGAGGTTGTGCTCAATAACAACAATTGTATTGCCGTGATCGCGCAGACGATGAAGTACAACAAGCAGCTGTTCAATATCAGCAAAGTGTAAGCCTGTTGTTGGTTCATCTAATATGTAGAGCGTTTTACCTGTATCACGCTTTGATAGCTCGCGCGCTAATTTTACACGTTGCGCCTCACCACCTGAAAGAGTAGTAGCGGCTTGTCCTAAACGAACATACGATAAACCGACGTCCATCAGCGTTTTAAGTTTACGGGCAATAGCCGGTATTTTATCAAAGTAATCATGAGCGTCTTCAACAGTCATCTCAAGCACTTGGTGTATGTTTTTACCTTTGTATTGTACTTCGAGTGTTTCGCGGTTATAGCGTTTGCTCTTACATACATCACACGGTACATACACATCAGGCAAAAAGTGCATTTCAACTTTAATTAAGCCGTCACCTTGACACGCTTCACAGCGTCCGCCTTTAACGTTAAAGCTAAAGCGACCTACTTTGTAGCCACGTGAGCGCGCTTCTTGCGTACCTGCAAATAACTCACGAATACCGGTAAATATACCTGTGTAGGTTGCCGGATTTGAACGCGGAGTACGACCAATTGGGCTTTGATCAATATCGATCACTTTATCAAAATGCTCTAAACCGCTAATTGATTTATACGATGCCGCTTCGGCTGTTGTTGCGCCATTTAACTCTGTATGAGCAAGTTTAAATAAAGTGTCGTTTATTAGCGTTGATTTACCCGAGCCCGATACACCTGTCACACAGGTCATTAAACCAAATGGGATTTTTAAATCCACATTTTTAAGATTATTACCTGTTGCGCCAAATAGCTCTAGCCATTTGTCGTTCGTTGGATGACGTTCTTTTGGTATTTCTATTCTACGTACGCCAGATAAAAACTGGCCCGTAACAGACTCTTTGCTTGCTAAAATATCGTCGCGTGTTCCTTGAGCAATAATATGCCCACCATGAACGCCCGCGCCTGGGCCAATATCAATAATATGGTCAGCGGCACGAATAGCATCTTCATCGTGCTCTACTACAATAACGGTGTTACCTAAGTCGCGTAAATGGACCAGTGTTTGTAGCAAGCGGTCGTTATCGCGTTGATGTAATCCAATAGATGGCTCATCTAGTACGTACATTACACCTACAAGGCCGGCACCAATTTGGCTCGCTAAGCGGATACGCTGAGCCTCACCACCTGATAGTGTGTCGGCGCTGCGTTCAAGTGATAAGTAATTTAGGCCAACGTTAATCAAAAATGATAAACGGTCGCGAATTTCTTTTAGTATTTTTTCAGCTATTTGGCCTTTTTGTCCGGTTAGCGTTAACCCTTCAAAAAATTCCATAGCTTCACCAATACTCATGCATGTAATTGCTGGTAAATTGGTTTGCCCAATAAATACATTTCGAGATTCTTCGCGTAAGCGCGAGCCATGACAGCTAGGACACGCTTGGCTTGTTTGGTATTTAGCAAGTTCTTCGCGTACAGAGTTTGACTCGGTCTCGCGGTAGCGGCGATTCATGTTATTTAAAACGCCTTCAAACTCGTGATTACGCGTAATTAAATCGCCACGGTCGTTACGGTAATTAAACGCAATTTTAGTGCTACCAGAGCCATCTAAAATAATTTTTTTCGAGTCGCTGTCTAAATCTTGATAAGGTACATCTAAATTAAAACTATAATGCTCAGCAACGGCTTGTAGCATTTGATAGTAATAAAAGCTGCGTTTATCCCAGCCTTTAATTGCACCGCCAGCAAGGCTTAACTCTGGGTTATGCACTACGCGATTAGGATCAAAATATTGACGTATACCTAAACCATCACAGGTTTGGCACGCACCAGCAGGGTTATTAAACGAAAACAAACGCGGTTCTAGTTCAGTCATTGCATAGCCACAAGTAGGGCAGGCAAAGTTTGCTGAAAATAGAATTTCTTCAGCGCTGCTATCATCCATGTATGCTACATGTGCCACGCCATTAGACATTTCAAGTGCGGTTTCGAACGATTCTGCTAGGCGTTGTTGTAAGCCATCTTTTACTTTAAATCTGTCTACAACTACTTCTATAGTATGTTTTTTATGAAGCTCAAGTGTTGGTGGATCAGACAAGTCACATACTTCACCATCTATACGGGCGCGAATATAACCTTGGCTCGATAGCTGTTCTAATAACTTAACATGCTCACCTTTACGCTCTTTTACTATAGGCGCAAGCAGCATTAATTTACTGCCCTCAGGCAGTGCCAAAACAGTATCTACCATTTGGCTCACTGTTTGCGCAGCAAGTGGTAAATCATGTGTAGGACATCGTGGTTCGCCAACGCGGGCAAACATAAGTCGTAAATAATCGTAAATTTCGGTAATAGTACCCACCGTAGAGCGTGGGTTATGAGACGTTGATTTTTGCTCAATAGAAATTGCAGGAGAGAGGCCTTCGATGTGATCTACATCAGGCTTTTCCATAAGCGATAAAAATTGTCTTGCATACGCAGAGAGTGATTCAACATACCGGCGTTGTCCTTCTGCATAAAGTGTATCAAATGCAAGTGATGACTTCCCCGAACCAGATAGACCAGTAATAACTATTAATTTATCACGTGGGATGGTTAGGCTGATGTCTTTTAAATTATGCGTACGGGCGCCTCGGACTTCAATGTTTTCCATGCTATCTCGTTTATTACCAAAATTATTTACTCAGTATCGCATAATACGAAGCAATATTAATCCTTGATCAATGAAAAATCCTTACTTATAGGCGATTAATTATTGCCAAGCTTATGGTAGAATCCCAACCTCAATTTTTCATAGAGTAAGATCACGCAGATAATGACCGCATCTTCACTTAATTCACGAGAAAAGCGCGCCGCAGTATCGCTGGCGAGTGTGTTTGCATTTAGAATGCTCGGCTTGTTTATGCTGATGCCTGTATTGGCTATTTATGGACAATCGCTTGAAGGTTTTTCGCCTATTTGGATTGGTTTTGCTATTGGTGCGTATGGTTTAACGCAAGCCGTATTACAAATACCTATGGGTCGCTTATCCGATAAAATTGGTCGTAAAAAGGTTATTGTTGGTGGCTTAGTCGTATTTGCTATTGGCTCTGTAGTTGCTGCATTAGCTGACTCTATTCAAATGGTTACCGTAGGCCGCGCTCTACAAGGTATGGGCGCAATAGCCAGTGCGCTACTTGCGTTTGCCTCAGATTTAAGCCGCGATGAGCAACGACCAAAAGTAATGGCTGTTATTGGTATGAGCATAGGAATGAGCTTTGCCTTTGCTATGTTACTTGGGCCAATTGTTGCTGCTTCGTGGGGTATTGCTGGTGTATTTTGGTTAACTGCTATTTTAGCTGTTTTTGGTATATTTATAGTGACCATGCTAGTGCCAAATGCGGTAAATAAAGCACCCAAAGGTGATACATTAGCAAGCTTTAGCGACATTAAAAAACTAATTAAGCATCCTCAGTTAGCACGATTAAATGCAGGTGTATTGCTATTACATTTAACACTAACCACTATATTTGTCGTACTGCCGAGCCAGTTAATTAAAGATGGCTTGGTTGCAGACCATCACTGGTATTTATATATTCCAGTGCTATTTTTAGCATTCTTATTAATGGTACCAATAATGATTGTAGCCATTAAAAAAGAGAAAGAAAAACAAGCATTTATTGGCTCAGTAGCCTTGTTAACTATTAGTATGTTAGCAATGTCGGTATGGGTTAATAGTGTAGTAGGCATTGCTGTGTGTATGCTGCTTTATTTTGTGGCGTTTAACTTTTTAGAGGCCACTATGCCTGCGCTTGTATCGCGAATAGCACCTGCAAGCCAAAAAGGTTCAGCAATGGGTGGCTACTCATCTAGTCAGTTTTTAGGCGCCTTTTTAGGCGGTATGTTAGGTGGTTATGTAGCACAAACGACAACGACGCAAGCTGTGTTTGCGGCAGCGGCACTTGTTGGGTTAATATGGCTTATTATTGCGTGGAAAATGCAAGTCCCACCCAAAAGTAAAGTTATTAGTTTAATGACCAAATTAGATTCTGAAGAGCATGCTCAAACACTTGCTTCTCAGTTAGTTGCTTTACCTGGCGTAATAGAAGCAACTGTGGTTCGCGATGAAAGTCGCAGCTATTTAAAGATTAATGATAAAGAATTTGACCTAGACCAAGCGCGTAAAGTCGCTGGTTTAATCTAACATTTATAGGAGATGGTTCCATGGCACGCGGTGTGAACAAAGTAATTTTGGTTGGTAATTTAGGGCAAGATCCTGAAGTTCGTTATATGCCTAACGGTAACGGTGTAGCAAATATTACCTTAGCAACTTCGGATAGCTATAAAGATAAAAACACTGGCCAAATGGTTGATAAAACTGAGTGGCATCGTGTTGTATTCTTTGGCAAATTAGCTGAAATTGTTGGTGAATATTGTCGTAAAGGTTCACAAATTTATGTTGAAGGTAAACTTCAAACACGTAAGTGGACCGATCAACAAGGCCAAGAAAAATACACAACTGAAATTGTAGTTGACGGATTTACAGGTCAAATGCAAATGCTTGGCGCACGCGGTGGCGATCAGCAAAGCGGTGGTTATCAAGGTAATCAAGGCGGCCAACAAGGTGGTGGTTACCAAGGTAATCAGCCGCAAGGTGGCCAACAAAGTGGTGGTTACGGTCAAAATAACCAAGGTCAAGGCGCACAGCAAGGTGGCTATAATCCACAGCAACAAGCCGCACCAGCAGCACAACCAAAACCGGCTCCAGCACCACAGCAGCAAAGTAATCAATATCAGCCTCAAGGTGGTTATGCACCACAGCAAAAAAGTGCACCACAACAGCAAGGTGGCTTCGCTCCTAAACCGCAAAACGCCCCGCAAGGTGGTGCATCAAACCCAATGGAACCGACCATTGATTTTGACGACGATATCCCGTTCTAGTTCTGGAACTTTTAAAGTGTAAAGATTTATTACAGAAAAGCCCCGTTCATACGGGGCTTTTTTATACGGGTTGTTCAGTGAGGACACCCAAGAACTATCAATGAATATCGTCATTAAGCAATAAAATGAAATAGTATTAGTAAGCATGTTAAATTATGGTGAAATTTACATTATCTTTAATTGATATATATATCGTTAACACTTACCATTAAAAGACTTTTACCTTGATTGCACAATGAGAAACATGAAAACTAATATCTTATTTTTATTTCTTGTTTTTCTATTTTTGAGTCCAATTTCAAACGCTCAATCTTCTTCAAATGTTACTCATGTTTTATTTATAAATTCAACAAACCAAGATATGCCTTGGCACAAAAGTGTTGATTCTGGACTGCGTAAAAAACTTATAGAACGTTCTTTTAGTTATGAGCTCTTCGTTGAAAATATGGATGTAAACCGCTTTGATGAAGCAAATCAAAAACAGTTAATGAAGGACTACCTTAAGCAAAAATATAAAAATAAGCATATAGATATCATTGTTACTCAGTCGCCTTCTGCAGCTGTACTTTTATCGCAATTAGATGATTTTTTTATAAATGCTCCAAGAATATATTTAGAACCAGGCGCTCAATTTAGTTTACCTGAAAGCACCAATGGAGCAGTGATCCAAGCTAAATTAGACTACGCGCAAGCAACAGCAAGCGCTGTTAATTTAATGAAGCCTAAAAAATTAATCGTTATATTAGATACAAAAAATGATATTGGGATGAGCTTTTATCGAGGGCTATTTTCGGTTATTAACCGTGACTTTTCGTATTTAGACGTAGAAAAGTGGTTTGATCTTTCAATGCCAGAGCTACTCACTAGAATAAAAAATGCGCCAGATGATTCAATTATATTGTTTACACCCATTTTCAGGTATTACGATAATAAATCTCTTAGCCCTTATCAGCTAGTAGAGCGATTAGCTGAAGCAAGTTCAGCGCCCGTTTTTAGTTATTGGGAGGTACTATTAGGTTCAGGTGTTGTTGGTGGGTATGTGTTGTCGGGTGAAAAAATAGGCGCACGTATTGCCGATTCGATAATTTTATACAATGAAAATAAAAGCCTAAGTGCAATCAGTGGTGAAGAACTAAGTGTTTATGCTTACGATTGGCGTCAATTAAACAAGTTCGATATAGCTTCACAAAGCTTGCCAGAAAAGTCGATTATATCTTATTACGAGCCAACCTATTTTGAGCAAAATAAAACATTGATTTACAGCGCTACTGCGATTATCTGTATTCTTAGCAGCTTTTTAGTTTTCGTATTGTTTTTAAATCAACGCCGCATCCAACTTTTAAAAGAGCTTGATGAAGAAAAGCAAAGATTAGAGTCTCGCGTTGATCAGCGTACTGAAGAACTGTTGCAAGCCAAAGACGAGGCCGAAAAGCTGACATCCGCTAAGTCTGAATTTTTAGCAAATATGAGTCATGAAATTAGAACGCCTATGAGTGGGATTATTGGCTTAACCAACATTTTGCTCGAAAAAGGTTTGCCTGGGGAATATGAACATTATTTAAATAAAATTAAATATTCTTCAGATCAACTCCTTGTAGTTATTAACGATATTTTAGATTTTTCAAAAATTGAGTCTGGAAACATTAACCTTGAAGAATTTCCTTTCTCTGTAAATTCGGTTGTTGACTACATCAAAGCAACTTTTGATGAGTTAGCTCAAAGCAAAGGGATCACATTTGATATTGTCATTGGTGAAGAGGTCAAACTCAATTTAATTGGTGATGTAGTTCGAATAAACCAAGTACTGCTAAATTTATGCTCTAACGCAATTAAATTTACTACACAGGGCTTTGTATCGGTATTAATAGAATCAAAAAGATCATTATCCGATCCTAAGAGTGTTTGTTTGTATTTTATTGTTAAAGATTCAGGTATTGGCATTGCCGAGCAAAGCCTTGCCGATTTATTTGAATCTTTTACTCAAGCTGACAGCTCTACAACCAGGAAGTTTGGCGGCACAGGTTTAGGCTTAACTATAAGTAAGCGTTTATGCCAATCGATGGGGGGAGATATAACGGTAAAAAGCACTCAAGGTGTAGGTAGTGAATTTATAGCTTCAATTAAGGTGAAACTGAATAACCAAGCGTTAATTGATGATACTCCTAACCTAACTTTTACTGATGCGTTTGAAGTACTAATTGTAGATGATAATGAAGATGATCTTAAGGTAATTGAAAATCAGCTAACGGCTATGGGGCTAGCATGTACGGCCTGTCAATCTGCTAAACAAGCTATTGATATTATTGAACACAATAAAGAGAAATTTAAAGTTATTATTGTCGACTGGGCAATGCCATCAATGAGTAGCGAAACTTTTTTAATACGCATTTTTAATATTAACCCTCAACTTTATGCCAACACTATTGTGCTTATAATGAGTGACGAAAGTTTACTAAATAATGGAGCCAAAAAAGTAAGTATAAAAACTATTTTGCAGAAACCTGTATACACGAGTGTTTTGTATGAGGCGATTGAAAGTAAAGTAGTAGGCTCTCTGAATGAAGTGCCTGTGGTAAATGCAGTAAGTGAAAAGTCGCTAGCAGGTATCAAAATATTAGTTGTGGAAGATAACTCGATCAATAAACTAATAGTTACAAACATACTAGAAAATGCGGATGCTCAAATTTATTTGGTCGACAATGGACTCGAATGTATTCAAGCCGTGAAATCGCAATCGTACGATATTATCTTGATGGATATTCATATGCCTATTATGGATGGGGTTGAGGCAAGTAAAATTATTCGTAACGATAGTGATAAAGCAATCGCAAATATTCCAATAATTGCTTTAACAGCTAATGTTATGAAAGATGATATTACACGATACTTATCCATTGGCATGAACGCGCATGTTGCAAAGCCTATTAAAGCTAAAAATCTACGTGAAACTATAATCCGCTGTTTAAATAACTGAGCCGTTAAAGTGATTTAATAATTATCCATATTAAGTACCTATCGTAATATCGTCCGTTGGCTTGAGCCTATTTTGGATAACTTAAAAAGACAATTCATAAAATAGAATTTTCCTCACCGGTTGCTATATGAAATCTCATACATCCTTTTCCCATATGTTTATTTCAGCAAAGGTTGAATTATCAATGTCAGAAGTTAGTGAGTTAGGCACTATAAACAAAGCACACAGCTTCGCTGCATATAGTACAAACAAAACGCGCTTAAGCTTGAGGATTCAATTTAATCTATTTATAAAATAAAGGGCATAGTTGTTTGTTTATGTAAGTTCTCGTTTATCTGAGTGTTTTTTGTTTAGCACTATTAATAAACGTTTAAACTTAGTTTATAGCCTTGTACTTCTATAGATATTGAACAACACTTTAGTTAATAATTTAACGAGTGGCAGGCTATGCAAAAGAGTAAAATCTGGCTTTTCAAGTACTTCAAAGGTATCTCTTTTGTCTTATTTTTAATGATACTTATTAGTTTTAATTTTATTTTAAATGATGCATTACATCAAAAAGTTCATGCTTCTGGGCAGCAGTTCGTTAAACACGTTTACGAGCTGAATTTATCTCCTTCTATGAACAATGAAGCGTTGGCTGCATTAGCTAAAAGTGAAGGTTTTATGTTGGAAGTGCCAAAGCCTGCAGAGCATTTTAAGCATTTAGTGAATATAGAGCGCGAAGTTTTTTCTTACAAAACATTAAATCTGAGCCTCTATCACTATCCTGCTTGGGTAACACAAAGTTACTTATTTATATTGCTAAACTTGATCATATTAGGCGCCGCTGGCTGGTCTTATCGCTGGTGGGGGTTATTGAATGTAAGTCGTAAAATTACGCCCAAAAATACAATGATACAACCTACTAAAATTATTAAACAAAAACAAAATAAAATACGATTAATTAAACAAGTAAAAAAATGCGAATTAAGTTCTTTGTATGGGGTTAATAGAGCATCACATAGCTTATTTTTACTCATTGAATGTGACTTTGATAAGAAAACCGATAAAGAAGCTATTTTTAAAGTGTTAATCACTAGAAAATTGACTGGATTTAAAGATGTGTCGGTAAAAATACTAAATTCCAATTACTTAGCCATCACCTTGCCACATATATCTACTCCCGAGTTAGACAGCTACGTTGAAAAGCTTCATCAGAGCGTGTTTTTACTATGCCAAAATTACCAAAAAAGTATGACTCATAAAAACATTAAAATAGGTGCGTGCGACTATCGAGTAGGCGCAGATAAAATTGCGGTTTATCAGTTAGCAAAATCAGCACTTATGCTATCGCAAAGCAGCTCAGTACAGCACTATCACCGCTTAGCGTTAAATTATTACCAAGAAAAACCACTCTCGAGTAAACAGGTTATCGAAAATATTAAAAAGAATAAGTTTATATTATTCTTCCAGCCTTTATTTGAGCTCTCTAGTGGGGAGATTTTACAACATGAAGCGCTTATTAGGGTTAGGCATAGCCAACTTGGATTACTAGCTGCTCGTTATTTTATTAATCAGGTTTATAGTAATCAAGACGCTTTAATATTAGATAAAGCCGTAATAACACAAGTTAAAAAGCTAATGCTGAGTGAATCTTCGGCTCAAACAGTTAGTGTAAATCTGCACCCTAAAAATTGGTTTAACGATGTATTTTGGGAGTGGCTACCTAGTCAAATAGCTGAACTTAAATTAAGTGCTAAATTACAATTTGAAATAAGCGAGACAGAATTTTTTACTCATAGAAAATCGATAACTAATGCACTAAATATAATTAAAAAAAGCCGTTCACAAATGGTAATTGATAATGTAAAAAGCAGTGAGAAAGTAGCTGTATTAGCTGATTATAACCAAGTATGTGGGCTTAAATTATCATACGATCTAATTCATTTGTTAAATGAAAAAAATCAAAATCAAAGGCAAATAAAAAAGATAGTCGAAGCCGCAAACCTTTTAAATTTACCCGTATATGCCGTTGGGGTAGAGACTCAAAAAGAGTTGTTTACGCTTGCCAAGTTGGGAGTGGTTGGAGCTCAAGGGTTTTACTTTTCAGAGCCACTTCAAGAGTTTACGCAAGCGGTATTTCATTAAATTAAGCCTCTATATTTAAGACCATTTAGCCCCTGAAGTCCGCCGGTATGGACCGCAATAATCTTACTCCCAGATGGGAAATAATCTTGCTCAATAAGTTGCCACAATGCATACACCATTTTTCCGCTATAAATAGGCTCAAGCGGTAGGTTGTGTGTGCGGCCTATATCTTGGCAGAACTGCCATAACTCAGGTGAAAATTTTCCATAACCACCACCATGAAACTCTGTGAGTAACTGCCAGTTAGTTTGATTATTAGCTTTAGCGCTGAGCTTTTTTATTTCTTGATTTAAATAATCAGCTTGTTTTAATACCGCTATACCAATAACTTGTGTTGTTGAAGCACTGCCTTCTATTAATCCAGCAAGCGTGCCACCACTACCTGTAGGGCAAGCTAAGTAGTTATGTTCGGGTAAGCTTTGTACTAACTCTTTACATCCTAATAAAGCGTGCTCATTTGTACCACCTTCAGGAATGATATAAGCATTTGGAAAGCGCTCTTGCAAAGCATTAAGGTAATCGGTGTCTTGGCGTTTTCGATACTCTATACGATTAACAACATGTAGGTTCATACCACAATGTTTTGCAAATTGGATTGTTGGGTTGTTGTTATCCAGTTCTGGTCCGCGAATAATCGCATGAGTTTTTATATTAAATTCTTTTCCTGCGGCTGCGCAGGCGTGAATATGGTTTGAAAACGCACCACCAAAAGTCAGAAGCTCTGTTTTATTTATCTTTTGCATATGCGCTAAATTGTATTTTAATTTACGCCATTTATTGCCACTTATTAGCGGATGGAGTAAATCATCACGTTTTATACCTAAACAAATATTTCTCTTTTTTAGAAACGAGCTATCTAATTGTTGAATATAGTTATTTTCATCTATTTTGAATGTTTCATGCATTTTATTGGTTTTCAATTTGGCAAAGTAGTTAAAATGTACGACACTTATTTCATACTCAATTAACAATAGTAGCTATATGAAAGAAAAGCTGTTTTCATGGTTAAATCGTAGTTTAGATCCAAATACAGCTATTGGTGTTGCAACTTACGCAGATACTGTTAACGCGGTATGTTTAAAAAAACAACGCGACCAATGGATGGTTCACAGTTCTCACAGTGTAAATGTGTCTGAGCAAACCGATTATACCGCTGCAATTGTTGCTTGTACAAATGAGGTGTCTACTGATATTTGTGCAGTTAATTTAGTCATACCGCACTACTTTTATCAAATAGTGCAAATGGATAAACCAAACCTTAGTGATGAAGAAATCATTCAGTCGCTGCCTTGGACTACAAAAGATTTAGTTGATATAGCCTCTGAAAACATTGTAGCTGACTTTATCGATTATCCAATAACGTTACCAATGCAAAGCAGCAAAATGAATGTATTTATTACCAATAAGCTGCAGCTACTTCCGTTTATAGACAGTTTTGAACAAACTAAACCAGTTTTGCGTGCAATGACCTCTGAAGAAATGGTTTTAGTAACTTTATTTGGCTCATACAAAGAGGCGCATATGCTGATTGTGCAGCATGCTAATCATGAACCTCGAATCTTAATTATTCGTGATGGACAATTAGTATTAGCTAGGCGATTAAATGGTTTTTTAGGTATTTCAGATAAGGATCAAAACCAAGAACTAGTAGAGGCGTTAGGGTTAGAAATTCAGCGTTCGATGGACTTTTTTGAAAGCCAGCTCAAGCAACCGCCAATTCGCAGCATACAGCTACAGTGCGATGATTTATCTTCATTAACTCTTAGAGCCGGTCTTGCAGAGTTTTTACAAGTAAAAGTTGTAGATTTTGCGCCTAACTTAGAATTAGCGCAGCAATTAGAGCCAAACTTTTATTATGCGCTCGGGGCAGCCTATCAATTAACAGATCCGGAGTCTGTTCTATGAAAACCCGGATTAATTTTTATCAAAAAACCTTACGAGTACGCCGAGATCCAGTCCCTTTGTCTGGAATGATTACGTTGTGGTTAGGTGCGCTATTAATTATTGCAATCACGTGGGCTTTTTACAGTTATAAAACTTATTCAAGTGAGCTTGATTTAGAACAAAAAAAGGAATATCTCAAACAAGGAAAAGCTCAGTTAGAAGTTGTAAAACAGCAGCTAGCAGAGAAGCAAAATAAAACAATTTTTATTAATGAGCTAAAAACACTTCAGCAAGAGGTTTTGCATAAGCAGCAAATATTTAGTTATTTAGAGCAAAGCTCAGATCAATCCGCAACCGACTATGCGCAGGTTATGCAAGATTTAGCTAAGTATCACGAGCCTAATATCTGGCTTACCCATATTAAATTTGTAGGGCAAAGTGTCACGTTTCAAGGGCAAGTATCGCAGTCAAAATTTTTACCTATGTGGTTTAATAATTTAAAGCAGTCACCTTTTTTTATTGATAAAGAATTTTCAGTTTTAGAACTGTCAACAAAAGATGGTCTGAGTGAATTTAATGTGGCGACCGACCTTGCTGATAAAGGCGCTAAACCATGAACAACAAGAAAGACAAAGGTTGGCCTATTTGGGCAAAGTATCGAGCTCAATTTGCATCGCTGCAAAAGCGTGAGAAGTATTCCACTGTATTTGTAGGCTTATTCATGGTGATTTACCTCGGCCTGTGGTTTGTTATTTTTCCACAGCAAGATGAAGTTGCTCATATTCGCTCTGAACAAAATGCAGCATTGCAGGAGTTACAGCAGATAAATGCGCAACTCTCCATGTTAAATCAAGCACTAAACTACGACTACACTAAGGTTTTACGCAGTCAAATTGCACAAACCAGAGATGAGTTAGCAGAAATAAATAATCAACTTAATAGTTTTAGCCAAGGCTTTGTAGCGGCTAAAAATGTACCTGCCGTTTTAAAAGATTTGCTCGTAGATAGTAGCGACGTAAAAGTGAGTAACTTTAATGTCAAACCAGCACAGGCTATCGATGTAGAAAAACTAGGTGAACATGATACGCAAACATTATTTTTTGAGCATCAGATGGTCGTTACTTTAGAAGGTAGCTACTTTAGCTTACAAAAATATTTAGCCGCATTAAAAAATAATCAAGATAAGTTATTAATACAGGAGTTTAGTTATCAGGTACTAGAGTACCCTCAAGCTGAATTAACTTTACAAATTGCTACAGTGAGCGCTAATGAAAAATTTATCGCATTATAATTTATGTTTTTTATTACTTTTGTTCACTTTCGCACCCAGTGCATTAGCGCAATTACGCGATCCTACTCAACCAAATATGTATGTAAATAACAACAAGAGTGTAACTCAAAACACAGAACTTAAATTGCAATCTATTATTAAAAACAGTACAGCATTTAAGGCTATTATTTCTGGCCATATTTATCGAGTGGGTGATGCTGTAGACGATTTTCGGGTGCTAAGCATAAACTCAAAACAGGTTGTGCTAGCAAATGACGATAAACAAATAAAATTAGAATTATATGACTATGAAATTAAAAAATAATTTATCTTACCCGTGGCTTGTTCTCCTATTATTGCCTACATTTTTAACGGCTTGCCATAGCTTTAAGCCTGGTAAAGAAGTTAAAACTCATATAGAACAAGAGCTGGCTGAAAAACCTGTAGAAGCTAAAGCGATTGAGCCTTTACAGATGCCGAGTGAGCTTACCCAAAGCCTACTATCATCAATAAATAATGAGCAAACTATAAGTGATGATTTATCTATAAAGCGTTTTGATGTAGCCGCTAATGACGTTGAAATAGGCGCCTTTTTTGCAGGCTTAACAGACGATACGCCTTTTAGTGTTGCTGTGCATCCAGAGGTAAATGGTACAATTAGTTTAAATCTTAAAAGCGTTACTTTTAATGAAGTCATTGCAGTTATTAAGCGTATGTATCCTTTAGATATTGTTAATGAAGGACGAATAGTACAAGTACTGCCAGCCAAAATGCGCACAGAAACAATACCTGTAAATTATTTAATGATGCAGCGCCATGGTCAGTCTACAGTGAGTGTGGTTGCTGGTGGGGTTAGTCAATTTGCACAAAGTGGCAGTAGTTCGAGTGGTTCAAGTTCAGGTAGTAGTAACCAGCAAAATAATGAGTTTGGCGGCGATAATCAAAGCTTAGATTTAAACGGTTCTCGAATCCAAACAATTAATAAAAATGATTTTTGGAAAGAATTAGAAGTCGCCCTTAAGTCTTTAATTGGCGCAAGCAATGGGCGCTATGTTGTTGCAAGCCCACAAGCTAGTTTGGTAACCGTAAATGCATTACCAAGCGAAATTAGTCAGCTAAAAGAGTTTTTGCGTCAAAGCCAAGAAAACCTGCAACGCCAAGTTATTCTAGAAGCAAAAATAATAGAAGTAACTTTAAAAGATGAGTACCAACAGGGAGTTAACTGGGAGCGTATAGCGAGTGGTTTAGAAGGCGGTATTTCGTTTGCTACAACAGCGGGTTCTACTATTAGTAATAGTATTTCAGCCGCAATTGGTGGAGCGTCATCGCTAACCATTCAAAAAGGAGACTTTAACGGGGTTATTAATTTGCTTGAAACGCAAGGTGATGTGCAAATGCTATCTAACCCTCGAGTTACCGCTACAAACAATCAAAAAGCAGTTATAAAAGTAGGGCAAGACGAATATTTTGTTACTAATGTATCAAGTACGACGGTAACGGGTACTGCTACAACGACCTCGCCTGAAATTGATTTAACGCCGTTCTTTTCTGGTATTGCCCTAGATGTAACGCCGCAAATTGACAAGTACGGCTCAGTTATTTTGCATGTTCACCCTTCAGTAACTGAAACAGAAGAGCAGCTAAAAGTAATTACATTAGACGATCAACGTTTTGAGTTGCCTCTAGCACAAAGTAACATTCGAGAATCAGATACTGTTATTCGCGCTCAAAGTGGCGAAATAGTGGTTATTGGTGGTTTGATGCAAA
This sequence comes from Pseudoalteromonas sp. EB27, assembly GCF_001974875.1. Lineage (GTDB taxonomy): Bacteria > Pseudomonadota > Gammaproteobacteria > Enterobacterales > Alteromonadaceae > Pseudoalteromonas. Next base: position 112,105 of record NZ_MTQD01000013.1, read on the forward strand.
CATCAACACAGGATGAAGAATCAAAAACCCCCGTGTTGGGGGATATCCCATTATTTGGCAATTTATTTAAAAGTATTCGTAAACGCCAAGAGAAAAAAGAACTGATTATTCTAATCAAACCAACGGTTGTTATGCCAGATACTTGGAAAAAACAACAAGGTGAAAGCCGTCAGCTTTTAAAAACATGGTATGAAAACTAACTATGTATTTAAGCTTTTTTAATTTAAGTGAAATGCCTTTCACGTTAACCCCTAACACAGAGTTTTTTTGTGCACTTGAACCGCACCATGAAGCGATGCAAGTGTTAACAACAGCTATTGAAATGGGTGAAGGGTTTATTAAAGTCACTGGTGAAGTTGGGACTGGTAAAACGCTACTTTGTAGAAAGCTATTAAACCAACTTGAGCCAGATTACATTGTGGCTTATTTACCTAACTCTTATTTAAGCCCAGAAGAGCTTAGATGGGCGATTGCCATTGAGCTGGGTATGGACGTAGATAAAGCATTAGATCAGCAAGCACTAGGGCAGCTTATAAATCATCACTTACTCGACTTACAAGAAGATAATGAGCGTGTAGTGCTTTTGATAGATGAGGCGCAATGCTTGAGTTGGGAGACTCTAGAGGCGCTGAGATTATTTACAAACTTAGAAACAGAAAGCGAAAAACTAATTCAAGTTGTGTTATTTGGGCAACCTGAACTTGATGAAAAGCTGGCAAACAACAAAGTAAGGCAATTACGCCAACGTATCAGTTTTTCGTATAAATTACGGGCGATGACTGGCGCTGAGGTTGTTTATTATATTAATCACCGCTTACAAGTTGCAGGGTTTAATAGGCCTCCTTTATTTAATAATAGTATGGGGCTCAAAATTGCTAGAGCTAGCCGTGGAATTCCTAGGTTAGTTAATATTTTATGCCACAAAGCACTATTACAAGCTTACGGTGAAGGGTTAAATATAATAACAAATCGCCATATTCAACTTGCCATAAAAGATACTGAAGACTGCGCAAAGTATCGAACCGGACAATATTGGAGCTACAGCGCGTTAATGTTTAGTGTTTTAGCTATTGCTGCCATATGGGTATGGAGGCAGTTGTTATGAGCGTTATAAATAATATGCTTAAAAATATTGAGCAACGAGAAGCTAAACAAGTAAGTATTCAAGAAGGTATAAGTTTAAAGCCGATATATGATGTAAAAAATATTGCATTTAAAGCCGTAATTTTACTTATTATGCTAAGTGTCATTTTTTTAGCATACCTATATTTACCGACCGCCGACAAAAAAGAGACTCAACGTGAGTCTGTGTTACCACAGCAAAAAATGGTCGCGGTTCTAAGCTCTAATTTATCTGATTATCAAGATGAAAAAAGCAATGTAGAACCTTTAGTTGAGCAAGATGTTGTGAAAACGGTTGTGCAAGTTGAGCAAATAAAACCAGAAGTGAATGATTTAGCTGAATCCAAGTTGAGTGAAGCAACATTACTGGTTTCTCAACCAACGGCTGAGCCAGTTGTAATTGCCGAGGTTAAACAAGGCCCTGCACTAGCTAAAGATAATATATTGGTAACTAGTGAAGCTATTGTCAGCAAACCAAAAATTACTCCAATGATTAAAACTAAGTCTCAAAATACTATGACTAAAAGCGTGGCAGAAGCTAAGTCGCCACAGGCTTTATTGATTGAGCAATTAGCCGCAGCTAAACAAGCAATACAGTTTGGCTTATACAACGAAGCCATTAGTGATTTAAATATTATTTTAGCGCAATCGCCTTTACACGTAGAGGCTCGAAATTTACTAGCTGCAACCTACTTTAAACAACAAGATATAAATTCAGCACAACAGGTTTTGCAAGCGGGTATTCGCCAAAACCCTAACGTACTTGAATGGCGTGTAATGCTAAGCAAAATACTCATTATGCAACAGCAGTATGAAGGAGTATTACTGCTTTTAAGTGATGAATTTGAGGCTCAAGCGAATCTTGATTTTTGGGTGTTGCAAGGTACTGCAGCACAAAGTGCGAGTAAGCACTATAAAGCACTTGAAAGCTTTAAACATCTTACACAACTACAGCCTAGTCAAGCTAAGTGGTGGCTGGCACTTGCAACCTCAAAAGATGCATTAGGAGAGTACCTCGATGCTAAACAGCTTTACAAAGTGGCTCTAGATTTAGGTGGATTAAATACAGCTATGACGCAGCATGCATTACAGCGTTTAGTTGCGCTAAAGGAGGCCGTATGAGACCTAGTTTAAAAATGCGCTTAGGGGATTTACTTGTTCATGAGCACATGATCACCGAAGCGCAACTAAGCGAAGCGCTAAACGTTCAAGCTGCGACGGGTCGTAAATTAGGTTCGACGCTTATTACACTTGAGTTTATTAGTGAACCACAACTATTACGTTTTTTAGCGCAGCAATTACAAGTACCTTTTTTAGATATATCACAGCGAAAAATATCAGCTGATGTATCTAAGCTTTTATCTGAGGTTTATGCACGTCGCTACAGAGCATTAGTAATTGAAGACAATGGTGACTCTGTTTTAGTCGGGATGAGCGATCCTGCTGATCTAAGGGGGCTTGATCAACTTGCAACTATGCTTGCTCCTAAACGAATAGATTTAGCTGTTGTACAAGAAAGTCAAATAATGGCTGCGTTTGACAACGTATATCGTCGTACAGATGAAATTACTAACTTTGCAGCACAACTCCATGAAGAATATCAAGACGTAGAAGAGTTTGATTTAAACTCTTTAGGTGATGAAACATCTGATGCAACCGTTGTAAAGCTACTGCAATCAATATTTGAAGATGCTGTGCAAGTTCGCGCATCTGATATTCACATTGAGCCAGATGAAGGTTTGCTTCGCATTCGTCAACGTGTAGATGGCATATTACAAGAGCACACTCTTAACCAAGTAAAAATAGCATCGGCACTCGTGCTACGTTTAAAGCTTATGTCGGGATTAGATATATCTGAAAAACGCCTCCCTCAGGATGGTCGCTTTAATATAAAAGTGCGTAGCCATAGTATTGATGTGCGCCTATCTACTATGCCCGTTCAGCATGGCGAATCAGTTGTAATGCGTTTGCTTGATCAATCAGCAGGATTATTATCGTTAGATGAAACAGGCATGCCAGTACACATATTAAAACGTGTACGCAGCATTATAAAACGTCCTCATGGCATGGTTTTAGTTACTGGGCCAACAGGCTCAGGTAAAACAACCACACTATACGGTGCATTAAGTGAGTTAAACCAACAAGAAAGTAAAATTATTACAGTAGAGGATCCCGTTGAGTATCGTATTGGCCGTATTAACCAGGTACAAATAAATAATAAAATAGGGCTGAGCTTTGCAAGTATTTTACGGACCGCTCTAAGGCAAGATCCTGACATTATAATGGTTGGCGAAATGCGTGACCAAGAAACCGTAGATATTGGATTAAGGGCCGCTTTAACAGGCCACCTCGTACTATCAACGTTACATACCAACGATGCAATTACCAGTGCTATGCGCTTAATCGACATGGGCGCACCAGCCTATTTAGTTGCAAGTTCACTGCGCGCGATTATTGCTCAGCGATTAGTAAGACGAGTATGTAATGACTGCAGAGTACCGTACTTGCCAGATCGCCAAGAATTAAGTTGGTTAAAATATTTAGGCGAAGAGATTACAGATGCTCAATTTTCTAAAGGGCAAGGTTGCACTGCATGTAATCACAGTGGATATAAAGGGCGTGTTGGTATTTTTGAGCTACTCGAAATGGATGATGCGATGATGGATGCATTACGGGTTAACGACACACAAGGTTTTGCAAAAGCAGCTAAAAATAGTGCTAACTTTTCACCACTTTCAACAATGGCACTAAATTACGCTAAGCAAGGTATTACCTCTTTAGATGAAGTATTTAAAGTGGCTGAATATATCCCAGAAATTGTAGGGGATATTGATGCAACTATATAGCTATAAAGCGAAAGACAGCAAAGGTGTATTGGTAAAAGGCCAATTAGAAGCGAGTAACCAAGCTGGCGTAGCCGATAGTTTAATGAAGCGTCAATTTATACCAATATCAATTTCTTTAGTTGAAACAAAAAATAATATTAAAATTTTTGATAATTTATTTGTCGAAAAAATAACACTAGACGACATGATTATGTTTTCTAGGCAAATGTATTCGCTATTAAAAGCAGGTATTCCAATTATACGAGCAATGATTGGGCTGGCAGATACAACACAAAATAAAGAATTTAAAAATGTATTGATGGAAGTTACCAGGCAACTTGAGCAAGGCCGTGACTTATCCAGTGCAATGGCGATACATAACGAAGTATTTAGCCGTTTAACCGTGTCAATGGTTATGGTTGGTGAAGGTTCTGGTCGATTAGAGGATGCATTTTACCAACTCGCTATTTATTTTGAAAAAGAGCAAGAAACCCGCAAACGAATAAAAGCAGCAATGCGCTACCCCACTTTTGTTATTTTGGCTCTTGTAGCAGCAATGGTTATTTTGAATATTTTTGTAATACCTACCTTTGCGAGCATGTTTGCCAAGTTTGATGCCGAATTGCCATTAATGACACAAATACTAATTGGTACTAGCAGTTTCTTTGTTAATTTCTGGTGGTTGTTGTTGATCATGGGTATTGGCGCGGTATTCGCATGGAAGCGTTATTTAAATACAGATACTGGGCGCTTTAAGTGGGATCAATATAAATTAAAAATTCCATTTATTGGCGATATTCTAAAACGTACTTTGCTTGCGCGCTACAGCCAAAGTCTAGCTATGGTATTGCGCTCTGGTGTACCTATGACCACGGGGTTATCGCTTACTGCGCATGCAGTAGATAATAGTTATATGGAAAAAGCGATTGTTACTATGCGCCAAGATATAGAAAAGGGCGATAGTTTACTTAGAGCGTCAAAAAGCTCTGAGCTGTTTTCTCAGCTTGTATTACAGATGGTTGCGGTGGGAGAGGAAACTGGTCGGGTTGATGAGCTATTACAAGAGGCTGCTGATTATTATGAGCGTGAAGTTGATTACGATCTACGTAGTTTAACTGCAAAAATCGAACCTATTTTAACTGTGTTTGTTGCCATTATGGTGCTGATTTTAGCGTTGGGTATTTTTATGCCTATGTGGAACATGATGTCAGCGATTAAAGGTAATTAACCAAGTGATTGCGTCAAAGGCTTACTCAAAAGGTTTCTCATTATTTGAGTTAGTTATTGTTGTTATTTTACTGGCAGTAATTTTGAGCTTTGCTATACCTCAATATATAGGTATTAAAAATCAAGCGCATAATGCGAGCGTAGACGCTATTGCAGGTGCTTTCTCATCGGCCGTTGGCATGGTTAGGGGTCAATGGGAATTAGAAGGAAGACCAAGCAGTAGGTCAAACAAAACATTTGTTAATTATGGAGGTGTAATAGTTGGTATTGATGGAGTGTTAGGTACACCAACAAGCGATGAAACAGAAAAAAAAGATACTCGTGCAGAAGCTATAAATGCTAATAAATGTCGCCAAGTTTTAAATGTAATTTTACAAGACGCACCCAGTAGTACGTTAAGTGATGAAATATCAAGAATAAAAAGTGTAAGTTTTTTAGTTAGGTACAATGCAGAAAGTACGCAATGCGACTACTATTTAACTCATACCATTGATATTAAAAGTATACCTACTAATACGAGTGAAATATCAGGTTTAACAGGTTTTTCATACTTTGCTAAAACAGGCAAAGTAAAAATATTTAAAAATTAAGTAATTAAAAAGAGGCTTACTTATGAAAACGCAATCGTTAAAAAGTTTACCAATGAATAAACAAGCAGGTTTTACACTTGTTGAATTGATCATCGTAATTGTTATTTTAGGTATTTTAGCAGTTACCGCCGCACCTCGTTTTTTAAACTTGCAAGGTGATGCAAATGCTTCAACTCTAGAAGGCTTACAGGGCTCTATTCGCAGTGGCATGAATATTGTGAATGGCAAATCTATTATTGCTAGTGATCACAAGAAAGATGAAGCGGAAGTTACTGTAGATACTGGTGCCCCTGTTCCAACTGTATATGGTTATCCAGCAGCTTCACTCATTGCATTCAATGCATTTTTGGATGTAGATTTTGCGGACGGAACTGCTACTGGAGCAACAGTGGATGGTGGTGATTTTAACCTTGTAGAAACTACCGTGACTGATGGTGAACAGGTAATTATCTTTCCTAATAGTTATGTACAAACAGACGATTGTCGAATTGAGTATACAGAAGCTAGTGACGGTGGTTCTGGATCTGTTGTAGTAACTCCACCTACTATTACACTTGTTACTACGGGCTGTTAACTACATAAATGATAAGCAGTAGTAAGCAACGATTGCGTGGCTTCACACTCATTGAGTTAATTATTACTCTAGTGATATTGGGAATACTGTCGGTAACGGCAGTTCCCAAATTTCTGGGCAGCTCAACAGAAGACGCCTATTCGTATCGCGATCGTACTTTAAATGCACTGAGAACAGTGCAGCTACGTGCAATGCAAAATACAGCGACAACAAGTTGCCATACTCTTTATATTACCTCCACACTTATTGCTCCCCCCACACCCGATACATGTACCGGTGGAGCAGATATTAATAACACCGATCATTTAGTGGTACAAATAAACACGCAAAGAAGTGATATAGCATTTAGTGCTTTAGATAGTAACGCGAATATATTTACCCAAATTAGTTTTGATCCTTTAGGTAAATCAAATCAAACCTGCACTTCGCAGTGTCGAATAGATGTTGGATTAGCTGGCGTATGCATAAGTGGTGAAGGGCTTATCTATGCGTGCCCTTAAAGTAAAAGGCTTTACTTTAATTGAGCTTATTATTGGCATCGTCATGTTTGCGATTGCATTGAGCATTATTACCGCGCTCATTGCCCCTCAAGCAAAGAAAAGTGCAGAGCCAATTATTGCTTTAAGAGCCTCTGAATTTGGTCAATCATTAATGAACGAAATCCAAAGTAAGTCGTTTGATGAGCACAGTGATAGAAGCGCACCTTTTAGACGTTGCGGCGAAACAACCTTAGGTGCAGAGCCTTGTACCGCAATAGATGATTTAGGCGCGGATGACTTAAGTACAGGCCTAGAAACCCGAACCAGTTATAACGATGTAGATGACTATATTGCACTCTCTAATCAGCCTATTACTAATAGCTTAGGTGAGGTGTTAAGCGAGTACAGTGACTTTAACTTAGTTATTAAAGTTGAGTACGATAGCGACTTTAACGAATTGACCATTAACGATGGCAAAACCTTTAAGCGTATTACTATTGAAGTAACATCACCCTTAGGGGAAGTTTACGGATTTAGTGCATATAAAGGGAATTACTAATGCAAGCAGCTAAATACCAAAATGCATTTACCCTTATAGAACTATTACTTGTCATGGTTATTATTGGTATTTTAGCCGTAAGTGCATTTTCATTTATTGGTGCTGGGGTCAGTATTTATTCGCAAGGTGTTGAACGCCAAGAAGCAGTAGCCCAGGCCAGATTTTTAATAACGCGACTTAGTAAAGAACTTCGCCACGCTACACCAAATTCGTTAAGGCTTTCTTGCGATAACAGCACTAGCGGAGCGTGCAGTGCTCAGCAGTGCTTAGAATTTACGCCGTTTTTATCGGCGACTCACTATACAAATTACCTACCTACCGTAGCGCCTTATAATGTTAGCGCTGTTGATTTTGAACTTAATAATTTAACGCAGCCGCAAGCTGGAGATTGGGCAACTATTTACCCATTAAGCAGTGCTGATATATACGATGAGAATAATAGTAAGCGCTTGCAAGTATCAGCATTTAATAGTTCAGCGAGCGAAATTGATGAGTGGCAATTTAGCAAAGCATTTGCCCAAGAGTCGCCGAGTAAACGCCTTTATTTACTCTCTCAACCTGTAAGTTTTTGCGTTGAAGGGCAGTATTTATATAGATATACCAATTACGGTTTTACTGTTAATCAACTAGATGCCGTGAGCTTACAAATAAGCAGTGGTGTTAAACGTGATTTATTAGGTATTTACATTGCCAATAATTTAGCTAGCGATTTGTTTTTTACTCTTGATTCACTCTCCCTAAAAAGAAACGCTGTGCTTAATGTGAATGCGCAAATGCAATTTAACGATACTGAAGTAATGAATTTTAACCATGAGGTGCATATTCCTAATGTACCTTAAAAAAAATCATCACGGAAAAGCCTTACCCAGTAAACAAAAAGGGAACTTAATAATTGTTTCTTTGGTAATTATTGTTGCTTTATTAGCACTAGGATTAGCATTAGTTAAAGTGCTTTCTGGTGCATCTCAACAAAATACGATTGAGTACTACGGGGCTCGCGCTTTTATGGCAGCACAAAGCGGCCTAGAAAGCGGCTTAACGCAACTATTTCCAGTAAACAACTCAGTGCAAAGCTGTGCATCAGTTACAACTAATTTAACCTTTCAAACTGCATATTTAGCTAATTGTAACGTGCTGGTGAGTTGCGATGAATATATAGACCTACCCGACAGCAGCACAACAAACGGGCTTGTTAATATTTATTACTTACAAAGTAGTGCAACGTGCGCCGCAATTAATTGCCCTGTAGGAAATGATTGCAGAAAGGATTATTGGGAAACACAAAGAACACTCAGTGTGGAGGCTAAAACTTTACCATGATAAAAAGTGCATTAGTCATTATATTTTTTAGCTGCGTGTTACTTTGTAATCACGCAAATGCAGTGCCTCCAAAAATCGAGGGCCGTTATATAGAGCTGCAAGATACATACACATCGCCTGTTTGGACAAAAGTAAATTTTCAACAGCAATATATAACGCCTCCTGCTGTCTTTATGCTCTCAACAAACCAAGGTGGAAACCCTGCAATAATAAGAATACGTAATATAACCACAACTAGCTTTGAGGCCTTACCGCTTGAACCTTCAGGAGAAGATGGTGGACATATTAGTATGGGGGCGCACTATTTAGCTGTTGAGTATGGTGTGCATCAATTTCCAGACGGCACAATTATGGAAGTGGGCAGTACAGACTTATTGCTCGAATTACAGTATGGCTCTAAGTCTGGCTTTGCTCCACTGACACCTAAAGGCTATAAGTCTTTAACATTTGCTGAACCGTTTACTCAAAGGCCAAACTTTTTCCATTCGTTACAAACACTCAATAGCATAGACAGCAATCCACCTTCTGAGGCATTAATTCCGTTTTTAACAGTTGCAGTAGAAAGTAATTCGCTATCTGCCAGCGGCGTTAATATTGCTTTAGAGGCATCTGAAACAGCACTTGGGCTCATAAAAAACGAAACTGTTGCTTACATGGCAGTGGAGCCAGGAAGTAACCGCACATTTACTGACGATAATGGCGTTGAGGTATCGTGGGAAACTTTTTTCACAGGCTTTGAAATTGACGGTTGGAGCGATGGCTGTAATTACTTTAGTTTTACTAATAACTTTAGTGTGGCTCCTTTGGTGGTTGCAAGTAAAAACTCACGCCAAGAAGATGATGGCGGGTGGTTACGCAGCTGTAACCTAAGAACTGACAGGCTAGGGCTTGTTGTTGACGAAGATCGTGATGGCGATAACGAGCGCCGTCACGTAAACGAGGAAGCATCAATACTCGCCATGACCAGTACCTTTGTATTTAATGGTGATATTTTAGATTGTGATACGTTATTCCCAGGCGCTATTTCTACTTATAACAACGGTGAAGTACAGCTGGTGCAGGGGGTAGAAATAACCGATGGTAATGCGCAGTTTGTCACCACCACAAATTTAATTTCTACAGCGCTGACGAGCCCTCCTTTATGTAATGGTCAGGCGTGTGTTGCTGGTGGTTATAACTCTTTAGAGCCCAATCAAGCGGCGCAGGTGCCAACGGTTACAAACGATGGTAGTTCAACAGGACCCGTACCTACATCTTTAGCTGGCGATTATTATTACGATGAGTTGCAGTTAAGTATGCTGGAAACAGAGTACAGGGTAACAGCGCCTACACGTATTTTTTTAAAAGACACAACATCACTTTTATCAACTTCATTTTTGAATATAGGTAAAACAAATATAGTAGTAGAAACTGGCGCATACTTGGCTATTTATGTGGATGGTGCGGTTGCTATTGCAGCCGATGCAAATATTGCGGGCTATATTGTTGCCACTGGTGAGGTAAGAATCGCGCAAAATGTAACGTATCAGGGCTCAATTACATCGGGTACACAAATAATTACCGAAGGGAGCTCAACGTTTGACGCTCTACCAGTACCAGAAAGCATCCCTGGTTTTTGTGGAATTTATACACCAGAAACCCTAGATCATTATCGTTTAACAATCAGCGATAACAAAGGCCTAACGTGTGAAGCTAAAGAAATGACACTCACAGCCTGCGCTAATGACGCCTGCGATTTATTATTTGCAGAGCCCTCTAGTTTGAATCTTTCTCCAGATAATAGTGGTCAGCAAAGCTGGGTTACAGGGGAGAATATTAATTTTACAGGCTCAGCAGTTGTCGAATTTGCTAAACGCACCACAGGCAGTGTTACATTTGGATATAACACTGCGGATCCTTCTGCACCGCTTCGTTGTTATATTGCAGGTAATAATGTTGGATTAAGCGGCTGTAAAGTTACGTTTTCTGATGCAGGGTTTATTTTTAATAACGAAACCGATGGTAATACTACAATTCCTACTCAGTTATCAGCAAAGCCTTCAAATACTGGATTTAATACAAAAGCGCTATCTATTCAAGCGGTAAAAACAAGTACTACAACAGGTGTATGCGAAGCCGCATTTCCCGCCGGTGGCGATGTAAGCTTAGATTTATCGTACACATGCAGTGCTGGTGCAAGTTGCTCCGATACGGTTTCACTTAGTAATAACAATAATACCTTTGCGGTAGAGCAAGCCTCTAAATCATTCATACTTAACTTTGATAGTGAGTCTAAAGCCCCGATTGTTATAAATTATCCCGATGCAGGAAGGTTGAGCTTAAATGTAAAAACCAACTTAATTTTAGACCCACTAACTAATTTATCAGTAAATTTAACGGGTAGCTCAAATGAATATGTTGTAAAGCCATTTGGATTAGCGATGGAAGTTGCAAGTGATGGCTATGCAGCAGATGCCAATGGGAGTTTATTTAGACTAACGGGCGAAGCATTTGATTTAAAAATGAATGCGGTGCAGTGGCAAACAGGGCAAGACACTAACAACGATGGTTTCCCAGACAACTACAGCAATATTACAAATAACACCATTGCTAAGCATTTTATTACAGAGCAACCGCTTGTAGAGCCATTACTAAAAGCGCCTACGCCAGGCACTCAAGGTACGCTTGAAGCGATGATTACATCATCTTTTAGTGATACAGGTAGTTTGAGTGAATCTATATCGCAATATAATTACGACCAAGTTGGCATAATTGATTTAACCGCAGGCCTTCAAGATGCCGATTATTTTGGTGCCGGAGACGTAAAAGGAGAGCTGTACAACGTTGGTCGCTTTGCACCTTCGCAGTTTCAGGTAGTGGGGGTTCAAGCTGCCGCGCAATGCACGCAATACGGCAGTAATTTAACTTACCTTGATCAACCCTTTGAACTTAGCTTTACAGTACAAGCACAAAATCAAAATGGTGAGCTAATGGCTAATTATAAAGAGGGCTTTGATAAATCGAGTGTAGACGTTAATGCCGAAAATAATGAAGTAGGTAACTATGTACCTGCAACTAATTTTGCTAGCCGCTTAGTAAACCTAGGAAATAACAACTGGGGAGATACAAACGATGGCCAATGGCAAATGAGCCAACTCAACACGACACTTAAAAGATTCGGTGTAGGACAAGCAGACGGACCGTTCGCTATGGTGAGCTTAATGGCAACGCTTTCTGACATAGAAGGGGCAACACTCATTGATGCAAATGATAAACCTAATACACAAACAGCATGCTCGGGTGGTTGTAATAGCGTGCGACTAAATGCATTACCAATAGAGTTTAGATTTGGACGCTTAGTACTTGGTAATAACGCAGGCTCCGATCTCGACCCTTTACTTATTCCTATGCAGGCTCAGTATTACAACGGCAGTGGATTTGTAAATAACGCTGAAGATAATTGTAGTGTATTTGATCATACCCAAATCACTCAAATAGCACCTAGCAGCCCACAATTAACCTATAAATACGGAAATGATGCATCTGGCCAGCTAGAGGCGGGAGTGTATCCGGCAGATAACGGTATTTATGCACAGCCAAATGGTTTGGGTGAATTTACCTTAGAATATAATACTTATGATTGGTTAAAGTGGGATTGGCAGGGCGATGGAACACAGCTTGATCCTCGTACTATTTTACAATTTGGACGCTTTAGAGGAAATGATCGGGTTATTTACTGGCGTGAAACACGCGAATAGTTGTAAACTAATATAATAATTGAACAAAGCTTGTGTTTTGTGCTGCAAGTACATAGCATAAGGCTTTAATTATAAAAAATAATAACGACCAAATAATTGCCGCTTTTTGGGACTGGAATATATGCGAATTACTCCTTTATCTCTGTTAATTTCAGCTAGTTTGTTAGCTAGTAGTGCATTTGCACAAGACACAGCTACAGTGACTGGAATTGACTCAGAGATTAGTGTTAAACAGACAGAATACGATAACTCGACAAGAATACTTGAAAAACATCTTAAAGAAGAAAGTCAGTTACAAAATCAATTAGAGCTACTTCGTTCTCGTTCTACAGAGCTAGATAAAGAAAAAAACCAAGCGCTCGATGCGATGAACGAAATGTACCGTCGTTTAATTGATGATCCCACTATTAATATTAGTGCGGCTCAATCACGCTATCAAAAAGCGGTGATTGATCATAAGCAAAATAAAGATGATATTTCTATGCAGTTGGCGGCAATTGCATCCCACCGTAAAGACATAGAACAGATTCGTGTTGCTAAGCATACGCTTTTAAATACATTAGAAAGTTTAAAAGAGCAGTTAACTACAGCCCGCGTGGAGCGTTTACGTAACGAGTTTACACGTGAAGGTACGCTTGAGGTTAACCATACTATTAACTGTAAGCGAACAGAAACGCTAGCAGCGTGTGAGCAACGCGGTCAGCAAATGGGTCTACAAAAAGCAACTAAACGCTTTGTTGATCAAATTTTTGCAAACTTAACAGAAGAGCGCATTGTTGAGCCAAAACGTAATTTGGCGGGCGCTCAAGTACAAATATTAAGTAGCCATGTAGTTAACAGTGCATTTAGCGGCCAAGGTAATTACAACGTTAACTTAAGCGTAACTATGCGTGGCGAAGTTAATAGCAGCCGTTTATGTAGCTTATTAAGCATAGATAACCGCTATTGTTCTGAGTATGGCACGCCGCTTACGGCTGCTTATCAACCAGCGTATAACAATACATTTACTGATAGTCAGTTAACATTCAGTAATAGCGCGGATAATAGCAACACGGTTTCGGTTTCTCGTTTAAATGAGCAGCCAATACGTGATTATTCAGTTAAACCTGCATCGGTAAAAAAAGATTACCCTTCTATCCTTAATAAGAAGAAGGATCAATCAGTAGAGCTGACATTACGATCAAACGTATACGATGATGAAGTGTTTATCGATGGTGTAAGCTTTGGCTCAACACGCTTGATTACACGTTTACCGCCGGGCATTCATAACATTGAAATACGTAAACTTGGTTATAAACCTTATCAAGCACGTGTTGATTTGAATAAAGCGCAAACAATTAATGCAAATTTAGTAAAAAAGCCTAAGTCGATTGCTGCACCGACCTATACTCGAGAGCAACCAGAAGTAACAACACGCCAGGTTAGTGAAAACGTTAATGTATTAAATGCAAACGTTGAAACGCCGGTTGTCGTTATTCCTGCAGGCAAATTTAAAATGGGCGATATCAACGGCAATGGTTTAGCTAATGAACGTCCAGTAATTGAAAAAGTAATAGCGAATTCTTTCGCTATGCAAAGTAAAGAAGTAACCGTGGGTGCCTACGAAAAGTTTGTAGCAAATACAGGTTATAAAACTCAAGCGGAAAAAAATAAAGGGTGTGCGTATTATTTAAATGGCGAACCAGTATGGGAAGCAAATTTAAATTGGCGTAATCCTGGTTTTGAGCAAGGTAGTGACTTTCCTGCTGTATGTTTAACTTATAACGATGCAAAAGCTTACGCTGAGTGGTTATCGGGTCAAACAGGACAGCAATTTCGTTTACCTAACGAAGTTGAGTGGGAATACGCAGCACGCGCAGGAACCGAAACAGAATACCCTTGGGGTAACGAAATTGGTAAAAACCTAGCTAACTGTGGTTGGTGTGGTAGTGAATGGTCAAACAGACGTGCATCACCAGTAGGTTCTTTTTCTCCAAATGCATTTGGATTATACGATACCGTAGGCAATGTATGGGAATGGACCGATAAAGAATCAGGTGAGTCTGATGTAGCAGTAAGAGGCGGAGCGTGGAACTTTGCACCAAGCCTTGCTCGCGCATCTACGCGTTTAATTTTAGCGCCTGATTTTAGATCTAACTACATTGGTTTTCGCTTAGTTCGCGAACGATAAAATTCAATTAAGGAAGCTTTGCTTCCTTTTTTCATAAATTCACAAAGGCGCTGCGCTTTATATTGCTCATACAGTTGAGCATGTTAAAGTGAGGCAGCTAATATAAGAACGTATTTCAAAGGTCATCCAGCCTCATGTTTAAAAAACTCCGTGGTATTTTTTCTAACGATCTATCGATCGACTTGGGTACAGCCAATACCCTAATTTATGTAAAAGACGAAGGCATTGTATTAAATGAACCTTCAGTAGTTGCTATCCGCCAAGAACGTGCTGGTGGGCCTAAAAGTGTTGCATCTGTAGGTACAGAAGCAAAGCTTATGTTAGGTCGTACACCGGGTAATATAAAAGCGATTCGTCCAATGAAAGACGGTGTTATAGCCGACTTTTTTGTAACAGAAAAAATGTTACAACACTTTATTAAACAGGTTCACAACAATAACTTTATGCGCCCAAGTCCGCGTGTACTAATTTGTGTACCATGTGGGGCTACTCAAGTAGAAAAACGTGCAATACGTGAATCTGCAATGGGTGCAGGCGCTCGTGAAGTTTACTTAATTGAAGAACCAATGGCAGCGGCTATTGGTGCAGGCTTACCAGTATCAGAAGCAACAGGCTCTATGGTTGTTGATATTGGTGGTGGTACAACTGAAGTTGCTATTATTTCACTTAATGGTGTTGTTTACTCATCATCTGTTCGTATTGGTGGTGATAAATTTGACGAAGCTATTATTAATTATGTACGCCGTAACTTTGGTAGCTTAATCGGTGAAGCGACAGCAGAAAATATTAAGCATCAAATTGGCTCTGCGTTTAAAACTGATGAGCCAATCGAAATTGAAGTACGTGGTCGTAACCTTGCAGAAGGTGTTCCGCGTTCATTTACACTCAACTCACACGAAATCTTAGAAGCTCTACAAGAGCCGTTAATGGGTATTGTGAGTGCAGTAATGGTTGCGCTTGAGCAATCACCACCAGAGCTGGCTTCAGATATTTCTGCGCACGGTATGGTACTTACTGGTGGTGGCGCATTGTTAAAAGATTTAGACCGTTTATTAATGGAAGAAACGGGTATTCCGGTTGTTGTTGCCGATGATCCACTTACATGTGTTGCACGTGGTGGTGGTAAGGCACTTGAAATGATCGATGTTCATGGTGGTGACGTTTTTAGTTACGACTAATGAAATTAATGTTTGGACGCACAGTCTCTTTGCAACTGCGACTTTTTGTCGCAGTGCTTTTGAGTATCGTACTCATAGTTGGAGACAGATATACGCAAGGTGGTACCGTTGTTCGTACCAGCCTAAATACTTTAGTTAGCCCACTCATTTATGTTGCCAACTTACCCTACGAATTATTTAGCTTAAGTGCTAAAAGTCTACACACGCGGGATCAACTTCTTACTGAAAACGAAGCGCTGAAAAAAAAGCAAATGCTACAAAGCGAGCAACTTCAGCAGTATCAATTTCTAGCCAGAGAAAACCAAAAACTACGCGCCTTATTAGGCTCATCAGCAAAGCAACCAAATCGTAAAATTATTGCTCAAGTACTTTCTGTACATTCAAATCCATATAGTCATCAGGTTGTTATTAATCGTGGTACTACTGATGGGCTCAGTGAAGGCCAAGCTGTAATTGATGAGATGGGTGTAGTAGGGCAACTTACAAAAGTTGGCTCAACTACTTCACGCGTACTACTAATGACCGACACCACACACGCAACACCTGTACGTATACTTCGAAACGATGTACGAACAGTAGTTGAAGGCATAGGTAAAATTAATGTAGTTAAGCTCTCGCACGTTCCACACAGTTTAGATGTGCGAATTGGCGATGTACTTGTTACATCAGGTTTAGGTGGCACATTTCCTGAAGGATACCCTGTGGCTGTAGTAACCGAAATAAATCGTGATGAAGGCCGCCCGTTTGCACAAGTTTTTGCAGAGCCAATTGCACAGTTAGATCGCATTCGTTTGCTGGTTATTTTATGGCGTAATCAACAGGAGCAAATCAGCGATGATTAACCGTTATTCATTGTTAATTGCGCTAAGCATCTTTTTTGCGTTAATAATGGCACTAATGCCACTGCCATTTTCATTTGAACCATTTAGGCCTGATTGGGTTTTACTTGTACTTATGTATTGGTCATTGGCAGTACCGCATCGTTTAAATATTGGTACTGCATGGGTTGTTGGTTTATTAATAGATTTAGCATCTGGCTCACCACTAGGTGTGAACTCGCTTACATTCTCAGTATGTATATTTATAACCGCAAGTAACTTTCAAAAAATTCGTAACTTTTCGCTTTGGCAACAAAGCTTATTAGTTGGTTTATTTTTAGCGCTGTACCATTTAATGCAATTTTGGCTAAATCATTTTTTGTTAGATGTTTACTTTAATCCACAGTATTTATGGCCAGTAGCAACCGGAATGGTTAGCTGGTTTTGGGTCTTTTTACTGCTTCGTAAATATCGCAGACATTTTAGGATCAGGTAATGACTACCTCAATATATTTGGCATCAGCCTCTCCCCGCCGTAAAGAGTTATTAAGCCAATTAGGTGTCGAATTTACACAGTTTAGTGTTGATGCAGATGAAAGCCCACTTCCAAACGAGCAACCTGGAGCTCTTGTTGAGCGTTTAGCGCGCTTAAAAGCACAAAGCGGTGTTGAGCTTGGATATACTGATCGTCCTGTGCTTGGTAGTGATACCGTGGTTGTTATCGACAACGAATCACTGGGTAAACCTCGTGATAAAAACGATTTTACAAACACATTAAAACGCCTGTCAGGTAATACACATCAAGTTCTCACCGCTGTTGCACTTGCGACGCAAAATGATGTAATTAGCTGTGTTGTAAGCACTGATGTTACTTTTAAAGCCCTAACAGATGAAGAAATTAATGCCTACTGGGAGACAGGAGAGCCACAAGATAAAGCCGGTGGCTATGGCATTCAAGGCTTAGGCGGGCGTTTTGTTACCCACATTGCAGGTAGCTATTTTTCCGTTGTAGGCTTACCTTTATATGAGACCGAACAATTATTAAAAACATTCTTAAGAAGGTAACATGAGTACAGAATTACTGATCAATGTCACACCGAGCGAAAGCCGTGTTGCCCTAATAGAAAACGGTGTACTGCAAGAAATACAGCTAGAGCGAATTGGTAATCTAGGTATTGTAGGCAATATTTACCTAGGAAAAATAAGTCGTGTACTTCCGGGTATGCAGGCTGCTTTTGTTGATATCGGCCTTGAAAAAGCGGCGTTTTTGCATGCATCCGATATTGTAAATAGTGCCTCCATTGTTGAAGGTGTAGACGACGTACCAATAAAAAAAGTACAAGATATTAGAGAGTTAGTTCGTCAAGGCCAGTACATTATGGTGCAAGTGGTAAAAGATCCGCTAGGCACTAAAGGCGCAAGACTTACCACTGATATTACCATTCCTTCTCGTTATTTAGTGTTTATGCCAGATGCGACCCACGTAGGGGTTAGTCAGCGTATTGAAACTGAAGAAGAGCGCTCACGCCTTAAAAAAATAGTCGCAGAATATGGCGATGAAAATGGCAGTTTTATTGTTCGCACAGCAGCCGAGGGCGCTAGCGAAGCAGAATTACGACACGATGCCGGTTTTTTAAGAAAACTATGGGAAAAAATTACAGCTCGTCGCAAAAAAACCAGTAAAGCCAGTATTCTACATGAAGACTTAACGCTTGCCTTTAGAACCCTACGTGACTACGTAGGCGAAGATATGGAGCGCATTCGCGTTGACTCTAAACTTACTCATGAAGAGCTAAAGTTATTTACTGAAGAGTTTGTTCCACAACTGTCTCAAGTACTCGAATACTACCCAGGTGAGCGACCTATATTTGATTTGTTTGACGTTGAAAACGAAATTCAAAAAGCACTACATCGTAAAGTTACGCTAAAATCCGGTGGTTATATAATTATTGATCAAACAGAAGCAATGACGACTGTTGATGTTAATACTGGTGCATTTGTAGGACATCGTAACCTAGAAGAAACGATTTTTAATACCAACGTAGAAGCAACCTCTGCAATTGCGCGCCAGCTTAGGCTGCGTAATTTAGGCGGTATTATCATTATCGACTTTATCGATATGGTAAGTGAGGATCATAAGCGCCGAGTATTACATTCACTTGAATCGGCACTCGCAAAAGATCGCACTAAAACAAATATTAATGGGCTTTCAGCGCTTGGGCTTGTTGAAATGACGCGTAAACGTACACGCGAAAGCTTAGAGCATATTTTATGTGATGTATGTCCTGCGTGTTCTGGTCGTGGTTCGCAAAAAACAGTTGAAACGGTTTGCTACGAAATACTACGTGAAATAGTGCGTGTTAACCGAGCATACGCTGCCGATAAGTTTATGGTATATGCAGCGCCTGCTGTGAGCGAAGCCCTACTAAACGATGAGTATCATAACCTTGCCGAGCTTGAACTATTTATTGGTAAGCAAGTCAATATTCAAACAGAGAGCTTATACAGCCAAGAACAGTTTGATGTGGTAATGATGTAATGAAAGCAAAAGCGGTCTGTTTTTTTTGTTTTAGAAAGTTATGGCAGACCTGCGCCATAATTTTGGTATTACTGGCCGTTATTGTTTCAATTTTAAAATATACCCTCCCGTATGCAAACGAATACAAAGGTAATATAGAAAGCTATTTACACGAAAAGTTTGAAATAAGCTTATCTATCGGTGAGATATCAGCTAGTTGGCAGGGCAGTGGTCCTGCATTAGTACTAGAGAATTTATCGTTTAAAGATAACGAAACCGCGCCAATATCACTCACCATTGCTAAAACCAGCTTAGAGCTAAACTTATGGGAAAGCCTAAAAGCACTGCAACTTAGATCTAATTATTTTGTTATTAATGGGTTTCATACCAGTGTAAATATCACCAACTTATTTAAAACCGCTGATA
This sequence comes from Pseudoalteromonas sp. EB27, assembly GCF_001974875.1. GTDB lineage: Bacteria > Pseudomonadota > Gammaproteobacteria > Enterobacterales > Alteromonadaceae > Pseudoalteromonas. The sequence continues at coordinate 131,648 of NZ_MTQD01000013.1, forward strand.
ACGACGAAGTCTCTTTTGAGCAAAAAGAGCTAATTGAAGAACTGTTTTTGGGTAAAACGGGTCATTTTGCAATAGAAAATTCCAGTATTAACTTTGTTCTAGAAGATGGTAAAGAACGTAAGTTACTCCTCAAAAATATTGTTTGGCAAAATGAAGATGAGCAACATCTTGGCAGTGGGAGCTTAGCACTGCCGGGTATTTCGGTTGGTGACTTTGATGCGCGCATTGCACTTACTGGCGATACCCTAGAGCAAGTTGCGGGCGACATTTATGTGCAGGCTAATAAGGTCGATGTATCTAACTGGCTAGCACAATATATAAATACGCAAAAGCAACAACTGCATAGCGATATTAATTTACAAGCGTGGCTAAAACTAGATAAAGGCCTTGTAAGCGATATAAAAATGCAGTGGCTACCAAGCTTTGTGCGTTGGCAGCGAGAAGAGCAAAGCCAACAAGTCAGCCTGAGTGAAGGTGGATTCCATTTATATCCAGAACAAAATAGCTGGCACTTAAAAAGCACCGGTTTAACATTTAATAGTAACGATAAAGCATGGCCAAGTTTAGAGTTTGAAGCTCAACTAGGGTCGCAAAATAAAGTGTGGCTCCATCAAGTTGATTTTGAATTACTGAGTAACCTAGCAGGGCTAAGTAATTTTAATGCACTTGAACCATTTTTAGAGCGCCAACCTAGCGGGCAAATAGATCAAGCTTATTTAAATTTTTCTAATGCACAGAAATGGCAATTATGGTTTGAGGCTGACAATATTGGTTGGCAAGAATTAAGGTCGGTACCTGCAGCACAAGGACTTAGAGTAAGTGGTTTACTTAATCAAAGTAGTGGTCGAATAAATTTATTTGGTGAAAACGGCACATTAGTTACAGGCGAAAGCTTTAGTAACGACATAAATTATAATCAGCTAAATGTAGAGCTAGATTTAGCTAAACGAGATGATGGCTGGCATATAAGTAGTGACAATATATGGTTTGATAATAATGAAGTTACTCTTGCTGCAGAATTACAAATTAGTCTAACAGATGATCCTCGATTAGATCTTTACGCTGAAGCCTTCGCCCCAGATGCCAAAATTGCAGGTCATTACTTCCCATTAAAAGCAATGAGCCCTGAGCTCGTTAGCTATTTAAATGGTGCAATTAAAGGCGGAGAAGTATCTAAAGCACAAGTCTTATTTGCAGGACCTTTATCTGGCTTTCCATTCACCGATGGCAGCGGTCAGTTTAATGTATTAGCGCAAATAGACAACGCAACCTATGAGTTTGATCCTGATTGGCCTTTGGTCACTAATGCCAATGTACAGCTACATTTTGAAAATGAGCGTATGGATATATATAGCCAGCAAGGTAAGTTGGTTAATTTAGATATTGGTAATAGTGTACAGGTAAGCATTGCAGATTTAATGAATGCAGATGAACTTATTGTGCAAATTGATAAAAAAGCACAAATGGAAAAGTTACATGACTTTTTCGCAGCGACACCTATTGCCAAACCTCTCGCTGAAATTTTTAAAGTTGTGCAGGGCAAAGGGGAAGCCGATGCCAGTATTGAGCTTTTAGTAGGCTCAAAATTTAAAGGCGGAGCCAGTGTTAGCGGCAAGGTTAATTTAAATGACTTGCCAGTATTTATAGCAACGCCAGGAATTGAGCTTAAAAACTTAACTGGCGAGCTTAATTTTAAAAACGACAACATCACACTTAAAAATGCGACTGCGAAGTGGCTGGGCATGCCGCTAACTATTAATTACAGCAGTAAAAGTGATGCAAAAAATTACCAAGCAAATATAGATATAAACGCCAAAATTGACGCCGATACACTAATAGATAGTGGACAAGGTATATTAAAAAATTATTTAAGCGGGCAAAGTGATGTTGATATTGGCTTAGTACTTAATTTTACCGAGCAAGGCTTTAATTACCGTGCACAGGTAAACTCAGAACTACTTGGCTTAACGAGTAACTTACCTGCACCTTATAATAAAAATAGTGAACAAGTGTGGGCGCTTGATGCAGTAGTACAAGGTGATGACATTTCTAATCTCATTACAGCAAACGCTAATCAACAGTTTTACTTTAATGCTATTTTAGAAAACGGTAAATCACAGTTTAGCAATGTCCATTTTGTGCTCGGAAAACAAGATTTAGGATTAAACCAAAAAGACTTAAGCGTAAATATAAATCTTGAACAGAGTGAATTAGTGCCTTGGTTTGATCTGATTGATCAAATAATTAAAGCCGGTAAAGCAAACCCAGATAAAAAATCAAAAGGGATTATGCCACCGCTCAATGAGGTGGTCGCAAATATAGGTATGCTTGATGCGAGTAACATCATTTTTAATGACTTTGAAATGCGTTTAGCACCATCAAAAGACGATTTATATCTAAAGCTAAATGCTAAAGAACTTAGAGCTGGGGTGTTTATTCCTACATCACAGCCTAGCCAGCCAATACGAATTAATGCCGATTACTTAAGGCTTAATTTTGCACCGCACAATGAACAAGTACTTGAAATAACAGATGTACTTCCCGAGGAAGACTTGAGTTGGCTTACTCAAATACCTGCCATTGAGTTTGAATGCAGTGACTGCAAAATTGACCGCTACCAACTTGATAAAGTGAGTGCGTCATTATTAGGTGATGGCGAGCGCTTATCAATATCAGAGCTTGTGGTCGATAAAGGCGATCATGTGCTACGCACTAAAGGGCAGTGGCAAAATGGCTTAACAACGCTAAGTGGCGAGCTTAAAAGTGATGACATAGGCGCATTGTTTGGTGAGTTTGATATTACCTCTGCAATTAAGGACTCAAAAGCCGATTTAAATTATGATCTTACTTGGCAAGCTGCTCCTTATGATTTTGATGTGAAAACGTTAAGTGGTGAGGTTATTTGGGATTTAGGCGAAGGTCATTTAACTGAAATAAGCGATGGTGGTGCACGCGTATTTTCGTTACTGAGTCTTGATTCATTAGTACGTAAGCTAAAACTTGATTTTAGAGATGTCTTTTCAAAGGGCTTTTTTTATAACAGCATGCAAGGCTCTATGCAGCTAGAAGAAGGTATCGCTTACACTAAAGATACCAAAATGGACGGTGTGCCCGCCGATTTAACTATTAAAGGCTACGCAAATTTAAATACGCTAGATATAGACTATGACCTTGCTGTAGCGCCACAAGTAACCTCGAGCATTCCGGTTATAGTTGCATGGATGGTAAATCCAGTAACAGGGCTTGCTGCCTTAGCAATTGATAAAGTTATTCACTCTGCACGCGTTATCTCAGAGATAAATTTTAAAGTAACGGGTAAAATGAACGATCCTATAGTTCAAGAACTCGACAGAAAAAGTCGTGAAGTTACGTTACCGCAAGCTGCGCAAAATCAGCCACAAGCATCAGTCGATTTAAAGCTTAAAGATGCACAAGTAACAGCAACGCAATGAACAAAACAGCAAACATAAGCACACCCACAATAGTTGCCCTACAAATGTGTTCAGGGCTAAGCCCTGATGACAACTTAGCAAGCTTAAAGCGTGCTCTTAAAACCCTCCCAACAGCAAGGCCATTACTTGTTTGTTTGCCTGAGGCTTTTTTAGTGTTTAGTAAAAGTGGTAACGATACGTTACGTGTTGCTAAGCAAGTTGAGCGATACAAACTACAACTTAGTGAATTGTGCCAACACCATAATATTTGGTTAAATGCAGGCACAATACCTGAGCCATTTAACGAACATAAATATTATGCAGCATCGCACTTATATCATAATCAAGGCGAGCTGGTTGCAACGTATAACAAAATACATTTATTTGATGTAAACGTGGATGATCAAACAGGTAGCTATCGAGAGTCAGATTTTACCCAAGCAGGTAGCGATGTGGTTGTTGTTGATTCTCCCTTTGGTAAAATAGGCTTAACAGTATGTTATGATCTGCGCTTTAGTGGCTTATTCAACGAACTAGTACGCCAAGGCGCCGATATTATTTTAGTACCAAGTGCATTTACAGTCCCTACAGGGCAAGCACACTGGCAGCCGTTATTAACAGCGCGCGCAATAGAAACACAATGTTATGTGGTTGCAGCGGCTCAACACGGTACACATGAAAATGGCCGACAAACATATGGCCACAGTATTATTATTTCACCTTGGGGAAATATCCTGAGTGAATTGCCAACAGGCACCGGTTTTATAAGTTGCAACGCAGACTTAGACCAGTTACAAAAAATTAGACGAGATATGCCCGTGCAGTCTCATCAACGATTTAGAGAGCATTTATTATGAATTCGGTTGAACAGCATTTACTACACGACAGCCAGCTAAATAGAGAAGAGCTCGAAAAAACGCTCGCTTATATACATCAGCATAAAGTGGATTACGCCGATTTATATTTTCAATCTAGCCACCACGAATCATGGGTGCTTGAAGACGGCTTAGTTAAAGAAGGCTCTTATAACGTCGAGCGCGGCGTTGGTGTACGTGCTGTAAGCGGCGAAAAAACAGGTTTTTCTTACTCTGATGCAATAAATCTTGAAGCGCTTAATAAAGCGGCTACAGCGGCTCGTAGCATTGCAGATGCTGGTGAAGATAGAGCGATTAAAGTATTTAGTGATGTTAAAGCTAAAGAGCAGTTTGCACCGCATCAGCCAATTTCGAGTATGAGCGATACCGACAAGGTGAGCTTATTACGCGAACTTGAAAACTATATTCGTGAACTAGCACCCGATGCAGAGCAAGTAATTAGTTCAATGTCAGCGGTATACGAAGAAGTATTAATCGCAGCAAGTGATGGTACGTTTGCCACCGATATTCGCCCGCTTATTCGTTTAAACTGCTCAGTACTGCTTGAAAAAAATGGTCGCCGTGAACGCGGTGGCGCAGGCGGTGGTGCACGTTTAGATTATGGTTACTTTAAAGAGCTTGTTGATGGTAAACCGCGTTGGATGGAATTTGCAGAAGAAGCGGTACGCCAAGCTAAAGTAAATCTTGAGGCTATTGATGCACCTGCAGGCACGATGGAAGTTGTACTTGGTAATGGTTGGCCTGGCGTGCTTTTACACGAAGCGGTAGGGCATGGCCTTGAAGGCGACTTTAATCGTAAAGGCGCGTCTGCGTTTAGTGGTAAAGTGGGCCAAAAAGTAGCATCTGAGCTGTGTACTGTGGTTGATGATGGCACAATGGCTGATCGCCGTGGCTCACTTAATGTGGATGATGAAGGCACACCAGCCGCTTACAACGTACTCATCGAAAACGGTATTTTAAAAGGCTATATGCAAGATAAGCTAAACGCGCGTTTAATGGGTGTAAATCCTACCGGTAACGCACGTCGTGAGTCGTATGCACATTTACCAATGCCTCGCATGACTAATACTTACATGTTAGGTGGTGAGCACAGCCAAGCTGATATTATCAGTAGCGTTAAAAAAGGTGTATTTGCGCCTAATTTTGGCGGCGGACAAGTTGATATCACGTCAGGTAAGTTCGTATTTAGCGCATCAGAAGCGTATTTAATCGAAAATGGTAAAATTACCCAACCAATTAAAGGCGCAACGCTTATTGGTAATGGCCCAGAAGTAATGCAGCAAATATCGATGGTTGGTAACGACTTAGCACTTGATAAAGGTGTGGGTGTTTGTGGTAAAGATGGTCAAAGCGTACCGGTAGGCGTAGGCCAACCAAGCCTTAAAATTGATCAGTTAACGGTCGGTGGTACAGCTTAAATATTACTCAAGCGCGAAGTAAATTCGCGCTTTTTGTTTTAATGAAGGCGGGGTTTATACTTCTCCTTCATCCTCTTTATTTTTTTCAGCTTCTTTATACCATAACGCAAAAAAGCACTCTGTTAATTTATGCTCTATCTCAAGCGCTTTTTCTGTCGGACAAAACAAGGTGAAGCTTGCTTTAAATTCACCTAAATCGGTTGTACCAAAGTGAATTACCGGCTCTGGACCAGATATTTTTGCATCGAGTTTACGCTCAATCATTGAATTATAACGACTTGCTACTTCTTGAAATTCTTCGCAGTACAGTTTAGCTTGCTCAGTGAGTGTGTCGTGAATAGGGTACGGGTTAAAGCTCTCTCGACGGACAATAATAAAATGATGTGTAACAAAGCGTTTTACAAAGTTTAAGTTTTTAATAGAGCTGGTAATTAACTTATTATTAGGTATGTATATGGTTTTTCTTGAAAATTGATAAGTATGTATATCAATTTCATGCATGGTTGTTTTTATCCAATCAGTTTCAGCTACTTCACCAAAGTAATCACCTACTTGTATCCAATCACCGACTCTAAACGGGCGAGTTGTTACGAGGTAAAAAAAGCCTATCACACACTGAATAAACTCGCGCGTTGCAAGCACAATCGCCACAGCAAAAGCAGCAATAGAAAGTGCAAAGTTTTGAATTTCAGTAGACCACACAAATAGCAGCGATATCATCATTACAAAATTAATAAAGTGCTTAATATTGTGTGCGATGTAACGAATATCTTTTTCCTTTTTTTCTGCGCGATTTTTAGCGAGCTTATCAACAAGTACTTTTAATACAAATGCAATAGTGATCATTACAATTGAAAGAAGAAACGGATGCAGCAATATATCTTTAGTCATAATATCCAATTAAACGCGAGTTGATAAAAACAGGCTAAGTATATTGATTTATTAAACCAATTAGCAAATTTAGTGCAAAAAGAGTAACCAATAAAAATCGAGCGACGCTATTGAGTTACTTCATCAGTGCAATGTTTGTGATTTTTAGCCATTTTTTTTCGGCATATGAGTACAAGCTCAATGGCTGAAATAAAGATTAGAGTATAGCCAAGCGTTTCTATACCCTCTTCAACAATGTTTTTTACCGCACGTACGTAGTCATCGCCCATTACTGAATGCCAAAATGCACCTTTGCCCATCATTCGCGAAAATGCGAGTAAAGTAACCATGCCTGATAAGCAAATTCCATAACTAGGAGTGAGGCTATAGGCTTTTAAAGAGTCAAAAATACTTCCTCTCTTTGTTGTTAAATAAACAAACACGCCAGCTAAAATTGAATAGACGATACTTTGCCAAGCGCCATCAAAAAAGTATAAGTCGAGGTAGGTATCAAACTCTCTTACAAACATCATTGCCGATAACGCAGCAAGTAATACTGCCGGTATTTTGAGTTGAAAGTTAATTCGCGAAGCGTAAAAAAACAAAATACAGCTTAAAAAAGTTAAAACATCTTGCATATGTTCAGTAAGAGTTTCTTCACTGTAAAGTGCATACTGTTTTAATTCAAAGCCTTCTAGTTGAATTAAATAAGCAACACCGGCTAGGCATAATAAATAAATAAAAGATCGCAGTAAAAACATAAATAACCAAGAGAAACTATAAATGCGCGAGATTCTAATTGTAAAAATGCCTTAAAGCCAAAACAAAATTTAAACTTTTAATATTTTTATTGGTCTAAAATTTTTGCTGTTAAAATAATGGCTTAGATATTTATTTAATGTTGAATGGATGTTTTTAATGTGACGTTTTAAGTGGTTTGTTGTGCAAAATATAACAAGCATTAAAAAGCCCTTACTGTTTACTTAGCAAGGGCTTTTTATAATTAATAACTTAGAGTTTAGCGCCTAGCGCATCGTTACAAATTCTTCCGAGCCAGTCGGGTGAATTGCAACAACGGCATCAAAATCAGCTTTAGTTGCGCCCATTTTCATGGCGACTGCAAAACCTTGAATCATTTCATCAACCGCAAAACCAATCCCATGTAGGCCAACTACTTTTTCGTCTGGGCCGGCACATACAAGTTTCATTTTACAAGGCTGGCGATGTTTAGTTATCGCTGTGTACATAGCCGTAAAACCAGATTGATAAATTTTAACGTTTTCTTCGCCATACTGAGAAATAGCTTCTTGCTCAGTTAAACCAATAGTACCAATCGGTGGATGACTAAATACAACCGTAGGAACTAAACTGTAATCCATTTTTAAATCATCTGGGAGTTCTTTATTAAATAAACGCTCAGATAAAGTACGCCCTGCTTTAACTGCTACCGGTGTAAGTTCAATACCGTTTTCGATTATATCGCCTACCGCGTATACATTTTCAGCTGTGGTATTTTGATACTCATCAACTTTTACAAAACCACTGCTGTTTACTTCTACGCCAGCTGCACCAACGTTAATAGCATTGGTTGTTGGCTCGCGGCCAATAGCCCAAATAACCTGATCTACGTTATGGCTTTTGCCATTATCTAAATGTAGCGTTACTGAGCCATCGTCTTCTTTAACTAATTTATGGGGTACAGATTCTGTATGAAGAGTAGGGCCTTCAGCAGCCATAACATCAACAAGCGTTTCAACTATGTAAGGGTCAAAGTTACGAAGCGGAGAATGCTTACGTACAAATAAATGCGTCTCAGTACCTAAACCATGTAATACACCAGCAAGTTCTACAGCTATATAACCTGCGCCTATTACTGCAACGCGTTTAGGTTGCTCTTTTAATTCAAAAAAGCCATTAGAATCGATACCGTGCTCAGCACCTTCAATATGCGGAATGCTTGGGCGTCCACCTACTGCAATTAATATATGGTCGGCTGTGTAGTGCTTGCCGTTTACTTCAACTGTTTTATTATCTACAAATTTAGCAAAGCCTTTAATTACAGTAACGCCATTGCTAGCAAGGCCACTGTCATAACCTTTATGAATTCGACCTATGTAGGCTTCACGGCTTTGTACTAACTTGCTCCAATCAAAGCCTTTAACTTCAACATTAAAGCCGTAATCTGGGGCATATAAATTAATTGCTTCAGCAACCTGAGCACCGTGCCACATTACTTTTTTAGGTACACAGCCCACGTTTACACACGTGCCGCCCATGTGTTTTGCTTCTATAAGTGCTACTTTAGCGCCACGCATTGCCGCTCTATTTGCAGAGGCAATACCACCACTGCCACCACCGATTGCAATATAATCAAAGTGTTGTGTCATTTTATGTCCTTAGGCGTTGAGTTTTATGCGCATTAGCATAACATTAAGTTTTAAAAATAAAGAGTGTTTAGGTGACCTATGTTTAGTAAAAAAACATTCGAATTTCTTGCTCAGCTTGATCAAAACAATAATAGAGACTGGTTTAATGACCATAAATCACAGTATGAGGAATACGTAAGAGAGCCCGCTTTAGATTTCATTAGGCAAATGCAAGCACCACTTACTGAGGTTTCTAGCCATTTTGTCGCATCAGATAAAAAAGTGGGCGGTAGTTTAATGAGAATCCATAAGGATGCGCGTTTTAGTAAAGATAAAACCCCATATAAAATTAATGTAGGGATTCAATTTCGCCATTTTATGGGAAAAAACGTACACGCCCCGGGTTTTTATTTTCACTTAGCAAATGACGAATGTTTTATAGGTGCTGGTATTTGGCGACCAGAATCAAAGGCGCTTAACGCAATCAGAACCTGCATAGATGAAAATCCAAATAGCTATAAAAAAGCAATTTATGATGAGCAATTTAAATCTATTTTTGAAATGTCAGGAGAGTCGCTAAAACGCCCACCAAGAGGTTTTGAAAAAGAGCACCCATTAATAAATGAGCTCAAGCGAAAAGACTTTATAGCCATTAGCCCGCTGACTCAAAAGCAAGTATGTAGCAATAATTTAGTTGATACGGTACTAGAGCGTTATAAAGTGGCTGACTCATTAATGGGTTATTTGTGTTTTGCTCTGGAGCAACCCTATTAAAATTACACAACTTAAAAGCAGTTGAGTTGTTTTTTTACTTTTAGACCCAATTTAAAACCTAATGCATTAACGCAAAGAGAGTATTTATGAGCAACCCACTAATTGGCCTTGAAGGCTTACCACCATTTTCAAAAATAAAGCCTGAGTATGTAGTACCCGCACTAAAAGACGGTATTGAGCTTTGTCGTAAAGCCATTGATGACGTGTTAGCTAAAGGTTCGTACACGTGGGATGACTTAGTATTACCCCTTGAAGAAGCTGACGATAAATTATCGCGCATGTTTTCCCCTGTATCGCATTTAAATTCAGTAATGAATAACGACGAATTACGCGAAGCTTACGAGCAATGCTTACCGTTAATATCTGAATATTCAACATTTGTAGGTCAGCACCAAGGTTTATACAACGCGTATAATACGCTTTATAACAGCGACGAATTTAAAACGCTGACTACAGCACAGCAAAAAACAATTACTAATGCGCTGCGTGATTTTAAATTATCGGGTATTGCTTTAGCGCCAGAACAACAAAAACGCTATGGTGAAATAAGCGCACGTTTATCTGAGCTTGCCTCAAAATTTGGCAACAATGTAATGGATGCGACTTTAGCGTGGCACAAGCATATTACTGATGAGAGCGACTTAGCTGGCTTGCCAGAATCAGCTCTTGCACTTGCAGCCGATACCGCAAAAAGTAAAGAATTAGATGGCTGGTTATTTACACTCGATTTTCCATCATATTTACCAATAATGGCTTACGCAGATAACCGCGAACTACGCAGGGAAACCTACACTGCGTTTTCTACGCGCGCATCAGACCAAGGCCCTAACGCCGGTGAGTTTGATAACTCAGATATTATGAGCGAGGAGCTTGCGCTTCGCCATGAACTTGCACAGTTACTAGGATTCAACAATTACGCTGAAAAGTCACTGGCGACTAAAATGGCCGAAACACCAGAACAAGTATTTTCATTTTTAGAAGACCTAGCAGCTAAATCAAAACCACAAGCAGAGCAAGAAGTGGCCGAGCTAAAAGCGTATGCTAAGCAAAAGCATGGTATTTCTGAATTACAGGCATGGGATTTTGGTTACTACAGCGAAAAGCTTAAGCAAGAAAAGTATGCAATTTCAGACGAAGTGCTACGTCCTTACTTCCCTGCAAATAAAGTATTAAGTGGATTATTCGAAACCGTTAATCGCTTATTTGGTATTAGCGTAAAAGAAGTTACTGATTTTGATACTTATCATAAAGATGTACGCTTTTTTGAAATTGTAGATAGTAGCAATACGCTTCGTGGACGCTTTTATCTAGATTTATATGCACGCGACCACAAACGAGGTGGTGCGTGGATGGACGACTGTATGGGCCGTAAAGTGCGTGCTAACGGCGAACTACAAACTCCAGTGGCTTATTTAGTGTGTAACTTTAATAAGGCGGTTGGCGATAAACCGGCGCTGTTTACTCATGACGAAGTAACTACTTTATTTCATGAGTTTGGTCATGGTATTCACCACATGCTGACACAAGTTGATGCCGCGCCTGTTGCGGGTATTAATGGTGTTGCATGGGACGCGGTAGAGCTTCCTAGTCAGTTTTTAGAGAACTGGTGTTACGACGAAGAAGCCCTGAGCTTTATTTCAGGTCATTATGAAACGGGTGAGCCGTTACCTAAAGAGTTACTTGATAAGTTACTTGCTGCTAAAAACTATAACTCAGGCGTACAAATGCTACGTCAAATTGAGTTTTCGTTATTCGACTTTAAAATCCATAACGATTACAAAGTGGGTGAGCAATGCCAAATTCAAGCAGTACTAAACGATGTACGTAGCCGCACATCAATCGTTAAACCGCCTGAGTTTAACCGTTTTCAAAATGGTTTTAGTCATATTTTTGCCGGCGGTTATAGTGCAGGTTATTACTCGTATAAATGGGCTGAAGTACTTTCTGCTGATGCGTTTTCTAAATTTGAAGAAGAAGGTATTTTTAACGCCGAAACAGGGCAAGCCTTTATGCAAAACATTTTAGAAAAAGGCGGTAGCGAAGAGCCAATGGAATTATTTAAAAAGTTTCGTGGTCGTGAGCCAAATGTCGACGCGTTACTACGCCATAGCGGTATTGCTGTTTAAAAATTAATATTTAGCACAAACCAAATTAAAGCGCCTTAATGGCGCTTTTTTATTATTTTAAAATTATTATCTAATAATTTTTAGTAATTTCATCCTACCGTACTATGCTTTTAGCACACCTAATAAAATGGACTAAGGCATGGCAAAGTTGGTATTGGCAATTGATGACGACAAGTATGTTCATCATATAATTGAAGAGTCTTTAGCAGGGTTTTGTAAAATAATTCATGCAAAAGATGGCGATGAAGGATTAAGGCTAACCAATAAATACAACCCAGATATTATTTTACTCGATATTGAAATGCCAGGTATGTCAGGTTATGACGTATGTAAAACAATAAAGCAAAGTCAAAATACTCAAGATATTCCCGTTATGTTTCTCTCATCTAAAATAGAGCTAAGCGATCGGGTAAAAGGTTACAGCGTCGGCGCATCCGATTACATTACAAAACCTTTTAACGCAGAAGAGTTAATAGCGCGAATAAAGGTACTTTACGAATATAGGCAAAAATGCGCAAAACTTAAATTGGATATAGTAAAAGCGAATAAAACAGCTGAAATAGCAATGACAGAGTCGGGCGATATGGGGCGTATAATGCGCTACGTTGGACAAAGTTATCACGCTAATAACTTTCAATCGTTAAGCGAATACTTTTTTACTTTTTTTGCACCTTTAAATTTAGATGTTGTGGTTGTGTTTTGGTATCAAAGCAAAGGTATTTTTTACAGCCAGCAAAGTGGTGTTTGCCCGCTAGAGCAAGAACTGCTAGAGCAACATCGACATGCTCAACGATTTGTTGATATTGGTAGCAGTACTATTATTAATTATCCCAAAGTATCCCTTTTGATAAAAAATATGCCTGTTGATAACGATGCTTTGTACGGGCGCTACAAAGATCTTTTCCCGCATATATTAGAAGTGACCAACGAGAAGGTTGTTACCATGGAAAGAAGCGAAAGCAGTTATGAGCAGGCAGCTCAAATAAGTACAGCCCTTCAAGACATTGTTAAGCAGTTAACTACTCAAAATGTAGAGCAAAACAAAAGTACTAAAATATTTATAGAGCAGCTACATGAACTTGACTGCGCCATTAAGCTACAACAAACACAAGCAAATCCTGCGGATCTCACCTTATATATATCCCAACTGGATCAAACGATGCAGTTATTTGTATCGGCTAATAGTGATTTAGCCTTTATCAAATATCAGCTTAAACAGGTTGCCGAAAGCCGCAATGAACTTATATCTAATTTACGCACTAAAGCGGAAGCCGCAAAGGTTAATACTAATCATCATAGCGATATAGAGCTATTTTAGTGCTTTAAAGTAAAGCGGTTGATATACTACAGGCGTATTTTATCGTCGGAGTTTATTGTGGTTATTCAGTGTGCTTTTAAAGAGTTACGTCCTTATTTAAATGAATTAGAAACACGCTTTGGTTTAGCCCAATGGGCGCAAAATTGCAGTGGCTTTAGCTTACATTACGACGATAAAGGGTTAAGCCTATTTAAAACCGACGAGCCCAAACTAGGTGCAATTAACGTTGATTTTGTAACCGGTGCTGCCGCCCATAGGCGTAAGTTTGGCGGTGGTAAAGGGCAAGCAATTGCCAAAGCGGTTGGCTTAAATAAAGGTGCAACGCCTGTTGTACTCGATGCTACCGCAGGCCTTGGGCGAGATGGCTTCGTACTTGCCTCGCTAGGGTGCAAAGTTATATTACATGAACGTCACCCGGTTGTAGCTGCACTTTTATACGATGGCTTAAAGCGAGCCTATAGCGATATTGAAATTGGTTTGTGGATGAAAGAAAATATGAGCCTAATATTTGGTTCAAGCCATACCCTACTATCGCAATGTGAAAGCATGCCCGATGTGGTTTATTTAGATCCTATGTTCCCGCACCGCGAAAAATCAGCATTAGTTAAAAAAGAAATGCGTGTATTTCAAGAGCTTGTTGGTGCAGATACCGACGCTGACGATTTACTCGAATTCGCCTACCCACTCGCCAGTAAGCGCGTAGTAGTAAAACGCCCCGATTACGCCCCATTTTTAAATGACAAAACCCCAAGTATGCAAATTAAAACCAAAAAGAACCGTTTTGATGTCTATGTAAAAGCAGCAATGGTTTAAGCATCAAAACAAATCGGCGTTATATCCCGAGAACTGATCCATGTAAGAATTGTTATATTGGGCTAGATCTTAGGATCTAGCCTTTTGAATCTAGGATCTTATTGCACTTTCATGTTAGAATTTGCGCAATTTTTTGGCATAGCAAAGTAGCACAGTAATGATCTTAGATGATATTCGCATTGTTTTAGTTAACACGTCACATTCCGGCAATATTGGTTCGGCGGCTCGCGCCATGAAAACCATGGGTTTATCAAAACTTTATTTAGTTGATCCTGCTTGCGAAATAGACAGCCAAGCAAGTGCATTAGCTGCAGGCGCAACTGATGTTTTAGGCAATGCAGTCATTGTAGGTACTGTTGAAGAAGCTATCGCTGACTGTACATTAACGATTGGCACAAGTGCGCGTTCTCGTACGCTTTCGTGGCCAATGGTTGAACCACGTGAATGTGGTGAAAAACTCGTTGCTGAAGCCGTAAATGGCCCTGTAGCGCTAGTATTTGGTCGTGAAAACAGTGGTTTAACTAACGAAGAATTACAGCTTTGTAATTACCATGTATGTATTCCTGCTAATCCAGAATACAGCTCGCTTAATTTAGCAATGGCCGTACAAACACTTAGCTACGAAACGCGTATGGCATTTTTAAATCAACAACCTAAAAAAGTTGAAGAAGACGATGCTGTTTACCCAAGCTCAAAGCAAACAGAGCTGTTTTATGATCACCTTGAAGATACACTTTTCAAAACAGGTTTTATCATCAAACAACACCCTGGTTTAGTTATGACTAAATTACGCCGTTTGTTTAACCGAGCTCACCCTGAAGATGCCGAAATGAATATTTTACGCGGTATTCTCACCTCAATTAATAAGGCTATCCCTAAGTAACTTAGGTATAGCTATTAGTTATAAAAACCAATAGGTAAATAACTAGCTAATACTTGACTAAAATACTCAGGTAATTACAATAGCTGTAATACTTGACCAAAGAGGTCAAGTATTGAAAATTTGTTTACTCTACAATTTAAAAGTATGAGTTTCTAAATCAAATTTTTATCAAGTGATAATACTTGACTAATTTACTCTGGTAATTAAAATTTGCACTCTTTTGTGCAGGGGGCGTTATGAAGTTAACATCAAAAGGCAGATATGCCGTTACAGCTATGCTGGATGTTGCACTACACACAGGTGTAGGTCCTGTAGCCCTTGCTGATATTTCACAAAGACAAGAAATTTCTTTGTCTTACCTTGAACAATTATTTGCTCGTTTACGTAAAAATGGCCTAGTAAGTTCTGTTCGTGGACCTGGTGGTGGTTATTTACTAGGACGTGAAGCGAGCGTTATCTCTGTTGGCGATATTATTAGCGCCGTAGACGAATCGGTCGATGCAACACGTTGCCAAGGTGCCGATACCGGCTGTCAGAGTGGTATGCGCTGTTTAACACATAATTTGTGGTCAGACTTAAGCGCACGCATAGAAGAATTTTTGAATAATATTACCCTTGCTGAATTGGTGGAAAAATCAGATGTGAAAGAAATAGCATCGCGCCAAGATAACAGTATCAATAATGCAATTAAGCAGTTGGAAAACATTCAAGTAAGCTGTCAACTTTAAGGTTGACCTGCAGCGGAGAGAGAAATGAAGTTACCGATTTATTTAGATTACGCAGCGACCACGCCTGTTGACGAACGTGTTGCTAAAGAAATGATGCAATGCCTGACAATGGACGGTAAGTTTGGTAATCCTGCGTCACGCTCACACCGTTTTGGTTGGCAAGCAGAAGAAGCTGTTGACCAAGCGCGTACAGATATTGCTGATTTAATTAATGCAGACCCACGTGAAATTGTTTTCACATCGGGTGCAACAGAATCAAATAACCTTGCTATTAAAGGTGCAGCACAGTTTTACAAGAAAAAAGGTAAGCACGTTATTACCGCTAAAACTGAGCATAAAGCTGTAATCGACACATGTCGTGAGCTTGAGCGCCAAGGTTTTGAAGTAACTTACATGGACGTTGAAGAAAACGGCCTACTTGATTTACAAAAACTTGCCGACACAATGCGTGACGACACAGTACTTGTAAGCATCATGCACGTTAATAACGAGCTAGGTGTAATTCAAGATATCGCGACTATTGGCGAAATGTGTCGCGAACGTAAAATTATGTTCCACGTAGATGCAGCGCAAAGCGCGGGTAAAGTATTAATTGACGTGCAACAGCTTAAAGTTGATTTTATGTCGTTCTCTGCACATAAAGTGTATGGCCCTAAAGGTGTTGGCGCACTTTACGTTCGTCGTAAACCACGTGCTCGCCTTGAAGCGCAAATGCACGGTGGCGGACATGAACGTGGTATGCGTTCAGGTACACTAGCTACTCACCAATTAGTGGGTATGGGTACTGCGTTTAAAATCGCTAAGCAAGATTTCGAAAAAGATCACGCACACATCAGCGCCTTACGTAATCGTTTAATCGACGGCATTATGGCTGATATGGACGAAGTATACTTTAACGGCACACAAGACCAATCAGTACCTGGCATTGTAAATATCAGCTTTAACTTTGTTGAAGGTGAGTCGTTACTTATGGCAGTAAAAGACATTGCAGTATCGTCAGGTTCAGCCTGTACATCTGCAAGCTTAGAGCCTTCTTATGTATTACGTGCACTTGGCCGTAACGACGAATTAGCACATAGCTCAATTCGTTTTAGTATTGGTCGCTTTACTACCGAAGAAGAGATTGATTACACCGTCGAATTAATGAAAAACTCTATCGGTCGCCTACGTGAGATGTCTCCACTTTGGGAGATGCATCAAGAAGGTATTGATTTAGATTCAGTTGAATGGGCTCACCACTAATAGTGTGAGCACATACCCTAGCAGGTAATGAGGATAGAATAATGGCTTATAGTGATAAAGTAATCGACCACGTAGAAAACCCACGTAACGTAGGTACTCTAGATAAGAACGATCCGTCAGTGGCAACGGGTATGGTAGGCGCACCAGCATGTGGTGACGTAATGAAATTGCAAATCAAAGTATCTGCCACTGGCGTTATTGAAGATGCAAAATTCAAAACCTACGGTTGTGGTAGCGCAATTGCTTCATCTTCACTTGTAACAGAGTGGGTTAAAGGCAAAACGCTAGACGAAGCAGCGACAATCAAAAACACTGATATCAGTGCAGAGCTAGAATTACCACCAGTGAAAATTCACTGTTCAATTTTAGCCGAAGATGCAATTCAAGCAGCAATTGCAGACTACAAAAGCAAACAAGCGAAGTAAGAAGAGAAACTCATGGCAGTGACATTGACAGATGCGGCAGCAAACCGCGTACAATCATTTTTAGCAAACCGCGGTAAAGGTTTAGGCCTGCGCGTTGGCATTAAAACGACGGGCTGTTCAGGTCTTGCTTATGTACTTGAGTTTGTTGACGATTTAAATGAAGACGATGAAACTTTTGCGGCTAAAGGTGTTACATTAATTGTTGACGCTAAAAGCTTAGTTTACATCGACGGCACAGAGCTCGACTACACTAAAGAAGGCTTAAATGAAGGGTTTAAATTTAGAAACCCTAACCAAGCAGATGAGTGTGGTTGTGGCGAAAGCTTTACCGTTTAAGATTTAAATATCTTTGTAGTATAAATAAGCCCTGCCAGTTAATGTAGGGCTTTGTTATTTTTGAAATTAATTTCTGAATTTTATTGGTTGAAGTTATGCGCTATTTTGAGTTATTTGCAATACCAGTTGACTACAATATTGATTTAGTAACAGTTAACAAGCACTACTTGGAATTACAACGTACTGTACATCCAGATCGCCACGCTAATGCGAGCAGCCGCGATAAGTTAATGGCTGTGCAAAGCGCCGCCGAAATTAACGATGCGCTACAAATATTAAAGCACCCAGTAAAGCGTGCTGAATATATGTTGAGTGAGCTAGGCGTTGATATTCGTGCAGAGCAGCAAACCTTGCAAGATCCAATGTTTTTAATGCAGCAAATGGAACTTCGCGAAGAGCTTGAAGAGCTAACATCATCAAGCGATCCTGATACTGCGATTGCAAATTTTGAAAAACAAATTAAGCAACTAAACGCGCAGTACAGTGCACAACTTGCCGAGCAACTAGCGAGTAACGATGAGCAGCAATATCAACTTGCCGCAGATAATATTCGTAAACTGAAGTTTGTTTATAAGTTGCGTGACGAACTAGAGCGCATTGAAGACAGTTTATTTGACGATTAATTACTTGCTGCAAAGCGAGCAACACGAGTTTAAAGAGCATTATGGCATTATTGCAAATTGCTGAGCCGGGGCAGAGCGCGGCACCACACGAACATAAACTAGCTATTGGTATTGACCTTGGTACAACCAATTCATTAGTTGCAACAGTACAAAGTGGCGAAGCCCGCACGTTAACTGATGATCTTGGCGCGGCTATGTTACCGTCGGTTGTTCGTTATCAAGCAGGCGGTATTACTGTTGGCGCAGAGGCTGCACAAGCAGCAACGCAAGATCCTGCTAATACACTTATTTCGGTTAAGCGTTTTTTAGGCAAAACTCAGGCTGAAATAGAGCAAAGTTATGGCCAATTACCGTATGAGTTTTGTGAAGACAATGGTGCGCTAGCAATAGAAACTGCGGCTGGCAAAATCAGCCCAATTAAAGCATCAAGCCATATTTTAGCTGCATTAAGATCACGTGCTGAGCAAAGCTTTGGTAATCAAGAAATTTTAGGGGCTGTAATTACAGTGCCTGCGTACTTTGATGACGCGCAGCGCCAAAGTACTAAAGATGCCGCAGAACTTGCTGGTATTAACGTACTACGTTTATTAAATGAGCCAACAGCAGCAGCGGTTGCTTATGGTTTAGATTCTGGCCAAGAAGGTATTATTGCTGTTTACGACTTAGGCGGTGGTACATTTGATATATCAGTACTTAGATTACACCAGGGTGTGTTTGAAGTAATGGCCACTGGCGGCGACTCAAGCCTCGGTGGTGATGACTTTGACTCATTACTAGTTGATTACTTTAAGCAGCAAACGGGTGTCTCATCTTTATCACCTTCAGTTTTACGTTTATTCATCAATAAAGCAAAGGCCTGTAAAGAAGCACTAAGCCAATACGCCAAAGTAAACGTGGGTCTTGAGTTTGACGATCAAAAATACACAGTAGAAGTAACACGCGAAACGTTTGACGAAATGGCTATGCCTCTCGTTAAAAAAACACTGCGTTCGTGTCGTCGTGCTGTAAAAGATGCTGGCATAGAAAACGACGAAGTACTGCAAGTTATTATGGTGGGCGGTTCAACCCGTATGCCACTAGTACGTAGCCAAGTACAAAGCTTTTTTGATAAAGAGCCGCTAACTTCAATCGACCCTGATCGTGTTGTCGCTTTAGGTGCTGCGCTTCAGGCTGATGTGTTAATTGGCAATAAGCCTGATTCTGACATGTTATTACTTGATGTATTGCCGTTGTCGCTAGGCCTTGAAACTATGGGCGGTTTGGTTGAAAAAATCATTCCACGCAATACAACGATTCCGGTAGCACGCGCGCAAGAATTTACAACGTTCAAAGACGGCCAAACGGCAATGTCGTTGCATGTGCTGCAAGGTGAGCGTGAGCTTGTTGATGATTGTCGATCGCTTGCTAAATTTAGCTTAAAAGGTATTCCACCAATGGCGGCAGGCGCTGCGCATATTCGTGTGACCTTTAAGGTAGATGCAGATGGTTTATTAAGTGTATCTGCAATGGAAAAATCAACAGGCGTACAAGCTGAAATTCAAGTTAAGCCGTCGTTTGGTTTATCTGACGACCAAGTAGCTAACATGCTAAAAGAGTCAATGAGTAACGCGAAAGGCGATATGCAAGCGCGTATGCTCAAAGAGCAACAAGTAGAAGCACTGCGTGTAATAGAAGCGCTTAATGCATCACTTGCAGCTGATGGTGCATTGCTTGATGATATGCAACTAGCTAACTTACGCACTGAAATTGCAGAACTGGTAAAAGTGCGCGAAAATGCACAAGAGCCTGGCGAAATTAAAGCAGCTATCGAAAAAGTCGATAATGCGAGTAGCGACTTTGCATCGCGCAGAATGGATGCATCAATTAAAAAAGCCCTTACAGGGCAGTCAGTAGACAACATTTAAGAGAGATTAGAATGCCACAAATTGTTTTTCTTCCACATCCTGAATTATGTCCTGACGGCGCTGCAATCGAAGCACCTACAGGCCAAACAGTACTCGACGCTGCGCTTAAAAATGGTATTAGCATTGCGCATGCTTGTGAAAAGTCGTGTGCATGTACTACGTGTCATTTAGTGATTCGTGAAGGATTTGATTCACTTGAAGAAAGTGATGAGCTAGAAGATGACATGCTAGATAAAGCATGGGGCTTAGAGCCAGAGTCACGCCTTGGTTGCCAAGCAATTATAAGAGATGAGGACTTGGTGGTTGAAATACCTAAGTACAATCTCAATATCGTTAATGAAGAGCACTAGTTTTTAACGATGTATATATTAAAAGCCGCTGTTTGATACAGCGGCTTTTTTGTTTGTATGCGTTCATTTTTGTAAGTGAGGTTTTATATCTCGCTTTATTTTGCATTAAAGCTGCATTAAAACCAAATTACATGAGCGCGAAGTAAATTCGCACCTACAAGTTTGGTGTATGTATTGATGTAGGTGAGGTTTTATACCTCGCTATGTTGCATAAGCGCGAAATAAATTCGCACCTACAAGTTTGGCGTATGTGTTGATGTAGGTGAGGTTTTACACCTCGCTTGTTACTAAATTAACACGTACCTGTAATTTTTATACGTAGCCTTTAGGAGATCTATTTTGAATAATTTAACTTTCTCAGACTCATTTATTAACGGCGAATTTTATAAAACTGATACGCACTTTAGCGTTAACGATCCCGCGACCGAAGAAAGTATTGTTGATGTAAGCGATATTGACGAGCAGGGTGTAAATAGCGCAATAACTGCAGCTCAAGGGGCTTTTGTTAAGTTAAAAACTACGAATGCGACCGAGCGAAGCGAAACGTTAATGCGCTGGTATGAGCTAGTTATAAAGCACAAACAAACTCTTGCAGAGCTAATGACCAAAGAGCAAGGCAAGCCGCTCAAAGAATCGCTTGGCGAAATTGATTACGGTGCTGGTTTTATCAAATGGTTTGCAGAAGAAGCCAAGCGCAGTTACGGTGATGTAATTCCGCCAACAGATAACTCGCATCGTTTAACTAGTTTTAAGCAGCCTGTAGGTGTTGTGGCGGGTATAACGCCTTGGAACTTCCCTGTTGCTATGGTTACTCGTAAAGTAGCTCCAGCTTACGCTGCGGGCTGTAGTTTTATACTTAAACCTTCTGAACACACGCCACTATGTGCTATTGCACTTGCTTATCTGGCCGATCAAGCTGGTTTTGTTAAAGGTGCATTTAACGTACTCGTATCACAAGATGCTAAAACAGTCGGTAAAATGCTGACTGATTCAGAAGTCGTGCGTAAGTTTACATTTACCGGCTCTACCGGTGTAGGTAAGCAGTTACTATCGCAATGTGCAGACACAATTAAACGTACATCAATGGAGCTCGGTGGTAATGCGCCTTTTATTATTTTTGATAATGCAGATTTAGATGAAGCAGTTGAAGGATTAATGGCGGCTAAATTTAGAAATAGTGGGCAGGCATGTGTTGCTGCAAACCGTATTTTTATACAGCGTAATATTCTCGATAAAGTACTTTCAAAAATCACCCCTAAGGTTGCAGCGTTAAAAGTGGCAAATGGTTTTGAAGACGATGTCGATATTGGTCCACTCATTTATCCTAAAGCCAAAGAGAAAGTACAACAGTTAGTACAAGACGCACTCGATAAAGGCGCTACGCTGATTGGCGATAATAGTGACTTAGGTGGCAGCTTTCAAAACCCATTAATAGTAAATAACGTAACTACCGAGATGGATATTTACCACGAAGAAGTATTTGGTCCAGTATTAACGGTTATTCCTTTTGATGAAGAAAGCGAAGTGCTTGCCTTGGCTAACGATGTACCATTTGGTCTAGCAGCTTATTTTTACAGCCAAAACATCAAGCAAGTCTACCGAGTTAGTGAAGGGCTTGAATTTGGTATGGTCGGCGTAAATGAAGGTGTTATATCCAACCCAGTTGCACCATTTGGTGGCGTTAAGCAATCAGGTTTAGGCCGCGAAGGCGGGCATCAAGGGCTTGATGAATACCTAGAAGAAAAATACGTGTGTATAAAGATATAGCTGTTTTTTAGAAGCGAATTTAATTGCGTTTTAGTTTATTTCAGAAATATGGCAGAAAGATGAACTTTTTCTTTTACGGTTGCTACATAAAGCGCTTAATGCTACCTTTATGACCATATTTTTTGTTAATAAAACAACACTAAAAAACAAATAAAAAGTAAAAGGATTTCTATAAGTAGAAATAACCCCGTGTGTAAATGCCACCGTAAGGTGGCATTTTTTTGTTTGAATAGTTTTGTTTGCAATAAAGCTTTTTAGATGGAAATGCGCTTTTATAGTTATTAACTTATAGGTGTGTAGCCTGGTAAGTTATCTAAATCTATCTCATCTAACTGCTCAGGATTTGCATACTCATTGATGTAATTTTTATAAACTTGTGACTCAATAAAAATAGCAAAAATGTCAGCATCAAGATGGTTTTTAGCAACCATTGACCCCAAAATAAATAAACATTCACTGACCGGTTTTGCTTTTTTGTAAGGCCTGTCTACCGCAGACAGCGCTTCAAAAATATCCGTAATAGCCATTAACCTTGCAGGCACCGACATTTGCTCTTTGGTTAAACCTCTAGGGTAACCAGTACCGTCAAGTTTTTCATGATGACCTAAAGCATATTCAGTAACATTGCTTAAGTGTTTAGGGAACGGTAGGGCATCTAAAATATTTTTAGTTACATCCATATGACGCTTCATTACTTCACGTTCGGCTTCCGTTAACGTGCCTCTTCGTATTGTTAAGTTTTCAACTTCATCAGCTGAGAGCAATGGTGTATTAATATCATTTATAACGAGTTGGTATTTGTTTGCAATGCGTTCAATGTGCTCAAGTTCTGCATCACCTAAAAACTCGCCTCCTACATTCACACGCTGTAATAATGCACGGTCTAATGCCAACTGTTTAAGTTCGGTATCAAGTAGTCGTTCAAATTGTTGAACTTCGATAGGTTTTTGCAGCTTCATCGCACAGATGATTTTTTGCTGATACGCTATTTTTAAATCTCGGCTAATTATTTCAAATTTAGCATCTACATATTTTATTCGATCAAAAATAGTTTCTAGTTTTGTCGACTTTTCCATAATGTGATCGGGAGTCGCGATTTTCCCACAGTCATGTAACCAGCCTGCTATATCAAGTTCATGGCGGTCAGCTTCACTCATCGAAAATGAAGCCAATGGGCCTTTATCTATATCATGGACTGCATCAGCTAACATTAATGTGAGCGCTGGCACTCTTTTACAATGGCCGCCGGTATGAGGTGATTTTTCATCTATTGCCATTGCAATTGTTTCAGCAAAGGTTGAAAAAAGATCTTCCATTCCCTTAATCAGTGTTGAGTTAGTTAATGAAATAGCGCCTAGAGAGGCAAAAGATCGAATTAAAGTGGCGAGTTCTTCACTAAAAGGAATATTTTTATTTTGCTCGTCTTTAACATTTATAAGCTGAATGACACCAATGATATCATCTTCATGATCTTTCAAGGGAATTGTTAGCATGGACTCAGAGCGATAACCCGTGCGTGCATCCATTTTGCGAGCTGCGCTCATATCAAAGGGCAGGGCATCATACACGTCAGGAATATTAATCACTTCGCCAGAGTTTGCGGAGTGAGCAACAATAGCTGTTTCATTTGGTTTGCCATCAATAAAAAGATCTATATTAGGAAAATCTACAGGGCTCCCTAAAGTGCCACCTAAATAAAGATTTAATGACTTATTTATTACCGTTTCAAACTTGAGTTGTTTGTTTGGGGTAATCGAGTAAATGCTGCCAGCATCAGAATTTGCTATCGACATCACAACTTGCAGTATTTCATCAAGTAACTTAGACGAATTTTTTTCTGTTGTTAGCCTAATGCTAATATCGATAAAATGCTGAAGATTTGTTTTATCTATAATGTGCTGTCGCATATGTTTACTACTTTTTAGTATGTTTGAAGGCACCATTCCAATCCTTAGCGAGTGTTTGCAAATCAGTGCCCTTAATACGTTCGATAAAAATACCATAAACGTCAGAGCTAAATACGGTCGTGCTTTGTAGTTCTTTAAATAAGCTAAGTGCTTGTGGCCATTTTTTATTATAAAAAAGAGTTATGGCTTGCTGTGATTTTTCAACTTCATTTAACTGCTCTTCATCGAGCTTATCTGTAAAGTTTATAGGCTCAAACAACTGTACAGCCGTTGTTTTTCCGACAACTTGCACTTTATCTATTAAACGAAATGAAATATGGGGGCATTCCTTCATCGTTTCTTCTGTAACAAGAATAGCTACGCCATAAAATTTGGTCAAGCTTTCTACTCTAGCACCTAAATTAACAGTATCACCAAGAACTGTATAGGCTTTACGGTAAACCGAACCCATATCACCTACATTCATATCGCCAGTACTTAAACCGATACCAATTTTTATTGCAGGCTGATTGTTTTCTGCAAATAACTGATTTATTTGCGTTAACCCGTTAATCATACCCATTGCGGCTTCAACACCATGGCGAGCGTGGTTTTCATCTTTTAGCGGGGCATTCCAAAATGCCATCACCATATCGCCTACGTACTTATCAATAGTTCCGTTATGATCAAATATGATTTTGGTAATAGCTGTAAGATATTCGTTTAGGTAGTCGCTTAATTGATGAGGTGACATACTTTCGGATAAAGAAGTGAAGCTACGGATGTCGGCAAATAGCACCGTCATATTTTTTCGCTCACTTTTTTGAGATAAACTTTTACCTTGTAATATCATCTGATCTATACGCTCAGGAGGTACATATTGGTCAAACATCGATTTTATTTTTCGGCTATGTTTCATTTCAGCGATAGATCCAACAATGATGTAGTAACCCGCTAATATAATGATAAGTAAAAGAGGCATTAATAAAGGTAAACTAATTTTTTGTACTGACCATAAATACACGTTTGAAAATATAACGACACTTGTGACTGTAAGAGACAAAATTATAATAAAACGTGCGCTCTTACCGTGGCTAAAAAACGACAGTACGCTACCCGTCAATGCAATGATGAGTAAACTTGCTCCCAGTGACCAATTAGGTTTAGATGGCAGTAGCTCTGGGTGCATTAACCCTTCAAATATATTGGCATGAACCTCCACACCGGGATACTGTAAACCAACAGGTGTTGATCTTAAATCAGCGAGTCCAATTGCCGATGTACCAATAAACGCTACAGTGCCTTCTAATTCCTCTAAACCAATCTTTTTGGTCAAAATATCGGTAGCCGAATAATAAGGGAAGCTATGTGCACGCCCTTTGTAAGGAATTAATATTTGCCCATATTCATCAGTTTGAATCCACTTATCTTGAAACTTTATACCTTCGAATAACGTTATACCATCTAATATATTGGAACGAGTTTCTATGTTTTCAGCAAGGGTATAAAGTCGAGCAACTTCAAGTGCTAAAGAAGGGTAGAGCTTATTGCCAACTCGATTTATAAGAGCTGCTTTACGTATAAAGCCATCTTCATCGCTATGTGCATTGATAAAACCGGTGCCCGTTGTAGCATTTTGTAACTGAGGAATATTTACAATAGCACCAGGGAACTGGTTTATTTGTGAATTAGTATGATCTGCATTTGCCCATACAACACTGCTTTTAGCTGGCAAGTTTTGATTAGTGAGTTGTTCATCAATTAATAAAAAACCAAGAACAGTATCATTTTTAGATAATGCGCTTGCTAGTTTTGTGTCTGCATCTACCTGTTTAGTAATTTCAGCAAAGGGAATAGTGTACTTTTTTGATAAATCTGGAATTTTAGACATAATTTTTGTAACAGGATTTTCTTCCGGCTCAGAAAAAAATATATCGAATGCAATAACAATAACACCTGCATCAGTAAGCTTTGTAACAAGGTCAGCTACTTTTGAGCGACTCCAAGGAAAGCGTCCTTGTTCTTGCATGCTCCTTTCGTCGATATCAATTATTACAACGGTTTCATCAATACGCCTAGGCGTCTCTGAAAGTGTTAGTAACAACCGAGAGTCGTATATTATACCTTCTACGCGATTAACTAACTTTGCAAGCGACCCAGTTGAAAATAGCTCTATTGATGCAATTAATAATGTAATAACAGCGCCAATGAAAAAGTGCTTTGAAGTAATTGGTTTTAAGGAGCTAATGAGTAACGCTCCTTGATAGACTAAAAATCAAAAACTCGTCCTTCTCGGCCGCACTCTATTTTTACCTGTTGAGCGTACTGCGTGTGTAAATATTTTTCTATAGCCAATAACTGTTCATCGGTTCTTGATGGATCGTGGCTAATAATAACCACATTTTTAATACTCGCTTTTATAGCAAGCTCAGCCACCTGATCTATGGTGCTATGCCCCCAACCATGTTTAAGAGGCAAGTCTGCATCTATAAATTGAGCATCATGAATTAGTAAATCAGCGCCTTCAATAAAATTGACCCATTCGCTAATACTTGTGTTTGCTTTTTCTGGCGGATTTAGCTCATTGTCGGTAACGTAAGCCACCTTTTTTTCATCTGCTTTAATACAATAAGCAGTACCACCGCCAGGGTGATTTAGTGGAGCAGTCGAAACCAAAAAACCATTAAGTGTAAATTGCTTTTGAGACGATAAATCAGTACTAAGCGTAATGTTGGCAGGTAAATCCTGATAACACACCGGAAAATACGAACCACTCATTTGCTTTAATATGGCATCTTGGCTTTTTTTATCATCAACGTTGCCAGCTACAATGGTTATATTGCGGTTGGGTTGGTAGATTGGTTTAAAAAAAGGAAACCCTTGAATATGGTCCCAATGGTTATGCGTTAGCAAAATATTGATAGGGCTTTGTGTTTCTAGTAAACGTGTACCGAGTTCTACAATACCGGTACCAGAGTCTAAAATAAGATCTTTACCGTTACTTTGTTCAATGTACACACATGAGGTATTTCCTCCAAAAATGTGTGTATTACTTCCTGCTGAAGCCATTGAGCCTCTAACACCAAAAAATTCAACTTTCATAATTTAAGGCTAAGCTCCATCTTCTACAAAATTGAATTTAGAAATACTAACATTGTTAGAGTTAGTGTCATTACAGGTGCTGCTTACAACAACTTGGGTGTCATTTTGTAAGATGATTGAAGTAAATACATGTGTACTGGTACATTGGCTTGCTTCATAAAATCCGGCACCACTGGCTCCAAACGTATTATCTAAAGTACCGTCAGTTAAAATACGCGCTAACATTCCTTTATTGTTAGCCATGCCGGCTAAAATAAGTTGATTGCTACTATCGAGCGCTGCACTACTTAGCTCAGTGTTACCGCTTGACGCCAAGGTATATTCACCGACACCATTTAAAGCAAAGCTAGTATCAAGCGCACCCGTAACAAGCAACCTAATAACATTGGCTTTATTTGGCGAATCAATAAGGTTTGCTATTAAATATAACTTCCCGGTTGTGTCAGTTAAAATCTGCGCTATTTTATTGTCGGTATCTGTGGTTTCTTCACCTACATATTTAAAGACCTCAGTACCGTTTGAGCTTAGCTTCAATGCAATTAGCTTTGAAGTGCCACTTAATACTGATTTACCACCAATGAAAATATCTGCATTGTCGGTATGTACGCGGTTATAGTACTCAAAGGCTGAGCCTATGATACTTCCGCCAGTGCCAAAGTTAGGCTCGAGGGTGCCTTCTGGCGTTAACATTATAACGATTGGGCTAGGAGTACCGCTTGTTACGATTGATCCAACAGAAATAATGTTACCGCTATTATCAAGTGCAATATCTGTCAGGTTTACCAATTCTGCGCCACTTACAGAGCTTGTGTATACCCCGTCTGTTGCAAATGATGTGTCTAAATTACCAGACTGATCAACTTTAACTACAAAACCCGCTTCACCATTTTCACTATTTTTAGAGCCTGCAATAACTAATTTACCGTCGCTTTGCTCGGTTAAAGCGATGCGTGAGTTACTCAAACCTATGGCAATTTCTTTATGGCCACTTTCGCTAAAGCCAGTATCGATATCACCCGCACTCGTAAAGCGTGTTAATACTAACTTAGTAGTTGAGCCCGATTTAGCAGTTGATGCAAGAATATATTTCCCAGCATCAGGGCCATTGCTAAGCTGTAAAACGTGCATTGATTCATCGTCAGATTCTGCGCTTATAGTATCAAAAGCAAGATAACCAACGTCTGCAAAGTTGGTAAATAATGTGGCTTGCTCGTCAACTGCAGCAACAAATGGTTTGGTGGTTGAGTCGTCAACAACACCCGATATCCATACAGTATCATTAGCATCTATAGTTGCTGATTTTGCAAATTGTTTTCCATTGATATCTGAAATGATATTAATACCTGATGCACCATAAGTACTATCAAGTGAGCCGTCTGAAGTTAAAATACGGGCAGAAAATAACTTTTCGTTAGCTGAAACACCGGTAGTGCCAGATAAAGTAATTCCATTTTTAATTGGCTCGTATTTTACGCCTGTTACGTTCGCGCCACCATTACCTGCACCACCGTTACCATCAATATCGTAAATAGCAGTACCTGCATCACCAAAACTCGTTATAAGAGTACCCGTTTTATCAATAGCCAAAACCACGGCTTCTTTTTCACCACTGTTACGAGTTATGTAACCACCTGCAAAAGCTGTAAAGTCGGTGTTTTTAGCACCGCCAATTGCAAATAATTCGTCATCTTTATTATTCTCAGACAAGTCGAACGATAATGCTGCGCTACCATTAAAACTTCCGTTGTTTTCACCATCAGAAATTAAATAACGAATAAGTACGTCTTTATCGCCAGTTGCACTTGTTACACTGCCGGCAACCATAAGGTCAGAGCTATTAAAGTTTTTAATAGCAAACGCTTCGTCATCTCTATTAGCGCCGCTCACATCGACTATTTTAGGGCTTCCGGCTTCATAAGCGAGTGTAGATATATCGTATTTTATCCATAAGCTATCGTCGTCGTTACCATTAAATGACTTACCAACAGCTTGAATTTTATTGTCGCTAAACTCAAGGTCATTAATAACGAGAGTGCTTGCTAATGCGGTACAGTGAATACCTGAATTATTATCTCCAGAGTTATTACTTAATACGCCAGCGGTATTCATTTTCAACAAACATGCTTCGGTATTTGTGCCATCAAAACTAGTGTAAGCAACAAAGAGGCTTGTACCATCAGAGATAATAGCAGTTGCTTCTTCATCATTTTCTAAATCTAATACTTTAACGCCATCACTGTTAAATGCTGTATTTATTACACCACTCGTTGTATAGGATGCAATAACAATATCTTTGTCGCTGTTATTACTAAAACCTACAAAGTAAAGGTTATTATTTAGCTCAATACTGTCATTAAATTTACCACTTGAAAAAACACCCGAAAGCTCAAGTTCACCTGTTATAGGACGACCAAATGTTTCATCTTCAACAGGAACTAGAGGCTCCGCATCATCAGTGACATCAATTATTATATTAATAGTAGTTGTTTCGTTAGGCGTACCGTCGTCAGTAATAGCTAGGCTCAATATGTACTGAGGAGTTGTTTCAAAATCAAACGGGCTTTCACCTTTTACAGTTAATAAGCCAGAATCATTATTTATTTCGAATATGGGAGCACCACTGAGTAGGGTGTAACTTAAATTTTGGTTCTCAATGTCTGAGGCACTAACAGTCCCAATAGTGTCACCATCGGTTGCGTTTTCGCTAATATTAAAACCTTGGTTTGACGCAACTGGAGCATCGTTAATAGGAGTAATCGTAATTGATAAACTACCAGTACCTGTAGCGTTATTCCCATCATTTACAGTATAACTGACAACAACAATACCGTTGTTATTTGCAGCCGGTGTGTACTGTAGTTTGTTATCGACAACGAATACTGAACCGCTATCGACTGACGCTGCTGTTATGCTTAGGCTATCACTATCAGCGTCTGTATCATTAATCAGCACATCAATGAGTAGCGGCGCAGCATCTTCATCCATAGTCGCGGTGTCGGCATTTGCAATGGGTTCATCGTTTACGGGAGTAATAGTAATAGATAGTGTTGCTGTACTGGCACCACCGTTGCTATCAATTGCCGTATAAACAACAGTTGCGAGTCCATTTACATTGGCTGCCGGTGTATATTGAATTTGATTGCCAACTACTGAGACCGAACCAGTATCTGCCGAGGCTGCACTGATAGTGAGGCTATCGGCATCCACGTCTGAGTCATTTGCCAATACGTTTATTAGTATCGGCGCTGCATCTTCAGCCATGGTAGCCAAGTCTGCGTTTGCAACTGGGGCATCGTTTACGGGAGTAATAGTAATAGTTAATGTTGTTGTACTTGAACCACCGCTGCTATCACTTACGGTATAAGTAACCGTTGCTAAACCGTTGCTGTTAGTCTCAGGAGTGTATTGAATTTGATTGCTTATCACTGAGACCGAGCCAGTATCTGCCGAGACAGCGCTGATCATGAGGCTATCACCATCCACGTCAGAGTCATTTGCTAATACGTTTATTAGTATTGGCGCAGCATCTTCATCCATTGTAGTTGAGTCAGCGTTTGCAATTGGAGTATCATTTATTGGTAGTATAGTAATTGTTAAGTTAGTCGTTGCAGTACCGCCGCTACCATCACTTATTGTGTAACTAATAATTGCAGTTCCATTTGTATTAGCAACAGGCGTGTATTGGATTTTATTATCAACAATAGATGCAGAACCTATATCTGCAGTAGCAGCTGTTATTGCAAGAATATCGCCATCAATATCGGAGTCGTTAGTTAATACGTTAACTAATACCGCAGGGGCATCTTCGTTCATCGTTACTGAATCAGCATTTGCAATAGGGGCATCATTAACGGGTGTGACTGTAATAGTCACACTAGCTGTTCTGTCGTTTATACCTTCATTACCAGCGCTATAGCCATCAGTAATGGTGTAAGTTAGTACTATCTCACCTGAAAAGTTGGCTGGTGGAGTAAACTCTATTTTTCCGGCAACAATAGTCGCCTCTCCAACAACATTTTCTACATTAGAAATAGAAATTGTATCGCCATCTTCATCTGTATCGTTAGCTAGCACATCTAATAGAGATGCAGAGCTGTCTTCATCTAACGTATATTGATCGTCATTGGCTTCTGGAAAAGTATTAACACCGCTTTCACTTAACGTTACTTGGGCTGTTGCGGTTAAGCCTTGCTCATTTGAAATTGAATAAGTAAAGCTATCTACACCAATAAAACCTAAGTCTGGCTGGTAAGTAAACGAGCCATCAACTTTTAATGTAAGCTCGCCATTTTGAGTCGTATTAATTGCTGTCGTATTAACTGATAAATCGCCAGCTTCAATATTAAAATCGTTAACTAGTAGGCCATTTTGCGTAGTTACTTCAAATAGTTTATTTTTACCAAATTGATAGGCATCATTTTGTGCGACAGGGTTATCAGGTTCACTGTTTATTATTAAAGTTACTGTCGCTGTAGAAGTCGCTCCTAAAGAGTCGATAGCTTGATATTGAAATTGATCAACACCATTAAAATTAGCATCTGGTATATAACTAAAACTGCCATCAATTGCTAATAATAGTTGGCCATGTGTTGGTGCTACAATAAATGTTTCATCAACTGAAAAACTGTCATTATTTGGGTCAGTATCGTTACTAAGCACACCATTGGCTGCTGTAACCACAAGTGTTTCATCTTCGCTTAAACTATAGCTATCATTTTTTGTTACAGGGGCTACGTTAGTGTTTGAACTTACAATGGTTACATTAGCAATAGCCTGAGCACCTTGTGCATCAACAACTCTATACTGAAAGCTGTCTTCACCTTGCATGTTTTGCTCGCCTTGGTATTCAAAGCCACCATTATCAAAAAGAGTTAATTGCCCTCTTGTCGGTTCGCTAACAGGCGTTGTATCAACAGTTAAGTTATCTAAGTCTATATCGCTATCGTTAATAAGTAAGCCAGGCGATAGGACAACTAAGGCTCCATTGTTTGTAATGTTATAAGTATTATCAAGCGCAATAGGGGCGTCATTAACAGCTAAAATAGTTATCTCTACAACTGCGGTGTCTGTCATGCCTAGCTCGTTAGCAACTTGATAGCTAAAGGCATCTTCACCATTAAAGTTTACAATAGGGATATAAGTAAAATCACCATTTTCATCTATATTAAGAGTGCCATGCTGCGGTAGAATTAATGCATCAGCATTTACACGTAAATCGCCACTGTATTGATTCGTATCATTTGTTAATACGTTGCCTTGTAGAGTTTGATCTTCATTTATCTGAAACTGATCGGCATTAGCTTCTGGCGCAAATGCAAGCTCTCCACCCACTGGTGCTATGTTTATTGTATTAGCAAAGCCACTTTCACCACTGCCATCAACACCGGTAATAAGTACTTGATAACTTTTATCTGTCAATGACTCGGTAATGTTTAATGTAGTATCTTGAATACTTAAAAATTGTTGCCCGTTTTCTAATTCATTAATATTAGTAGATGAGACACCCGCTTGAGTTGCAATATAAACATTATAACGATTAAGTTCGGGGTTAGCTTGCCACGAAATACTAATATTATCTTCGTCTCGCTGAGCTGTAACCCCTTCAATTTGATATGGTTGCCAGTTAAAAGTAATTGCATCAGCAAGGACTTGGTTATCTAAAGTGTCAGTTATCCATATTTCTAGGCGTATTTCACCTGAAGTTACGCCATAAAGCGCAGGGCTGAGGCCTATAATTGATTTTTCGTAGTCAAAGCCACAATCAGAAGAACAAAGTGATATGCTTTTATTGACACTAGGAAGCACCAAATTAACTTCAGCAATGCCATCAGCATCCGAAGCTTCAAGTAAAAAAGAAACATTGCCTTGCACTGTTTCGTTTATTTGTGAAAAAACAATATCAGCGCGTGTATTGGCTATGCTTGAGCCAACAACTCCTCTACTTGAAGTGACAGCTCCTAAAACTTTTGTATTTTGGGTTTGAGTACTTGCTATAATGCCAGCCAAATTTATATAGCTTGTAACAGTTGACGGTGTTATTTCCGCGCTAGGTGACTGTATAACCTCTTGAGCAGGGCTTTCTTCTGAGCCTCCACAAGCACTTAACAAAAACACCATAGAACCAAGCAAAAATATATTTTTTGCTGTCATTTTAAATACTCCATAATAAAAGCTTTGTATCCAATGTGTTTATGGTTCTAATTTAAAAGAACCGCTAGCATTTACATCCGGATTATTTATTTCGTTAAGATTAAAGTTGCCAGTAATATTGTCTA
Source organism: Pseudoalteromonas sp. EB27 (assembly GCF_001974875.1). GTDB lineage: Bacteria > Pseudomonadota > Gammaproteobacteria > Enterobacterales > Alteromonadaceae > Pseudoalteromonas. The sequence goes on from NZ_MTQD01000013.1 coordinate 165,160, forward strand.
AGTCATTCAAAAATATTGCATCAACATCGCCCTCGGCTTTATTGTTGCCATGGGATGCAAATGTAACGGCTAGGTCAAGTTCGCTTAAATTTATTAAACCGCTGTAAGCCGCATACCAATTTCCGCCGGCGTCATTAAAACTAATTTCGCCATCAGGTACCGTACCATTATCAAAATCAACAGCCATAGTCATAGCAAAGTCAGTAACAGCACCCACACTCGAATTTACATTAAAGCTTGATACTTCATAGTTAAATACACCTTGGCGCTGAGCTATTTGATCGACTAAAGATGCGCTGCTAACTGTTTGAAATTGTTGTTCAGAATATATATCCATAGTATCTGTATCTGCTTCAAAAGCATTTACTTCAACTTCAGTTACAGATGCTTGTTCAGTCTCTTCTTCGTTGTCATCTTTAGGGTCGATCGTTACTATATTTTGATCAAACACACGTGCCGCACGCGTCGTTTTTAATACTTCACCAGAGGCTGTAATTTGTGCAAACGAAAATGCCTCGTTATCACCCAAAGAAACTACGCTACTATTTTCTAAAGTTAAATCTATTGCGCCATCCCATACAGCTAAAAACACATTGCCTTCAACGAGCTGAACTTCAAAATGTGTTCCACGTATACCAATAGAGCCAACGGGGGTTTTTACATTATAAGAGCCGCCATTTTTTTTAATCACACCCGAAATAGAGCGTAAACCACCTTTAAGTAACTCAATAGAAGCAGAACCTTGTTGGGTATTATCATCAAATTCGTAGTTAGCAATATTTAGTTCTGAATTTTCTTTTAAAGCGATTAAACCACCATCCGACATTGAAAATTGCGCTTTGCTTTTCTCTCCAGTCGTAATGCGATCTACACCAAAAACGGTATCTCTGCGCTGCAACTGCCGTTGTTGTTCAGAGCTTCCATCAACCGCTAGTACAGAGCCTCGCGCTAAAATAGTTTTACCAGCAGGATCATTCGCTTGTGTATAAAAACTTACACACAGTAAAGTGGTAATTACAGGGAGTAAATGTTTCATAAATACCTTAAATTAAAATGAGTAAGAAGCGCTTAAATTGATATCTAAACGGTCATATTCGAATAAAGAAATATTACTGGATTTATCTTGATAGTTGGCAGCCAACTGTATTGCTAAATCACGATTAACTAAGTAGCGAACAGAAGTTGAGAACATAAGAAGGTTATCGGCACGTTCTTGTAAAAATAAAGGGTGATCATCTTTATAATTAATCCATTGGTATCCAGCAAGAGACAACAACTGCCAATGTTGAGCTAGTTGAGTGTTTGCTTGGTAGTACAAGCTAGTAATATTTCGGCTATTAAATTCACCTTCAGTAATATCGGCTTCTTCATTTTTAGCGTTAACACTTAAACTTTGAAACCATTGCTTAGTTGCATAGCTAGCTCCTGCGTTTATTGCATAAAACGAATTATTGAGCTTTTCATCAAATCTATTGTTTAAAACCCCCGCAGTCGCAGAGCTAAATAAATTAACTTGTTTATTCAACTTATAACTAGCACCTGCTGTTAAAGCGGATTCAGTACGATAAAGATCGCCATCAAGCATCAATGGAGTCGTCGATACTTGTGCAAACCAACTTATGTCATTTTGTTTATATTGATAGGCAGCATTAATATGCGCATTTATACGATCGTATTGGCTGAGTTCTGCAAACTTGTACCACCCGGTATTAACGCTCAAAGTGATTAAACTTTTTTGATCTATGGGGTGAGAGTACTTTCCTCTGTAATTTAGTCGCGCATAGTTGTCTTGCGTACTTTTACTTTCTGACGATAATAAAAATTCACCAATATTAGGAATTATAATCGTATTTTCTGCCGTACCCGCATTTACGTTGCCATCAACGCCAAGTGCAAGCTCAATATTTTGCTTATAAGAACGCCCAGCTTCTTGCTTTTTAAGTGTGGTTGTATCAAGTAACGACTGTGCCGAAGATTTTATGTTATTAGGTGTGTTAGGTGAGTTAATCAGTATTAAAGCTTGAGTATCGGCAGCAGGTAAATTATTAACGGTTAAATAAGCGCGAACTAAGTACAAGCGAGCTTCATACCATCTAGGATTATTTTCAACCACGCGTTCAAAGGCAAATACAGCTGGCGCCGCATGCCCTGTTTTAAGTGCACTGACCCCTAATAAAAAGTCGTATACGGGTTCGCCCAGGTACTGGTATTCGCTATTACTTTTTTGATAAGCCTGAGTGTATTTCTTTTCAGAAACTAATTTTTGCAGTTCAATCAATAGATTATCATATTCATCATTGCTTTGAGCCAATGAGTTAAAGCTCATTACTGCTAAATAACTACACAGTAAATCTCTTAAAACCTGTTTAATCATGCTTAATTTTATATCCCAGTAGAAGTTTGATGTTTTGTATAAAAAGAGGTGTATGTACTAGAAATTTAGCACTTTTTGTACTTAAGTACAGCCAATGTAATCACATTGGTTAAATAAATGT
>NZ_MTQD01000014.1 GCF_001974875.1 Pseudoalteromonas sp. EB27
GCTCCGTATCTGCATCAATTGCTAAAGTTGAATGCGCATATAGCGTTCTTGTTTTTGATGGTTTTCCTAATGTATTTGCACAGTTCACATCGCCTAATTCTTTGCAAACACTGTGTTTAAATGTCAACCCTGAATCGGCAATCGCTTGAGGAGATATTTTCTCATTTCTAATGAAACGATAAGCGGCTTCAATTTTGGCGGGTGTATCAGAAGCCTTAACAATTGAGCTGTCTGCATTCTCAGCCATATCGCTTGCTAGTACAGCTAATCGTCGGGTGCGTCTCGGATCCCCTAAATTAGCGTTACCAAAAATTAATTGAGCCCATTCTTCAGAAGTGTTTGTGTGCATACGATAAATCCATGAGTGATGATGATCGATTAGATCACAGACTTATCGATATTCAAAGACTTGTGTATAAGAGACAGACCTACAACCATGTAGGCAACAAAGAGTCAATCGTCCCTAGAAAGAACCCAAAGGGCAGCGCATGTTTGGCATCTATGCTGCGTTATCACCTATTAATGGGGAATAACCACACAACATAGGCTCTGCCTAGCCTAAATACCAAGCACATTGCTGTAAATTCAACCACCAAAGAACAACACGCCCTAGAGATACTTCTTTATAATAAAAAAGCCAAGTAAATATTTACTTGGCTTGTTTAGTAAGGGACTGTAATAGTTAAGTCTAAATAGTTAAAATGCTGATTGAAGTGTCGCATCTAATGATATTTCAGTATTTAAGAGCTTGGAAATAGGACAGTTCTTTTTGGTTTGCTCGCATAAGGCTTGGAACTGCTCATTTTGAATATCATCAATACGCGCTTTTACTTCAAGGGCAATATGCGTAACCGAAAAACCATCATCTACTTCATCAAGGCTTACAGTGGCTTTAGTATCAATTTTGTCTGCAGTAAAGCCTGCATCACCTAATGCAAGCGAAAGCGCCATACTAAAACATGCACTGTGCGCTGCACCTACTAATTCTTCAGGATTTGAGCCTGCCTTATCTTCAAAGCGGGTATTAAAACCGTAAGGTTGTTTGTTAAGCGCGCCACTTTGAGTTGATATACTACCTTTGCCTGTTTTAATGTCGCCAGACCATGTAGAACTTGCCGTTTTTTTAATAGTCATCATCTTCTCCTTGCTTGGGTGTAAGCTTTTCAGGTTAGTTAAGCGTTATTTACAAAATAAACTTATATAAAGCCTTAAAAGCACTAATTACTGATGATGTTGCAAAATAGACGCCAGTTAATTGTTACTCTTATTTATTACGTCTGCAGCGCTCTGAACAGTAAATAACGTTATCCCAGTCGCGTTGCCATTTTTTACGCCACGTAAAAGGTTTATTACAAAGAGGGCATATTTTTTGAGGTAAGTTTAGTTTTTTATGCGTCATGCTTACTTAGTCTCACTATTACTTTCAGTGTTATTTTTATTTCTTACTTGGCTTGTTTTTGGTGTAATTGCTACGTGCCTCCTAAGAATTTTCCCTATGGCGCGTTTAACATCGGCTCGCTCACGATATTGCCATAAGCGTTCGCGTGCTTCTTTTGAGGCTGCTGTTAAATCAAGCATGGGTTCGGGATAATCCTCCCCTAATTTAAAGTCGTTAAAGAGTGCTTCCATTGGAGTTTGCTCCCAAGGCTGATGTAAATATTCAATAGGGAGTTTTTCAAGCTCTGGGCACCACTTTTTAATAAACGAGCCTGTTGGGTCTTGATCTTCTGACTGCTTAATTGGGTTGTAGTGCCTAATGGTGTTAATGCCTGTTACCGAGGCTTGCATTTGAATTTGCGGGTAGTGAATTCCGGGCTCAAAATCTAAAAAGTAATTAGCGAGCGGAAAGCTTGCTTGCTGCCAACTTATATTTAAATGATGGGTTACAAAGCTTACAAGCATGGCGCGCATTCTAAAGTTTATATAACCGGTGGCTTTTAAGCAGCGCATGCAAGCGTCAATAATGGGAATACCTGTTTGACCTTGCGCCCAGCGTTCAATATCGTTTTTAACATGTTCATCATCGCGATACGGAAATACGTGATAACCCGAATTAAGGGCTAAAAATTCCATAGAGCATTCGCTTTCAAACTTTTGCATAAAGTGGCAGTGCCAATGCAAGCGCGATACAAACGCAGCAAGTGGGCGCTTCCAGCCTCTTTTATCGGGATGCTTTGAGTGATATTCATCAATTGCCATTTGATACACTTGCCTAAGGCTAATGTTCCCCCACGCTAAATAAGGCGAAAGCCGAGAGCAATGGGTTTGGCTTAAACTTGGGCTCGATATTCCTTTTTGATAACCTTTACCGCGCTCGGTAAAAAAGCTCTGCATTACTTGGCGTGCATGCAACGGGCCGCCTTGTTGAAAGCTGTCGTGATCTTGCGTGTAAGCGCTTGGCAGCTCAGGTGCTTGGTAGTTATTGAGGGTAATTGTTTTTATACTCTTCCAATTAGGAACAGCAATAGGTGCTTGCATTGTTTGCTGCCAGCGTTCATTCCAATTATTACGATTTTTTTTGCCGCGAATAACCGCGCCTGTTTGCGACTCTTGCCAATTAATGTGGTTAAGCTGGCACCATGCTTTTATTGCCTTATCGCGATCAAAGGTGTTGTTTAAGCCTATTTCTTGATGACTAAAAATATTTATTATTTCAAACTGTGCCTTTAACGATTCAAGTAAATCGTTCATATTTAAATTAAATATATAAACACAGGTATTAAAACGAGCAAGCTGATTGTTTAACTCAACTATAGATTGATATACAAAACGCCAATGTCGCTCATTGTAGTGCGCATCTTCAAGCAGTAATGGTTCAAAGTTATAAAGTAATAGGGTAGGTAAGCCATTACTAAATGCATTTTTTAATGGTTGATGATCGCTAAGACGCAAATCACGTTTAAACCACACGATATTTATTTTCATATAATTTGTGTATTGCTTTAAATGTAAAATATATTTAGTTTGTTACTAAACTGACATATCTCATACGTAACTAATTCAAATTACGACTTAGTTTTAGATATTAAAAAGGAAAAACATGTTTTTAGATTTAACTGTAAATAAAGAGCTTAATGTTTATTCGTATTTAGTTGGCGGGATTAGTCCTCGCCCAATTGCATGGATAAGTACATTAAGTAGCGACGGTGTGGCTAATATTGCCCCTTACTCATTTTTTACAGTAGCGAGTTGTAACCCACCAGTATTGAGTGTGACGCAAGTAAATCCGAGCGATAAAGCAATCAAAGATACATTAATTAACATATTAGCGACTAAAGAATGTGTAATTAACATTGTGAGCCATCAGCAGGTTGAAAAAATGAATCAAAGCTGTGCTAATTACCCTAGTGATGTGAGTGAATTTGATGCTGCAAATATATCTAAAATTGATAGCCAAATGGTCGCAGTGCCGAGTGTTGCTGATTCAAAAGTACGCTATGAGTGTAAGCTACGTGAAGTGATTACTATTTCAAGCGAGCCAGGTGGCGGGCAAATGATGCTACTAGATATAGTGGGTATTTGTGTTGACGATGAAGTGTTTGTCGATGGTTATATTGACCCAACACTTTTAGATGCGGTAGGTCGAATGGGTGGGGATTACTATGCAACCACTAAAGACAAGTTTTTGCTTAAAAGGCCGCAGTTGTGAAATAATAGTTTACTTAGGAACATAATAATAAAAGGATTTACGAATGCTTAAGTTCATTTTAACTTTGTTAATTGCTTTGCAAAGTTTTGGCTCTATTGCCACACAAGATAAAAAATTACCTATAGAAGTTTTTGCCGGCTTAAAAGATTTTAGCCAAGTTAAGCTATCCCCCAATGGTAAGAACCTCGCTTTTGTAAGAAACCATGAAGGGACTTTAATCTTAATCGTTAAAAACTTGGAGACGGGGGTTACTACACCAATTATAAACTCAAATAACCATACAGTATTTTTTGATTGGTATAACTGGGCAAATGATGACGTATTATTGCTTGGTGCTCGTTATATAAAGTATCAATTTGGCGGAGTTAAATATACATCAACGCTTATGTATGCGTATAACTTTAAAAATGATAAAGGCCTTAAATTAGCTTTTAAAGCCAACACAGTACGAGATGAGATCCAGCCACAATATTCAGACCGAATTGTTAGTTTTTTACCTGAAAAAGAAAATAAAATTTTAGTCGAGGGGGATTTTAAAATAGCAAATACCCCAGCAGTTTATGAGTTAGATTTAACTACATTACGTAAGACTCAAATACAAAGGCCACGCAGTAATGTAGTTACTTGGCTTGCCGACAGGCAAGGTAAAGTTCGTATTGCAAAAAAAATGGACGATACGCAATTTACTTACGATTATTTTGATGAGAATAAACAGTCGTGGGAAACATTATTTGATTATGAAGTTTTTAGTAAGCAAAGCATTTCTATATTAGGGTTTGATAAAGACTCTAATTTTTTATATATCACTGCGTTACATGAAGGGCGCGATGCATTATTTAAACTCAATTTAACGACTAAAGCTCGCGAGCTAATTTACAGTAATAGTAAATATGATTTTGATGGGGCTATTTTTTATTCACAACAAACTGGCGAAGTTGCAGGCTTTACTGATTCCCATTTAGATGATGGTATTAAATATTGGGATAAAGACTTAGATAAATTACATCGATCTTTACGCGTATCACTCCCTAAAGATGAATATAAATTAAGTATTGTAAGTACCAGTAAAGATCAGCAAAAATATATACTTTATATCAGTTCAGACAAAACCTCTGGTAGTTATCTATTTGGGGATAGAGTTAAAAAGCAGGTGAGTGCAATCGCTGATGTTTACCCGCAAATAGATTCCTCTGTATACAGAGGAAAAAAACGCATTAGCTATAAGGCAAGAGATGGCTTAAAAATAGAAGGCTATTTAACTCTACCTGTAGAATATAAAGATGGTGATAAGTTACCAACAATTATATTTCCACATGGCGGCCCTATGGCAAGAGACTATGCCAACTTTGATTACTGGACAGCTTTATTAGCCTATAACGGATATGCTGTTTTACAGCCTAACTTCCGTGGTTCAAGCGGCTATGGGTACGACTTTTTAATGCAGTCAATTCAAGGTTTCGGTTTAGCTATGCAAGATGACTTGCAAGACGGTGCAAACTGGTTAATTGACCAAGGGATAGCGCAAGCAGATAGCATTTGTATTGGTGGTGCTAGCTATGGTGGCTATGCAGCGTTAATGGCTGTAATTAAGCATCCAGAAACGTTTAAATGTGCAGCTAGTTTTGCTGGGGTAAGTGATTTAGAGTATTTAGTGAGTAAAGCACGACACTTTACAAACAAAAATATTGTTAGAAAGCAGTTTGGAACTGATGATGATTTGCTAGAAGCTAATTCTCCGGTGAATTTTGCTAAAAAAATAACAAGACCAATACTACTTGTGCACGGAACTGATGACAGTGTTGTACCTGTTTATCATAGTAGAGAAATGCAGGATGAACTTGATGATGAAGGAAAAGATGTTACTTATATTGAGCTTGAAGATGGTGACCATTACTTATCTTATCAAGAACACAGAGTTAAAACTCTTCAGGCATTTTTAGACTTTTTTGATAAACATTTGAAAAATAATAAATAGCCAGACTCCAGTTAAATAGCAAAAAGACAACTTAGGTTGTCTTTTTTGATCATAACTTTCCTTAGTTTGTGCACATTGCTTGCACTTTTACTTGTTAACTTTGTTTTATTAAACGTTAAAGTAAAGGTTCAAGCATTGAAAACACTTCTTAAAATAAAAGCCTCTAATGTAACTAAGCTATTTGCGTTAAGTGCGCTTTGTATCGCTTTAAGCGCATGTAATAGCGATTCAACAAGTACTACAACAGACGGCGATACAGCCAGTAATAGTGCTCCAACGGTTGACGCCGGTATTGACCAAACTGTTAATGCGGGTGATACCGTTTATTTAAGTTCAACAGTTGAAGATGATGGTGAAGTATCGGTTAGTTGGTCACAAACATCAGGCACTACCGTTAGCTTATCTTCAAGTACAGCAACGTCTACAGAGTTTGTTGCCCCAGAGGTATTAACCGATGAAGCACTTGTATTTGAAATCAGTGCAGATGACGGAACAAACGATGTAGTTGTAGATACAATTATAATTAATGTTGTTGCTTCATCAGGCTCTGATAGCGGCGCAGTTGATAATAGTGCAAAACTTACCAGCTGGTTGATCAACAACGATACAACCTCTACTTACATACAAAATAATGGTGCAGTGGTTGAAGATGTTCAATTAGTTGAAGTTGTTAGCGTTACACAAGATGATGCTGACGTTGAATACATGTATGTGCAAACAACTGACATTCCTAAATATGACGTAACGCTTACACAAGACCAAGTAGACGCGTTAAATAACCGTCCGCGTGCAGCTACTGATTTTTATAACGGTGTAACCTCAGCAGCAGCAGGTCAAACTATTTCGTTTGGTGAAGATATTGGCTATAACAGCAGCACTGAAAACTGTGATGACACAGGCGGGGCAGGTTATTGGCCTCCAGGACCAGGTTGCCCAACAGAACAAGCGGTTGAGGCGTATTTTCCGATAACACCTACCGATTTATCTGACACTGAAACTTGTGAAACAGGTTTAGGCACCGTTGGCTTAATGGTTAATGGCACCAGTATATTTAACTGGGGCGATGGTATGAGTTACGGTAATAATATCTGGTATACATTAGCGCCCATTGCTGAGCAATACGATGTTGATGTGTGTGGCGGGCATGCAGCTAACGGTGAATATCACCACCATTTTTACACTAGTTGCTTAGCTGATTTACTTGAAGATGATGGCGATGCGCATTCACCTATTTATGGGTTTGCAGCTGATGGTTATCCACTTTACGGCCCTTATGAAAGTAACGGTCAACTTGCATTAAGCGGCTGGGAAATGCGTGATTACGGCGCATCTACAAACGAAGGTGGTTGCGGTACTGAGGGCGAGCGAAGCTGTACTTTAGTTGATCAATACGATGTTAGCCAAGGTATACAAACAAGTGATGCAGGCCCTGCTATTGGCGCAGAAGTAACGACGCTCTCCGGTAATACATTAAATGCCGACGATGGGTTTTACTTTGAAGATTATTACTACGCACAAAAAACAGTAACCGGTGCTCAATTAGATGAGCATAACGGCCACGATACTAATGATGGCAAGGGTTATCATTACCATATAACACTAACGCTAGGCAGCGATGGTAAATTACAGCCTTCTTTCCCTTATCAAATTGGCCCGCGTTTTAAAGGTCAATTAGCTGATAATTCAATTGGTCACTGTGATACGGGCGAAACAATGGGTCCACCACCGGGTGTGTAAGGAGTAACTATGCGTTATTTTAAATACGCATTGATCCTAACTTCTGCTGCACTATTGAGCTTTAAGCTCTTTGCGCAGCAGGAAATGATGGATCATAGCCATATGCCTATAGCAGTGCCAAGTGATACGACAATTCCGGCATTAAGCCTTAAGTTATTAAAAGATAGTATGTCGGGTTATAACTTAATTTTAGATACTCAGCGCTATGACTTGTCTGTGCCGCCTGAGGGCGCAATGAACATGCAGCAAATGATGAGCGTTACTACAAACAATGACACGGGTTTTTTACAAGGTCATGCTCATTTATATATAAATGGGGTTAAAATACAGCGAATTTACGGACATGCATTGCATTTACCTGCTAACTTATTTAAAAGTGGTATAAATACCGTATCGGTTACTTTAAATAATCATGGTCATATGTATTGGACCGCCCAAGGCAAAAAAATAGTTGCTACATTGTATGTTAACGATCAAACCAAAGAGTTTATAACATACCGATTTGAAAGCTTTCCTAGCAAGGTTGAAAATACGCATTAATGAAAATTCATAATAAACTTTTTTTAATACTATTTAGTTTTACTTTTAGTGTTATTGCAGGGCTGGTGGTACTTATACAGTGGAGTATAGGGCAAGGCGTAATTGATTTTGTTAATGCAAAAGAGGTGAAAGCGCTTGAACCACTTGTTGTGCAACTAGCAAAGCAGTACGAACAGACACCCTCATGGGAACGTGTTGTAGGCAGTGGCGAAAATTTTAGAAAACGTGTTGAATCGCAGTTAGAAAGTAGCCAATTTTTACCTAGACCCCAAGAAGGGCCTGGTCCGCGTGGGCGAGTGATGCGACGACCGCCGCCAGATCATATGCGTTTTGGAGAGGATCGTCACCCACCGCCAGAAAATATTGCTCACTACGCTTTGCTTGACGAAAATAAACAGCGAGTAGTGGGAAAATACCTCAGCGATTTAAAATATATAACAACCCCAATTATAGTTAACGATAAAATAGTGGGTTACTTAGCTGTTTCTAAAAGAGATAGCTTGGTTGATGGCTACGAACTTGATTTTTTACAGCAGCAAACTAACTACTTATGGTTTATTGCTTTAGCTGCGGTACTGCTAACATTACTGGTTACCTTTTTATTATCTCGCCACTTAGTTAGTCCAGTAAAGCAAATTGCTAACGGTATGCATCGCTTAACGCAAGGTAATTACGAGACCAAACTTACGCTTGAGCGAAAAGATGAATTAGGCCAATTAAGCGAAGATTTTAATACCCTTGCATTTACACTCGCCAAAGACGAGCAAGTGCGTAAACGTTGGCTTGCTAATATTTCCCATGAGCTTAGGACGCCAATGAGCATTTTACTCGGTGAGCTTGAAGCTATGCTACTTGGCATACGAGAACCGAACGCAAAAAATATAAGTTCGGCTAACGATGAAGCCTTGCATTTAAAACGCTTAATAGACGACTTGCATATGCTCAATAGCGCAGAGTTAGGAGGTATGCACTACACTATGCAACCTACTGACATGGCGTTATTATTAAATACTATTGAGCAGAAATATCAGGTTGTGCTTGAACAACATTGTATAAAACTTTATCTATTAAATAGCGCTAAACACATAACTGTACAAGCAGACAAAACACGCCTTTTGCAGCTACTCGATAATATTTTAATGAACGCAGTACACTATGCACAATGTACAACTATTTCATTAACGGCTAGCAATATAAGTATTAAAGGGCAAACTTATTTAGAGCTTATAATCGAAGATAATGGCGTAGGTGTAGAGCAGTCGCATTTATCGCATTTATTTGAGTATTTATACCGAGTAGATAGTTCGCGTAATCGCCAAGAGGGCGGTTCTGGCTTAGGTTTATCTATTTGCCAGCATATAGTTAAAGGTCATAAAGGTGAGATCGCTGCAGAAAAAGCCAGTTTAGGCGGCCTAGCTATTATTATTAGATTGCCAACTATTTAGTTTATAAAAATAAAGTTGAGGTTACTTACAGAGATGCCTATGAGTGAACAAATACTGATTGTGGAAGATGAAGTAAAGCTAGCTAACTTAATGAGTGACTTTTTAAGTAGCCATCACTTTATTACTCATCAAATACATCACGGGAATGATGTATTACCTTGGCTTGAAATTAACAGGCCGAGTGTAATTTTGCTAGACATAATGTTACCAGGTCAAAGTGGTATTGAACTGTGTAAAGCAATCAGGCGCTTTTCAAACGTGCCTATTATTATGGTATCGGCAAAGGTAGAAGAAATAGATAGATTACTTGGGCTTGAATTAGGTGCAGATGATTATATTTGTAAGCCGTTTAGTTATGCTGAGCTGGTGGCACGCGTAAAAGCTATTTTAAGGCGATTAAATAACGCAAGTGATGTTACAGAGTCAACAATGAAGCTTGACGAGAGCAGCTACAGCGTAAAATACAAATCAAGCAGTATAGAGCTGACAAACTTTGAATTTCAGCTATTTAAACCTTTGTTTAACAACCCAAATCGTATTTATTCGCGTGATAGTTTGATGGATACTATGTATGCCGATCAGCGTATTGTGAGCCACCGTACTATTGATAGCCATATTAAAAAGTTGCGTAAAAAACTAGATGAAGTGACACAAACTGAAAGTGTTATCCAGTCTGTTTATGGGGTTGGCTACCGATTTGTGCATCCACAGTAAAATAGAATGAGCTATGACGATGAGTTACTCATCATCGTCAGCATTTTTAATTCGCTCTAAACGGTCAAACTCTTCGTATTCTGCTGCCTGAATTTCATCAAGAATAGAATCTACATCAGCAAGTTCGTCGCTGTCTTCAAATTCACCTGTAAGCGTTGAATTAGGCGTTAAGTTGGCCTCTTCAAATAGTGCCCACATTTCTTTAGCGTATTGAGTTTTTAGTATGCTTGGCGCAAATTCACCATAGTAGCGGCGGATGTTATTTACATCACGTGCAAACATAGCTTGCGCACTGTTATTTGCTGAAGCATTAACTGCCTGCGGTAAATCTATAATTACAGGGCCGTTATTATCTACAAGTACATTAAATTCGGATAAATCACCGTGTATTATACCTGCACAAAGCATAAGCTTAATGTAATGTATCATGAGTTTATACTGCTCAATCGCTTGCTCTTCACTAAAAACGACATGCCCAAGTTGAGGGGCTACGTTACCGTCCTCGTCCGACACAAGTTCCATAAGCAGCACGCCATCAATACAAAAGTAAGTGTCAGGAACACGTACACCTGCGCCAGCTAAACGAGATAACGCATCAACTTCGGCATTTTGCCAAATTTCTTCTTCTAATTGACGGCCATAGCTAGAGCGTTTACCCATAGCACGCGCTTGGCGTCCACCACGTACTTTTCGGCCTTCTTGGTATTGTGCCGCTTTTTTAAAGCTACGCTTAACCGCGTCTTTATACACTTTCGCACAGCGAATGTGCTCACCACAGCGGACAATAAATACATCGGCTTCTTTACCGCTCATTAGTCGGCTTATAACTTCGTCAATAAGGCCATCATCAACAAGGGGTTGTAGGCGTTTAGGTATTTTCACAGATTGCCTGCTAAGTAGGGTTGGTTATTAATCATTATTTATGAAAGTGCTCTGTATTTGTTTGTTTAATTGGCTCAAGCAGTATATCAGCTTTGAGAATTAAGGGCAGTAACACTACTGCCTGAGAGTAATTAATCGTATTATTTTATTAGCTTATATATTGATTGCAAAGCAATCAACCAGAACTTTTTAAATAAGTATTTAGATTACTATTTTTTATTAAAATAATTTATTACTTCCTCATTATTTGCACATTGTTTGCGTTTTTAAAGCGTAAGCTTAGTTTAATTCTTAAATACGAGGTTATTACTATGAAGCATTTTTCAACTCTTGCCACTGTGGCAATATTATCTATTGCTTTTTCAGCTAATGTAGCTGCTCGAGGCGGTGACAATCCTCCTGAAAAACCTGACTTTTCAGCTATTGATACTGATGGTGATGGCGTAATCAGCTTTGAAGAGTTTAGTGCAAAAAAACCGCCGCACGGCGATGCACAAACAATTTTTGATTCTATAGATGCTGATGGTAATGGTGAAATTAGTGAGCAAGAACTTAGCGAACATAAACCACCTCGTCGTGAACGTTGAAAGGATAATAAAATGATTAATAGTATTAGTGGTAGTTCTGCGAGTTTCATATCGCAACAAAGCAGCCAAGCTTCAAAATTAACAACAGAGCAAAGCGATTTTGTTAAAGAAACGCTTGCAGAGTTTAATGCAGAAAACTTAAGCGCAGAAGACGCGCAAAGTATTCAAGCGGCATTTAAAGAACAAGGTATTGAGCCAACAAAAGAGCTTGCTGATTTAATGAGCGAACTTGAGTTTGATGCTAAAAGTATAGGTGATGCAGGACGAGTGGAAGGTCAAAGACCGCCGCCACCGCCACAAAACTCATTAGAATCAGTAGATACAGACGAAGTAGTAAGCTACTTAGATGAGCTATTAACTGAGTATTCAAGCCAGTTGTCAGATGAAGATAAAGAATCAATCCTTGCATCAGTGCAAGAGAAGTTTGGTTTAAGTGAAGGCGATTCACTGCTAAATGTAACTGCTTAGGTGTTATAACTTAGAGTAAAGCTGACTGTTACTCGAAAGTCTTAAGTCCAAAGCCCAACGGTTAATTCTGTTGGGCTTTTTTAATGGCTTAATTTAAACGCGTTTCTATTTTGCTGGTGCCATCTTCTTCGGTAAATTTAAATACAAAATCTTTTTTACCGTCTTGGTTTATATCTACCAAAAGAATATCTTTATTATTCTTAGGCAGCGTTAACTTTAATTTTTTACGCTTATCATTTAGCAGTGAGTCTTGCTCACCATAATAAATATACAGTGTTTTTTTACTGTATTTGTATACTGCATCAATATAGCTGTCGCCGTTAATATCACCTAAATAGAGTGCTGGTTCGGAGTCATCGCCATTCATTCCCACTTCCATTTCTAAATCAAGTTCGATACTCGATTTATTGGCAAATGAGCCATCAGGTTGCTGCTTATAAAGATTCATTTCTACATCTACATCAGTACTGCCGCCGCCTAATGCCATAGACGCAATAGTACCTAAGCCAATATCCAAATCCATTTTTTGTAAATCAATTAAACCATCATTATTAAAATCTGTTTTGAGTAATAACTCGCTAGGGCCTTGTGTTTCAAATAAGGGAATGGGCGTATTACTAAACCCTTTAGCACTTCCTAGGTACAAAGTGTGCGCTATTTTTATATCTAACGAATCCATACCTTGCGTAGGTTTAAACTGCCTAGTTGTAAAATCTAAAAATCCGTCGTTATTAATATCAATAATTTGCTTTATTTTGCGAGTCTCGCCATTACTTAGCTCGCCTAACTCGATGTTAAAATTAATTGAGGTGAGCTTTTGCTCAAAGCCCTCTGAATTAGCAAGTAGTACATCTGCTCCAAAGTCATTTGAAAAAACCAGGTCGTTTAATCCGTCGTGGTTAAAATCAATAACGACAGGTTTATTGTTAATATTAACTTCTAGAGAAAGCCCTTTTCCTGAAAAGTGGCCTTCATACTTAGGCGTTTGCTTAAATTGGTTAGGCTTAAAGCTGCCATCTTTATTTTGAATGTATAAAGTACTGCTTGCTAACCCAGGAATGAAAATATCGCTTAGACCGTCATTGTTAGCATCGAAAACAAAGTCTACTTTTTCAAATTTATCTATTTTTAATTGATTTAGAACCGACTCATAATTAAACAACAGTGTAGGTTTACCAGCTTGGGCTTTGTATACGCCATCACTTGTTAGTACGAGTGCTTGTTTATCGGTAATGTTAGCAAGTGTAGCCACATCAAACCCGATGGCATTTTTTGGTAAAGCAAGTTCACTACTTAGTGATGTGAGTAAATTGATGGCTTCTAATTGTTTTGATTCTTTATTATATGCAAATAAAATCTCTGAATCGGTTGATACTAATTCATCCGTTGTTTTTATTGCCATTGTTTGAGCTATAGCGCTAATGGGAGTAATTAAAGTGATGAGTGAATAGCAAAGTGGTTTTATCATGCAAATTCCTTTTTTATATTTAGTTGTATCGTTACATTTTTATTATTCACTTATATAAGCCACATCAGCGCACAACTTAACGTAGGGTCTAGCGCTGGTGATTTGCTAATTAGCGTAAATTTAAACGTAATACACTTATGTAAGTTGGTTTATATTTAGCCTACGCTAATAACTATGTATCGGGTGTAAGTAATTGTAAGATTATGTTTTAAGGAGGGCTTGTTGAACTTTCAGGATTGAAATTTGTTCAACCCAAGGAAGATTTAATCGCGGCGTGAGGTTTGTAACCTAATAACAAAGAGTCAATCTCCCCTAGGCAGAGCCATTCGGGCAGCGCATGTTTGGCATTTATGCTACGTTATCGCCTATTTATGGGGAAGTACCACACTACATAGGCTCTGCCTTGCCTAAATACCAAACAGTCTGCTGTAAATTTAACCTCGAAAGATAAACAAGTCCTAATAAGAAAGGTAGCGCAAAACTAATATGGCAGTTAAGCGCTTTTAGCGGGTTTTGGCTGTTAACTACACTGTTTATTTTGCTCATTTAAATAGGCATCTACAAAATTTACTTCCATTGGTTTTGAAAAGTAATAACCTTGCAGGTGAGATACACCAATATTAGTAAGCGTGTTTGCTTGTTCAATAGTTTCAACGCCTTCGGCAACAACCGTAAAATCTAAAGATGAGGCCATTTGTACAATTGCATGAATAATACTTAACCCTCTTTTATCCATATTTTGAATAAAACTTCTGTCTATTTTTACTATATCTACACCAATATCAAGCATGCTTGATAGTGATGAATAGCCAGTTCCAAAATCATCAATTGAAATACAAAAACCTTGTTTTTGTAGTGCTTTAACGGCTGTTAAAAATGTGAGTTTATCCTCGGCAAATACTGATTCGGTAATTTCAATGTGTAGGTTTTTAGGCTCTACTTGGTAATTGTTTACTATTTTTAATACCTTAGTTACAAAATCAGGATCTTGCAGTTGAATAACTGATACGTTCACGCTCACTGCAATTTGGGGTTGTAAATGGCTAAACTTTTTAGCTTGTATGCAGGCTTGATCAATTACCCAAAGGCCTAATTGAGTTATTAAACCGTATTGCTCGGCAATAGTTATAAACTCATCAGGGAAAATATTTTCACCGTCTAATTGCCAGCGTAATAATGATTCGAAAGAGGTTACTTTTGATGTTTTACTATCTACAATTGGTTGAAATACTAGCCTTAAACTATTTTCTTCTATCGCATTGGCTAAGCGTTGACTTAAAAGATACTCTCTTTCTTGTTTTAATTTGAGTGAATCGTTATAAATATTGATATTACCTTTAGCAATGCGTTTTTGGTGATACATAGCAGTATCAGCAGAGCGAATTAAAGTATTTAAATCACTCCCGTGTTCTGGATAAATGGCAATCCCCATCGTTGCTGATATCCACTTTTGATATTTATATGTTTCATGCTCGGCACTAATACTTTTAAGTACTTTATTAGCAAATTCGATAAGCTCAGCTTGATTTTGATAGGTTGCTAAAATTAAAAACTCATCTCCGCCCCATCGACATTTAAAAAGTTGTTGGTTACATACATTACTAATTCTCAGTGCTATTTCTTTTAATACTTTGTCGCCTACTTTATGCCCCAATGAATCATTTATTTGTTTAAAGCCATCTAAATCTACAAATAATAAAGCAAAGGGTTCTTTAGGGTTATCTGCTAGTTGTTTGTTTGCATTTTTTAAAAATGCGGTTCGGTTTAATAAATTTGTGAGTGGATCGGTATTAGACAGGTGGTAAATTTCTTCAGTGCGTTGCTCTACCTTGTTTTCCATTTCATTAAGTAGCTCTCTGTTTTGGTTTTTGAGCTTGATTGCACTGTGTGTAAATGTGGCTGATTTGTAAGATGAAGCAATCATAATGGTGGCAAAAGTTAAACCTAACAGCCCCAATACGTGTTGGTAGTGATTGTTTGAAAGCGTTAGCAAAAAAGAGTAGGGCGCCAATAAAGTAAAACTGTATAAAACAGCGGTAAAACGACTGCCAGAAAGTAAATTTGCAGAGCCACCGGCAAGCGCTGATAAAATAGCAATGGTCGTAGTAACTTCCACCGTAGATGAAGTGCTGTGAAACCAAAGAGCATAGCCACACCAAGACACGGCTGTTGATATACAACCAATAGCAAAGCGATTTAAATAACAATGTGTATTGTAAGGTTGGCTAGAATTTTGATCTTTAAAAAAAAGACCCAAATCAATAATTCGTAAAGTAAGTACGCACATCATTATGCCTAACCATACTATTTTATCGTGGTTTGTTTCCTCATTATTTATATCAAAAGCAAATACCAAAGCAACGCTGACTAATACAGAGACTGCAATTCCGGAAATAGCATTTGAGTATAAAATTTTGAGCGCTTCTTTTCGCTCATTATTACTTAAATTGTTATATGGCACTAATTAAAACCTTTTTCAAAAACAACCCCTAGGGAATTAAGTAAACCATTTAGCAAATTCCACCAATGCAATACTGGTAATACAAAGAGCTTAATAAGCCTTTACGCAGCTAAATAAAACTTTAATGTAAAAGTAAATATAGTTTACGGAAGGGATAAAAAAAGTTTAAAAAGTAAAAAGGCCCAAAATAAATATTTATTTTGAGCCTTAAAATTATCAAGCAGGTTAAAGTCTTAAGAACTTTACTTGCTGTTCTATAGATTTAACCTTCGAAATCGCTATCGTTATGGCGCTCTGCCATTTGCTCTTCTTCAGGGCCCCATGTGCGATTTACGCGGCGGCCGCGCTTTACAGCAGGGCGAACAGCAACTTGTTTTGCCCAACGAACAACATGAATGTATGAGGCAACATCTAGAAACTCTGCGGCATCATATAAGTCGCCTAAAACAAGCGAGCCATACCATGGCCAAATTGCAATATCGGCAATTGAGTATTCATCACCTGCCATGTATTCATTTTCGCTTAAATGGCGATTTAACACGTCAAGTTGGCGTTTAGTTTCCATTGTAAAACGGTCAATAGGGTATTGCATTTTACTTGGTGCGTAGCTATAAAAATGGCCAAACCCACCACCTAAGTAAGGTGCTGAGCCCATTTGCCAAAATAGCCAGTTACGACACTCTGTTTTAGCTTTTAGATCTTTAGGGATGAGTACATCAAATTTTTCAGCCAAATACTGTAAAATAGAACCTGATTCAAAGATGCGAGTAGGTGGCGTGGTTGAATGATCCATTAGCGCTGGGATTTTTGAGTTTGGATTAATATCAACAAAGTCAGATCCAAACTGATCGCCATCACCTATGTTTATTAAATATGCGTCGTAGTCTGCATCGGTGCAACCAAGCTGTAAAAGCTCTTCAAACATGATTGTAGCTTTTTGGCCATTAGGTGTCGCAAGAGAATAAAGCTGAAATGCGTGCTCACCAATAGGTAGGGTATTGTCATGAGTCGCGCCTGCAATTGGGCGGTTAATGCTGGCAAACTTACCGCCACTTTCACTTTCCCACGTCCATACTTTTGGGGGCGTGTATTCGTTTTTATCACTCATAAATAACCTCTGTTAGATGAAATACATATATGGTAAATGTGGCCATAAAAAATTAATTAAAGGCCCTAATATTTAATTTACCGACCTTTCAATTTATCGGCTTTTGCTAATCTATAACCTAAAAACAATCCGCTTAGCGCTCCAAATAAATGGCTTTCAAACGATACATGATAGCGCTGAGGTAAAACACCCCATATAAAACCGCTATAAAGTACAGCCACTGCAACAGCAATTATAATTGATTTTAATGAGCGTCTTACTAAGCCGTAGCATAGGATAAAACCCCACAAACCATATATAACACCGCTTAAACCAACATGTATGTTACCGCGCCCAAATGCCCAAACTAACAGCCCACCAACTAGAGCGGTAAAAATAAATACGTTATAAAAACGTTTTACGCTGTACTGGCAAATTAGCCAACTTAACACTACAAATGGGATCATATTACTGGCGAAGTGCCACCAGCTACCATGTAAAAAAGGTGCGCATAGTATGCCAATTAACCCTTGGATACTGCGTGGATATATGCCTAAACCATTTAGGTTTATGCCAGGTAGACTATTAATCACTTGTAGTACGAAGCAAATAACAACAATACTGAAAATTGCGAAGCGGGTACTAGTTAGTAATGACAGTGTGGTTGGCTTGGTTGCCATATAATTACCCTAATTGACTTTAAGAGTTGCCAGTATAGGAATTGTATTTGCTAATGAAAAGCAATTAAAAAAGCACAGCATAAAATGCTGTGCTTAATTTTAATTATTACTCACTATTAACCTAATTTAGTTAATAGTTTTTTGGCTGCTAGTTCAGAGCTTGCTGGGTTTTGGCCGGTAATTACTAAACCATCTACTAGCGCTAATACACCCCAGTCGTCAGTTTTTTGATAATCGCCGCCTTTTTTGATTAGCTCATCTTCAACTAAAAATGGCACGATATCGGTAAGTTGCACTGCAGCTTCTTCAGAGTTAGTAAAACCAGTTACTTTTTTACCCGCTACTAGTGCATTGCCATCAGCATCTTTAACATTTAAAAATGCAGCACTTGCATGACATACCGCAGCAACAGGCTTTTGCTCTTTTACAAAGCTTTCGATAAGTGAGATTGAATCAGTGTTGTCAACCAAGTCCCATAATGGACCGTGACCGCCTGGGTAAAATATAGCATCAAAGTCGCTTGAGTTCACTTCACTCAATACTTTAGTGTTTGCCATAAGTGTTTGTGCTGCGCTATCTGCGTCATAACGTTTTGTTGCATCTGTTTGAAAATCGACAAGTGTACTTGTCGGGTCAATTGGTGGTTGGCCGCCAGCTGGAGACGCTAATGTTACTTCAACGCCTGCATCAACAAATGCATAGTAAGGGGCTGCAAATTCTTCTACCCAAAAACCTGTTTTTTCGCCAGTGTTACCAAGTTCTGCGTGAGATGTAAGAACCATAAGTATTTTTTTAGACATTGAATATATTCCTTCTGATGATTTGAATTAGTTTATCTTGCTTACCAATTACTATATGCACTAACAGAGCTTTAAACAACGGTGATAAATTTAACTTTATTAGTTTAATAATTGATACAATAAGTGGGTTGAATTTAAAATACGCTACGGAGCACACATGAAGGTGTCGTTTGAGCAGTTAAAGAGCATGGTCGTATTTGCGCAAATTGTAGAGCAAGGCAGTTTAACCGCTGCCGCTAAACAGTTAGGGCTTACGCGAGCCGTAGCAAGTTATCATTTAAAAAAGTTAGAAACTCAGCTTGAAGTTACTTTATTGAATCGATCAACTCGTACCATGGCACTCACTGAGGCGGGCATTGCTTACTATGAACGTTGTAGAATAATTACCGAACAAGCTAATGCGGCTAACCAACAAATAGAAAATATAAAGAGTGAGCCACAAGGTTTACTTAAAATTAGCTGCCCTGTAAATGTAGGAATGCAGCTAATTGTGCCCGCAATAAATACGTTTAAGCGCCAATACCCTAAAATTCAAATAGACTTACAACTTACTGACGATGTGGTTGATATTATTAAAAATGGGTTCGATTTTGCAATTAGAGGCGTGGCACTTAGCGATTCGAACTTGCAAGCAACCAAGCTTACAACAATGAGTACCTGCATTTGTGGTGCACCAGATTATTTTACACATTTTGGGAAGCCTAAAACCCCTTTAGAATTAGCAGATCATCAATGGGTGGTTTATCAATTGGGCAGTAAAACCTTAACGCTTTCAAAAGATGGCAAAAAACACGATATTACAATGCAAGGCGGGTTAAGTACTAATAACGCAGCTGCACGTACTGCCTTTGTAGAAGCAGGGCATGGCATTGGGCGTATTCCGCTTTACGATGCGTGGCCTAAAGTACAAGCAGGATTACTTGAAATAGTGCTAGATGATTATAAAAGTAAAGATATAGAGCTTTATGGTGTATTTCCGCCAGGAGCTGCGGGCTCTAAAAAACTACGATTATTTATTGATTACTTAAAAGCCTATTTTGTAAAACAGCATACCGCTTTAGGTATGCTGAAAAGTGTTTAATTATTTCGTTTTTAAAGCATTTATAAAATACTTATAAAGTACGGCTAAATAATGCCACCGCTTGTTGATACATATGAATTGCAAGGGCTGCATCGTATCGCTCACCTTCATCACGCATAAAGGCATGCTGCGCGTTAACTTCTTGCCATTGGTAATTAATGCCCGTGCTTACGCATTGTTGGTATATTTTAGTACGGCCTTCCTTTGGCACATGCGGGTCTTGTTTACCCCATATAAAGTGAATTTCGCCTTGTATATCAGCCATGCGTTCAAATGAGTTGTTTCCAGCTTGTGCAGGCAATGTGTCGCTGTGAATATCAGTCGCGTATAAGCAAAAAGCCGCTTTAATTTCAGGGTTTAGTGCCGCTCTGTAAGCTAAATGCCCTCCAATACATACGCCCATTGCGCCGACGGTGCCTGTGCAATAGCTTTGCAATCTAATGAAGTCGATCATAGTTTGTGTGTCGCTGTCGTGGTGCTCAAGTGGCTTTGCCCACTTGTCGGCATTGCCTTTGTCTTTACCTGTATCATCATAAGCAAGCACAGTGCCTATAGGATTTAACTCATGAAACACTTCAGGCACTAACACTACAAAGCCATGGCTTGCTAAAATAGCTGCGCTGCGTGCAATAGGTGCAGTTTGCTGAAATATTTCAGAATAAAAAATAATAGCAGGGAACTGTCCTTGTGCCTGAGGGCGATATACTGTTGTTCGCATTAAACCTGTAGGTGTTGGCAAGTCTGCATTATGTTGTTGAATTATCATAAAAGCGCTCAGTTAAATAAAATTATATATAATGATATGGTAACTGAGCGCGATAAAATAAACGACTTTTGTTGTTGAGTATTTATACCAACCTGCATAAATCTTTGATCAATTTAACGAGTTAAATTTCACTATAACGTCGTTAAAAATTTTTTATTTAGAACAACTAGATAAAAAAAATTTTGCCTAGTTCTAGCGTAATTTTCTTAACGTTAAATAGACCCCATATATAAGCAGATTGGTATTAAATACTTGCAGGCATTTTATTACAACTAGCGTAATAACTTACGGTAGCCGGCCAATCTGAAAATATAGCCATTACCCCTACGTCTTGTGCGAGCACATCAACGACCGTCATCATATCGCCATCGTTATCTATAACATCAGCAATTGATTGATAGTAATAACCACCACCTTCATTAAGCGGACCTGAGCGCTCAAGGCTCCATGCAATAAGCTCTAAACCTGCTGCTTTAGCGTCAATTGCGTATTGTGATGGCACAATATTGCTTTCGTTATCTATTGTTAGCATCATCCAAATTGGAGGGGCTAAAATTTTAACGCCATCAGCCACTAACTCATCCATACCCGGTTGCCATGTTTGTGGGTTACTTGTATCGAATCCGGCTTCACTGTCGCGACCATCTAGGTATACGCTTTTATCTGCAAAGTCAGGGTTAGTGTTAATCCAGTATTTTACGTCATCAAGGTTAAACGATTGCGGATAAACTTTTGAGGCTGGCACGCCCATTTGTGTGTACTCATCTAGCATTTTTTGCGCATATTGCTCTTGCGTCATTCCATCAAATGGCATGCTTACTTGTGGCGATTTAAGTTCTGGGGTCATTTTTACCCCCATCTCATTAAATAATGCAATGCTTTGCTTATGGGTCATTAATGTACCTTGGGTAGCATATAAATCAGTGCGCCAATTTGGAGTACCATCCATGTAATCGGCAACGGTAGTTGCATTAATGTTTGCACCATCCATTTTACCTTCAAGCGTTAAAAATTCCGCTAAGCTTATATCACTGGTACAGCACTTAGCTGAAGCGGCAATACCATTAGTAGGGTCTGCGGATGTAAAAGGGACACTACATTTAGCTGCAAGTTCAGGAATGGCTAAAATATTAGTTGTGGTGTGTAAGTCGCATTGAGAGTGGCGACAAACAAGCTCTTTGTCGTTTGTAAATGTAACATCGCATTCAACAATGCCTGCGCCCATTCTGGCTGCAGCAATGTAGGCTTCTTTAGTGTGCTCAGGGTATTGCATTGATGCACCGCGATGACCAATAGAAAAGTCAGTACGATAAAAAGGACCTTCTTTGCACGACTCTAATTGTGTTTTTAAAGCGCTGTCGCTCATATCATTGACTAAATAATATGGACGAGTGCCTAGTTGAATATCTGGAGCGTTACCGTTTGGCACTTCTACAATAACAGGCGTAGGTACTTCAATAATCTCAACTTCGGTGCTGGTAACAACGACTTCTTTTTCTACTATTTCTACATCGTCATCGCAGCCTGTAAGCGTGGCTAACAATATACAGCTTGTAAGTAAGGTAATACGCTTCATTGTTTATCCTTAAAAAGTAAAATTTTTACTACCTTAATGATTATTAATGACAACTTAGCTACAAGCTTATTAATTTACTTTTTATTAATAATTTGATTCACCAATAATGCACCTAACATTATAGCTGCCCCAATACTTAACCTAACTATATCTGCATCTCTATTCCAAATAAGCACGTTAACAATAATCCCAGCTGGGATTAGTAAGTTATTCATGACTGCCAGAGCTCCAACGTTGACGAGTGTTGCGCCTTTATTCCACATAAAGTAACCAAGGCCTGATGCAACGACTCCTAAATAAACCAGTATGCCCCACTGGGTGGAAGTGGTTGGTAATTTGTTTGAGTTACCAAATAACGCATAACAAATTGTGGCAATAATAAGTGCGCCTATAAAAAACCACCCAAATACGGTTTTATCGTCAAGCTGATTGCTATTCATTAATCGTTTGTAGGTAACTTGGCCTACAGCAAAACTTATATTCGCGCCTTGAACAAGTAATAAGCCGATTATAAAATTGCTATTTAGGTTTTCGTAACGAATGGTAATTGCACCGATTACAGCAATAAGCGCGACTATAAAAAAGCGTGGGTTAAAGCGTCTGTTCAATGCATCATTTAGCAAGGTAATGTACAAAGGGGTCATTACTGTAAATAGTAGTACTTCTGGGACGGTTAAAAATAAAAATGAGTGGTAGTAAAAGCTATACATAACACCAAGTTGTATAGCGCCAATCAGCATAAGCTTTAAGGCTAAAGGTTTAGGCGTATGTTTAAGCTTTAAAAATGGTAAAAATACGAGAGTTGCTAGTGTTATGCGAATTAACACACTAAACCAAGCATCAACTTGGCCGGCTAAATACACGCCAATTAAACTAAATGAAAATGCCCAAAGTAAAGTTACTGCAAATAAGTACCGCATAGCCGTCGTCTTTAAATAATTAATGGCAGCAGTTTATCTGTTATAAATTAATGTATAAACAATAAAAGCCCGCAAGCGGGCTTTTATAAAGTCTAAAATTAATAAACTACGTTATTAATTACTCAACTAAGCTATTAATTATTCAACCAAACCACGGCGCTTAAGTAGTGCGTCGGTTGTTGGTTTTTGACCTCTAAACTCAATATAGCTTTGCATTAAGTCGCGGCTGTTACCTTTAGATAGGATTTCTTTACGGAACTTGTCACCATTTTTACGGGTTAAGCCACCATTGTTTTCCATATGTGCAAAGGCATCTGCTGCAAATACTTCAGTCCACAGGTACGCGTAGTAACCTGCTGAATAACCACCTGCAAATGTGTGGCTAAAGAAGTTTGATTTATAACGCGGTGGTACAGGGTAGTAAGCAATACCATGCTTTTCTAATGCGTCTTGCTCAAACTTTTGAACGTCAGTAATTTTCTTATCAGAACCAAATGAATGCCATTCCATATCAAGTAGGGCAGCGGCTAAATATTCAGTAGTGCCGTAACCTTGGTTGAATTTTTGCGATTCAAGTACTTTATCAAGTAAAGCTTGTGGAATTGGCTCACCTGTTTTGTAATGTTTCGCATAGTTAGCAAGAACGGTTGGTTCAATCATCCAATCTTCATTTGCTTGTGACGGAAACTCAACAAAGTCACGCGCCGTTGCAGTACCCGCTAGGCTTGGGTATTTTACGTCTGAGAATAAACCGTGTGCAGCATGACCAAATTCATGGAACATAGTAGACACTTCGTCAAACGTCATTAGCGTAGGTTCGCCTTCTGCAGGCTTTGGAATGTTTTGCGCATTGTAAATAACAGGTTTAGTGCCTTTTAAGCCACTTTCGCTAACGTATGCGCTCATCCATGCACCGCCACGTTTGCCTTCACGTGCATATGGGTCTAAGTAAAATAAACCAATAGCGCTGCCATCAGCGTTAAATACTTCGTATACGGTTACATCTTCATGATAAACAGGAAGGTCTTTACGTTCTTTAAACGTAATACCGTAAAGTTTGTTCATCGCAAAGAATAAACCATCGTGAATAACCGACTGCATTTCAAAGTATGGCTTAACAAGTGCTGGGTCTAAGTTGTACTTTTCTGCACGTACTTTTTCAGCATAAAAAGTCCAATCCCATGGTTTAAGCTCAAAGCTTTCGCCTGAATCGTTAATCACTTTTTGAATAGCAGCCGCTTCAATTTTTGCTTTTTCAACTGCTTTTGGCGCTAGGTCATCAAGGATGCCGTAAACGTTTTCAGTTGTTTGTGCCATACGCGACGTCATTACATAAGAAGCCCAATCTTTATAGCCTAAAAGCTCTGCTTTTTGGGCACGTAGGTTGGTTTCTTTAATAATAATAGGACCGTTGGTTTTTGCTGCGCGGTTTGCAGAGGCTTTAAAAATACGCTCACGTAGATCGCGGTTTTCAAGGCTGCTTAAGATAGGCTGCTGTGTTGTGTTAACAAGCGTGATCATGTAGCCGTCTTTGCCTGCTTTTTTAGCTGAAGCTGCAAGACCGGCAATTTCACCTTCAGAAAGACCTGCTAATTCACTTTTATCTGTAACTACAATAACGTCTTCTTTAAACGATTTTAAAATGTTTTGTGAAAATTCAGTAGATAGCTGAGCTAGTTCTGAGTTAATTTCACGCATTTTAGCTTTTTCAGCGTCGTTTAACTTAGCACCCGCTTTTACAAACTGCTTGTAGTAAAAATCAACTAGGCGTTGATCTTCAGCATTTAATTTATCTTGATTGTCGTAAATTGTTTGTACGCGCTTAAATAACTCGCCATTTAGGTAAATATCATCTGAGTGAGCAGATAGTACCGGCGCCATTTTTTTGCTAATGCGTTGGTATTCGTCATCTGAGATTAAGCCTGATAAATTGAAAAACGCAGCCGATACGCGATTTAATAGCTCGCCTGACAATTCCATTTCAACTAAGGTATTTTTAAATGTTGCAGGAGCAGGGTTGTTAGCAATCGCTTGGACTTGCGCTGTATGCTGCGCAATACCAGCGTCAAAGCCTGCTTCGTAGTCTTTTGTACCAAACTTATCAAACTCTGGTGCCATATATTGTAATGGGCTTGGCTTAAATAAAACATTGTTTGCGTTCATGTCTTGCACTTGTGCTGCACCTTCTTTTGCCATGTTTTGTGTATCGTTAGATGAACAGGCCGATAATATTAAGGCACTAGCAATAGTAGTGGCGATCAGGGTTTTACGCATAATAACTCCATAAAAAGATTAGCCGGAATAGGCTTTGCGAGTCGAAAAACCTAGTTAACTTATCAAATTTTGGAGTTTATACAATAAAGTTTATCGGTATTAAGGGGGATTTGAACGCAAATTAGCTAATATTTAGCTTTAAGGTAGGTAAAAGTAGCTCTAAAAGTAAACACTTGAGCTACTTAATTAAGCGGTCGAGCCATTGTTTACTTAGTTATATCCAAGTACAAATTTTCTCTCAGAGCCAAAACTGCTAGGTTGTTGTTGGCCAAATTCTTTGTTAATAGTTGCCAAGGCTTGCTCTTGCTCCGCAAGAAGACACAAAATTTTATTTCGATAATCTAGACTACTTTCAAATAAATGTAAGTCTACCTGTGGCTGCAATGTTGCCAACCTTTGATTTAAAGTTAGTTGTGACATAGTGATCTCCAGTGCTTGTACACTATTTATATAGCACTCGGTGCAATAAAGAGTTAATAAATTGTTCATAAAAAGCATATTGAACTTATTAACTTGGCGTTTTAGTTATATTATGACTGCTAAACTTACCCAACACTGAACCGCTTTCACTTTATAGCGATTTTAATTTAAAGCGCTCCTTTGCTTGTTTTGGAAAATAAATGACGTTAGAACACATAAACCAAATTCTTGCCTTTGTTGTATTTAGTTACAGCGATGTACACATTACCGTAGCAAAAATTATTAAAGTG
Organism: Pseudoalteromonas sp. EB27; assembly: GCF_001974875.1. GTDB lineage: Bacteria > Pseudomonadota > Gammaproteobacteria > Enterobacterales > Alteromonadaceae > Pseudoalteromonas. The sequence goes on from NZ_MTQD01000014.1 coordinate 25,821, forward strand.
CCTTTAATACTTTTCGCTATTTGGTTTATTGTGACGCGTATTGGCAAGCTAATAACAAAAACATTATTGGCAAAAAAACTAAGCCAAGATGCCGTGCATTTATTTACACGTATCTACTTTATTTTAAGTATCGCAATTTTAATTTTTACATCTTTAGAAGTATTAAGCATACCGCTGACTGCGTTTGCTTTTGTGTCGGGTGCAATAGCCATTGGTGTAGGCTTTGGTGCGCAAAACATAATAAATAACTTTATTAGTGGCTGGATATTGATGTGGGAACGTCCAATACGTATTGGTGACTTTTTAGAGGTAGGGAATGCAAAAGGCGTAGTAGAAACAATTAACACTCGCTCAACGCGTATCCGTCGAAATGACGGCGTACATATGCTTATTCCTAATTCTCAATTGCTCGAAAATACAGTAACAAATTGGACGCTAATAGATGGCAATGCACGCTCATCGGTCAGTGTAGGTGTTGCATACGGTTCAGATGTGATACTGGTTAAAAAGCTTATTCAACAAGTGCTTGACGACCATGAAGCAATATTGGTTAATCCAAAGTCGTCGGTATTATTTGATGACTTTGCTGATAGCTCGCTCGTATTTAATGCTATTTTTTGGGTATGCGCCGAGTCCGAAACCATGCTTAGAAAAGTGCGCAGTGATATTCGTTTTAGTATTTACGCTGTATTTGAAAAGCATGATGTAGTGATTGCCTTCCCTCAGCGCGACATTCATATCGACGGTGAAATTGCGTTTAAGCGCTCATAATCCAAATACAGTAGCTATTTAAAGTCATTTTTGGATGGCTTTATTTGTATATAAGTAGATGTTTCTATTTTAGGTTAACATGTAAAACAATCCATTCTTCCTACTCCAGTTTATTAAAACCAACAAAGGACATATGTCCGCACTATTAGGTTTTTGCATCTAAATAGTGATAAAAATGCGTAATCTTGTAGTTAAATGTTGCAAAAAAGTTTCTAATTATGTCAATATTTATGCAGTAAAATTATTACAAAATGATATAATCTTAATCGTTCGTTCAGCCTTATAGCATCGTTTTTGTACTCTCGATAATAAGGTCCGCGCGCATGACGCAAGTCGCGAAAAATTGAACGAGCCCGCAACTTACCTTCAAGGTATAAGTAGCGCAACACAAAAAACCGTTGAACAAGAGTGCACAAAAAAGGTTAAACCCAACATGAAAGCAATGAAAAGATCTACGTTAGCCACCCTAATCAATGCAACGTTGTTCTCTGCAGTAGCAGGTACTTCATTTTCTTCTTTAGCCGCTGAAGAAGCAGCTAAAAAAAGTAACCAACTAGAAGTTATTCAGGTAACAGCTCGTAAACGTGTAGAAAACGCTCAAGAAGTACCAGTAGCAGTATCTGCTCTACAAGGTGATAACCTTGATGCGTATAGCTCAGCTGGTATGGATATTCGTTTTTTAAATGCGAAAATTCCAAGTTTATCAATTGAATCTTCATTTGGTCGTTCATTCCCACGCTTTTACGTTCGTGGTTTAGGTAATACCGATTTTGATCTGAATGCATCACAACCAGTATCACTTGTTGTTGATGAAGTCGTTCAAGAAAATGCAATTTTAAAAGGCTTCCCAGTATTTGATGTTGAACGCGTAGAAGTATTACGTGGACCGCAGGGAACTTTATTTGGACGTAACACGCCGGCTGGCCTTGTTAAGTTTGATACTGTTAAACCAAGCCAAGAATTTGATGGTTATGGCTCTGTTTCATACGGTAGCCGTGGCGCTGTAGACACAAGTGGTGCTGTAGGTGGTGCTTTAACTGACCGTTTATCTGCTCGTGTTTCATTATTATGGCAAGATAAAGACGATTACATTGATAACCAAGCTCCAGGCTTTGAAGCTAAAGACGAGCAAGGTGGTTACACTGAAAAAGCGGCACGTGTTCAATTTTTATATGAAGGCGATGATTTTACTGCTTTATTAAACTATCACACACGTGATTTAGATGGCTCGCCAATTGCCTTTCGTGCAAATGTAATTAAAACGGGTACTAACGAGCTAGTAGATAACTATGAAAGTGATGTTGTTTATCAAGATGCGGCATCTCGCTCTACTCAACAAGTAGAATCTGAAGGTGCGAGCTTAAAGCTTGAGTGGGAACTTAAAAACCACACAATCACTTCAATTTCTGCATGGGAAAGTGCTGAAATTTATTCTCGCGCTGACATCGACGGCGGTTACGGTGCTTCTTATATTCCTGATTTCATGGGGCCTGGTTTTATCCCTTTCTCTTCAGAAAGTGCTGATGGTATTCCAGATCACGACCAGTTGACGCAAGAGCTACGTTTATCTAGTAACTTTGATGGCGATTTAAATTATCAAGTAGGTGTTTTTTACTTCGATGAAGAACTAACTATTGAAAACTACAGCTACGATACATTCTCAACACCCGATGCTGGTGCTTTAAATGGCTATGTTCGCCAACAGCAAGATACTACAGCTTGGGCTGTATTTGGTTCTGTAGATTATACTTTTTCAGATGACTTAAAAGTAACAGCGGGACTTCGTTACTCTGATGATGATAAAGATTTTGTAGCAGACCGTACACTTAGCCCAATTGGCGGCGGTGCATTACTGGTAGAGCGTGATGTTAGTGACGACCATGTTAGCTGGGATTTATCTGCAAATTATAAAGTAAACGATGATGTTAACTGGTACGGCCGTGTAGCCAATAGCTTCCGCGCACCTAGTTTACAAGGTCGTATTTTGTTTGGTGATGATGTAACAACAGCTGAATCAGAAACGGTAACATCGTACGAAACGGGTATAAAGTCAGACGTGCTAGACGGCCAAGGTCGTGTTAACGCAACTGTGTTTTATTACACAATGGACGACCAACAGCTTACAGCTGTTGGCGGTGGTGCTAACTTTAACCGTTTAGTTAATGCTGATAAAACGACTGGTTATGGTTTTGAGCTAGATACACAGTGGGTATTGAGTGATGAGTTCAATGCAACGTTTAACCTAAGCTATAACAAAACAGAAATCAAAGATAACGATTTAGCTGTAGCTGTTTGTGCACAATGTACTGTAACTGACCCAATTAATGCTTCTGGGCTTGCTGTACTTGATGGTAATAGCTTACCGCATGCGCCTGAGTGGATCTCTAACTTTACGCTTCGCTACACTAAAGAACTTGCCGATGGTAACTTCTTCGCAAGCGGTGATATTTCTTATCGCAGTAAAATCAATATGTTCCTTTACGAATCGGTAGAGTTTGAAGGTAAAGAGCTTATTGAAACAGGTTTGCGTACAGGTTACACATGGTCTGAAGGCGATTACGAATACGAAGTAGCTGCTTTTGTTCGTAACTTATTTGACGAGCAACAAGTTATTGGCGCAGTAGACTTTAATAACAATACAGGTATTGTTAACGAAGAGCGTTATGTTGGTGCTGAATTTAAAGTTAACTTCTTCTAAAGATAACCTTAAATTATATTAATTTTTAAAAGCCTGCCTTGTGCAGGCTTTTATGTTTTTATAAAGCTGGTAAAGTAGCGTTAATTAATTTAAAGAGATAAGAAAATGGCTGGATTTTGGAATTACCGTGTAATTTTTTGTGAAGCAACGAAAGACGAAGCAGCGCAATATCAAATACACGAAGTAGAATATAACCTAAATGGTAAAGTAACTAACTGGTCAGAAACTGGCGCAGCCCCTTTTGGTACGACCTTAGATGAATTGAAAGATGACTCAGAACGCTTAAAAACAGCATTTGAAAAACCTGTACTTAAAGTTATGCGTAAAACGCGTGGCTATGAGCTTGTTGATGTTGATACGGGTGAAGAAGCCACTGGTGAGCCACCAGCTGGTCTAACGCAATAACTACAATTTAATAAAGGCGCTTAGGCGCCTTTTTTATTATCAAAATTTAGCTTAGGTTAAATAAGGAATGAGGATGACATTACAGGCAGTATTATTTGATATGGATGGCACATTAGTTGATTCAGAAAGCATGCATTTTGTATGTTGGAGTAAACTACTTAAGCCTTATGGTGTTAGTTATTTAGAAAATGATTTTTGTCAGCGTTTTTCGGGGCGCCCGACTTTAGAAGCTGCAATAGAGATTAAGCAAGAGCATAACTTACCGGTAAGTGCACAGTTTTTAGCGGATGAAAAATACCGCCTATTTGGCGAATATGTAATAACACATTTACCGCCACTCATGCCATTTACAGAGCAAACATTGAAAGCCGTAAAAGCGAGTGGCTTAAAAATGGCGCTAGTAACTGGTAGTGCTAAAAGTGAAGCCATGCCAATACTTAAAGGTTTAGGGTTTTATGAGCTGTTTGACACGGTGGTAACAAAAGATGATGTAACTAACCCTAAACCAGCAGGAGACCCATATTTACTGGCGCTTAAGCAGATAAATATACAAGCTGGCAATGCAATTGCTGTTGAGGATACATTTACCGGCGTTACGGCGGCCAACAACGCCTTATTACGTGTTGTAGCTATTGCTAATAGCCACACTAAAGATCATGATTTTAGCCAAGCTACTTATAAAATGAGTAACTTAGATGAGTTTTGGCAATGGGCGCAATCTCAACTATAGTTTAAGCCAACTTTTACTTGCTTGGATGCGCCAATGTTTACTTTTAAACATCTGCTTTTAATTGTTGCTGTACTTTTTACGCAATGTATAAGTGCAGCACAACCCTCTGTTTTACTGGCTAAAGTATATGACGAAACTAAACATTACGATGTAAGTAAATATTTAGTCAGTGAAAAATATGATGGTGTGAGAGCTATATGGACTGGCACGCAGTTTGTTACTCGCAAGGGCAATATTATCAATTCGCCAAGTTGGTTTACAGCCACATTGCCAAATGTATGGCTTGATGGTGAGCTATGGACCAAGCGTAAGCACTTTTCTGTGCTTAGTGGCATAGTAAGAACTAAAAAACCTAATAATCATGATTGGCAAACTATTACTTATAAAGTATTTGATATGCCAGATAAAAACTTGCCTTTTAGCACTCGCTATAAAAACTATAATGAGCTCATTACTAGCCTAAACTCGCCGCATATTAGTGTTGTAGTTCAATATAGCTTTACCAATAATGAGCAGCTTACAGAGTATTTTGAAAACATAACTAAACAGGGCGGTGAGGGCGTAATGCTTCATTTGGCTAGTGCTAAGCACAGTAATGGACGGAGCAATTCATTACTAAAATTAAAGCCTTATTTAGATGCTGAAGCGATTGTAGTAGCGCATTTACCAGGTAAAGGCAAGTACCAAGGTATGTTAGGGGCATTAAGAGTAAAAACAGCACAAGGGCAGGTGTTTTCTATTGGTACTGGGTTTAGTGATGCACAGCGCGCAGCCCCGCCCGAGATAGGTAGCACTGTAACATATCGATTTCATGGTTTAACAAAAAATGGTTTACCGCGTTTCGCTAGTTTTTTACGTGCCAGAGACAGTTTATAACATTTATAAATTTTACAAAGTGTGCTAAATTGCGCGGCCTTTTTGGTAATGTGTGGTGAAGTATGTTTGTAGGTTTTGATTACGGTAGTTCTAATTGTGCTATGGGTGTAATGAGCGAGGGTAATGTTCAATTAGTACCGCTAGAGCAAGGAAAACATTACCTACCGTCTACACTTTACACTCATCACAGTGCCTTGGTTGTTGACTTTGTTGCTAAGCATTTACACGGCACAGACCATGAACATAACTTTTTAACTCAGCGCCAAGCATTATTAAATACCTTGCCGCGTATTAAGTCAGACCTTGATTTACAACCTTCAGATGAAACCCTATTTATTGGTCGTGAAGCGATTAGCGAGTACGTGCAGTTTCCTGAAGAAGGTTACTTTGTTAAGTCCCCTAAATCATTTTTTGGCGCAACGGGCCTTAAACAAGGTCAAATTAACTTTTTTGAAGATATCGCAACAGCGATGATCTTAAAAATTAAGCAACGCGCTGAGCTCTCTCTAGGTAAAACACTTACGCAAACAGTGATTGGTCGCCCAGTAAACTTTCAGGCTGTGGGTGGTGAGCAATCAAATCAACAAGCGGTCGGTATTTTAGAACGCGCTGCTAAACGTGCTGGTTTTAAAGACGTAGAGTTTTTATATGAGCCACTTGCTGCGGGTATCGATTATGAGAGTGATTTAACTCAGGATCAAAAAGTACTTGTTATTGATATTGGTGGTGGTACAAGTGACTGCTCGTTTGTACAAATGGGCCCAAGCTTTAGAGGCAATAGCCAGCGCGATGGCGATTTTTTATCTCACAGCGGTAAACGTATTGGCGGAAATGATTTAGATATTGCATTGAGCTATCATGGTTTAATGCCGTTATTGGGTTTAGGCAGTACGTTTAAATCGGGTTTGCCTTTGCCTAATCAAGCATTTTGGCAAGCGTGTAAAATTAACGATGTAAACTTACAAAGCCAATTCTATAGTGAGAGCCATACCCGAGAGCTGAATGCACAATTACGTGATGTAAGTGCGCCAGAGCTTTATAAGCGTTTAATACATTTACAGCAAAACAAGCAAGGCCATCAGTTAGTGCAACAAGGTGAAGCGGCTAAAATAGCACTTTCATCAGCTAGTGCGTTTTATTGTGATTTAAGCTTTTTAGATAGTGGGCTGAATAAAAATGTATCGGTAAGCGATTTAGCTGTTGCCGTTGAGAGTAGTATTAGCCAAATAGTTACTTTAGCAAAACAAGCAATCAGCGACGCTGCAACCACGCCAGACATTATTTACTTAACAGGCGGTAGTGCACAATCACCATTGATTAAAGCGGCTTTAAGTGAGCACTTAGGCGATATAAAAATGGTTAACGGGGATCACTTTGGTAGTGTAACCGCTGGCCTGACTAAATGGGCCAGCATGCTTTATAAGTAGCTTAAAAATTTAAAGATCTATTTGTCGGGTTGCGAGGTATTTTTCGTAATCTGGCAATGTACGCTCAAGCTCTACGTCCATAAGCGGTGAGCTCAATAACATATCGGCGCTTACTTCATTACACGCCACCGGAATATTCCAAACAGCGGCTAAACGTAGCAGTGCTTTAACATCAGGGTCGTGAGGCTGTGATGCTAATGGGTCCCAAAAAAATATTAAAACATGTATTTCATGCTCCGCTATTTTAGCGCCTAGTTGCTGATCGCCGCCCATTGGGCCACTTAAAAGCTGAACTACATCAAGCCCTGTGGTCTTTTGGATTAAATGCCCCGTAGTACCGGTGCCATATAAAGTGTGTTTGCTTAATATGTCTTTGTGCTTTTCACACCATACTTTTAATGCTGCTTTTTTACCGTCGTGTGCAACTAAAGCAATATTCTTTTGCGCGGGAAGAGATTGTGTTTTTTGTTCCATGCTGATTCTTTTTATTAGTTAACCACTGTTTTGGTTAGTTAAAATAATAGATTGATAGCAAGGGCAATAAATACAATGCCGGTGATTCTATCAATCCAAAGTTGGCTATTTGGGTTACGTCTAAAAAACTGTGCAATTTTGTCGCCAAAATAAATATACGTGCAGTCAATCGGAAAAGCAAAAAGAGGGTAAAGTAAGCCAAAAAAAGCGAGCTGAAAAGTAGCAGATGAAAGCGTTGGATCTACAAATTGCGGAATAAATGCAATAAAGAATAACGCTACTTTGGGGTTCAGTACTTCAGTCATCATGGCCTGAAACATGACGTTACTTTTTTTGCTGGTATTTATATGCGGTTTATCGGTTTGCGTGCCCTCTGATACAAGCTCTTGCTGCTTTAACGTGCCTTTAATCATCACAAGCCCTAAATAACATAAGTATGCAGCACCTGCATATTGCACTGCGGCATAGGTACTAGGAGAAGCTTTTAGTACTGCGCTTAGGCCTACAACAGCAAACAGTGTATGAACAACCCCACCTAATGCAAAACCAAAAGCACTTTGCATACCAGCGCTTCGTCCATTAGCAAATGTTTGTGCCATCAAAAATGCATTTGATGGCCCAGGCGCTACTGCCATTAAAAAGCTGGCTAATAAAAATGAAACTAAAAAATCAGGATTGATCATTGAGCGCTTTTAGTTGGATGTAAAGTATGTGCTTTTTTGCTCATTAAAATAATCCAAAGCGGAACTAGTAATAATAAATGAAAAGCAATTAACCACGGTGTACTTAACCCCAAATATTGGGTTAAAACAACGAGTATACTCGCGCCACTCATTTGCATAGCACCAAGTAATGCAGAGGCTGTGCCTGCTTGTTTAGGAAAGCTAGATAGGGACATACCTGCAGCAGAGCCTAAACTTAAAGCAAACCCTAATGCTGCAATTAAGATAGGTAACATAAGCGCAAATGCTGTTTCTATACCGCTAAGGGCTAGCATTAAAATGCCTGAAAAAACCAGTACACTCACACCGACACGCAAAGCGCGCTGGCTATTTCGTTTAATGTACGTTGGTAGTATAAAACTTGCGACAATACTTATTACGGCATTTAACGTAAACCAAAAAGTAAAGTCGGCTACTGTGCCGCCTAAATGCGTAATAAGCCAGCCTGGTGCGAGCGTTACATAAACTAATATAGCCGACATGGCGACCATACAAATTAGACTATTAAACAAGAATATTGGTGTTTTAATAATCGGTGTAAAGCGACGCAAATCTAAAATATGGCCCTGATAATGGCTATCAGCAGGACGGGTCTCTCTAAAAAAGAATAGAGTAACAATAAGGCCTAAAATGGCAAACGCGGTTAAAAACATAAAGTTCATACGCCAGCCAAATTGTACGGTAAGCCAGGCCCCTAAAATAGGTGCCATTGCCGGAATAAAGCACACAATCCCGTTAAGATAAGTGATCATTTGCCCGCTTCGTTCACTACCATATTTGTCACGCACTATCGCAAATGCGACAACAAATGTGGCACACGCTCCAAAACCTTGAAGCGCACGTGCAATCATTAATACTTCAAAAGATGGTGAGTAATAGGCAAGTAATGCTGAGCCTGCATATAAACTAATGCCCACTATAGCCACTGGCTTTCGGCCAAATTTATCAGCTAAAGGACCTGCAATCAATTGGCCTAAACCTACTGTTAGCATAAAAATAGCAACGGTTTGCTGTACTTGTTGTTCTGTTACTGCAAATTGTTCTGCAATAGTAGGAAAAGCGGGTAAGTAAATATCGATTGCCATAGGGCAAAATATAACGAGTAACGCTAAGATAAGTAATAAAGTCATATTAGGTTTAGCGGGCTGTGTTTGCATTGAGTCTCCTTTTGCCGAGTATTTTAGGTGGGCACTCGTAAAAAAGAAAGGGCTTATGGCCCCTGCATAGATTGTCATTATTATTATTTGATTAGATTAAGCTAAAAAGGCAGTATAAATGCGCTTTTTAAAACTGGTCTGATGTGTTAGTTTGAGAAAAGTAACTGTTGATGGAAAAAATAATAATGAGTAATAAATCTGCACTTGTACAAACATGGCATAAATTTAAGCGTCTACCTTTTGGGAATTGGCTTTTTACTAAAGCTGTTTGTTTTAAAGCGCCATACTTTGGTTCGATGAAGCCTTACGTACTTGACCTTCGAGAAGGGCATTGTAGCGCAGTGGTTAAAAATCGTCGCAGCGTTCATAATCATATTGGAACTATTCATGCTATTGCGCAGTGTAACTTAGCTGAGTTGTGTGCGGGTGTGATGGTCGATGCAACAGTGCCAGTTAAAACCCATCGTTGGATCCCAAAAGGGATGACTGTCCGCTACTTAGCAAAAGTAGATACTGACGTGACTGCAATTGCGGAAATTGATTTACCACATAAGTGGATTGATAAAGAGGACTTAGTAGTACCGGTTAAGCTTTATAACACCCGCAATGAACTCGTTTTCACTGCAGATATTACAATGTACATTACTGAAAAAAGGTAACTTACGTTAAGCAGATTTGACTTAGCTTTTATCAGCGGCTTGTTTATTTACAAACGATAAGTCGCTGCCGTCTTCCTTCAACAATGCTTTAACTTCTTTTGCGGGTTTAAGTTCTTTCGAAATTAGTTCAGGCTCTTCTTTTTCAAAACGTTGCTTTAAACTGCCTTCAATTACTGCGCCTGCATCAATACTCAATGTATCGTGAAACACATCGCCATGAACATGCGCACCGCTTTGTACTTTCACTTCACTGGCATTAATTGAGCCAATAACTTTGCCTTTAACAATGACGCTTTTAGCTTCAACAATACCTTCAACAACACCCGTTGAACCAATAACTAAATGCTCCACTTTTATGTCTCCATCAATGCGGCCATCAAGTTGTACTTCACCCTGGCTAATTAAAGTGCCTGTAAGGCAGACGTCTTGTGAAATAATAGACGGTGTGTGATTTACTCTTTTTAAATTAGAGCTAACTGTTTTTTGTTTTTTTCTACCAAACACGAGAAAGCGCCTTTGTTATTTTTAGAGGATTGACTTGTTTACCGTTAAGCAATACTTCGTAGTGTAAATGAGTGCCTGTGCTTCTACCTGTGCTGCCCATTAAACCAATTATGTCGTGTTTAGTGATCTGCTGACCTTTTTTCACCTTAATTTTATTTAAGTGTCCAAATCGTGTCACTAAGCCATTTTTATGCTCAAGCTCAATAAAGTTACCATAACCACCATTGCGACCGGCACGAAGCACTACAGCGTCTGCTGGCGCAAATATTTCGGTTTTATGCCAACCGGCTAAATCTATTCCTTTATGAAAGGCATGATTGCTATTCATTGGATCTTTTCTGAGGCCAAAGTTGCTTGAAATATAATATTTAGCTTTAGCTAAAGGCAGGGTATTTGGTAGCTCAGTTAAAAAGTTTTCTAAATTATTTAATGCTAATAACTTATCAACGATAGCTAAAAAGTGGCTTGGGATTTTTGTTTCGTTAAATGTATCAAGTGGGCCACCTTGTGCGGTTGTTTGGTCGCTTAAGATTAAATGTTGCTCAAGCGCAGACTCAATCCCTGCACCTTTCACCATAGCTAAAATAGCTTGGTGACGTTCGCTAATTTGGTTATCTAAAAAATTAAAGCTTTGTTCATAATGCTTATCCAAGTTAGCAATTCTTGCTGCGAATGTAATCGGAGCTACTAACTGAGCCTGTTTATCTTTTAGGTTTTCATCGACTAATGGTTCGTGAAACTCATTGCTGTTTTCATTGATTGGTACGTCAAGATCTGTATCAAGCTTAATAACGTCTTTACTGATTGAAGCGGGAAGGGACTCTATCATGCTTTGCAGTAGCGCCTGCTTTTGTTCAAGTACTGCAAGTTGTTCTAATTGCGTCGCTTGAAGAGCTTGCTGCTCATTTACTTTTTGTTGCCAAAGTGTTTGCTCGTTTATTTGACTTTGTTCTATGTCGGAAATTTTATTTGTTTGTGTGTAAACACGAAAGCTTGAAATACTCAGCCAAGTGAAAGTGACTAAAATAAGCAGTGCTACAAGAAGTTGAAACCAAGGAGCTAAAACAACGTGCTTAACTTCGCCATTTTGACGAATAAGTAGCTGTCGAGCTGGGAAAAATTTATGATAAAAAGACTTTATAAATACTGACATGGCATATAAACACTGGCTATTAACCGAATTAAGATAGCAATTTGAGTTAAAAAAGCTAGAAAAAAATTGTAACTGTTCAAAAATTAATAAAAAAGGGCTGCTTTTAGCAAGCGGCCCTTTTATGTTTAATTTATGAAAATGTATTATTTTGTAGGCAATACGGTGCTCTCTACCGAGCCAAAACCTATGCGTGCATAGCCTTCTTTTTCACACCAACCGCGCATAATAACGTTATCGCCATCTTCTAAAAAGCTACGTTGTTCGCCATTGCTTAGCGTAATTTTTTCCTTACCGCCACGAGAAAGCTCAAGTAAAGAACCCGCTTCTTCGTGCGTTGGACCAGACTGAGTACCCGAACCTAACATGTCACCTGGCATAAAGTTACAGCCATTTACTGTGTGGTGAGTGACCATTTGTGCCACAGTCCAGTAAGAGTGCTTAAAGCTAGATGTTGATACGCGCGTTGGGTTATGGCCTTCGCTACGCATTTTTTCCGTTTGGATTTTAACATCCATTTGAATATCAAAAGCACCTTGGTCGCGATTCGCTTTTGACTCTAAATAGTCCATAGGCTGTGGGTCGTTTTCATCACGTGTCCAGCTTGTTCTATAAGGTGCTAGTGCTTCGGTTGTAACAATCCAAGGCGATACAGTTGAGGCAAAGTTTTTAGCTAAAAAAGGACCAAGCGGTTGATATTCCCACGCTTGTAAGTCGCGAGCTGACCAATCGTTAAATACACAAAAGCCAAATACATGGTTTTCTGCATTTTCAATCGCAATTGCATCGCCAAGTGCATTACCCTTACCTAAATAAATACCTATTTCTAGTTCGTAATCAAGGCGCTTACATGGACCAAATGACGGCACTTCTGCATCTGGCGCTTTGGTTTGACCTTTAGGGCGATAAAATGTTTGACCCGATACGTCAATAGATGAAGAGCGACCATGATAACCAATAGGTACCCATTTATAGTTAGGTAGTAATGGGTTATCAGGGCGAAATAAACTACCTACGGCTGTAGCATGATAAATAGAAGTGTAAAAGTCGGTGTAATCACCGATGCGACAAGGTAGTGAAAACTCTATATTAGATTGTGAAATAAGCGTATCGTTAAGTGCTTGTTGGTGCTCAGAGCCTGCTCGTAGTGCATTTGAAAGCGCTAAACGAAGTGCTGACCAATACTGTTCCCCTAAACCCATAAATGTATTTAGGGTTGCTTCACTTGCTGCATCAGTGGCTGTTTTAGCGTCGCCCGTTAAAACGTTTAATTTGCTCAGTTTTGCTAAATCAATTACTTGGTCGCCAATTGCAACACCACCACGAAAGGCCTCATCAGATCCTTTGCGACGAAATTCTGCAAACGGTAAGTTTTGAATTGGGAAGTCACAATTATCAACATTAGCTGACTCTACCCAGCTGGTTAAATTAATATCATGGGTTTCGTTAATTAGGCTCATTACATTTCCTTTGGATTTTACTGTATGGCGACAAGGTATAGTTTATTTAATCATACTTGTACTTAGCGCAATACTTTTTAAATATTAAAACGACAAAAGCAGCGAAGTTCGCTGCTTTTAATTTACTCAAATATTTTATAAAACGCCGCGACGCTCTTGGTCGCGTTCGATTGATTCAAATAATGCCTGGAAGTTACCTTCACCAAAGCCACCATCATCAACGCGTTGGATCATTTCTATAAAGATTGGACCAAATAAGTTTTTAGAGAAAATTTGTAATAAGTAACAATTTTCACTTTGGCTATCTACGAGTATCTGATGTTGACGAATTTTTTCTTTATCTTCTGCAACCCAAGGTACACGGTCAAAAATAGTGTCGTAGTACTCTGGAATAATATCCAAAGTAGCGATTGTAGATTTATCAAGTTTATCAAGAGAGCTTACTAAATCATCTGTTAAAAACGCTAAATGTTGAACGCCAGGGCCGTTGTACTCACCAAGGTATTCATCAATTTGGTTGTTATCGTTACCTTTACCTTCGTTTATTGGAATAGAGAAGGTGCCACAAGGGGACTTAAGTGCATACGAAATAAGCGCCGTTTTTTGACCTTTAATGTCAAAGTAGCGTACTTCTGTAAAACCAAACACGTCTTTATAAAAGTTAGCCCATTTTTCCATGGTGCCTTTATAGACGTTATTAGTTAAATGATCGATTCGGATAAAGCCTTTATCTTCTACAACATTTTGCGTTTCTAAATCTTCAAAATCACTTTCGTAGATAGTGCCTTTGTCGCCAAAGTTTTCAATAAAGTAAATTAGGCTGTCGCCAATGCCATAAATTGCAGGGTAAGGCATATTTTTATGCGTTGAATCAGTGGCTGGTTTTGCACCACGCTCTACTGCAGTTTCAAATGCTTTTTGCGCATTCTCAACACGCCAACCCATAGAACAAATAGCAGGACCATGGCTTTTAGCAAATTCTGCAGAAAAACCTTCACGCTCGTTATTCAGTAAAAAATGAATATCGTTTTGGTTGTAATAAACAATGTCTTTACCTTTGAATTTTTTAAGCTTAGAGAAGCCAAAATCAGTAAATACTTTATCCATATAATCAGCATCAGGTGTTGCGTACTCGGTAAATTCAATACCGACTAAACCTAAATAGTTATTTACTTCACTCATTATTATTACTCCCGCAATTAAGCACTGCGATTATGTGTTGTTGTCATATTGCAGTAGATAATCAACCAGATTCTTGATTTGGGGAAGAGGGGGGCACTATTTAGTAAATGTGGTATGTGTAAATTTAATAGGACGGTTATTATAAAGTTACGCGTTTGTAATACAGTTAAATAAAATGAAGTTATATGGTAAAAATTAAAGTGGAAGCACTTGTTTTTAAGTTGTTGTATTTAAATACTAAAAAGGAGGTTTAAACTGCGTCAACCCCCCTTTTATAATGAACAAGCCAAAGCCTTTTTGTATTTAATTGTTTACACTTTAAGAGCCATTACCAAAGAACTTGTTTCGCTGCTCTATCCACAAGTTAGTTTTAATTGCTGGAGCTGCTTGGTAATGGCGCTCAATGGTTTGATTTAGCACTCGTGTCGATTGCTCAAAAGAGAGCTTTTGTTGTGCGCCGCCCATACTTTTAATTTCATCTCTGGTCATCGCACGACCAGCATAAAGTAATGCATTTAAGTAACCAGGCCGGGTTTCGTAGTTGTTATCTGTAAATAACAGGATTGTTTTATCAAGTGCCCATCGACGGTTTATCTCGCCTTCTTCTTTAACACCTTCGAGTTCACCATCTACATATATTTCAAATACGCCATTTGTTGGTGCAGCATAAAATACAAAGGCAATACGATGCCAATTACCTGGTTCAGTATCGCCAAAGTATCCACTATTGCTGGTTGCTTCACCGTACCCACCGTCAGGGCTTGCAAATATATCTGCATCATCTGTATCGTAGTTTTCGGTATCGGCTTGGATTATTGCGCGGTAAATGTCGTTTGTTTCCAATGGCCAGTTTATATCCATAACTATTGTGTAGTCAGACACTAACCCGTCATGTTTAAAATCACCATTTGCAGCTGTGTTTAACGTAATCAATAGGCCTTCTGTTGGGGAGTGACGAGTAAAAGCCATTACACCAGAAGGACCATCAGTTAAATCGGAAATATTAAGATCAGTGGTTGTCTCATAGCGTGTATCTTCTGGGCCCCAACCGTCATTTTCTGGGTCAAAGTAGCTTAAAACAGATGGGCCTGAGTTTGGAGTTAGTGGGTTTGTTGGATCGTCAAAGTTCCAAGTTGTTATATTTGCAACATCTTGGCAAGCATTAAGCTGTGCGTCTGTATCAAGGTGAAGACATTGAGTTGTTCTAAAGCGCGCGTATTGATCAAGTAGCCACCATGCTTCGGCAATTGGCTTTACATCATTAAAAGTAACACTGCTAAAAAATAAATCTGGATTAAGTGCCGCACCTTTAAATAAAGCGACATTATAATTTGTCGTTACTTGAATATTTTCTGGCTTTAACACAAACCAATCGGGTTGGCTGGCAATCATTGTGTTTAAATCAGTGCCTGTAACGGTTACTTGATACAGTGAATTAAAGCCAGGTGTGTTTGAAGGCTGTCTTTCAACATAAAATGCTTTGTGAAAATCTTCTTGTGTAACAGTGCCAGGCGTCCATCTTTTTTGTACAAGTTCAGGGTTAAGCAGCGCTGCGTTGATTGAGCTTGAGTGTTTAGTTGCAAGTGCTGTTATTTCTGCAACTTCAAAGCTACTTGGGTAGTTTTCTGAAATGGCAATTTCTGTATCAGCATCGGGTGCATATCGGCCCATTATTTCATCGATAGCTAGCTTAGTTTCTTCGTCAGGTTCTATAGATGTTCGCGTATCTACATGTTGATACTCGTAACGACTTAGTGCTTTATCGGTAGTATTAAATACTAAATTTAAATCGGTGACTCCGCGAGCATAAAATTCTGGTTGAATGACTAAAGCATTATTTTCAAGCTCTATAAAGTCTTCACCACCATGAGTATGCCCACCAAGCACTAAATCTATACCCGGTACATTGGTTGCTATCTCAACGTCAGTTCCTTTGCCCAAATGGCTTAGCATAATCATGTAATCAACGTCATCGCTGTATTGGCTTACAATACTTTGTGCGATTTGTTGCCATTTCCAACTCATTTTAAATTGTTTTATAAAGTCAGGAATAGGGTCGTTTTCAATTGGTTCGTCAAGCTCATCCCATGGTACCGACGTCATCCCAAACACACCTAATGTTATGCAACCAACCTGCACCTTAGCAAAGTCGACACCACCAAAATTCTGACTGTTTCCTCCCTCAAAGCGGGTATTACTGGCAAGTACAATGGCATTATCGTCTTGTGAAAATTCAAGTAGTTTTTCAGGGCCCCACGCATAGTCATGGTTCCCTAAAACACGTAAATCAAAAGCCATTAGCTTTACGGTTTCATCAGAGGCTAACCCTTGTGATATTTGCTCTGCTACAGTTCCTTTTTCGTAATCATCGCCACCATCGGTGAATAATGTATACGGAGATTCGCTTAGCGCTTTTTTGTAATAAGCTTTAATGCGACTAAAATATTGTTCTTGATATCCAAAGCGAGAATGCATGTCGGCAACGTGAACAAACCTTACAGATTGCTCTGTTGCATTAGCATCACAGGTTGGGCCAATATCAGAAAATGCAACTGTACGTTGCATTTCGATTGCATAGCTACCTAGTTGGTTTACTTGTGCACTAACAAAGCCTTGCGATACCGTTGAATTAGTAATACCTGACCAAGAGTCTCCGCTTAAACGAGCAATAGATAACTGGCCTCCTAGTACATAGTCGTCAGGTATTTTTATAGTGATTGTCATTGGGCTAGAAAGTTGAAGTGTATTCGGGGTAAGCGTATGTATATCTGAAATGATATTTTTTGCTTGATTATTTTCATCAAGGACTAATTTTCCGTAGGTTATTTCAGTATCGTTAGCCACTATTTCCCCAGGGGCATTGATAGTAAAGTTACCTTCATCTAATGACGTTTGTAAGCCATTAGCATTGGTAATAATTAAGCCACTAGATTCGGGCTCTACAGGATCATTTGGATTTACTGTTACTTCATCACCGCCACCACAGGCAGATAAAAAAATAAGGAGAAATAATGCGATTAGAGTGGTACGTGATAACGTTAATGAATGCATATACTGCTGTCCCTGAGTCTATTCAATAATCAATCAGGACATAATATCAGTTAACGAGAGTGGGGCAAAGTTGAATAAAAAAATTCCCCCATAGATGCTATGGAGGAATGTTTAGGCTATGTTGTTATATTTTAAATAAACAACAATTAAGAGACTTTCTCTTCTAACCCTTGTTTTTCCCATACTTTAGCTTTAAAAGTCATTAGTACTAAAACAACACCAACACCAATGCTAAATAATGCAATTTGTAAGTATAAGTTAGGAATTTCATCAACATTGTTCGGATCGAAATTACCAGCAAGTAAGCCTGCAATAATATTACCGATTGAGTAAGTTAATACAAATACACCCATCATTTGGCCTGTGTAACGTTTAGGCGATAGTTTACTTACAGCACTTAACGCTACAGGGCTTAAACAAAGCTCACCCACAGTATGTAAAAAGTACGTAGTAACAAGCCAGTAAGGCGCTACTTTTAAGCCTTCAGCTGCGTAATGAGCTGCCATAAACATCACTAAAAAGCCTGATGCCATGATAATTAAACCAATTGCACACTTAACGCTGTAGCTAGGTGATACTAAGCTTTTAGATAAGTTAATCCAAAGTGCTGCAAAAAATGGCGATAAGGCAATAATAAATAGTGAATTTAATGATTGAAACCACGTTGTAGGGATTTCAAAAGTACCAATAAGACGGTCAGTATAATCGCGTGCAAATAAGTTTAATGATGAACCCGCTTGTTCAAAGCCAGACCAAAAACATGCAGATGCAATACAGACTAAAAATAGTGCCCACATTCTTTGTTTTTCAGCATCAGTTAATTTACCTGTAAAGTAAATAACACCAAAATAAACAAAAAAGATAATAGTAAATACAATCGCTGTGTAACCTGCAACCACTGTTGGATTGATTACAATTGCGCCGGTCATTGCAGCTGTAGTAACTGCAGCTGCTGCAATTACAAATACAGCAATACCAATCCATGCACGTGAAGTACCTTTAGGACCCAATGGATTGGCAGGTAAAGCGCTGTGCTCTGGTAAGTTATTAAGTGTGAGTTTGTACTGAACTAAACCAATGGCCATACCGACAGCTGCCGCACCAAATGCCCAGTGCCAGCCTACGTTCTCCATAAAGTAACCACATACGTAGTAACCTATTAAAGAACCCATGTTAATACCCATGTAATAAATAGCGTAACCGCCATCACGACGCTCATCAGCATCGCTATATAATTGGCCTACCATTGCACTGATATTTGGTTTTAGTAAACCAGTACCTGTTGCTACAAATATTAAGCCAATGAAGAAAGAATAATCATGTGGAATAGCCAAAATAATATGGCCAATCATAATAATTATGCCGCCATACCAAACTGCTTTTTGACCACCAAATAATCTATCAGCTAGCCAGCCACCCGGTAAGCCTAAAAAGTATACTGCGCCTGTGTACAAGCCATAGATTGCAGCAGCTGATGCAACAGTAAAGGCAAGGCCTTCTTCTTGTAAGCTTGCTGTCATGAATAATACGAGCATAGCTCGCATACCGTAATAACTCATTCGTTCCCACATTTCAGTGAAGAACAATGTCGAAAGTCCTTTAGGGTGGCCCCACCAGCCACTATCTGGAGTTGAACTCATATTTACTTCCTAACTTTAAGTATTGTTATGATGGCCTTATAATTTTTTGCTTTAGCTATTTTAGAGTTTTTACACACTAAAATGCTCGACCATCAGTATAGTATTTGTAGCTAAGATAATGATTTGCTGTATGGCTATAACACCACAAAGTAAGAGACACACCCTTATCCTAGTTACAATTGCGCTCAAGTATACATATACCTTTGTGCTAGGGGAAGTATTCGCGGTATATCACCTTATGCCAAGTTAAAACTCAGCATAAGGAATAATAGGAGTGCCTGGAAACTCAAGTGTTCCGTACACAGGATTAAAGTAGTAACGTATATAAAGCTGACCAAAGTTTGGTTCGTAAAAGTCAGAACGATCGATGGCTAAATAACCACCAAAGAACCAATTCGGCGTTATTCTATACTCAAAACTACCTTCAAGATTATACGAAACACCAGAACTTGTTTCACCTTCAAATACAGGATCAACACCTGTTATTGACTCTCTATCATATGCAGCTATTTGCAAATCGCCATCATTAGGGAAAAAATCAATAGATTGAGTTTTTGTTTGCGAGTACGAAACACCGGTTTTTAATCGATAAACAAAATCATCGCCCCAACGCGCGTCATAAGTGAGTGGCACAGATAAGCCTACATAGTTTTGTGGGCTGTAATAACCACCATGGCCCCATGTTTCTTCACTTAAATTATACTTGTATGCCCAATGTAATAAGCTAGCGCCTGCGGTAAATTCACGCTCTTGATTGCTAATTACACGGTAATAAGTACCGCCCATCATACGATAGCGTTGGTTGTCTTTTACATTTTGGCCTTTATATAGGGTAAAGTCGGCACTTGACCAAAACCCCCATTTTCCGCCTAAGTCATGCGATACATTAGCAGTCAGGCCTGTAGAGCGTACACCACCCCAAACTTCACCCGTATTTACATCTTTTAAGCCCGCATAAGAAAGTACCGAGCTTGTAACTGGGCGCTTTTCAAGTTCTAGGCTGTATCCAAAATCGCCAAAACTGTCTGCGTAATTTACACCCCATACAATGTCTTCAATTAAAAAGCCGAGTGGAGTTGTACCTACATCTACACGCCAGTTTTCGTTCTGCCAACCAATACCTACATCTACACCACTTTCCTCAGGTGTTACTTCATCGATTGAGCAGGTAAAAATACACAGTGCACCTTGTCCGTAGCGGCTACCTGCAAACTGCTCATCAAAGCGCGTTGTTTGTGCACTAATAGTTGTCGGGTCTATTTTAATAAATCCCTGGCCTTGCCAAAGCGGAAAGTAAGCTTCAATCGGGACTAAGCCTGCACCAAGTGTTGCTTCGCTTTCAGTACTTGTTTGTCCACTAAAGTTAACACCAATGGCAATGTAGGCTTGGTTTTTGTTTTGCTCGTTTATTAGCTCACGTTTAGCACCATTTACATACCATTCATCGTTTTCATCTATTTTTAAAAGCGCTCCGTAAAGCTCTTTTTCATTTAGCGTACGATTAGGTGACAGGGTTTGTGCGTACCAAGATTGTGCTTGTTCGGTTTCGTTGAATTTGCTGGCTACTTGAGCGCCTAAATAACGTAGTTCTTGATCGTTGGGTGACTTTTCAACAAGTTGCTTAGCTAAATAAAGTGCATCCCCTGAGTACTTAAACTCATTAAGAGATGACATGATTTGGCGTTGTAAATAACCTTCTTGCGACGTGGTTTGCGTAATCGCTTTTTGCGTAACTTCTTTTGCTTGAAAGTCGTCTCCAAGTTCTATGTATGCATTAGCAATAGCGAGTAGTGCTTGAGGCTCAATGGTTTGTTTATTTTGTACTTTTTGCTGGTACAAAATAACGGCCGCTTCGCGTTGTTCAAGTGCTAAATTTGCATTAATAAGGGCAGTAGTTGTTGCTGGAGTATTTTTATATTTTTGATCCAGCTGGTTAAGCTTAGCGATTAAATCACTACCATTGTAATACTGAGTAATATAGCTATTTTGTAGCTGTACATATTGAGTTGTTTCGTTCTCAGTGGCGCTCTCTGGTAATACGTACTTTTCAAACCATTGCTTCGTTTTATTTTCATCACCTTGCTCTAAAAGCCACTCACCATAAAGTGTATGCCAATAAGCAGAAAGAGAAGGCTCAGCTTCCAGTGCTTTGTTTATAAGTTTTATAGCGTGTTTTTTTTCATTAATTCGATACCAGCTTCGCGATAACTCTGCCTGCATAGCGGGTGTTAAATTTTGTGCCTCTAGGTTGCTTAAATGATAGATTGCAGTGGCTTTATCTTTAGCATCAAGGTGGCGCTCACTTTGTGTTAAAGACTCATTAAGTTGCAGCTGCTGTTCAAGCGCAATAATGTCTTTATCTCTGGATTTAAATGGAATGTACTGCAATGTTTTAATAGCACCTTGATAGTCATCAAGAGAGCGTAAAAAAAGCGCGTGGCTGTAACGAATCTGAGGGTTTAACGGAAATTGCCACAGCACATTATTAAATAAAGCGCGGGCCTCTTCTGTCAGCCCCTTTTGTTGGTATATAAAGGCTAAATCGTAGTATAACCAAGGCTGTTCTGGCGCTATTTCAATAGCGTCTTTTAGTACTTTTTCGGCTTGCTCTAAATCTCCCGACTGTGCAAACGTATTTGCCTTTGCGCGGTACTGACTACTTAAAGATACAGAATAAGATTCTTTAATTAGTTTCTTTTGATTAAACGATAAACTGTTGTAAAAAGAGGTTAGGGCTTTTTCATTCTGCTCTAATTCAGCTATTTCAAGTAGACCTATTAAAGCGCTGCTATTAAGTGGATCACTTCTTAAAACAATTTGATATGTAAGTGCAGCCTGTGAATATTGCCCTTGAGCAAATTGTAATAAACCTTTGTTATATATTACTGTATTAGTTTCTTGTTCTAAGGTGGCTGCTAAATCAAGCTTAAGCTTAGCCGTTTTAAATTCTTTATTATTAATGGCATTTTTAGCTTCGCGTATATAAAGCCAAAGCTTAGCTGTTTTTGCTAATTCTTGTAGTGTTTCACGTTCAGCGAACTCAGTTGTGTACTTTTGTGCACGAGTAAAATATTGATACGACTTTTGGTTTTCACCAAGGCGTAAATAGAGTGTGCCAAGGCTTCGCATTATAGCGCCGTCTTGCGGTCGGCCTCTTAAAGCTTTTAAAAGTAAAGGCTCTGCGGCAGCAAGTTTATTTTTCTCAAGTAATCTATCGCCCCTAACCCAAAGCTGATAGGCGGGGTCGGCAAGAAGTGTTTGACGTTTTTTATAATCTTTTAGAAAATCTTGGTATTGTAATTCACCTTTACTACTAAAGGGATAAAGAGTGAAATAGCGCTGATACTGCTTAACTGTATCATCCGTTAAGGGCATTTCTAGCAAAGCACTAAGCCAAATATATTCTACTTCATTAATAAAAGTAGGGCCTGCGCCATATTTACTTAAAATATCAATCGCTTTTTTATCTGTAAGATTACGCCTAAGTAGGTGACGGGCATAAGCAATTTCTATCTGCGCAATACTTGGGTAGCTTTGAGCTAATTTATTATAGCCTTTTTTAACACTTTCCCATTGGGAGCTATCTTGTCCATACCAGCTTAAATGCTCAAGCTCGTAATCTAATGTAGGGTAGACGTTTTTAAAAATATTATTATAGATTTCGCGAGCTTGTTCATAACGACCCGCGCGAGCCAATAATTTAGCTTGCTGAATTGAAGATTTGTCTTTTCCTTCAGTACGCGAAAGGACTTTTAGCTTTTCAACGCACGGAGCTTGTTTGGTAAGCCCATTATCTATTTTACTTAGTAATTGGTTGGCTTTCGCTGATTCGCCATTGGCAAAATCATAACGCGCTACTGCGCACTGCGTTTCTATTCGGGCAGGGGCAATAGCGACTAGCTTTCGTAAGCTATCTTCAACTAGTTTTTTATTTTGCTGTGCTTCACCAATACCTATTTGGCTTAGTAACCAATCAACAGATTGCGTATCAATATCGTTGACTGTGTTAGCGCTCAATCCAGAGCTAAGCGCTAATGTGCAAGCGAGGGCAAACCTTAACGGCATTCAGTGCTCCATACCGGTTGTAGCGTCCCATCTGCTGTAATTGAAAAACGCTTATTTAAAGCACTTGTACCAAACAAGTTAAGCACGCTGTCGTAATAACGAGTCTGGGTAAATGATTTATCAATCATTAGTTTTTGCTGAATAGCCATTACTGTAGAATTATCGTTATTAGTCGCTAGTAAAGGTAATAGAGCTGAGTTAAAGCCTAGAGGGCCTCTTTTTTCAGACTTTCCTGATTTAGCAAAAGTATTTAAAGGCACGTAACCACGTTTATTAATTGTTTCTATAAAAGGGTTAAATTGCGCTAATAGCTCTTTTTTATAAGGTGCGTTGTCTGCCATCATACTTGCCCATAAATACACTCTAATAGCGTTGTAACTGCCCAAGTCGCTCGTTTTTTTATCGTAATAAAAGCCGTTATTTGCATCAAACATTACCCAATCAGGGCTAACGCCTTGCTTTGCTGTATCTAAAATCAACTTTGCTGAGCCTTCGTGCAGTTGATGCCAAGGCGAGTGTGGATAAAGCTTTTTAAACTGCTGATAAATAAATAACGGTGAGTAGCTTGGGTTTAACTTAAAACGCTCATTATCAAATTCAAAACCAGTAGGGGCGGGTAGTAATGATAAACCTAGGCCCGAGATATAGGCGGTTTCTTCACGCATTATCCGCTTCGCAAGTACGGCTGCTAATATACTGTAGCGGCGGTCATCCCAAAGAATAGCTGCTTGCGATAAGCTGTATGCTATCCATAAGTCAGAATCAGACGCTGGGTTTGAGTCTAAAATTCCGCCAATATTTTGATTGTTAACACCCCATTGCCATGCCGGTAAACGAGTGCTTAAATCACCTTCTGATAAATGCTCTTGTGTCCAATCAAGCACTAGATCAAACATTGCTTTGTCATTTGCCACAACAGCAAAAAATAACGCATAAGATTGGCCTTCAGAGGTTGTGATATTTTGCTCACTCCCCAAATCAATAACGCGGCCATCTTTGCTTATAAAATTATTTTTAAATGTTTGCCATGCATCCCATGGCTGGCACTGCTCTACTTGTGCATTGGCATTAAAAGTAAATAATGCAATCACGGTAAAAAATACATTAATGAGTGACTTCATTACTTATCTCCTTCAGCTAAGCGCTTGTATGTTAATGCTTGCAGTAATCGCCATATTATAAATGAGATCAGCAGTAGTGTTAAAATAGACAATAGCGCCAGCACAAATGGGTGATCCGACAAATGGAACCAAATTAGGGTATGCACTGGAATATGACCAACAAAATATTGCTCATCAGTTTTAATAGTTTTAATACCTTGGGAGTTTATAACCGCCGCACTGCCTTTAATTTGTGCAAGCGCTTCTGAACTCATTAACGCATCATCAAGCAGAGTAAAGGCTTTTTGTGATGTTGCACTAAGCGATACGATTGAACGCTCTGAGTCAAACGGTGATTGAAAGCCAGTGATAACGGCCATATCCCCGCTACTTTTAATACTTACTTCTACTTTATCTGTAGTTTGTTCATCATATGCACCATTGTATATAGCTTGTTTTATAGCACGCTGATTGTTATCAAGGAGGATATTAGTTTGTGCATCTTCATCTAAGTTATTAGCAATGCTATTAGGTTTTGCGATAACTAAGATGTCTTTGTCATCTAAGTTTGCATCTTCATTTAAATGAGCAACGCTTATTCTATGAGCTGGGTATCCTGTAATAGCGCCAAAATGACCTGTTAGGTTAAATAATACAGAAAGTGCTTTTGGTGATGGAACTTCGTCTATTAACACTAAAGTTTGCTGTAAATCTGCATACTTTGTAAATGGGAACCCGCTATTTGCAAATACATTTAAATCAGGCAAAGCCATGTAATGGTCAAACCCACTTACATCAATATTAGAATTTCCATCAATTACACCGTATTCGCCGCCAGGGGGAGCAACGGCACATTCGCCTTTCTTAAGTACTGCAAATCTAAAATCAAAGTTTAGTTCATTGCGATTGGCAAGATTAATACCTTCCAATGAAAAATCTTCTGCGCTTTGTGTTGTGTCTGTATTAGCGATTAAAGGCAGCAACGTTTTAGCGGTTGTTAACGATGTATCTTTTTTATCAAGTAAGAAACCACTTATAAATTCTTGGTTTATTAGCATATTTAAACGCGAATTTAAGGTTTCGCTCTCAGGTGTATTACGGTATTGCAAAGTTATCGGGATCCCTTTTTCACGCCAAGTGAATAAATCAGGTGCAAAACGGACATTTAGTTTTATAGGGCCGTTGTTAAGACCTTCAGCTTGTAACTGAGTTGGGTAGTCAATAAGCTCGTCAAAGTGGACTGGACGATCGTTTCTGAGCCATCGCGGAGCATCGTATGCTTTACGCAGAGGTAGCTTATTAATTGCTTCGATGCTTGCACTTCTGCCTGTCATAATTTTATGACCAAATACCAAACCAGTGACCGCTGTTTTTAAATCTTTTTCATCACGCCCTAAAATTAACAACATTTTATTGTATCTGTGGATTGGGCTTGAAATTAGCTCAACTGTAGGTTTTTCGACATCAGGATAATCTTTTAAAAAATCAGGTTTTGAGTCATTAGTAATAAATACCACACTATGTTGTTCTGGTGTTTTATTTACGGTTACAGGAAAGTTAGCGCCACGCCAATCAGCTTGAGCGCCAAACCAACTCGATAAAGTTGCCGCGGCTTCTATTGCTTGTGTATTAGGTATGCTTGCAAATACAAAAGGTAAGTTTAGTTTGTTGTAATCTTTAGCATCAAAAAATGGTTCTGGTAAATACTCAAGACGGCTATCAATTGCTAACTGTTTTTGATCAAGCGTAATATGGCTAGATTTGTTTATTTCAGTCCAAATTGAGCGGCTAAAGTAATCTTGGCATCGTAAGTCATAGTAACCGACTAGTTCAAAGCGGATTTGGTTGTAGTCTTGAATATATTTAGCATTTAGATCTAGGCTGTGACTTACCGTATTTTTTACAACACTTAGTTGTTCATTAATAGGCAATACAGTGACTAGGTTATCGTTAAAGTAAACTTTTAAATGCGATACATTAGCCAGTAATGAAGGTGAGTTAGTGTACGAAAAGTTAAGCTTTAAATTAGTGCTTAACTTGTCGATTCTATTTGTAAAATCGACACGAGAATTGTTATTAACACCGTCGAGTTTATAGTCGTTGAACCCTAACTTTTCAAAGCTAAGACGTAAACTAGAGACCTGAGCGCTTTCAGGGTAGCCATTTACGAACATAGTTTTGTCGTGCATAGGCTCGATAGCGAGCACTTTATATGCGCTACTAATAAGTAACAATGTTAGAAATGTATTAAGTAACTTTTTAATCATGATTATTATGCACTATCGGTTTTTTTGGAGTAAATGAATTTATGTAAATGACGGTATTAGTCATAAACTTAATAATTGGTTGTAACGCTTTTGGAGCATGAAATAGTAAATTACTAAAGCCCCGTAAACTGGTTTTTTGCACTTCTTTGAAGCTATACGATGGACGGTCATGTCTAAAGTTATTTTGCCAATCTAACCAAGCATCTGCTCTTGAGAAGGTACATTGTATAAACGCTCTCTGTTTTTCGAGAGATAAATCTTTAAGTGTAAGGCCAATTTGTTTTCTACGGGTATTACATACATAAGTTGTAAACGAAAATTGCTTGTTACCGCGACTCATTAATAATTCAATTTTATCGTTAACGCGGCATAAATGTGCGTGTTCAGTCTCTATGCCTACACCGTTATCTGAATAATCTGTTATTTTTACTTTTAAAGTATGACCATTTGCTAAACGAACGCCGGCAGGAAAGTTTGCCTTAATACGATGCGAGTGCCTCACTTGGCGTGCTTCAGCAGCAACTGCAACAGCAGCACCTAAAATAATAATATTATAAAAAGCCCAACCCATACTTATTATAAGTACACCAATCTGACTTGAGTCACCTAAAAACAGACGTAATACACCCACTATTATTCCAAGTAAGTTAATAAGTAAGAGAATTAAATACGGTTTAGAAATGCCCCAGTCGTAATGTTCTTCATCATTTAAACCACCTTTTTCGGTTACGTTAAATTTACCTTTATTAGGATTAAATAAAGCAACGGTAGTTGGTTTTAATATGTACCAAGCAAGTACTGACTCATAGACTTCACCCCAGAAGGAATAACGATACTTGCCTTGAATGCGTGAGTTAGTCGCTTTTATTTGAATTAGTGTTGGCACTACATAGATAAAAATAGCTATAAATGGGGCATAAATTATGTATGCATTAAAATATATTAGCGCTAAAGGTGCTGTTAAAAATACAATACGAGGAATACCCGAAAGGAAGTGCAGCATTGCGTTTATATAGCATAATCGTTGAGGAATACTTAAACCTTTGCCCATTAATGGGTTATCAAGTCTAAATATTTGCGCCATACCACGCGCCCAGCGGATACGTTGACCTATATGCGCTGACAAACTGTCGGTGGCAAGGCCTGCTGCTTGTGGAATGTTTATATAAGCTGTTTTATAACCAGCACGCTGCATACGAAGTGCTGTGTGAGCATCTTCCGTTACTGTTTCAAACGCAAAGCCGCCAATATCATCAAGTGCTGCTCGTTTTAATACAGCGCAAGAACCACAAAAGAAGGTTGCATCCCACATGTCGTTGCCGTCTTGAATCAGTCCATAAAAAAGCATGTTCTCATTAGGGATTTGGCTGTGGTTGTTAAGATTTCGCTCAAATGGATCGGCTGAGAAAAAGTGATGAGGTGTTTGCACTAAACACACTTTACTGTCTTTTAAAAACTGCCCCATTGTCATTTGTAAAAATGAGCGAGCAGGGACGTGGTCACAATCAAAAATTGCGATATATTCGCCATCGGTATAACGCATAGCGCTATTCATATTACCGGCTTTAGCATGATTGTTATCCGCACGTGCTAAATAACCCACTCCAATCTCGGCTGCAAAATCTTTAAACTCAGGGCGCTTTCCATCATCTAATATATAAACATTTAACTTGTCTGCAGGCCAATCGATGCTCAGAGCAGCTAGAGTAGTCGGCCTTACAACGCTTAACGGCTCGTTATAAGTTGGGATGTATACATCAACAGTTGGCCATAGGTCAGTGTCTTTAGGTAAAGGGACTGGTTTTCGCTCAAGTGGATTAACTGTTTGGAAAAAGCCTAAAATAAGTACAAGCCAGGCATAAGTTTCAGCAAGTAATAAGCCTGCACCTAGTGCGAGTGCTAGTGGATCGTCCCAATTTAAAGTCTCAGTGTAGCGCCACCATAAGTAACGAGAAGACGTAGTTACTGACAGGGTTATCATAACAATAGTTGCCATTTGGCCTTTTACTCGCTTAAGTGCATACGCAACTAATAAAATAAAGCTTATAAAAACGGCTTGAGCTTCCAAACTAAAAGGAATTGTAATGAATATTGCTAGTAAAAATAAAATAAACGCGAGAATTACATACTTAACTAATTTATTTTGCCATACACGTGCATCAGCCATTGCTTTAAAAGCACTCTTTTTAGGGCCTTTCTTGTTTTTTGATAGTAGGCGCTTTAATAATTTACCTAACTTTAAATCAAACCAACGCAATTGCCTTAAAAGATAGCTAACGCCATCGTAAAAATAATTAACTGCATCTTCTTTTACAGAGCTCGGTTTAAGCTGGTTTTTAAAAAACACTAAAAAAATACTTTGTATAACAAAGCGTAATATATTTGAGTAAATATAAGTTCGGTAAGGCAACCTTAAATGAGGGTAGTAGTCATAAAGGGTAAACTCAAAGCTGATTTTATGCTGTTTAATATTTATAAATAGCGAGCTTAAAAGTGTAATAAAAGGCATTAAGAAAGCTTCAATTACATTTACTTTATGTTGATTAAAGTAGCTATGAAACTTAAATAAAATATACCGAACTAACTTATCAGTAAATAAAATGCTCAGCAGCAAGTACAAAGTGCTGTGAATAGGGCGCTGATAAAATAGTGTAATACTCATTTTATAAGTTCGCTTTACTAACTAGCCAACCGGCTAGCGTTTCAAAATCATCATTTGCGACACTATAAGGCGCGCAGTTAAGTGCTACATTTCTGTATGCGGTTGACTCTTTGATTACTTCATCACTGTTGATAAAAAACGGAGCCATAAGCGGAAGCGTTGATTGCCATAAGGAAAATAAGTCAAACTCTAGCGTTGATGCAGAGTTATAGCGGTTAACTAAAAAATAATGCTTCCAAGTTGTATCTGAATTCTTAAGGTTTTGCAGGCGTCTATAAATTAAGCTGTGACAAATGGCGTCACAATTCACTAGTTCAATAACAATATCGTTTTTTTCTAATGGGTAGTAAGAAAGATTAATATGTGAAGGGCAATCAAAAAGTATCCAAGCTTCATCGCTATAATTTAGATTTTTGCATTTATTGACTATTTTAGTAATTTTATCGATGTTGGTGTCATCGCTATCACCAAATGGTAAAAATATAATGCCATCGTTATCTTGGTGAAAATGCGCAAGAGCATCTTCAAAACTAGCTTCATTACTCCAACCTTTGGTGTATTTCCACGGCAAACCAAAATGTAAACCTAAGTCGCTTTTTGCATCTAGGTCGATAGCAATAACATCAACGTCAGATTTTTTTAGCACGCACGCTAGGTTTGCAACCACAGAGGTACTGCCTAAACCGCCTTTGATACCTTTAATGAAAACTCTTTGCAACGGATGTTTACCTATCGTTAATTGAACTAGCTTACGTATTTAGTTCGTTGTTTATTTCTTTAAGTAATGCATACTTATTAATTGTATTATTATTTTGCTGTTTGTTTACAATTTCTATGTAGTCATCACTCTTACCACCGAAGCGCAGCGCAAGGTTTTCTATGTCACTCGATGTTAACGTTTGTGAGTTTTTAGACGTTAAGTTATTCATCATTACCTTTACAGTTACTTTAATTATTTTGATTAAAAGTGGACAATATTTGGCTATTATATATAGAATAACGGTTAAAACTAGTAAAAAAGTATTTTTTATAGGGCATTTTAAGTGCATAACTTTAACATAACGGGATTAGAGCCTGCTGCAAAAGAGTTAAAATCGGCTTCAAGTTATGCTGTTTTAGCCCCTTTAGACAATTTTGCAATCGAATTAGCGTTACATTCAATTAACCAAAGTTTGGCTAATGATATATATATAGTTTCTCAAGAGGCTGAATCATTTTTTGATTCTTCTTTTTCTGCATCGTTAAATTATGCTTATGAACATAATCGAGTACATCCTTTTTCGTTGGCCCCAGAAACACAACACTATTCAATTGAGCGAATCAATTCAGGTATTATAAAAGAGATAAGTGCTTATAAACGTCTAAACGAAGCGCTTATTTTTGTTCATTTTAATACAACACAGTTAAACAGTGCTGGCGAAAAAAGCTTAAAACTGATGATGAATGAGTACAACGATTTTGTCCGTCGTACTGGGGCTACATTACTATTTTTAATATCTGGGCCTGATATTGCTAATTACCGCTTTTTAATTAGACGATTAAATAATGTATTTGATGGACTGGTTTTTGTTGATAATGATTCTGCAATGCGAGTTCTTGAATATGATTATTGGCGCCATAGCACGGGCGTTATTGCTGGTGAACATTACCCGTTATTATTAAGTAATAATCAGTTTGTTGTTCAAAAGGGAATAATAAACGAGAGCAAAGCACCTAAAAGTTCAGACTTTTCCGATGAAGATGACGTTTGGCTCGTGAAAAGTGCTGTACCTGAAGGTACTAAATTACCAATGCACTATAAAAGTGTGAAAGATAATAATGACCTATTTAATAAAGGTCCAAAAGTAGAAGCAGCCACATTAATTTTTGCAGTTACGCGCTACACAGATTTAGCACAGTTAGGTAAGCAATGTTTTGAGCTCAGAAAAAACTGTGGGCGCTGGTTAAAACTTGTTATTCAAAATGTAGATGGTGTTATTCGCCATCAAGATGAGTGTTTATTTTTAACCTTGGGTGTAAACCTTATTTTGTATAGCTTTTCAGAGCCTTCTAGGTTGCTCTCACAAATTCAATCTATTCAAGGTTTTCAGTTTTCAAGACCTTTACCTCCCTCTGTTGAAGATGTTTTAAAATACACCGAGAACACTTTTTCGAAAGGTTACCTACCTTTCATTGAGTTTACAAAACAAGTAGAAGTTCATAGTGATTCAGCTGTCAACTTAGGCGTAAGTGGTGTGCTAGTTAAGTTAGAACTACTGCCAAGGATTGACCCAATACACCCTTTGCATTTATTTCATATTAAACGCGAAGGTGATGTATTTAGTATTGCAGATAATACAGTTTATTTATATTTGCATGCTTGTAGAGAGAATGACGTTGATAATGCGATTAAGCATTTGTTTAAATTAAAAACAAGCGATTTTTTTGTACAGCAAAATGTAATTTCTGATCATTTTTACATCCAGCAAGAATGTAAACAATTAAGGCGTTTTTATAAAGGTAAGAGTGTTGTAGATTTCTCGCAAAAACTTGCCGAGAATGATAGCTATAAATTTGCACCTGATATAGCAAACAGCGTTACTGAAAATATTAAAACACCAGAGTTTTCTAACAAAAGCCGTCCAGATGCTAAGCCTTTCATAATGAAATTAAGAGATAACTTATGAGTATGAATCAGCTTCTAATTACCGTGTTTCTTGCTATGGTGCTTGGTGCGGTGCTTTGTGTACTAGGCAAATACATTTTATCTCAAATAACAAAATATTATTATAAGCTTACTTTTAAACATGAAGTACTAGAGCCTTATACACCAAATACAGTAAAAAAGGATAAGAAGTGAAATTATCAGGTTTAGGGGTTTGGAACCTTTATTTTTTAGTTAAGTTTGCTCTGTTTTATTACGGTGCAATTGATTTTAACGTACTTACCAATGCGGCTTTTGCTGCATTGCTTGCGATTAAATTTAAAAAACCATTAATAGAAAAAGTTAAACATCTATTAGGTGGTGTATTTGCAGTTGTATTACTTTACCAAGACTCATGGTTGCCGCCAATAAACAGGTTGACTAAACAAGCGGGTAACGTTCAAGATTTTAGTTTTGGTTACTTTATTGAGTTATTAAGCCGTGTTATTAATATTGATATGTTATTAGCTTTGTTCGTAATTAGTGTGTGTTTTTGGTACACATCGCAATGGATACGTTTTACAACAGTCACTATTGTTGGGCTTTTAGTTGTAGGATGGCAAGGAGATAACTCTCAAACACAATTCGTTAATAATGTCGCTAATCCTGAGCCGGTTACACAAAATCAAAGTACTCCCCAAACACAAGTGATCACTCAGGCATCACAATCTCCTGATCAAAAACTAGCTGATTTTTATCAACAACAAAGCTTATTAATGAGTCACTTTCCAAGCCAGGTAAATGGTGAACTGTTTGATGTTATCATTTTGAACATATGCTCAATGGCTGTTGCTGATTTAAATGCCATTGGTGTAAGTGTTACTGATATGTATAAAGATTTTGATGTAGTGTTTTCAGACTTTAACTCGGCTACATCATACAGCGGGCCGGCTGCGGTAAGGTTACTGCGCGCCAGTTGTGGGCAAACTAGTCAAACAGCATTATTTAAAGAGGCACCTGAACAATGCCACTTATTTAAAAACCTAGAGAAACTAGGTTATCAAAATAACGTTGTGATGAATCACGATGGACATTTTGATGAGTTTAAAGGCTTAATAAATAAGTACGGAGGCTTAGATAGCCCACCATTTAATATTGATTCAATGCCAGTGGCGCTTCGAGGATTTGATAATAGCCCTATATACTCTGATGAAGCTGTGCTGGATGGTTGGTTAGAGCAATCTGAGGACTGTAAACCCTGTGCAATGTACTACAACACCACAAGTTTACATGACGGTAATCAGCTAGAGAATCAACCAAGGGTGAATAGTAAAGAGACATACCCAATCAGGCATAAAAACTTGTTTGCTGATATTAACCAGTTTGTAAAAAAATTAGAAAAGCGCGGCCGCAATGTGATGTTGATGATAGTGCCTGAGCATGGCGCTAATTTAAAAGGTGATAAGGTACAATTTGCAGGTTTACGTGAAATCCCTAGTCCTGCAATTGTGTCTGTACCTGTAGCGATTAAATTTATAGGCCCAGACGTACAAAATTATTCGCAAATTGTGATTGATGATTCAACAAGTTACTTTGCGCTTTCAGAGCTGGTAAGTAAGGCGCTGCAAACTGATGTGTTTGGTGGGAATAACAGTGTTGCTAATTTACTTGAAAACCTACCTAAAGCACCTAAAGTTGCTGAAAATGAAGGCACAATAATGATGTACGTTAATCAACGACCATTTATACAATTAGATGGTGGTGATTGGTCAGCTTACCCACAAGGTAAGTAGTCTCATAATAAGAATTAATAAACAGCACTGGTATAGTTAAATATAAATATCAGTGCTGTTTTTCTTCGTTTAATTACAATCCCACCCTTTGGCTTTAAAGCTGTTTTGTCCAAAAATGTTTACAATAAACTACCTTCTCAAAGCGACTTAGCGTATTATTCGGCTAATATAGTTTTTCCTTCTTTGAGGATGTATGCGTCTAGATATTCACTGTGCTGATCGAATTGGTATTGCTCAAGAAATCCTTAATATATTAGTTAACTACAGCGTTGATTTAAAAGGAATTGAGGTCGATTCTGTAAATTGTCGTATGTACGTTAGTTTTCCCGAAATTGAATTTGAACAATTCCAAAAAATTATGCCATCGATACGTTTAATCGACGGTGTACATGATGTGCGTACCACTGCATTTTTACCATCTGAGCGTGAACACAACGAATTAAATACTTTACTACGTGCATTGCCTGATGGTGTTATCTCTATTGATGCCAAAGGGTGGGTACGTTTATGTAATGATGCAGCATGTAAAGACTTACAGCTAATTGAAAAAGACGTGATTGGTGCAAATATTAATAACCTGCTTAAAGGCTTTAACTTTACACGCTGGTTAGAAGGTAAAGAAGTACTCGGACAAACCACACGAGTTGAAGTTGCTGGTGAGGATTTTATTGCAGACATTTTGCCAATTGCAGTTCCTCAAGGTAGTGAAGGTGATGTACTTGCTGGTGCGGTTATTAATATTAAATCGCAAAGTCGCTTAGGGCAGCAAGTCAGTGCGTTTAGACGTTACGGGCAAGAAAGCTTTGCCACTATTCATAACTTTAGTACGGCAATGCGCCGAGTTGTGCGCGAAGCCCGAAAAATGGCGCAACTAGAAGCCCCTATTTTGATTACTGGTGAAACAGGAACAGGTAAAGAGTTATTAGCTAGAGCGTGCCATTACGCATCTAATCGTTCTGTTAAACCTTTTATTGCTCTGTCGTGTGCTTCTCTTCCTGATGATGTTGCTGAATCTGAATTATTTGGTTATGCCGGGTACGAAGAAAATGCAGCGCCAAAGCGCGGTGTATTAGAGCAAGCCGATGGTGGAACTGTATTTTTAGATGAAGTTGGCGAAATGTCGACTCAACTACAAACTAAGTTACTGCGTTTTTTACAAGATGGTACGTTTAGAAAAGTAGGCGATGAGAACGAAGTTAAAGTAAATGTACGTATTGTTGCTGCTACTCAAAAAGACTTACCTGCAATGGTACAAGAAGGGGTTTTTAGAGAAGACTTATATTACCGTATAAACGTGCTTACTTTAGAAATAGCGCCACTAAGAGATAGAAAAGCAGATGTAGGACCACTTGCAGAACATTTTATTCAAAAATATGCGCAACAAAATGGTCATGCAATTCCTGTTTTATCACAAGAGTGTTTGAGCTTTTTACAAGAGTATCCGTGGCCAGGAAATGTTCGCCAGCTTGAAAATGCAATTTACCGTGCAGTGTCGTTACTAGATGATAGCGAGCTTCGCGTAGAGCATTTACAGTTACCCACTTTTACTCACGATTTAGGGTATTTAGAGTCTGATTTTGAAGGTTCGTTAGATCAAGCGGTTAAACGTTTTGAAGCGACCTTACTTCGTAAACTCTACCCAGCTTATCCGAGCTCACGCCAGTTAGCTAAGCGATTGGGCCTAAGTCACACCGCTGTAGCTAACAAGTTACGTGATTACGGTATTAACCGAAAAACAGTAAAAGTGTAATTAACATAAAGACATTAAAATATGGGGACTAATTTTTAGTCCCCATATTTTTTGTAACCCCATCAATTGCAATCGTTTCAATACCTTCTTCATTAAAGTTCATTACAATACTGGCGTTATTACGAGTGAAAAAATAGCTACGGCCATTAAGTTCAATAACATAATCGCCTTTTACGGGGTCGCTAAATTGCTGCTTTTTTAAAGTGACCCTATGTTCGCCAATTTGCCATTCAAATTCTTTAATAAACCCATTATTAAATTCTTGCACCCATACTTGGCTGTCATCTTTTGAAAGCGTTATAGCAACTGAATAAGAACTAGGGATCTGCTCCATATTGTAACTTTTAGAGCCAATAATGAATTTTTCAGCTTTTTGTTGCCATTCAAAACCAAATTTAAACTCTTTAACTACACCGGTAGGGTAAGTAATAGAGCCTTTACCTGGTAATGAAAAGTCGGCAAACGCACTATAACTAGGTATTAATAAAGCTAGCGCAGTGATAATTTTTCGTTTTGATTTCATGAGTTATCTTTTTATTATAATAATGATTTAAGATTAAAGTAGAATATTCGTCTTCGCAAGAGGCTATGCTACACTCGAATAAATTTAACTGGTAAGACCTTTTTTGTGAACTTATATATTCGACTTTTATTATTGTTTTTTAAAATTAAACGTAACAAGCAATATCAAAATTTACTTGATACGGTAGATATTGATTACAAAGCTTTACCTACTGATTGTGACATTAATTTACATTTAACAAACTCACGTTACCTTGCGATGATGGACTTATCTCGAACTTGGATGACAGAACGAGTTGGCTTATTAAAGCAAATAATGAAGCGTCGTTGGTTTCCCATTGTTAACGCAACGGCCATAACTTATATCCGCGATATTAAACCTATGCAGCGATATACAATAAGCACCAAGTTAGTGGGCTGGGATCATAAATACTTTTATATTGAGCAAAAGTTTCACTCAGAACGAGGCCTACATGCTATTGCTTATGTACGCGGTGTATTTAAAAGTAAAAAGGGTATTATAAGTATTGAAGAAATGCTTGAGGTTGCTGGTTTTGATGGGCAAACACCTATATTGCCAAGTGAAGTAATGCACTGGAAAGAAATGCTAGAGCAGAAAAAGTTAAGTAACTTACCAAGGTAATTAATACTCTCCAAATGAAAAAAAGGCCTTTCGGCCTTTTAACACACATTGTAATTGGGTAACTACGTACTATTTTATATATGCTTTAAAAGCTGTATCTAACACCGAACATAGCAACAACGGGGTCAAGCTCAACAGTTGATGTAAGTGCTTTTGCACCATTTGCATAAACAGTGGCATCGGTATCAATATCCATAATTGATACCATAGCGTGTAAACCCCAGTTTTTATCAATTTTATAGTTAGCACCTACCTGAGCCATAAAGCCAAACGAATCATCTAGCTTTACTTCTACATCGTCTGTTCCTAGCGTCGTTTTAAGTGCTTGAGAAGGTTGCTCATCAAAAAATGCAGTGTAGTTTATGCCTACGCCTATAAAAGGTCTTAGCGCATAGCTGGTATCTAAAAAGTGATATTGCGCAACTAAAGACGGCGGAAGTTGTTTTATATCAGCAATTTTGTTGCCAGCTAAGCCTCCGGCACCATTCACATCGTGTGAAAACGGTGTTGCTGCTATCAGTTCCAACACCCATTGATCGTTAAAAGCATAATCTACTGTGATACCTAGTTGGGTATCTGAATCACCTTTAAGACCCAGTGTCGGCGCCTCATTAATTGCTGAGCTACTGTTATCTGGATTTACGTTAATAGCGCCAACATTTACGCTAAAGTTAGCGTGTGCAGCTGGAGAGATTGCTAATAAAGAGGTTAATAATGCGATGCTAATTTGGGTTTTCATGTTGTTCTCCAAGAACTACTGTTTAATTGGCGCTATTATTACCGAGCAATAAAAATGAAAACCTGTTCTAGATCAAAGTTTAAAAAATATTTTAACCTTGTGAATTGTTTTATTGATTTAGATTAATTTTAGTGTCGTTCTGTCTTTGTAACGATTGACATATATATTCCATTAACAGTCATATGAATGTATTAAGGCTGACATCGCTTAGTCATAAACTCACGTTTTAATAAAGGCACATTAAATAATAAAGTGTGTTTACCATGTTTTTAGAAGCATTTGAAAAAAAATCAAAAACAACGGATATTCAAAAAGAAGTTGTAAAGCACTTACAAACACTAATTCGCTTTGAATCAGTAACCCCTAATCAAGCGGGTGCAATTGATTGGCTTGCAGATAAATTGGTGGATTTAGGTTTAAGTTGCGAGCAATTTACTATAAATGGTGTAACTAATTTAATTGCCTGCATAAAATTCAAAGAAGGCCCATGTGTTGCTTTCTCAGGGCACATTGATGTAGTACCAGCAACAAGTAGCGGTTGGCTAAGTCCTCCTTTTGAAGGGCGAGTGCTAAATGGTGCAGTATACGGTAGAGGAGCAGCCGATATGAAAGGTGGTGTTGCTGCTATGTTGAGTGCCACAAAAAAATTAATTGATAGTAAATCAGCTAAAGCAGGGACTCTTTACTGGCTTATCACGTCAGATGAAGAGGGAGAGGCTGAATTTGGCACTCAAGAAATAGTTAATAAGCTTGCCAAGCAAGGTGTTGTATTAGATGGCTGTATTGTAGGGGAGTCATCAAGTGTGGCACAAGTTGGCGATACGGTTAAGAATGGCCGTCGTGGTGCGCTTTCAGCTCGGATTTTAGTTACTGGTAAGGCAGGTCATGTAGCTTACCCTCAAAACACACTCAATGCTGCTCATATTGCTGCAAAAATAGTAAGTAGCTTGAGTGATCAGATCTGGTTACTCGATGTGGCTAGCTCAAAAACCACACTGCAAGTGACTGGAATTAACATAAATAATGTGGTCGATAATTTAGTGCCAAGTCATTGTGAAATCACATTTAATGTACGTTATAGCCATGGTTACAGTAGCACAGCAGTTAAAACGCAATTAATGAAGACCCTAAACAAGTTTGCTGAGCGTTTTACGATTGAGTGGGAACGCCCATGCGAGCCTTATTATACAAGCCATAATACGGGATGGAGTTTACTTACTCATATTGAGCAAGCTATTTATAAAAACACATCAAGTCACCCATTACTAAGTACAGATGGAGGGACATCAGATGGACGATTTTTTGCCAGCCCCCATACTCAAGTCATTGAATGTGGTGTACGAAACAATACGATTCATCAAGTTAACGAACATGTATCTATTAGTGACTTACTTAAAATTGAAGCTATTTATACAACTTTACTTGAGCAAATATTTATTAATAATTAAATATAAATAGAGTACTTTATAGATATAAGGACCTACTTCTTATTGGTTATTCTAAATAACGTTTGGCTTTATTTTCTTTTACATTTTCAAGATCGACCAATACCAATCCATCAATACAATTATTAAAATCGGGATCAATACTAAAGCTTAAAAATTGCACTCCACCGGGTTTACAAAGTTCAGTGTATTGTTTAAATAAAGTAGGGACTTGAGCACCCATATTAGCTAGTACATGTTTTAGCTCTACAAAATCTTCTTTCACGTCATTGCCGCTAAAAAGAGTATTACACTGGGTTAGCTGTAGCTCGGTTAACTTAAACTCATTATTAGGCGTAGCTAATTCAATGCCACTTTTATAATAATGCTGATAATAATAAACGAGCATGGCCTTTGCTTGCTCGGGTAGAGCATTTGATACACTTACAGCACCAAACAAGTATCTGTACTGTGGATAGTTTTTGATAAAAGCGCCAATGCCATACCATAAATAATCGAGGCTTTTACGTCCCCAATATTTAGGCTGCACAAAGCTGCGGCCAAGCTCAATTCCTTGTTGTAGGTAAGGGGCCATATCGTCGGTGTAAGAAAATAAGCTATCAGTATATAAACCTTTGCGGCCGTGCTTTTGTATTATCTCTTGTGCGCAGGCTAATCGATAAGCACCTACCAGTTCTAGTTGCATGGGGTCCCACAGTACAAGGTGCTGGTAATCCATATCGTATTTATCTATATCACGACGTTTACCGCTACCTTCACCTACCGCTCTAAACGCGATTTCTCTCAGGCGCCCTAACTCTCTAAAAATAGGTGAGCTACCTACATACTGGTATAGATGAATATGCATACCGTCTTGTGTTTTACCAAGTAGTTGGCATTGCTCAATTGCTTTTTTTAGCTCCTTGCGGCACTCGGGAATAGCGATGGGTGTTTGTGTTTTTAGCGGTAGGGCTTTTTTTGTTGTAAGCCTATAAAGTTGTTTACGAATAAGGTTTACAACTTCTTTATCTTTAAGGTTTTCTATTAAGTAAGATTCAGGAGGGATAGAGGCACCAATCTCAAACTCTAAAGATTTTTGGCGTTGCTTAAACATTTCTGTTACTAAGAGCAAACTTGCCAACGGCTTATAAATCATTGATGTGCCATAAAAAAGTGGACTATTTTTGGCTTTAATATAAATAGGTAAGATAGGGCAGTTAGCTTTTTTTGCCATACGTAAAAAACCACTATTCCATTTGCAGTCTTTAATACCTGTTGGCCCTAATCGCGATACTTCTCCTGCCGGAAATATAAGTAATGCACCTTCGTCTTTTAAATGGTTTTGTATATTACTAAGCTCTTGTTTATTGCTCATGCCTGATAAGTTATCTACGGGGAGTAAAAGTGAGTGCATTGGGGTAACCGACATCAACATGCGGTTTGCCACTACTTTTAAATCTTGTCTTACAGTTGAAAGTACTTTAATAAGTGCTAAAGCATCTAATGAACCAATAGGGTGATTTGCAACGATAACAAGTTTACCCTCGTTAGGAATGTGCTCTATCTGCTTAGGTTTATAGCGGGTATCAAAATTGAGTTCATCAAGCACTTGTTCAACAAATTCTAATCCTTGTAGGTGAGGGTAGGCATCACCAAAAGCAACAAACTCCTGTTCATGCAATAAGTAGCCTAGACCTTTTTTTACTAAACCTTTTACTTTAGGAGAGTTCTCTAGTTGTGGTAAGTTTGCAGCAATTACTTTATCAACACTTATCATATTAACCTCATATTCCGTTTGGCCAATTCGCCATACATGTAAGATTAAAAAAAGGGTGTGACAGTTACTTTGCAGTAGTGTGACTTTTTAAAGTGCAAACTTATAAACAGTGTATTGTTAGGAGAATTTATGTCTGTATTAGTTGCTATTACTGGGCGTGACAACACAAAACTAATGACGAAGTTACAAGAGCGGTTACCAAATACTCTGATAGAGCAATGGCCTGATTGCAAAAACGCACATGATGTGGATTTTGTACTTGCGTGGAAAGCGCCAGAATCTATGTGGCCACAGCTACCTAACTTAAAGGCTGTGTCGTCATTTGGTGCTGGCGTAGACAGTATCGATTTAACCTTACTCGACGAAAGTGTTGAAGTAGTCCGCATTGTTGACAATCAGCTAGCTGAAGATATGGCGGAATATGTACTGACACATGTGTTAGCTCAAAAGTTACGTTTAAAAGAGTATTACATTAAACAAACACAGCAAACATGGAAGCCAAAGCGGGCACATAGTAATAAACATGTCGGCATACTTGGGTTTGGTGAATTAGGTAAAGCATGCGCGCAAAAGCTTATAAATAATGGCTTTAAGGTAAGTGCTTGGGCGCAAAGTAATAAAAGCGCAACTAATGTCGAAATTTTTTATGGCGAGGAAGGCCTTAATTGTATGCTTCCTGAGGTTGACTATCTTGTATGTCTATTACCCCTTACGCAAGCAACGACAGGCATTATTAATCACTCAATGCTCGCTAAGCTACCTTCACATGCTGTTGTTATTAATGTGGCACGTGGTGCTCATGTTGTTGAACAAGACTTACTAAGTGCATTAAATAACGATAGCTTACGCGCAGCTACACTCGACGTATTTGATCAAGAACCTTTAGCGTCGAATCACCCTTACTGGGGGAGCCCCAAAATAACGCTTACACCACATTGCGCGGCGATTTCTGATTTAAATAGTGTTATAGACCAAATAGCCGATAATATTGAACGTTTGAATAAGGGCTTAGCACTCAATAATTCAGTAGATAGAACTAAAGGTTATTAGCTGATAGCTAATTAGTTTAAAAAACAGCTTGTTAACATTTGTAATTTTCATTAGTGTAAAAGGTATTCTCACTAATAAAAATATAAAGAGGGTGTTATGAAATCGAGTCAAAGTGGCGTTAAATTAAGCCTAGTTATTGTTTCAATTATTATACTAGGTGTTTCAGCTTGGTTTAATCAGGCTAACGCTGAAGATAATCCATCTAAAATACAAACCAAAAGCGAGTTAACAGTAGCGGACTAACTTTACTTACTATGTATTCCTCAGTTTTCGTGCTTCTTCGCATCATTTTTTTTGCAGCCCACTAGCACTACTTTCACAGTAGTGTTGGCGTGTCGTTTGAAGTTCTAATTTTCACCTTGGTTCAAAGTGCTTTTTAATATTTTTGAATTATTAATAAAAAAGCCCAGCAATGCTGGGCTATTAAATATTCTAGGGAAAAGTTGTTAACTTTGGGTTACATTAAACTGCCCAAATGTATAAACTTTAAACAAGTAAAAAGTATTGATCAACACTAAACTCATATTTGAAATAACACTCGACGACATAAGATCTAAGCTAAATGATAAGAATAATAAACCACACGCACTAATGGCGGCAACGCGCAGCAGTGTTATCTGGTTAATAAAGAATGCACCTAAACCTAGTGCAAGTAGTGTAGTATTTAAAAGCCAATCTAGCTCGTTTAGCATGGTCGTTTCAATAGTTCAGTTGTTGAAAAAAGGAGCGCCATTATGTTGATCTTTTGCGCACCTTTCAACCAAGTAATTTTAAATTTTCAGATTAGTTTTTTTAATGCTAAAGGTAACTACCGATTGCTGAAAATAAACCATTATCAGCAATTACTTGATACTTTTGGCAGCTCTGCGGTTTTTGTAAGTCACTGCATAAATAAAGGGACTCACGGCTAGAATCATAGGTGGGGTGTAGGTTTGAATCAATCAAAGTAGCCCCCTTGCCAAAGAATCCGGGCCAGTAAACACTCTCACTTACCATCCCTAATTTTTTATAGGTGAGTAAGGTAGGTTTTGGAAAAGCTAAAATTATTACAGCAACGACAGCGAGTGATATAAACAGTCCTTTTTTTTGCGTTGTTTTTTGGCTTGTATCATTCTTTGCACTGGAATTTAACTCTGCCGGTGAAGGGCGCTGAGTAGAACGCTGTGGTTTTCTTTTTTGCGCTGTTTTTTTTCTAGCCGGTGCTTTACCTAGCAACGATTGTTTATTTGGGGTTTTAGACATAAAGCAAATCTGGCCTTTTTTCCGTAGGTCTCTATAATTAAATGAGTAAATTTATATACTAAGCTAATTATTATGATAACTTAAAGTTAGCTTATAGCCTACGAGGAATAAAGATGAATACGCAGCTATCAATTTTAATTGTAGATGACGTTAGCACAGTGCGTAGTTTTTTGAGCCAAACGCTCATGCACTTAGGGATAGATAACGTAAAGGAAGCATCTACTGCCTCACAATGTATTAGTGAGTGCCAAGCTGCAAATTATAATATCATTTTTTTAGACATTGAATTGCCAGACGGTGATGGTAAAGATTTGATTGCACAAATCAATGAATTAAGCCCAGAGACAAATGTGGTTATGGTATCTGCACATTCAGGTATTGAGAATGTTAAGGATGCAATTGATAAAGGCGCTAAAGGGTTTGTAGTCAAGCCATTTACACCTAAAAAAATAGCGGCAATGCTTAAGAAGTTTTATCCAGATTTAGAAAATGTCTAATAAAGTAAGTACATTTAAAATTTAAACAAAAAAAAACCGGCAAAAGCCGGTTTTTTATATTCTATCAAAAACAAATTATAGAGCTTTAATCTTAGCTGCTATACGGCTCTTATGACGAGCTGCTTTGTTTTTGTGAATTAGACCCTTAGTTGCGTAACGGTCTAGGATAGGTGTAGCAACAGAAAAAGCTTGCTGTGCAGCTTCTTTATCGCCCGCTTCAATAGCAACAATTACTTTTTTGAAGTAAGTGCGCATCATTGAACGACGGCTTGCGTTGTGCTGACGGTTTTTTTCGCTTGTGATAGCGCGTTTTTTTGCAGACTTGATGTTAGCCAAGGTTTGCTCCTAACAATCTTAAAATAAAGCTTAAATTAAAGGCCGTGGAATATGCCTGTTTCTATCATGGATGTCAATT
This sequence comes from Pseudoalteromonas sp. EB27, assembly GCF_001974875.1. Classification (GTDB taxonomy): domain Bacteria; phylum Pseudomonadota; class Gammaproteobacteria; order Enterobacterales; family Alteromonadaceae; genus Pseudoalteromonas. The sequence continues at coordinate 69,296 of NZ_MTQD01000014.1, forward strand.
TAAATTTAACAATCCAAGAAAAACTGCACCATATAACGAGCATCAATTTGCCGCTTTAGCAGTTAATACCGACATTGTAACAAAGCACAGACCCCCAGCCTAGTGCTTTAAAGCGATTTATAAAAAAGACTGTGGCATAATCGCCTATCTTGAGGATTTTTGAGTAGGTTTAAGGTGTCAAAAGGTTTATTTCGCTCCGGTATGATTGTTAGTTGTATGACTATGATATCGCGTATTTTAGGGCTCGTTCGAGATGCGGTCGTTGCCAATTTATTAGGCGCAAGTGCGGCGGCTGATGTTTTTTTATTTGCTAACCGTATTCCTAACTTTTTACGTCGTTTATTTGCAGAAGGCGCCTTTGCACAAGCATTTGTACCCGTGCTGAGTGAAATTAAAGAACAGCAAGGCGACGACAAGGTCAGGCTTTTTGTTGCACAAGCAGCAGGCACATTAGGAACCATTTTACTGGTTGTCACTATTATAGGTGTTGTTGCTTCACCCGTTATTGCAGCATTGTTTGGCACTGGTTGGTTTATAGATTGGTGGCAGGGCGGACCTAATGCCGAAAAATTTGAGCTTGCAAGCTCATTACTTAAATTTACATTCCCATATTTGTTTTTTGTAAGCTTAGTTGCGCTCAGTGGTGCGGTAATGAACGTGTATAACCGCTTTGCTGTTGCTGCATTTACACCAGTTCTACTCAATGTTTCTATCATCACATGTGCAATTTTTTTACATGATAAATTTAGTGTCGGGGCTTATTCTCTCGCAATTGGCGTATTTATTGGTGGCGTTGTACAGCTATTGTTTCAACTTCCATTTTTATACCGAGCAAAAATGTTGGCGCGTCCGCGCTGGGCATGGCAAGACGAAAACGTAAAAAAAGTACGTAAACTTATGCTCCCTGCTTTGTTTGGCGTATCTATTAGCCAAATTAATTTGTTGCTTGATACCATGATTGCTTCATTACTGATGACAGGCTCGATAGCATGGCTTTATTATTCAGACCGTTTAATTGAATTTCCGCTGGGCTTATTTGGTATTGGTATTGCGACAGTTATTTTACCGGCACTCTCTAAGTTACATAGCAGTAAAAAAAGCAGTGATTTTCAACATACCCTCGACTGGGGAGTGCGTTTTGTTATATTTTTAGGCCTACCAGCAATGATAGGTCTAATGATTATCAGCCCGCTTATTATCACCGTATTGTTCGACCACGGTGCGTTTAAAGAAGACAGTGTTGATCATGTTAAAGCAGTAAGTTTAGGCGTAGTCGCGTATTCAGTAGGGCTTGTAAGCTTTATGCTGATTAAAGTACTTGCTCCTGGCTTTTATGCTCGTCAAGACACAAAAACGCCGGTGCGTATTGGTATTATCACCTTAGTACTGAATATGGTATTTAATATTATGTTGGCTCCTTTCATTGGTTATTTAGGTTTAGCACTCGCTACTTCACTATCGGCTAGTTGTAATGCGTTTTTGCTGTATAGGCAGCTTAAAAAAGAAAATGTGTATCAGTTTTCATCAATGAGTATGCGCTTTACACTAAAATGTGTTGTAGCAAGTATTGTTATGGGAGCTGTTACATGGTTTGTGAGCAGTTACTATTACTGGGCTACATGGGCTTTTACACAGCAGGTAATATTATTAATGGTATTAGTGGCTTTGGCAGGTATTAGCTACTTTGCAATGCTATTTTTGATGGGCGTTAGACTAAATACGATAAAAAGTGTAGCAATTACTGAATCAAACTAAAAAAAAGATTATAATCGGCAACTCTGCGGCTTTAATAAATTTTTAGCCGTAATTAATAACTCGCTAAACAAGGCATTAGGTGGCATGGAGTTAATTAGAGGTATACACAATATTCGCCCACACCACTTTGGTTGTGTGTTAACTATTGGTAATTTTGACGGTGTTCATTTAGGCCACGCAGAAGTATTAAAAGGCTTACTTAGTGATGCTAAAGCGCATAGTTTGCCTAGCACTGTAATGCTATTTGAACCCCAGCCACAAGAATTTTTTGCTAAAAACAATGCACCAGCACGGCTAACACGCTTACGAGATAAGCTACGTTTGCTTCGTGATTTAGGTATTGAGCGAGTTATTTGCATTAGCTTTAATCAGCAATTTGCAAACATGCATGCTGAGCAATTTGTTAATGATATTTTGATTAAAAAGTTAGGTGTTAAAGCTCTCACTGTTGGCGATGATTTTAAGTTTGGGAAGCAGCGCCAAGGTAACTTTGACTTACTTGCTAGCATGGGCAAGCAAGCGGGCATGGACGTAAAAAGCACCGCGAGTTTTCGTCAATTAAATGCTAGAGTAAGCAGCACTTTAATACGAGATGCTTTGGCATCTGGTGACTTAGCAAGTGCTAAAATAATGCTTGGTCACGATTATGCTATTTCTGGGCGTGTTATACACGGCTGGAAAAGAGGACGTGAACTCGGTTTTAGAACGGCAAATATTGCCCTAAAACGCCAAGTGTGTCCTGTCAACGGGGTGTTTGCAGTGCAAGCAACGATTGCAGGAAAACAGATTTTTGGAGTTGCAAATGTAGGTAATAAGCCGACATTTAATGGAACTCGTGCATTATTAGAAGTTCACCTTTTTGATTTTGCACAGGATATTTACGGACAATTTATGCATGTGGAGTTAATAAAAAAACTTCGCAATGAAAAAAAATTCGAGACATTAACACAATTAACGGCGCAAATAGCAACTGATGTTGCTGCCGCTAAGCAGTGTTTTGGTTTAAATCAGGTAGCCGATAGAGACGGAATGTAGGATAAATGAGCGACTATAAACATACTTTGAACTTACCGGAAACACCGTTTCCAATGCGTGGCAATTTGGCACAACGTGAACCAAAAATGCTTAAAGCATGGTATGAAGACGACCTGTACGGTCAAATTCGCAGCGCTAAGAAAGGTAAAAAGACCTTTATTTTGCATGACGGCCCTCCGTATGCAAATGGCGATATCCATTTAGGCCACTCAGTTAATAAAATATTAAAAGACATTATTGTTAAGTCTAAAACATTATCTGACTTTGATTCACCATTAGTACCAGGTTGGGATTGTCATGGTTTACCAATCGAGTTAATGGTTGAGAAAAAAGTAGGCAAGCCGGGCGTAAAAGTAACCGCGAGCGAGTTTCGTGAAAAATGCCGTGCATACGCTAAAAAACAAGTTGAAGGTCAAAAAGTTGATTTTAAACGTTTAGGCGTATTTGCAGATTGGGATAAGCCTTACTTAACAATGAACTTTGACTTTGAAGCGAATGCCATTCGTGTACTTGGTCGTATTATTGAAAAAGGTCATTTGCATAAAGGTGCTAAGCCTGTGCATTGGTGTACAGATTGTGGTTCTGCATTAGCAGAAGCTGAAGTTGAATACCAAGACAAGCAATCACCAGCGATTGATGTACGTTTTACATTTGTTGATCAAGATGCTGTTGTAAGTGCATTTGATTTGGCTGATGGTCACAAGGGTGAAGGCAGTGTTGGTACTGTTATTTGGACAACAACACCGTGGACGCTTCCAGCAAACCGCGCAGTAGCTGTGCATGCCGATTTAGAATATGCATTGGTGCAGGTTGAAGATGAAGGCGCACAACAACGTCTAATTTTAGGCTCTGAGCTTGTTAAAGATGCAATGGACCGCTTTGGTTTTAATCACTTTCACGTATTAGGTTATGTAAAAGGTGCTGCACTTGAAAACTTAACTGTAGCCCATCCTTTTTATGATTTTGATGTACCCGTGATTGTTGCAGAACACGTAACGACTGACTCAGGTACCGGTGTTGTACATACAGCACCAGGACATGGTCAAGAAGATTTCGTGGCTGGTTTAAATTACAACCTTGAAGTAGCTAACCCTGTTGGCGCTAATGGTGTTTATTTACCAGATACTGAACTTTTTGCAGGTCAGCATGTATTTAAAGCAAATGCGAGCGTAATTGAAGTATTAAAAGAGCACGGTGCATTAATGCATCATCATGCTATAACTCATAGTTACCCACATTGTTGGCGCCATAAAACACCCATTATTTTCCGTGCTACACCACAATGGTTTGTAAGTATGGATCAGGCTAACTTGCGTCAAGATTCTTTAAAAGAAATTAAAAACACGCAGTGGTTGCCAGAGTGGGGCGAAAGCCGTATTTCAAACATGGTTGAAAGCCGCCCAGATTGGTGTATATCTCGCCAACGTACTTGGGGTGTGCCAATTGCATTGTTTGCTGATAAAGATACCGGTGCACTTCATCCAAATACTCAAGAGCTAATTGAGCAAGCGGCACAGCTAGTTGAAAAATCAGGTATTCAGGCATGGTATGATTTAGAACCAGCTACATTACTTGGTGAAGAAGATGCCAAGCAATACATGAAAGTGCAAGATACGCTAGATGTATGGTTTGACTCAGGTGTTTCACACGCATGTGTTGTAGACGCACGTGAAGACTTGGTTGGTCCAGCTGATTTATACCTTGAAGGTTCTGATCAACACCGTGGTTGGTTTATGTCATCAATGATGACATCAGTGGCTATTAATGGTCATGCACCATACCGCCAAGTATTGACCCATGGTTTTACCGTTGATGAAAACGGCCGCAAAATGTCTAAGTCGCTAGGCAATGTTATTTCACCACAAAATGTGATGAATAAACTAGGCGCCGACATTCTTCGTTTATGGGTTGCTTCTACCGATTACACGGCAGAAATGACTGTGTCGGATGAAATATTTAAGCGCTCTGCCGATCGTTACCGCCGTATTCGTAACACGAGCCGTTATTTACTAGCTAACCTAAATGGTTTTGATCCAAAAACAGATCAAGTGGCTATTGATGACATGGTTGAGCTTGATAAGTGGATTGTTGGTCGTGCTGCTCAGTTGCAAGACGAAATTTTAGCCGCATACGATAGCTACCAAATGCTATTAGTAACGCAAAAGCTAATGAACTTCTGTACAGGTGAGCTTGGTTCGTTCTATTTAGACGTAATTAAAGATCGTCAGTACACAGCTAAGAGTGACAGCCATGCACGTCGTTCTTGTCAAACAGCGCTTTATCATATTGCAGAAGCAATGACGCGTTGGATGGCACCTATTATGAGCTTTACCGCACAAGAAATTTGGGAAGCTTTACCGGGTGAGCGTAGTGACTACGTATTTACATCTGTTTGGTACGATGGTTTACAAGCGCCAACAAATAGCCAATTTAGTAACGATGACTGGTTAGAGATTTTAACAGTTCGCGACGAAGTAAACCGCTTATTAGAAGCTGCACGTAAAGAAGAAGTCATTGGTGCAACGCTTCAAGCAACGGTTAATTTATTTACTGGTAAAGAGCTTGCCGCTAAATTAAATGCGCTTGGTGATGAACTGCGTTTTGTATTATTAACATCTGCCGTAAATGTTTCTGAAGTTGATAGTCAGCCAGCTGATACACAAGCTACCGAAATTGAAGGTTTGTTCATTAGTGTTGCTGCAACAGATGCTGCTAAATGTGAGCGTTGTTGGCATTACAGTGAAGATGTAGGTGTTAATCCTGCTCATCCTGAAATTTGTGGTCGTTGTGTAAGTAATGTTGACGGCGAAGGCGAAAAGCGTCAATTCGCTTAGGAGTTATTCTTAGTGAGCAAACTAGCCCAAAAAAGTGGTTTAGTGTGGCTTTGGTTGAGTCTATTACTATTAGTAATAGACTTTGCCAGTAAAACACTTGTTGTAGGGACTATGGCTTATCAAGAGTCGATAAACTTACTCCCTGTTTTTAGTATTACTTATGTGCATAACTATGGTGCTGCTTATAGCTTTTTAAGTGAAGCGGGTGGTTGGCAGCGTTGGTTTTTAAGTGCGATTGCCGTTGCTATTAGTGCTTTACTTGTGTGGTGGCTAAAACGCTTACCTGCAACAAACAAAGTACTATGCGGTGCTTATGCACTGGTACTTGCAGGCGCTATTGGTAATTTATACGATCGTATTGCGTATGGTTATGTAATCGACTTTATTCACGTATTTTATAAAGACTCACATTTTCCGGTATTCAATATTGCTGATTGCGCTATTTGTATTGGCGCAGCGTTATTGTTATTTGACGCCTTTACCGGCGAGAGTCCGAAGGAGCATAAAGCATGAGCCAAGCTGTAATTGGTGAAAACTCGCAAGTTATTTTCCATTTTTCTATTAAATTAGAAGATGGCTCTGCCGCTGATTCTACCAAGGTGCACAACAAACCTGCTAAATTAACAATGGGCGATGGCAGCTTAACGGCAAACTTCGAAAAGTGTTTATTAGGTTTAACTGCAGGCGAAAGTAAAACGTTTGAATTAGAACCTGAAGATGCTTTTGGTCAGCCAAATCCAGATAATATTTACTACGTTGACCGCAGTAAATTTGGCCCAGAAACACCAGCCAAAGTAGGTGCAATTATTGCGTTTACTCAACCTGATGGCACTGAGCTTCCTGGTTTAGTTCGCGAAGTGCAAGGTGAGTCGGTAACGATTGATTTTAATCACCCTTTATCTGGTCAGCGTTTAACGTTTGAAGTTGATATTATTGAGGTGGAAGGTTAATGGAAATATTACTAGCTAATCCTCGCGGTTTTTGCGCTGGTGTTGACCGTGCTATTAGTATTGTTGAGCGCGCTCTAGATATTTTTGAAAAGCCAATTTATGTGCGCCATGAAGTAGTACATAACCGCTATGTGGTTGATGGACTAAAAAGTCGTGGTGCGGTATTTGTTGAAGAGCTTGATCAAGTACCTGACGACAGCATTGTTATTTTTAGCGCACATGGCGTATCGCAAGCTGTTCGTTCTGAGGCTAAACGCCGTGATTTAAAAGTATTTGATGCAACGTGTCCGCTTGTAACTAAAGTACATATGGAAGTTACACGTGCGAGTCGTAAAGGTATTGAGTGTATTTTAATTGGACACCATGGCCACCCTGAAGTAGAGGGAACAATGGGACAATATGATAACTCAGCCGGTGGCATTTATCTTGTTGAAACCGTTGATGATGTTGTTGCGCTTAATGTAAAAAATGCTGAAAATCTTTTTTATTGCAGCCAAACAACACTCTCAGTTGATGACACCGCAGATGTTATTGATGCACTACGTAATAAGTTTCCATCAATTGATGGACCGCGTAAAGATGACATTTGTTATGCAACGCAAAATCGTCAAGACGCTGTTCGTGACTTAGCTGATAAAGTTGATGTGCTATTAGTTGTTGGCGCTAAAAATAGCTCTAACTCTAATCGCTTACGTGAACTTGCAGATAAAATGGGCACAGTTGCTTATTTAATTGATGATGCAACTGATGTACAAGAACAATGGGTTTCGGGTTCTAAAGCTGTAGGCGTAACTGCGGGTGCATCTGCGCCAGAAGTACTCGTACAACAAGTTATAAGCCGATTAAAAGAACTTGGTGGTACGCAAGTTGTTGAAAACCCGGGCGAGATAGAGAATATCGTTTTTGCTGTTCCTGTAGAGCTACGTTAATTTAAATATATTAAACATTTAGATTAAAGGAGAGTCGTTATGAGCAAGTCACTTCAAAATGATGGTTTGCTTTTTTCGGCTCTTTTTAATGAGCGAGGCGTACTAGCTTCGCTTATTGTTTCTCAAGTTATTGCTATTGTTTTAGCTTTTGCACCCAATGTAGAAGGAGATATTTGGCTTCGGCTTGGGATCATTAGCTTGTTTATGCATTTAATTGTTTTATTCGGTACCTCTTCTTTATATTTTTGTAGAGCTTTTTTACAAAAACGTACTCAAACTTTTCAGTTAAGTATATTTTTTGCCTCTTTTTTATTATCTACCTGTATTTTTAGTATTTTATTTTCTCATTTTGCTTTTGATATAGATGATACAAATAACCTAATTTATTTCACACTTCGCAATTGTATTATAGTGGCTTTACTGGCTGCTTTATTCGTCCAGTTTCTATTAATTCATTTTGAAAAAGAGCAACAAACTAAAGCACTCTCTCGTGCAGAACTTGATGCCTTACAAGCTAGAATACGTCCTCATTTTTTATATAACAGTTTAAACACTGCTGCAGAGCTTACCCATCATGATGCAGATGCGGCAGAGCAAGCCATTTTAGCTTTAGCCGCCTTATCGCAGGCTGCAATGCACTCGGGGAAGAATGTATCTCTTGAAGATGAAATAACGCTGAGTAAGCAATATATCGCACTTGAAACGTGGCGTTTTGGTAATCGCTTAAGAGTTGATTGGCAAATACCTAATGAACTACCCGCATTGAGTATTCCTTGCTTAACCCTGCAGCCATTAATTGAAAATGCGGTATGCCACGGCGTTGAAACAAGTGAGCATGGTGCAGAAATAAAAGTAGAGCTACATATCACTACCGGCTATATAACCATGATTGTTTCTAACCCTATAACAATTTCTAATGCTCAAACTAGGCCTAATAACGGAATGGCACTTGAAAATATTCGCCAGCGATTAAATATTTATTATAAAAATAAAGCGCAGCTAACAATTACTAATAAAAATGATGTGTTTAGGGTCAAGGTCGTTATCCCTAAGCTAATTGAGGGCAGTGTATGAATGTACTCATTGTTGATGATGAACCTCTTGCGAGATCTCGCTTAATCCGTTTGTTAACACACGATAAAAGTATAGTTGTACAAGGTGAGGCAAGTAATGGTAAGGAAGCTCTAGTACTTGCTAAAAAGCAAACGCCAGATTTGATTTTTTTAGATGTTGATATGCCTGGTATGAATGGTTTACAAGTTGCTAATGAGCTCAATAGTTTAACTCTACCTCCTGCTATTGTTTTTATAACTGCCCACCCTGAGCATGCCTTCGATGCTTTACAATTAAGCGCTGCAGGTTATTTAGTTAAACCTATTTCAGAGCAATCACTGCAGAAGGTGCTTAAGCAAGTTGGGCGTTTAAATAAAGTACATATTCAAAAACAACAAAATGTAAAAATCTCTTATCAGCTAGCTGGTACTCTACGTAGTGTTGATATAAATGATGTTTTGTACTTTAGTGCCGAAGAAAAGTACACCAAAATGATATTCCCGGGTGGGGAAGCTTTACTGGAGCAAAGCCTAAAGCAATTAGAGCTGCAATATCCCACATATGTTTTGCGAATTCATCGCAATACATTGGTTAATAAACAAAAAGTAATTGCTTTGCATTCAAAAGGGAATAGCAATCATATGATTGAGCTACAAGGGTGCAGTGAGTTATTGCCAGTGAGCCGCCGCGAGCTTAAATTAGTTAAAAATACGCTTTAGACTTATTTCGCAATTAAGTTGCCTCTGACTTAAATACATTTACGCTTAATTACTACTGTTTTGTTGAATGAGCCGATTTAATTAACCGTTTATCAACAAATATAACCGCTTGTCTTAGTCCTCATTGATTCCTCAAATAAATAGCATAAACTTATAATCAGATAATTTTTATTTGGTTCTAATATGCAGTCATCTCAAACAAAAGTGCAAAGAGGCTTCACTCTAATTGAAGTGTTAATTGCATTTATTATTCTTAGTTTTGGCCTTTTAGGCGCAGTTGCCCTGCAAGCAAAAGCAAAGCAAGCAAGCTTTGATTCTATGCAGCGCGCTGCTGCAGTTGCACTTGGTAATGATATTGTGCAGCGTATCCGTGCTAACGATACCCCTCAAATAGCGGGACTGTACACACAAACATTTGATAGTGAAACTGCAACGACAACCTCGCAAACGTGCTTTACAAATACTTGTAGCGCAGCGCAAGTTGCGGCGTTAGATCTTGAGCAGTGGAAAAGAGCTATAAGAGCTCGAGAAAATACGGGATCTTTAGATGGTGCTACCGTATGTATTGCACCTACAGCAGTTGCTGGCTCGGGTGGTAAGGCATTTAATTTAGAAGTAATTGTTTCGTGGCAAGGTCGACAAGAGTTTAATGCAAATGATGCTACTGGCGCTATAAAGTGTGGAACGGCTGACAAAAAGCGCCGCTTAGTTGTTTTAACTAGTTATATTTACCTTAGGAGCTAACATGAAGCAAAAAGGTTTTACACTTGTAGAAATGATGATTTCATTATTTATTGGTGGATTAATACTCGGTGGCGTTATGTTCACCTATATAGGTATGAAAGTAACAACTAAAGATACGATGACTATTGGTGAACTTCAAGAATCAGGGCGCCTTGCAATTAACATAATGCAACGTGATATTGAACAAATTGGCTTTTGGGGAACTTATTATGACGATTCGTTCACTGCAGTAAATACAGATACACTAGCAAACCCTGGAACAGACTGCTTTGAAGGGTTAAATAATGGGAGTTTTCCTGATTTTGCTACAGCTAGTAATTTTAGAACTATTTACGCAAAGGTTGCTGGAGAATCAAAAGAGCTTAACTGCCTAAATAATCCAATTAAAAGCACTGACATTATCCAATTAAAATTTTTACAAGGCAAGAGCTTAACAGTTAACGTAGCAACTAATGAGACTCAGGCTGATGAAAACTACTTTGTAGCTGAGCAAGAGAAAGCTCAATTTTTCCGTGGAACGGTTAACGCTGCTACTCTTAATGTTAATGCAACTGTTTGGCCTTATAGCCATCATGTTTATTATTTATCAGAACAAACTTATAAAGTTAATAATAAGAATTTAACTGTACCTGCATTAATGAGAAAGCGCCTGGTTGGTGGAAGCATCAACACAGAAACTATTATGGAAGGTGTTGAGAACATGCGGTTTGTTTTTGGTCTTGATACTAACAGTGACAATCGTGTAGATACCTACCGAAGTATTCAAGATATGAAGTATACAGATTGGGAAAATCGTAAAGGTATTTTAACTGTTCAGGTTTTTTTATTAATACGCGCATTACAGCCAGACCCAGGAGTTAAAATTAAAAACCAAACTTATACATTAGGTGAAGATGAAGATAAGCGTGTATTAACATTTACCGATAATTTCAGACGCACGGTGTTTACTACTACTATTCGATTAAATAATGTTGGATCAAATTTATGGCGTATTTAAAACAATCACGAAAAAAACAGCAAGGTGTAGTTCTAATTACAGCTTTAATAATGGTTATTGCAGTGACCGGTATTGCTGTAACACTTATGAGCAGTAGTAGTATTGATATTAAAATTACCAATGCAGCACAAGAGCGCGAAGTAGCCGAAAATGAACTCATTGGTGAAGTGCAGCGCATGATCTCTGATGAGGCAAATCAAGGCGCTAATAATCAGTTCTTCCTGACTCCCGATGAAGTAACTGCAATCGCGGATGGTGATGACAAAGGTATGGTGATTGCAAATCATGCAGATATGCAAAGCAAAATGACTAATCTGAACAAGGGAGCGTTAGATTTAGAATGTCCTCGACGCTTTAATTTTACAGCTGGTATATCGTGCAATATGTTACAGGTTGCGACCACAATAGAATATGGATCTAAAAGTAAGCATGAACTAACTATTGTTACAGGTATAGCACAAGAAATGGCCAGCGTAAGCAAGGGGATTTAAGATGAAATTTAAATTAAACAAAGTGTTAGCCTCTTTGCTTGGCTTAACAATAAGTATGTCGGTATTCGCTGAGGATATTGAGCTTTATGTAAATCATGATGTAGAGACAGACGAAAATCCAAGAGTGTTAATGATATTTGATACCTCTGGCAGTATGGATTGGAGCGTTATCAATGGTGATGATCAAGTCTGTTACACAAAGTATCAATATGAAGAGACAACTGGACGTGGCAGAAATCGTCAAACTGTTACATATGATGCTTACCAACAGGTTACATGCTTTGCAAGTAAGCCAGAATATAATGAATACAATGAGCAATGCTATATAGGTGTAAATGGCGTTGCAGTTGCAGATTGCCATGACCGAAGAATCGATGTAGCTAAAAATGCGATGACACAATTAGTCAATGATAATGATGATATTGATTTTGGTTTGATGCGATTTAAGGATAGTGCTGGAGGGTATGTAGTAGCTAAAGTTGGCGCTAATAAATCAAATATTTTACAAGACATTGATGATTTACCTGCCAGTGGTGGGACTCCAATAACAGAGACATTATGGGAGGCTTATCGCTATATAACAGGGCAAAACCTTGATTATGGTCGATTCTATAATGATCGAGATAAAAGTATCGATAACAATGTAACTTATAGCTCACCTTTTGAGCAGAGTAATGGTGAACCATTACGCTGTGATAACTCAATTAATATTATTTTAATGACAGATGGTGATCCAACAAATGATGATGGAAGGGACGCTTCAATTGCAGCTGTCCATAACAACCTTTTTACTGATGCCATCCCTTTTGACAGTGGTCGCTATAGCGGAAGCTATTTAGTTGCAATGGCTAAAATATTACATGGTACCTCGGACACGAAAGTGGATTTATACACTCCAACAAGTGATGTATTAGATACAGGCCGTGTATACACAATAGGTTTTGGCACAGGAATGAGTCAAGGGGGAATTGATCTACTAGACAAGGCGGCAAGTGTTGGTGGAGGGCAGTATATAGAAGCAAGAACTGCAGAAGCGCTTTCAGAAGCATTAAAAAATACTATTTCAAGAATTAGAGAAGTAAATGATAGTTTTTCATCGCCTTCAGTTGCGAGTAATAATGTAGATCAAACTCGTAGCCGGGATGCTGTTTATTTTGCCATGTTTTACCCTGAAACCGGTGCTCGTTGGCGTGGAAACTTAAAAAAACTGAAAGTATCAGGGAATCAAATTGTTGATTCAAAAGGATTGTCGGCACTTGATGAGAATGGCTTAATTGACGAAAATGCAGAAACATTTTGGTTGCCAAGTGGGGAGCCAGCGGATGGTAACTTAGTTGCACAAGGTGGTGTGAACCTTCATTTAACGACATTAGATTCAGATAGCCGTAATTTATACACTGATAATCAGGGAGCTATAGTAAATTTTAATACCTCAGTTGTGAGTGATATTCTCAATCTAGTCGATAACAATCCGCTAAGCTTATCGAGCAATGATATCAAGTGGGCAATGGGTATAGACGTTGATGATGAAGATGGTGATGGGTCTAGCATTGATCAGCGCAAAGATATTTTCGGTGATCCTCTGCATTCTAAACCTGTTGCAATCGATTATGGTAATGATGATATTCGAGTTTTGATAGGAACTAATGCTGGCTTTTTACATATGTTTAAGGATTCAGATGATAGCGTAAGTGAAAGTTGGGCATTTATACCGTCTGCTTTATACAACATTATTGAACCTCTACGTGAAAATCAAGCCGATACGAAAGTATATGGTATGGACGGTCCTATTAGTATTTATTTTGATAATAAAAACTTAAATAGTGATGGTTTAAATGACGGTATTATTGATGCGAGTGGCGACGATAAAGTGTGGGCTTTTGCGGGGATGCGTCGCGGTGGTAAAAATTACTACGGACTTGATATAACAAACCCGAACATACCAAAAAAATTATGGGACGCTCCAATCGAAGGTGGTAAAGGTGATTTTAAAGAGCTTGCACAAACCTGGTCAAAGCCACAAATAGCCTACATTAAAGCCTTTGGGGATAAACCCTTATTAGTTTTTGGTGCTGGTTATGACACTAATAAAGACGCCGCTATACGTAGTGAAGATAATATAGGGCGAGGTATCTATATTGTTGAAGCCGAAACAGGTAAACGAGTGTGGGCGTTAACACCCGATATTAATGGCTTTAAAGGTAAGCATAGTATTGCTGCAGATATAACCACGCTTGATTCAGATTATGATGGATATATAGACCGAATTTATGCGGCAGATACAGGTGGAGATATTTGGCGTATAGATATGCCTGGTAGTAATACTAGCGAGTTTAGCCACTTTAAATTAGCTGAGCTTGGTAGTAATAAAGCAACTGAGGACCGACGCTTTTTCTATAAACCACTCGTAGCACGCACAATTTATAGTAAAGTAAGCGAGTCAACAGTTAATGGCAGCACTGTTATAACACGCTTAGATACACCGTATGATGCGATAGTTATTGGCAGTGGTAATCGCTCAAAACCAACTGGGACCAATGAAAAAGATCAATTGTTTATGATCAGAGATGAAAATACGGTTACTAAATCGTATAAAACGAATGCTCCAGATACTATTGTACCTGCTGATTTGATGCAAATGAACTCAGATCCATTTGGTAATGCGTTAGATGACGTTGATGATTTTGTTGATTTGGAAGTCGATTTAGCTAAATTTAATGGTTGGAGATATGAGTTAGGAACGGGTGAAAAGTCATTAGCTGCTGCTACCGTAGTTGGAGGTGTTGCTTATTTTACAAGCTTCACTCCTGCATCAGATACATCGACTGAAAATCAATGTTCGCTAAGTGGTGGTGGTGGTTCTTTATACGCTTTTCACTTACATTACGGTACTAAGGTGTATGACGACCTTAAATTTACAACCAGCTATGATGTACCAGATACACCTCAGTTATACTTTGGTGAAAGCCCTTCATGTGTAGATGGTAATGGCGATGGTAAATGTGATGACGACCCAACAGTTGACGTAATACAAGAAAGTCAGTTTTATTTAATTGGGCCGGGTATTAAGGGTGAAAATGCGGAAAATCCAATGAAACCTGTAGAAATAAAAGGTCCTGGTTTAACTGTCGTTGATGGTAAAGTAGTGTTAGTTAATGACGATGCTGTAGGATTTGGCTTTAAAACCCAACAAACATATATCTATAAACGTGAAGAAAATGACGAAGTTAATAATTAAGGAAGTTAAATGAAAAAACAACACGGGTTTACCTTAATTGAGCTGATGATAGCCGTTGCTATCGTCGGCATACTCGCTTCAATTGCGCTGCCTAACTATACTGAATATGTAAAGCGGGCTTCGCGCGCTGAAGCTGCTGCAGCATTATTAGATGCTGCAAACAAGGAGGAGCAGTATTTTGTGGATAATAGGGAATATACAGAGACATTTACTGATTTAGGATTGCAAAGTAAAACCGAAAATGGTCACTTTGAGCTATCCATAAAGGTAGTCGATAGCAATACCTTCACTATTACAGCTAAGCCTATAGCCGGTGCTGTAAAGGGGGATAACGATTGTAAAGAGCTTACAATTACTGACACAGGTCTCAAAGGTGCAAAAGGGTCTAAAGGAGACTCAGATGTTGACTATTGCTGGGGTCGATAGCCTAGATTACTTCTTCTGACACTTATCAGTTGATTTGATGCGAATTCTACCCGTTTGACTTACAGATAAAGCCAATCCTTCGAGATTGGCTTTATCGCTATTGGGGCAATATATAAAAGTCCCATTTTGAAAACCATTTAAAGAACCATCTGGACGAAATGTAATGGCGTTGCGCGGATACTCTAAAGTATCAGCATCATGAACATCCTCGAAAGTGCTTAAGAGTAACTCATCATCATCTAGAGTCGTTGATTTATCTTTGTCGATAAAGAGTGACATTTGACCATCCCACTCGTCCTTTGTGCATTGACTGCCTTTTAGTGCGCAAAGCGTGACGTAAGTACCATTTTCAATTGCGTAAAGACGGCCATAATTTATATTTCGGTGTAGTAGATTCACATGGTTATCTAATCGGTTTTTAGCCAAGAAGTCTGGATAAAACCACATCGA
This sequence comes from Pseudoalteromonas sp. EB27, assembly GCF_001974875.1. GTDB lineage: Bacteria > Pseudomonadota > Gammaproteobacteria > Enterobacterales > Alteromonadaceae > Pseudoalteromonas. The sequence continues at coordinate 84,917 of NZ_MTQD01000014.1, forward strand.
TAATTGACTGATTACACTGACAACAGCAATTGAAACCATTAATTCAAGAAGTGTCACTCCCTTGTTTTTTGATATTGATAATCTCATCCTTGAAGACCTGAGTTAATAAATGATTAACTCAGTCTAGTAAATGATACAAATATGACAAGATTAATTTGTATGTTTTTTAACCGCAAGTCTGAGCTGTATCACCAGTATAAAAAGAAGTACCAGATTGAGATACTGTTAAAGCTTTGTTATTTTCATTATCACTATTAGGGCAATAGATAAAGTCTCCCGGATTTGTTGTAATACGACCACTGGTATTAAAACGAAGACTTGTCTCATTACCACTATAACTAAGGCTATCAGTTGCAGGAATATCCTCTATAACTCTCAACAGGGCATCGTTAGCTACGTTATAACTTCCATTGTTATCAGCATCAACAAAAACAACAATGATTTTATTCGTGTCCCATTCTGGTTCACATTCAAACTCATCTTTAGCTTGTTTAATAGCGCCTTCTTGTGCGGGACATAAAATAACTATTTCATCCGTACTTGCAGCTTGAGAGCGAGCATAAGTAATATTTCTTTTTAATTCCAACAAAAAATTCTCAGCTCTATTTTCTTCTAGCATATCGCTGCTATTCCAAATCGCAATGGATGCAATGATCCCAACGATAGCAACGGTTACCATGAGCTCTAAAAGAGTGAATCCGTTTTGTTTATTTTTCATATTAATCTCATTTACTGCTAGTCATTTAAGTATCGCTATTTTTATACAATAAATTATACCATGATCGGTTGTTTTATCACCGTAATTCAATCGCTTTGTTTGCTATGAGCATTATGATTGTCTAAAATCGAGGCAACTGGAGCTTTCAAAAGTAATTAATATGAAAAAAATAGAAGCAATTATCAAACCTTTTAAGTTAGATGATGTGCGTGAAGCATTGTCTGACGTGGGTATTACAGGTATGACGGTAAGCGAAGTTAAAGGCTTTGGGCGTCAAAAAGGCCATACTGAGCTATACCGTGGCGCAGAATATATGGTGGATTTTTTACCTAAGGTTAAACTTGATATTGTATTGACTGATGAAAATGTAGATCGTGCAATTGAAGTTATTGTAAAAACGGCGCAAACAGGAAAAATCGGTGATGGTAAAATATTTGTCACTGATGTTGAGCGTGTAATACGTATTCGTACTGCTGAGGAAGATGAAGAAGCGATTTAATATTTTCTTCTACGCAGTAAAAAGGCGCTTAGTAAGCGCCTTTTTTATTTATTTAGTTCTTTTATTTAGTCTTCTTGTTTGCTTTGCGTGCTCACTAAGCTCAGTTAAGCCTAATTGATTATAACTTTTTTCCATCATTTCAAGCGCTGGATCTAAGTAACTGCTTTGTGAGTAATGTTCAACAACAAATTTACCTCTATTAGCAGCAGCTAAATAAGCTTCACGTTCGTAATAGTAAGTTGCTACTTTTAATTCATAACGTGCCATACGGTTTAAAAGCCATACTAAACGACGCTTAGCTTCAGGTGCGTAATCACTTTTCGGAAAGCGTTTTACTAGTGTTGATAAATCGGTAAATGCAACACGAGTACGGTTAGCATCACGGTCTGCTCTATCTACACCAAAGTATTCTTGGAACGCATTTTTATCAGCTTTAATGTTTACTAAACCACGCATGTAATACATGTAATCTAGGTCTTTATGGTTTGGATTTAAGCGAATAAAGCGGTCAATGGTTGCAAGTGCTTGTTCAGTATTACCTGATTGGTAATGTGCATACACTAAGTCCATTTGTACTTGTTTAGAGAATGGCCCAAACGGGTAGCGAGAGTCTATTGCACTCAAAAGTTCGATTGCACGAGCATATAGGCCAGAATCTAGTGTTTCTTTTGCATCTTCATATAAAGCGTGTGCAGATTTATTCGGTACACGTTGAATGTCTTCTTGGTCTGGAGCAGACGAACAAGCGCCTAAACTAAGTACAGAAACTGAAAAAACAATGGCAAATGCACGTTTCCCTATTTTATTTATCATTTTATTTGTTACCTTCGATGTCTTCGGCTAGGCCAAGTCGGTAAAACCGAGTAAACTATGCGTATTATATTATGCTTTTATTAAAAGCGATTCTAACCCAGTCGAGCAAAGCTTGCACTGGTAAATTGGGTAAAGTTACTAATGTCAGAGCAAATTTCTCTTCAAGCCGACGTTCCAACCGAATTAGGTGGTAAACGTCTAGACCAAGTATTAGCACAATTGTTCCCTGATTATTCACGTTCTCGTATAAAAACGTGGATTTTGGATGATAAAATCACCGTAGACGGTGAAATTTTCAACACTCCACGCGAAAAGCTACTAGGTGGTGAAGTTGTAAGTGTTGAAACAACAATTGAAGCACCACGCGAATACGAAGCACAAGATATCAAATTAAACATTGTTTATGAAGACGATGATATTTTGGTAATTAATAAACCAATGGGCCTAGTGGTTCACCCTGGTGCGGGCAATCCTAATGGAACAGTGCTAAACGCATTACTACATTACTACCCTGAAATAATTAACGTGCCACGCGCAGGTATTGTGCATCGTTTAGATAAAGACACGACCGGTTTAATGGTTGTAGCTAAAACGATTCCAGCACAAACGCATTTAGTAACAGCGCTACAAAAGCGTGAAAACTTCACGCGTGAATATGAAGCACTGTGTAATGGCACTATGACCGCAGGTGGTATGGTTGAAAAAGCGATTGGCCGCCATCCGACTCAGCGTACTCATATGGCAGTACATGAACTGGGTAAACCGGCAATTACACATTACCGTGTTGCTGAAAAATTCCGTGCTCATACTCGTTTACGTCTGCGCTTGGAAACAGGTCGTACTCACCAGATTCGTGTGCATATGGCACATTTAAATCATCCGCTAATTGGCGATCAATCTTATGGCGGCCGTCCGCGTCCACCTAAAGGTGCAACACCTGAATTATTTGAGTTACTTCGTAGCTTTAGACGCCAAGCACTACATGCTGTAAAATTGAGTATTGCGCACCCAATCACCGGTGAAATGATGACGTGGCAAGCACCTATCCCAGACGATATGGTCGCGATGACACATGCACTACGTGAAGATACTAAAGCTAATCCTGATATCGATAGATAATGCACTTATTGTCAGCGACATGGCAAAACCTTCATAAAGTAGGAACGTTAAGTACTACTTGTGGAGGTGGTGTTTCAAAAATCCCATTTAAAAGTTTTAATTTGGGATTCCATGTTGGTGATAATCAAAATCATGTATTAAAAAACCGTTCACTATTAACCAAACACTTACCTAAACCTGCCGTGTGGCTAAATCAAGTTCATAGCTCTAATGTTGTTATTGTTGATGAGAATTTTGATTTTGATGAGTTACACAATGCTGATGCGCTTTATACTCAGTTATTAAATCAGCCTTTGGCTATAATGACTGCCGATTGCTTGCCTATTTTATTAGTGAGTGATGATGAAAAGGAAGTTGCAGCTATACATGGCGGCTGGCGAGGGCTTGAGCAGGGAATTATTAAAAATACTTTAGAATGTTTTAGCTCAAAGTATGAAAACATAAGTGCGTGGCTAGGGCCTGCAATTGGGCCAATTAAATTTGAGGTTGGGGCTGAAGTGCTTGAGTTATTTCAAAAAAGGTCTTCTTCATTTATTCAAGCATTTACACCACAAGCTAATGGCAAATATCTTGCTGATATTTACGGTATTGCGCGTACTTTACTTACCCAGCTAGGAGTTAAAAATATTACGGGTGGCGACTATTGTACAGTCTCTCAAAGTGACTTATTTTTTTCTTATCGACGAGATGGGCAAACTGGACGTATGGCTAGTTTGATCTGGCGCAAGTAATTAGTATCTTTAATCATTATATTTCCTCCTACACCTTGAACAAACACCTAAACATACCCATTAATTAAGCAATTAGATTATTTAATAGGTAACACCATGCGTTTAGATAGATTTACAAGTAAATTTCAATCTGCGCTTTCTGATGCGCAATCGCTAGCCCTTGGCCGCGATCATCAATTTATTGAACCCGTACATTTAATGTATTCATTGCTAAAGCAAAGTGGCTCTAGTGTACGTGCATTATTTGCACAAACGGGTGTCAGCGCTGACGAACTCAACACCAAACTTTCACAAGAAATAGAAAAATTATTTAAAGTCGAAGGTGTCGGTGGCGATGTCCAGCTATCAAACAATATGGCATCACTTATTAACCTATGTGATAAGTACGCGCAAAAACGCAAAGACAAATATATTTCAAGTGAATTATTTGTACTGGCGGCATGCGATGATAAAGGTCCACTTGGCGATATATTTAGGTCGTTAAATATTACCTCGACTAAAATTGAAACCGCAATTAAAGCGATTCGCGGTGGTCAAAAAGTTGATGACCCAAACGCTGAAGAAACACGTCAGGCGCTTGAAAAATTCACAATTGATCTAACTGAGCGAGCAGAGCAAGGTAAGCTTGACCCCGTTATTGGTCGCGATGACGAAATTCGCCGCACGATTCAGGTATTACAACGCCGTACTAAAAACAACCCTGTATTAATCGGTGAACCAGGTGTTGGTAAAACAGCAATCGCCGAGGGGTTAGCACAGCGTATTATTAATGGTGAAGTACCTGAAGGATTAAAAAATAAACGCGTACTATCACTTGATTTAGGTGCTTTAGTTGCGGGTGCTAAATACCGTGGCGAATTTGAAGAACGTTTAAAATCAGTATTAAACGAATTGGCTAAAGAAGAAGGCCAGGTCATTTTATTTATTGATGAAATACATACTATTGTGGGTGCAGGTAAAAGTGATGGCGCAATGGATGCAGGCAATATGTTAAAGCCAGCATTAGCACGCGGTGAATTACACTGCGTTGGCGCAACCACGCTTGATGAATATCGTAAATACATAGAAAAAGACGCAGCTCTTGAGCGTCGATTTCAAAAGGTACTTATTGAAGAGCCATCGGTTGAAGATACCATCGCAATATTGCGAGGCCTAAAAGAGCGATATGAGTTACATCATTCAGTAGAAATTACTGATCCCGCGATTGTTGCTGCGGCGCAGTTATCTCATCGTTACATTAGCGACCGTCAGTTACCCGATAAAGCGATTGATTTAATAGACGAAGCAGGTTCTTCAATTCGATTACAAATTGATTCAAAACCAGAGTCATTAGATAAACTCGAACGCCGTATTATCCAACTTAAGTTAGAAGATAACGCGCTAGCGAAAGAAAAAGACGAAGCAAGCCAAAAACGCCGAGCTGAAATGCAAGAGTTGATCACCGAACTTGATGGGCAATACCGTGAGCTAGACGAGATATGGAATGCTGAAAAAGCATCACTTCAAGGCACGCAAGTAATTAAAGCCGAGCTTGAACAGGCAAGATTAGATTTAGATGTAGCGCGAAGAGCAAGTGATTTACAGCGTATGTCAGAGTTGCAATATGGACGAATTCCAGAGCTTGAGCGCAAGCTCGATTTAGCCTCACAAGCCGAAATGCAAGAAATGACTCTGCTTAAAAACCAAGTAGGTGAGGATGAAATTGCTGAAATACTGTCTCGCTGGACAGGTATTCCTGTTGCAAGAATGCTACAAGGTGAGCGTGAAAAGCTGCTGCAAATGGAAGATAAGTTACACAGTAAAGTAATAGGGCAAGATGAGGCGGTTGTTGCTGTTTCTAACGCAATACGCCGCTCGCGTGCCGGGCTTGCAGATCCTAACCGTCCTATTGGTTCTTTCTTATTTTTAGGCCCGACAGGTGTGGGTAAAACAGAGCTGACAAAAGCACTGGCTGGTTTTATGTTTGATACCGAAGATGCCATGGTGCGTATCGACATGTCTGAGTTTATGGAAAAACATTCAGTTGCACGCTTAGTAGGGGCACCTCCAGGCTATGTAGGTTACGAAGAGGGCGGTTATTTAACGGAGGCCGTACGTCGTAAACCTTACTCAGTGATATTGCTTGATGAAATAGAAAAAGCACATCCTGATGTGTTTAATATTTTACTGCAAGTATTAGATGATGGCCGATTAACTGACGGACAAGGTAGAACGGTTGATTTTAAAAATACCGTTATTATCATGACCTCAAACTTAGGCTCAGATATTATCCAAGAGCAAGCGGGTAATAATGACTATACGACCCTTAAAGCTAAAGTAATGGAAGTGTTAATTAATGAGTTTAGGCCTGAGTTTATTAACCGTATAGACGAGACGGTCGTGTTCCATCCATTAGCTAACGAGCACATAAAAGAAATAGCTGATATTCAGTTAATGAAATTACGTGAGCGTTTAACTGAAATGGGATATTTACTTGAAATAAGTGATGCGGCTCTTGAGCGAATTGCAGAAAGTGGGTTTGATCCTGTGTACGGTGCACGTCCGCTTAAGCGGGCTATCCAACAAACGATAGAAAACCCACTGGCTCAAAAGCTACTTAATGGGGACTACATACCTGGTTGCGTGATTGTTATTGATGCAAATGACGACGCTTTGGTATTTACCAAACGCTAATTGTAAATAATTAAACTCTAAAGCCGCTAAAATAGCGGCTTTTTTATGTTTGTTAAACTTTAAAAGTTAGTAATAAATCGTTCACTCTACGTGAGCCTTCAACAAGCTCAGCTGCACCTTTTGCCACATTAAAGCTTAAGCTTAAGTTGTTATCTCCAAAGTCTTTAATTTGCGAAACATTATTACTAATGTCGTTACTAACCATTTGTTGCTCTTCTGCAGCGGATGATATTTGTATTGCCAAGTGAGATATTTCACTGATTTGGATAAAAATCCCCTCTAATTCAACTTGGGTTTTATCGGTTGTCAAAACACAGTTATCGGCTTGTGCTTTAGTGCTTTGCATTACTTTGGACCAGCTAAATAAAGTGTCTTGTATTTCTTTAATAGAGCTATGGATTTGTGTCGTAGCATTTTGAGTGCGTGACGAAAGAGTCCTTACCTCATCGGCGACTACAGCAAAGCCTCGGCCATGCTCTCCTGCTCTAGCTGCTTCAATAGCTGCATTAAGGGCAAGTAAGTTAGTTTGATCGGCAATTCCCTCTATTTCACTCATTACTTTACCAATCTTATCTGCTTCGGAGGCTAAGCTGGTGGCTGTGGTTGCAGCCTTTTCTACTTGAAAAGCTAAATCAGATACCATTTTACTATTATCTGCAATATGGTCTTTTATTTCAGAGCAACTTTGGTGGGTGTTATTCACTTTATCAGCTGTTTGGGCGGTATTCACAGATATTTCACCAATGGTAGAGCTCATTTGAGTCATCGCTGATGCAATTTGTTCTAAACGCTCACCTTGCGAAGAAATGCCTTTTTCAGTAAGCGTAGATTGTTTATCTAGATCAGTCGCAATGCCATTAAAGCTTAATGTAGAGTCTTTCATACGGCCAAGAACCGTGCGCAACTTTGCGCTTAGCATTTGCTCTCTATAATCACTTACGCTATGCGGTGTGTGGCCGCTGTAAATATAGCGAGAGATTGAATCGGCTTGCGCTTTTTGTTCGCGTAATATTTTAGGGGTAATAATCAGTTCGTCATAATTTAGCACAATAACTAAAGCGCAAATAAATAGGCTAATTGCAGCGATAGTAATTGACCCAGCAACAGCAGTAAAAATTAGCCAAAATAATAGGCATATGAATGTGATGCTTTGTCTTATCGCCGTGTGTTCTCGCAGATTAAATGATGATTTGTTGGTATTTATTTTGTTGTAAAGAGCGTGTGCACGTTGTTTAAGTTGAGAGCTCGCTTTGGTTCTTACTGATTGATAACCAACAAGTCGGCTATGCTCAAAAATGGGTGTTACAAAGGCATCTACCCAATAATAACGGCCATCTTTACAGCGGTTTTTAACCATACCACGCCACGAGTGTTCTTTTTTTAATGTTGCCCACATTTCTTCAAAAGCAGCTTTTGGCATATCAGGGTGACGAACAATATTATGATGCTGACCGATAAGCTCTTGTGCGCTATATCCTGCCACAGAGCAAAACTCTTGATTGACGTATGTTATTACACCTTTGAGGTCGGTAGTAGAAACAAGCTCTTGTGACTCATCAAAGTATACTTCTTCATTTTTTAAGCTTTTATCATTGTGCATTATGTTTATTATCATCCTTTATTGTTGCTGTCATTATATTGGTTACACACTACAAAGCAAAAAATAGCGTCATTCCTTGTATGCTCATAAGGCAAATAATTGTGTTTATTGATCTAGATCAAATTTAAATGTCGGATAGCTAAATTGAGCTCATTTTAAACAAGTTCCGGTCTATTATTTTAGGCTTATATTTTGCGTATTTAATTTATACTTAAATACGCATTTAAAGCATTTGTATAATGCCCAGAGCAATGGCAATATTACGACTTAATATAATGATGTTGGTCATATCAAACGCATGTATAGAGTGGGTAAATAATTATTAACTTAGAAAAATTATATTGTTCTTAGCAATTTATACCAGTTGCATTAAATAAGGATCTATTATAGCGCTAAGAAAATAGCACAATAGTAAGGCGAAAATTATGACATATAGTTGTTCTATATGAATAATTTTTAACGCAGTGAGTGCGCTATTTAATGCGATAGAATGATCATATTTTCAATAAAATTGGTATTTATCTTGAGTCTAAGTAATTAGCCCCCATAACCTTATGATTAAGCCACGTGGCCCGAGGAAAGATTTTTTGACAACACATGATTTAGCTAACGCACTTGAAGCGTTATCAGTAAATGAGCACCAACATGCAGTTAAAGGCATTAAACGTGGCATAGAGCGAGAGTCGCTAAGAATACAAGATAATGGCGCTATATCACCTCAAGGTCACCCAAAAGGTGTGGGCAGTGCGTTAACTAACGGCCATATCACAACTGATTTTTCTGAGTCTTTACTTGAATTTATTACTCCAGTTAGTGAATCGTCAACGCAAACGCTTAAGCAATTAAAAGACCTTCAAAAGTTCACTCTAGAAAAAATGGGTGATGAGCTGCTTTGGCCTATTAGCATGCCGTGTTTTATTGAGCACCAAGACGATATAGTGCTAGCTCAATTTGGTAGTTCAAATACAGGCCAAATGAAAACACTATACCGTGAAGGATTAAAAAATCGTTACGGTAGTATGATGCAAGCAATTGCGGGTGTTCACTTTAATATTTCATTTCCAGATACGCTTTGGCAGTCACTTCATTCGTTACAAAAAAGCAATGCAAACCTTCAAGATTTTATCTCAGAAGGTTATTTAGCGCTTATTCGTAACTTTAAACGCGAACTATGGCTAATAAGTTATATGTTTGGCGCATCGCCAGCATTGTGTAACTCATTTTTGCAAGGGCGAAAAACCGACTTACCATTTAAAAAACTAGGTAAAGGCACGCTTTACTTAGAAGTTGGTACAGCACTGCGTTTAGGTAATTTAGGCTATACAAATAGCGCGCAGTCGTCACTACGCGTAATGTATAACTCGTTAGATGAATATGTAGCGGGCCTTAAAAAAGCAATCAACACACCATCAGAAATTTATGGTGATCTTGATGACTACAAGAGTGAAAACCCTAAGCAGTTAAATAAAAATATTCTGCAGATTGAAAACGAATTTTACTCGCCAATTCGTCCTAAGCGTAATGCAAAAAGTGGTGAAACGCCAACGGATGCATTGCTTCGAGCTGGCATTGAATACGTAGAAATTCGCGCATTAGACGTAAACCCGTTTAGTGAAGTTGGTATTGATATTGAACAAATTCACTTTTTAGATGTGTTTTTAACGTATTGTTTATTAAAAGATTCAGCTCCAATGGATTGGAAAGAACAAGCGCGTAGTACTGAAAATCTCGACACAGTAGTAAACCAAGGTCGAGAAGAAGGGCTAATGCTTAACTTTAATAACACACAGCGTAGCCTTCAGTCGTGGGGCGATGAAATATTTACCCAGCTTACTGATGTCGCTAAATGGATGGATAATGCTTATGGTGTTAACTATTACTCGGATACTATAAAGCGCATGGCAACGTGGATACATAATCCAGAGCTTACTTACTCTGGACGTTACGTGTCACAGTTAAAAGAGTCTGGTTTAGACAACGGGCATTTTGCACTAGCATTGGCTAGTAAATATAAGCAAAGCCACGCAGATACAGGCTACAGCGAGTTTTTAAAACCTTGGCTGGAACAACAAGTAGTAGAGTCTAACGAAGCACAAGCTGCAATTGAGCAGGCAGATACCCAGTCATTTACCGCGTTTTTAGATGCGTATTTTGACGGTAAATAACCTTGATATTTAGCAAAATTTAAGCAAAAAAAACGCAGCCCAAGTTGGCTGCGTAAATATATTCAGGGATGAATTAATGCTGTACTGCTGCATTCATTGAGTCAGACCCACACTTTCTAAAAAAGTTCTGTGAGATCTTAGAAAAATGAAAAAAAATGCAATTATCCTATCTCTCGCCATTACTTTAGCCGGTTGTGCTACAGCGCCTCCAAAGCAACCTAACGATTTATGTAAAATCTTTGAAGAAAAGCCAGATTGGTATTTCGACGCAAAAGATGCACAAGAAAAATGGGGTTCTCCCAAGCATGTACTCATGAGTATGATGTACCAAGAAAGCTCATTTAAGCATGATGCCGCTCCGCCAATGGAGTACTTCTTATGGATAATTCCTACCGGTCGCGCAAGTGATGCCTATGGTTACTCGCAAGCTAAAACACCAACATGGTCTGATTATATTCGTGAAACAGGCAACAACGGTGCTGATAGAGACGACTTTGACGATGCAATCGACTTTATGGCGTGGTTTGTTTATAAAACGCATAAAGTAAATAAAATATCTAAATGGGATGCTTACGCACAATACCTTAATTATCATGAAGGTTGGGGTGGGTATAAGCGTGGCACATACAAAAAGAAAAAGTGGCTAATGGGTGTTGCGAACAAAGTTAAGCACAGAGCTAGCCGTTATGGTGCGCAATTAAAACACTGCGAAGAAGAGCTTGATAAAGGTTGGTTTGAACGTCTTATATTTGGCTAGATAGTTATTAATGGATATAAAAAAGGAGCCAATTGGCTCCTTTTTTATTTAGCGAGAACGCTTATTCGGCAGTATCTTCACTTGTTTTATCATGTTTTCTTTTACTTCGAGTACTTCAATAGGATATCCCGCGATACGCAAACTAATATTTGCATCAGGAATATTCTCCAAGTATTCAACAATTAAACCACTCAGAGTTTTAGGTCCATCTAGCGGAAAATCCCAGCCCATTTCTTTATTTAAATCGCGTACGTTAGCGCCGCCATCCACAATGCATGAGCCATCAGTTTGTGTTTCTACTTCTTCGCTTGGCGTACGAGTTTGGGTAGTTGTAAAATCGCCAACAACTTCTTCTAAAATATCTTCTAGGGTCACTAGGCCTTGGATGTCGCCATACTCATCTACCACTAAGCCTATGCGTTCTTTAGATTGCTGAAACTTTAATAGCTGAGTATTTAGTGATGTTCCTTCAGGGATAAAGTAAATTTCACGTACAGCGCGTAGCAAAGAAGGTTTATCAAATTGCTCTTTTGTAAGTAGACGAAGCGCATCACGTGAGTGAATAAAACCTACTGCATCATCTATGTTATCGCGATACAACAACACGCGAGTATGTTGTGCATGGGTAAGTTGGCGACTAATTAGTTTCCAATCGTCATTAATATCAATGGCCACAATTTCGTTTCGTGGGATCATAATATCTTCAACGGTTACTTGTTCTAAATCTAAAATTGAAGTCAGCATACTTTGATGACGAGCAGGAATAAGTGCACCGGACTCATTGAGTACTGTTTTTAATTCTTCTTTACTCATGCTGTGTTCGTCGATTTGAGCGGCACTAATACCAAATAACCGCAGTATACCGTTTGTCATCCAGTTAATAACCACAACAAAAGGGAACAGAATTTTTAGTAATCCCTTAAGTATTATTGAACTTGGAAAAGCAACTTTTTCAGGGTAGAGGGCAGCAAGGGTTTTAGGTGTTACTTCTGCAAATATAAGCACTACAAGAGTTAACACACCCGTTGCTATAGCAATACCTAGGTCACCGTAAAGGCGAATACCTATAATGGTTGCAACTTGGGCTGCTGCTATATTGACAAGATTATTACCGATTAAAATTAAACCGATGAGCCTATCTGGACGGCTAAGTAATTTACTGACTCGTTTAGCTGCACGATGATCCTCTTTAGCGAGGTGTCGCAGGCGTATACGATTGATTGACATAATTCCGGTTTCTGAACCAGAAAAATAAGCAGAAAAAAGCACCAAAAAACCTAAAATGATAAATAGGGTACTTGTCGATATGTCGTCCAACGATGGATCCTTTTCTTATAAATCAATGCGTATTAAGCTAGAGTGAGCAAGCAGAGTCAAGTTAAAACTTATTTAGTATCACTTCTTGTATGAAACGGCTGCCAAAATAAGCGAGTGTGAGGACAAATGCAGCGACCATGATTGTAATAACCACCGGTTTACCGCGCCAACCCTTTTTCATATGCCCGATAGCTACAACGGCAAAAATAGCCCACGCAACTAACGATAATATTGTTTTATGAATGAACTCTTTAGCGAACATTCCATCAAGAAATACAAACCCTGAAAGCAATGCAAATGTGAGTAATATAGTGCCTAAATTAAGAAGTTGGTAAAGCTGGCGCTCCACAACCATTAAAGGCGGAAGGTGGCTGTGCACAATTGCTAAATCTTTACGTTTTAAACGTTTATCAATAAAATAAAACTGTACACCATATAAAGTAGCAATAATTAAAATACAGTAGGCTAACAAAGATAAGGAGATGTGCGTTACTAAACCAACCTCAATATTAATACTTTGTAATAAAATATGATGAGGAATAAATAAACTGGCAATGGTTAGTAAGGCACCAAAACCATAAACAACGGGCAACAATAAAGTTGCAGGGAATTTTAGCGAGACAGCCGTCACCGAAACTACAATCACCCAGCAGGTCAAAAGAGCGACGTTTACGATACTTAAATCTTGACCGTCGGCTCTAAAAACAGAGTTAACTAACAGCAGCATATGCGCCACTATAGCAACCGTGCTTAAAATAACGGTTACTTTTTGGCTAGGGCCTTGTTGATGAAACAGGCGTGAAAGCACGTGAGACGTTGCTAACACATAAAATAAACTGGCAATAATAGTTAAACTAATAATCAGCATTGTGCTTGGGCCACTTAATTTGAGACAAAATAATCCTTGTTGTTATATAGCCATTGTATTTTATAGCAAAGCAAATGCATAGACCTTAAAAAAAGAAACTCAACAAGGTGCACTTGAACACTATATTGTAAGGCGCCATATACGGTATACTACTTTTAATTGAAACTTAATAAGTCAATCTAGGTTAATTGAAGAATCAAATTAACCGTAAAATTTAAATGGATTGATATAAACGTCTTATCGGAACCGTTACATGTTTGAGAACCTCCAAGAACGATTAGGTAAAACCTTAAAAAATATCAGTGGCCGTGGCCGTCTGACGGAAGACAACATAAAAGACACACTTCGCGAAGTGCGTATGGCATTTTTAGAAGCCGATGTGGCATTGCCTGTTGTTCGCGAGTTTGTAAAACAAGTTAAAGAACGTGCAGTTGGGGTTGAAGTTACAAAAAGCTTAAGCCCGGGCCAAGTATTTATAAAAATAGTGCGTGAAGAACTAGAAAAAGCAATGGGTGAGGCTAATGAAGAGCTAAGTCTAAATGCGCAACCGCCAGCCGTTGTAATGGTAGCGGGTCTACAAGGTGCGGGTAAAACCACCAGTGTAGCTAAGCTTGCTAAGTTTTTAAAAGAGCGAAAAAAGAAATCAGTACTTGTAGTAAGTGCCGATGTTTATCGTCCTGCGGCTATTAAACAGCTAGAAACGCTTGCAGCAGAAGTTGATGTTGATTTTTTCCCAAGTGATATTTCGCAAAAACCAGTTGATATTGCAACCGCTGCAATTTCACATGCTAAAAAGAAATTTATAGATGTAGTACTTGTTGATACTGCAGGTCGTCTACATGTTGATAGCAACATGATGGATGAAATTAAAGATCTTCATAAAGCAATCAATCCAATTGAAACCTTGTTCGTTGTTGATGCAATGACAGGTCAAGATGCGGCGAATACAGCTAAAGCATTCGACGAAGCATTACCACTTACCGGTGTTATATTAACAAAAACCGATGGTGATGCACGTGGTGGCGCAGCTTTATCGATTCGTCATATTACTGGCAAGCCTATTAAGTTTATGGGTGTGGGTGAGCGCACTGACGCACTTGAACCTTTCCACCCAGACCGCATAGCGTCACGTATTTTAGGCATGGGTGACGTACTTTCATTAATCGAAGAAGTCGAAATGAAAGTCGACAAAGAGCAAGCTGCTCGAGTTGCTGAAAAAGTATTTAAAGGCGCAGGTTTTACCCTTGACGACTTTGCTGATCAATTAAAGCAAATGAAGAATATGGGTGGCATGATGTCAATGCTTGATAAGCTCCCTGGTATGTCTAACTTACCAGATGCTGTTAAAGGTCAAATGGGTGATAAAACATTTATCCAAATGGAAGCTATTATTAGCTCTATGACTAAAAAAGAGCGCGCACGCCCAGAAATCATTAAAGGTTCGCGTAAAAAACGCATCGCAGCAGGCTCAGGTACGCAAGTACAAGAGATCAATAAGTTGCTTAAGCAGTTTACGCAAATGCAAAAAATGATGAAAAAAATGAAAGGTAAAGGCGGCATGACTAAAATGATGCGCGGTATGAAAGGCATGTTACCACCTGGAATGATGGGCGGCGGCGGTCCTAAATTTTAAAAAGTACCATTAAGTTACTTTTTAAAATAATAGCGAATCATATTTAAAGGAGCAAATAGCTCCTTTTTTGTTGAATAAATTATGCATGTAATACACCTTTAACTCTTATTTGTCGTTGAGATCACGGTTTAACCTACTAAACTGCCTTTTTGGTTCACTTCTTACTTGCGTTATTGCCAAAAACTCGTACAATTCCCCAGCTCCCCATTCTGGGGAGTAAATCTTATTAATGAAAACAGTCAATCTTTATAGAGGACGGTATGGTAACTATTCGTTTGCAACGTGGTGGCGCTAAAAAACGCCCTTTCTATCAAATTGTGGTTGCGGATAGCCGTTTCTCGCGTGACGGTCGCTTCATCGAGAAAGTAGGCTTTTTTAACCCAATTGCTTCAGGTCAAGAAGAAAAAATTCGTTTAGATTTACCACGTGTTGAACACTGGGTAGGTCAGGGCGCATCTCTTTCAGATCGCGTAGCTAAGTTAGTAAAAGACGCTCGTAAAGCGGCTTAATAGGCGTAAGTGTAACCATGAGTCAAGAGAACACCTCATCAATAATTGTCGTAGGAAAGCTCGGTGCCCCATATGGTATAAAGGGCTGGCTTAAGGTACATTCATTTACTGATGATCCCGTAGGGATCTTCGATTTCAGCCCGTGGTTGATAGGGCAGCAAGGTAAATGGCAGTCCTTAGAAGTGGTCGACTGGCGTCGCCACAACAAAGGCTTTATCGCTAAATTTGCGCAGGTAAACGACCGAGACGAAGCAATGGCTTATACCCATGCTGAAATCTCAATGGATGCAGCGCATTTACCAGAACTCCCGCAAGGTGAGTTCTATTGGCGAGATCTCATTGGCATGTCTGTTGTAACCGATAAAGGTTATAGCTTAGGCATTGTTGATGACCTGATGGAGACAGGATCAAATGACGTACTGGTTGTTAAAGCAAACAGTAAAGACGCATTTGGTCAAGCTGAGCGTTTGATTCCTTTTTTAACTGATTCAGTTATTAAAGAAGTTAAATACGACGCAAGAGAAATTACCGTAGACTGGGATCCTGGTTTTTAATGACGCAAACTAGTTCATTATGGGTAGGGGTGATAAGCCTTTTTCCAGACATGTTTGACGCTATTACAGACCAAGGTGTTACCGGTCGCGCAGTAAAAAATGGCTTAATTGATTTTAACTGCTGGAATCCGCGAGACTACGCTTTAGATAAGCATAGAACCGTAGATGACCGTCCTTACGGGGGCGGACCTGGTATGTTAATGATGGTTGAGCCATTAAAAAAAGCGATTGCCGAAGCTAAAAAAGCAGCTGGTGATGGTGCTAAAGTAATTTATATGTCCCCGCAAGGGCGCAAACTTGATCAGCAAGGTGCTAGCGAACTCGCTAACTCTAAAAAACTGATTTTGATTGCCGGTCGCTATGAAGGTATAGATGAGAGAATAATAGAATCATATGTTGACGAAGAATGGTCAATTGGTGATTTTATTTTGAGTGGTGGCGAACTACCTGCCATGACATTAATTGACGCAGTAGCGCGATTAGTGCCAGGTGTGTTAGGTCATAACCAGTCAGCGGAACAAGATTCATTTTCGGATGGCTTGTTAGATTGTCCACACTATACACGACCAGAAACATTGGACGACAAACAGGTTCCTGCTGTATTACTCAGTGGCAACCACCAAGAGATAGCAAAATGGCGGCTTATGCAGTCATTAGGCAGAACTTGGTTACGACGTCCTGACTTGTTGCATAACCTAGCTCTGACTGAGGAGCAAGCGGTATTACTCGCGAAATTTCAGCAAGAGTACCAAAAAGCTTGTGGCTAGAAGACAGTTACACCTAGGAAAGTGAGAAACATAATGGCAAAAGTAAACCAAAATATTATTAAAGCGCTTGAAGATGAGCAGCTTAAAACAGACGTACCTGCATTTGGCCCTGGTGATACAGTGGTTGTACAGGTAAAAGTAAAAGAAGGTGCTAAAGAGCGTCTACAGGCCTTTGAAGGTGTTGTAATCGCTAAGCGTAATCGTGGTCTTCACTCAGCATTCACAGTTCGTAAAATCTCGAACGGTGAAGGCGTTGAGCGTGTATTCCAAACGCACAGCCCTCTTATTGATAGCGTAACAGTTAAGCGTCGCGGTGCAGTTCGCCGTGCTAAGCTTTACTATCTACGTGAGCGTTCTGGTAAATCTGCACGTATTAGAGAAAAACTTAACTAATACGCGCTGTTTATCAACGCAAAAAAACGGGTTGCATCCTTCGGGTTGCAACCCGTTTTGGTTTTAGAATATTATCTTCTCAATTCTCAATTCTCAATTCTCAATTCTCAATTCCTCATTAGTAAAATTTCCGCTTTAACCTTTTCTCAGTTAGCTGATCCTGTTAGTATTTATCGTATTGATTAGTTTACTTTTATGTAAATTTATATTTACGTTATTTGGTTTTTTAAGGTGGGACGAACGTGGCTGACATAAGTGATTTAGCACAGCTAAGAGAAGGTATAGATGAATGCGATGCACAACTTGTTGCCTTACTCGCTAAACGTAATGGTATTACGCAAAAAATTGGTGAGATAAAACAACAAACAGGCGCGCCTTTACATGCACCTGTCCGTGAAGCAGAGCTATTAGCGGCAAGACGACAAGAAGCAATAAATCAAAATGTAAGCCCAGATCTCGTTGAAGATATACTAAGACGTATGATGCGAGAAGCCTATCAAAACCAACAAGCGAAACTTGCATGCGCAGCGCCAGAGCTTTCGCCAATTGTAATTGTGGGTGGTCAAGGTGCCATGGGGCAGTTATTTGCACAGCAGTTTATTCGCTCAGGTTACGAAGTTAAAATTTTAGATAAAGATCAGCAAAACGATGCTAAAAGTATTTTAAAAGGTGCCAAGCTGGTAATGATTAGCGTACCTATTAATGCATTAGACGCTGTCGTTGCTAAGTTACCTAAACTAGATGAAGACTGTTTACTTGTAGATATTACATCGGTAAAGCAATCGCCTATTAAAGCATTAAAAGCTGCGCACAGTGGCCCTGTGGTTGGTTTACATCCAATGTTTGGGCCCGATATATCACATTGGGTAAAGCAAACAGTTGTTGTATGTGAAGGGCGAGAGCACCAAGCGGCAAAAGGTTTATTACAGCAGTTACAAGTATGGGGTTGCCAGCTTGTTGAGCTTGATGCTAAAAAACATGATGAAGCAATGCAAATTATTCAAGTAATGCGCCATTTAACGACATTTGTGTACGGACAGTTTTTAGCAAAACAAAGTCATACGCTAGAAGAGTTGCGCAGTTGCTCGTCACCTATATATCAATTAGAGTTGATGATGGTCGGGCGTTTGTTTGCACAGTCGCCTGAGCTGTACTCAGATATTATGCTCGCACAATTTGATGATGTAGAGAACCTACTTGCACAGTACCAAGATACCTTTGCAAGTACATTAGCTAAATTAAAAGCGGGAGATAAAGCCGCGCTTATTGATTCTTTTGCTGAAGCTAAAGTTTACTTTTCTGACTCTACAGAACACTTTTTAACGCAAAGTCGAAGCTTATTAAATAAAGCGAATGATTCAAAAGTTTTAGATTAATATTTGTTATACCGTTTGCTTAAGTATGGGGACTTAATTCGTTAAATTACTCAAATACTTATACAGATTGGTACTGGTTAACTAAAAAGGGCCAATATTGGCCCTTTTTGATTTGTAAAATTGCTTATTAAGTATTAACGCTTACGGCCTGCAATGACTCGCTTTGGTAGCATCCTAAAATACGTACATATTGGGTGTGCTCTTTAAGCTCTTCTAGCGCTTCTTTTACTTGGCTTTCGGCTAAGTTTGCTTCTAGGTCAACATAAAAAACTTCTTCCCACGGATTACCCGGAGTAGGGCGAGATTCAAGTTTTACTAAATTAATCTTGTGCTGTTTAAAAATCATTAGCGCATCGGCTAGTGAGCCCGCTTGCTGTTTTGTCGACATGATCAAACTAGTTTTAGTTGGAATTTGGTTAGATACTTGTAGAGGCTTACGTGCAACAACAATAAAGCGGCTATGGTTTTCGCTTTGATTAGCTAGGTTTGATTTAATAACCTCAAGCCCTACGTTTTTCCCCGCTTGTGCAGAGCCAATTGCTGCACTATTTGGTGTGCTTAATGCCGATTGTAGTGCGCTTGATGTTGAGTCACATGTTTCATGTTGTAAGTCACCTAAGCCCTGTAAAAAACGGCTGCACTGCGCAAATGGTTGTGGGTGTGCAAATATTTTTGTTAGTTGGCTAAGTTCTGTTTCTGGATTTGCTAGTAAACAATGCTCTACACTGTGAGTTACCTCACCAACAATTGATACTTGTGCGTGCTGTAATAAGTCAAACACCTCGTTAATACTACCAGAGCTTGTGTTTTCAATGGGTAACAAGCCAAAGTCAGCTTGGCCGTTTTCTACTTTACCTGTTATTTCATCAAACGATGTACAGCCAATTTCAACTAATTTACCCGGGCGGCGGCTAAAATATTTATGACATGCTAGTTGGCTATAAGAACCCTGACCACCTAAGTAAGTGACACGGTGTGTTTCACTGAGGGCATCTGGATTCAGATTTTTTTGTAACATTGCTTGTTGGTGTAAAACAGAGTCTTCCAAAATAGTTTGGAAAACATTATTTACGTAGTAAGCATCTAAACCTAGTGATTTACCATAACCAATCAGTTTTTCTAAAAGTGCTAGTTCGCGAGCTTCATCGCGAATTGGTTTGTTGTTAGCAATTTTGTACTCAACCACACCATGGCTAATGCGGCGGCGTTTAGCTAATAACACGAGTAAATCAGAGTCTATTTCATTTATATCGTGTCTTAGGGTATTTAAAACATCATTTGTCATTTTGGTATCCTCATTCCAAAAGTAAGCTGTTATTACACAGCAAAAACAAAAAAGCCTCCCGGTTGGGAGGCTTTACTATTCGATTGATTTTATCTCACAAACAGGGAAGCCTCTCCTATATAAAGAAGCTAAAAAACGAAAAAAAAGTGCGAGAGATAAATATTTTCATGCGGTTAATGTATGGAGAGTTGCTAACAATGTCAATAAAGATCTAAATAAGCTTAGGGTACTATTTATTCCTCTATATTAGTTTTTATAGAAAGTTTACAAATAATTTATAAATATGAAACTGGATCTGGTATATTTCGTTAACTGGTTCAAATAATAACAATTATTAATAATTAAGGTTGACCCGTGGTTTACAGACGCCCTCCATCGCGTTTTGGATTGAATTCTTTAAGTGTAAAACTATCGCTACTCATATCCGCTATTTGCCTAATAGCAGGGGTGTGTGCGGCTGCCTTAATGCTTAAATCTGAAGAGAAACAACTTGTTTTTGAAGAACATGAGATTTTAAAAAGCTCGACAGACTTATTAGTGAAGCAATTTAATGAGCGCATTAAAACAAAAATAAATATTGCGCAGCAAGCTAATAACGTAGTGACACAGCAACTTTTCCAACCCAATTCACCAATTAACTTAAGCAACAAATCACAGTTACAGTTTAATAGCGACGGTACGATTCGAAGTGCCTCGGCTGATGGCTTATCAGCAGCATTTTTACCGCAGCAAAATTACTCTCCTTTTTATAAACGCCTATTTAATGATTCTGAGATGCTGTGGCGTATAATATCTCCTACACTGGTGCACGACTTTTTTAACTTTTATCTCATTACAGATGATGATTTTATTCGTGTTTCTCCTCCAAACTGGGCACTGAACGCACCAGCTGGTTTTAGAGCGACGAATGGCTCAACTTATAAATCGATTAAGAGCACGCTTGAAACAGTAAGAGAGCCTGCATGGTCAAAAGTCTACTACGATACAGTATGGCGCAAGTGGGTTATTAGCCTACTAGTACCTGTTTATGTTGATAATGAGTTTTTAGGTGTGACGGGGAGCGATATTTCCCTCAACAAACTTATTTCGTTTTTACCTGTTGGTGATAAAGAAAAACACCTACTTGTGTTTGATAGCAAAGGGCAATTGTTGGCACACCCAGACTTAAATCCGACCTTACTAGCTGACTATGGTAGTGATAATAAAGCACTCGCTACTAACGAATTTGTAAACCCAGCGCTGCAGTCGATTATTGACGATGTTATTGCAGTGAAGTTACCTGAATACGCAAATTCATTTGAAAAAAATGACGAAGCTCATATTATCAATATTCGTAAGATTGATGACTTAGATTGGTACATAGGGGTATATAAAAAGCGTTCCTCTACGTTATCTGCATTACAAGATTTAAAACTGAAGTTTTTTGGTCTCTTTATTTTATACGCAATATTAGTTGCCTTATTGCTGCATCAAGCGCTTTATCAACTAGTCCTTCGCCGTTTACATACTTTGGTTTATGCAGTTACAAGTTTTGGCAAAGGTCAATTAACTACAGAATTTCCACCAGAAAACAAAGATGAGATTGGCACGCTTAATGGCTCATTTAGAGACATGACGGTAGAAATTCGCAAACTTATCGATGGCTTAAACCAGAGAATTACAGAAAAAGAAATTGCTGAAAAAGCAGCTAACCGTTTATCTAAAGCGGTAGCATTCTCGGGCACTGGCGTTGTGATCACCGACGAGAGTTTTGTAATTGAATACGTAAATCCAAAAATGCTCGAAATGACAGGCTACCCAGAAAGCCATTTCAACAGAGCGCCATTACTGAATATTATTGCCTCAGAGATGTCTATTTTAGTTGAAGACATAGACATAGATTTACGCAGCCGTAATTATTGGCGCGGTGATACATTAATCCAAGGCTTGAATAAAGAGCCAATTTGGGTGTCTTTAAGTGTTTCACCAATTCGTGAAGAGGGCGGTGAAATAACCAGTTATGTAGCATCAGCACAAGACATTTCGTTTGTAAAAGAAAGCCAGCGTAAAATGGAGCAACTTGCTTACTTTGACACCCTTACTGGTCTTGCCAACAGAACGTTCTTTAGAATGCAATTACGCAAATCAATGGCATTAGCTGAACGTGGGCACTATGCGTTTGCATTGTTTTACTTTGATTTAGACGAATTTAAACGTATTAACGATACATTAGGCCACGATGCAGGCGATCAATTATTAATTGAAGTGGCAAACAGACTTAAAAAACGTTTACGAGCCGAGGACACCATAGCACGCCTAGGTGGTGATGAATTTGCAGTGTTGCTCAGTGGTATAGAAAGCCAAGCTCACGCGACTGATGTTGCCAATACAATTCAAAAAACGCTAAATGTACCTATTAAACTAGGTAGCAATGAAGTTATTGTGAGCGCGAGTATTGGTATTACAATGGCTCCGTACGATAGCCTAGAAGAGGATCAGTTATTAAAACATGCTGACTTAGCTATGTATGAGGCAAAAGCAAAAGGGCGTAATACATTCCACTTTTATAGCCAGGAATTGAACGCAGCTGCTAATGAGCGTTTATTTATTGAAAATGAGCTACGTATAGGACTAAAAGAAAAACAGTTTGTAGTTTACTACCAACCTCAAGTTGATAGTCGTACTCATCAGGTAGTTGGTTATGAAGCGTTATTAAGATGGTTCCACCCAACTGAAGGCGCAATCCCTCCAGATAAATTTATTCCTATTGCAGAAGCGACAGGCCTTATAGTTGAATTAGGCGAATGGGTGCTTCAAGAGTCTTGTGATTTTGCCGTAAGATTAACAAAGCAAGGCTTAGAAAATAATATATCGATAAACTTATCGGCTCGCCAGTTCAAAGACTCAAGCTTAGTCTCAACACTGAGTAAAATGATAATTAGGACGGGTGTTTCGGCTAAGCGCCTTCATTTAGAGCTTACCGAAAGTATGCTAATGGGAAATGTAGAAGCTGCAATTACACAACTTCACGAGCTTAAAGCTTTAGGTATATCTATTTCTATTGATGATTTTGGTACTGGTTATTCGTCGCTCAGTTACTTAAAACGATTCCCGGTTGATATATTGAAAATTGACCGTTCATTTGTAAAAGATATCCCTGAGGATACAAATGATATGGAAATCACTGCAGCTATTATTGCCATGGCGCAAAAGTTAAAGCTAGACGTGGTTGCCGAAGGAGTTGAGACAATAGAGCAGATGCAGTTTCTACAAAATAATAATTGCTTCATTGTACAAGGCTATTATTTTAGTAAACCCATTGCGGAGCACGAACTACCAAAATTGTATGAAAGGTTAAGTGAGCTCTCAAATAGCGAAGTAAGTAGTTAATAAAATTGCGGGTTAACCACCCGCAATTTTAACTTTAAATTTTAACGCTTCTAAAATGGCTTTTAGTTTATCGCGGTCATCACCTTGCACTTCAATAATGCCTTCTTTTACTGCGCCGCCTTGGCCCATTTTGCTTTTTATAGTTTTAGCTAACTTTTTTAAATCGTGATCTTTTGGATCAATGCCTACAACTAACATTACGCCTTTGCCTTTACGCCCTTTTGTTTGACGTTCGATGCGAATAAAGCCATCTTTAAAAAGCTTAGCTTCTAACTCTTTTTCTGGTTTTGGCTGGTCAATGCGACCCGTACTTGTTGAATATACTAAGTGACTATCACTCATACCTTACCTTTATGGATAAAAATTAATTAAATATTGGCGTAAATGATAGCAAATTTGAAGTTGTGTGTTTTTCTTTTTGCTAAATACTTTTAACAGGTTATATTTAGTTCAAAGGAAATATTATTGGAGTTTAATATGAGTTTAACTAAGAATGAATCAGTCGATGGCACTACATTAACAATACAAATCAAAGGTAAATTTGACTTTAATTTAGTGCAATCTTTTCGCCAAGCTTATGCTCAAATGAGTGAAAAAATTGTAAAGGTTATTATTGATTTAAGAGAGACTGACTACATGGATAGCTCAGCACTTGGCATGTTACTTAACATGAAAAAAACCATTGATAGCCAAGTAAAAACTATCGAAATAAGCAATTGCCAACCACAGCTTAGAAAAATTCTACAAATTTCACGTTTTGATAAAAAGTTTGATATTAGCTAATGATACATGTGTTAATTGTAGATGATCAGGCGCTCAATCGCATTTTACTCAGTAAAATGCTTGAGCAAGAAGGTTATAAAATATCAGTGGCTTATAACGGACTAGATGCGCTTAATGTACTTAAAAGAGAGCCAATAGACGTTGTTTTGCTCGATGTTTTAATGCCTGTAATGGATGGTTTTGAAGCCGCTGAAAAAATAAAGCAGCAGTATAGTGAAGTTTACTTACCAATTATTTTTATAACCTCCTTAGAAGATCAAGCAAGTTTTGAGCACTGCCTCGAGGTAGGCGGTGATGACTTTATTCATAAACCATTTGAAAAAGTTATTCTGCATGCAAAAATTAAAGCACATATTCGCACCAGAGAGCTGAGTAAAAAAGCTAACCAGCAAAAAAAATTGCTTGAATATCATCATAATCAAATTGAACGTGAACACGAAATAATTGAACATATTTTTAATAACTCATTAGAAAATCAAGGTAAGTTTAAAGAGTATTTAGATTTTAATTTATCACCTGCCTCTATGTTTAACGGCGATATGTTTTTAGTAGCGCAAAGTCCTATCGGTAATTTGTATTGCATGTTGGGCGATTTTACGGGTCACGGCCTAGCTGCGGCTATAGGTGCATTACCAACTTCTCGTGTGTTTTATACTATGGTACAAAAAGGTATGGCGGTTAACGATATTGCCAGCGAGCTAAATACACTACTGTACAACCTCCTACCTGGGCATATGTTTTGTGCTGCAACCATTATAGAGCTTAGTGCATCAGGTAAAAGTGTTTCTGCATGGATGGGCGGCCTGCCAGATGCGTATCTAATAGATAAAGACGGTAATGTAAAACAAACATTAGAATCGCAGCATATGGCGCTGGGGATTTTAGATGAACAAGAGTTTGAATATGAAGTTATTCATTTTGAAACAAATAGTAATACACGCCTAGTATTAGCAACCGACGGTATTATAGAAACGGCAAACAAAGAGGATATATTTTTTGGGGAAGAGCGATTTTTACAAACCTTAAAAAGTAAATCGATGATTAGTAGTGAAGACATAGTTGCTAACGTTACTAAGTTTGCCGATGGCACTAAACAGCAAGATGATTTAAGCATTGTTTTACTAAACTGCCTGCCTTTAATTCCTGAGGAACAAGAGCGGGAAGCCTTTTCTACTTTAGCCTTTAATTTATCTTTGAGCTTAAACTCAGAGCAAATAAAAAAAACTGATCCAGTGTACGACGTCGTTAATATTTTAAGCAGTGTTGAGGGGTTAAATACTCATCGCTCTAATATATTTTTACTGTTGTCTGAGGCGTATAACAACGCGCTTGATCATGGTGTATTAGGACTTAATTCAGAAATTAAAAAACAAGAAGACGGCTTTTTTCGATATTACGAGTTGAGAGAGGCAGCCCTTGCTAAACTTACAGATGCCATGATTATTATTGATATGCGCTATTGCCCCGACACGCTCAGTTTATATTTTATTATTTGTGATTCAGGCCGAGGGTTTAGTAGTAAGCACGATGAGTTGGCAAAGGCTAATAACGAATTTGGCAGAGGGGTGTCTTTATTAGAAGAAATAGCCGAAAAAGTCACTTATAACGCCAGTGGTAACCAAGTTGAAATGTGCTACAAGTTGAGCTAGCTCTGTAAAAATATCCATGCTATTATTCTCGAAACTTTAGATGTATGGATGGCCAAGTGATTTCTTCTTACTTAAAACAAGCACAACTTAGTGCTAATCCAGCTTTGATTTCAACAGAGCTTGAAAAGCTTGATCTACATTTAGCAAACACTGCTTTGCCTGATGTGTGTTGGGAGTATCAAATACCTGAGCTTGGCGAGGGCGGTGCATGTAGTTTATTTGGTTACTTACAAGATGAGCCATTCAAATTAACTGACTATCTTAAAAGTGATGAGCAAACACAGTTCAAGCTAGCTAATTTACAAAGTATTGTAAGCTACATTGAGCAGCAAATAGGCGTTGATTGGTATGGTATTTATCAATCAACTAATACCCATGAAGGTAAGCAACTATTAAAATTGGCTTATCATGGTGCGCCTAGTCGTCCGTTGTTTCCTTTAACGCAAGCATTTGCGGCTGGCAGTAACAACGTACAGGTTGCGCTATCTCACAAGGGCCGCATTATTAATAACGTTGAAGCGTATTTATCACAAGGTGGTGAATACTACACATGCGATCCTAAAGTTAAATCAGAAACCTGCCTACCTTTATTTAATGCACAAAATGAATGTGTTGGTATTGTAGATGCAGAAGCCTTTAAAAATGATTTTTTTGATGAAAAGACGCTTGCCGTTTTAATTGCATGTTGTATTAAAATTCCTCACTTTCTAGTGTAAATAACGCTAGTCAATATGATGTGCTTTTATGTTAAGCTTAGCTTAACAGCTAACCCCTAAATAACGATAAGAGATAGCCAATGTTCTCAGTATTAAAACCATTACCAACAGATCCTATTCTTGGCCTTATGGCGGCCTATAAACAAGATACGAACCCTAATAAAATTGATTTAGGTGTAGGTGTCTACAAAGATGAGCAAGGCAATACACCGGTTCTTAAAGCGGTAAAAAAAGCTGAAGCGTTTCGTCTTGAAAACGAAATGAGCAAATCTTACATTGGTTTAGCGGGTAATTTAGATTACTGCCAAAAAATGGAGCAGTTACTATTAGGTGAACACCAAGCATTACTAGCTAACCGCGTACGTACTGCACAAGCTCCTGGTGGTACGGGTGCACTTCGTGTTGCAGCTGAATTTATTAAGCGTTGCAATAAAGACGCGACTGTTTGGGTAACTAACCCAACATGGGCTAACCACATTAGTTTGTTTGAAGCTGCAGGCTTAACAGTAAAAGAATACCCATATTACGATTACGAAAATAAAGATTTACTGTTTGATGAAATGATCAACACACTTAAACAAGTGCCTAAAGGTGATGTGGTTTTAGTGCATGCATGTTGTCATAATCCAAGCGGTATGGATTTAAATGAAACACAGTGGAATACGGTTGCCGAACTTGCAAAAGAAGTTGGCTTTACACCACTTGTTGATATTGCATACCAAGGCTTTGGTGCTTCACTTGAAGAAGATGCACGTGGCTTACGTATTTTAGCCGATGCAGTAGAAGAGCTAATTATTTGTTCTTCATGTTCTAAAAACTTTGGCTTATACCGCGAGCGTATTGGTGCATGTTCACTAATTGCAAAAGACAGCGCAACAGCAGATATTTCAAACTCTGTAATGCTAAGCGTTGTACGTAGTATTTACTCAATGCCGCCAGCGCATGGTGCTGACATTGTTAATACTATTTTAAGCAGTACTGAGCTTACACAATTATGGCACTCTGAGCTTGATGAAATGCGTAGCCGCATAAATGGCTTACGTAGCTTAATTAAAGAAAGCTTAGCAACTAAAGATATTGCTCAAGATTTCTCGTTTATCGAGCGCCAAAACGGTATGTTTTCTTTCTTAGGTATTAATAAAGAGCAAATTGCTCGCCTACAAAAAGAATACGGCATTTACATTGTTGGCTCTAGCCGCGTAAATGTTGCAGGTGTTAGTCATTCAAATATTGAATACTTTTCAAATGCTGTTGCTGACGTTTGTAAATAAACGCAGTTAATATAAAAAACCGCACACCTGATGATGTGCGGTTTTTTATTATCTAAATTAAAACAAAAAACTTTAACCAATAGCAGGAATAAGCCCCACCATTTGCATAAACTGCGCAGCAATAATAGTTATGCCACATATAGCTGCTATACCAAGCCCAACATTCCCACTTTTTACTTTATAGCCTGTTTTATTTGATGTTGTACGCTGTTTATAAACCATTGCTACAGGCAAAAATATAGCCAGCACGACAAGTGCTATTGCAGCGTAACCTAAAGCCATAATAAAGCCTTGAGGGTAAAATAGCGCAAAGCCAAGTGGCGGAATAAACGTAATTAAGGCCGTTTTTATTCGATCCGTTTTATTGTCACCTTTTTTAAATGCATCAGCAAAAAAATCAAATAACCCTAAACTCACCCCTAAAAATGATGTCGCCAGTGCTAAATCAGCAAATAACTTAACGGCCGTTGCCACACTTGGGTTATGCGCAATGCTTGCCACGCTAGATACAAACCCATTAAGCCCATGGCTGTTGAGTAAATCAGCTTGACTCATAATACCTTGGCTAAGTAGTTGCCAAAAAATATAAATGACTAAAGGTAGGGCAGCTCCAGCAATCATTACTTTGCGCAGTACTTTTATTTCAACACCAACATATTTAACAATAGAGGGGATAGATCCATGAAAGCCAAACGAAGTAAATATAACCGGTATAGCTGAAAGGATTAACCCTTGCTCCACAGGCATCTCTAATAAGTGCTTACCTTGCACATAAGGGGTAAGCATGTAAAACAAGCTAGCTAACACAATAATTTTTATTGTAAATAACACTCTATTTAGTTTATCTACCTTGCTAGTGCCTAGCGTTACTACACTTGCAATAATAACAGCAAGAATCACAGAGCCAAACTGTGGGGCTATATCTACATCAAAGCCTATATTTATACGCGCTTGGAGTTGTGCACCACCACCTGCAATATAAGCAGCGCATAAAGCGTAAAATAAAAAAACCATCGAAAAATTCGCAATATATTGTCCGCGTTTTCCAAGCCATAATTTAGCCAATGTATTTAATGTAGCATCGCGTGGTGCATATTGGTGTAGCTCTAACATGAGTAGTGCGGTGTAGGTCATTAGTAACCAGCTAGCAATTATTAATGCAAGTGCAGTACTAAACCCAAGCCCGGCAGATGCAATTGGCAATGCCAACATACCCGCACCAATAGTGGTGCCTGCAACAATTAACATGCTTCCAGTTGTTTTATTTTTAAGCACTTAATTACCTTAATTATTATTAATATTGATGCACCATATAACTAGTTGCTCAAATCTCAAATAGTTTTGTAATAAAAGAACGTTATTAAAATGTAACTTACAATTTACAACTGTATTTATTAAGGACTTTAGTGTTTAAAAAGTACTAAAGCACAGTAGTGAGCGTATAATTTATTTTTTGTTTTATTCATTCATATAAAGCGTAGGGATGGCACGTGCCAGTTAAAGTATCGTATTTTTTAATGGTTCTTATATGGTCTACTACACCACTGGGTATAGTGTGGAGCAGTGACACTGTATCGCCAACACTTGCAGTATTAATGCGGATGCTGGTGGGGCTATTTTTAGGCGGGTTAATTGTTGCTATTACAAATATTAGAGTGCCTTGGAGCAAAAATGCATGCTTACTTTATTTTTATTCGAGTATAGGTATTTTTGGCGGTATGTTGTTGAGCTATATGGCAGCTAAAACAGTCCCTTCGGGTATTATTTCGCTTATGTTTGGCCTTGCTCCTATTTTGTCAGGGTTGCTTGCTCAGCAATTATTAAATGAACCTAAATTTAGCCCGATTAAATTAGTTGCGTTAGCGTGCGCCTTAATTGGCTTATATTTCGTTAGTTATAACCAAGTGCAAAGCTCGCAAACTCAAGGGCTCGGGTTACTTTATGTGTTTATGGCTGTCTGCTTTTTTAGTTTAAGTGGTGTGATGATCAAGCGCGTGAAAATTGCGATTCATCCTATGGCAACAACATTTGGCGCATTGGTTTTTGTAACCCCACTCTTTTTTATTGCTTGGTGGTTATTAGATGGTGAATTGCATATACAAAACTGGAGTGCAAAATCATTGTGGGCTATTGGTTATTTAGGAATATTTGGATCTTTAGTAGGGGCTTTGGCGTATTTTCATGTGCTGCAAAACCTAAATGCAAGCACGGTATCACTTACTACACTTATCACCCCTAGCTTTGCGTTAGGCTTGGGAGCTTGGCTAAATAATGAGTCATTGAGCCAAGAACTAATAATTGGTGCGGTTATTATTTTAATTAGTCTAGGTTTTTTCCAATTTGGTGATAAGTTTTTAAGGCGAAAGAAAGTAAACACAAATTAGCTTTACTACATTTTTTCAATTTAGTGATAAGTTTTAAAGCGAAAGAAAGTAAGCGCAAATTAGCTTTACTACATTTTTTCTATTTGAATAATTAAACGACGGTTTTTGTCTCGGCTTAAAATGTTATCGTTATTATCAACAAAGCGTTTTTCGCCCAAACCGGTTGTTTGTACTTTTGTTTCATCAACACCCAAGCTCACCATATAATCTTTTATAGTTTTGGCGCGCTTGCGCGATAAATCTAAGTTATTCCAGCGTCCGCCATAACTATCGGTGTATGAGTCAATACTAATGGACTCTATGCTTGCATCATTTTTTAAATACTCAGCAATCTTATCAAGACGTTGTTGCGAGGATTTAGTTAATTTACTGCTGTTAGATTGATAGTTCATTACAGTAAACGAAATATCTTCAAAGCTGTAAGGGAGTAGCTCATCACGGCATTGTAAAAAAGCCCAGTAAGCTTGTTTAAAGTTTACGCTCGATATACCAACGGCAATTTTATCGGCACTGTTTTGCCAGTCTTGATAATAAAAAGTAGGGTAGTAGCCTTTTTCAAGCTCGGTAAGCATTTCCCATGCGGTTTTATTGCCTAGCTCGCCATCAAACTTTTTAAGTAATTTCATATTTGCAATATCGCGAGCGGGCAATCCTGCACGCCATGTAGGTGGCACTGCTTTTAAACCTGCAATTGCGTAGTTATCTGGGCGTACAACCATATCTAAATTAAATGTTAAGTTTTTATTTTTACTTGCAGAAGCTTTAAATATAGCTTCACCGTAATAAGGAACCTCATGATTTAACTGGCATTGTAAGCGCGTTGTTTTAACGACTTCCCAGTTGGAGTTGTCTTGGGTTGCTGTGTATTGGCGCATAGCAGCTTGCGAGTGAGCACTGCAAAGCACTGCACTTATACTAAGGCTAATAAATAACAACTTATACTTCATGGTGCTCTCCAGCTATCCGGGAATGCCAATAATTTGGCAAATTAACGACTGCAATGATTAGTTTGTTCTCTATATAACTAACTTATAAGTTAAAGCAAGTTATGTGCCTATAATTTTAAAGCAATAAATACTTAAATCCCCTAGCCTAGGGGGCATCAATTTTGACATAATAGTCAGCTTACACGTATAAACAAAGAAGACTATGGCAAATACTGAGCAAACACCTTTCGCAAAACGCTTTCGTGGATTTTTTCCTGTTGTTATTGATGTTGAAACTGCAGGTTTTAACAAAGAAACAGATGCCTTGTTAGAAATAGCAGCCTCTGTTTTAAAAATGGATGACGAAGGACTGCTCAGCATAGATCATACAGTTCATTTTCATGTTCAGCCATTCGAAGGCGCTAATATAGAACAAGCAGCTATCGACTTTAATGGTATAGACCCGTTTTCACCATTACGTGGCGCAGTACCTGAAGATGAAGTAATTAAAGAAATATGTAAAGTAGTACGCAAAGCGCAAAAGGCTGCTGGGTGCCAACGCTCAGTTATTGTGGCGCATAATGCCGCATTCGATCATGGCTTTTTAAATGCAGCAATAGAGCGTAATAACATTAAGCGTACGCCATTTCATCCCTTCGTAAGCTTTGATACAACATCTTTAGCGGGTTTAGCGTTAGGGCAAACTGTATTAGCAAAAGCATGTAGAGCGGCTGGTATCGAGTTTGATAACAGCCAAGCGCACTCAGCGCTTTACGACACAGAACGTACAGCCGAGCTTTATTGTTTAATAGTAAACCGCTGGCAGCAATTAGGTGGTTGGCCATTAGCGCCGCTAGATGATGGCGACGCTGATGCCGAAGTTGACACTGAAACAAAAAATGACGAAGAAACTAAAACGTCTGAGTAATTTTACCCTCAGTTAGCTTAACTAGGTGGGGCGGGTAAATACGCGAAAATTGTTTAGAATCTTTCGCTATTTTAAGTTCCACACCAGGGTGCATTAATTCATTTACTTTTAAACGACTACTGGCAAGTAATTGCACTATTTTTTGCTTAATAAGTAGTTTTTGACGATGAATATGCGCAGAGCGTATTTTTATATGCTTTTCATTTTCAGTTATTTTATTCATGAATTGCTGGCGCTGAGCAGCACTCGCAATTTTACTCGCTTTTTCACGAGCCTGTTGTAAAGCCGTTACTTTAGTCGCAAGTATTTTTTCAAAGTCAGTTATTTGAATTTGCTTTTGGCGAAGCTCAAACCAGAGTTGTGCTAAAAATACGCGTGTTTTAGTACCGGCTGGCGCGCCTAATTCACCTGTTTCAATGCGCATAGCATCTAAAATATTACCGCCAATAATTTTACCTCGCGGGTCATTTGCTTTGCCTACACGTATTAATCGCCTAGCACTTAAATCACAATGCAGAGCTTGGCGTTCAATAAATAAATCTTGTTCGGATTTAATATTGCAGTACTGGGCATAACCAATCGAAATAGTTCGCTGAGAGGTTATAGAGCATGTAAATGCTTCCTCGCCTTCACGTTTTCGGCCAATTGCGCCAAGCATAATGGTTACCGCACTTTTACTTTCAACAGTTCCTGACTCTACAAAACCAAGTACCGTAATATCACCGTTGGCTTTTACACGCATGCCGTCTTTAATATCGCCAGTAATAATTACGCTACCATCAAAGTCAACGTGGCCGGTGCTTACATCTACGTTATCAAAGCATAAAACATCATCTACACGCATACCACGGGGTAGGGCAACGGGCACACCTTTGCAGTCGGCAATAAGCATATTAGGATTATTAGGGTCTACTTTTGTACCTTCGAACGGCTGGAGTTGGTGATCTTTACCTGGTTTTGCACTAATTGAATCGCCAAATACTGTATAGCCTTCTTCTCCAGGGGTAGCTGCAATACGCTGCATTAAGGGAGTGCCAGGTTTTACGGTGATAATAGCGCCAAGGTTTTTCATATCAACCTTACCGCCTTCTTTAGCTTGTGGGCTGAGTACTCGGTCTTGGGCTGTTGAGCATAAACGCACAAATTTAGCATCGCGGCCTTCTTTAGGATTGCGCCCATGTGCAATTATGGCACTGTAAGAGCTTCCTGCTGGTTGCTCAAACTGCTGGCCTAAAAAGGTATCAAGCGCACGAGGACTTATTCCTTTTTTAATACCTGCATCAGCAAGTGCTTTTTGCGCGCCTTCCATAGACAAAAGTGCGCCACCTTTAGCGGTAGTTAATGTTGCTTCTGCGACCATGTTTTTTTCATCAATATTAATGACAATTGAAGCATCTACAGCTTTAGCAACGACAAGCGATACTTCCTGATAATTTTTAGTTGGCGCAAAAAGCTTTCCAATATTAGCAATTACAGCTTCGTACTCACTAAACTCAGATTGTTCGAGCATTTGCGTTAACTGAGTACTTGTAACAGGAAAACCACTATCAATAGGGTGACTTTCTAAAGAGACAAACCCTGTACTTTTATCAAATGAAAAAACCGACATTTATTAATTCCCTACTCTATGCCTGTTATTATTTTTATTTTTTACAACTAAAGGTTTAGAAATAGCAAAAACCTTAACTCCTCATTTGAACACAGGTTAAACACATTGTTAAGTAAATGTTTATATAGGCTTGCATAAACTAAATTTTGCTTACTTAACGCGCGATTGACATATACAACTAAAATAAAGCGTTACTAGGCCTTGAGTATCAGTACTTTACTCAGTTATACTGTTTGTACGCTCTGAATTGAGTTACTAATTCAGGGGCTGATTAGGATTCGACGGAATTCAAGAAGCCCAAGGTGCATGTCGAGGTGCGGTTTGCCTCGTTAAACAGCCGCAACCTAAAGTAATCGCAAACGACGATAACTA
The DNA here is from genome assembly GCF_001974875.1 of Pseudoalteromonas sp. EB27. GTDB lineage: Bacteria > Pseudomonadota > Gammaproteobacteria > Enterobacterales > Alteromonadaceae > Pseudoalteromonas. The sequence continues at coordinate 118,701 of NZ_MTQD01000014.1, forward strand.
CTCTCTAGCAGCTTAGGCTGGCTAGCGCTCCTTCCATGTATTCTTGTGGACTGGATTTTGGAGTGTCACCCTAACACCTGATCGCGACGGAAACCCTGGCCGGGGTTGAAGCGCTAAAACTAAGCGGCCTCGCCTTTATTTACCGTGTTTGTCCGGGACTTAAAGGTTAATTAAATGACAATACTAAACATGTAGTACCGACGGTCGAGGCTTTTCGGACGGGGGTTCAAATCCCCCCAGCTCCACCAATAAAGGTTTTTGAACTCGTTATTCGAAAACCATAAGAAACCCGCAAATTTGTTAATCCAAATTTGCGGGTTTTTTTATGGAATTTATAAAGTGAAAATAAAGTTTAAGAAATTCTAATTGCACGTAGCTTCATTTTTATTGCAATTACAAGCAGGCTAAATAATGACAGCATACTTATTAACAACGTTAGGTTAAGTATAGGGTTACTTGGCTCATAGGTAGCGACAGGAGAGTTGTTTATAGTTTGCGAGTTTTGATGTTGCCTAATATAGCTTTGGCTGATCCAATCTACCGCGTTTATCCATTGTACTTTGGCGGGGTCAGTATTGTTTAGCATCCCTATTGCGTGCTTATCGTTATCTAAGCTTTTTGAAAGTTGTATCAGTTGCTGCCAAAATTCATTTTTAGGGCCTAGGTCGTCTATCTCTTGCAGGTGCTGTTGTAATTTGTCACCCCCCATCGTTTTTATATCAGCTTGCCCGGTAGTTTGCGCGTAGCTATTTATTAGCGATGAAAAGCGTCTAAAGTACTCATTACTTTTTTGCTGTGTAGGGTTAGTTGTTCGCTCGTTTGTTACTTTTTGTGCTGGTTGATTTAGGCTATTTTGATCAATCAAATATTGTTTATAATTTTGGTAACTTAAGTTGTTTGTAGTTGTGTTATTTGTAGTTCCGTTATTTAGAATGCCAAAGTTGTTTTTCAGTGCATTAACACTGATCACTACGCCTATTAAGGTAATAATACAAAGTGCGCTATAGCAAAAGTACAATGCGCTTTTTAAAGTGTTACGCAGTAGTTTATATTTATTATAACTTTGCTTAATAGCTGCAGCTGTATTTGGGGCTTTGCCCGTATCTAGGCGTTCACTTTGTATTGAGATACTTTTGCCTTCAGTACTTTCACTAATGTGTTTATCTGTATTTTTACTGTGCTCAGTGAGTGCTATTTGATTATTTTGAGATTGAGAGATTACAGTAATTAGTTGAGGTTCTACTTTAGTAATCAAACCTAGCTTTTTAAGTGAGGATTCTGTTTTAACAGCATCAATACTCGATAAGTCTTTTTTTAAAGCGTAAGCTTTTCCATCAAATAACTGAACAACAATATTATGAGGAATATTAAGAAGTTGGCTGAGTTGTTCTTGGGCAGAGGTAAGGTCAGTATTTTGATATAACTGACCATTAAAAACAATTTTAAATGTGGCGCTCACGTTGGTACCTTGCTTGTGTAATTCCATTTTTGGAATTTTATTTTTATTATTTGATACACAAAGTTAATTTAACAGATAAAGGTGATGCTTTCTAATAATTTGTAATTAAAAAAGCCTTAACAAACAGCGTTAAGGCTTTGGCGTGTAGCTGTTATTTTACTTTATAGTTTAGCGAGTGATTTAACTGATTGCTTTTGAGCACTTGCTGGTTGGGTTGCTTTGTCTATTAATGTTTCAAGTGGCTTATTTCGAACGCACATAAGTACTTTGTTCATCGCTTGGCATGTGCCTGTCGCTTTTTTATCATGGCTTGTGTAGCTGCAATCTTCATTAATGGCTTTTGCTTCACATGCTTCCCAAGGCGCATTTGAACCGTGGCCTGCATGACTTAGGGCTGAGCATGAAGTAGCAAGTAAAAAGCCAGTTGTTAGTGCTTTTATTACGTTAAATATTTTCATTAGTATCTCAGTTAATTATTTAGCCAGAATGCGACTTATCTTGCGGTAGCACCTTTAAAGCAACCAATAAACATGTTTTCAGATACATCGGCTGCGTGGTAGTGGTAACCGCGTGTATCGTCGGTGTGGCCTCTACATTCGTCTAAATCAGTGGGTTCTAATCCATCTTCGTTAAGCATGCCAAATATACCAAATCCATCGAGTGCATAACCCATCATGGCGGCATGACCGTCTGATTGAATTTGTGTTTGGCTACAACCTGCTTCACCGTGGTAGTGATAACCTGCTACTAAGTTAATATGCCCAGCGCAATCATCAAAAGCGGCAATAGTGTATGCGCCTAAAATAGCATCAACAGGGGCGGGTGCAGCAAGTACAACACCATTGAGAGCAACACCCACATTGGCGTTACCAATACTGCTATTTTGAGTGGTTGCAACAGGCGTTATTGGAATTAAAAATGACTCTGATATACCGCCATCCACATAATCAATAGAGCATTCTACGCAGTGGTTTTGGTATTGTTCTTCTACGTTTGGGCGTGCAGCGCCATCACACGATTCTTGTGTGTCGGTTACATTTACAAGGCCTGTACCTTCGTCGTATAGCTGCCAATGACTATCGTTATATAATGTTGGTAGATTTAAAATAAAGTCACCGGTTATATCGTAAACCTCACCGGTGCCATCAAACCAAATACCAGCTTCGTCAGCTGTTGAGGTGATATTTCGAGGGCAAAATACACCAATCTCGTAATTTGAAGGCGCACCTGCTATATCAATTTTATAGCATGAGGCTTCATCGCCGTTACTTAGCGTACATGTTTGAGTGGTAATTGATGAAATGAGCGCATCGCTTTCAAAGTTAAAAGGGTCGACTTCTACAACAAAATCGGTTGAAGTATCTGTTGTAGTTCCCTCATCGGTGGTTGTTTCAGTTACAACTGTACTTTCAGCATCGCTACCGTTACAGGCGGCTAAACTCAGTGTAAGTATGCACACTGCAAGTGGTGTTAAAATTGGTGTGTTAAATCTTTTCATCAAAAATATCCGGTAATGAAGTTGAATGTATAATATTTGTTAAATGTGCAAACAAAGTGCAAAAACAACGCAACATAGTACATAGCCTGAGGTAGAGGCTGATAAAGTGGCTATAAATGTGTGTAGTACCTTTTTTATTATTTAAATACTGCGACTTAAAAGTATTTAAATAGGCAATGGAGTTTTATGGATTTTTTATTTCCCGACAGCATGTCTTTATTTTTGTTTTTATTGTTAATGATCACCGCTGGCTTTACTTCTTTTATATCTGCTGCATTTGGTGCTGGTGGCGGATTAATGCTGCTTGTTGTTATGGCGTCGTTTATGCCTATGGCAGTTGTTGTGCCAGTGCATGGTTTAGTACAGCTTGGCTCTAATGCAAATAGACTTTTACTCAGCTTTAAGCATATTGATAAAAGCATGTTTGTATATTTTGCGTTAGGCGGCTTAGTAGGGGCGGGGTTATCAAGTTTTGTAATTGATGATATATCGCTTGATGCCATGAAGTTAGTGGTCGCTATTTTTGTTATTTACTTACTGTGGGGTAAAAAGCCACCTATAAAATTAACCTCTAAGGTGTGGCGTATGGTCGCCGGTGGAATAACTACTTTTATTTCTATGTTTGTCGGGGCAAGTGGCCCATTAGTTGGTAGCTGTTTATATATAAATAATTACGAAAAGTTAAAATTTACGGCAACGTTTTCGAGCATTATGAGTGTGCAGCATTTATTAAAAGCGATAATTTATGGCGCTGTTGGTTTTAGTTTTTGGCAATGGATACCGCTTGTAATCGCTATGTTAATAAGTGGCGCTGTAGGAACTTGGTTAGGAATTAAATTACTTAAAAGGATGTCTGGGGATAAATTTAAGCGTATTTTTAGAGTCGTTTTAACGTTATTAACCCTGCAACTTGGTTGGCAAGGTGTAAAAGTATTACTCCACTAGTAAAAGTGGAGTAATCGTCGTTAAATAATAACGTTTATTTTACAGCAGCTTTAATTGGCTTGTCGCCGTCGAACAACTTAAAAATGCGGTTACTAATAAATGAGTTGGTCGCAATATGTAATAATGCATTGGCTACATTTTCGCGGCTAATTTTAGCTTCTGAACGATCGCTTGGTTGCTGCGTAGTTACTTGCATTGAAGCGCTATCGTCAGTCAAAGTACCTGGGCGAACAATGGTATAATTTAAACCACTATTTATTAGGTGCTCGTCAGCCATGTGCTTAGCAACTAAGTAAGGTTTTAAATCACCTTGAATCGAATCTGGATCGTCAGCACCAATTGAACTGACCATAATAAAGTGGTTAACGCCGTGCTCTTTAGCGAATGTAGCTGCTTTTGTTGCAGCCCATAAATCAATGAGTACAGTTTTATCATCGCCTGTACTTCCACCAGAACCAGCAGCAAAAATCACTTGGTCACAGCCTTTCATTGCATCACCAAAATCGCCTTCAAGATCTTGCTCAACAATAGTTAAAAAAGAGCTGTTTAAATCGCTTAGCTTATTTTTGTCGCGCACTAATGCCACAACATTTTGCTCATTTTCTAAAAGTAGCTCAGTTGTCATTTTACCTATTTGTCCGCTTGCGCCAATAATTAGGGTCTTACTCATAATTAACTCCTTCCAATAAATAGTAAAAGTAATGTGCTTACAAACAGACCTTGGGGTAGGGGATTATTTTTAAAGGGTAAAAAAGAGTTTAAATGAGCTAATTTCAAAAAATACTTTAATTAAAGTGCGATGCTTAACTGAGTATTAAAATTAGCTGCTCTGGGAGTGTTTTTTTAGACCTTTTTATTCAACCATTATACTCACCTCGGTCACATAACTACGGCGGTATAGACTAATACGTACTTTACGTTCTTGGTAATTATAAAACAAAGTGCGATATGTATTATTGCCATTTATTTTTAAAGGTTCCCCCAATTTTTGCTGATAAAAGCGAGTGATATCAGAAATTGAATCCGTTAAATAACCAGTGCGTACCATTGGGTATTCGCTTGCTACGTCCATCGTTGTAACAAATTCTTCAGGAAGTGGGATTTCAGTGACGTTTTGGCTGAGTGCGTTAAACGATAGAGTGCATAGCAATATTATTAAAAATGCTAAAGTTTTCATTAGAGTCCTTTGAGTAATAAATTCCTTTTATTGGTACTTATTTTACCTCAATAAGCACCGATGTCATTTAAATTTTATTACGAATTAAATCTCGCACTATAAACCGGGCAGGGTGAATAGCTTGGCTTACACGTTCGCTTAATGGCCGGGGTTCGTTATTTAAACAGCTTATTAAGCGACGCATTACACAAATCGTAATATGGCTGCACTCCAGTTATACATTGAAGTTTGAAAAAGTTACGCAAATAAAGAGCGTTGAATTAAGTTTGCTCATTAGGCATAGTGCTAATGTAAATTAATACTTTAAAAGGAATTTCTATGAAAAATAATATTATCAAAGTACTTTTAATTTGTACTACCTACCTGTGCTGCGTATTTAACCTGCAAGCAAAGCCACTATTAACGGCTTATCCCGATGCAAAACTAGAGAATAAAGTCATTTTAGAGGGTGAAGAAGCACAGTTTGTATCAGCCTTTAACCCTGCGCTAAAAAAATCTCAGCAGTTTGAATATAAAACATTTATTGGTGATGTAAGTCATTTTTCTTATCAAGTAAAGAATGTTGCTTCTTTAAAGGTAATGGAAAACTACAAAAACGCTTTAAGTGATGCTGGATTTAAAGTTTTGTATACATGCGCTTTAAGTGACTGTTATGGCAGGCGAGAAGATAAATTGCTGGCTGAGGAGTCGAGCTATTTCAACGTTTCTAGTTATTACGGGCAACCACATTATATTTATGCAACGAAAGGAGATCTTCCTGAAGCTGCCATTTCGTTATTTGTTGGACAATATAAAAATACGACACAAGTGCTTTTGACGACAGTTAATATTAAAGAAATTGAAACGGGGCTAATAAAAGCTGATTTTGAAGCATTCAAGAAAAAATTTAGTAATAAAATAAAAAAATCTACACATGAAGATCTTAAAGGTTCTGCAGATCATCCTTTATTAAGTCGCTACCCTGGTAGCTATATTGAGGATTATCAAAATGTTGATTATGAGGAATTTAGTATTCCAATTGGCAAATTTGATAAAAAAACGAAAGCCACTCCTGTGCTTGATGTTACTGGGGATTTAACGCGAATTACTTATATTGCTAATAAAGTATCGACGTTAAAAATTTATCATAACTATGTGAGTGCTTTAACCAAAGAAGGTTTTGAAAGTGTATTTTCTTGTCAAAAAGATGAATGCGGTATAAAAAGAAAAGAGATTCAAGCATTAGGCGATAAGTTGGCGATTAAATCTGTTTATAACTACTTTCGCGAACCTAGATATCAAGTCATGAAAAACACTGTAAATGAGCAAACTACCTACGTTGCTTTTTTTATCGGTAACTATAATGGCGATTCCCGTATTCAGCTTTTAGTTGCTCGTACAGAGCCTTTAGTGACAGGCTTAATAGAAACGAATAGTGATAAAGTACTTGAGCAGTTAGAGCAAAAAGGAAATGCGTCTATTTACGGTGTTTTATTTGATTATGATAAAGCCACTATCAAAGCTGAATCTAAAGAGGCGTTAGATATTATTGCTGAAGTTATGGAAAAAAATAAAAAATTGAGTTTATATGTTGTTGGTCATACCGATGATAAAGGTTCGCCTGATTATAATTTAAACCTTTCAAAGCGCCGTGCAGATGCGGTTGTTAGCGCATTAATTGCTGATTATGGGATAGCAAAAGCAAGATTATTAGCTCAAGGAGCGGGTCCTTATTCACCCGTTGCAACTAATAAAAATGATTTAGGTCGTGAACTAAATCGCCGTGTTGAATTAGTTGAAAGGTTGTCTAGTTCAAAATAAATTATGTTTTAATTTATATGCACATTAGATCTATTGTTTTAATGTGCATACCTCATTTAAATTTTATTACGAATTAAATCTCGCACTATAAACCGGGCAGGGTGAATCGCTTGGCTTACACGTTCGCTTAATGGGCGGGGTTCGTTATTTAAACAGCTTACGAGGTGGTCTGCACTTAACGGTGCGCTACACAACGCGCGTGCGCCAAAACCGGTAAAAATATGCAGGCCTTGTTGTGGTTTATTAAGTTGCTCATATTGGTAGCGTTTACCTAAACGTAGATTAGCAAAAGCCATTATATAATCACTTTGCTCGCACCATTGCCCTGCCATTGGCAGGTGATCTATAAATGTGCAGCGAACAGCCGCTTTTGCCGAGTTTATATTGCCAAGGGTGGAGGCAAATTCACTTTGCTTATAAAAGCTAAGTAGTTGCTCTTGGTTTAATTGGTTGTCGATCGCTGTAACTTGGCGGCTTTTAGTGTTTTTTTCAAATGTGGCACCCATACAGTGATGATCTAAATAAGCCGGTGTAAAATATCCTTTATGGCATAGCACTGTTTTAAGTTTGCGTGATTGCTCACTTGCCTCAATATGTGAAACCTGACCGCGTACGCCCACTATAGGTAGCGCTTTTGTTTGCTCAAATGCATCGCTGTGCTCACCTGCACAAATAACTACATCGCTAAACGGGCCTAATTGCTCATCATTCGTTAATAAAAACCAACTGCCATCAGTTTTTTTAAGCTGCTTTATATTGCAGTTAAATACGCTTATGAATGGGTTTATGCTATTTGCAGCGCTTAGCATAGCGTTTACTAATTGCGGCGGGTTAATCCAGCCGCCTTGTTCAAAATACACACCTGAATAACCTGTCGTTACGCCGGCTATTTCATCGCCTTGCTCTGCGGTTACGTTACGCATTAGCTGCGTTGGCCACAGTTGCTTTTGTGCTAAGTTTTCGTGCTTATCAGCTAGAGGTTTTTTCACTGCGTGTTGTAATACGCCGCACCAATCATAATCAAAACTAAAACCACTGCTAAGTAAGTTGTTATATAGGCGTTTGGCGTATAAAAAGCTATGTGCAAACAATTCACTGTGCGGCGAGTTTTTAGCCTGTAGGTGAGGGTAAATAGCGCCTTGCACATTGTGCGATGCCCCCATTGCAGGCTTTTCATCTTGGCAGAATAAGTGGCTGGTTATGCCTCGTTTAGCCAAGCTGTATAAAATACAGCTACTGGCAATACCACCGCCAATGACCGCTACGTTTTTTAAAGTGCTGCTATCTTGATTAAAATAAGCGGGGGGTGATTGAGCGTTATTAACATGTTTAAGTTGGCCAATAAGGATATCTTCTCTTTGATTAAAATCTTTGGCTTTTTTAGTGCTAAAGCCAGCCTCTATTAATCCTCGTTGAACAAAGTCAGCGGCAGTAAAAGTCGATAAGGTTGCATTAGCTCTTGATATATCAGCCATGGAGTTAAATAAACTTTGCTGCCACATATCAGGATTTTTACTTGGCTCAAGCCCATTTAAATACCAAGCATCAACAATACCTGTTTGTGGATAGCTCATTGCTTTTATTGATTCAAGCGCATCACCAAAGTATAAATCGAGAACAACACTGCCATTATTAAATTCGAGCCGGTGGCATCCTTCTAAATTAATTGGGTAGTTTACTGTTAATTGCTTACTAAAATAACTTAAGGTAGGCCAAGCGGTTAATGCTTTTTTTAAGTCAGTTAATGTTAAGGGATACTTTTCAAACGAAATATAGTGTAGGCGTTTTACGCTTTTTTCACATTCATTTTGAACTTGCATCCGCTCAAGGTGGTCTTTAAAGCGTTGCCACGTATTTAAAAAGTTTAAACCGGTGCCAAAATCGGTTTCGGCAATAACAAAATGTGATTGGTCATGATTTTGTAATCGTGCATCTATATTATTTTGCTCATAGTACACACAATTCGATTGAGCTAAGTCATCGTCATTAGAAAAATAAATATCACCGGAGTTATTAGTCAAAGGTGTACCTAAATTATTAATGTGACTATGTGCGTTTTTAATCATATTTTTTAAATTTATAGATATATTTTTAATTATTTTACGGGTTTTCTTTGTAATAGTCTGGCGTTATTTATAAGCTAGCAGTTCAGAGTACAAGTGTACGCTAGAAAGCTGACCACTTAGGTGATTAAATTCGCGTAAAATAGAATGCAATTAAGTATTAAGCTAAGGGAATTACCCATGAGAAGAGCTGTAATTACAGGTATCGGTGTTGTATCAAGCATTGGTAACAACAAAGAAGAAGTATTAGAATCGTTAAAAACGGGCAAAAGCGGTATCGCTTTTAACCAAGAATTTGCCGATTATAAGTTACGTAGTAACGTATCGGGTAAAATTGATATTGACGTTAAAGCACATGTTGACCGCAAAGCAATGCGCTTTATGGGCGATGCTGCTGCATATTCTTATATTTCGATGACTCAAGCAATTGAAGACTCAGGTTTGTCTGACGACCAAGTATCAAATGAGCGCACGGGTATTATTGTTGGTTCTGGTGGTGGTTCGTCGAAATGGCAGGTAGAAGCTGCTGATATTTTACGTGAAAAAGGCGTAAAACGTGTAGGGCCTTATATGGTGCCACGCACTATGGCGAGCACTACATCTGCTTGTTTAGCAACACCCTTTAAAATTAAAGGTGTTAACTATTCAATTAGCTCTGCATGTGCAACATCTGCACATTGTATTGGTAATGCAGTAGAACAAATTCAATTAGGTAAGCAAGATGTTGTTTTTGCTGGTGGCGGTGAAGAACTGCACTGGACATTGGCAATGGAATTTGACGCTATGGGCGCACTTTCTACTAAGTACAACGAAACACCAGAAAAAGCATCTCGTACATACGATGCAAATCGCGATGGTTTTGTTATATCTGGCGGCGGCGGTATTGTTGTAGTTGAAGAACTTGAACATGCACTTGCACGTGGCGCGCATATTTACGCTGAAATTGTTGGCTACGGTGCAACATCAGATGGCTACGACATGGTTGCTCCATCTGGCGAAGGTGCAGCACGTTGTATGCGCCAAGCTATGCAAGATGTAGACAGTATTGATTACTTAAATACGCACGGCACATCAACGCCTGTAGGCGATGTTAAAGAGCTAGGTGCGATTCAAGAAGTGTTTGGTGGTAAGTCACCAATGATCAGCGCAACTAAAGCAATGACGGGTCATGCCCTCGGTGCTGCAGGTGTTCACGAAGCTATCTTCTCATTATTGATGCTAGAGCACAGCTTTGTAGCGCCTTCAATTAATATTGATGAGCTAGATGAGCAAGCGACAGGTTTAGATATTATTACTGAGCGTCGTGACGTTGAGTTAAATACTGTAATGTCTAATAGCTTTGGCTTTGGTGGCACAAACGCGACTTTAGTTATGAGTAAGTACAAAGGTTAATTTGAGCTTATAAGCCCTAAATATGTAAACACATATTTAGGGCTAAACTGCTTAAAACAAAAAAGGAAAGCCGAGGCTTTCCTTTTTTATTATCGAAAGTTAAATTAACCTTCGTTATGTTCTTTACGCGCTTGCTCAATTTCGTCAGCAATTTCTTGCGCTTTCTGCTTGGTTTTTTCAGTTAACTCGCCAGCAGCTTCTTTGCTTTTAATCCATGCATCAACCGCAATCTCTTTGCCGTCGTCGTACATGTCTAAGCCCATTGTTTTACTTTGCTCTAATAGCTCGTTTAAAGACTCATCATTTTTAAGATCGTTAGTTGTCTCTTTAACGTCGTTCCATGCATCACCAAGCTTTTCTTGCATTTGTGCGCTTTTATCTTTTGCATCTTCTTTTACTTCGTTGGCATCTTCACAACCAGTTAATGTAATTAAAGTGCCTAATAAAGCTAAACCTGCTAATTTATTCATGTGCTATCTCCTTTAGAGACTGATAATTAATTCGAGGCAGACTATACAACAATGAAAATGAACGCCCCCGTAACAAAACGATTAAATTTTAAATTAATGAGTGAGCACGATTGGCCTCAATTATTTGAACTCGACCAAGACCCCGCCGTAATGCAGTATTTAACGCGAGGTGTGCCTACCTCTTTAGATCAAATAAAAAATGAGGGAGTGCCTCGTATGCTCGCATATCGAAATGAGCTAAAAGGCTGGGGGCTGTGGAGTATCGCTATAAAGCAAAGCAATACATTTATTGGCTGGGTATTAATAAGACCTATTGATTTCTTTAGTGATGCACCAAATTACAGCGATATTGAAATAGGTTGGCGCTTTAAAAAAGCGAGTTGGGGGCATGGTTATGCAACCGAGGCGGCTTTAGCATTATGTGATGAACTTATTAAGCAAGATGACGTTAAAGCGATAAGCGCAACGGCACTAAAAGATAATACAGCGTCTATAACAATAATGAAAAAGTTAGGCCTGCAATTTATAAAAAATTATACACATTCAGATGAGCAAGGCGACTTACCCGCGGTACTTTATTCAAAAAAAGTTTGAAGATGATTAAATATCAACAGCATAAAGATTGACCTGTCCTTAAGTGGCGTGCATTAATATGGGCAACAAAAATAATAAATTAAGGATGTTGTATGGGATTGTTTTTTTCACCACGTAAATTAATCGTCAAAAGTGTACTGGTTTTACAGTTCACTACTTTTAGTGTTTTGGCGCAGCCTTTAGCGCAAAGCGCGGTCGCAATGCCTGACTCGTTCAGTGCCGATGCTGCTAAAAGTATATTAGAGCAAGGCGGTAATGCTGTTGATGCGGCTATTACGGCACAATTTGTACTTGCAGTGACGCTTCCTGAAGCCGGAAATATTGGCGGCGGGGGGTTTATGCTTATTCAAAAAGATGGCAAAGGCGATTTTATAGATTATCGTGAAACAGCGCCTACAGCGGCTCATCGTGATATGTATTTAGATGAGCAAGGTAATGTTATTGCAAACAAATCAATATATGGCATTCACGCAAGCGGTGTACCTGGCAGTGTAGCGGGTATGTGGCTTGCCCATCAAAAGCACGGGACTTTAAAGTGGGAAGCACTAGTACAGCCTGCTGTAACGTTGGCTGAGCAAGGGTTTGTTGTTCCGCCTAAGTTAGCAAAAGGTGTTAGCCGTTATATTGCCCATCTAAAAGAGCAAAAAATAAATGTAAACTTTGAAAAATATTTTGCTGATGTAAAAGCCAATAAAGTCTTTAAGCAACCAGAGTTAGCGGCTACGCTAAAGCGTATTCGTGATAACGGCCAAGATGGATTTTATAAAGGCGAAACTGCAAATATTATTGCTAAATTTATGCACCAGCATGGTGGTATTATTAATCAAGATGATTTAAAAAATTATACAGCTAAATCACGAACCCCCATTAAAGCAAGTTGGAATGGTTATGAAGTACTTACTTCACCACCGCCGAGTTCAGGTGGTATTGCTATTTTACAGTGGCTCAAAATGTATGAGTTACAAAAACCAGATGCAGGCTTAGCGCATAACTCTACTCAGTATGTGCACTTACTTTCTGAAATAGGTAAACGTGTATTTGCAGATAGAGCAGAGTATTTAGGCGATCCTGACTTTTTTGATGTACCAGTAAACGCGTTAACTAATATTAACTACCTTAAAGAGCGCAGTAATGGCATTTCGTTAACTGCTATCGCTACTACCGAAAATATTAAACCGGGCCTTAAAGAAAGTGAGCAAACTACGCACTTTTCAATCGTTGATAAAATGGGTAACGCTGTAGCAAATACCACCACAATAAACTTAGGGTTTGGTAGCGGTGTAGTTGTTGAAGGTGCGGGATTTATTTTAAATGATGAAATGGACGACTTTAGCGCCAAACCAGGCGTTATGAATGTGTTTGGCGCAATAGGCGGTAAAGCTAATGAAATACAGCCACACAAGCGTATGTTGAGTTCTATGACTCCTACAATACTACTTAAAGACAACACCGTTAAAATGGTGACAGGTTCGCCTGGTGGTACAACCATTATTAGCTCTGTGTACGAATCTATCTTAAATGCGGTAGAGTTTGATATGACTGCAGAGCAGGTTGTAAATAGTCCCCGTTTTCATCATCAACTGTGGCCTAAAAATATAATTAGAACGCACATAGGCTTAGCCGATGGTGTAAAAGCAGAACTTATAAAGATGGGTTACACCATAGATGAGAATCACTTTGGTGATTTACACGTTATTATTAATAAAGAGGGTCAATTAGATGCCGCCTCTGAAGCTACAGGGCGTGGTAAATCAATCGTTTTTTAAATTCGGTGAAGAAAAAATTGATAATAAATAAGCCGCCTAGTAAGTACTAAGCGGCATATATGCTATAACCAGCGTATAGCGCCAGTAACGCGTTCGTTATAAGTATTTAGAGGTGCTCCAACACTTGCCACTAAAATAGTATCTGCTTGTGAGCCTCGGTTAATATGACCTTCGAAGCGCTCATCTTTGAAATTATCATCGCCAAAACCAAATGATTTATTTTCAGAGGGTACTATAAATACCGTCATAGGACCAAAGTCAGACTCAAATATCAAATGCAGTCCTTTTTCGCCTTTAAAATCACAAAACATAGCGTACGTTACATCGCCTGGAAGTTCATCAATGTGACCACCTAAAACAGCTAATTTATCGTTAACGCTTTGTAGGCTAATGGGCTCTTTTTTATCAAGCGCATTAATTTCGTAGTACACATGGGCAAGCGCATGCTCACCCGCTTCGTGTGCAATATTTTGCTCTGTACTAAAAAAGAAGGCACTAATCGCCACTACAAAAGACGCTGCTAACGCAAGGTGTACGCGATCAAACTTAAAACGCGATCGAGCATCAACCACGTTTTTACCTGTAGCTTGTTCTTCTTGGAGTGCTTTTTCTTTTAACGATGTGTTTAAAAGAATGCGGTCTGCAAGGTTTTCAGGTACAGGTATATCTAAAGAATCTTGTAAAAATTTATCAAAATCTTTCATATCGTTAATAAAACTTTGTCGCTCTGGGTTATTGTTAGCAAACTCCATAAGCTCCTTGTCAATGTCGTTTGGCTGCGCAATAGTGCGGCGACGAAACTCAAGTTCATCCATTATTTTGATGCCCCTTTAAGTTGTTCATCATCACGGCTTAAAGCCTCTTTAAGTTGATTTCGGGCACGGTATAAACGAGTCATTACCGTGTTTTTATTTAAATTAAGTATGCCTGCAATCTCTTCACCAGAGCAGCCCATTACAACTTGCAGTAATAATGGCTCTCGGTATTCATCAGATAGCAGAGCAATCTGGCGTTGGATAACCGTTTGCTCCATTTCATCATCTAATGAATGGCTGGTTTCATCAACAAGCGTATCGTTTTCTACGTCGCTGTAATCAAACTGTTTACGTTCAAATCGGCGTGCGTTTTCTCTTCGTAATATAGTAAGCAGCCAGGGTTTAGCTGCCTTTTGATCAAGTAAAGAGTCGAGTGAACGCCATGCGCGTAAAAACGTTTCCTGTACTAAATCATCTGCTATGTGCGGATCACGGCATAACCAATAAGCAAAGCGATAAAGCTCTTTATTGTAAACGTGGACCAAGGCTTCATAACGCTTTTGTTTCTCTGCCATATCGATTAAGACCTGATTGTTTGATTTTTTCTTTCCAAGCATAAGCACTTTTTTAATTAAAAATTATTAGTTATTGCAAAAAAAGACCTGAGTATCGTAGTTATTAATCATAAAGGTCTTTTAATACAGCTTGTTGCGACTTTGATGCTTGAGTTTGATAGTTCTCAAGAATTTTAATAATAGCATTAAGATCCGTGTTTGCGCCTTTATTACTGTAAAGTTGTGCCTGCAATTGGCTAATGAGACCATTAAGCTCGCTGCTGTTTACGCGGATGCAAAGCTCATCAATCGCGCCAACATTTTTATGGGTCACCTTTACAGAAAAGTTATTTAATGCGGTGTAAAAGGCTTTCACATCGTGTGTTTTGGCTAATGCTTTAAGCTCATTTAAGCTTGGCTGAGAAGTACCACGGGTATTTAGCTGTAATTTTTCAGTCGTATTTTTAGTAGAACGGCTTATTAAGTAAAAAATTACAGTAGCAATCCATAAAATATACCCTAAAGCGGCAACAACTATTAACCAAAGAGGAGTATCACTTTTAGTTTCAATAGGTTGTGTACCAGTTGCTTCATTCGAAATATTTTCAAGAGTAGGTGAATTATTTGTGCTGGGTTGTGGGTTTGCTATGGCTGTATTAGGCGCGGTAGTACTTGGCGTTACTGTAATAGTACGCTTTGGTAATGTAGCTACGCTAATACGGTTCATTTTAGTATTAAACCAAGGCAGCTTTATTTCAGGTAAAGTGTAAGTACCTGGCTTTTGCGGCAGTAATGCATACGATGCAGTTTGCTGCGATACAACTCGCCCGTCACGTACTGCATTGTTATTTTCTTTTTTATCTGGGTAGCTGCGTATGCCATCAATGGTAGGCATAGAGATTTCAGGTAATTGCTCTTTTGTAACCCCAAGCGCGGTAAGCGTAATATTACGTGTTATAGGTGTACCTACTTCTACGGTGTTGTCATTAGGTTGCCATTCTTCATCAAGATTAACCAGCTCGCTTGGTAACCATGCGCCCTTGTAATCACCCGGAATTGGTTTTATTTCTATTTGCTGATCGTCGCCAAGAGCTGACACTTCTAACTGACGATAATTTTGTTGTACACGTCCTTGAAAAGCGGGGCCTGCAATAGTATACGCACCACTTTTTTGTGGCTGAATCAAATACTCGCGAGTAATAACAAGGTAGCGTTTACCATCAACAAGCTCATAGCTCTCAGTTTGCTTACCTAATTGGGTTAGTTGAGCATCTTCCATATTTGGTGTGCTTAAGCTGCCATCAAGCAGTTCTTTGGCAAGGTAAAGCTTAATAGTGTAAACACCGGCTTCTTGGACAAATAGTGAATTACTTGAGAGCGACGTTTTTAAAAATATTTCGTTATTTTTATCTGCATCAACTGAGCGTTTTGCCACTTTTAATTTAATAGGCTGTGAGGTTAACCCTGCAACGTTAAATGCAGGAATTGTGTAATTGCCCTTTGCACGGGTCATTAATTTAACTGACCACGTGGTTTGTTTATTAATGCTGCCATTAATAATGTTGGTACGAGAGCTTAAGCTA
Source organism: Pseudoalteromonas sp. EB27 (assembly GCF_001974875.1). Lineage (GTDB taxonomy): Bacteria > Pseudomonadota > Gammaproteobacteria > Enterobacterales > Alteromonadaceae > Pseudoalteromonas. The sequence goes on from NZ_MTQD01000014.1 coordinate 134,757, forward strand.
GTAGGCCCTACAACAAAGTCTTTTAACAGCGATGAGGTGTCTGGTTGCTCGCCTTTAACTGTATCGTCCACCGATATATTAAGCATAAAAAATTCACCCGCTAAAACAGGGTTTTTATCTACGCTGGCTTCTAATTTGGTGGCAGCCCACGAAGGCATCGCACTTAATAGCAATAAACAGCAAAATAATCGCATTACCATGATTTTTCGACTCCTGTAGGGCGACGTTTATATTGTCTTTTTTGGGCTTCTAATTGCATTTTATTCCGTAATAAAATAGCCGGATCGTCCGGGACTTTTCTAAGTAGTTGATTAAGCTGTTGTGCTTTTTCTTTTTCTTCATTAGTGAGCTCACTTGCTTGGGCTTGCATGGCTTGTTGCTGAGCATTTTGTTTTTGCTCATCAGTGGCAGGTTGCTCACTCATCGCTTGTGGCTTACTTTGTTGCTGATCGTCTTCTTTAGGCTGGTCAGCGTCTTTATTTTTCCCTTGCTCACTTTGTGGCTGAGCTTGCATATCAGGTTCATTTTGCTTGTCTGATTGCTCGCCTGGCTCACCTTGTTGATCTTTTGATTGTTCAGACTCTTTATCTGATTCTTTATCAGATTTTTCATCGCTTTGGTTTTGACTCTCGTTTTCGCCTTTTTCAGAATCGCTTTTATCACCATTTTGTTGCTGATCCTGTTTTGACTCATCAGAATTTTGCCCTTGGTTTTGCTCATCTTTTTTCTGGCTATCATCTTGGTCTTGAGAGTCGTCGCCGTCGCTTTGCTGATCTTGCTGGTTTTGTTGCTCTTGTTGATTTAGTAATTGTTCAACTAAAGTTTGGTTATCAGCTGCTTGTGTAAAGTCGTCTTGTAAGGTTTGGGCTTGTTTGTAAGCTTCAATTGCTTCCTCAAGCTTGCCAGCTTTGGCGAGGGCATTACCGTAGTTGTATAAACCGCTAGCCGACTTATCACTACTAAACTCACTAAGTGCAGCATCAAAATTACCTTGCTGGTAAAGCGCAGCGCCTTTTAACTCACTCGATTGAGCCTGTGTTGCTGCATCGTATTCTTTATTATTGTAAGCCCCTAATGCACGCTGATCTGCATTTTGCAAAAGAGTGGGGAGCTCTACGGCATACGCATTTTGCTGCGGTAAAAAGCCAAAAGCTAAAAATGCGCCTAACAAGGCAGCGCGTCTAAATAAATACAAGCCAAATGGCAGTAATAACAAGAGTCCGTATATACCTGCATCTATTCGCCAAAGCGCATGGCTTTGTTTTTCGTCTTTCAATAATTCACTCTGTGCATTTGGAGCAAACGTATTTATGTCGTTATTGCTAGGTTGGTAACTAGCAAATTTACCACCACTGCTCGATGCTAAATTTTTAAGCTGACTGGCATTAAGTGTAGGTACTACAATTTGGCCGTATCTGTCTTTCAAAAAACCACCTTCAGGTAACTTAATTGGAGCGCCTTGAGCGGTGCCTACGCCATATATATTTAATCTATATTGGGTGTTACTGGTAAAGCTACTTACGTCGCTTTGTTCTTGTTGGTCAATACCGTCGGTCACTAAAATAATGTCGCCATCAATATAACCCGCTTGCGTTAATAGCTCTTTGGCCATATCAAGACCGGCTAAAACGTTTGAGCCTTTGTCTGGCATTATTTCAGGGCTTAAGCTTGGAATTAAATTACTAAGTGTTGTGGCGTCATTTGTTAGCGGCGATATTATGTAGGCCGTGCCTGCGTAAGCTACAAGCGCGGTATCACCTTCTTTAAACAGCTCAATCATATCAAGCGCTTTAAAGCGTGATTGCATTAAACGATTTGGTAAAATATCGGTGCTGTACATTGAGTACGACATATCCATAACAATTACACGGGCACTTTTACTTTGAAATACAGGAACTTGTTTTTTCTCAAAGCTAGGCCCTGCACTAAATAAAATGCCAAGGCTGCAAAACAAAGCAACTAACCAAAGTGGCTGGCTGGCTTTAGTGTTTGCTTCGCTCATTATAAATTGTGCTAAATGCGGTGCAATTAGCTGCTCACTAGTCGTTTTTTTATGCTTAATTAAGGCGACAAAAAATAATGCCACAGCAGGTATGAGTAACCATAAAAGAGCAGGGCGAATAAATTCAAAATCCATTAGTTTGGCTCCTTTAATGCACGCATTGTACTAAGCATTACTTTTAAGCTAATAAGTAAAATGGCAATAAGTAACGGGTAGTAAAATAATGAACTTTGTGGGCGAAATGTTTGTTCATCAGCGCTAATAGGTTCAAGTTTATCAAGCTCTGCGTAAATTTGTTGAAGGCCTGCTACATCTTTAGCTCTAAAGTATAACCCGCCAGTTTGCTCGGCAATCTTTTTAAGTAAGCTTTCATCTAAATTACTGCCACTAGAGCCACCCATATTAAAGAGACTAAAACCGCGCGGATTATCTGAGCCAACACCAATGGTGTACACTTTAATCCCTTCTTCGCGAGCTAGCAGTAGTGCATCTTCTGGATTTAGATTGCCTGCGGTATTTTGCCCGTCGGTTAATAGCACCACAATACGGTTACTTTCATCTTTATTGGCAAAGCGTTTTACCGAAAGGCCCAATGCATCACCAATGGCTGTTGCGCGTCCCACTAAACCAATTTGCGCTTCACTGAGCATTTTACTTACTGTTTTAACGTCGCGCGTGAGCGGGGTTTGTAAAAACGCGGTATCGCCAAATAATATCAGCCCAAGCCTGTCGCCTTGGCGCTGCTCTATAAAGTCACTAAGTACGGCTTTTACCATGGTAAGGCGGTCAACATATTGGCCATTGTAAGCCATGTCTTGTTCGGTCATCGAGCCTGATAAGTCGACCGCAAGCATTATATCGCGGCCTTCGTTTGGCAATGAGATTGGCTCATCTAACCATGTTGGATTAGCAGCGGCAGTAACAAGTAATAACCAAATTACCCACTCAAAAGGATTTAAACGTCGTGCATGTGGCTCAATGCTTTGGCTGGTTAAATTGTGTTTTGCAAAACTGGGTATACGTAAACGCGTGCTGGCATTACTTGCAGCGGGTTTTAATAGTAAAAGTAATAAAGGCAAAGGTAGTAATAAAAATAACCATGGCCAGCTAAATTCAAACATTTACTGACTCCTTTATTTTAAATTGCTTAATACCTTGGCGAAATTTATTGCACAGTGTTGTATCTTTTTGGCTGGGGTTATACAAGCTTAGTATTTCTTGTTCGCTAAAGCTTAAACCGGTAAGCGTAGTAAGTGTTGTGCACCATTTAGAGGTAGATTGCGCAGCAAGGCGCTTGTCGTAATATTCAATCACTAAACGTTTTAAAATAATATGCAGTTGCTGAGGGCTTTGCTCACTTTGGCTTAATTGTATTGCATAGCGTTTAGGCTTTTTAAATTTATGTTTTTTGTAAAATATATAAATAGCTGCGCACAGTGCTAAAAACAGCAGTGCAATAATAACCCACCAAGCAGGGGCGAGTGGCCACCAATTAACTTGGCTTGGCGCTATTATATCGTGCAGGCCATCGAGTGGATTGGTTTGCATGGTTATTTTCTCACTAATTGCAGCTCAAGCGGTGTTGCTGCATTGAATGATATTAAATTAAGACCCGATTTAGTTAAGCGATTAAAGCGCGTACTAAATGCTTGCTCAGCATTTTTAGCAAAGCGTTCTCTAAAGTTGTTATCCATTAATGGTAGGGCAAAGTCTTGACCATTTGCATTAACGGTGACAGCTTGCTTAAACGCAGGTAACTGATGCTCAAACGGATCGCTTATGTGGCAACCAATAAGCTCGCAGTGACGGCTTAATATTTCGAGTTGCTTAAAGCTGGCATCATCGAGAGCGTTAAAATCAGACACCAAATACACTAAGCTGCCTGGTTTTGCTAAATGATTAAGGCGCTTTAGGTTATCGCTAAAGTTGTTAGTGGCTGTTTTATCAATATTGTTGAGCGCTTGCTGGTGGTTGTCGCATAAATTATGACAAAGCTTAAGCACGGCTTTTTCACGGGCGCTGGGCTTTAGCTCCAAATGCGAGTGCTGATTAAACACAATACCGCCAATTCTGTCGCCGCGCTGACACGCCGACCATGCAACAAGGGCGCTTATGTGCGCCGCTTGCACCGACTTTAATAGTAACTTTGAGCCAAACAGCATTGAGTTTGAAAAATCAGTAAATACAAACACAGGGCGCTCTTTTTCTTCTTGAAAGAGCTTTGTGTGAGTCTCGCCGGTACGCGCAGTGACTCGCCAATCAATAGATCGAATATCGTCACCTTGCTGATAATGTCGCACTTCGGCAAATTCCATTCCTCGGCCTTTGTGCGGTGCAAGGTATTGCCCTGTTAAGGTATTTTTTATTTTTACCTTAGGGGCAAGTTCAAGCAATTGCGCTTTGGCTTTGTAATACATCAGCTCTTTGAGTGCTAAATTAACACCGTGGCTATGGCTCTGTTTGAGCCATGCTTGGGATTCTAATTGTTTTTGCATAACTTATGGTACGGCTACAAGTTCAACTATACGGCTTATTACTTGATCTTTAGTAATGCCATCGGCTTGGGCTTCGTAACTTAAAATAATGCGATGACGCAGTACGTTATGCACAACAGCTTGAATGTCGTCAGGTGCTACAAAGTCGCGGCCTTGAAGCCATGCATGAGCACGAGCACATTTATCAAGTGCTATTGTTGCACGCGGACTTGCACCAAACTCAATCCAGCTACCTAGTTGCGCATCTAATTTAGCGCCTTCACGGGTGGCAATAATAAGTTGTACTAGGTATTGCTCAAGCGGCTCTGCTAAATAAAGGCCTAGTATTTCTTTTCGCGCTGCGAATAAATCGCTTTGACTAATTTTTTGCAATACCGGCTGTTGCTCGTTAAGTGCTTCGCCGCGCGTTAAGCGCAGTATATCAAGCTCATGCTCTGCGCCAGGGTAACCAATACTTAGGTGCAGTAAAAAACGATCCAGCTGTGCTTCTGGTAACGGGTAAGTCCCTTCTTGCTCTAGCGGGTTTTGTGTAGCCATAACTAAAAACAGCTCGCTAAGCGGATAGGTGTTTTTACCTACGGTAACTTGGCGTTCAGCCATTGCTTCTAATAATGCTGATTGTACTTTGGCTGGTGCGCGGTTAATTTCGTCAGCTAAAATTAGGTTATGAAAAAGAGGGCCTTTTTCAAATACAAACTCGCTAGTTTGTTGGCGGTAAATATCGGTACCTGTTACATCAGCAGGTAATAAGTCTGGCGTAAACTGTACACGCTGAAACGAGCCTTCAATGCCTTTTGCAAGTGCATTAACTGCACGTGTTTTTGCAAGACCAGGGGGGCCTTCTACTAATAAATGACCATCAGCTAAAATTGCAATAAGTAGCGCTTGAGTAAGCTCTGGCTGGCCAATAATTTGTGTATCTAAGTACGTTTTTAATTGTGAAAATGCGTTAGCTGCCATAATAAGTGGACTGTCCTCGTCAGCTGGGTTTGTACCTAATAGTGTTAGGTGATAAATACAGACCTATTTATAAGGTTTATAATTGGGTAACTCAAGAGTTAGACTTTATTTTTTAAAATAGTTCGTTATTTTTTAACGATTTTTAGCGTACCACAAAACTTTGTAAATGCGTCTAAAAAAGCCTATTGTGATAGTCGTAATTAAACACTGTTTATATAAATTTGTGTTTTTCTATTGGCTTTAGCACACGGGTTGTTTAGAATCGAGGAAAACAAACAGGTCAGACCTGTCAGCGGGAGAGCATAAATGTCTGAGCAAAACATACTAAAAACACCAAAGGGCGACCGTATTGCCATAGTTAGCGGCTTACGTACACCTTTTGCAAAGCAAGCAACAGCGTTTCACCATGTACCTGCACTTGATATGGGTAAGTTGGTGGTTAACGAAATGCTTGAGAGATTAAATTTCAACAAATCAGAAATTGATCAACTTGTATTTGGTCAAGTAGTACAAATGCCAGAAGCGCCAAATATTGCACGTGAAATTGTATTGGGCACAGGTATGCCAGTATCGGTTGATGCATATTCTGTATCGCGCGCATGTGCTACCAGCTTTCAGGCAATTGCCAATGTAGCTGAGTCTATTATGGCGGGATCTGTAAGCGTAGGTATTGCAGGCGGCGCAGATTCGTCATCAGTACTGCCAATTGGTGTTAGTAAAAAGCTAGCAGGCAGCTTAGTTGATTTAAATAAAGCGCGTACGCTTGGTCAACGCTTAAAAATATTTTCAAAACTACGTTTAAAAGATTTATTACCAGTGCCACCTGCAGTTGCAGAGTACTCAACAGGCCTTTCGATGGGGCAAACTGCTGAGCAAATGGCTAAAACACATAATATTAGCCGTGAAGATCAAGATGCATTAGCGCATCGTTCTCACTCACTTGCAACGCAAGCATGGGCTGATGGAAAGTTAAAAGATGAAGTTATGACGGCGCATTTACCGCCATATAAAAGCTTTATTTCAGAAGATAACAACATTCGTAAAAATTCAACGGTTGAAGGCTACGCAAAGCTTAAACCGGTGTTTGACCGTCAGCACGGTACTGTTACCGCAGCAAATGCAACACCATTAACTGATGGTGCAGCGGCCGTACTTATGATGAGCGAAAGCAAAGCAAAAGCACTTGGCTACGAAATACTAGGTTACGTACGTAGCTTTGCATTTTCGGCAATTGGCGTAGAAAAAGACATGTTAATGGGCCCTGCTCATTCAACGCCTATTGCACTAGATAGAGCGGGTATTACGCTTGCTGATTTAGATTTAATTGAAATGCACGAAGCGTTTGCATCGCAAACACTTGCCAATATGAAAATGTTTGCTTCAGACAAATTTGCACAAGAGCATTTAGGTCGCAGCAAAGCAATTGGCGAAATTAACATGGATAAGTTTAACGTTAACGGCGGCTCTTTAGCATATGGTCACCCATTTGCAGCAACAGGTGCACGCTTAATTACGCAAAGCTTACACGAGCTTAAACGTCGTGGTGGCGGTTTAGCATTAACAACAGCGTGTGCTGCTGGTGGTTTAGGTGCAGCCTTTGTATTGGAGAGCGCGTAATGACAGATTCAGTATTTAATTTAGCGGTAGATGAAAACAAAATCGCCATTGTGACTATTGATGTACCGGGTGAGAAAATGAATACCCTGCGCAGTAGTTTTGCCGACGACTTAAAAGCGTTATTAGAAGACGCTAAATCGCAAAACGTAAAAGGCATGGTATTTATAAGTGGTAAAAGCGATAACTTTATTGCAGGCGCCGATGTAAAAATGCTTGATAGCGTGCAAAAGCGTGAAGATGCTTTAGCGATTAGCGAGCTATGTCATCAAGCGTTTTTTGATATGACAAAACTGCCATACACAACAGTAAGTGCCATTCATGGCGCTGCATTAGGTGGTGGTTTAGAGTTTGCTTTAGCGTGTGATTACCGTATTGGAACCGACAGCGATTTAACAAAAATTGGCTTACCTGAAGTACAACTTGGCTTATTACCAGGTGGTGGCGGTACGCAGCGTTTAACTAAAATTGTAGGTATTCAAAAAGCACTAGAGTGGATGCTAACAGGTAAGCAAATTCGTCCTAAGCAAGCTAAAAAAGCAGGCGTGCTTGATGATTGTGTACCGCATAGTGTGCTGTTAAAAGTTGCAAAAGAGTTTGCGACTAAGAAAAAGCCACAAGCAAAAGAGCCAAAGCTCGATAACATCAGTAAATTATTAGAATCAAACCCGTTTGGTCGTAACTTTATCTTTAAAAAAGCTAAAGAAAACGTACTTAAAAAAACGGGCGGGCACTACCCAGCACCACTAGCTATTATTAAAGCAGTGCGAGCTAGTGTAGAGCTTGATGAGCTAAAAGCGTATAAAACAGAAGCTGAAAGCTTTGCAACACTTGTAATGAGTGATGAATCTAAAGCGCTTCGCGGTATTTTCTTTGCAACCAATGAAATGAAAAAAGAGTGGCGCAATGATGACGCACCAGCAATTAGCAAAACCGCTGTTTTAGGTGGTGGACTAATGGGCGCTGGCATTGCGCACGTAAGTGCTGTTAAAGCTAAAGTGCCGGTACGTATTAAAGATGTAGCAGAGCAGGGCATTAGTAATGCAATGAGCTACACCTATAAAATTTTAGATAAACGCCTTAAACGTCGTATTATGTCTAAAGCTGATGTGCAGTTAACAATGAACCGTATTACAGGCACAACTGACTACAGTGGCTTTAAACACATTGATTTAGTAATCGAAGCGGTGTTTGAAGATCTTGCACTTAAGCAAGGTATGGTTGCAGACGTAGAGCAGCAATGCCAAGCAAATACAATTTTTGCAAGTAACACGTCATCATTACCAATATCGCAAATTGCAGCGCAGGCAGCACGTCCTGAAAATGTAATTGGCTTGCACTACTTCTCGCCTGTAGAAAAAATGCCATTAGTGGAAATTATTCCACACGAAGGTACATCTCAAGAGACCATTGCCCGCGTTGTTAACTTTGCACGTAAGCAAGGTAAAACGCCAATTGTTGTAAAAGACATGGCCGGTTTTTATGTGAACCGTATTTTAGCGCCTTACTTAAACGAAGCCGCTAATTTGATGCTTGCGGGTGAGCCAATTGAAAAGATTGATGCAGCCCTTGTTGAGTTTGGCTTTCCGGTAGGACCGCTGGCTCTACTTGATGAAGTAGGTATTGATATTGGCTCTAAAATTGCCCCAATTCTTGAAAAAGAATTAGGTGAGCGTTTTAAAGGCCCTGATGCATTTATGCGTATGATTGATTCAAAACGCCTTGGCCGTAAGTCTGGTCGTGGTTTTTATGAATACGATAAAAAAGGCAAAAAGGTTGATGAGTCAGTTTACGAACTATTGGGTGTTACCCCGGCTCCACGTTTAAACAAGAGCGAAATTGCTAAGCGTTGTGTGTCGCAAATGCTTAACGAAGCAGTACGCTGTTTAGATGATGGCATTATTGCCAGCCCACGTGATGGCGACATTGGTGCAATATTCGGTATTGGTTTCCCACCATTTTTAGGTGGCCCATTTAGCTATATGGATAAATTAGGCGCAAGTAAAATAAGCTCTGATATGTCTACATTGGCTAACAATAACGCTAACTTTGAGCCGTGTGAATCACTGGTAACAATGGCAAGCTCTGGTGCTACTTTTTATAACACAAAGCCTGTTGAGGTTGTAGCTCCTGAAGTACAAAGCACTGAGCCACAAGAGCAAAGTGTAATTGAGCCTGAAGTTACTAAAGAGATTGAAACGAAAGAATAAAGTTTCTGCTATCTAAAAAAAACCGCATTTAAATGCGGTTTTTTTATAGTTTTTATAAATAAATGAGGAGCTTAATGACATTATTTACACAAAGATTGAGCATGTACCAAATAGAAGAGTCTGATTGGCCTCTTTTTCTAGCGCTTCATCGCGATCCTCAAGTCCTTAAGTATTGTTTTGATATGCCAATGGAGTCACTTGTAAGAAACCGTTTTGAAATACGCTTACCTAAGTGGAATGCTAAATCACGGCATCCACTGTGTTTACTCATTATTAATAATCAAACAAAACAACCTGTGGGTGTTACAGGTTTTGCCTATGACGGAGAAACCGCAGAGCTTGGTTATTTATTATTGCCAGAGTATTTTAATAAAGGCTACGCGACAGAATCCCTAAGAGCTGTGATTGACTGGGCATGGAAAGAATGTGGTATTAGGCAGTTTAAAGCAGTCGTAACGCGTGGCAATATTGGTTCTGAAAGGGTGCTTAGTAAGTGCGGCTTAACCCATATCGATACACTTTTTAAAGTGCATACAATAGGCGAAAAGTTATACGACGATTTAATTTATACGCTTAAGGTGTAGGGTTTTAATGGGCTAGTAGCCTAGCCCAAAATGTGTTTACAAGTGAAGTAAAATAGCTTGTCGGTCTTTTTCTGGCATGTTTTCTACGACTAAATTAAATGAGTTATCAATCATTCTCTCAATTTCACCTTGTGCAATTGTGCCGTCTAAAATTACTGTATTCCATAAGCGTTTATTCATATGGTAACCTGGGATCACTGCCGGGAAAATATCACGCAATGATATTGCTTCGTCAGGATCGCACTTTAAGTTAAGCCACCAAATAACTTCACCATCATCATTAGTTTCACCGTCATTGCCAATAGCAAGAGTCGCAAACATTTTATGATTCACTTTATATACATCAACCTCTTGCGCAAATGGTTTTGTAACCTGAACAAGTGGTTTTTTAACTAAATACTCATGTACTTTTTTCTGGTCCATGATCCATTCCTTGAAGTCATACTCGGTAAAGCTACAATAGCAGTTTTTTTCACATTTGATTATATGTATTTTAGTATAAATTAAAATTTTATAAGCTAATACAACATGTAGCGTAAAACCAACGTAATTTTAGTTGAACAAAATCCAGTTCGTGGTATGTTTCTGGCAATCAAAAAAATAATAGGAATTCACACATGCCAAAGGCGAGTGATGTTAAAAAAGGTACTGCTATTGACTTCAATGGCCGCGTTTTAGTTGTAAAAGATATTGTGCGCTCTGTGCCGCAAGGACGTGCTGGTGGTAGTTTATACCGTATGCGTTTATACGATGTGGTAACCGGTGGTAAAGTTGACGAAACATTCAAAGACAGTGACATGCTAACGCTGGCTGATTTAACACGCCGTGAAGTAATGCTATCGTACATTGATGGCGACGAGTATGTGTTCATGGATAATGAAGATTACACGCCTTACAACTTAAGCAAAGATGCTATTAGCGAAGAAATTTTATTTGTTAATGAAGAAACGCAAGGCGTACATGTAATTGTTATTGATGGCGCGCCAGTAGGGCTTGATTTACCGTCAAGCGTTGAACTTGTTGTTGAAGAAACAGACCCTTCTATTAAAGGTGCATCTGCGAGTGCTCGTTCAAAACCTGCACGTATGTCTACTGGCTTAAATATTTCTGTGCCAGAGCATATTTCAACAGGTGATCGTATTCGTATTAATACTGTTGAACACAAATTTATGGGTCGTGCTGAAAAGTAACTTGTAATACCAACCTGCATAAATCTTTGATCAATTTAACGAATTAAATTGCACTATAACGTCGTTAAAAGTTTTTTATTTACGACTGCATGGATGCAGGAGGTAGAGCAATGCAGGGAGCAATTGCCGAGAACAACTAGATATAAAAACTTTTGCCTAGGGCGTGTTGACCTTTCGTGGGTTAATTTGCAGCAGTATGTTTGGTTTTTAGGCAAGGCAGAGCCTATGTAGTGTGGTTATTCCCCATAAATAGGCGATAACGTGGAATAAATGCCAAACATGCGCTGCCCGAAGGGTTCTGCCTAGGGGCAATTTACTCTTTGTTGCTCGGTTTTTACTTAGCCCACTAGGTTACAAACCTCGCGCCGCGATTAAATCGCCCCTAGATTGAACAAATTTCAATCCTGAAAGGTCAACAGGCCCTAGTTCTAGCGTAATTTTCTTAACGTTAAATAGACCCCATATATAAGCAGATTGGTATAAATTATAATTTTAAAAGCCGAATCTGTGTTTAACAGGTTCGGCTTTTTTGTGCGTGGGGAATTTGTTGCTTTAAATTTAATCACGTTAGCGTTAAAATAAGCGCCGTATTTTTGAGCAACTCTAAGAGGTGACCTTGTTTATATTTTTACTAAGCATTACATTTATAGCTTTAATGTATTTAGAAGCCATTAAAAAAGGTATGCCAATTAAGCGATGGCTTATTTTAGGCGGTTTACTTGGGCCTGTGGCCTGGTGCTTGTTTAATCTACATTATCGTCGTGCTTTAGTTAGAAATGTAGGAGTAAATGCATGTATATGGCGCCCTTAATTTATCGACGCTACATTTTTATTTTTTCTAATTAAGCTTGGAGCTGCTTTAGTTTGTTGCTGCCTTAAAAATTCAGTAAATTCACTTTTTGATAGTGGCTTAGAATAGTAATAACCTTGTACTGTTTCGCAATTAAGCTTTTTAAGTATATCAATTTGATGAGCTTGTTCTACACCTTCAGCAACAACATGCAAATCAAGGTTATGCGCAATAGTGACTATTGAGTCGACCATATTACGCCCACGTTCGTTGGTCATGTCATCTATAAATGCTTTATCTACTTTAAGTGTATTAAGCGGAAATTGCTTTAAATACGCTAATGATGAATAACCAGTACCAAAATCATCCATTGCTAAATGAATACCTCGGGCACTTAACGAACGCATAATTGCAATGGCTTCTTTGGGGTCGTCCATTACTGTACCTTCTGTTATTTCAAGCTCTAAAAAGTAAGAAGGTAATTCGTTTTTTTGCAAAATAACGTCAATACGAGAGGTTAAATCGGGGAGGCTGAATTGCTTTGCTGATAAGTTAACAGCTACTCGACCGCTAAACAAACTGCTATCTAGCCATTCTTTTACGTCTCTGCAGGCTTTGTTTAATACCACTTCACCAATTTCAATTATTTGGCCAGTTTCCTCGGCTATAGGTATAAACACGCCCGGGCTAATAATACCTTTTTTAGGCGTAATAAAGCGCACTAATGCTTCCATTCCGGTTAGTTTACCTGTGCGAATATTCATTTTTGGTTGGTAGTACACTTCAAAATGATCTTCTTTTAAACCAAAGCGCATAAGGTTTTCTATTTGCAGTCGTTTGACGGCTTGGCGGTTCATCGTGTCGTTAAAAAATAGGTAGCTATTACCTTTCTTTTTAGCATGATACATCGCGGTATCTGCATTCTTTAAGAGCAGTTCAGGCGTATTACCGTCTTCTGGAAATAATACAATACCCACACTTGAGGTGATTGCTAGTTCGTGGCCAGCCATTTTAAATGGTGTAGCAATGGCTGCTAAAAACTGTTTTGCCATGCGTGTAATTACATGAATGTCGTTAGTGTCTGACATTACCAGAGCAAACTCATCGCCGCCTAAACGATAAAATACATCATTATCGCGGGTTAGTTTATTTAGGCGCATTGCTAGTTTAGCTAATAAGCTGTCACCTAGCTGATGTCCTAACGAGTCATTTATTTTTTTAAAGTTATCTAAGTCGAACACAAGCAATGCGTGGTGTGAGTTGAGTTTTACTAGTTTATGTAAATCGGTAAAAAATAAATTTCGGTTAGGGAGACTGGTTGTGCGATCTCGATTCGATAAATTATGTAACTGTGACTCGGCTTTTTTACGCTCTGTTAAATCGGAATAAACCACTACATAGTTGGTTATTTGATTTTGATCGTTTTTAATTTCATCTATCGATATTTCTATAGGCAATAAAATGCGTTCACTATTACGAAGTTTTACTTCTTTTTGAATATGTTCGCGCTCTTTTACTATTTCAATAATTTTGCTTGTGTAGCTTGGCTCGTACCCAGATAGATTAAAATCTTTTCCTAAGTATTGCTCGCGTACGCCACCAAACAAGGTTAAAAAGCTAGGGTTTATATCAACCAGTTTAAAGTTTTTATCGTAAATTGCTAAGGCGTCGGTGAGCGACTCAACACATTTAGCAAACAGGTTTAAGCGCTCTTCAGTTGATTTTAGCTGTGATATATCACGAACTGTACCTGTCATTCTTAGAGGTGATAAGTTAGCGTCTTTTTCAATTATTTTTCCGCGATCGAGTACCCAGTGCCAACGTCCAAATGTATCTTTGATCCGGTAAGTAGCTTCAAAAAAAGCAGACTGCTGCGCAAAGTGTACCTTTAATAAGTGCTCAACGTTATTAATATCGTGAGGGTGAATAAGGCCTTTATTTGGCGGAAACCCCATTAAGGTAGTTGAATCCATTAAGTACTTATCGTTAATACGAATAACTTCGCCTGTTTTTATGTTCCAGTCCCAAAGCGTATCGCCACTACCTTCTACAGTACTTTTAAGGCGTTTTTCAGAAAGGCGGAGCTGGCGACGTGATCGTCTAAGTTTGTGGATCACAAATAACAGGTAGGGCAAAGCAAGCGCTATAATGGCGCTTGCTAGTATAAGTATATTGTCGGAGTTGTAATTAAATGATGACTCAAAGGCAAAAAGCTCAAATGAGTAAGCAAGTACTACAAGCATGCTTAGTTTTATTATTATTTTTATCATTTTTTTATTACTTCTAATTTACAAATGATAATTTAAAACAAGCTAAACCTAGTGTCAAAGAGATTGAGAGTAAACGGGCATATTTTGAGATTTATTGACTTTTGCCGAACTTAAAAGCTCATATCTTGGTCTATTATCATCAAATAGGCTTAGTGCATAAACTTTAAGTTCTTTTAGGGTTAGCGCATTTAAGGCATCTAAAAGTCGCTGCTGCATATGAAATTCATGATCTCTATTGCCTATAGCAAGCCATAACCTTTGTGAGCGCAGGCGCAGGTTTTTATCTTTTTCTGCAATATGAGTACTAAGACCGTGTTTTTGCTGTTGCCAATCGTTTTCATCAAGTGCATCAATGTTATCAAGGTAGTTTTTAATAAAGCTGTTATGACGATGCAATAAAGTTTTTGCATCAAACTTAGGTGACTGCACATAAAATGCGATACCAGCACGCGTATTAAATGGTGCATAACCTGCGCCTACTAAGTAGCCTAGCTGCTGTGTAGTTCGTAATTCATTAAAGTAATCTTGATTAATTAAATGATTTAACGCCATCATTTTTACTTTTTCGGCCACGCAATCCGTTTGCGCTTGATAGTAAATAACCATTGCATGGTCGCTACAAGGAAGTTCTAACTCGTAGCGAGTTACTTTTTTAATTTCAAAAAGAGGGCGTCTTAAATCTTCAATTATGGCTGCGTTTTTTAAGTGATCTGCGACCTTTTTTTGAAAGGCTATTGCATCACTTTGCTGCCAGTTACCATGTAAAAATGATTCAACATGTAGTGCTTTAAAAAAGTCTGTTCTAAACTCATTAAATTGCTGAAAACAGGTGTTTTTTAATGCTGATGCAAGCTCCCCTGGTTGTGGGTTCCAAGGCATTATTTTTGCGCCTAAAATGCTAAACAACTCACTCACAGGTTTGTTTTGGTTACTATTGCGCCAATGCCTTACAAGTTGTTTTTTATATTCAGCAAAGCGTTTTGCACAAATTTCTACATTAAACAAAGCATCTATTAATTGATCAACTAGCTCTAACTGGCTAGATGAAAGCCCCGCAGTATGTAAAGTTAACCCACCTTGATGCGAAGTTAAGTGGTAGCTAAGTCCTGCAAGTTCTGCTGGATAAAATTGCTCGCCCACGCTATCCATAAATAAATCGGTAAATAAGCGGGTGAGTGCCATATGTTTTACGTCTTTTACAGCAAAATCAGAATCCATTGCTAAATAAAAATGGCCTTTAGCAACACGAAATGTGTTGTCTTGTTTAAACCAAAAGTCAAAACCAGGTTCTTTTACTAATAACTCGGGTTTTGTTTGTGGTTTTACGACATTAAATAACACGACTTCTTTTGTTAAATAAGGATTAGCTGTAGGTAGCAGCATTTCGCTCAACGGTTTATTTATCTCGCTAAGGGCATCAAGCCAACTAGGTGAAATATGTTCTACTTTATAGGGTGTGTTATACCATGCTGTTTTATGTTCAGGCTCTACATCTGGGTGTATAAGTACGATGCGCATATTATGGGGTGTTAACCACTGCATGGCCATTTCGTGGGTTGCTTTTTTAAAGCCTTCCATTAAATAGTCGCCTTGCACGTAATTTGCTTCATCGTAATGCTGCATATTAATGCTTAAATTACTGACCCAATCAATTAAGCGTGACTTTTCTTGGTTATCGAATGCTATTTGTAATAGATTTTTTTTATCTTGGTATAAGCGCGGTAATTTTTCGGTGTTATGGTTAATTAAACAAATATATTCAAACACCATTTCAATAATATCTTCAAAGTATTCAATACCCTCATCGGTAAGCGCTAAGCTAATATTAAAATCTTTGAAGTTGCTGCCATTTATACCACCGCCAGCTGAAAGCGCGTTTATCCAGCCTTGCTCTTTTAAAATAGAATAAAGAGAACCCGCGCCTTCATAGCCAAGTAAATGAGCAATAAAGCTTACTGTTTTATGGCGATAAAAGTCGTCAATATTAGGCATAGCAAAACTTATGATAAGTTTTTGCATATGCTTATGCGGCTCAATATGAAGTATTTTTCCTATGTCTTGTTTGCGATAAAGTGGCTCACTGATCTCTGGCTTTTTAAGGCTTTTGTTGCCGTTAATTGCGCTAAAGTAAGTTTGAGTCCAGCTTTGTAGTGTATCTAGTGTTTCGTTTGCGCAAATAACTAAAGTCATCCACTGAGCTTGGTACTGGCTATTAAAAAAGTCACGAAGCTCATCACTAATACAGCGCTCTCTGTCAGCTAATGTTTGTAAGTTACCTACAGAGAATTTAGCAAATGGATGAGCTGGATTTACCGTTTCTTTGTGGGCTTGATAAATACGGCGACCATCGTCTTTTATTTTTAGCTTAAACTCGGCTTCAATCGCGTTGCGTTCTTTTTCTGTTTCGGCTGAATTTAAAAGAGGGGCAATAAAAAAGCGGCTAAATTGGGTAAGCGCTTGTTCAAATTCTTGATTGTTAATATCAAAAAAGTAACAGGTATGCTCAGTGCCGGTCCACGCATTCGTGTTGCCGCCAGCTTGCGAAACAAAATTATTAAAACTACCTGAATCTGGATATTGGTCAGTACCTAAAAAAAGCATGTGCTCTAGAAAGTGTGCTAGGCCTTGTCTATCAAGAGGGTCGTCAAAATGTCCGGCGTTAACTGCCATTGATGCTGCAGCTTTTGTAGAATCTTTATCTTGCACTAATAGTACTTTTAGACCATTGTCCAGTGTAAACGCGCGGTATGCTCTGTTATCATTGCGGCTGATATTCAAATGATGCTCCTGAAACTAAACGTTTACTTGTTAACAACAGATGATGGCTTCAGGAAAGCGAAATACAGCTTAAAGATTTACCTGAATCTCATGAAAGAACTATTTTAGAAATAAATAGGTTTATATTGTTAATATAGCTGACAAACGGGCAAACTGGCTACTGTTTTATATTCTTTAATCGGTTGATTTTTTATGAAAACAATCCTAATAATGCGTCACGGCGAAGCAACACCAATGCAGGCTGATGATGCAGGTAGAAATTTAACCCAAGCAGGGCATGATGAAGCTGAAAAAATGGGCCTTTGGCTCAGTAAAGCACATTCTCCTGATGCACTGTTAGTTAGTCCTTACATTCGTGCACAGCAGACAGCTGCAGGTGTGGCTAAAAATAATGTATTTAAATTTAGCGAAACCACATCTGATATTATTCCTGAAGGTAAACCACAAATTGCAGCCGACTACCTCGAAACGCTTATAGCAGCACACCCTAAGTGCAATACTTGGCTTATAGTAGCGCACATGCCTATTGTCAGTTATTTAGTAGACCAATTAAGCCCAGGTAACATGCCTATTTTTAATACTGGGGCCGTTGCAGTAATCAATTACGATGAGCAAACCCAGCGTAGTAGTTATTTAAGTATAAATGCCCCAGAGAACGTTTAAATACAAATAATTGAGTAAAGTAAAATGACGATAGAACGCTTACAAACAGGTGCGCGTATGAGCCGCATAGTAAAACACAACGGCACTGTGTATTTATGTGGGCAAGTATGCGCCGACGCGCAAAAAGGTATTAAAGAACAAACTCAAACCATGCTCGATAAAGTAGAGGCGTTACTTGATGAGGCAGGGAGTTCAAAAGAACATATGCTTAGCGCAACTATTTACGTAAAAAGCATGGAATACTTTGCTGATATGAATGCGGTATGGGATGCATGGGTAACCGAGGGGTATGCACCTGCACGTGCTTGTGTGGAAGCTAAAATGGCACGTGATGCTCTGCTAGTTGAAATTTCAGTCGTTGCAGCTTTAAAAGAATAATAGCTTTAATGACTCGCTCCCCCGTTGTACTTATCACCGGCTCTAGTCGAGGTATTGGCGCAGCTACCGCATTATATTTTGCAAAGCACGGTTATAATGTTTGCATTAATTATAAAGCAGATTTAGCTAGTGCAATATTGGTGGCAGAAAAAGTAAAGCAATTAGGCGTTGAGGCTGAAGTAATTCAAGGTGACGTATCACTAGAGGCTGACGTTTTAGCTTTATTTATGCATATAGATAAAGTCTTTGGTCAACTTGACGTACTAATAAATAACGCCGGTATTTTAAAACCACAAATGCCTTTGTTAGAAATGAGTGCTGAGCGCATAAACGAAGTTTTGACTACAAATATTACCAGTGCTTTTTTATGTAGCCGTGAGGCAATAAAGCGAATGGGAAATAGCGGTAGTATTGTTAATGTTTCATCGGGGGCTGCTAAAACGGGCTCTCCTAATGAGTACATTGATTATGCAGCATCTAAAGGTGCAATGGACACATTTACTATTGGCTTAGCAAAAGAAGTAGCAAGTAAAGGTATTCGTGTTAACTCGGTTAGACCTGGGCTCATCTATACTGATATGCATAGGGATGGTGGCGAAAAAGACCGAGTCGATCGGCTTAAAAGTAAATTACCCCTTGGTAGAGGCGGTACACCCGAAGAAGTGGCTGCAGCAATTTATTTTTTAGCTTCAGAGCACGCTTCTTTTACAACGGGTAGTTTTGTTGATGTAGCCGGCGGTTTGTAGGCTAAATTAATAAAGCTAGCCAAAACGTAAAACTAATAACACTTAAGATGGTAGACAATACCACAGCCCCAGCAAGAGTAGCTTCGTGCTGCTTTATTTGACTCGCAATAAGATAAGCATTTACGCCTACAGGGGACGCACTTAAAAGTACCAATACGTTAAGTATTTGCGTGTCTAGTTTGAATACATAAGTACCTACCAATAAAACTAGCGCAGGCAATAAAAATATTTTTAAAATTGATGCTATTAAGGCCGGTTGCCAATTTGCTGCTATTTTATAAAAAGCTAAATTTGCACCAAGTACAAATAACGCACAGGCAATTGCTGGTTTAGCTAATAGCTCTAAACTATTTGCTAAGTCGGTGAACAGTGTTACTCCTAATATGTTTAATATAAGCCCGCACCCAATACTCAGTACTATTGGGTTTAACACCATGCTTTTCCCAAAGTGCGACCACGAAAATTTATCGCTACTGCCTTTAGCCCCTATTAAAAAAGTAAGTGCAAATAACAATGTGCTATGAAAAGTAATAATCATAAACGCAATGGCTATCATCTCTTTGCCAAGCGATGCAATAACAATAGGAATACCCACTAACACCATATTTGAATAGCTAGAAGCAAGTCCAAATACACCGTGTTGTTGGTAATTTTTTAAATGCTTTTTACTTAAATAAAAGCGGTCAATTAAAATACCCACCCCAAATACACTCAGAACAGGTATGTAAAAGCTCAAAAATGCAAAAAGGCTAATGCTTTGCTGTAAGTTAATTTGCGACATATTTAATAATAAAAAAGCAGGCAAACTAATATAAAAAGTGAACTTACTCAGGCCTGCAATATGCTGCTTTTCGAAAAATTTTAATCGGCAACAGCTATAACCTAGCCCAACAATGAAAATGAGCGGAAAAATAATTGAAAAAATATGCACGTAGTTACATCCTAGTAATAGCTAAAGTTAGCGTCTAAATTCATCACTTTGCGGTAAGTTAATTAGTATAAGTACTGCACCTCTACCACCATATTCGAGAGGAGCTTGATGCATTGCTATTACGTCTGGGTGCTGTACTAAGTATTGAGGCACTTTGTGCTTTAGTACGCCGCCGCCAATACCGTGCACCACACATGCACAATAGTAATGCTGCTTTTTACATTCGTGAATGAGTCCAGCGAGTTCATCTTTAGCAAGTTCTTTATTTAAACCATGTAAATCTAGCGTCAAATCGGGTGCAAAGTCACCACGGCGAAGCTGTTTAGCTAAAAAGCTGTCTTGGCCTGGTTTTACATATTTTACGGTGCCATGTGTATCTATATCGGGAATATAAACGTCTGAGAAAAAAAATTCAGACTGAGCCTGCTTTTTTTGCTGGGCAAATTGCTTAGCTTGTGACACCTTAGGTTTTGTATCAAAACGATGAGTATCTTGTTTAAATACCTTGGCGCCTGTGATCGTTTGACGAAATAAGCTTATGTCGTCATTGCTTAGGGACGAATGTGATGGAGTGTCTTTTTTCATAACTATTACCTAAACAAAAAAACGTAAAAACGCAGCGCAAAAGGCGGTACAATACTTAAATGAGGGGCAATTGTAATTTGCCCAGCGCAGATAGGCAATGCAATCGTCTTAAAGACTCAAAACAGTCAGTAAGCTAATACAGGTAAAAATATATGAGCGATTTACAAATAGAAGAAGCAACACTCGAAGAAGCCGTTGCAGAACTGTCAACTTTACATGACTGGTTACGTTGGACTACAAGCCAATTTGCAAGTAGTAGTATATTTTTTGGACACGGTACAGATAACGCATGGGATGAAGCTGTAAGCTTATTACTGCCTGCGCTTAGCTTGCCTGTTGATGCGCCAAAAGAATTAATGCACGCGCGTTTAACAAGCACAGAAAAAAACCGACTTGCGGGTCTTATTGCAGAACGTATTAACGACTGCACACCAGTACCTTACTTAACAAACATTGCATGGTTTGCGGGTATGCCATTTTATGTGGATGAACGTGTACTTATACCTCGCTCACCGTTTGCAGAGCTTATCAGCAATCGCTTTACACCTTGGCTTGAAGAGCCACAATCGGTTAACCGCATATTAGATTTATGTACGGGGTCGGGTTGTATCGCAATTGCACTTGCGCAAGCTTTTGAGGAAGCACAGGTTGATGCGGTAGATATATCGTATGAAGCACTTGAAGTGACAGATATTAACATTAACGATTACATGTTAACTGACCGTGTGTTACCCATTCAGTCTGATGTATTTAGCGGTGTACCAGGTCAAAAATATGACCTAATAGTAGCAAACCCACCATATGTTGATGCAGAAGATATGGCTGACTTACCACGTGAATTTCATCATGAGCCAGAGCTTGGACTTGCATCAGGCCACGATGGTTTAGACGTAACGCGTACTATCTTAAGTGAAGCGAGTGAGCATCTAACTGATAACGGTTTGTTATTTGTAGAAGTTGGCAACTCTATGGTACATATGGATGCACTGTATCCGGGCGCACCGTTTGAATGGATTGAATTTGAACAAGGCGGCTTAGGTGTATTTGTAATTAGCAAAAAGCAGCTAGATGAGTATTTTTCAAAATAAGTAAAAAAATGAATAGCCAAGCCTTGTGCTTGGCTATCGGTAGTCATTAGGAATGAGGAAAGTTAATGGCAGGTAATAGCATTGGACAGTTATTTAAAGTGTCCACCTTTGGTGAGAGCCACGGCGTTGCATTAGGCGGCGTTGTTGATGGTACTCCCGCAGGTCTTGAAATCACAGAGGCCGACTTACAAATTGATTTAGATCGCCGAAAACCAGGCCAAAGCCGTTATACAACGCAGCGCCGCGAAAGCGATCAAATAAAAATATTAGCAGGCGTTTTTGAAGGTAAAACCACAGGTACTAGCATTGGTTTATTAATTGAAAACACCGATCAACGCTCGCAAGATTACGGCAAAATTAAAGATGTATTTCGCCCAGGTCATGGCGATTACACGTATTGGCATAAGTACGGCTTGCGCGACTATCGCGGTGGCGGTCGTTCGTCTGCACGTGAAACCGCGATACGCGTAGCGGCAGGCGCTATCGCTAAAAAATACTTAAAGCAATTTCATGGTATTGAAGTTAAAGCTTGTTTAAGCCAGCTAGGTCCTATTAAGGCGGAAACGTTTGATTGGGATGAAGTTGAAAATAACTTATTTTTCTTTCCTGATGCAAGTAAGCTTGAAGCGCTTGACGAATATATGCGTGACCTTAAAAAGCAAGGTGACTCAGTTGGCGCTAAAGTAAAAGTAGTGGCAAGCAACGTACCTGTAGGTCTTGGTGAGCCAGTATTTGACCGCCTTGACGCCGAACTTGCACACTCATTAATGAGTATTAATGCTGTTAAAGGCGTGGAAATTGGTGATGGCTTTGATGTAGTTGAGCAAAAAGGCTCTGAGCATCGTGACGAGTTAACTCCTGAAGGTTTTACATCAAACCATGCGGGTGGCGTACTTGCGGGTATTTCGACAGGGCAAGATATTATTGCTTCTATCGCGCTAAAACCAACGTCGAGCATTACTATTCCGGGTAAAAGTATTAATACAAGCAACGAAGCGGTTGAGATGATTACCAAAGGTCGTCACGATCCGTGTGTGGGCATTCGTGCAATCCCGATTGCTGAGGCAATGATGGCTATTACTTTAATGGACCATTTACTGCGTCAACGCGGACAAAATCCACATGTAAATCACGAACACGGGCCAATTAACGGCTCTGTATAAAGATTTATAATTATAAAAAAACGCGGACTACCGCGTTTTTTTATGTCTGTAATTTAGTTTGAAGCCTTTCAGGAGTTGTTCAAGTAAGCCCTATATACTGCAAGAAGGAGGGTAGTAATCATGAACGATAATATTAATGAACACTCACAAATAAAAGCCCAAGCTGCAATAGCCCGCTTAGAGCGATTCAGTAAGTTAACTGATAGCAGCATTGGCATACCTTTTACTAAATTTAATATAGGTTTGGAGGCTGTAATTGGTTTAATTCCCGTTATAGGTGATGCCGCAGGGCTAATTTTATCAAGTTATGTGCTTATAGAAGCGCAGCGTTTAGGGGTGAGTAAACGTATAAAGACTAAGATGATTATCAATATGCTCATTGACTTTGTGGGCGGATTAGTGCCATTTTTTGGCGATATATTTGATGCATTTTTTAAAGCCAATACGCGTAATACTCGACTATTAAAAAAACATTTAAACAAGCAGTTAAGTGAGTAATTTATAGCTTTAAGTAACAGTTAGCAAAGAGACTTTAAACAAAATGTTGTTGGTTGTTTAATCACCTAGTAAGGTAGGAGCGTCTATTCACTTTGGTATCTACAATATGCAATTATTTATCGGTAATAAAAACTACTCTAGCTGGTCATTACGCGCATGGTATTTAATGAGTAAATTTGATGTTGAGTTTAGTGAAAACCAGCTAGTACTCGACACCCCTGACTTTTACAATGAACTAAAAAAGACCTTTGCTTTGCAAAAAGTCCCAGCGTTAATTGATGGCGATTTACAGGTATGGGATTCGCTAGCAATTTGTGAATATATTAACGATGCTTACTTATCAGGCGCTGCATGGCCAAAATATATTACCCAAAGAGCTAAAGCGCGTGCGCTAAGTGCTGAAATGCATTCGGGCTTTATGTCACTGCGCAGTGAAATGCCAATGAATATAAGAGCAACCCGTAAAGTAGAACTATCGAGCGAAGCACTAAAAGACATAGCCCGTATAGACGAGATATTTGCACAGCAACAAGATGTGTTTCCAAATGAGTGGTTTTTTGGTGACTTTAGTATTGCTGATGCCATGTATGTGCCTGTTGTACTGCGCTTAAAAACCTATCAAATTACGTTATCGCCAGAGGCGCAGCAATATTGTGATTTTGTGATGCGTTGCCCCGTATTGCAAACTTGGATTACTCAGGCATTAACCGAGACCGATATTGTAGAATGTGATGAAGCAGGCATGCCTGCATAACTATTGCTTTTATGTGATTTACTTTTTAGTATTAAAACCATAATTTTAAAGTAGGCGAGCTGATGTACCTTAACCATCCTAGGTATGGCGATAAACCAATTATTACCAATACATCTTCGACTATTGAAGCAATTGAGAATGCGCACTGGCGTTACTCGAGCCTTAAATACTTCCCTAATACGGTAATATTGGCTGATATAAAAAAGCAAAACTATGCTATTTATCCTCGGGCACTTTATGTTGATATTGAAGAGAAGTGCGGGACTTGCTCTAAGGCATTTATTTTTTTTGCTCAAGAGCAGCAATATTGGTTTGAGGTACTTGGTTTTTGGGTCGATTCACACTGTACTCATTGCTTTGAATGCCGTAAGCATGCCAGATATATACTTACTCTTCGTAAACGATACGATATGTTAACTAGCTTAGCCAATAAAACCTCAAGTGAAAAAACACAGCGTAAAGAACTTGCCAATACGCTTTACTGTTTAGGTATTATTAAAAATATCAATAAAGTGAAAGATTAGTCCGCTTATATTTTACTATCACGCCTTATTTTTACTTTAGTTGTAAAAGCCCGTACAATTCGTCTCGTTTTTACTGCGCAAAATAGCGCTGCAACCGAGAAAAATTAGCCTAATTTTATGCATCAAATAGCTGATCTAATTTCAATTTTTGAACGCACTTTTTATCAAAGTCATAATACATGTCTGATAAAAGGTGATTTTGAACCTGTGTATTTACCAGCAACAGAGCACGTGCCATATCACCAAGTTGTATTTGCGCATGGTTTTTATGCGAGTGCATTACATGAGCTAGCACACTGGCTGGTGGCCGGTGATGCACGTCGTTTATTAGAAGATTACGGCTATTGGTATTGTCCTGATGGGCGCGACAAACAAAAACAAGCTGAGTTTGAAAACGTAGAAGTAAAGCCCCAAGCTATTGAGTGGTTATTAAGCACCGCAGCAGGGTTTAATTTTAATGTGTCGGTGGATAATTTAAACGGTGAGCAAACGTGTCGGTTTGATTTTCAGCAGCGAGTACATGCACGGGTATTATCGCTAATCGAAAATGGTTTTAACTCCCGTACAGAGTCACTTTTAAGAGCACTCTGTGATTTTTACAATACACCGTGGCCATTAACAGCGCAGCAATTTAATTGGCAACATCCAAAGGAGCTTTGTAATGGCGTTTAAATTAGGTTTAATTGTAAACCCAGTAGCGGGTTTAGGCGGAACAGTTGCCTTAAAAGGTAGTGATGGCGCGCACACAGCCGCGAAAGCAATCGAATTAGGTGCAGAACCCAAAGCAAATAGCCGCACAAAAGCAGCACTTGAAGTGCTATTGCCTTATAAAGAACGTTTAACCATTTACACCGTTAACGGTGACATGGGTGAGCAAACAGCAAAAGCTTTGGGCTTTAAGGTAGAGGTTGTATACAACTCTGCAGTAATAACAACCCCAGATGACACAGAACAAGCAGCAAAAGTACTTAAAGACTTTGGTGTTGATTTAGTTTTATTTGCTGGAGGCGACGGTACAGCGCGTAATATTTGCCATGCAATCGAGGATACTATTCCCGTACTTGGTATTCCCGCAGGTTGTAAAATTCATTCTGGTGTTTACGCTATTACGCCAAAGGCTGCAGGGCGCGTAGTCGAAATGCTGGTTAAGGGTGAGTTAGTTACCTTAGCCGATGCAGATGTAATGGATATAGATGAAGATGCTTTCAGACAAGGCACAGTAAAGGCCAAACGCTACGGCGAAATGCAAACACCTAGCGAAGTACGTTATATGCAAGCGGTTAAAAACGGCGGTAAAGAAACCGACGAACTCGTACTTGCCGACATTGCAGCGCATGTTGTGTCGCAAATGGATGAAGACACATTTTATATAATGGGTAGCGGCTCAACTGTTGAAGCCATAATGGAAGAAATGGGGCTTGAGAATACGTTACTTGGTGTTGACTTAATAAAAGATCAAACCTTAGTTGCTCAAGATTTAACGGCTAAGCAACTATTTGAGCTTACTCATGAGCAAAGTACTAAGTTAGTTATTACGCTCATTGGCGGGCAAGGGCATATATTTGGCCGTGGTAACCAGCAATTGAGCCCTGCGCTTATACGTGCAATTGGCAAAGAAAATATTATTGTAGTAGCAACAAAAACTAAACTACAAGCGCTTAATGGTCGTCCCCTTATTTGTGATACAGGCGATGGCGAATTAGATGATGAATTAACCGGTTATATTAAAGTAACCACCGGATTTAACGACCATATTATGTATGCAGTAGGGCACCACAACATTGAAAATACAGGTGCTTTGCAAAACCAGGAGATTAATAAATGAGTTTAGTGAACTATATCGATGCAGCCCAGCAGTACTTCGATGATTTAGTAATAAAAGCAACTGACGATGAGTTATTTGCAGGCGGCTATTTACGAGGTCATTTTGATCTTGCAGTTGGTTATGCCGAAGTAGAAAAGCTGACAATCAGTATAGATGAGCTAAACGAAACTGTAGAGCAAAGCTTAGTTAAAGCATATCGCAACGGTGAGCTTAATGAAGAAGATAAAACATTAGTTGCTCGCCTATGGGAAGAAGTTAAAGCACTCGCTTAACACCTTTTTTAGCACAATATAAAAACACGATTTGTTTATCACTATCGTGTTTTTTTGTGCCCGAAACTTTAAAAGTAGATTTTTATGTTAATTTACTGTTTTGTTTTTATGCGATATTGTTACTAAAATAAATTTTAGGAACAATAAGAATGAATAATAATCAAGACGCTTTACCTTCAGGGGTTGTAGCGCGTTTTTTAAATTTTGTTGAGCGAGTAGGAAATAAGCTTCCTGATCCAGCCGTAATATTTCTATTTGCAATGTTATTAATTTGGTTTTTGTCGTGGTGGTTTTCAGGCGTGAGTTTTGATGCAATAGACCCACGTACCGGTGAAGCGATTATCATTAATAATATGCTGGCAAGTGATTCGCTCGCTACCTTTTTATCCTCTATGGTAAAAACCTTTACTGGCTTCGCTCCCTTAGGTGTCGTTTTAGTGGCTATGTTAGGTGTGGGCGTTGCAGAGCATTCGGGCTTTATTAATACCGGCCTTAAGTTAATGCTTAAAGTCACTCCTAAAAAGCTATTAACGCCTTCAATCATTTTAGTGGCCATTGTGAGCCATACCGCTACTGACGCAGGTTATGTGTTAGTCATTCCATTAGCCGGTGTGATTTTTTACGCCGCAGGACGCCATCCGCTTGCGGGTATTGCAGCTGCATTTGCAGGAGTCAGTGGTGGTTTTGGGGCTAACTTTATTCCATCGGGTATCGACCCATTGCTACAAAGTTTTACCCAAAGTGCGGCGCAAATAATTAATCCTGCAATGACAATTAACCCGTTAAATAACTGGGCATTTGCTTCAGCATCTAGCTTATTTATTGTGGCATTAGGCTGGTACATTACCGATAAAATTATTGAACCACGTTTACAAAAAACCGCGGTTGATGGCGCTAAAGAGGATTTACCTGTATTTGAAGATGCACGTAGTGATGAAAAACGTGCTTTTTATATAGCCAGTACAGTAATGATTGCAGGACTTGCGTTATTAGCATTTGTCTCTGCTCCAGACGATTCTGCAATGCGCAGTAGTGACGGATCCCTTACTAATTTTAGCTCTCCTTTAATGCAATCAATTGTCCCACTAATATTTTTACTTTTTTGGATTCCAGGCACTGTATATGGTTTTACGGTAGGTACCTTTAAAACCTCAAAAGATATGATTGATGCTATGAGTAAAGCGATGAGCGGCATGGCGTATTATATCGTTATGGCGTTTTTCTGTTCGCTATTTATTGCTGCATTTAGTAAATCAAATTTAGGTGCATTACTCGCAATCGAAGGTGCGCAGTTATTAAAGGCAATGGAATTGCCAAGTGCAGTAACGGTTGTGGGCATTATCTTTTTAACAGGCTTTGTTAACTTGTTTGTAGGTTCAAGTTCAGCAAAATGGGCGTTACTTGGCCCTATTTTTGTACCTATGTTAATGCAACTTGGCATTTCGCCAGACTTAACTCAAGCCGCTTATCGTGTAGGTGACTCAAGTTCTAATATTATTACACCGTTAATGCCTTATTTTCCATTAGTGGTGGTGTACTGTCAAAAGTATGTCAAAGGCACAGGTATAGGTACTTTAATTGCTATTATGCTACCGTACTCAATCGTCTTTATGATTGGCTGGAGTATCTTTTTATTAGGTTATTGGGCACTTGGTATTCCTTTAGGTTTAGATGCAAGCTATGTGTATCCGGCAGTAGCGCCATAACAAGAATAATCACTATAACAAAAGTAAAAGCCCCATCATGAACTGGTAGGGCTTTTTAGAACTTTAAATTAAGCATATTTATTTAATTGGATTAAATAATAACTCTCTTAGCTTGAGTGTGCATTGAGGGACTTAAAGTATATGAATAACAATAAAAAAATTAGTAGTGTGTTCACATATTCATATTTTTGGATAGCTATAATTATACCGGTTAGCTTATCTTCTTTACTGATGAGTTTTATTTTTATAAATGATGGTCTATCAATTGAATGGCCAAATAAAGAAACCCTATCTGTTTTCTTAGAATATATGAATGTGCCTTTATGGATTTTAGGTTCAGCATTACCTCTTGCTACTTTGGCAACTGCTAACTTTCGTGCATTACAGTTCCAATCTAATTTGAATTACCAGAAAAGAACAATAGAAAGGCAAGAGTTTGAGCATAAAATAGATCTCTATCATAAAGAGTTAACTCTATTTAGAGAAAAATTCTCTGCAGTTATATTCAATGGTAACTTTAAATGCATTAGACCTGAAGATGCCACATTAATTTTTACACGCTTTTATCCAAAACCAACAAAAAAAGAAGATCCATACTTCGAGATAGATATTAAAAAATAGAGTATATATATGAATTTATGAAACTATTCGAGGCTAAGGTTTTTGAGTTCGGGAAAATAGCAAACACTAAACGAAATAAACTGAAATTTATAAACTTATTGTTTCCCGACTTTTCGGAAGAGCAAAAAATAGAACAAGAG
>NZ_MTQD01000015.1 GCF_001974875.1 Pseudoalteromonas sp. EB27
AAGTCTCTGAAGGGCCGTTGAAGACTACAACGTTGATAGGCAAGATGTGGAAGTGGTGTGAGCCATTAAGCTAACTTGTACTAATTACCCGTGAGGCTTAACCATACAACGCCAAACGCGTTTTATGTGATAGTGAAACAAGCGAAGAAGTTAATATGACTAAAGTAGATATTACTTAGAAAGACTTAAAAAATATTATCAGATATTTTCCAAATTCAGTTAGTGCGTAGCGATACGGATTAACGCCCAAATTTGCTTGGTGACAATAGCGTTTTGGACCCACCTGATTCCATGCCGAACTCAGTAGTGAAACGAAACAGCGCCGATGATAGTGTAGCATTTGCTATGTGAAAGTAGGACATTACCAGGCTTCAAATTGTAGAAAGCCCGATTCGAAAGAGTCGGGCTTTTTTACGTCTGCAGAAAAGTAAAATGCGCGTAATTAATAGACACTCACATCAACACCTATCACGTAGGGCGAGCGAAGCGACTTCCGACGCTAGAATCACACCAAAAGCCCTCAATATCTCTGCACGCCGATAAGTATGTAGCATTTGCTAGGTGACTTTTTACCGCTGTGGGAACCATGACATTAGCAGGCTTCAAATTGTAGAAAGCCCGATTCGAAATAGTCGGGCTTTTTTACGTCTGCAGAAAAGTGAAATACGCGCAATTAACACTCACATCAGCACCCACCACGTAGGGCGAGCGAGCGTAGTGACTCCTGACGCTAAAATCACATCGAGAATATCTACAGTGTTCTTATTTCACGAGCTGGGTTACCCGCTACTACAGTATTAGGCACTACATTTTTAGTAACCACAGCACCCGCACCCACAATACTATTTTCACCAATACTTACACCCGCTAAAATAATTACACCTGCGCCAACCCATACGTTATTGCCTAACGCGATAGGTGCTGCAAAGTTTTCTTTATTAAGCCTTTCTACTGGATTAGTAGCATGTGATACAGCTAAAAACTGAACGTTCGGGCCTATTAAGCAGTCATCACCAATGGTGATTGAGTTATTGGCTAATGGCGAGTCAAGAAGTGTGCAATTAATATTAATAAAAGTACGATCACCAATAACGATTTGATTACCGTAATCACAATGAAAACCTGATTCGATAATTACACCATCACCCGACTTTAAAAATAACTCTTTGATACGTTTTAAGTTGCCTTTACTTGGGCTCTTATTAAATAAACGGCAGGTTTCACCTGCTTGCTTTCGCTGTGCTAAGTATTCTTTACTGATACTGTTAAATGACTGCATTGTATTTATCTTTATAACTTAATTAGTTATAGCTTACCGTACTTTTAGTTTTATTATTATTATTAGAATAAAACTGTGTTTTTTTTGCTCGTTCACTTGCCATTTAGGTTGTTTCGTTTAAAATCGCATAACTTTCGAAACGAAACTTAATTCACGAGCTTTATGACTAAACGAAACACACAACAGCGTCGTCACAATATACTGGTTCAGGTTAATGAACTAGGTGAAGTAGTTGTTGAAAAGCTAGCTGAGCAGTTTCAAACATCAGAAGTAACCATTCGAAAAGATTTAACCTCGCTTGAAAAAAGTGGCTTATTACTTCGCCGCTACGGTGGTGCTATTGCACTACCTAAAGAAATTGTTAGCGATGAAGTAGATTCAAAGCGCAAAGTAGCAATAGCAAAAGCGGCAGCCTCACTTATAAACGATCATAATCGCATTATTATTGATAGCGGACGCACTACAGCAGCGATGATCCCTGAACTTGCCAATAAACGTGGGCTCGTTGTTATGACCAATGCGATTAAAGTCGCTAGTCGTTTATTAGCACTCGAGAACGAGCCAACACTTTTGATGACCGGTGGAACCTGGGATCCGCATTCTGAGTCGTTTCAGGGGCAAGTTGCCGAAAATGTATTATGCTCTTACGACTTCGATCAGCTCTTTATTGGTGCTGATGGTATAGATGTAAAACGTGGCACAACAACCTTTAATGAGTTAGTTGGTTTGAGCCAAGTAATGGCAGAAGCGGCTCGTGAAGTCATTGTAATGGTTGAATCAGATAAGATTGGCCGAAAAATACCAAATTTAGAATTACCGTGGAAAATAGTAACCACATTAATAACCGACAATGGCTTAGCAGACGATAAACGCAAAGCAATTGAGGCGTGTGGTGTAAAACTAATTTGCGCAGAGATTATACAGTAGCTACTGAGTAGCAAGTATTTAAAAAATTAATGGAGACACTATGTGTGGAATAGTTGGGGCAGTTGCAGAACGTCCAGTAAACAAAATTTTAGTTGAAGGCCTTAAGCGTCTTGAATACCGTGGTTACGACTCAGCAGGCGTAGCATTGCTTGATGGCAATACATTAAATACTGTTAAAGCAGTAGGTAAAGTGGTTAACGTAGAAGCTGCGCTAGAAAAAGCTGGCGTTAGTGGTCATACAGGCATTGCACACACACGCTGGGCAACACACGGTAGCGTTACAGAAGCAAATGCTCACCCACATGTATCAAACAACCAGTTAGCACTTGTGCACAACGGTATTATTGAAAACCACGCAAGCTTACGCGCATCGCTTAAAGAAGAGGGCTACGAGTTCCTATCTGAAACGGATACCGAAGTAATGGTGCACTTAATTCATAAGCTTCGTAAGCAACACGCAACGTTACTTGCAGCAGTACAAGCAGCTGTTAAGCAGTTTGAAGGTGCGTTTGGTACTGTTGTATTTGATAAAGCGAACGACAACGAAATCATTGTAGCGCGCTCAGGTAGCCCACTTGTTATTGGTTTAGGCCTTGGTGAAAACTTTATTGCCTCTGACCAACTTGCATTATTACCAGTTACTCGCAGCTTCATCTTTTTAGAAGAAGGCGACGTAGCACGTATTACACGTGACACAGTAGAAATTTTTGATGCAGACGGTAACGCAGTTGAGCGTGAAGTGATTGAATCAAACATTACGCAAGATGCATCAGGCAAAGGCGATTATCGTCACTACATGCTAAAAGAAATTTACGAGCAGCCACTTGCTGTACGTAATACTCTTGAAGGGCGTTTAAACGACGACCGTGTAGCAATTGATGCCTTTGGCGAAAGCGCTCAGCAAATATTTAAAGATGTAAAACATGTGCAAATTATTGCCTGTGGTACGTCTTACCATTCAGGTATGGTTGCACGTTACTGGCTTGAGCAATTTGCGGGTGTTAGCTGTAATGTAGAAATAGCTTCTGAATTTAGATACCGTCAGTCGTTTGTACATGAAAATAGCCTACTTGTTACTATTTCTCAATCGGGTGAAACTGCCGATACGCTAGCTGCGTTACGCCTAGCTAAAGAGCAAGGTTACATGGCTTCAATGACTATTTGTAACGTACCTGGTTCATCGCTTGTACGCGAATCAGACCTTGCCTTTATGACTAAAGCGGGCGCTGAAATTGGCGTAGCATCTACTAAAGCATTTACTACGCAGCTAGTTGGTTTGTTAATGCTTACTGCATCTATCGCACAAGAAAAAGGCCTTGATCAAAGTGCCATTGTAAATGCAATTAAAGTACTTCCAGCTAAGTTAGAAGAAACATTGCTACTAGCTGATGGTATTGCAGATCTTGCAGAAGAGTTTGCCGACAAGCATCACTCACTGTTTTTAGGTCGTGGTTCGCAATACCCAATTGCAATGGAAGGTGCGCTTAAACTTAAAGAGATTTCGTACATCCACGCAGAGGCTTACGCAGCGGGCGAGCTTAAGCATGGCCCACTAGCGCTTATTGATGCTGACATGCCAATTATTGTTGTCGCACCTAATAACGAATTGCTAGAAAAGCTTAAATCAAACGTAGAAGAAGTACGCGCACGTGGCGGCATTATTTACGTATTCGCAGATAAAGATTCACACTTTGAGTCAGACGACACAATGCGTGTAATCAACGTAAACCACACTGACGACATTATTGCGCCAATTGTTTACACACTGCCATTGCAGCTACTGTCATACTACGTAGCGGTAATTAAAGGCACTGACGTTGACCAACCACGTAACCTAGCTAAATCGGTTACTGTTGAGTAAAATCAATATGTTAAAGTTTATTGGCTAAAGTTAAAAAGGTGCATTATGCACCTTTTTTTGTGCCTGAAACTCTGTTAACTTAAGTAAGTTATTATTCTCTAAGGGATTAGTTATGCGCGTATTTACCGTCCTGTGTTTTGTTAGTTTTGTTAGTTTTTGTATTTTTAGTTCACAAAGCGTTCTTGCACAATCTGACACTAAACAACAAAGTGCTGATTACTCTGTGCACACACATACATTTAAATCAGCTGTTTTAAACGAAGAACGTACAATTGTCATTCAGTTACCTAAGAGTTATCAAGCTAACCCAAACAAAGTTTATCCGGTCATTTATCGCTTAGATGGCGCTGGTAATATACCGCTTGCCAGTGCTGTTATTGAGCGATTACAAAATGATAATCGTGCGCCAGAGGTTATTATTGTCGCTATTGAAAGCACTAATCGACTCAGAGATTTCTATCCTACAGTGAATAAAGAGCCACAAGGCCCGGTAGGTGAAGGGGGCGGCGCGGCAAAGTTTTTGACGTTCTTTGAGCAAGAGCTCATTCCTTTAGTTAATAAGAATTATCGTACGCATAATTATAAAGTGATTGCTGGCGCATCTGCGGGTGGTGTATTTACGCTATATGCGTTGCAGGCAAATCCTGAGTTATTCCAAGCGCATATTGCGTATAGCCCAGCGGTTTGGTGGAACTATGGCGCATCGGTAAAAAGTACAAAATCGTTTATAGCTAAAACGAAAAAGCTTAACAGTTACGTTTACATCAATATCGGCGAAGAAGCTGGCATAATGCGCGAAAGGTACGATGAATTGCAGCAAGCTATGCAATCGTATAAAGTGCGAGAGCTACGCTTCTTTAGTGATGCGTTTGATGGTGTCTCGCATAACCTGACTTCGGTTGCTGGTTCATTTAATGCTTATCACAACTTATTTTTGCCTAAACAAATGCCCATAAGTGATTTAACTGACGATGTAGCCTCTATTGATGCTTATTATCAAAACTTATCTCAACAATGGGGCGAGCAGATTGCGCCACCGGATCGCGCTGTTAGATCACTCGGTTATAACTTAACGGGCAGCAAGCAATTTGCCCGTGCTATTGAGGTGTTTAAGTATAATATAAAAAACCACCCAAAATCAGTCGATGCGTTTTCAGCCTTATCTTATGGCTATGAAATGCAAGGCAATACTCGTCAAGCGCTTGAACAGATGGAATCTGCTTTAGCGATTGCAGACGACTCATATCCTTATATAAATTACTTAAAAGAAACAAAAGCTAGATTGCAAGCAGAGCTGAGTAAGAGCTAATAATATTGTCAACTTAGTTGCTGGCTTTTTATGAAAGCCTCTTTAGGTGTGAAGCTCCTTCGGTGATACTTAAATTTCCTCGTAACTAGCAGCTTAAATCGCGCAGTTGTTACCTATAAAAAACATTTAAATCACTAACCCCTACTTAATAAGCGCTAAATACGCTAAAATTGCAGGCTACTTTTTTAGCAATAAGCCCATAACTTTTATGACCTCAGCCACAAGCCCTAGCACGTTTACCGAACTTGGCCTTATTCCAGAGCTATTAGCTCGTTTAACCGATTTGGAATATACCCAGCCTACGCCAATTCAAGCTAAGGCTATACCTTGTGTGCTTGCGGGCAGTGATTTAATTGCGGGGGCGAATACTGGCTCAGGTAAAACAGCTACATTTGCTTTGCCTATGCTACAAAAGCTATTTTTAGAGCTGGGCTCTAAAAAAACAGCGAGCAAAGGTAACTTTGTAACGGGGCTTATTTTGGTACCTACCCGTGAGCTTGCTACGCAAGTGGCCGATAGTGTTAAATCGTACTCTGCAAACTTTAATGGCGCGATTAAAACAGTAGCTGTGTTTGGTGGTGTATCGGTTAATACACAAATGCAGGCTCTTCGTGGCGGTGCTGATATTATAGTGGCAACACCAGGACGTTTACTCGATTTAATCTCAAGCAATGCTATTAAGCTCGATAAACTAAATACGCTTGTGCTTGATGAAGCCGACCGCATGCTAAGCCTTGGTTTTACTGAAGAGCTTGCTGAGCTTTTAGCGTTAATGCCTGCTAAAAAACAAACCATGTTGTTTTCAGCAACTTTCCCTGAGCAAGTTAAGCTATTAACGCAAGAGCTTTTAAACGACCCAGTTGAAATACAAGTACAAAACAAAGATGAAAGCACCTTAGTACAGCGTGTTTTTACCGTAAACAAAGGTGAAAAAACCACAGTTTTAGCACATTTAATTAAAACGCATAAATGGCGCCAAGCGCTGATTTTTGTGAACGCGAAAAAAGACTGTGAGCATTTAGCTAGTAAACTTGAAAAGCGCGGTGTTAATGCACAAGTTTTCCATGGCGATAAAGGCCAAAGTGAGCGTACTCGCGTAATAGAAAAATTTAAAGCGGGCGAAATCGAAGTACTTATCGCAACCGATATTGCTGCACGTGGTTTAGATATTGAGAAGCTGCCAGTGGTAATAAACTTTAACCTACCACGCAGCCCTTCTGATTATATGCACCGTATTGGCCGAAGCGGCCGTGCTGGTGAAGTTGGTTTAGCGTTATCGTTAATTGATTATGAAGATTTACATCACTTTAAAATTATCGAGAAGAAAAACAAACTACGCTTAGAGCGTGAAGAGGTTACAGGCTTTGCTGTAAACCAAGCTAACCTTGATGCTGCACAGGCGCTTAAAAATGAAAAGCCAATGGCAAAACCAGAAGGCACAGGCAAGAAAAAGAAAAAAAATAAAGCCGATGATATAGATGATGTAGATGATGTATGGAGTGGCTGGCGCCGTAAGTAACAATAGAGCTAAATAAATAGCTGTAAAAAACCCGTAATTAGTAAACCTAATTACGGGTTTTTTACTTTGTGGGTTTAACTTAAAGCGCTAGTTTTAAATTAATGCTCGTGATCATCTTCCTCTTGCGCAATACCCAGCCAAGTAATTGCACTTGGGGCAAAAGTAAGCTCAACCTCACTTTCAATTTCTAAGTCTTCAAGGTGTACTTGCACAACGTGCTGAGCAATAGGGTCCGCTACATAAGCAAACTGACCATTTTGCGCCACTGTCATGCTAAAGCTCATGCCCTCTGGCATAGTTGATACATCTTGCTCGGTAATATCAACTTGGCCTTCAAGCTCCCAGTGCATTTCGTCATCATGGTCGTGTGCGCTAAATACATTTAAAAAGCCTAAGCTGTCTAATATTAAAAAGTGCTCGCCATGGGCAGAAAAAGAGTACGACACAGCACTTGCGCCATCGGCTAGTTGCCATTCTAGTTCTTCCATTTGCGCTGTTGCTGGGTTAATAGTTACAATTACGGCTTCGCCGCCACCATGGCCAGACGCTACGCCAATAAAGGTCTCGCTATCTTCGTGGCCATAAATACTACCAATGCGTAAATCGCCAACGGCTGCAATGTTCGCTATTTTTTCAGCTTCGTATTCATCATCTTGCTGGTGGGCTAATAACACACCATCGCTACAGCCAAATACTACATAATCGTGGTTTTGTGCTGCACCGTGTAAATCAGGGCACGTAACTTCTAAGGTTTGTTCAAGCTCGTATTCACCATCATGAAAATGATAAACACCTACTTGGTCTGGCAGTACTTTAGCAACCGATGTGCTTTCGCTGTCATCACGGCGAAGTGTTGATAATAAATGCTCACCGCGAGGCTCTGCTACGCCGTGCATATTAATATCGTAGCTAATACTCGGTAGCGTTGCTGTTGCGCTTGTTATGTCGTTATCTGTTAATACTTCAACAGAGGCAACTGTGCCTGAGTCTGCATCACCATCATAAAAAACAGCTAATTGGCCGTCGTGTTTTATAAGGTGAGTAGGGCGACTGCCACTTGTTAACTCATAGCTACTAGCCGCTGGGCTTTGCTCGTAGTCGTGTAAATGCTCGCCATGGTCTTCACGCCATAAACCACCATCAATAAAGCCTAAGTAATCTTGTGCGCGGCTTGCAATGACGGCATAACGAAAATCAGGTGATGACGACAGTGTGTTTGAATCATTCGTAAGGGTAAATGTTTCAAGTAAAGCGTTGTCATCTAGGTCATAAAAGCTGGCTTCGTTGCTATCGCCTGCCAGTACAGCTAATCTGCCTAATGAATCAATTGTGTAGCCATCATCATGGTCGTGATCATCATCGTCATGATCGTGCTCGTCTTCTACAACAATAGGATCTTTTTCTACAATATTGGTCTCTGCATCGCCACAGGCTGTAATAAATGTAGTGCTAATAGCCAGTGCAATAAGCTTTAATTTGTATAGTTTTTTCATGTTTATTTCCTTTAATTATAATTTTTTAATGCTTAAAAATAACCGCGAATGCCTAGCGCAAAGCTACGCCCTGGACGTGGTGCTATATCTTTTACAAATGAGCTGTGCACGCGTGCTTCTGTATCTGTTAAGTTGGTTCCTCGTAGGTACACAGACATATCTTGGTTTAATACTGAAAGGTCGTAAGAGATGCTTGCATCAACCAATGTGTAACCGTCTGTTGCTGTTTCTTGTGGGGCTGTGCGGTCTTGCTTTTGATAGCGAGTAACGTGAATATGCGCACTTAGTTTATCTGTTTGGTAGCTTAGTTCGCTGCCAAAACGAAGCGGTGGAGTACGGGGTAAATCGCCGCCGTCTTTTAGGCGTGTACGAACGTAATCTGAGAATAAATCTACTTTAAATTCATCTGTTAACTGCCACGCAATTTGCGCTTCAAAACCATGTAAAATTACATCGTCTGTTTTAAATAAATAAACAGGTAGCTCTGATGAATGATCGTGTTCGTCAGCGTCTTCTTCTTCATCGCCATGGTCGTGGCCACTTTCAGCGAATAAACCAGTATCTATTTGGTAATAGTAGTTATCTACTTGGTTGTAGAAGGCATTTAAAATAAAGCCAATATCACCTTGGGTTTTACGAAAAGTTAAATCGATATTATTGGCTGTTTCTAGGTCTATTGCTTGATCAGATAAACCTAAATGACCGTCTTCACCTAAATTAAATAGTGCGCCTACTTCGTAAGTGCCAGTGCCAATGTGCGGCCCAAACGATAACAACTCAGAAGCAGAAGGCGCACGTTCAGATCGCGACACAGAAAGGCCTAAATTATAGTTAGGTGTAAAATCCCACACTACGCCTGCCGATAAACTGATTGGTGTAAATTCATGCTCTACGTCAAATACACGAGTGGTTTCTGCGCTTTCTTCTTGGTCGTGATCATGCTCGTCGGCTTCTTGCGCTTCATCGTGTGCATGAGCGTCAATATTTGGCAGTAATACGTTGCCAGCTTCAATTGTTACACGCTCTATACGTCCACCTACTTGCACTAAAAAATCACCAAAGTGCCTTTCTTCCATCAGCGCTACAGCAAAGCTTTCGGTTTCTGATGGAGGAGTAAAGGCCTCTTCACCTTGCGCTTCAACATCGCTTTGTTTGTAATGAAAACTAATGCCGCCATTCCACTCGCTAAATTGGTTATGTAGTAGGTCTATACGTAATTCGTTTGTTTCGTTTTTAAAAGTAGTGCCTACTGCCCCACCCTCAATTTCAGCGTGTTCGTAGTCAGTGTGGCCAACACGCAGGTTTACTTTGTTTAGCCATTTATTATCTAGGTTGTACTCACCTAATAATTGCACTTTAGTTTGCTCTAAATCAGCAAATACGCTTTCTTCTTCGTCGCTATGTTCTTCCTCTTCTTCATCGCCGTGCGTATGGCCCGGAATACCGTATTGACGATTAAATTGCTCTACTGCTAAGCCAATGAAGCCGTTATCCATTAAATAGCTAGCGCCAACAGTAAAGCCGTCAGACTCTTCATTACTGTTTTCAACTTTGTAATCGCCACGATGCTCTTCGCCGTCGCTATCTATATCAGCAGCTACAGGTACCTCGTAGTCGTCGGCTTCACGCCAAAACGCATCGGCATAAAAAGCCACCGAGTCTGTACCTGTGGTGGCATTAAACGAGGCAACTTTTTGGTTATCAACCGAGTTATGTTCTACGTTCCACTCGCCGCGTGTTGTGCTGTCGGTTGGTACGCGGTTATCTACTACATTTACTACGCCACCAATGGCGCCACTGCCATAAAACAGTGTTGCAGGGCCGCGTAATACTTCAATTTGTTGTGCTGTAGACGCCTCTGATGCAACAGAGTGATCGGGGCCAACGCGCGACACATCACTGACATCAAGGCCATTTTGAGTAATAAGTACACGAGGGCCGCTTAAACCACGAATAATAGGTGTGCTGGCTACCTTCCCGTGAAAGTTAGTATTAACGCCTGGAAGTTTTTCAAGGCTGTCGCCAAGGGTTGCTGCTTGTTGTCGTCTTAGTTGTTCGCCAGATAAAACACTAACAGGCGACGCAGATTCCATTGCCGACATATGAATAGGGGTTGCTTCAATATCAATAACTTCAATAGGCGAGCGCTTTAAATTAAAAGTAACCGATTGGTTTTCATCATTCGTTATTGTTATATCGCGATGAAGGTGAGCATAACCAGGGGCTACAACATGTAGCTCTTTTAAGCCATTGTTTAGCTCTGCTATTACAAATTTACCGTTTTCATTGGTGGTTACTTTAAGGTCTGAGCCTTCAACTTCTACTGTTGCATTGGTAACTACTTTACCTTTGTTGTTTAAAACAACGCCCTCTATTGTGGATGCAAGCACACTTGCAGGTAATAAAGCTGCTATGAGAACAGCTAATTGTGATCTACGTTTCATTTGACTACCTTGGTGGATGTTATATTATATCAATTATGTGGGAAATGTTATAATGTATCAATAGCAATTAACTATTGTTACTTAAATGCCTTTTAAAACGTAAAGCCGTTGTTTAAAAAATTGATGAGTAGAGGAAGTAATGAAGTCGAGTCAAAGTGTTATGGATCGTATGGCGATTGGGTTATCGTTAATGTGTACAGTACATTGTTTTGCAACCCCGGTTATTTTAGCGCTATTGCCAAGCTTTGCTGTACTGCAAATAGATAGTGAACAATTTCATTTATGGATTCTTGCGGCGGTACTGCCAACAAGTTTATTGGCATTAAGCTTAGGCTGTAAAAAGCATAAGCGTTTACGTTATATGGCCTGCGGCGTTATTGGGTTAGCCTTTATGATATGTGCGGTATTGCTAGGGCATGAGGTTGCCGAAAAAGCGTTTACTTTAATTGGGTCGGCGTTTATTGCTGTAGCTCATTGGTTTAATTACCAACAATGCCTTAAACAAAATGACGATAACTGCCCGTGTTCAAGCGCTGAAACTGATCAGGCAGCTTAGCGTTATCAGTGCTACAAACAGCTAACATGTAGCACTGCCTTTCAATATTTAACTTTGTTTTTTAATAGCCTAAAGCTAAAAGTGAGTTAAAGTAGTCATTCAATATCGATTATTACGCTTGGCTTAGGTTAATTAATATAAATGAATACTGCTTTAAAATACTTGCTGTTACTCTGCGCTTTAATGTGTTTTAAATTAAGCGCAAATACCCCGTACCAGATCCCTAGAAGTAGTGTTATTGAGTTAACTGAGCCTGCTACTAAACGGGTATATCCTGTTTTTATTCAGCTCCCTAAGTCATATAAAAAGCAGCCTGAAAAAATATATCCGGTTATTTATTTAACCGATGCACCGTATACGTTTCCTATTGTGGCGGGTGCTACACGGTTTCCTATGAATAGCGGCAATATGCAGGAGGCTATTATTGTGGCCATTAGCTACGAAAAAGGATCTAGAGGGTCTAATAGTCGAATTAGAGACTACACCCCAAATAAGGCTCAAAGCTGGAAAAAGCAAACCGGTAACGCTCAAAATCATGCGCTGTTTTTAAAAAATACTGTGCTGCCATTTATACAAAGTAACTACCGAGCAAGTAGCACACAAAAAACCTATATAGGTAATTCTTTAGGCGGGTTATTTGGTGCCACTATTTTATTTACGATGCCCGATTTATTTAATAATTATATTATTGGCAGCCCATCGGTTTGGTTTAACAGCAATGCAGTATTAGCGCTACAAGCACATAAGCCTAAAGTGCCTACAAAGGTTTATATATCGGTAGGGGCAAAAGAAACGCCAAGCTTTGGTGAAGGGCAAAATATGGTGGCAGGGGCAAAGCTATTAACGCAAAAAATTAATGCACTTAGCAGTGACAATATTGAATTAAAAAGCGTTGTTATTGAAGGGGCGAGCCATGCAACCGCATTTCCTACTACAGCAATACAAGGGCTTGATTGGGTGTTGGGAATGACACCAATCGACTTAAATATTTAATCATTCTAGCGTGCTAAATAGAGCGCTAACAGCGTTATAAATTTCTCATGTAGAACAGCTATATGTCGATATTTATGCCTTGTTATCACGCTATTTATCTGTCGCTATAAATGCCTAATAACTTAACACGATTGGTGTAGCCAATAAGCCCTAAAAGGCATTAAAAGCTTAGGCGCTTTCAAGTTCCTTTTTCCAGCTTACCAGCACTTCAATAAACTCAGGGCCTATACCACAGCAGCCACCAATAATGCTTGCGCCCTGGCTGTGCCATTTTTTAGCAAAGTCTAGATATTCTGAAGGTGAAATATCGCGATACGCTTGTGAGCCTTCGTTGGCTTTGTAATCGCGTGCTATAGGTGTAAAGCCATTAGCAAACGCCCCTAAAACAACACTTTTATTTTGCTTGGCTAATACTGCGTTGGTATCGCTAAAGGCTTGCTCTATAACTTCAGGTATTGAACAGTTAAAGAAAATACCAGCAACATTTTGTTGAAGCAAAGCCGTTACTGCGTCACTTACCAGCTCACCAGAGCGAAGTGTCGCTTGCTCGCTTATCGCATCAGTTAAAGTAAATGCGTAATAACATGGCTTGTTTGAGCCTTTAAGGACGCTTGCCATAACGTGCGCTTCTTCAATACTCGATATAGTTTCGCCAATCCATAAATCTACGTGCTCGTCTTGCGCCTTGTATAGCGTATCTAAAATAGTAAATGCGCGTTCGCTTTCAAATAGTTCAGGGCGGTAAGAGCCAAACGCTGGTGGTAATGAACCTGCTACTAATACATTTTGTTTAGCATTTTGAGCTACTTCTTTTGCAATAACGGCAGCTTGCTGTGCAAGGGCTGCGCCTTGAGCTTGATATAGCTCTTCACCTAAATGAAAGGGCACACAGGCGTAGCTGTTAGCTGTAATTATTTCAGCACCGGCATCTATAAAACCTTGGTGTGCTTGGGTTACAAAATGCGGGGCTTCTATTAATGCTTGTGCGCTCCAAAGTGGCTGTGAAAACGGTGCGCCAATGCGCTTAAGTTCACGTCCCATGCCGCCATCTAAAATAGTTACTTTATTCATTGTGGGTTTCTGTATATCTAAACTATATGGCGCTATTCAAACATACTTTTTAAATAATTATAATGAAACTTCATCAGGTTGAGCATGAATAAAGCTAAACCTATTAAATGAGTTATAAAAATGCACAAAAAAAGCGACTACCTAATAAGGTGTCGCTTTTTAGTAAGTATGATTAGCTTACTTATAAAAGGCTTCAACAGTGCCTTTTCTTGTAAGTAAAAGAGGTTGTCCGCGACGATCAAGCCCTTTTGGAGATGCAAACTTTATCCAACCTTCACTGATGCAGTATTCTTCAACATCAAAACGCTCTTTGCCGTTGAACGTGATACCAATATCGTGTTCAAAAACTTCTTCCACATGATGTGGGCTACGTGGGTTGATAGAAAGGCGATCTGGTAAAGCAGGTTTTGCGGTAGTGTCGTTCATGGTCATATTCTATATTGAATGAAGTATGCGCTATTGTAGGCAATACAACGCTTTCGCTCAAGAGAGATAGTAGTAAATGTGTTTAAAAATGTACTAATTAATGAGTTGTGTATACAAATGAGATTGCGCTTGGAAAATATTTACAGAGGAGGTTTTGAAGATATTCGACTAAATAATTATGAAGGTAAATATATTAATGGGTTATCTCTAACCCATTCAATTGTTTAGCAATTAGATGCTAACAATGTTCTCGGCTTGTGGGCCTTTTTGACCTTGAGTAACAGTAAACTGTACACGTTGGCCTTCAGCTAAAGTTTTGAAACCGTCGCCAGAGATTGCGCTGAAATGTGCAAAAACATCTGCGCCAGATTCTTGCTCGATAAAACCAAAACCTTTTGCTTCGTTAAACCATTTTACTGAACCAGTAGTTGTATTAGACATAATATGTATCCTAAAAAATTAATATAAGTGTGCCTGAAAAGAGGCGATTGAGCCGGAAAAAATAGTTAACTTGAGGATATCGCGTGGGATTATTACTAAAACAACTCGGTACTAACAAATAAAACAGAACTTCTTTCAAACTAGTATTCAAAATGGGTTATTGCTAACCCATTTTAACGAAAGCAATTAGATGCTAACGATGTTTTCAGCTTGTGGACCTTTTTGACCTTGTGTAACAGTAAACTGTACACGTTGGCCTTCAGCTAGAGTTTTGAAACCGTCGCCAGAGATTGCGCTGAAATGTGCAAAAACGTCTGCGCCAGATTCTTGCTCGATAAAACCAAAACCTTTTGCTTCGTTAAACCATTTTACTGAACCAGTAGTTGTATTAGACATAATATGTATCCTAAAAAATTAATATAAGTGTGCCTGAAAAGAGGCGATTGAGCCGGAAAAAATAGTTAACTTGAGGATATCGCGTGGGATTATTACTAAAACAACTCGGTACTAACAAATAAAACAGAACTTCTTTCAAACTAGTATTCAAAATGGGTTATTGCTAACCCATTTTAACGAAAGCAATTAGATGCTAACGATGTTTTCAGCTTGTGGACCTTTTTGACCTTGTGTAACAGTAAACTGTACACGTTGGCCTTCAGCTAGAGTTTTGAAACCGTCGCCAGAGATTGCGCTGAAATGTGCGAAAACATCAGGACCAGATTCTTGCTCGATGAAACCAAAACCTTTTGCTTCGTTGAAAAATTTAACTGTACCAGTTGTAGTTGTAGACATAATAGTATCCTAAGGATTAATAAAAGTGCGCCTTAAATTAGGCAATTTAACAGGAAGAAAACATACATTTAACTGAGGATAACGCGAAGGATTATTACTAAAACAACGTGGTACTTACAAATAAATAGGGTTTTCTGTCAACCCGATGGCAAGCAGGATAACAGTAAATTAAGTTATATACCAAGCCCTATTGTAAATTTATTTTAGAGTAAGTGCTTTATTTGTTTGTTTGTTTTTTAA
The DNA here is from genome assembly GCF_001974875.1 of Pseudoalteromonas sp. EB27. Lineage (GTDB taxonomy): Bacteria > Pseudomonadota > Gammaproteobacteria > Enterobacterales > Alteromonadaceae > Pseudoalteromonas. Next base: position 15,352 of record NZ_MTQD01000015.1, read on the forward strand.
CTAATTAGTTATGATTGAGATGATCTTTTTTACTTCTTAATTAAAGGTAAATCTATTTTAATCAACGCTTTATGCTTGTTTTTGTACGCGGTTTTAGAGTAGGTGAAATACAGGTTTTAATTGGTTAAAACATAACCTAATTACCTACTAAATATTTTAATATATATCTGAAATAATCTGATTCATTAGCTCCAAATTACAAATCCAAGTATTAATAATGCAATCCAAAGTGTTTCAGCAACAATTAAAACAATAGGTTTCATGCCTACTTCGGTAAGTTTTCCTAAATTAGTTTTCATACCTATGGCTGAAATAGCCGCAATTAAAAAGAACTGTGAAAGTTCGTTAGCGGTTTCAAGCACTATTGTAGGAAGAGAAAAGCAGCTATTTATTATCATAAGTATGACAAAGCCAATTAAAAAACCAGGTACTTTAGGTAATTCTCCGTGTTTTTCTTTATTTGAGCGATTAATAACAACCATCATAATAAGCACAACGGGTAGTAGCATAGCAACACGCACAAGCTTAGTTAGGGTTGCTATATCGCCTGTCTCAGGTGATACCGAATAACCAGCACCCACTACCTGCGCTACATCGTGTATTGTGCCGCCTAAAAATACGCCTGCATTATGCGCGTCAAATTCAAGGTAATTAACCACAATAGGGTAGAGGATCATAGCTAGAGTCGACATGGCTGTTACGCCAATAACGGTTAATAAGGTGTCGCGTTCTTTATGTTCGCTGTTTGGCATAATAGACGAGATAGCCAGCGCAGCAGACGCTCCACAAATAGCAACCGAACCACCTGTAAGTGCACCAAAGCGCTTTTGCAAGCCAAATGCGCGTGCTAGTACTACGCCTAAAATAATAGTAGTAAATATAGCGCCCGCTAGCATAAGTGCGGTTTGCCAACCCAGTGTTACTAAATCTCCCAGTGCTATGCGTGTGCCTAGCAGTACTATACCGACGCGCAAAACCGTGGTGCCAGTAAAGTCGATACCTTTGGCGCAAGGGCTATCGCTTTGATACAAAAATGAGACTGCCATACCCAGTAACAAAGCAAACAGCATGGCTGGCGCGCCGTAATGCTCACTCAAAAATAAAGCGGCAAGGCCAGTCATTGCAGCAATGCTGGCGCCTTGCCATAAAGGTGATATTTTACTGCTTAATTTACCACTTAAGCGCTGCATTACGCTTTTGCTGCGGTAAGTGCTACTAACACTTGGCGTTTACGTTCACCTGTAAAAGGTCTACGACCATGCATAGCCATTTCGTTATCAACTAAAGCAACGTCACCGTCTTGCCATGCAAGATCAAAGGTAAATACTTTAGAAAGCTCAACAATTTTATCAAGCCCTGCTTTAGGAATGGCACTACCATCACCAAAGGTAATGGCAATTGATGGGTTATCGCGTACACCTTTCCAGCCCATGTAAGCGGCAATCAGTTGGTTATAAAAAACCTGTACATTGTTTTCAAGAGTTACTACAGCAGGTAGTACCGGTGTAACGGCTTTTAGTGAGCCGTCTTCAAGCCATTCCCACTCGTAACCAAGTTCGGTTAATTTATTATGTGCTTCGTCTTTGGTTTCTACACTTAGCGTACTTTTCCAGCTGCGACCTTGGCCTGATGTTGCATCGTCAGCGGCTGGCATATAGGTGGTATATTTTAGGCCTTTGTGTTCAAAATCATGGGCAAGTTTACTGTCGTATTCTTTTAATGCGCTAAATAACTTATCTGATCGGCAAAGCGGTGTTGCACCACCTTCTTCTGCGGCCGATTTACAAAAGAAGAATAACTTACTTGGCGAAATAGGCGTTTGCGCCATTTCGTGATGTAAGTATATTTCTACATCTTTTGGCGCTTCGTTGGCTGTAAATACACGCTCGGTAAAATTAATACGTACCGCGTTAGACAGTGACTCTTTATAAGTAAAATTGTCGTAATCAAACCCTGCTGAAAAAGTATCAAAGGTTTCGGCGCTATTTACCGGGAAGCCACGAAACAGCACAGCACCTGAGCTGCGAAGCTTTGTAGCCAGTTCACTTTTATTCGCGCGAATGAAAGCTACCGCTTCTTCAACGGTGCTGGCGTTATTGTTATTAACCACAATGCACGGAAAAACCGAATCATCGAATGTTAATTGAGTTGGCACTGAGGCGTAGTTAATTTCGGTAGCTGACATTGTATGTTCCTAATCGTAAATTGGGTGAAAACGGTTAAAGGCAGCTTCACAAAAGTGCCCAGGGTCGTTAAATCGGCGATTACTGTTAAGCGCAGAAATTTGCGCCATTTCTTGCTCTGTTAATTCAAAATCAAACAGTGCGAGGTTTTCTTTCATGCGTTCAAGTTTTGAAGTTTTTGGAATAATGGCTGTGCCGCGTTGCACGCCCCAACGAAGAACTACTTGTGCTGGCGTTTTGCCATGATTGTGTGCAGCCGCTTTAACAACGCTTTGCTCAAGAACTGATTCAGTTTTATCAGCCATTTCTAGCTCAAGGTATGAAAGCGCACCCAGTGGTGAAAACGCAGTAACCGGAATATCGTACTGCTTAGCTAATCTTACTAATCGCTCTTGCGTTAAATAAGGGTGCGACTCAATTTGCAACATAGCGGGTTTGATATTTGCGTAGGTCATTAAATCGTGAAGCAGCGCGCTTGAGTAATTACATACTCCAATGCGTTTAGCTTTGTTGTTATGTACTTGCTCTTCCATTGCTTGCCACGTTAAATATAGCGGCACTTTTGCCAGCTCCATTTGTGGATTTTGCGCGTCTGGGTCAACAAACCACTCTGGTGGATAGCGGGTTTCTATTGGCACAAATGTTTGCGCAATCGGAAAATGAATTAGGTATAAGTCTAGGTAATCTAGCTTTAAATCACTCAGTGTTTTATCAATCGCGAGGCCAACATGCTCTGGTGCATGAAAGGTATTCCACAGTTTTGATGTTACCCATAATTCTTCGCGAGTACATAAACCATCATTTATTGCTTGGGCTATGCCATCGCCTACTTGTTCTTCGTTACCGTAGTCTGATGCGCAATCAAGATGGCGGTAACCTGCCTTAATGGCTTGGTATACCGTTTGCGCACAATCTTCTTGTGCTACTTTCCATAAACCGAACCCTACTGGAGGGATATTATTTAATGAACTCATTGGGAATTCCTGTTAAAAATGCATAATGACTTAGGTCTTGTATAAGACATAAGTTATTATACGAATCAAACAGTGTCAATACTGTGTTAACAGCAAAGTAGTAAATGGGTGGGTTAAAAAACCTACAGGCAGCAAAAAGGCAGCGTTTGCTGCCTTTAAAAAATATTTAATTATTATGCGCTAAAGTGAGTTTTTAGCACTAAACACGCTTTTAATTAATCAAGTTCAATTTGATAGTGGTAATGATCGCTACGGCATTTGCTTTGGCGGTATTCAATTAGCTTACCTTCGATTGATTCGGTAATTCGTGATACCAACAGCAGTGGGTCGCCAGCTTTAATAGCAAGCATTTTGGCATCATCAGCTGTAGCAAGTACAGCTTTAATACTGTCTTGGGTTTTGTGTACAGTTTGGTTAAATTTGGTTTGATAGTAATGGTACAATGTATGCGGAATATCACTACTTTGATGTATATCAGGAAAGTAGCTTTGCGGTAGGTATATAGTTTCGCTCATGCAAAATTCGTTATCAAGAATACGTCTACGAACAAGCTTGGTAACTTTGTCTTTTTTATTGAGTTGTAACGCTTCTATTACTTCAATTGGCGCTGCACAAAGCTCAACCGATAGCAGTTCAGCCTTTGGCAAATCAGCGCCTTTACCGTCGGCTTGTAACGGAAAAAACCTAAATAAGGCATCTTGCGCAGTATGCTCTGATACAAACGTACCAACGCCTTGGCGACGAGTCACTATTTTATTGTCGGTTAATAAATTAAGTGCTTTACGAACCGTACCTTGGCTTACGTTAAATTCTTCAGCAAGGCGAAATTCGCTTGGTAGTGCTTCGCCAGGTACCCAGCGTCTTTCAACAATGAGCTGTTTAATATAATCAGCCACTTGTAAGTAAAGCGGTTGAAAAGCCAAGCTTGGGCCACTTAATTTGTGATCAAACATAGAATTACTCATTATTATTTACCATTAAATTTAATCCACCTGTAGTTATATCATAGGTGAAACCTTTTACGCATATTTGCGCTAGCTCAATTAAACGTGAACTACCGCTGTAATGTTTTATAAGCGCAAAATATACATTATGCCTAAAAACAAATCGTTACACTACAATAGCTCACACTTAGGAAATTAAAAGTGCTCAGTATTTCTTTTGAACTCATTTTGCTTATGGCGTTGTGCCTAAGCCTTGCCACTGTAATGCAAACTCTTAGCGGGTTTGGCTTTGGGTTGCTGGTGGTTGCAAGCTTTACGTTACTTGATGTATTGCCACTTACGGCAACTACATTTTTAGTGAGTTTGCTAGGGTTAGTTAATTCAACAACCGTGGTCGTTAAAAACCGCAGTTCGGTAAAAGTACCCGAGCTAAAACTTATGTTGTATACCGGTATACCGTTAATGCTGATAGGTTTTGTGCTGCTTGAGTTTATGTCGTCGCATTTAACGCACTATTTAAACTTTATTTTAGGTGTAAGTATTCTGCTGTGCTGCGCTTTAATGCTGATTGGCCGCGATCGTGCTAATAAACAAAGCCGCCCTCGTTCGTTTTTAATAGCTGGAGGGGTGAGTGGATTACTTGGTGGGTTGTTTTCAACCTCAGGGCCGCCGCTTGTGTTTCAGTGTTATAAGCAAAGTTGGTCTATTGAAGCTATTCGCAGTACGTTATTAGCGGTATTTACTATTGGCGGGCTAGTACGTGTAGGTATCGCCTTATTTGGTACTTTGCCGGGGCTCGACATTATGTTTTTAATTGCAGCGGCTATTCCCTTAGTGTTGTTAGTTACGCATTTTGCTCGTAAATTAACGCCTTACGTTGACGCTAAATGGATACGCATTATAGCTATTACGTTACTAGGACTGAGCGGCGTATCGCTGGTGGCTACATCGGCACCTGGCATTTTTTAAAAATTGCGATGTAAATAATTCATCTTGAGTTTATTTACGTTGACATGGGGATTACAATTATTTAACTTGTGTCTTATACAAGACTAATAATTGGTTAAGGAACTCCCATGAATGCATTTGAATTACGTGAGCCAGACTGGAACGCAATAGAGCCAGCACGCTTAACCGCACAGCCAAAGTTACAAGGTAATGTGTTGGTTTTGCCGACTCAGTTTGGTGATATTAGCGTAACGATAAGCCAGTTTGGTTTACGTTTAAATGCAGGCACCACGCATGACGAGCAGTTTAGAATATTAACCACAACCCCATCAGAATACCCCCTCACACTTAGCAAAAACAATAATGATTACAGTGTAAGTGGTGGCGAATATCGCCTAGAGTTTTACTGCGACCCTTTTCATTTCAAACTTTATAAAAACGATGAGTTAGTGCAGCAATCAGCAACCGATGGCCACTTTGTACGCCAGCATCGTTTACCGCCACTGGCTAAAACTGATAACGGCTGGATATTAAGCTTAGAGCTTAACTACGATGAGGCCGTGTATGGTCTTGGCGAAAAATGGGGCAAGCTTGATAAACGCGGCCAACTTATTCGTTCATACAACCACGATGCGTTAGGTGTTAACGCCGAAAAGTCTTATAAAAATACACCGTATGCATGGAGCCCAGAAGGCTGGAACTTATTTGTACATACACCTGCACCGGTAACTCATGGCGTAGGTTACGCACTGTGGTCGCAACGCGCATATGTATGTTTAGTTGAAGATGACGCGCTAGATGTATTTTTATATCAAGAACAAACACCTGCTCAAAGCATTAACCGTTACTGTGATCTAACAGGTTTTGCACCGGTGCCACCGCAGTGGAGCTTTGGTGTTATTTTATCAAAAGCCTATTACAAAGATGCTGACGAATTACTTAGTGTTGCCCGCGAAGTGCGTGCTAAAAGTATGCCGTGCGACGTAATTACTCTTGATGGCCGCGCATGGCAAGACACCGACACCCGCTTTGCATTTGAATGGGACCCAACACGTTACGCCGACCCAAAACCAGTGCTTGATGAACTAAAAGCGATGGATTTTAAAATTTGCGTATGGGAATACCCGATGATCTCGGTAAATAACCCATTATTTGCTAAAGCGGCCGAAAATGGCTGGCTTATAAAAGATAAACGCACCGGTAAAGCGTATCAATACGAGTGGGATTTAAGCCCATTTGGCGAAGTACTTACACCACTACCAGAGTCGGGTATTTTAGATTTTACGCACCCCGACGCCTACGAATACTGGCTCGAATCGCACAAGCCATTGTTTGAGCTGGGCGTAGATATGATAAAAGCAGACTTTGGCGAACAGCTAGAAGACGAAAATATGGTATCGCACAGTGGCGACAGCGGCATAAGATTACACAACGTTTACAGCATGTTGTATAACCGCTGCGTTTACGAAGCCGCAGAAAAGTACTGTAAAACAGGGCCATTTTTGTTTAGCCGTTCAGCATGGACTGGCAGCCAACGTTTCCCTGCACAATGGGGCGGCGACCCACAGGCCGATTGGCAGGGTTTAGCGGCAAGCATTCGTGGCAGTTTAGCGTGGGGTATGTCGGGTGGGCCATTTTTTGCAACCGACATTGGTGGTTTTTACAAAGACACCCGCGACGCAGAACTTTACGTGCGCTGGGCACAAGCGTCGGTATTTAGCGCACATATGCGCTTACACGGTATTGGTCCTCGCGAACCTTGGTCTTACACAGAGCAAGCAAGTGATGCGGTATTTGCAGCGCTTAAATTGCGCTACCAACTTATTCCTTATTTAGAGCAAAGTGCCATACAAGCACAGCAAACTGGCTTGCCAATTCAGCGTGCAATGGTTTTAGCATTTCCTGATGATGTGCTAGCGCATAGTTTTGATCAGCAATTTATGTGCGGTGAAAAATTGTTAGTAGTGCCGTGTGTCGTACCAAACGGTAAAGTGAAGTTTTATTTACCACAAGGCAACTGGATTCGCTTTCCTGATAAACAATCTTACGAAGGTGGTAAGTACTACGAGCACACACTCGCACTTGAAGAAATGGCAGTATTTGTACGCGAAGGCGACAGCCTAATGCTTGGCCCAGAGGTTCAACACACAGAACAAGACATGAGCCAATTAACAGCATGGCCTAAATAAATCTCGGCTTAATAAAAACACACACTACACACATACAACACACAATAATAAAGATATTAGCTTACTTTTTACCGAGTAAAGTAAGCTAAAAGGGGCGCAAGATGGAAGGTATGAACATTACCATGACACTGCTATCGTGCTTGGCGTTTATGGCGCTGGTGGGATATATCTCGTACCAAAAAACCAAAGGTGAAGTTAACACCCAAGATGGCTACTTTTTAGCGGGTCGCGGGTTAACGGGTACGTTTATAGCTGGGTCGATGATCCTCACAAATTTATCAGCAGAGCAACTAATTGGCCTCAATGGATCAGCCTATGGTTACAACCTAAGCTCAATGGCTTGGGAAGTAACCGCAGGAGTATCAACCATCATTATGGCGTTGATCTTTTTGCCTCGTTATTTAGCGGGTGCGTTTTCTACCTTGCCTGAATTTTTACGAGATCGTTTTGATGATACCGTACGCCGCATGACGGTGATCTTATTTATGGTAGGGTATTGTTTTATAACGATCCCTTCGGTTTTGTACTCAGGATCAATAGCCGTACTTAGGCTGTTTGATGTTCCTACCTTATTAAATATGAGTTACGAAGCAAGCCTGATTGTGACCATTATTACAGTGGGCTCAGTTGGCGCTATATACGCTGTTTTTGGCGGTTTAAAGGCGGTTGCGGTATCAGATACTATTAACGGTGTTGGGTTATTAATTATTGGTATTCTAGTGCCCACACTAGGTTTGATAGCACTAGGCGACGGTAGTTTTTCAGAAGGGTTAAGCACCCTTGTAAACACCGATACAGAAAAACTCAACGCTATTGGTAGCGAGGATGATCCCGTGCCATTTGGCACTATTTTTACAGGTATGATCCTCGCTAATTTGTTTTATTGGGGTACTAATCAGTACGTGATCCAGCGTACGCTGGGCGCTAAAAACTTAGTAGAAGGGCAAAAAGGCGTGTTGTTTTCAGGGTACTTTAAAGTGTTAGTACCGTTTATGATGATGATCCCAGGCGTTATTGCTTACCATCTTTATAAACACGAAAGCCTACCCACTATCGATTTAGCTTACCCACATTTAGTGAAAGAAGTGCTTCCACAGTATTTATCTGGGTTCTTTTTGGCCGTATTACTAGGTGCTGTATTTAGCTCGTTTAATTCACTGCTCAATAGCGCGGCAACCTTATTTTGCTTAGACGTTTATAAGCCAATGAAAAAAAATAAGGTAACAGACAGCCAACTTATAAAAGTAGCCAAAATTACTAGTATTGTTATTGCCATATTGTCGTTTATAACTGCGCCATTATTGATGTTCGCACCTGAAGGTTTATGGCACATAATTCGTGTGTTTACAGGCTTTTACAACATTCCGGTCATCACAATTGTATTGGTAGGTTTGTTTACTCGAAAAGTGCCTGCACTGGGCGCTAAAGTCGCGATTATATTCCATATTATTGCCTACACCTTGCTTAAATTTGTGTGGGATGTAGACATTAACTTTATTCATATTTACGCCATTTTGTTCTTAATTGAATTGGCGATAATGCTGGGTATTGGTTACTACAAACCACTTAAAACACCATGGCAATTTACACGCAAAGCTGAGGTAGACCTTAACCCTTGGAAATACGCATTACCTTGCGCAATTGTATTAGTAAGCTTGATTGTTAGCTTATATATATTATTTTCGCCACTCGGATTGGTTGGTGGAACCAGTGTGTACTTTGTACCAAGTTTAGCTGCTGTATGGTCTACAGCCTTAGTGCTTAGCTGGTGGAGTGTACGTCGTTGGCAGGTTCGTTACGAAAATAGCTTAGCGCGTATTGGTGCTAAAAACGCCGCATAACCTGCGGCTATATTCTGTATACCAAACTTAAATCACATTTAATTCACATAATGTTTGCATTAATAAGATAGTTTGTTTAAATTTAAAGCTCTTATATAAGATATAAGAGCTTTAAGGAAAGTACCACACACTGACACCGCTTTATTAGCAACACACACAATTGCTAGCGCGGTACCACACAGCACACACGCACAATATGGAGAATGACATGAGAGCTAAAAAGTCCGTCTTAAGCTTGGCAGTCACGTTAGCAATGACAACCGGTTTAGCGCTTAGCGCGCAGGTACATGCGCAGCAAGAGCAAACCGAACAAGAACAACAAAAAACAGAAACAGCTAAAAACGATACGTTTGAAAAAATAGTCGTTACTTCACAAAAAAGAACGCAAAGTTTAAACGAAGTACCTGTTGCGGTATCGGTACTTAATAGCGATCAAATTAATTCAGCTTTTGCTAATAACATGGAAGGCTTACAGTCACTTGTCCCTTCAGTTAGCTTTAGAAAAGGCACCACAACCCGTAACTCAGCGCTAACAGTGCGCGGTATTGGTACTATTTCATTTAGTATTGCTGCCGAGCCAAGTGTAGCAACTGTTGTTGATGGCGTGGTGCTTGGCCGCTCGGGTCAAGCATTTGCCGATTTATACGACGTAGACCGCATTGAAGTATTACGCGGGCCACAAGGTACATTGTTTGGTAAAAACGCCTCAGCAGGTGTGGTAAACATAACAACAAAAGATCCCTCGTACGACACAACAGGCAGCGTAGAAACCTCGTTTTATCAAGATAACGAATACCGTTTTAAAGGCGTTATAAGCGGCGGTTTAACCGACGACCTAGCGGCAAGCCTAACGGTATTTAAAGGTAAATTTGACGGTTACATTGATAACGTTTACAACAACGAAAAAGTAAACGGTTACGACCGTGAAGGTGCACGTGCTGTATTTAAATACGAGCCAGAGGATGACTTAAGCGTAAAATTTATTGCTGAATTTTATAACGCTGACGATGATTGTTGTGCCGACTTAGAAGCACTACCAAGTGGCCGTAATCCAGATTCAAAATCAGTACCAAATAGTAACGGTATTGTTGATGGCGTAGCCGATATTGATTTAGACCAACGCAGCGTTGATCACGATTACGAGTCGCGGACAATTGACGAACATAGCGCGTTTTCGGTACAGGTTGATAAAACAATTGGCGACTATACATATACTTCAATTACTGCACAGCGTTCGTGGGATAACACAGAGTACCGTGAAGGCGACTTTACCTCTATTGCTGGCGACAGCAGCGAGCCGGTATTTGACGCGCCGTTTCAATTACACGATTTAGGTGCACAGCAATGGGATCAGTTTTCGCAAGAATTTAGAGTTACATCAAACCTAGCTGGGCCATTTAACTATGTTGCTGGCTTATTTTATTGGAACATGGATTCACAACGTAACTTTACTCGCGATGCTAGTTGTCAAAATAATGGTGGCCAGCTTGATAGCGCAATGGCTTTTTACGCGCAAAATAACTTATCGGGCGCTGAGCTTGATACAGCGCTTGCTGATTTAGAAGGTTACACACAAGGCCTAGGTGTTAGCTGTAACGCAAACGATATTGTATCGGCCACTGCTTTTATGAGCACAGAATTTAATAACTGGGCCGCTTTTGCCGATGGTACTTACGATTTATCTGAAGATTTACGCGTATTATTTGGTATTCGTTACACCGACGATGAAGTGTCGTACACGCATCGCCGTGTAAGTAATGATGTGTATGGCCGCACCGGTGTAGGCGTGCGCCCAGCAACACTTAATACAGATGATGAAGGCAAAGCCGAAGAAACCAACGTATCGGGTCGTTTAGGTATGCAATACGATTTAGGCGATGGCCAAATGATATACGGCACTTACTCGCAAGGTTACAAAGGCCCTGGTTTTAATATTTATTATAACTTTAACCCAGACACCGATAGCCGCGAAATAGCACCTGAAGAGTCTGACGCTTATGAAATAGGCTACAAATACGCAAGCCGCGAATTTGTATTTAACATGGCTCTTTTCAGAACCGAAATTGAAGGCTTTCAAGCTAACAACTTTGACTGTTCAGACGGCACTTGTATTACGCGCTTAACCAATGCGGGTGATGTAAGTACGCAAGGTGTTGAAGTTGACTTTATGTGGGCTGCAACAGAGTCGCTAACGCTTACCGGTGGTGTTGCTTACATTAAAGCTGAAATTGACGAGTTTAATTGTCCGGCAGAGGTAGCCGCAGGTTCATGTACTGACCGCTCAGGTTTAGATGTACCATTTTCGCCAGATTTAAAATACTCACTAACGGCTGACTACTTTATTGAAACCGACCATGGCTTTAACGTACATATAAATGGCTCTTACATTTACACCGACGAGCAATACTCAGACCTACCAGACAACGTAGGCGAATTTAACCCAGCCGCTTTGTTACCAGATTTCGGTATTTTAAATGCAAGTGTGGGTTTATCGTTTAAAGATGACGCGTTTAGAGTGTCGCTTATTGCTAAAAACTTAACCGATGAAAGCTACGCAACTACCTACAGTGGCGATAACTTCCGTTACCAAATACCACGTGATGCTGAGCGCTACTTTGGAGTATCGTTTAAAGCACGTTTTTAATGTTTAAATAATTTTCTTAATAATTTCCCTACAAGCGCAACGTTTTACACGTTGCGCTTTTTTTGTGACTTATCTTTGTAATAGTTTAGTCATTTTACTTTCATTAAAATTACCTTTATCAGTCACATCTGTTTTCTATAGTGCAGCGGTTGATCTTTTTTGTGTTTACACATTTCAAAAAAATAACCACTAAACAATGGGAATTACGGATGAAAATTAAAAAAGTCGCTGCGGCAATCGCGCTAACGTTTACGTTTAGCGCAGTGAGCCATGCTGATGTACTACCGCAAAGCCAAACAGACAGCAGCTGGTATAGCGCTGCGCAAACTAAATTAACAACAAAAACAGCACAAGCGCAGGCTACACAAGCCACTAAAGCTAAAAACGTCATTTTATTTGTGGGCGATGGCATGGGTATTTCTACTCTTACTGCCGCGCGTATTTTGCAAGGGCAGCGTAATAACCAATCTGGCGAAGAAGGTTATTTAAGCTTTGAAGAGTTCCCATACTCTGCACAAGTTAAAACGTATAACGTAGATGCTCAAACGCCCGATTCAGCAGGCACGATGACGGCTATTATTTCGGGTGTAAAAACCGATGTGGGCGTTATTGGTGTAGATGAAGATATTGAACGCGGCGTGTGTTCAACAGTAGCAGGTAATGAGCTAATTACCGCGACCGAATTAGCTGAAATTAAAGGGCTATCTACCGGTATTATTTCTACAGCACGTATTACTCATGCAACTCCTGCTGCAACGTATGCTAAATCGGCTGACCGTAACTGGGAAGATGTATCAGATATGCCTGAAGATGCCGTAACGGGTGGCTGTGAAGACATTGCATCGCAACTGGTTAACTTTGAAAAAAACCTAGAAGCACGATTTGTAGGTACCGACGTAGACGGTCTGGATTTTGTAATGGGTGGCGGTCGTCGTCACTTTTTACCAAAAGACGAAACAGCTAACTCAACAGACGCAGTAAGCGCTATAGAAGGCGACCGTACTGACGAGCGCAACCTAGTAACTGAGTGGCAAACACAATACCCAGATGCTACGTACGTAATGGATCAAACAGGCTTTGATTCAATTGCAGATGACGCAACTAAAGTATTTGGTTTATTTAACGAATCCCACATGCAATACGAAGCTGACCGCGCAAACGATGTAGCGGGCGAGCCTTCGCTTACCGATATGACCACTAAAGCAATTGAAGTGCTTGGTAAAAACGATAATGGATTTTTCTTAACGGTTGAGTCGGGTCGAATTGACCACGCGCACCATGCGGGTAATGCATACAACGCGCTTAACGACACCATTGAGTTTGCTAAAGCCGTGCAAGCAGCGGTAGATAACACCAATCCAGAAGAAACCCTTATTTTAGTAACCGCCGATCACAGCCATGTATTTACTATTGCAGGCTACCCTAAGCGTGGCAATCCAATTTTGGGTCAAGTAGTTGCAGTAGGCGAAACTACTCCAAGCCTAGCTGCCGACGATATGCCGTACACCACAGTAGGTTACGCAAATGGTTTAGGTTTTAGAAACTTGGGCAGTGAGACTGATGCGGATGCAAGTTACACAAGTGCTGCTGTTGCAGGGCGTGTTGAGCTAAATGGCGTTGATACAACGACCCCAGGTTTTCACCAAGAAGCAACTGTACCAATGGGCTCAGAAACACACGCGGGTGAAGATATTTCACTGCATGCAAAAGGTCCAGGTGCTCAGCTAGCACAAGGCGTAATTGAACAAAACGTTGTGTTTCATCTAATTAATCAAGCTCTTGAACTAACTCAGCAATAATGGCGGCTAACATGAACAAATTAACAGTACTTTCTTTAGCAGTAATGGTCGCGCTAGCAGGTTGCTCGAGTGACGATAACAAAAATGAAAATAATATTATTGCAGTAGATAACGCTATTGCAGTGGGCTCTGATCAGTGCATTAATGGCGGTGTAGAGACTCAAGTAGGCGCAGATACCAATAATAACGACGTGCTAGACAGCGACGAAGTTAACTCAACTAATTTAGTGTGTAATGCACCTGCAACGTCGTTAACAAGCGAGCAGTTAGCCTCACTTACTAGCAATACTTGGTTTAGTGAAGCACAAACAAAATTGGGTGCTGCACAAACAGCCAGTAGCAACATTGTTACTGAATCCGGCAAAGCTAAAAACGTTATTTTATTTGTGGGCGATGGTATGGGTATTTCTACCATAACCGCAGCACGTATTTTAGCGGGTCAGCTAGAGGGCGAAATGGGTGAAGAGCACCAGTTAAGCTTTGAAACTATGCCTTTTTCGGGCTTTGTAAAAACGTACAACGTAGATGCGCAAACGCCAGATTCGGCAGGAACTATGACCGCAATGGCATCGGGTGTTAAAACCGACGCGGGCGTTTTAGGTATAGATGAAGCGGTTGAACGTGGTAATTGTGCATCAGGCAAAGGGCACGAACTAGTTACCTCGTTAGAGCTTGCTGAAATTGCAGGCAAAGCAACAGGAATTATTTCTACAGCGCGTATTACTCACGCAACACCAGCTGCAACGTATGCTAAATCGGCAGAGCGTAATTGGGAAGATATCTCCGATATGCCAGAAAGTGCCGCAACGTGTGAAGATATTGCATCGCAACTAGTTAACTTTGAAGCCAACCTAGAAGCACGCTTTAGTGGTGTTGATGTAGACGGTATTGACGTAGTAATGGGCGGCGGTCGTCGTCACTTTTTACCAAAAGATGCCACGTTTAACTCAGCCGATGCAGTAAGTGCTGTTGAAGGGGATAGAACCGATAACCGCGACTTAACTGCAGAGTGGAAAACGCAATATCCAAATGGTACTTACGTAATGGATCAAACCGGTTTTGATGCAATAAGTGACGACGCCACTAAAGTGTTTGGCTTATTTAACGAGTCCCACATGCAATACGAAGCTGACCGTGCAAACGATGTTGCAGGCGAACCTTCGCTTTCACAAATGACCGAAAAAGCAATAAACGTGCTTGATAACAACGAGCAAGGTTTTTTCTTAACGGTTGAGTCGGGTCGAATTGACCACGCGCATCATGCGGGTAACGCTTATAACGCGTTAAACGACACTATTGAGCTTGCTAAAGCCGTTAAAGTGGCGATGGAAAACACCAACCCAGAAGAAACACTCATAGTTGTAACAGCCGATCACAGCCATGTATTTACCATTGCCGGTTACCCTAAACGCGGTAACCCAATTTTAGGTAAAGTGGTTGCCGTGGGCGAAACTGAGCCAAGCCTCGCTGCCGACGATATGCCTTATACAACTGTTGGCTACACTAATGGTTTAGGTTACAGAGATTTAGGTGATGAAACCAATGCCGATGCATCTTACTTAGCCGCACCGGTAACAGGGCGTGTTGATTTAAGCGATGTTGATACAACAACACCGGGTTTTCACCAAGAGTCGTTAGTACCACTTGGCTCAGAAACACATGCCGGTGAAGATGTTGGCGTTTATGCAATGGGCCCAGGTGCACACTTGGTAACAGGCACAAACGAGCAAAGCTTTTTATTCCATGTAATGGACTTTGCCGCTGACTTTGTAAAAACAGCAGACGAAAAACTAGCGCAATAAATACCGGCTAGTTATAAATTTAGTTAAATATATCTAAATAAAAAACCCCGCATACTGTGCGGGGTTTTTGTCATTAAACTGACATTTATAATCGTTATGTTATTGCCATAAACTTGAAATATAAATAAGAGATAGCTAAATGAAAAAAGCGTTATTAATAATTGCCACGCTTGTAAGTACAAGTAGCTTTGCCTCGCAATGTGATATTGATGCCAAGCATTTAAAAGCGGATTATAAAATTACCAACAGCCATAAAGCGCAGCAAAGTAGCGAGTCACTTACCCTTTGGCGAAACAATCAGCAAGTAGCGCATCAAAGTGAAGTAATAACCGAGCTTTGGCAGCACTTAGCTAATAATCAAATTCGCCCAATTCGCTATTTTAATGCCCAGCAACGCGGTATTGAATACCAACCATCTGAAGTACGCGGCGTACAAAATTGGAGTGCTAAAAGTCAGCTGGTGGATAACCATCTAATCGAAAAAATGACCCTAGTAAGCACACAAGGCACAGGCTGTGATGAAGTAAAAAACTATACCTTGAGCGAAAATGGCAACGATTTTACCCTCGCCTTTTTTACGCATTCAAAATTAGTAAAAACATTTAGTACGAGTAATAAAAAAAGCCAAACAACGACCTTACTTAGCCTTAATAATGTAAGTACTGATGAGTCATTAATTAGTGCTCAATTTGCACAGTGGGATCGCTTTCAAACCACCGACTACGCCGACATTGGCGATAACGAAGGCGACCCATTTTTAGCTAAAATGATAAACCTTGGTTTTATAGAACACAGCGCAACAGGTTTTTATAACCAGCAGGGCGAGGCTATTCAAGGCGGGCATCACCACTAGGTGTTTAAATGTTGTGGTTCATAGCTAAAAAATGACAAGCGGCTATGAGCTACAAGCTAGTATTCAAAAGTAGATTAATTTAAGCCATTCCCACCCAAGTAATACAACAAACACTTTCCCATTTTTAGAAAATACACACCATCAGCCGCATAATATTTATAGTTGGTAATAACTTACACTATTTGATATTAATAGAAGTTTACACAATAAGGACATTTGTGAAAGTATGGAATGTTCTCCGATAGAGCTGCTATGGTGCAAAGGAGTATTCATGTCCCCTATAGATAAAATATACCACGAAATATTTGGAAAATACCCGACTAAAGCAGGGACTTCGTACGAAATGCTATCATGTATTGCTGAGCATTTAATGAATCAAGGTGACGTCAAACACGATGATAAAATAAGAGGGGCATTCTCAAGTTCTCTTTATCAAATAGATGTTTTGTCGGATGACGGTAAAGACAAATCCATGGGAGAGGCAAAAGATTACACCATACAAAATAAAAAGGTTGGCCGTGGAGATCTGCAAAAGCTTGGTGGAGCACTGCCAGATCTTCCTAGTGTTACGAAAGGTAAATTCTTTTCAGCAACAGGCTATACAAGTCCTGCTAAAAAATATGCAGCTGCAAGCGAGAACTTCCCATTAGGAAAACCAATTGAAATATTTGAGTTTAGGCCAAGTACGAAAACTGACGAAGAAGGGACTATACAAACAATTGTAATCCATATGCACTTTATTATACCTAAGGCACAACAAGGTATATGGAAACCACACTTTACAGAATCTGGTGTGAAAGCATGTAAGGCGTTAATGGCTGAAGGAGAAACCACGTTTCAATATAGTCTTAAATTAGAAAGTTTCTATGATGCTCAAGGCATCGAAACTCTCACACTTCATGAGCTGACAAGCCAAAATTATGGCGAAGTTAATTCAGAAACAAAATCAGCCCATGGCTCTTTTATTCTAAAAGGTCATCATATACCTATTGAGAATGTATTAGCTGAGTTAAGAGGGCTCGAGTATGAAATCCCTCATAGTGAAATTCATGAAACAATGGAAATTACAGACAACAGCAAGTGTCGCTTTGTAGTTAAGGATACTGAAGGTAAAATAGTTAGGTTTATCACCGATGAGCAAATAAAAGAATATAGCTTTAATGAGTCAGGTCAGCTTTTAGCACCATAACTAGCCAATTATTTATTTGCCTCCTAACGAGGCAATACCATCATTTACCAACAATACAAACCTAACCGCCTAAATCTACTCAAGATGAGCATCATCAGGCTTTTTCGGCTTACCAGCCAGCTCTGTTAAGCCGTCTTCGCAATCGCCGCTATCGCAGGTATTTAAATCGCTTTGTGCTTGTTTATCTTGTTGCAGCACTTGTTTTAAATCTTCCATGCGTTGGCGCACTGCTACGCCGTAGCTGGCGTCGTCTCCCCATAATGCAGCAAGTTGCAGTACTGCAGCGCGGTCGTGGTCTCTAAATAGCTTACCAGCACGCTCTGCATCTTGCTTAGTGTTACCTAGTAACTCGAGTGCTTCTACGGCAAGGTTAATAGCTGAGTCGACGGTTTCGCGATTAAACGCATCTACTTTTAAATTAAGTAACTGATACGCATGGCGGCGATCGATTGCGCGAGCAACTATTTTAAGTTGCGGGTAGTTTTTATGCGCGAGCTTAATTATCTCAATGGTTTTATCGGGGTTATCAATTGCGATTACCAGCATTTGCGCGGTGTGCGCGCCTGCGGCTTCAAGGAGTTCTTGGCGTGCGGCATCGCCATAAAAAACGGTGTTGCCAAAACGGCGCAGTAATTCTATTTGGCTAGGGCTGTGATCAAGTACGGTAATTTCGTAGCCTTGCGCGTGCAGTAAACGCCCCATAATTTGGCCAAAACGTCCGTAGCCCGCAATAATTACGTGCTTAGCGGTGCTAATTTGCTCTGGCTTATCAAACTCAGGCAGAGCACTGCTGCTGCGTTTTTGTATTTGCTCATAAACCATGAGTAATAACGGCGCTATTAGCATTGATACCGCCACAACTAAGGTAACAAGGCTGGTTTGCTCGGGCGTTAAAATACTTAAGGTGGTGGTTACGCTTAACAATACAAAGGCAAACTCACCCCCTTGGGCAAGCGCTAAGGCAAATAATAACTGCTGTTTGCTGTTAATTTTAAAGGTAACGGCAAGGGCAAATAAAATGCAGGCTTTAACTACAATAAGTAAAACTACTAAGCCTATAACGGTACTAAACTCGTTAAATAGCAGTTCAAAGTTAATTGATGCGCCTACAGTTATAAAAAACAACCCTAAAAGTAAGCCTTTAAAAGGCTCTATATCGGCTTCTAATTCGTGTCTAAATTCGCTCTCGGCAAGTACCACACCCGCTAAAAAAGTACCCAAAGCAGGTGATAAACCAATGCTTTGCATAACCAGCGCAATAGCGACCACTAAAAACAGTGCAAAAATAGTAAATATTTCACGCATGTGTGTTTGGGCAATGTATCTAAATAACGGCGCCGATACATATTTACCGCCGGCAATAATAGCGGCAATAACCGCAACCGATACACATACTTGTTGCCATACAGGCCAGCTCGCAATAATCGAGTCGCTGATTTCTTTTGTGCTAGTTTGCGGGGCAAATGCGAGCAGTGGCAATAGGGCTAAAATAGGAATAATTGCGATGTCTTGAAACAGCAATACCGAAAACGCGTTTTGTCCGGCTTCTTGCTTTAGCCAGCCTTTTTCTTCAAGGCTTTGCAACACAATAGCGGTAGAGGAGAGCGCGAGCATTAAACCAATGGCGAGTGCGGTTTGCCAATGCATAGCAAAAAACCAATAACAAAACGCAAAAATAGCCGCTGCCGATAGCACGACCTGTAAGCCGCCAAGCCCTAAAATAGAGTGGCGCAATGTCCATAAACGCGAAGGTTGTAGCTCAAGGCCCACTAAAAACAGCATCATTACTACGCCAAATTCGGCGAAGTGCATTACATCGGTTTGATCGCCCACAACACCCAGCGCATAAGGGCCAATGAGTATGCCGGCAATTAAATAACCTAACACTGAGCCCAGTCCGACTCGTTTTGCAATAGGGACAGCTACAATGGCTGCTGCTAAGTAAATTAAAGCAATTTCTAACACGCGTTTATCCTAATAACATCAAGGCTTTTAGAATGGCTTAGCTGCTTATAAAATACAATGGATTATATGGCTCAAAGTTGCTTATTTATCAGTAGTTATAACACTAATGGTTATAACTACTGGGCTAAAAATAGCACTTTATGTTGAAGGGCTTGTTGGAGACTAAATATTACAAACACTTATAATTGCTGAGCTTGGTTGGCCTGAATCAGAATGGTAAATAGTAATGTTTGAGCTTATTGTATTTTCAACGTTTGTTTCAATTACTGTTACTTCAAACTCTGCTGATGCAGGTAGGTCGATATCCAATTCGCTATCGAGGTAAGTACTTCCGCTTTTTTGTAAAGTAAGCGGTTTTGTTTGATCAAAGCTAAATTGAAAGCTATCTGACGCTAAAAGTGTATCTACCATGTTAAAACGTAAGTTAACGGTGTCGGGGCCTGAAAACTCAGCACACACAAATACCGAAACCTCAACAGCTTGTAAAACGGGCATGCTATTTTGGCCTATATCCACAGTAAAGTTGCTTTGCGCAATTGCTACAGAGTTATATACCCCTGTTGCGAGTCTTTCGTCTGCGGTGGTAATGGTGATTTTTTCACCTTGTGCTAAATTAACCTCTTCATCAAAAAAGCCGTTTGTGTTGGTAGTGTACTGCAGTCCATTAATTGTTAGCTGTGCATTACTTATAGCCGCTTTTTGCACATTAGTGAGTTGCCCTTTAATGCGACCGGTAAGTTGTGCAGAGTTGGTTACTGTAATTGAAAATTGCACACTTTTTGAAAATCCATCAGCATCAGTTGCGACAACGGTTAACGTGTAGCTACCTGTCATATCGGCGATAAATTCGGTAATACTTTGGTTTGTATTGCTTAAACTGGTGCTCGAGCCTGAAGGCGCTGATAGTGTCCAAGCGTAATCGAGAGTGGTTCCTTCTGGGTCGTAACTTTGGCTTACATCAAATTTAACTGCATTGCCCACTACATCGTAGCGTGATTGCTCCCCCGTGAAGCTAATTACTGGCAATGCGTTTTGTATTACATCAATTGTTAGGGTTTTTGTGTCAGAGAACTGCACGCCATCGTTAGTGCGTAACGAAATAACCACTTGCCCCTCTACTGATGCACTAAACGTTGGTTTTGATATTGTATTACTGCTAAGCGTTGCTTGGCCTTGCGACGAAATGATTTCCCATTGGTAACTTAGTGGCTGGCCCTCTGGATCGTAACTAGTTGAGGCATCAAGTAAAACTTGTTCATCAACCGTTATAGAGGTCTCATAAGTTACCAAAGTGATAGGCTTTTTATTGCTACTGGCATGCAGTGCTGAGGTTGCTTGGTTTGAGCTTAATTGCCCATCAGACACTGTAAGTACTACAACGTAGTCGCCTTCTTTATCGGCAACAATAGAGGGTGTTGCTGATGTGCTGTTAGTCAGTTGTGATGCACTATTTACAGGCTTAGCTTGTAACTGCCAGTTATAGCTCAGCGTATCTCCGTCGGGGTCGCTACATTGTTGGCACTGCAAAGTGGTAGATTCGTTTAACGTAATATCACGTTCGGATTCAAGTGTTGCAACGGGGGCTTTATTACTTGTGGTAACAGTTAAAGTAACTGATGCGGTATCACTTTCGTTTTGTTGATCGGTAACAGTGAGTGAAAGCGTGTAATCTCCAGCTGTTGACGCTGAAAACCCAGCGGTATGATTTTGCATGTTTGAAAGAGCCGGCGTGCTGCCCTCGGGTTTTGATGTAATTGCCCAGGCATAACTAAGTGTATCGTTTTTATCGGGATCAGTACTTTGGTTACCATAAAGCGTAACAACTTCATTTGGGGCAATTGTATTGTTTTCTACGTTAATAACCGCTTGTGGCGATGAGTTAGAATTAAGCGATTCACTTTTTATGAGTACGACAGTGCTTGCTGTATCACCTTGTGAATCAGTAACGGTAAGCTCAACTTTAAAATCGCCTATTTCGTCGGCAACAAACTGGCTTTTAACTTGAGTTGCATTTTCAAGCGTTGTATTACTTGCTACGGGCTTGGTAATAAATTGCCATTTGTATTGATTAATGGCGCCGCTGGTTGTGCTACTTTGCGCGGCGTTTAAAAGCACAACATCACCTTGCTTAACGGTTTGTGTGCTACCTGCGTTAGCAATTAATTGGGTATTTTCAGTAACGGTGAGTTGTTTTTGTGCCGGTGTGCTTGAAAGCTTACCGTCACTCACGGTTAATACTAATTGGTACTCTTGTGCTTCAGATACTGAAAACTCAACGGTACTTTCGTTATTAACCGTAATCGGTATTTCTACTTGTTCGTTTTTGCTGGTTAATTGCCATTGATAGGTGAGTGCATCGCCATCGGGGTCGCTACTTTGTGCAGCGCTAAAAACGAGGGTGGTATTTACTTTAAACCCCGATTGTTCGGTGGTAATAACCGCAATAGGTTTTGTGTTAGTGCTGACCGGTTTAGCTACTGTTTTAGAGTCTGATCCTCCAGAGCCACATGCTACGAGGGTGAATAAAGCAGTAATTAAAATTAATAACTTCCATTTCATAATATCAATATCCTTTTAAAAAGTTGAATATTAATATGTACCCAAATTAGCTATTAAGCAAAAAAATAAATCAAATAAGTACTTTTGTATTATTTTGGGAAGTAGTTAACGCGAAACAGTGCTACTTTTGAATCATTTATACTTTGAGAGGAGTGTTTTATGCCCTGATTGATAGGGCATAAAGTACATTAAAGGGCAGTTGAATAACGGTTAAATAGAGTTAGTCAGCTACTTTTACTGAACCGCTAATATTATCGATACTTACATCGCCCGAGCCCGACTCAGTAATAGTCAGCCCCTTTGCATGGTTAACGCGAATATTACCCGAACCGTCTTCAATTGTTACGTTTGAGCCAATATGCTCAATAAGCAGGTCGCCAGAGTTATCATCAACATTAACTGCACCGCTTATATGGCTTATTACTATATCACCCGATCCATCTTCAACGTTTAGTGAACCGCTTATGTTGCTTACGTGCATTTCACCCGAACCATCGTCAATAGTTGCATTGCCGCTTACGTTATTTACATGAATGCTGCCAGAGCCGTCGGTTAGTTCTAGATTACCCGCGATGTTTTCAAAGTTTACTTCACCTGATCCATCGTCAACAGTTAGGTTTTTAGCACCGCTTATCGTTAAATCTCCTGAGCCATCTTTTACATCAATATTGCTTTGCATAGCATTTATTAAAATGTCGCCTGAGCCATCATCAATATCTAAATTTAGATTACTTGGCACAGTAACAACTAAATCAATATGTGGAGACTGACCATTGTAAAAGCTAATACCATTACGGCTTTTATTTTGGGCAACAAGCTTTGCCTGTTTACCGTCTTGCTCGAGCGTTAGCTCGTACTCATCTTCAATATCGGCTGTGTAAATGGTGGCATCAACACTAATGCTGGTGGCTGTTTTTGAGCCTTTTATTTCAAGGCTACCTGCGCCGCTTAACACATTTAAATATTCAAGATTATTGCTTGGCAGTGATAGCTGTTGAGTTTGCTTTACTGAGGCAACGCTTGGCGATATATGAAATACACAGCCACTTAATAATAAAATGCCGCCAATAAGCGAAAGTGGTTTTGTAATGCTAGATACAGTTGATGAGCTCATGTTTAGTCCTTTGGTATTTATTGTTTGTATTTATACAAACAATATAGAGCAAAAATGAGGCCGAAATGTAAGTTGTTGTTTTATATAGTGTGGTGGTTTTTTGTGAAAGTTGAAATACTAATAAGTGGTTAAAATAACTAACTATTAATAAAAAAGGATGCGCGATGCATCCTTTTATAATTGCTCAGCTTTTATTAGTAAACTAATTAAAAGCTGTAAGTAATGTTACCGTATAGGAAACGCCCG
This sequence comes from Pseudoalteromonas sp. EB27, assembly GCF_001974875.1. GTDB lineage: Bacteria > Pseudomonadota > Gammaproteobacteria > Enterobacterales > Alteromonadaceae > Pseudoalteromonas. Next base: position 38,602 of record NZ_MTQD01000015.1, read on the forward strand.
TCTAATCCGTACGGTGCATATGGCGTGTACGGGAATATTTGGCCAAAGTCAGAGTAACCAATGTTATCCACGGTTGCTTGTGGGTACTGATCGAATAAGTTGTTTGCACCAACGGCAAACTTCCAATATTCGTCTGGACGGTATGCCACTTCTAGGTCGGTGATCCACTTAGGGTCTAGGTATTCATCGCGGTCAGCTGTAGTTGAAATATCAGCGACTTCACCATAACGTGTGGCACGCAGGGTAGTTTGCCATTCGTTAAAGTTCCACACTGCTGATAGGTTCCATTTGCTATCTGGCGTGCCTTCTTCAAAGCGACCTACTTCACGACGTGCAAACACTACGTAGTCGTCACCTAGTGAGTTTAGCTCGCTTGGGTTGTCGTTTACGTGTGTTACTTCGGTGTCGTTAAAGTTAGCGGCCACGTTTAAACGTAAATCACCTAAGTTGTCTAAATCTAGGTTATAAGTGGCAACTATATCTACACCTTGCGTGCGTGAGTCGATAGCGTTGGTAAAGTAACGTACGCTTTCGGTATTTAGCTCACCTGCATTTTGTAGTATTTCTACTACGGCATCGCCCTCTAAGTTTTCAGACAATACAATACGGTCATCAATATCAATACGGTATGCATCAACCGTTAAGCTAAAGCTGCCTTGCGTGTACATAAAGCCCGCTGTAACGTTTACTGACTCTTCAGCATCTAACGGCTGAGCACCAAGTGCTTGCGCTGCGGCTGAATCGGTCGGGAATAAACCCACTTCAAATGGTTGGTTGTTTTCAAGTACTGTTGATATTTGGCGGTACGAGCTTTGCGCTAAAGATGGTGCACGGAAACCTGTGCTAATTGCTCCGCGCAGTGATAGGTTTTCAGTAATGCTGTAACGCGAGGCAAGTTTAGAGGTAAACGTGTCACCAAAGTCGCTGTAATCTTCATAACGACCCGCTAAAACTACGTTCCATTTTTCTGTTAAGTAGGTATCAAACTCAACAAATAAAGCGATGTTATGACGGCTTTCGTCAGTCGCACTTTCTGGTCCAAAGCCAGCAAGTACTTGGGCGCCACCGGCTGCAATTGGGTTACCGTCGCTATCAAGGGCTGTGATGTAAGACGCTTCTTCGCCTTCTTCAATTTTGTAGCTTTCGTGGCGGTATTCAGTACCTACGGTAAAAAATACGTCATCAGGTAAACCTAAATCAAGTGTGGTATTGGCCGTTGCGTTTACTAAAAACTGATCGTAAACCAGTGCACCGTTGTCAAATTCGGTTGGGCTGTCGGCACCTAGTGATGTGTTTATACTATTTACAACACCGAAGCCAAAGTCGTTACGGCCGTAGTTGGTACTTACATCCCATGTCCAGTCGTTAGTTTCGCCTTGTAAGCCCAGTGCAAATGAGTAGTCTTGTACGTCTGTTTCAATTTGCGGCAAAAAGCCATCTGGGTACACTTCTAAAACGTTACGGCTGTCTTTTGCTCGGCGGTAAAAACCACCAGAATTACCTTCACGCTTTGAGTAGCTACCAAATGAATAAAGGTTTAAGCCGTTATCTAAATCGTAACCCATGTTGTAAAACAACGCGTAATCTTCAAGGTCGGCTTTACCAAAACGGTGGTTGTAACGATCGATAGTAAATTCGCGTGGGTCTAGGCTGCCATCATCAAGACGGCTGTATTGTTCGCGTGGGTCAAAGCCAGAGCGCTGCGTTGAGTCGTTATCACGGTACTCAATTGATACGTTTACAAAGCCGTTATCAGATAACGCAAAACCAGAGTTTGCGCTAACAGTGCGTGTTGCACCGTCGTTTACTTCTCTGTCGCCACCGGTATTAAAGGCTAAGTCGCCGTTTGCATCTGCATAGGTACTTTCTAGCTGAGATACACCAGCCATTTGAGTATCGTATTTACCGTACGTTACACTTACGCTACCGCCTTCTGAGGCATCTTTAAGTACAATGTTAATTACCCCAGCAATTGCATCAGAACCGTACTGTGCGGCTGCGCCGTCACGTAGCACTTCAACACGTTTAATTGCAGAGGTTGGAATCATGTTCAAATCAACAGCTGTAGAGCCTCGACCAACAACGCCCGCTAAGTTTAATAGCGCACCAGCGTGGCGGCGCTTACCGTTTATAAGTACTAATGTGTGATCGGGTGCTAAACCACGTAAAACTGCTGGTTTTGCATGGTCAGTACCATCGCCCATAGTGGCGCTTGGGTAGTTAAAGCTAGGTACTTGGTTTGCTAGTATTTGGCTTATTTCTAGCTGACCCGTACTTTGCATATCACCGCTGGTAATAATGTCTACGGGTACCGTACTTTCGGCAATACTTCGTAAGCTTCTGCGAGTACCGGTAACCGAAATTACTTCGATATTCTTTTCTGCTTGATTATCTTGCTCTGCGGCAACAGCCATAGAGTAAGGTGTGCTAAGTGCAGTGGTAACGGCCAAGCTAAGTGCTAGTTTATTTGCAGATAAACGCTTAAAAGTCATTAATTGTTCCCCAAGAGCTGCTAGTCGAAAAGGAGCGCATCATATAGAAGCGACTACCCTAGTGCAAAGATAAAAACTATCTAAGATATTCAAACTTGTTAATAAGTAAGAGCAGTGATTACGTTAAGTATAGAAGTTTAGATCGCTGCCGTTGCAATCTTGTGTCGAATGGTTGCGAATTCAAGGGGAGTGTGAGTAAAAGTTATTAAAAAGTAAAAAGGCCAAGCGAGTGCTTGGCCTTTATTTATTTTATAAATTACGCAAAAAATTATTCAGGGGCAACTTCAAGCGTTGTAAATAATGCATAACGTCCTGCATCTACGCCTTCTTCATTTACGGTAACCTTGTTAGAAGTTTCGATTAGGTATAGGCCTGGTTCTTTCCATGTAATTGTAAACATACCTTCTTTATCGGTCGTTACTTTTACTTCGCCACGGTTGTTACGGTAGCGTGTGTCGCCTTTTAAAATGCTTACTTCAATGCCTTCACCAGCAGATTTACCATCTTGTAGTAATTGAAAACGTGCTTGTTCACCTACAAATAAATCGTTTGGATGCGTTGGGCCACTAAGCTCTAAGCCTAAACCTAACTGTGCTGGCTTTGTGGTGCCATTTCGGCTTACAAATGTATCTACTGTTGAAACAACCTTTGTTGTAGTTACATCTTTAGCGTTACTAGGTAACTTAGCGTCTGTTTTTTTACCAAATATACGCTTACGCTTACCTTCTTCATTTTTGTAGAAGGTCATGTACATTGGCTTTTGGGTCATTGCAATGTGGTAAGTGCCTTGCTCTGTTAAGCTTACCGCAGCTGAGCTTTTACGTTTTAAGTAATAAGCACGGATCGTTTCAGATACTGGCTCACCATTAGGCGCAAGTGCCATTAATAACGTATCGTCGTACTCTGCGCCTTTTTCTTTAGGTTTAAAGGCTTTGTCTGGTGCAAAAATTTCGTTTGAGATGCTGGCGTCAATCATTACGTAATGCGCTTTATCGCCTGATAAAGATGTATGCGAAGGTAGTAACCAACGTCCGTGTGCACTTGCTGAAGTTGACACTAAAGCAGATAAGCTCAATGCGCCGATTAATGCCGTTTTTAATAAATTAATTTTCATTGTATTTCCTTAAATTCAAATGATTAAGTAGCAGCTACTTAGTGCTTACAGTGACGAAACTTGTAGAAAATTCTTTTTTACCATCGATGGTAATTTTACCTGGCTTTGTTAAATCGAGCTCTAGGCGTGTGTAATCTCTGCCGCCTTCTTCGCGTACAACTTCAATATTTAGTAAGTATTTACCTGGTTTTACTGGGTTACCGTCTAAATCATTACCTTGCCAATTTATGGTGTAAGTACCCGCGCGCTTTGTTGCGCCGCTAATGCCGTCAAAGTTGGCATCGCTTTTACCGGCTTTACGCCACCATTGGCGTAAGTCTTTAAACCATTCTGCTTTTTGCACCCAAAGTGCAAGCGTAGTTACGTGTTTGCGCTCTGGTGTTTCAAGCCAAACTGCAACGTACGGACGGTGGTACGGTTGTATTTCTAAGTCGGGAAGCGTTAATTCAACCTCTAACTGTGGTGTTTGCGCATGCGCTGATGTTTGAAAAAACGCAGCTACGAGCAGTAATGCGGCGCTTATAAATAATTTAAATTTAACCATTAAGACACTCCTTTTATTTGTGGAACCCAACATAAATAAATAACCAGTGGAGTTGCGACTCCCAGTACGGTTATCCATATTCCTGCTAAGCGTTTTTTTCTATTTTGAAACAAAATAATCATGCCGGTGATGGCAAATAAAATCATTAGTACGGCAGATATATCGATTACCCAGCTCCATACTTCACCGGTGTAGCGACCTTTATGTAAGTCGCCAATAAGGCTTAAAAAGCCGCCTGTTTGGTAATCTAGGTTTAACTCGCCGGTTGTAAAGTCGAGCTCTGCGTAGGCAAACCCTGCAGGCAATGGGTAGTCGAGCATGACGAGCGCGTCTTCTTTTTCCCACTCAATGCTTTTTACTTTTGTAAGTGCATATTGCTCGGCTAAGTAAGCTTCTATTTCTGGATAAAGCGTTGGTAGCGTATTTAGCTGTTCATTTGCTTTAGTAACTAGCTCTGCTGGAATTGTTGCAGTTACTTGGCCGTTATTTTTATCGTTTTTAAGCCAGTCAACATGGTTAAGCACAATGCCGCTAACGCAAAATAAAATAAGCAAAAAAAACAAAGCTGTAGAAATATAAATATGTAGAGCACGGCTTGTACTATACAAAGCCCGCTTATTAATAAACGACATAAAAACAGTTAATAAATTAAATTTACAACATGATAATGATTTGCATTAGCTATTACAAATTTACTTACTTATCTTTACATAAAAACTTTAAAACAAAGGTGTATGCAGGTAAAAATGAACATTTAATGCTTAGGAGGGCAGGAAGGTCTTAAAATAAGATAAATCATTACCGATACTTCTACTACTGCAACGAGGCAAATAACCCAGATAGGAGCGGCTGAGTACAGTAAAAATATAAAGCCAATTAACATGCCAATGGCGGCGTAGCATTTGGCTTTAACAGGCACTACTTTATGAGCTTGCCATTGCTTTAGAGTTACACCGTAACGAGGGTGGTTTAACAGCCATTGTTCAAGCGCGGGTGATGAGCGAGTAAAGCAGGTGAGGGCTAAAATAAAAAATATAGTGGTAGGCATGACCGGTAACACAATGCCAATAATACCCAAGGCTACAAGTATTAAGCCAAGCGCTTTAAACCATAAGTTTTTATAACAAATAAACACCGCTTTTATATTCACTTAGGCTCTTTTTAGGCGTGTTATGGTATCTCTAATTGTAGGCTAAATAGCTATTAATTCGAAGCTTAAAATCAATAAAAAAGGGCAAACTAAGTTTGCCCTTTTAAAAAATAAATGCGGTTAACAGTTTAGAAGTAGTAACCTACGTTAATGTTAAAGCGACGCTCTGTATCGCCTTCACCAATAATTGAACCGCCAATAAATGGCTGGTTACGTGCTTGAATAAAGTCAAAGTACGTAAATAATGGGCCTGCTGATACGCTCATACCGGTTACGTTCATCCATGTGTCTGCACTGTCGTCAGATTTATCGTAAATGATGCCGTAATCGTTGTAAAACTGCACGCCTGTTATTGGGCCTAAATCAACCGATAGGTCATAAGCTACGTTAAAGTTAGTCATAGTCGCTTCGCTTGATACGGTATCGTAGTAGTCAAATGCACCTACAACAAAGCGGTTGCTGTTGTCGTCTAGGTCGTAGTCGTACTCACCGTGCTGAAATTGAATATTCCAGTTATTAATTTGGCTGTTTACGTGGAACGCCCATGCGCCATAGTTACCTGCACTATCGTTACCATCATGCAGGCCACCACTTAATAGTGATACACCCACATCTGTTTTAGCGTTTTCGCCATGCTCAATTTGATACACTGTGCGGGCTGCAAACGTGTTGTATTCACCAAGGCGAGAACCTGGGGCATCATATGTGCCTTCGGTGGTTGCACGGCTACCAACAATATCGAAAGAGTAACGTTCGTTAACTTCAGAGCTGCCATCAACGCCGCCTACTTCATCATTTTTGAAAAAGCCTAGGTCTAGCTTCCAGTTGTCTTTTAGTTTACGGTTTACTGTTACACCCAAATCAAAGTCGTCTTCTAGGCCAACATAGTAGTTAGTACTAAAAAAGTAGCTGTGTGAGTTGTAAGGACCATTACCAAACGGTACTGGAGCAATACCTGCTTGTGCTTCCCAGCCATCAGTGAATTCGTAGCCTAAGTAGGCGTACTTAACCACGGTCATGTAGTCGTAAAAGCGAAAATCACCATTTACAGAAATATCGTTTATTTCGCCAGATAAGTTAATACGAAATACTTCAAAGTCTAAATCGCCGCTACGATCTTGAGTGTCTTCATCGTATGAATTAGTGCTGTAGTTAAAACGCACTGCTCCACCTACTTTAATGCCTTCATCTTTTTTCTCAGGCTCTGCTGCGGCAACTTCAACCACTTTTTGATCAGATTTTTTACTGATGTTTGCAACTTGTTGTTCGTGTTGCTTGTTAATTTGTTGCTGTTTTGTTTTTTCATCAGCTAGCTTATTCTCAAGCAACTGCATTTGTTGCTTAAGCTGTTTAAGTTGGCTTTGTAGTGTGTCTAGATCATCAGACGCATAAGAAGTGCTTGTAACACCACCTAAAACTAGTGCTAGTGTTAATTTTGAGAGTTTAGTCATAATAGCCGCTCTGCTTGTGATTAAAAAATAAAAAATTCAAGACGTCAAAAGACGCCTTACGTTTAGAGTAAGTACAAAACTATGTATTTTTTTTATTGTTTATTCTTTAGGAGCTTGAGTAAGTGCACCAACTTCTAGAAGGGGCGATGCATCTAATTTATCTGCATCCATCATCGCGGCTACACGCTGCATTGATGAGAGTAAAAGGCTCTGTTCCCACTCAGCAAGCGCAGAAAACTTTTCAATAAAGTGTTCTTGCAATGGCTGAGGTGCTTTATCAAGTAACTCTTTTCCTTTCTCGGTGAGGTATAAGCTCACTCTGCGTTTATCCATTTGACTGCGTACGCGTGTTACTAAGTTTCTGCTTTCTATTCTGTCGAGAATATTGGTGACCGTTGCTGGGCTTAAATTTACGTTTTGAGCAATACGGCTCGCCGTTATTCCATCGGTTTTTCTAACTTCTTGCATTATAAGCAATTGTGGGCCTGTTAAACCCGAAGTTTTATTTAGCTGCTTAGAATGTAAGTCAATCGCGCGGATCACTTTACGTAAAGAAACCAATAACTCGTCATATTTTTGCATTTGCTTATCTCGTCGATGGGGCGGTAGTTTGCCGTAATCGCGAAATGTTACACATCAAATAAATTGAATTCAAACAATATATTGCACATTAGGCCGCTTTTATTGGTTTTTAATAGTTAGAGCAGTAACTAATGTAAAATTATGTTGTTTAAATTATAGTAAATTTTCTTAGCATCTTGTGTACATTAAGTTGCGCACAGTACGTATGTTGTGAATAATTGGCAAGTCTTATTGTATAGACTTTAGTATTATTCATTTACAGCTGTTAGTACAAAGTAATTGTTTGTGAGTTTACTGTATATGTATTAATCGGCAATGAACAAATTCAGCAATCAATATTTAATATCAATAGCGTATACTTTAAGCATGCATTATTGTTTCTGTACAAATATTAAAAATCTTTAGTATCAGTATTATAGGGGAAGGTATGAAATTATCGCCATCAGTTAGCATTGAGCAAAGCGAAACCGGTCTTGAGTTTATTAAAATAGCTAGTGCAAAGTGCGACGCAAAAATATTTTTGCAAGGTGGGCAAATTACCGAGTATATCCCTAAAAATAACAAGCCACTTATATGGGTATCACAAGACGAAACCTATCAGGAAGGGGCAAGTATTCGAGGTGGTATTCCTATTTGTTGGCCGTGGTTTGGCACACACGCTAATGATGGGTGGCCTGCCCATGGTTTTGCGCGCACAAGCGTGTGGCAAGCTGATGAAGTACACGAATCTGATGAGCAAATTACAGTTAGTTTAAAGCTACCCATGAAGCTTGTTAATACGACGTATTGGCCACATCAGTCAGCATTAAAAGTTGAGTTTGTATTAAGCGATAAATTACAGGTTCGCTTAACTACGACTAACTTAGGGAGTACGCCGTTTAGCTTTACTCAAGCGCTGCATACCTATTTTCCTACATCAGACATTACAAATACCCATGTTGATGGTTTGCAAGGCGCGCAATATATTGAGTTTGGTGAAGGGCCATTTGTACAAAATGATGTTGTAAGTTTTGAGCGCGAAACCGACATGGTTTATACACAAGCAAATACAATTCAAACTATTAATACGCCAGAGGGTGTTATTAATGTGAGCCGCGAAAATTCAAGTTCGTGTGTACTGTGGAACCCATGGATAGAAAAATCAAAACGCTTATCTAACTTTGCTGACGATGAGTATAAAACGATGCTCTGCTTAGAGGCTGCTAACGTATTGACAGATAAAGTAACGCTTGAGCCAAAACAAAGCCACACCTTAATAACCACCATTAGTTGGTAATTAATTAAAAGCAGTAATAGGGATAAATAGTGTTTAACAATCAACAAATAATGGATTTACCAAAGCATAGTGATATTAGCTTTAAGCCATTGGCTGATAAAGCCTTACTACATGCACAGCTTAGCTCGCTTCTGTTTTATATACCGCTAATTGGTGCGCTGATTGCGGTTTGTTATTTTAATGAAGCCTTTGCTAATAATGCACAAACGTATTTGCTAATTGGTATGCCTATTTTAGTGGCCGTATCTATGCTGTACAACATGATAAGTGTGAGGTTGCGAGGTTTCGCAGTGCGAAATCATGACATTGCTTTTAAAAAAGGTGTTATTTGGCAACAAGTGACAGTATTACCTTTAGCACGTGTACAGCATATGGAAATACACCAAGGACCAATAGAGCGAAAACTCAGCCTTGCGAGCATTAAATTATTTAGCGCTGGCGGTGTAAGTGCCGATTTACAAATTAGTGGATTAACCCATGATGATTGTAAAAATATGCGCCAATTTGTACAAAACTACCGCCAAGACGACACAACACCTCAGGCAACTTTAGTCGATGAGTAATACAACTATCGAAGATCAAGTCAGTCCTATTTACTGGCAAAAAGTATCGCCTTGGGCGCTTTTATATTTTGTTGTGCACTTTAGTGTGCGCTTTGTAAAAGATGGCCTTTTAAACTTACTACCTATGTTTGTAGTGTTTGTTACTCAAGTGGAAAATAAGTTGTTTTGGGCGCAGGTGGCAGGCGGTATTGCACTAGTTTTATTATTTGTTTACTCATTTTTATATTATTTAAATTTTAAGTTTTGTATTAGTAGCGACAACGAAATATTGCTTAACAAAGGTGTATTTAAAAAAGAGCGACTTACGCTGAAATTTGGCCGTGTGCAAAACGTTAATATTGCCGAGCCATTTTATTTTACCCCTGTAAACTTAGTTAATTGTATTTTTGATGCTGCTGGCAGTGTGTCACAAGAAGTTGTTTTACCAGGCGTCACCAAAGATTACGCACAGCAAATGCGTAAACAAATATTTGATTTTAAAGCGCAGCAACAAGAAGAAATACAAAATACTGAACAAAGCGAAACAGACACTATCGAAAACAAGCTAAGCATTAGCAATAAAGAAATAGCTAAATTTGGTTTAATGTCGAATATGGCTATTTTAGCAATCGCTGCTCTTGCCCCTTTTATAAACCTGATTGTTGATTTTTTAGAGAAGCAAATTATTACCAAAGTAGAAGGCTTTTATCAGCAAGAGCTGGGTATGCTGGCCAGTGCTGCTACCTTTGCAATGATCACCTTAATTATTTTGTTAGTTTTGGCTGCTGTGATGCTATCGGTGACTATGTCGCTTATTCGTTTTTACAACTTTGAGCTTTATTTTAAAGGTCAAAAGTTTAAACGTATTGCTGGCTTGTTAGAGCGCCATCAGCTTTCGATGAGCATGGATAAAGTGCAATCTATTGTTATTAAGCAAAATCTAATGGGGCGATTATTAAAGCGATTTACCGTTGAGTGTTTACAAGCAAGTAGCGGCGGAATAGCAGCCGGTGCTGCGGCTAAAAAAAATAAACAAACCTTAGTATTACCTGTATTAAATAGCGAACAAGTTGATAGTGTATGCCAATGGATTTACCCGTGGTTTAATAGTAAAAAACTCGCTTTTAAGCGCGCAGAGCGAGCGCTTTTGTATAAAAATTTAGGCTTTTATTCACTGTTACCCAGTGCATTAGTGTTTGGCTTTTGTTTTATTGCTGATATTAATACTTTGATAAGCCTTGGTGTTTTGGTGGTATTTTCTGGCTTGGTAACTTTATCGTATCAGCGTTATGGTTATTACATGCATGAGGATAATGGCCGATTTTACATGGTTGTACGCAAAGGTATGATTGGGGTTCATTACCGTGTTTTTGAGCTTTATAAAGCGCAAAGTGCACGCAGTATAAGTACCTACTTAATGAGAAAATCAGGCTTAAAAAGCCTGTATATACAACTTGCTTCAGGCTTTGCGTTTATGCCCTACATAAAGCAGCAAGACGCTGACTTTATTATTGATTTTACAATCAAACAGATTGAGTCAGATACCCGCAGCTGGATGTAAAATACCCTAATAAAACATGTGTAAATACCCATTTTCACATGTTTTATTACATTTTCTTACTGCCCATGAAAGACATTTAATAATACCCTAGATGGTATTAAGGAATTATTTTAGGGACGCTCATGAAAAAAACACTTATCGCATCAGCTTTATTACTAGCAGCACCGATCTTTGCAGCCGATTGGCAAACTATTCATACCGAACATTTCAACATTCACTACAGTGTTGAGCATGCTGATTTTGCTAAATCAACTGCAGCAGAGCTTGAAATAGTACGCACCAAAGTGCTTGAGCAGCAAAACCGAACACTTGATAAAACAGTTGATGTAGTGGTGTTTGATCCCCTAAATGCGGCAAATGGCTTTGCGCTACCTACCTCAAATAATCCTGTAATGGCACTTTTTACAACCCCACCACAATCCGACACCGTTATATCAAACAGCGCTGGCTGGCAGCAGTTACTTGTACTGCATGAATATATTCACTTAGTGCATTTAGCACAGCCTACACGCAATCACTGGCAGCAAAAAGTACGTGGCATATGGGATTTATACGACTTAACTTACAGTGATACACCGCGCTGGGTAGCCGAAGGTTATGCCACATTGATTGAGTCTAAAATGACGGGCCGTGGGCGTTTATTTGATAACTACTCAGAGTCAATACTGCGAGAATTTGCTCAGCAAGGTGCTTTGCCAACCTATGGGCAATTAAATGGCGAGCAGGGCTTTATGGGCGGCTCAATGGCGTATTTAATGGGTAGTCGCTTTTTAAATTGGCTAGAGCAAAACTATTCAGAGCAAACACTCGATAGTGTTTGGACGCGAATGCAAGGCGTAAAAACGCGTGACTTTGATGAGGCATTTAGCGGTGTGTTTGGGCAAAGTGCAGCCAAGCTATATCGCCGATTTATAGCTGAATATACCTATAAAGCAATGCAAATAGAACAAGGAGAGCCGTTACTTAATAGTGAACTTTGGCTTGAACTTAACTTATATGCAAGTAACCCTGCACTTTCAAAAGATGGTAGTAAAATTGCAATTGTTGAGCGAGACAAAGAGAGCAATACCAAGCTTATAATTTATAGCACGGACGACAACATAAAGGCGCAAGAGGAGTTTACTAAAGCGCAAAAAGAGCTACTCAAAAACGATGCACAAGACATCCCCGATACAGCGCCAAGTGTGTTTAAGCGCGAACAAAAACAAGTGCTTAATCAAATTAATCGAGCCGGTATTGCAAACCCGCAATGGGTAAATAGCACAACGTTATATTTTAATGCGTACAGCAATGAAGAGTCGGGTATTTATAATAAAGTGTCAGACATATTTAGCTATAACACTGACACTGGAAATATTACACAGCTTACCAAGCTTGCTGGTATACGACGATTTAGCGTAACCAGTAACGGTGAAACCTTGTATGGCGAGCAAATAAGAGGTGGCTACTCTGAATTAGTAAAGGTTGATCTCAATACGCAAACCACCACACCATTATTTACAAAAAGCCTTGAGACAACTTACGATTACCCAATACTCAGTCCTGATGAAACTAAATTAGCTTATTTATCAACGTCATCAAATGAAAACTGGCAATTGTATATACAAGATGTGGGTGGTAATAAGCAGCAATTAATACCTATGCCAAACGGGTATCAATATTTAAGTCAGCCTAGCTTTAGCCATAATGGTGAGTCACTTTACTTTGTTGCAGGCTTAAATAGCGCTACTGATATTTATAACTACAACATAGAGAGTAAAACACTCAGCAAGTTAACTCAGGGGCAGGAAGCCGTTGCTCACCCGATTGAAATGGCTGATGGCTCGTTACTCTATTTTTCGATAACCGCAGATGGGCCAAATGTAAAAACATTGCCAAAAGCTATAAACAGCACTGTAGTTACTGAATTTTCGGCTAATAAAAAAGCACCGCTGCTCATTGTAAACGAACATACGCTTCCAAAAGCTAAAGTATATACGCACCAAACAACGCAGCAAACAAATTACAACGTGCTCGACCAGCACGCTACTTTTGCACTAGGGGCGCAGTATTATTCGGCTTCTACCAGTTTGTTAGATTTAAGTATTAAAAGTAGCGATTTATTAAAACAGCTCGACTTGCAAGCAGGATATAGCACTGATTTACACGATGGAGCACTGCACGGTGGTTATGTGCAGGCAAAATATAATGCGCTTGATGTAAAACTGAAACTTGCACTGTTTGACTATAATTTAAATACATCGCGCCAGTATCAACAAAGGCTAAATGCAGATATGGATGCCCGTGGTGGTTTTGCTGCAATAAGTTACCCTGTTAAATTTGGGCAGCTAAGTTTAACGCCGGAGCTTGCCTACAATTACACTGATTATAAACAACGCCATAAAAATTGGACGCGCTTAGGCGTTGCCCAAAGTTGGCAATATGATCGTCAAGACTTTGTGATAGGCCAAAGCCTTTATGCAAGTTGGTACGATGGCAGTAGTAAAAGTAATAGTTGGCAAGGTTACGATTTAGTCGCCAAAATTTTTGGTAAAGCGTTTGGTATTCCTCTTTATGCAAATTTTTCTCAAAAACAACGTGATGACAGCAGCCTTGCATTAGGTGGCTTTAGCTCAAATCTTATTAATCAGCAGCAAAATAGTGAATATGTACTTTCATCTGAGCTGCCTTTTTATAGCGCAGCTGCAAAGCGCTATCAAGGTTACGGTGGCGGCTTTAGCTTTAAAGAAGGCATGCCGTGGCTTTATTACAAGCAGCATCAACTCGACGGCACCGTATATGCACAAAGTTACGGGATAAAACACCAAGGTGATTTTAGTTTTGGAATGGGGCCTGCTGGTATAAATGACTTAATATTTAATATGGGACTGTCGCGAGTAGAAGGCGACAGTTTTGAGGATGAAATGCGAGCGTGGCTGAGCTTTTATTATTCGCTGTAAATATTAATTGGCTAAGTTACTTATCCATCTGCAAGGATAGTAACTTAGCTTGATATACATCGATTCTTTGGTTATCACGTTCTAGTTCGATAGCTTTCTCAAGCAAGGTTTGTGTTTGTTTAATATTACCTTGTTGATAGCGAACTTTTGCGAGTTCCAAGTATAACTCAGCAATGTAAGGCGCTTTAGTAATAGCTTGCTCAAGGTGTGCTTTAGCCTGATGAGCATGGCCAGCTTGTAAGTTGTTTTTAGCGATTACTAGTAATTCATATGGGTCTTTTTCTTTATTAACTAATTGTGAAGTGAGCTCTTTGACAAGCTCTTTGTCGCCTAATTTTTTAGCTAAAAGCTGATAGTTGCTGATTAAATTAATACTTATTTCATTATTACTAAGTGCTGTTTGATAGATGTTTTTAGCGCTTTGTAAATCACCAGCCCGACGATGCAAAATGCCCGCTATATTAAATAATTCAGGATCATTGGGAGTGTATTTGTTTGCTTGTAGAATAAGTGAGTAAGCAATATCCAGCTGTTTGTCTGCTAGCGCTGTTGCAGCTAAATTACTGTAAAACTTAGAAACTAAATCGTTATAATCTGCACTGCTTGAATAAAAGCTGCGGCGGGTAGGAAAGTAGTCGATTAAGGTGCCCGCTCTGAAAAATTCAACAATATTATCATCTTTTTTCTCTACTTTTGGGGCGTATACTCTTGTTCTAAAGTGGCTTGCTACATAAACAACATTATTTTCTTTTGCGTATACAGGCTGACTTGTTACTTCTTGAAAGCTCGTTTCTAATCCGAGAGCTTGTGCATAGCTTTGTGTTAAAACAGCTAAGCTAATGCAGTTGCCTTGCGAAAGTTTTAAGGCTTGGGCTGAAGTAAGTGTATCGCCGTGGTATTTAAAGTTAGCTAAGTTGCTTTCGAGGTAGTTGTAAATAATGCGGTCATGACGGATTTCAGACTGTTTTTGTTTTTCGGCATAGGCTAAAAATTTTTCTTTTTCAACATTTGGCAGCTCGAAAATACTGTACTCAGAAGGAGTGTCGAGTTTATTAAACAAAGAATGGTTTAATAGTTGTTCAAGCTCTATTTGTTGTTCTACTTGGTGAACCTTGGTTGTGTTACATCCAACTAAATATAAAAAAGTAATACAGACTGCTATTTTATAAAACATCATAAACCCACTCCATTGTTAAATTTTACATTACAATGTGATGGGTTTTTAATCAAGCACTTGCTGTACTGCGTTTACTTGAGCGATTTTTTTGTGATTGTTTTTTACGTTTACGGCGGGTAAACCACAAGTAAAAACCAGTACCTGCTAGCCACACTGGGCTCAAACCAATTACGCACCACAGTATTTTACTTATTAGCCCTGCAAAGTAGCCAAAATGAAGTTTTCTAAAGCTATCAATTACTTGCCAGCCAACGCCAACTTCGCGAATATCCCAGTTAGTTAAATGTTCGCCTGTTTGCTTATCGTAGCTAACCGTATTGGCATATTCGCTCGCAAGTGGGTTATTTGTATCAACTTCGCCGAATAAGGTGATATTTTCGTCAGGCTCGAGTGGCATAACTAAAAACGTACCATTAAAAGTGGGTATTTGCTTTTTACTGTCATCGAGTATGTGTTGAAACGAAATATCGCTACTGTGCAAGTTTTTGGTTAGTACAAAGTGCTCTTCCTCAGCGTGTTCAATAACTTCGTGATACCACACCGCCCAGTTAAAGTAGCCACCTGTGATAGCTAAAATAATAATGATGGGCGACCCTATCACCCCCGTCATTTTATGAATGTCGCTAAGTACAATTTGCAGTGTTGCACGCCAGCGCACACTAAATAGGCGCTGCCAAAATTTACGATAAATAATAAGTCCTGTAATACCTAATACCAATAAAAACAGAGCAAAAAAGAAGCCTAGTACTGTGCCTGTTTGACCTGGCAGGTTTTTAAAGTCGTTAAGTAAAAAGGTGTAATGCAGTTCTAAAAACCAATCAGTAAAATAATGACTAGTACCAACAGGCTCTGACAAAATGTCACCCGTATACTGGTTTAAATGAAACTTATACCATTGCTCTGTCCCGCGTTTAACTAAGTAAACCCGATCAGCAGTATCATCGTTAAATATCTCCCAACTACCTACTACATACTCAGGGTAAGCAAGCTCTGTTTTTGCGATTAATTTGTCGATTGGCATGCGCTCTGGCAGTGCTTTTACAACATAGTGACTGCTTGGCATAAGTAAGCCATCTATTTCACTTTTAAAAACTAATACGCTCCCTGTAATACTAATAACAATCAAGGGAATGAGAGCTATAAGAGCGATCCAACTGTGAATTTTAAAAAGAGTTTTTCTCATAGATAGTTTTATATATTGCAGTTAATGACTTGCGCATGATAACAACTATCATTTTCATTTAATAGCTTGTGAGTAGGTTTTCTATTAAATAGGTAAACCGTGAACTTAATTCTACGGTTTTTGTATACCTAGCTTTCCAGTACCTAAAATAAGAATATCTTATTTAGTTGAGTTAAATTTACGCGGCTCTACAATGCCGCGCTCATAGTAAAAGCCTTTTAAAAACAGATGTTTATTAAATGTTTTTATTTCTGTTTTTAATTAACATTTATATAACGAGCGAGGTTGCTTTGGCGCATTATTTGCCTATATTGTCTTCTTTTATTTTGGTTTTTAGTTTTTTACCATTACTAAACAAAATTCGAAAAAATCGTAGTGTCTCTGGTTTGTCACTATTAATGATGACATTTGGATTAGCACAAAGCCTTTATTTTATAACCTACAATATTTTCTTTGAGCGCTATTATATTGCGTTACCATTTATTGTAACCGGTGCGTTAAGCGGGCTTATTTTATATTTTTTTGCACGTTTCAATGCAGCTAAACGAGAACGTGTACAGCTGGTTACTATGCTAGGTTTTTCGTTACTGCCTTTTTCACTGCTTTTAAATTCAAGCCTTGATACTGCAACGGTATTAAGCGCTTTAACGTATGTTGGTCTTGTGATGAGTTCGGTACGTGTTATGCCGCAAACTTATAAAACATTGCGTACGGGTAATGTGAGTAATTTAAGCGCGCGCTACTTTAGCTTGCAGTTTATTGCTGGTATTTGCGGCTTAGTTGTTGAGCTTACGACAGTTGCTCCAAGCACGGCGCACTTACTTATGTTTATTATGCTATTGCTTACCAATGCTGTGCAATTTGGTTGTATGCAATACTATAGAATGCGACCTGTAATGGCTTAAAGCAAAAATAAAAGTGCTAATTTAGTTTAGGTATGGCAGTTTTAAGCTATTAATCATTACAAAGTTTAAACAATGCAATTAGCTATTCATCAAATTGATGCGTTTACGAATGAGTTATTTAAAGGTAACTATGCGGCAGTGATCCCACTAGAATCGTGGTTAAGTGACGATTTAATGCTAAAGATTGGCGCTGAGAATAACGTATCTGAAACTGCTTTTACCTGCCTTCAAGACGATGGAAGTTTTGTTATTCGCTGGTTTTCACCTTTGATGGAAATCGACTTTTGTGGTCACGCCACACTTGCGGCTGCCTATGTTTTATGTGAAGAGCATAATATATCGAAAATTCGCTTTGTTGCTGATGCGGTGGGCGAGCTAATCGTTAATAAAAACGCTGATGGCAGCTTTGCAATGACCTTTCCTAAACAAGCACCGATTGAGGTACAAAATGTACCGCAGCAATTGCTTGATGGCTTGTCTATACAACCGATTAAAGTTCTTAAAAATCGCCAAGCTTACTTTGCTATTTATGAAAATGCCGATCAAATACTTGAATTAAAAACTAACTCCGAGCTTTTAAAAACGCTTTATCCACTTGATGTAGTGGCCACTGCTCCAAGTGCTGAATATGATTTTATATCTCGCTATTTTTGGCCTGCAAGCGGTGGCGATGAGGATTACGTAACAGGTTCTATTCATACTGGCTTGGCACCTTACTGGGCGCAGCAATTTGGTAAAACTACGTTAAGTGCTTATCAGGCTTCAAGCAGAGGCGGGCATTTAATTTGCAAAGTGAATGATACAACCGTCACTTTGACCGGGCATGCTGTAAGGTATTTAAAAGGCACTATTTATATTTAAACTGTGAATTAAGTTATAAAAAAGGCCACGTAAATCGTGGCCTTGGTTTACTCAATTAGTAGAGGTATTTTATGCTTCTAGCGCTTTTGCAATTAAGCGATCAATATATTTTTTATGCGCTTTAGTTGCTGTATCTGCACCCCAAGCAACACTGGTATCGGCTATTTGAGTTAGCTGATATAACGCTGCTGTTTTAGCCAAGTTATCGTATTTGCTTGCTTTGCCAAGACCAGCAATTGCAATTAACTGGTTAACATACTCAATTTGTAAGTTGTGACTAATAGAATTTGCGTCTTTGCTTTTCACAAAAATATTAGCGGTTAAATCTTGCATAAACTGAGTTAGGCTATATTTATTACCGTACAACGCAGTATCAGAAATACGCAGTAATACCGCTGGGTGTAATAGCTGTGCAAGTACAGACTTTTGCATTCCTAAAATCATTTGGTGTGCTTTAGGGTCTTCATTTTTGCCGTAGTGATTAAAGCCACGACGTTGCAGCTGTAAGTAGCTATAAAGAGGTTGCATATTTTGTAGTACATCTGGCGCAAATACAAACTTGGCAAGTATATCCATTGCTTGTGTTTGACGCTCAAGCGATACCGGTGTAAATGGTTTATCTGCATTTGTATCACCCACTACAGCGCGCTCAACGTATACGCCACCAATCTGGCGAGAAACCACACCTGCTTGAGCTCGGTACTGACCAAATAAGCTATTAGCAGAGGTAACAAGCTGTTGGTAAGACTCACCTTTAACCGTTGCTTTATCTTTTAGTTCGGTAAATAGTTTATTAATTAGTGCCATACGATCTGCGCCATAGGCAGCAGGGTTTGACGACAAATCACCAATCATTACACGTGGATCGATATGGCGACCTGGTGCGCGCATATCGTCTGCATCGTTACCAAAGGCAAGGGCATGTTCACTTGAACGAGCAAGTATTTTTTCAAGTCGAGCTTGCTCAGCAGCTTCATCTGCAAGCGCTACGCTGTAGCCATAGTTAATTGCCCAATCATCGTAAGGACCAGGTTTTGTTTGAAAAATATCACCTTGCTGCATACCAATTGGGGCAATGTTAGCGGGTGCATAATCCATAACAGAACCGGTTACTATGCCTTGGGTTTTGTTTTTATCGTGTACTTCTTTTTCATCCCACAAAATTGATGATTTCATATTATGGTTAAGACCTAAAGTATGGCCAACTTCGTGAAGTACCAGTTGCGTTAAACCTTGGCGAAGCATTTCTTTATCTTCAATTTTGTCGCCGCTAGCAAGGCCTTTGGCAAGCATTAGATTTTGTTGAATCTCATGCCCAAGAGAGCAATTTAGCTCGCCGGTATTTGTTGTTTCACCGTGGCTCATTGTTCCTTGTGTGAAAAGCGTGTCGTAAATCCAGCGGTTTTTCATAAATACAAACTCAAGCATAATGTCTGAGCCCAGTATTTCGCCTGTTAATGGGTTAGCAAGTGCTGGCCCGTATCCGCCAAATGGAGGCTTAGGTGACGAAGTCCAACGCAGTACGTTGTAATTAATATCGCCCGCATCCCAGTCTGCATCGTCTGGTTGTACTTTTACCTCTAAGGCATTTTTAAAGCCGGCTTTTTCAAAAGAGGTATTCCACGTTAAAACAGCGTCACGAATAGTATCGCGCCATTCAATAGGTGTGGTGTTTTCTATCCACCAAGTAATTGGTTTTACTGGCTCTGAAAGTGCTGCACTTGGGTCTTTCTTTTGTAAGTCCCAGCGTTTTATAACATCTTGATAAGGTGCCCAATCGGTAGATGTCATTTGATCGAATTGATTTGTAAAATAACCAATGCGCGCATCATCCATACGTGGTGCGTAGTTATTGCTAGGTAGAGCGACAAACGAGTGCTGAACTTTTACCGATACGCTACGCGGGTCGCTTACTGCATTTGAGCCACGCACCGTTGGACTTGGGTTAGTAAATACGTAATCAACAACCACGTCTAAGTTATTAGGGTATGGACGTTGTTTAATAATGCGTGATTTTTTATCGTCTAGTTTACCTACTTTAAAGCGTTTTTTAGCGTTTTTATCTGCTGGATTTGGTGTAGGTGATACTTTATGAAGTGCTTCGCTTAAAAATAACTTATTTACATTAAATGCTATTTTACCGTCTTCTTCTTTTTCTATTTTAATGCTCGCAAGTACCGCTTCACTAATATTGGCATCACTCGCTTTTGAAATTGCACTACTTTCGTCAAATTTGTAGCGAGGTGTTTTGCTAATAATATCGATACGGTCAAAGTATTTTCTAAATTCAATTAACTTAGTTTCGCGGTACGAACCACGATAATGGCCTGCATCTGTAACGCCATCGACAGTGTGCGCAAAATACACAAACGGTGTATTGAGTTGGGATTCGTTAATCACCATAAGGTGCTTACCGGTTTTTTCGTCTTGATAAAGGCTAAATATACCGGCAAATTCGGTTTGTCCTTTGATCATTTCGCTAAGTGTTTTTGACTCTTTTTCGTCTTTTTTATCGGCTGCAAATGCATGGCTGCCAAACGCTAAGCTAAGCGCAAGGGTGATGGTCGTTAATTTCATTTTGAGACTTTTAATATTTGTTAATTTAATTGGACTGTACGTAAATTAATTTAATTTCGCACATCTTCGCGACGAAATTTAAGTGTACAACGCTAACAAGCTGATATTAATGAATAAAAGTTTGTAACAAAATATAACGAATGAGGTGAACTGCATGTGAAGTTATATTCTATAGCCCTAAATAGCAGCGGTTTATATGTATTTGCAACAGTTGCTTACAAATGTCACCTTAATGTTTCATATGGCTCTGGTATTATGGTGTTAATAGAATTTTGGGGATAATAGGATATGCAAACAAATTCACTTAGATGGGTTTTTCCATTTGTAGCGCTCATTGTTGGTGTTGTTGGCTTTATGGGAATCAATGCCATTGCAAAAGATCCAGAAAAAAAAGAAGTAATTGATACTCGTCCAACAGTGCAAGTTGAGCCAGTGATTGCAAACGATCACCAAGTTATTATTAATAGCTACGGTGAAGTAAAGCCTCTTGAAAATACACTGCTCTCGGCGCAGGTGTCTGGCGAGGTGTTAAGTTGGCATCCTAATTTTGTAGCCGGTGGCATAGTTGCTCGCGGTGAAACCTTATTCACTATCGAAAAAGACAACTATGAAGCAGCAGTACTTGTTGCAGAGGCCGAGCTTGCTCGCGCACAGGCAGGCTTAATTGAAGAGCAGGCGCAAGCCCAAGTAGCCGAAGACGAAGCCAAGCGCTTTCCAAGTAAAGCGCGCACAGATTTATTTTTGCGTAAACCTCAAGTGCTCAGTGCGCAGGCATCTGTAAAGTCGGCGCAAGCAGCATTAAAGCGCGCGCAACGTGATTTGGATAATTGTGATGTTACAGCCCCTTACGACGCATTGGTGATTAGCCGAAATATAGGTGTTGGACAGTTTGTCACTATGGGTTCGCAAGTTGCTGAACTCAATAATATTGAGACCGCTGAAGTGATTATTCCTATAGCAGGGTTCGATAGCGTTTTTTTGCCAGAGCGTATTAAAGGTATTACCGCAACGATTATTCAAAAAGGCCTAAACAGCTTCACCCGTGAAGGTGTAATTGACCGCGACCTAGGGATTGTTGATAACGCTACGCGTATGAGCAGTTTAGTAGTGCGTATAGAAGACCCATACGGTCTTAAGAATATACAACCAGCCATTAAATTTGGTAGCTACGTACAGGTAAATTTTGCAGGTGCAATGCTTAATAATATTTACCGCTTACCGCAAGAGTTAGTTAATAACAAAACCGTATGGATCGTTAATGAAGAGCAGCAACTTGAGCCGCGCAAAGTCACAGTTATTCGTGAAGAGGGTGAGTACTTTTACATCAGTGATGGTTTGCAAACAGATGATAAGTTGGTGATTACTTTGCCAGAATATCCGCAAAAAGGCATGGCTGTAAAAATTGCGGGCCTTCAAAATACTAAAAATACAGAGGCACTTGAAAATGCTTCCACTGAAAAATTATAAAGGTAGGCTGAGTTATGAGTAACACTGAACTACCAAATACAGCGCCTAACGCTGAAAAACAAACCGGTATTATTGCTTACTTCGCTAATAACTCCGTTGCTGCCAACCTAATGATGATTTTTATTGTGGTGATGGGAATTATTAGCTTTCTAAATATCCAACGCCAAATGTTTCCTAATGTAGAGATTAACTACATTAATATTGAAGCTAACTACCCCGGCGCTTCACCACAAGAAATAGAAGAAAGCATACTTATAAAAATTGAAGAGTCGCTAAAAGATGTGACCGAAATTAAAAAAGGTGTTTACAGGGCATTTAGAAATGGCGGTAGAGCAAGTCTTGAAATTAATACTGATGTAGAGCTGACCGATATACTCGATAAAGTTAAATTACGGGTTGATGGTATAGCAACGTTCCCTGCCGGTATGGAACCGGTCACCATAAGTCAAGTTGAGTTTAGGCAAGATGTTATAGGTATGACGCTCGTTGCTGACTTACCGCTAACTGAGCTTAAGCCTATAGCAAACCAAATAGAAGATGAGTTACTACAGCTATCTAACGTGTCGTTAGTGGTAAACGATGTTCCTCTTGATGAAATAGCAATTGAAATCGAACCCGATACGCTGCGTCAATATAACCTAACCCTTAGTGATGTAATGAATGCAGTGCGTCGTTACTCAGCTAACTTTTCAGCGGGGCAGCTAAAAACAGACGCAGGTGTTATTTCTGTACGAGTCGAAAATCAGTTTTACTCTGGTGAAGAATTTAGGCAAATACCGGTAAAAATAGGGGCTAATGGCGCTAAAGTGTTACTGCAAGATATTGCCGTGATTAAAGATCAGTTCACTGAAGGTGAGCGTTACTTTAAATTCAATGGTGAAAATGCAGTTTATATATCGGTAAAAGCTACTGAAGAGCAAAGTATTATCCCAGTTGCTGATTCAGTAAAAGCATTTATAGAATTAAAAAACAAAGAGCTACCACTGGGGGTTCGTTTAGAGCCACTAATGGATTTTACGTATTACCTAAATGCCCGCTTAGACATGATGGTTACAAACCTCATTCAGGGCGCTATTTTGGTTGCAATTATGCTATCAATCTTTTTACGCTTTAAGTTGGCATTATGGGTGATGATTGGTTTGCCAGTGTGCTTTTTGGGCGCAATGATGATGATGCCATTGTTTGGTGTAACCATTAATATTTTATCACTTTTTGCCTTTATTATGGTGCTAGGGATTGTGGTGGACGACGCCATCGTGATAGGGGAAGCTGCCTACACCGAAATAGAGAAAAAAGGCGGTGGTGTTATTAATGTGATTAATGGCGCAAAACGCGTAGCAACCCCTGCAACTTTTGGTGTACTAACTACCATTGCAGTATTTGCTCCGTTTACGTTATCTACAGGCCCAGAAAGTGCCTTCTTTTATGGTATAGCAGTGGTGGTAATGTTGTGCTTGGTATTTAGTTTGATTGAATCAAAGTTGATACTGCCTGCCCATATTGCTCACACTCATTTTTCACCAATAAAAGAGGGGGGCTGGCGAGATCGGTTTAATACGCGATTTTTTGGTTTTGTAAATGGCCCATATAAACGCTTTGTTATACGTTGTGTTGAATGGCGTTGGTCAGTGCTATTTTCATTTATTGCTCTATTAATCGTAACCTTTGCTTTAATCTCATCAAATCAAGTTCGTACCGGGTTTATGCCAAAGATCCCGCATGACTACCCGCAAATAAATCTAGAAATGAATGACAATGTATCAGACATACAAACAATAAATGCTATTCGTGAAATAGAAGCGATGGTGATTGCGATTGATGAAGATACCGAACGCAAATATGGTCAAAAACTCATAAGAGATATTTTAGTATTTAACCAAGGGCGAACTGAAGCACAAGTGCTTGTTCCCCTTGTTGATGAAAGTATAAGGCCTTATAACGCGTTTGAATTATCACGACGTTGGCGCGAGGCGATGCCCGATATTGCCGGTGTTAAATCATTAACCATTTATGATGATGTAAATGGAGGGAGCAGTGACGGCGAATTTGGTTATTTATTATATGGCTCTGATATTGATACATTAAATAATGCAGGACGTCGTTTTATAGAGTTGCTGCAACAGCAAGAAGGTTTGTTTGATATTAGCTCAACAATAGATCCTGCAAGTAAAGAAGTGCAAATGAGCCTAAAACCGGTCGCTTACGACTTAGGTTTAGACTTAGCTTCTATTGCAAATCAAGTTGGAGCAAGCTTTTACGGTGGTGAGGCTCAACGTGTTATTCGCCGAGGCGAGGAAGTACGTGTAATGGTGCGTTACCCTAAACTGACTCGAGAGGCATTTTCGTCACTTAAGCATGCGGTTGTTACTACCCCGCAGGGCCGTGAAGTACTGCTTGGTGATGTAGTTGAACTTACTGAAACACCAGGCATTAGTTATATCCGCCGTGAAGGGGGCTATCGTACTGTGTATGTTTATGGAAACATAGATGAAGAAGTGATTGAGCCAAACGAAGTTGTAGATCAAATTAAAGAAAAGCTACTACCACAACTTAAAGAAGAATATCCAAGTGTTAAGTCAGAACTAGGTGGCGCCATTGAAGAGCAACAAGATCAGGCTAATCAGCAGAAGATGTTTTTCTTCGGCGGTATGATTTTGGTGTATGTTTTATTAGCCGTACCCCTTAAGAGTTATGCGCAACCACTTATTGTTATGTCGGTGATTCCATTTAGCTTAACGGGAGCAATATGGGGGCATTACTGGTTTGGTTTGGATATAACTTTAATGTCTGGCTTTGGTATTATTGCAGCAGCAGGGGTGGTTATAAACGACTCACTCGTTATGACCGATTATGTGAATCAAGCCCGTAAAACAGGTGTTAGTATTAAAAATGCTGTAATAGATGCCGGTTGTGCTCGATTCAGACCTATATTACTTACTTCAATTACTACATTTGCAGGTGTATTGCCCATTATGTTTGAAACAAGCCTGCAGGCTAAGTTTGTAATACCTATGGCGGTAGCACTTGGCTTTGCTGTTATGTTTGCAACGTTAATAACGCTTATATTAGTACCGTGTTTATATATTATTCTAGGTGATATTGGTGCCGTATTTAAACGCCCATTTAAAAGCCGAGCTGTGAAAGTCTCGTAGATAAAAAGCATAAAAAAAGCACTGACCGTTATTAACGCTCAGTGCTTTTTATTGTTGTTAAACTGGCTACAACAATAATTAATCTTTAAATTGCTTATGACAATCTTTACAGCCTTTAGCCCATGCGCCAAAAGCTTTACCAATTACGGCTTTATCGCCCGATTGAGCAGCTAACGCTAGCTTATCTGCATTTGCTGCAAAAGCATTCGCTTTTTCAACAAAGGTTGCATTTTCGGCCCAAACAGCAGCAAGTGCAGCTGTGTCGCCTTTATCTGTCCCTTCGTAAAACGCTTCCCATGGCATTTTTGAAAGTGCAGCAGCGTTGTTAGCACGCATTTTAAATTGCTCTGCGTCAAAAGGTACTTTACCTTTTAGCATTGCGCCCATGTCACCAATTTGTACTGAGATCATTGAAAACGCTGCTTGGCGGTATTCAATCGCGTCACTTGGTTCTTTAAATGCAGAATTTGCCGATACACTAAGTGCACATGTAGCTAATGCTATACCTGCTAATACTTTTTTCAATTTCATGTTTGCCCCTTTTAAAGTAATTGTTAATCCTGTTCTATATTAGCTTCTTTGAATGTTCAAGTTAATATATGTGCTTAATAATTGTTTCTTTAACTAAGCATACAACGATTACTCTATCGTTACATCTATTGTCTTTATTGTTAATGACTGTAAACACCTCGTTGTTATTTTTATTCCTGTTGTGTAACGTCACACCATCATAAAAATAACTAACAAAGAGAGTTTATGAAAAATAATATTTTTAAAATGTCAGCATTGTCTGCTGCAATAGTGGTTTCACTTTCTGGTTGTGGAAGTAGTGATGACGATAATAAAAACAGCGTACCATTAGTTACTGACGTAGCGCCTAAAGCGAGCGATGTAGTTGTTGTAGATTTAAAACAATGGATCCCTGTTACTGCAGAATTTAAAGCCAGCGATAACGATGGCGATGCTCTTACATTTAGCTTCACTGAAAACGGTGAAGAAGTGGTTGCAGAAGATGGCGTATTCACATTTAGTCACGGTACTCTAACTGTAGAGGGAACATCATTTACTTATGTTCCAATGACGGATGATGATGCAGTTATTGATTACACTGTAAACGCAAATGGTAAAACGGCTTCTGCGCAAATAAGCATTTCAGGAGTTGTTGGTGACCCATTAGCAAATCAACAATGGCACCTAAATAATACAGGCCAAAAAGCATACTCATTAAGCGATGAAATGAAGCAGGGCTTAGTTAATTTATATGTAAATCTATTTGGCGATACAGAAGAAGAAGCGCAAGCAGATGTTGATGCTAGTTTTGCTAATGCAGAAGCTACAGGTTTGGTTGCTGGTGAAGATATGAATGTAACAGCCGCTTATGCTCAAGGCGTTACAGGAGCTGGTGTAACTGCTGTTGTTGTTGATTCGGGTATGGAAATTCGCCACGAAGATTTAGTAGATAACGTATTACCAAATCGTTCTTTAAACCTTAACGCTGAAGCGCTAGATCGTACAGACCCTACAAGTACATCAAACAGTGGTGACCACGGAACAAGTGTTGCCGGCTTAATTGCAGCAAAAGGTTGGAATGGCAAAGGCGGCCGTGGTGTTGCACCTGATGCAGGCTTAATCGGTATGAACTACCTTGGTGGAGATAAAGTAGCACAAACTGATTTACTTGCTCATGGCTTCCCTGGTAGTGGTATTAGTACGTCTGAAAATATTTCAGCCTTTAACCGTAGTTACGGTATTACGTTCCCTACGTTTATCGGTTATTCAGAGCTAGATGAAGCAATTGAGTCTTACCCTAACCTTAACCTTCGTGACGGTAAAGGTGCGCTAAATATGAAATCTAGCGGTAACTCATTTGAAGATGGTGGCGATGAAGGTTCTTTATGTGCTGACAATGGTGCAAATGACTTAGGTTTAACTTGTTATAATGGCGCTTTTGAGCCAAGCCAAGGCCACCCTTATTATTTAAGTGTTGCTGCAGTAAATGCTAATGGTAAACATACTAGCTATTCTACAGCGGGCGCTAACGTAATGGTGTCGGCTCCAGCGGGTGAGTATGGTCGTTTTGCTCCTGCAATGGTAACAACCGATCAAATGACTTGTATTAATGGTTATTCAGGTTTTAATGGTGGTTCTATTGCAGCATGGGCTGCTGCTTACGGTGAAGAGTTTGCTGCAAGTCAATATCCATTTAACTACCCAGGCCATGCAGACAATGCAAGCTGTAACTATACTTCAACGTTTAATGGTACATCATCTGCTGCGCCAAATGCATCGGGCGTGGTATCGTTAATTCTTTCGGCTAATCCAGATTTAACATGGCGTGACGTTCGCCATATCCTTGCATCAACTAGCACTTTAATAGATGCAGATAATGCTGCTGTTAAATTAACAGTTGGTGAAGGCGAATTTGTTGCTCACGACGGTTGGATTGAAAACTCTGCCGGTTATAACTTCAATAACTTATATGGTTTTGGTCGTGCTGATGCTGGAGCTGCGGTTTCTATGGCGAAGGCTTACGATGTTTCTTTAGGTGAACAAGTTATTACTCAGTGGAGCGGTGTTGGTTCAGTAATTGCTGAAGACGCACTTGCACTAGAAATTCCAGATAACAGTGCAACGGGTCTTACACAAGAAATTGAAGTGACTGAAGAGCTAAGCATTGAAGCAATGCAATTTAAGTTTGATGTAAGTAATGCTGAAATGGGCTTTGGCTTAAGCGATGGCACACAAACTTCAGCCGGAACAGATTTAGCTATAGAAGTTACATCGCCAGCGGGTACAAGAAGTGTATTACTGTCATCTAAGCAAGCTTTATTCTACCCAGCATAT
Source organism: Pseudoalteromonas sp. EB27 (assembly GCF_001974875.1). GTDB lineage: Bacteria > Pseudomonadota > Gammaproteobacteria > Enterobacterales > Alteromonadaceae > Pseudoalteromonas. The sequence goes on from NZ_MTQD01000015.1 coordinate 66,419, forward strand.
AGTTTCACTAGCAGTTGGAGTGTTGGCTATATACTAAAAGATGCAGTAATGCTTTCAAATGCGTTTTATGGTGAGTCGACTAAAGGCACTTGGACAGTTCGTTTACTAGATACGAGCGCAGATAGCTATGCACTTAGTAAAGGTGATGACAATGGTTTAGGTGTAGTAGGTATTAGCAATAATAGTTCAGCAAGTGTTTTAGAGGGTGTGTCTTTACGCGCATTCGGTCACGCAGGTCAAGAGTAAGGATTATGAAAATGAAAGTTAATAAATTAATCGTATTAAGTGCTGCTGCGTGTATTTCTTTAAGCGCTACGGCAAACACAAGCTTTGATAAAGAGCTTCAACTACCAAAGAAGCAAGCATCTAGCTTAAAGTATACTAAAGCTGATTTTGGTTCTTATAAAGTAGAGAGAAATTTGAGCCTAGTACCATCAAGTGTTGCTGCCGATGAGCATGTAGTTATGCAAAAAGGCGACATGGCGGTTGTTAATGTTGCAAGTACATCTGATGTAGTAACTAAAGGGTCATTAGTTCGTAATATTCTTACTAATAACTTAAGTTCTTTATCGGGTAATATTACGGTACTTTTAAAAGATGGTATTACTGCTAGCGACATTGCTGCAGCGGCTGGATTAAAAGTAGTGTCTGTATTTCCTGGTACTAAGATTGCCGTTTTAGCAGTGAATGATGGACAAGATATTTTAATTGCAGCAGAGCAGTTAAATGCTTCAGGTTATGCTAAAGAAGCTAGAATTGAAGTGCTAGAGACTATTTATACTGCACAATAAGTTATTTTATTAAATAAGCTTATTTAATAAAAACCCCGAGTAACATTAGTTGCTCGGGGTTTTTTATAAAAAATTAATCATTTATATCAATATCTGCAAATATCATCCCGCGACGCATGCTGCGGGTTGCTAAGAATACCTCACCAAGTAACGACATAAATGCACATATAAGCAATGCCATCGCTGCTACAAAACAACAAGCAATGGTCACGCTTAAGTTAATTGATTGAATGTGCGACAAGAATAAAAACATAACCACAGCACATACAAGTAAGGCGCTTAATACGCTTAAGCTGAAAGCAATATGTATACATCGAGATCTTTTTAATAAGGCGCGCAGCTCTGTTGCTAGCGACTTATTAAAATCGTCATCTGTATTTACTTTTAATCTTCGCTCAAGTAAGCGCGCTCTGTCGGTAATTCGTGCTAAGCGATTAGATAAAACACCTAAAGTTGCTGCTATACCTGTGATTAAAAATACGGGAGCAACGGCCGTTTGAATTACTTTTGCCATAGTTAAAATGTTAATTACTTCGCTATTCATTACTACCCTTAATCAGTTGAGCTTAAAAGTGATTTATATACTTACAGAGTACCTGATGTAGGCTTATTAAGAAAAGAGGAATCACGTTGATTTATTTTACATAGCTTCACAAACTAAATCACAACACAGGTTATTTTTAGGTATATTTAATTACTTAATAAAAAATAAAAATATAACAAGGACTTTGACTGATGAAACGTACCCCATTCGCACTCGCTGCACTATCACTCGCTATTTTAAGTGGCTGTAACCAAGCCCCAGAAGAAACTCAAAAAAATAATACACAAGTTAAAACAGTTCAAGTAGTCCAAGTTGTTGCCCCGGTTGCTAAAAAAGTGCCACATGAAATGACTATTCATGGTGATACACGTATAGATGATTACTATTGGCTGCGTGATGATGAACGTAAAGCGCCAGAGGTAATTAACTATTTAGAAGCTGAAAATACATACACTGATGCAATGCTTGCACATACTAAAACGCTACAAAGCGAATTGTTTGAAGAGCTAAAAGGGCGTATTCAAAAAGACGATGATTCAGTCCCAGTTAAAAACGGTGATTATTTTTACTCAACGCAAACACGTGGCGATAACGAATACACTACTTACTTACGCAGCAGCGATTTTGCAGGTACCGATCAGCAAGTTATTTTAGATGTAAATGAGCTTGCTAAAGGTCATGATTATTATGCGGTAAGTGGCTTAGATGTAAGCCCGAATGGCAATTTAATGGCTTATGGCGAAGATACTGTTAGCCGTCGTATTTATAGCATAAAAATAAAAGACTTAACTACCGGTAAATTACTCGAAGACACACTTGAAGGCACTAACGGTGGCATTGTGTGGGCAAACGATAATAAAACGGTTTACTACATTAAAAAAGATTTACAAACTCTACTAGGTTACCAAGTTTATCGTCATACATTAGGTACACCGCAAGCTGATGACGAGCTAATATACGAAGAGACTGATACCAGTTACTACATGGGTATGAGTAAAAGCAAAGATGAGTCAGAAATTTATATTTGGCACAGCAGCACGGCCGCATCAGGCGTATCGGTATTAAGTGCTGATGATACCAAAGCAATGCCTAAACGCTTAATTGAACGCGAAGCAGGGCTTGAATATGGGATTTCTAAACTAGGGAATACTTACTACATTGTAACTAACTTAGATGCTGTAAATTTTCAGCTGATGAAAGTTGATATTGATAAAGCAAGCGACAAAGCAAATTGGCAAAGTGTGATCCCAGCGCGCGATGATATTAAACTAGAAGGCATTGATTTATTTAATGACTACTTAGTTTATCAAGAACGTGAAATGGGCCAATCAAAGTTGATTGCGCGTAATTTAAAAACGGGTAAAGAGTTACCACTGAGCTTTAACGACAGCGCTTATACAATTGGTACTTATGGCAATAACGATATAGATAGCAGCACGCTACGTGTTTACTACACAAGCATGACCACTCCAAGCTCATCGTACGATGTAGATTTAACGACTGGCGATAAAACGCTTCTTAAGCAACAGGTTGTATTAGGTGATTTTGATGCTGACAATTACGCTTCAGAGCGTATTTTTGTAACAGCACGCGATGGCATTAAAGTACCAGTAAGCTTAGTTTACCGTAAAGATACGTTTAAAAAAGATGGCGCTAACCCGCTACTGCAATATGGTTATGGGTCGTACGGTGCAACCATGGATCCAACGTTCTCAAGCTCACGTTTGAGCTTGTTAGACCGTGGCTTTGTATTTGCAATTGCCCATGTCCGTGGCTCGCAAATGTTAGGTCGTCCTTGGTACGAAGATGGTAAGCTACTCACTAAAAAGAATACGTTTAACGACTTTGTTGACGTAACTAAAGCATTGGTTTCTCAAAAGTATGGCGCAAAAGATGAAATATTTGCGTTAGGCGGCAGTGCTGGTGGCTTACTAATGGGCGCAGTGGCAAACCAAGCGCCTGAGCTTTATAAAGGCATGGTTGCTGCGGTACCGTTTGTAGATGTAGTTACAACGATGCTTGATGCAAGTATTCCGCTTACAACAAATGAATACGATGAATGGGGTAACCCAAACGAAAAGGCGTATTACGATTACATGCTGTCTTATTCGCCATATGACCAAGTATCTAAGCAAGCGTATCCTAATATGCTAGTAACGACGGGCCTGCACGACTCACAAGTTCAATACTTTGAACCTGCAAAATGGGTTGCTAAGCTGCGTGACTATAAAACTGATGATAATAAGTTATTATTTAAAATAGATATGGAAGCAGGGCATGGCGGCGCATCGGGTCGCTTTAAACGCTTAGAAGATACCGCGCTAAACTATGCATTTATGCTTGATTTAGCGGGTATTAAAAAGTAATTAATTTATATATTTAAAATAAATAAAAAATGTAAGGTGCTTTTTAAGAAAGCACCTTTTTTTGTGGCAAGTTAAAGCTAAACATAGTGCCTTTACCAATTTCACTTTGTACGTAAATTTCGCTATCCATCAGTTTTAATAACCCTCTGCAAATAGCCAATCCTAAACCACCTTGCTGGCGCCCTTCTTTATTAGAATTACTTGCTTGGTAATGCGGGTCAAAAATAGCATTCAGCTCATCTTCTTTTATGCCTACACCAGTATCGGATACATGCACAAATAGTTGATTATCGTCACTGCGTTTTACATGTACGGCAATGCTGCCGCCGCGAGGAGTATGCCTAATTGCGTTATCAATTAAGTTGCTTAACACGCGCTCTAATTTAGCTATATCGGCAACCACAGGGAAATCACAAATTGCGGGCTCTACCGATAAACTAATACCTTTTTTATCAACGGCTAAACTGAATTTTGCGATGCAATCGTAAATTAGCTCACCTAAATTAAAGGTTTCTTTGTTTATGCTTATTTCGCCATTTTCTAAGTGAGCAAGCTCAAATATTTGCTCTATGAGTAGCTTTAATTGCCCGCAATTATTAAGCGATACCTGCAAGTATTCTTGCTGCTCTTGTTTACTTAGTTGTTCACCCGACTGATTTAATACTTCTAAAAACCCCTGCAAGGAGGCAAGTGGTGTACGTAGGTCGTGCGAGAGATGAGTTAGCAACTCTTTGCGTTGTTTATCGCCTTGTTCAAGCGCTTTAAACTGCTCGTTAATGCGCGTTAGCATGGCTTGAATACTTCGCCCTAAACTATGCACTTCGTTACTTTTTTGCGTTGAGTAGTTACTTAGCTTGGTGTCGGTAAGGCTGTAGTTTGCGGCTTCAATATTACTAACATCGCGTGCTAAGCGCTGAATTGGGTTGGTAAAAAAGCGTAGCAAAATTAGCATCGCAATAAATAAAAATGCGAGTGCAGAGCCAAGCCATAAAGCGGCTAGCCATAACTTATCATTATTTTTTACAGTGCTTAGTGAGGTGTCGTAAGCCTCACCACCAATGATTACATATAAATAACCTTGTAACTTATCGTGATTAAATACTGGCGCGGCTGAAAATATTTTTTGTTGCTCTTTATTACGAGGATTATCACCATAAATAGGTGCGGCGCTTGGGTCGTTAATCAGTCTTTTTAAAGGCGTTAAACTAATATGTGTGCGTTTAACTTTACCCGGCTTTGCTGAGTAAGTAAGAATTTTTCCGGTTTCGTCTACAAAATAAAATTCAAACGCCGGGCCTAATAACATTAAGGTATGAAATAGGTTTTCAAGCGCTTTATAGTCGTAAACACCTTCTTTTATTAATGGATTATCTTGTACTAAATGCTCAGCTAACGCTAAGTGCAGGTTTTGTTCTGCATGGTGCTTTGAAGTCAGTTCTAATTGCTTGCTCCAACCGTAAACTAGGGCACAAATAAAACAAAAAATTACGACGAGCGATATAGCTAATTTTTGATACAAAGATAATTTCATAATAGGTGTCTTAATTGAGTTGGCTAGGGTTTAGTTTGTAACCAACACCCCAAACTGTTTCGATGATAGGCGCTTGTTGGTGTTCTTCTAGCTTGGCACGTAAGCGGTTTATATGTGAATTAACCGTGTGCTCGTAACCACTGTGTTGATATCCCCATACTTTATCGAGTAATTGTTGGCGACTAAAAACATGATTAGGATGGCGTGCAAAGTAAACGAGTAAATCAAATTCGGTGGCTGTAAGGTTAAGGGCTTGTTTGCCTAAATACACTTGGTGCGAACTAAATTCTATATTGAGTGAGCCTACATTTAGTGTTTGTTCGCTATCAACGGGAGAGTTGTCGTTATTTTGGCTAGCAAGTAGCTGTGCTCTGTGGCGTAATTGGGTTTTTACTCTGGCTTGTAATTCGCGTGCAAAAAATGGCTTACAAATATAATCATCAGCGCCCATTTCAAGGCCAATAACTCTGTCCATATCGCTACTAAGCGCGGTGAGTAAAATAACGGAGGTAGTAGGGTAATGCTCTTTTATTTTTCGGCACAAACTCAAACCATCCATTTGCGGTAAGTTTATATCTAGTAAAATAAGTCCGTAGGGATGCTTGGCTATTTTTTTTAAGGCAAGCTCTGCGCTTACAACATGATCAACATGTAAGTTAAGCGACGTTAGCTGCGTGGTAATTAACTTACCTATTTCTCTGTCATCTTCTACTACTAATATTTTTTCGTGACGCATGTATTACCTCGTAAAAAGGGGGGCATCCGTGCTCCCTTACTTCCCCATTACAAGCTGGAACGTTACTGCGTGCGCGTAATTACTATTTTCGATACCGGGTTATCAAACTTATGTTCAACACCGAGTGCTGATGTTGATAATCCATCTTGATTTGAAACAATGCCTGGGTGCATTGTTATTATATCGGCAGTATCGTCACGTATTTCGTTAAACCCTTCGCCGCTAGCGGCAGGACCTGGCACAGTTTCAGCTGTTTCTGTATTTGCTTCCGTACCAGCATCATAAGCAACGGTTGTACTCATTAGCGAGTCACCTACTTCTAATGAAGATACATCTACAAGACTAAGACCGGTAAATGTGTCATTTGTATTCCCAAGCATTGCAGCAAATGACAAATTAAGCGTTTCTTGGTCTTCAACAGAGATGATTACTGTGGTTGTCTCACCAGGACCAATGCCTCCTTCAGCTGAAACAGTAGCAAGTGCACTTTCGTAACTTAGGTATTCTTCATTTGCGCCGCTTTCTGCAAGCATTTCTAAACCAACAGAGGCTGTTGTACCGAATGTCCAAGGTGCTTCATCTTCAAAAGCAATGACAGAGAGTGGTGACAAAGGCTGTCCTGCAGTTAAGTTACTAAAAGTAATAGTAAACTCATTGATTACAGGTTCTACAACAATAGGTTCAACAACGACCGGCTCTTCAACCACTGGGTCGTTATCATTATCGCTACACGCTGCAAGTGTGGTTGCAAGTGCAAGCACTAGTAGACTTTTTTTAAGGTTGTTAGCAGACGACATAATTATGCTCCTACTTAACTGTAACGGTTAATTGCGCTACTGGGTTTAACCATCTGTGTACTGTATTACTTAAATCGCTATTACCCGCTTCTAAATCGTCATCGCCTAAGCTACCTGGGTGAATATGAATGTTAGTATTTGTATCACCACTTAATATACCTGTACCGCCAGTACCAGCATCGCCACCTGGAGCAGCAGGAATACCCGGAGTACCTGGTGCACCAGAGCCTTCAACTACAAGCTCATTGTTTTGTTCTGTGCCTGCATCGTAAGCATTTAAATTAATAGTGTAAGTACCCGCTTCTGTTGGGATTTTCCAACTGTTTAAGCCTACAAAGCCATCATTAGTTGGTAGCATCATTGCGGTTAAAGATAGGTACTCATTACCGTCGGTCGTGCTCAGTGTTGCCGTTGTAGATGCGGCTGGTGCAAGTAAACCTTCAGCTGGATTTGCAGCCATATCACTGCCCGCTGCAGTTGCTTGTGCAACTAACTCTTCAATATTGCCGCCTTCAGCCATTGTTTGTAATGCTGTAGAAGCTTCTGTTGCTACTTCAAATAGTGTGTCTTCGTTGTTGTGTGCTGTAATTAATAACGGGGTAAAGTGAATACCCTTTGTTAGGTTAGTAACTTTTAAGTCTAGTTCTGCGGCCACAGTCGATTGGCTAGCTGCCGCTAAAAGAATTGCGATTGTTAATGTAGAAGCTTTCATTATTATTTCCTGTAAGTGATGATTCGAGCTAAGTATTGAATAATCGTCTCCAGAAACTCTCACAAACTTATCACTTTTTTATCACAAGATTTCACGCTGTGATTTTTAAAGGTAAATACGTTGGTTGATTAGTAGACATTTGTTTAGTTAAGAGGCAACATACATAAAACAAAAAGGAGCGTGTTATGGAAGAAAATCAACAGGTTGAACCAGTTAATAAAGATGAGCGCATGTGGGCTATGTTATGTCATTTAAGTGCACTGGCAGGTTTTGTTATGCCGTTCGGCTCAATTATTGGGCCATTAATTGTGTGGTTAATTAAAAGAGATGAAATGCCAGTTGTTGACGTGCACGGTAAAAAGGCGCTTAACTTTCAAATAACGATGGCAATTGCATATGTAGTTTGTTTTTTACTGATGTTTGTAGCGATAGGCTTAATATTACTACCTATAGTGGCAATATTTTCGTTTGTGATGGTAGTGCTAGCAAGTATTAAAGCTAACGAAGGTAAAGAGTTTAATTACCCGCTGAGCTTAAATTTGATAAAGTAAACATACAGTTTATTTTTATACCAATTGAATAAATTAGTGAGTTATTTAATACGCTAGAATGATTATGTTTTTAATAAAATTGGTATTATAAACCCAGCTATAGGCTGGGTTTTTACGTTTAGCCATAAGGGCATTATGCTTTATCTCACGTTATTTATTAGCGCATTTATATCTGCCACATTATTGCCCAGCTCTTCTGAGGTGATAATGGTGGGAATGATTGCCCAAGGTAAAGTTATTTTATGGCTTATGTGGTGCGTCGCAACGCTTGGAAACGTGTTAGGAAGCTGTGTTAATTACTGGTTAGGCACGCAGGTACTGCGTTTTAAAGATAAAAAATGGTTTCCGGTATCGCAAAAAGGGCTTGATAGCGCACAAAAGCAATTTAATAAATACGGTGTGTATAGTTTGTTGTTTGCTTGGTTACCCGTTGTGGGAGACCCATTAACGGTGATTGGGGGAATATTTAAAGTACGCTTTAGTATGTTTTTATTACTAGTAACACTAGGCAAAGGCGCGCGCTATTTAGCGGTTATCGCCCTTGCCGTAGGATTCGAAAAGCTTTTTTAAATAAATTTTTTAAGACCTTATTTAGCCCAATCGAGCGTTAACGACACTGAGTCGGCAAAACGCAGTGCATGTGGTTTATCAACACGTGCTTTAGCGTAATGAACACTTGGGTGTGAGTGACAAACCGCAAGAATTTCAGCCACTAATTTTTCGAGCAGTAAAAAGTGGCCTTGCTCTACTAAGCTAATTACTTCTTTCGTGATCACTTTATAATTAAGTGCTTGGTCTACTTCATCTGTTTTACACGCGTCATCAGCAGGGTAGTGAATCTCTAGATTGATCACTACATCTTGCTTTTTCTCACGCTCATCGGGGTTAAAGCCAATAAATGTACGCAGGCGCAAATTAGTAACGTTAATAATTGCATTAGCCATAGGGTTAACCTTTTATAAGCTGCAAAAATTCGTTACGTGTTTTAGGATCGCTTCTAAAGTTACCTAACATTACTGATGTACGCATGCTTGAATTTTGCTTTTCTACACCACGCATCATCATACACATGTGTTTTGCCTCAACAATAACGCCAACGCCTTTAGCGCCAGTAACTTCTTCAACTGCTTTAGCGATTTGATGAGTTAACTGCTCTTGAATTTGAAAGCGACGTGAAAACATATCAACAATACGTGCAAATTTAGACAAGCCTAATACTTTACCGTTTGGAATATAAGCAATATGGCAACGACCAATAAAAGGCAGTAAATGATGCTCACACATAGAGTAAAGCTCTATGTCTTGCACTAAAACCATATCGTCAGCATCAGACGTAAATACTGCTTTATTGGTTATCTCATTAAGCGTTTGGCGATACCCTTGCGTTAAATATTCCATTGCTTTTGCGGCACGTTTTGGCGTATCAAGTAAACCTTCGCGGTTAGCATCTTCACCTACAGCAGTAATTATTTTTTGGTAACTTTCTTTTAACTCGTCATACATAAGTTTCTCAGTCTAGTGTGTTCTACTTTAAATGGCGTCCGCCATCAACAGGCAAGGAGCGCCCTGTGATGTAGTGGCTTTGTAATAGTAAATCAATACTATTGATAATTTCTTGGCATCCGGGTTCAATGCCCATTAATGATTTTTTAAGGGTTTTAGCTCTATATTGCTCGTCATCATGTTCATTAAAAATAATGAGTGATGGAGCAACCGAGTTTACCTTTATATTTGGTGCATATTTAGCGCTGAACGATTTAGTTAAGTTATCGAGTGCCGCTTTACTTGCTGCATAAGCTAAGTGCTTAGGGCTACCTGTTTCAACTACATAATCAGTAAGGTGAATTATATCAGCAGGTGCTTTAGCACTTTGTTGATAGTTTAAAAGCAGCTCAGCGCACATTAAATTAATTAAATACGGTGTTTTAGCATGTATACGCATCATGTTATCAAACAGTGCTGCAAAGTCAGGATTGTTAGCTTCGCAGTCCCAGCTTGATGCATTGTGAACAATAGCGCGCAGTGATGTTGTGTGCTTTTTAAGCGTATGTATAAATGTGTTTATACCGTCGTCGGTACTAAAGTCGGCATAAATACACACAGCACCTTGTTGCTCTAATGCATCAACAGCGTCGTGGCGAGTCCGATACGTAATAACAACAGCTTGCCCTTGAGCCATATAATGCTGAGCAAGTGCTAAACCAATACGTTGTCCTGCACCGGTAATTAAGATGGGCGATGTCATATAGGGCAGTGTTCTCTTTGGCGGGTAACTTATACCAATATTATTAAAACATGATCGATCTATCGTTATTTTCTTACGGCTATAATAGATCACTAATTTAACGCAATAGGTATTATAAAATTCAAAGCGTTAATTTATTAAAATATACGCAGTTTATTAGTCTGTCGATCAAAAAAGCAATTAATCCTCAAAGGGTTAATTGCTTTTCTCTTTTACTAAACATTAATCGTAAATTGTTGGAATTGGTTGGCGCTTATGTTGTGTACGCGTGTAAATACTTACAAGCTTTTGTTCAACATCTTTAGAAACAGATTTACCTTCTAAAAAGTCATCAATTTGCTCATAGCTCAAACCAAGTGCTTCTTCATCTGTTAAGCCTGGGCGGTCACTTTCTAAATCAGCTGTAGGTGCTTTATCTACTAATAAAGCTGGAGCACCGAGCGCAGTAGCAAGTGCACGCACTTGGCGTTTTGATAAACCAAATAGCGGAGCTAAATCGCACGCGCCGTCACCAAATTTAGTATAAAAACCAGTAATGTTTTCAGCACTATGATCGGTACCTACTACTAAACCTTGGCAAAAACCGGCTATTTCGTATTGAGCAACCATACGTTGGCGCGCTTTAACATTACCTTTAATAAAGTCTACTTGCGCTTGCTCAGGCAGTGCTTCACCACAGCCAACTACGGCAGCTATCGCTTGCTCATGCAGTGCATCAGCAGCAGGTTGTACGTTTACGGTCATACGTTTACTTGGTTGAATGAAATCAACAGCTAGTTGCGCTTCGTCTTCATCGGCTTGTATGCCGTAAGGTAGGCGCACAGCAATAAACTGATACTTGTTTGTGTTTTGCTCTTTATTTAGTTCGTTTACGGCAAGTTGACATAAGCGACCGCAAGTTGATGAGTCAACACCACCACTAATACCCAGTATTAATGATCGTGAGTGAGCAGCTACTAAACGTGCTTTAATAAAAGCAACTCGACGAGTTATCTCAGCATTTACATCAATCGTTGACTGAACCTTCATTTCAGCCATAATTTCGGCGCGCATTGCCAGCTCCTTATAAAATTTAATATGTGATACGCAATAAACTTATTATGTGATTTAGTTTTAATTAATTAAAGTTTTAAATGAGCTTTTATTCTGCGAAGCTCTACTTTTAATTCTTCTACTTCTACAAGTAAATCACTCAACTCTTTGTCTTTAATTACTTCGCTTGGTAGAGCAACAAAGGCATCAGCGGGATTATTTCGTTGTTCGCCAAATAAATGAATGTATCGGCTGTCGCGTTTACCAGCTTCTCGCTCTAATTTACGCGTGTACTCGCTTTCAATCAGTTTATTGAGTGCTGTTTCTACTTCATTTACGTTATTAAAATCAGCAAGCCTAGCGCTGCGGGTTCTTAATTCACCAGGGGTTTGGGCGCCGCGTAAAAGTAACAAACAAACAATGGCACGTTGCTGAGCAGAAAATTGCAGGTTACTAAACTCAGTGTTGCAAAAGCGGTGGTCGTATTTATTTACGCGACCAGAAAGCCCTTCATCTATAGTTACCAAACGCATGTCTATTAGTTCATCAAGTGCGTTTTGCACGTCACTATCTGTAAGATTTAACACAGGGTCGCGATTAGACTTTTGGTTACATGCGTTCACTAGAGCGTTTAACGATAGCGGATAATGCTCGGGCGTTGTGCTTTGTTTTTCTAGTAAGCAACCAAGAATACGTTGTTGATTTGCTGATAACTGCATAAATAATCTCAAATTAGTAAGCGTATTTTATTAGCTTACACCTTTATTGGATACCAAGCCATTGCTGGAGTTTAGGTTTTAGGGCAGCTAAATCGAGCGGCTTACTTAAATAGTCGTTCATGCCTGCGGCTAGGCATTTTTCTTTATCGCCCTGCATGGCATTGGCTGTAAGTGCAATAATAGTAATATTTTCATTACCCTTACCGGCATCGCCTTCTCTAATGGCTTTAGTGGCTTGGTAGCCATCCATTTCGGGCATTTGGCAATCCATTAAAACTAGCTTATATGGCTTACCTTGTTTTGCATTGAGTTTTACAATTGCCTCAAGCCCATTTTCAGCAATATCGAAAGTCACACCTGCTTGCTTTAATAGCGCCGAGGCAACTACTTGGTTTATTTTATTGTCTTCAACGAGTAGTAGTTGTGGCTCTGATGAATCGAGTACCGGTGCTTTAGTTAGCTTGTTTTGCAGCTGTGCTTGTTGCTGCTGTTGTTCAATGTATTTATCGTTCGTGAGTGAGTCAAACAAATCAGAAGGTGTGAGTGGTTTGAAAATCATACAGTCGACTTCCATACCTACTTTAGACTCCTCAGGTGAATAACTCATTGGCGCCATAAGAACTAACTTGCAACTATGCATATTTATAAAGTTTTTAAGCGCAGTTATATGCGTTTGCGGCGCTTTTTCAAAAAAGTAGTAATCAACTAAAATAGCTTCAGGGTGGGTGGTTACATTATTTAAATAATCATCAACCTCGAGATAGTCACGTAAGCAATTGACCTTTGCACCCCATACCGTGAGTTGTTTGCTGGCTGTATTTGCATTTAACGAGCACTCATCAATAATTAAAATATGTTTGTTTTTAATTAAATGACTCGGTAAATCTTGTTCTTTGCTTAAGCGAGGCTTTATTTGTATTGTGAAAGAAAATGTACTTCCTTCACCTTGCATACTGTTTACGCTTACTTCACCGTTCATTAGCTCACACAGTTGTTTTACTATGGCAAGGCCAAGCCCTGTGCCTCCAAACTGGCGTGTAGTTGAGGTATCTGCTTGTGTAAACGAATCAAATAGCGACGCTTGTTTTTTAGGGTCAATACCAATGCCAGTATCAATAATCGAACATTGTAGGAATGAGCCATCAGTTGTTTCATCCACTTTGGCAGTAATAACGACTTCGCCATCAATAGTAAATTTAACGGCGTTGCCAATTAAGTTATTCAAAATTTGGCGTAAACGGTTAGGGTCACTAATTATTTCGCTAACTGTAATTTGAGTGGCATCTAAAATAAGTTTTGTATTGTTTTGCTCTACTTTTAAAGCAAACGATTCAACCACTTCTCCTAATAACCGAGGCAGATTAAATTGCACGTTTTCAATATCGAGTTTACCGGCTTCAATTTTAGAAAAGTCTAATATGTCGTTAATTATATTAAGTAAAGATTGAGCTGATGACTGAGCAAGTTCGATATGATGCTTTTGCTGCAGATCTAATTGAGTTTGCTTAATTATATTAAGCATACCTAAAACCCCATTCATGGGGGTGCGAATTTCGTGGCTCATACTCGCTAAAAATTCACTTTTAGCTTCAACCGCTTGTTCAGCAGTTTCTTTGGCGGTAACGAGTTGCTGCTCAGTTTCAATACGTTTTTGGCTTGAGTATAAACTGCCAATAAGCGCTGCGACGGCAATTAAAAAGCTCTCTTCGTTACGTGACCATACCTTTGGCGATTGACATTGTTCGGCACATACAACACCCAGTGCTCCACTACCTGCAGGAATAACCACGCATAACATAGCTTGAATTTCTAAAGGGTTTAAATAGTGCGCTTTTAAAGGCGCTAAAACAGGATTGTTTAGTGTATCAGGCGCGTTAAATACAGCTTGATGATCAATGGTATTAAAAAAGTTTTTGGCATGTTTCCTTAGCCAGACAGACTCTATTGTGTCGCTTTGTAAGTGCTTGCTATGTACAGCAAACGGATTTAATTGACTCTTATCTTCATTAAAAAACCAAATGCTGGCACGTTTAACGTCAAATGCTTGGCAAATCGATTGTGTGATTATGTCTTTAGATTGACTTAGTTGTCCGTTTAATATGAGTTTATTAACGGTTAGCGACGCGAGTATTTCATTATGCAGTGCAACTTTATTGCTTTCTAATTCAATTTTTTTACGGGTATCAATATTTTGCAATGATCCAAAGATACGAATGCTTCGGCCATTCTTTCGCTCCACTTCACCGTGCGCGAGTACCCATATAGTTTTATTTTCAGCGTTAATAACTTCAAGTTCTACTTCGTAACTTTCACCAAACTTTATAGCACGTTCAATTAACCCGGCTATTTTTTTTCGGCTTTCACCTTCTTTAAAATAACCTAAATCACTTGGCCACTCAGGTTGTGTATCTAGTGAGTATTTAAATATTTTTTTGGTCATGTCTGACCAATAAATTTGCTTGTTTTCTAAATTAAATGACCAAGCCCCAATTTGAGCTAGATCACTCATTGCTTCAAGCATTTTTTCATTTTGTTGCTGACGATTAAGCATTTTTAAAAAGAATAAAAAGGCCCAAATTAATAACCCGCAAATAATAATAATCGATAACCGAAGTGGCCATACAGCTGAGTTTGGAGGGCTCCAACCTATTTTAGGTGCAACATAAAGTTGCCAATTCCCACCTTGAAAGCTTAATGTAAACTCAAGGGGGTCTTGATCTGTTATATTTTGATCACCATAAAAAAACTCCCCTTTTTTGCCTAGCCCATGTCTGCCTTGTAAAGCGACGTTATACTCTTTTTCGAGCTCATAAATACCCGAATTTTTGTAGACTTTATCAATATTAAGAACAACTGAGAGTAATCCCCAAAAGCGATTCTCTGGAGGTACGTAAACAGGAACTCGGGCAATAAGTGCAATGTCACCTTGAATTAATTTTAATGGACCAGCCATAACTATGGTATTTGTATCGCGGGCTCTAATTGCATCAGCGCGTTGGTTTTTTTCTTCTAAGAAGTTTAAACCGAGTGCTTTTTCATTACCTTTTAAGGGGTAAGTCATCCGAATTACCATATCGGGAGCGCCACCAATATTACGAAGCTCATTTGAGGTTTTAAATAGCGGTTGAGCAATTTGTTCAAATTGTTTTTGCTTTAAATTAGGCTGTGCTGCGACGGCAACCCCTAAGCCTCGAACTAGTTGGATATTAGAAACTAAAATAGATTCTAATTGAGCACGATAGGTACTTACTTCAGAGAGTATTTGTAACCTATGTGCATCTTTTACACGATTATAGTTAATACGATCAAGAACAACACCAACTAGTACAGTTAGCGTAAGCGATAACCAAAAGGTCAGCTTAAAGTTATGAACATTTGTTTTGTTATTAGTAGACGGTGGCATTAGCTACATCGTGGCGTTAATTTAGGCAAATTAACTATAGCTAATTTATGACATAAATGAAAACGGCGCATTAACAAATGCGCCGTTTTATTTTTATAATTAGTAGTTTAGCTATCGCTAACTTCACGCGCCCAATTATTTTGCTTTGCTACATGTAGCTTGCGGTAACCATCAAGTAGTGCCGCATGCTTTTTAAAGCCTTCAAGCGATAAACCAGGGAAAGTTAAACCGTTAAATTGTTTTTCACCTTCGGCAATTTCAATAGCGAGCGTTACGTTATTAGCGCCAAACATTAAGCCTAACGCATCTTGGTAATCAGCGTATTGGCGCTCGTCATCATATTTTATTTCTAAAATAGCTTTTAAGCAGCGAAAATGACGCATTGCATCTTCATTTACTTGGCCTGTATGAAGTATCCAATCTACCCAATCGATTGCCTCTTCACTGCCTGCAGCTAAGCAAAGGTGCGCTTTAAGCTCACCTATACGCAGTGTGTGCCATGGCGTGTCGGCATCAGTTGCTAAACCAATAAATTCTGCGGCGCGAATAATATCGCTGTGACCTGCTTCTTCTAAGCTGTCGTAAATCTCCATCCATTGCTCGGCATCGTACTGATCAAGCGATAGGAATGTTTCGCGGAATTTAGCGCCTTCATTGTTATTACGCCAAATTAGTTCATCAACAGGGTAAATGTCTGACATGCCCGGTACTAAAATACGACATGCGTATACGTTTAGGTGCGTGTAATCCATGATGTAGATATCATGATCCATGTTGTGAATTAGGTCAGTACAGAAATTATATTCTTGCTCTGTTGTGCCGCTAAAGTCCCAGTGTACAAATTCAAAGTCAGGTTTTGCACGGAAAAAATCATGTGAAATCAAACCACTTGAATCAATAAAGTGCAGTTCAATGTTCTCTGGTGTTGCTACTTCATCGTTATCAAATGTTGCTGGTTGGAATACATCTAGTTGATCTAAACGGCGACCTTGTAGTAACTCGGTAACGGTACGTTCAAGTGCAACTTCAAATGATGGGTGAGCACCAAAAGAGGCAAATACTGAACCATCTGTTGGGTTAATAAGCGTTACGCTCATTACAGGGTATTTGCCACCAAGTGATGCATCGGCAATACGTAAATGAAAGCCATGGCTGCGAAGTTCTTCACACGCTTCGTGAATTTTAGGGTATTGCTTAACAACATCTTCAGGCACGATTGGTAAACAAATACCTTCGGCGATGATGCGGTTTTTAATAGCGCGTTCAAATACTTCTGATAAACCTTGTACGCGAGCTTCAAATTTTGTGTTACCTGCGCTCATACCGTTAGATACAAAAATATTACCAATAACATTTACTGGAATGTATACGTCTTGGTTATCGCGTTGACGTGTGTACGGCAGGGTACAAATGCCACGGTCAATATTGCCTGAGTTAAAGTCAAAAAGGTGTGATGCGGTAAGTTCGCGCTCTGGGTCAAAGTAATCCCATAAGCTTTCATCCATAATACCTTGTGGTACTTCATCGCCTTCAACTTTAAACCATTTTTCGGTTGGGTAATGAGTAAACTCGCCATTGGCAAATTCTTCACCTAAATAAAAGTCTGCAAAAAAGTAGTTACAGCTTAAACGTTCAAAGTATTCACCTAGCGCTGAGGCAATAGAGGCTTTGTCGGTTGCGCCTTTACCATTGGTAAACATAACACCGCAATCACTGTCTTTTATATGAACCGAATAACAGTTAGCTACAGGGTTAAGCCAAAGCGCTTCTTCAACATTAATGTTTAGGGCTTTAAGCTTGTTTTGCATGGTAGAGATTGACGATTCTAGGTCGCGGTCTTTACCTTTGATAAATGTTTTTTCAGTCATATTTTACTCAACTAGTTCTGCACGATGTGTGGAGCCGACATTATCGTGGATTTTGATGTTTATTTCACCCTTTGCGAGCAAGAACATTATTATTTAATAAAACTATGGTTATTATATGCCCTTAACGCTTGGTCAAAAACGTGCAAAGGAAAGGTTGATGTTTAAAGTAATCAAACGCTTGTTGTTATTAATTGTGATTTTAGGACTGGCAAGTACCGCCGTTGTTTATGGTGTACTTAGTTTAAGTTTACCCGCCCTTGATGGAAACGGACGTAGTAACGCAGTAGTAGAGCCTGTAAAAATTTCGCGCGATGCACTAGGGCAAGCAGTAATAAACGCAAATAGCCGAAACGACGCCGCCTATGGTTTAGGTTATGCGCATGGGCAAGACCGCTTTTTTCAAATGGATTTATTAAGGCGCAACGCTGCAGGCGAGCTAAGTGAATTATTTGGTAAAGCAGCGCTGGGGCTTGATAAAAAAATGCGTTTTCATCAATTACGTAAACGCAGCCAAGTTATTTTAAAAAGCTTACCTCAAAGTGATAAGCAATTACTTAAAAGCTACGCTCAAGGTGTAAACGAAGGCTTAGCGCAAGTAGGGTATTCAAGCTTTGAATATTTACTAACAGGTGCAGCACAAAAGCCATGGCAAAGTGAAGACAGCCTACTTGTGATATTTAGCATGTACCTTGATTTACAAAGCGCCACATTTGAGCGTGACCAAGCACTTATTCAAATTGAGCAAGCGTATGGTAAGCAAATGGTTGATTTTTTAACGCAACCGAGCAAATACCAAGCCGCGCTTGATGGCAGCAAATTAGCAACTTATAACGCCGGCATACCTACTTTGCCAACTCAAACAAAACAGACAGTTAAAAGCATTGAAGCTAACCAAGAGCGCGGCAGTAATAACTGGGCAGTTACGGGGGCGCTTACTAAAACAGGTGCGGGTATGGTGTCGGATGATATGCACTTATCGATGGCAGTGCCTGTAATTTGGTACAGAGCGCAGTTAAATTATATAAAAAATGGAGAGCCTGCTCAGGTAACCGGTGTATCGCTGCCCGGAGCGCCCGCCATTGTAGTGGGCACTAACAATAATGTTGCATGGGGATTTACTAACGGTTATTTAGATACCGCCGATTGGATTGCATTAAACGATAACAGTAAAACATGGCAAGTTGATGAGCCTATTGCATTACCCGATGGGGAGGTTGAAAACTACTCATTAATACTCAGCGAATACGGTCCTGTAAAATACATTAACGAAAAACCTTATGCACTTAGCTGGGCGGCACACCAGCCTTATGCCGTTAATATGCAGTTATTAAAATTAGAGCAAGCCAAAACAGTAGAAGATGCACTTGCTGTCGCAAGCGATGTGGGAATACCTGTGCAAAATCTAATGGTGGTCGACAGCCAAGGCAGCGCAGCGTGGAAGCATATGGGCGGTATACCAGCGCGTAAAACGCCTAGCGAACTTGGCGTAAATGCCGATGACTACTCAGCGCTTTGGCAGCAAAGCGAGTTACAACGCCCATTTGTTAAAAACCCACAAAGCGGTCGATTATGGACTGGTAATTCTCGCGTGGTGTCGGCTGAAGATAATACCCGTTTTGGTAATGGTGGCTATGCACTGGGCGCGCGCTCAAGCCAAATACGCGATAGATTATTTGAAAAACAAACATTTGCAGAGAGCGACTTTTACGCACTACAATTTGATAACCAAGCTCGCTTTTTAATGCCTTGGCATGCTCTGTTACTAAAGCAATTAAAAACCGAGCAAACTAAAAATCAGCAATATATAACCGCGCTCGAAAATTGGCAGCAATGTGCGTGTTCAACCTCCATAGGGTATACCTTAGTTAAGCGCTACCGCGATGAAGTGATTAATATTTTATTTAGTAATATTGAAAGCCAACTAAATAAACAACAAGGCACACTAAAATACGTAAAACGAGGTTTAGAGCCCGCAGTTTGGCAGCTTATTAACAACAAACCCGACACATGGTTAAACCCACAATTTAAAAGTTGGGATGCGCAATTACTCGGTGCATTTAGCCAAACTGTTACTAAGCTTACCGAGCAATTTGGTAATAACGTACAAAGTTGGCAGTGGGGCAAGGTAAACGAGCTAGTAATAGAGCATCCGTTTGCAAAGCAAATTCCCTTACTTGCTAAGTTTTTAAATATGCCTACAGCACAAGGTTTTGGCGATAGTTACATGCCCGCCGTACAAGGGCGTAGTTTTGGCGCATCGCAGCGCTTTATTGCTCAACCAGGTCATTTAGAACGTGCAATTTTAGCTATTCCGGGTGGTCAATCGGGACATCCGTTATCTGAATTTTATAGAGCGGGTTTTAGTGACTATGTAGAGGGCAAACATACGCCTTTATTACCTCAAGAATTAATACATCAAATAGTAATAGAGCCTACGCGATGAACTAAAGTATAGCTAAACACGTTCTATATAATCACTAATAAAACAACAGAGAACTAAAATGAAAAAAATACTACCCGCATTAATAACAGGTTTATTACTAAGCACTACAGCGCAAGCCGATGAAGGCCCAGTAACAGCACAAAAATTAAGTGACCATGTATACGTACTATTTGGGCAAGGCGGTAATATTGCAGCAAGTGTAGGCGATGATGGCATTTATATTATTGATGATCAGTTTGCCAAGTTATCAGATGATATTAAAAAAACGATTAGCGATTTAAAACCAGGCAGCGCAGAGTTTGTTATTAATACGCATCATCATGGCGATCACACCGGCGGCAACGAAAATTTTGCTAAAGCGGGTGCGCACGTTATAGCACACGACAATGTACATAAACGTTTAGAAGAGCAGCATGGAGAAGAGTCAGACTTTTTACCGCGCATTAGTTTTGGTCACGATTTAAAACTGCATTTTAATAACGAACACGCGCATGTGGTGCATTATGAACATGCACATACAGATGGTGATTCGGTTATCTTTTTTAGTAACGACAACATAGTACACATGGGCGACATTTACTTTAATTTTGGTAGCTTACCGTTTGTTGATGTAGATAGCGGCGGTAGCGTTAATGGTATTTTAGCGGCAGTAGACGATGTAGTTAAACAAATTGACGACAACACTAAAGTAATACCAGGGCACGGTAAGGTAAGTGACCGTTCAGGACTAATAGCGTATGGTAAGTTAGTTCAAAGCGCGAAAGATGTGATGCTAAAAGCAATGCAAAATAATGCAAGCTTAGAGCAAGTACTTAAAGCCGATCCATTGGCAGAACTTGGTCTTGAATACGCAGGCTGGTTACCAAAAGAGAAAGTAACCACACTCTTTTACCGCAGCTTAAAGTAGTACATCTAAAGTAAAAAACATGATACAAAGCTGAATGTATTTTAAAGTGCATTCGGCTTTTATTTTCTTATGCCTAAAGGAGTTGTGTATGTCGGCAGAAAAAACCCATCTTGAAATTTGTAACTTAACCAGAGAGCAATATCCGCAAATTAAAACCTTGATGGATCAAGCGTATCCCGACTTAGGTGGTGCGTGGCCAAGTCATACCATTTTTAGATTAATAGACCAATTTCCTGAAGGACAAATAGGTATTGTAGATGACGGCGTGCTGGTGGGCTTAGCGCTGAGCGTGCAAGTTGATTACACACGCTTTTCAAACCCGCATACCTACGAAGACATTGCCGATGGCCACGACCGTGTATTTAGCGATACCGACGGCGATGCGCTATACGGCTTAGATGTTGCTATTAGCGAAACTCACAGAGGCATGCGCTTAGGTCGTCGCCTTTATGATGCCCGTAAAGAACTGTGCCGCCAATATAACCTACGCGCTATTTTAGCGGGTGGGCGTATTCCACGTTATTTTAATCACAGTAGTGAAATGACGCCAATGGAATACATTGCAAAAGTAGATCAAAGAGAGCTGTACGATCCTATTTTAAGTTTTCAGTTATCTAACGATTTTCAGGTAAAGCGTTTACTTAAAAAGTACTTACCAGAGGATCAAGAGTCAGTTGGTTACGCCACTTTACTTGAGTGGAATAACATTATGTATGAACCAACCGACACGGTACTTGAGTCAACTAAATCAATAGTGCGTGTAGGTGCTGTGCAATGGCAAATGCGCTGCGTTGAATCGGTTGAAGAAATGCTAAAGCAGGTTGAATACTTTGTAGATACCGTATCTGACTACAAAAGTGACTTTATATTATTCCCTGAGTTTTTTAACGCACCACTAATGGGCTTAGGAAATCAAAGCAACCAAACGGAAGCGATTCGTTATTTAGCCGAATATACCGAAACGTTTAAAAACGCGATGTCGCGTATGGCAATAGAATACAACGCCAATATAATTACTGGCTCTATGCCACTTGCCGAAGATGATAAAATTTATAACGTGAGTTATTTATGTCACCGTAGCGGTAAAATAGACGAGCAACGTAAAATACACATTACCCCGCATGAGCAAAACGATTGGGTTATTCAAGGCGGCGACAAAATTGCTGTATTTGAAACCGATGCTGGGCGCGTAGGTATTCAAATTTGTTATGACGTTGAGTTCCCTGAATTATCGCGCATATTAGCAAAACAAGGGTTAGATATTTTGTTTGTGCCATTTTGGACAGACACTAAAAATAGCTACTTACGTGTTCGCCATTGTGCACAAGCACGCGCAATCGAAAACGAATGTTATGTAGTTATTGCAGGCTCGGTAGGTAATTTACCACAAGTAGAAAGCCTTGATGTGCAGTACTCACAATCGGCAGTGTTAACGCCTTCTGATTTTTCGTTCCCGCACGATGCAACACTTAACGAAGCCACACCTAATACAGAAATGCTGTTATTTAGTGACCTTGATATGGATAAGTTAAAAATTCTTCACAGCGAAGGCACAGTGCGTAACTTAAAAGACCGCCGCGAAGATTTATATGAAGTTATATTGAAAAAGAGAGATGTTTAATGGCGTGGATTTATTTGGTTATTGCCGGTTTACTTGAAATTGGCTGGCCGATAGGTTTAAAGGTGTCGCAAAACCCAGATACTCGTTGGCAAGGCATAGCAATAGCGGTGGCATTTTTAGTTGCTAGTGGTTTTATGTTGTGGCTTGCCCAAAAGCAAATATCTATGGGCACCTCATACGCCGTATGGACAGGTATTGGCGCTGCAGGTACGTTCTTAGTGGGTATATTGTTTTATAACGATGCCGCTACGTTTGGTCGTATTGCGGGAGTATTAATGATTATTAGTGGTGTGATAACGCTAAAAATCAGCTCTTAGAATCAGTTATTAAAACTATAAAAAATTATAACAGCGCAGGTGTAAAAGCCTGCGCTTTTTTATGCTGCCATTAATACGGTAACATTACCAAAATAGCGGCAATAGCAATGAGTATTAAGCCTGCAGTATCTTGTTTTTTAAGTGGCTGTTTTAACCAAAGTACGGCAATTAGCATGGTAAAAAATACTTCAACCTGTCCAAGTGTTTTAACGTAAGCAACATGTTGTAAGCTCATTGCACTAAACCAACCAATAGAGCCGACACAACTAAAAACACTAATTGCGGCTGTAGTGCCTTTGTATTGCCACAGTTTACTGAGTGTTTGCGGCTCTTTTAATAATAAATAGCCAAGTAGTATTAGCGTTTGTAGGCTGATTACAAACAGTAAAACCCAAGCGGCAGAATGTGGGAATAGTAACCCTGAATTTAAACTCGCTTCTCGTACCCACAGTGAGGTAAGTGCAAAGCAAGTACCACAAGCAAGGCCTAGTAATGCTGTTTTAGCATTAAAGTGTTTAACGCTTGTTATGCCACTGAGCAGCAATACGGCAATAGCGCCAAAAAATACACCAAGCCAACCGAGCAGAGAAAGTGCCGAGCCAAAAAATAACACACCTAAAATAGCGGCCACTAACGCCTCGCTTTTGGCAAGACCAGCACCTACAGCGTAATTATTCATTTTAAACAACTTAACCATTAAACCGGTAGCAAGTATTTGCATAACACTTGCGCCTACAATAAATCCCCAAAAGGCATTATTAAATGTAGGCATGGTGGTATCTTGATATTGATACAAACCATATAAATACACGGCAGCAATAGGGCCTGCAATAATAAAGCGGGAGAGGGTTACGCCAGCAACACTCACATCGTTACTTAATTTACTTTGCAGGGCATTACGCCATGCTTGCATGAAAGCGGCTAAAAAAGTGAAAAATATCCAGGTCATGATTGTCATCGTTAAAATGTAAGGCAGTAAAGTTAACAAGCTTTGTGAAGTAAAGCGATGCATTAACCGTGATGTTGAATATTCATCATCTGCGACATTATGTCGCACGGGTTTGAGGATAAATTTAGCTATAGTAGGTCTGATGTTATTGTTAGCCGCCAGAGTTTGTCATAAACGTATCTGGCGGCTTTTTTATTGCGCTTATGCTAAATTATCCGAAACATTAAAAGGATAAATTATGACAACATTAGTTGTATGTGCATTACTTGCGGTATTAATGCCTTACTTTGCAAAAGTGCCGGTTGCTATAGCAATGGCAAAATTAGGTCGATACGACAATAAACACCCAAGGGCGCAACAAATAAAATTAACCGGCTTTGGTGCACGGGCGCTCGCTGCTCATCAAAACTGTTTTGAATCGCTTGCTGTTTTTGCTGTCGCTATTGCAGTTGTACTCGGCACTAACTCTGTAGGTGCAGTGACCGAAATGTTAGCGGTTACGCATATTGTGTCGCGTATTTTGTATTGCGTATTTTACTATATGAACCTAGATATAATTCGCTCATTAGTGTGGTTTATTGGTTTGGGTACGGCGATTGCCATGATTGTGGTGAGTTTATAACTTTATAGCGTAAAACCACAAAGCAAGCAGCCTAAAAGGGCGCTTGCTTTGTAGTCTTGAACAACCCGGTGGCGTTAATGCGATACTTTAATTCGCTCAATTAAATCGGTAGGTGCCACTTCACTATTAATCGCAAAATCTAGTTGTACAAGTACATCTTCAAAACCTGAATCAGATGCTTTATATTTCCATTTTGCTAGTGCCTCTTTCGCTGATTTATCAAAAACATCTTTAGGTTTAGATTGAATAACACTAATGTTTTTTGTTTTACCGTTTGCTGCAATATCGTATTTTAATACAACAGAGCCGCTGATCCCTTGTTGAGCTGCTTTTATTGGGTAAGCAGGTTCAATGCGTATTGTTGGTGAAATATGTTCCTCTTGCGTTTTATTTACTTCTGGTTGCTTTGCAATTGCTAAGCCGCTTAGCATGCTTGCGGCTACAAGTAATAAGCCACCTTTAGCAAACTTTGAACGCTCCCCGCTGTGTTTTATATTAGTAAGTCGTTGTAACATCGTTTTTTTATCTCCGTAGTGTGAATAAGCCATAAGTCCTGTGGGCGCATTTTCCGCACAGCTTATTAAGGCTTTGCTGTATAAAATGTGTTGTTGTGTGGTTTTATTGGTAAGTACCCGTTCATCACAAGTCAGCTCTTGTAGACGGCGCATGCTTGCGTAACAAGCCCAAGCTAGTGGGTTAAACCAAAGTAAAATAGTAGGCAGTAATATAAGTGCGTTTGTTAGGTTGTCTTTGCGTTTAATGTGTACGTTTTCGTGCTCTAAAATAAGCGCTAATGTGGCTTTATCGAATTGCGCATTATAGTTACTCGGTAACACTAGCTTGCTGTTTAAAATCCCGATCACCATTGGCGTGGCCACATATTGGCTGGTATAGGCATTAACACCAGCGGTAAGAGTGCCTTCAAATTGGGTTAACTCAGTTAACTGCAGGCTTTTAACAAAACGGGTATGTGTAATAAAACTAGCTATTAATAACCCTGCGGTAATAAGTAGATACATGAGCGCCCAGCTAATACCTACCTCGTTTGAAAAAGATTGGTTGGGGGTGATTAAGTAGTGACTAATATTACTGTTTTGCAGTGGTTTAATTGCGTTTGGTAAATTAGCAATCACCAATGCCGCAGGTAATAGCCATGCTAATTTATATACAAATCGCGAGCCAAGGGCTTTTAAACCAAATCGCTCGAGTAAAATAAATCCACAAAACAAAATACTTAATAGTAGTTGCTGCTCAATCAACCAATTAAACCCAGTTTGAATAACCATGTTAATCCCTTACTTTTGGTTTTTTTCCCAGTCATCTATAACTTTTTTAAGCTCGTTTATATCTTGCTGAGAA
Organism: Pseudoalteromonas sp. EB27; assembly: GCF_001974875.1. Taxonomy (GTDB): domain Bacteria; phylum Pseudomonadota; class Gammaproteobacteria; order Enterobacterales; family Alteromonadaceae; genus Pseudoalteromonas. The sequence continues at coordinate 91,932 of NZ_MTQD01000015.1, forward strand.
AGCTGCTCCGATTTAGCAAAGCCACTTACAAGTGGCGCAATACGCCCACTAAAAAATCGCTCAATAAAGTTTTGGCTTTCTTTTAGGGTGTAGTCGGCGCGCTCCATACAGGGAGTATAAATATATTGGCGACCTTCTTTTTCAAATGTAAGTGCGCCTTTTTTTACTAGTCGACCTAGTAGCGTTTTAATGGTTTTTTCGTGCCATTGCTTATCGTCGCTTAAGCGCTCAATTATTTGGCTCGCGGTGGCGGGGTAGTTAATCCAAAGTGCGTCGAGCACGTCAAACTCTGCTTTTGATAACTCAATCATGCTATTGCCTACAAATGTAATCTTTAATTAAAGACTACACCTGTAATCTATAATTGCAAGTTTATTTTTAACTTTTTGAGATGTAGTTAAGTGACTTGGTATTAGATTTTTGAAATATCGGTTTTATTAATTTGTATATATTGGTTTTCAGGTAGGTTTAGTTTTGAAAGGGTGAGGTCACTAAATTGCGATCTATATAAATCAATAACTTTGTATCCGCAGTAATGCGCCATTTTACGTATTTGCCTGTTTAGCCCTTGTTTTAAAACAATACTAAACTGATTACTGGCTATTTTATTTACTTCACAAGGCAGGGTTATGTGTTTATCAACGGGTACGCCTGCTGCCATTTTGTCACAAAAAGCATCGTCTAAAGGCTTATTTACGGTGACTAAATAATGTTTAGGCTGGTGGAAATCAGGATGTATTAGTTGGTTACAAAAATCCCCATCGTTGGTCAAAATAAGCAAACCACGAGAGTCTTTATCTAATCGACCAATAGGGTAAACACGGGTAAGTGTAGGCAAGTAGTGAATAAGGCTGGCAGGGTCATCAATATTTAATTTGCAGTCAATGCCTACCGGCTTGTGATACGCAAAATAAACTAAATCTGCTACACCTTCAATTTCTTGCCCGTTAACTATTACAGTGTCTTGCTCATCAACGTGATCAATATGATTCGCTAGGCGATTATTTACAGTTACAACACCTTCATCAATTAAACGCGATGCTTGTTTACGAGAACAAATACCCGCATGGGCAATATATTTAGCGAGTCGGATTTTTGTGCTCATAACGTGTGATGCCAGCGGCTAATAAAAATTTGATCGCGATTATAGCAAAGCTGCGTATCGATACTGTTAAATTTAATTAAGGCAAAAATTATGGGTATTAAATTTTCACAGTTAAAGAAGCATGAGCCGCTACAAAAAGTCATTGTTCACTCGTTAGATATGGCGCTTTATCAAGTATCGGTAATGATTAATAACGTTGAATACTATGTAACAGAAGACAGCGGTGAATTTTTAAGAGCGCTAAGCCCACTGCATGTTCAAAAGCGTTTTGACAAAATAGCATATGCACAGATGATATTAAGGCAAACTAGTGCTTATGACGAAATGTGCGGTCAGCCAGAAAAAACCGGCAGCAATATGCTTGAAGTACCTTATGGTAAAAATAATCTGTATTGATGGTATGAGTTTGCTAACATTCGCTTTTTAAGAAGCGCAATATGTACCAATTAAAAGTAGATAATACCGATGAGTTAAACTCAGCGCTTCGCGCACAAATGGTTGAATTTAACGCCCAGCATTTTGATGCGCAAAGAGTGCCATTAGGCTATAAATTTACTGATGAGCGAGGTGAGCTTGTTGCCGGTATTAGTGGGTGTGTGTTTGGAAATTGGCTGATGGTTAGTTGGCTTTGGTGTAGCGATAGTGCGCGAGGTAAGAGGCTTGCAGGTAAGTTGCTAACGGCACTTGAGCAAGCTGCTATTGAATTAGGTGCAACAACTGCTCAGCTTGATACACTTGATTTTCAAGCAAAACCCTTTTATGAAAAGCGCGGTTATAGTGTTAAGTATCAACTTAATAATTACCCACGCTCAGGTACGCGTTACTTTATGGAAAAGCCACTTTAATTTTGCTGGCTATTTTTCTTTTAATGGCTCGCCTTCAAAGGTAACACCTAAAAAAGGTGTTGCCTCTGGTGCTAACATAAACGTGCGAATGTTCATGTGATCATCCCCTTTAGGGTTTTGCAGCACGTCTTCTCGGTAAAACTTACCAAAACAATCCAACGTATTTTGTTTACTTAAGTCGTTTAATTTAGCAAACGCAAAAATTTTACACGATCCGTTGTTCTCACTCGCAGCGCTAAGTAATCCATGGTTATTAAAGCCATATGCAGTAAAGTCGTAATTTGCTTCAATCACCGCCATTGTATCGGTAAATTGAATGCTTTTTGGGTTTTCTGCAAGGGTTTTTAAATAGTCATTTAGTGTCATGTGTTACCTTTGGGTTTTTAATTATTTAGCGCTCAACTCTAGCTCATCTGTTTGCTGATTTATATTGAATTTAAATCGCGATAGAAAGTTCATTCCTAGCAAACCTTGCCCGCGGGTGTTTTCAATACTCAACACTTCAAAACCATAAATAATTTGCGAGCCCACTTTAAACGATTCAATTTGATAACGCTTTACAATAATTTGACCGTTAGCTGTATTTACCGTTACATCGCCTAAATATAAAGGTTGTGGCGAAATTTGCTCAATTATACTTGTAGGTAGCGAGGTCACGCTTGCGCCAGTATCAATCATTAGTTCGGTCAATAGATTATTATTTATTTCGGTGTTTATTAAGTAATGTGCGCCGTAAGGCGTTAAAGCAACGAAGTCGTCTTGCGATTGTGCTTTATTGATCATCGCTTGCAGTGTTTGCACTTGGCTTTTTAGATTGTGCTGGTTTGGCATTCGATCAAGCGTTGCTTGTGCGCTAATTAAATCGCCTTGCTGATAGTAGGCGTACGCAAGCGGGTATAAAAACTGTGCGTTATCGCTTTTATAATCAAGCCAAATTTGTGTTTGCTCAATAATAGCTTGCCAATTTTGTTGCTCAGTTAATGTGTGTAATTCGTTTTGAGTGAGCGTATTTAAGCGTGTATTTGCATTGCTTTGCTGATCAGCAGATAGCAACGGAAACAACTCAAATAAAGCAATAATGGCGTTTTGTGTTTGCTCGCTACTTATTAAATACTCAACCTGAAAGTTAAGTAATTCTACGTTATAAGGACTGTTATTTAATAGCGCATTGAGAAATGACTCGCTGAGTAATAAATTGCTACTTAGCCATGTTTTAAGCTGTACTAGCCACGATGAATAAAGTTTTTTTGCACTTTCTGGATTGCTGTTTTTTAACTGTTGATAGCTATTAAGTGCGGCTTCAAATTGGTGTTGTTTAAATTGCTGCTTTGCTGTATTTAGTAACGTATTTTGTTGTTTAGGTAATACACTTTGCTGGGTACTTTGCGTTTTTTGTACTTTAGTTAACGCGGGCTGCGGCCATAATAAATAAGCGTTAAGGCTAAGTGAGCCAATTAATAGTAAGGTGATTAGCTTGGCATAGTGGCTCATTATTACCTCTTATTTAATGCGATTGGTATTATTTAATAAAGTGCGTTAATGCATGAATATTGGCTATTTCAATATCAGCCAGCCCTTTATAGCTATAATTAGCGCCTTGGTCGTTTAACCATACCGATTGGCAACCGGCATTATTTGCGCCTTGCACGTCGGTATCTAGGCTATCACCAATATGTAAAATATCGCTTTTAGCAACGTTTAAATGTGCGGCTGCTTTATCAAATAAAGTGGTATGCGGTTTTGCTTTACCGTGCATACCCGCTTGCAGTACTAGCTCAAATTTATTGTGTAAATTAAAGCGTTCAATTTCTACGTTACCGTTAGTAATTACAATAAGAGTGAAATGTTTTGCCAAGTTATCCAGCAGGTTAAGTATGTCATCGCTAACCACTATGTTGCTACGTACATCGGCAAAGGCGTTATACGCTGCATTTGCATGAAGCTCTACATCATCGACGTTTAAATTTAACTTGGAAAGCGCTAAACGCAGTGTATGTTGGCGCCATTTAGTGACGTTATCGGCAAGTTCTGGTGATTGTAATACGGCTTCGTTACGGCATAGTTGCCAGTACTTTGGACCTTGTTCTTGGTAGCGTGGTACTGCGTTTAAATAATTTTGCTGGGCTTTAACGGCTGCTTTTATAATAGGATGGTTGCTGTATAGCGTGTCGTCTAAATCAAAGCTCATGACAGAAAATGGCTTAATAGCACGATTAAATCGGATCATATTACTTCCTAATCAGTTCGTTTTTTTGCGCGAGGATGAGTATTGTCGTACACCTTGGCTAAATGTTGAAAATCTAAATGCGTATACACTTGTGTAGCCGACAAACTACTGTGCCCTAGTAACTCTTGCACGGCGCGTAAATCACCAGATGATTCTAAAATATGTGACGCAAACGAGTGGCGTAACTTATGCGGGTGAACCTGCGAGCTAATGCCTTGTTTTATTCCCCACTCTTGCATACGCAGACGCACTTGGCGAATTGAAATACGATTTTTTTGGCTACTTAAAAATACGGCTATTTCATCGGGCTTTGCAAACTGAGGGCGTATTGTGAGCCATTTTTTTAGTGCGTCTAACGCTTTTTTACCAACCGGAATTAACCGCTCTTTATTGCCTTTACCACGCACTAAAATTTCGCCATTGGCAGCGCTAATATCTTGCATGTTAGCGCCAACTAACTCGCTTATACGCAGCCCTGATGAATACATCAACTCCATCATCGCTTTATCTCTAATTGCGAGAGGTTCGTCGTCGGGTATTTCGAGTAAGCGTGCCATTTGATCTACATCGAGATTTTTAGGTAGAGGCTTCGCAAACTTAGGGCCTTTTATACCTATTGCCGGATTATGGTAGTGCGATTGCTCGGCAATATTTTTTGCTTTTAAAAACTTATACAAGCTGCGAATACAACTGAGCTTTAAGCTAATTGTACGGCCACTTAATTGTTTTGAGCGCAGCGCCATGCTGTAGCGGCGAATATGCTCGCCTTGCACGCCAAACCAGTCGTCACACAATTTGCTAAAATAAAGGGCAGCAAAGCCAAGTTGGCTTACGTATTGGTTAACTGTGTGCGCTGAATATTGTTTTTCAAACTTTAAATAATCGCTAAATAGCGTTATGGGTGTGCGCCAGTTGTCGCTTAACTCAGTGGTATTAGGCGCATCGTCACTCATGCTAGTTTTTGCAACCGCAGATGTAATGCGTTTATAAAGTCGAGTACAAAAAGATTATCTTGAGCGGGCTCAAAATGGTTTACGTTACTGCTACCAAACGCCAAAATAGCGATAGGGTGCTTAGTGTCGCCAATTAAATAAATTGCGGCAGATTGTGTATCTTCACTAAATAATTGTTCGCGCTCTTGCTGATTAATACGTCCTAAATAATGTCCTGAATGGGTCAGGCGATGCGCAATAAGCTCGCCGTACTCGGGGTTATATTTTACTAATTTGCAGTCGTTAACATCTTCACTTGAGCAGATTATATTACGTAGATTATTTGCAAGAGTGTCAAAATTGTCATGATTCCAAAGCTGGCGATGGCACTGGCTAAACAAACGATATACAAGCTCGTTTTGCGTTGCATGCTTGCTCATAGCGTCTATTTGGCTTTTTAAAAGCGTGTTGTGCTCGCGTAATTGGCGTTGCTGAATATGTACTAGCGACGTTGCACCTTGAGCTTGTTGTTGCAGCTCAAGTTGTGCAAGCAGCTCAGGATGATGAACTAGAAAATCAGGATGTTGTTGTAAGTAAGCAATAACCTGTTCTTTACTTAGCTCGCTCATAGCGCTACTTGCCCGTCGAACACATGCTCTGCGGGGCCTGTCATACGTACAGGATGACCTTCACCACTCCAACGTACTTGTAAGCTACCGCCTGGTAAATCTACTTGAACGGTTGTTGATAACTTATTTTGCATATGACCAATAACCATTGCTGCACACGCACCTGTGCCACAAGCTAGGGTTTCGTTAACGCCGCGCTCCCACACTCTTAATTTAATATGTTCTTGCGATACAACCTGCATAAAGCCAATGTTCGCTTTTTGTGGAAAACGTTCATGGTTTTCAAGTAATGGACCCAATATATCAACTTGCGCGGTGGTTACGTCGTCAACCTCTAGCACACAATGCGGGTTACCCATAGATACCGCGCCACTAAATACAGTGTGTTCTTCGGTTCTAATAATATAAGTAAGCTCGCGTTTGCTGGCTTTTAACGGAATTTTACTTGGCTCAAAATTAGGATGACCCATGTTAACGGTTACTTGACCGTCTTTTTCAATGTAGAGCGTTAAGTTGCCCGACTTGGTCGACACAGTAATTTTATGCTTGTTAGTAAGGCCCTTCATGCGTACAAAGCGTGCAAAGCAGCGTGCGCCGTTACCACATTGTTCTACTTCGGTACCGTCGGCATTAAATATTCGATAATGAAAGTCGAGATCGGGAGAGTACGGCGCTTCAACCATCAGCAATTGGTCAAAGCCAATGCCAAAATGGCGATCTGCCAATTTTTTGATTTGATCTCGCGACAAAAAAACATTTTGTGTAATGTTATCAATCACAACAAAGTCGTTGCCTAAGCCGTGCATTTTGGAAAAATTAACTAACATAGCGCTCTAATTCGGTTTTGCTCTGTGCTAATCATGCCACAGAGCAGCTAGTAGACAAAAACGTTTATGGTAAAACTTTCTCACCTTGATAAAGGCTTTCAATAGTTTCGCGTTCACGAATAAGATGATGCTGCTGACCATCTACCATTATTTCTGCAACACGCGGGCGCGAGTTGTAGTTTGAACTCATGGTAAAGCCATATGCACCCGCACTTCGCTGTGCGAGTAAGTCGCCTTGTTTAAGCGCTAGCTCACGATCTTTTCCTAAAAAGTCGCCGGTTTCGCACACAGGGCCCACAATATCAAAGTTGTGAGTAGGTGTTTCGTCGTCGCGAACTGATACCGGAATAATTTTTTGCCACGCTTGATAAAGCGCAGGGCGAAGCATGTCGTTCATACCTGCATCTACAATGGCAAAAAATTTGTCTTGGTTTTGTTTAATAAATTCAACTTGAGTAACTAAAATACCTGCGTTAGCTGCAATAGCGCGCCCTGGTTCAAAAATTAGTTCAAGGTGTTTATAGTTAGCTAAGCGCTCGGTAACTTGCGCTGCATATTCACTTGGGTGCGGTGGTTGCTCGTTGTTATATGGTACGCCTAAACCACCACCAATATCTAAGTGAGTTAGCTCAATACCATTAGTTTTTAGCTCATCAATAAGCGCCATTAATTTATCAAGGGCTTCTAAAAATGGTCTTACTTCAGTTAATTGAGAGCCAATATGGCAATCAACACCAATAATTTTTAAGCCCGGTAAAGCAGCTGCTTGTTGATAAACACTTACAGCCGTTTGAATATCAATACCAAATTTATTTTCTTTCAAACCAGTAGAAATATACGGATGTGTTTTTGCATCTATGTCTGGGTTTACGCGAATAGAAATAGGCGCTTCTAGGTTAAGCTCGCAAGCCACTTCAGAAATACGCTCAAGCTCAGAGGCCGACTCTACATTAAAACATTTAATCCCCAATTTTAATGCGTAAGCTATTTCGTCGGCTGTTTTAGCCACGCCCGAAAAAACCACTTTAGAAGCATCGCCTCCCGCTTTAATTACACGTGCAAGTTCGCCTTTGGATACAATATCGAAACCCGATCCTAGGCGCGCTAATATATTAAGCACGGCAATATTTGAGTTTGCTTTTACTGCGTAGCATACCAAGCTTTTATGATTTTTAGTGGCGTTAGCAAACGCTAAGTAATGGCGCTCAAATGTAGCACGCGAGTACACATAACACGGCGTACCGTATTGCTGCGCTATGCTTGCCACACTTACGTCTTCGGCAAATAATTGGTTGTTTTTGTAGTTAAAATAATCCATTTATTGCTCCTGACTTTGCAATGTTTTGGCTTGTTCAGCAGTAGTGACTGGCTGAGCTGTATTTTGAGGTTGGTTTTGCTCTGTTTGTTGCTCTGGTAAATATAACGGACCGCTTTGTCCGCAGCCAGCTAAGGCGCTTAACAGTACAGTGCTTATTAATAGTTTTTTTAATTGTAAGGTATGTGTCGCTTTCATTAGATTAATACGGTTGCTGGCTTTATAATCGCAGAGTAACAGAATATCTAAAAAATGCAGCTATTCGCGGATGATTTTATTCCTGTTACACTAGCTGCACATTTTTAAAGCTAATTCAAAGCTAAAACGTACCCAATATTAGGCGGCTCGCCTGCAAAGGAAATAACAATGACTGAACACGAATATCACCAATTAGCCGAAGCTCTTATGTTCACTATTGAAGAGCAAGTTGATGATTGCGAAGCTGATTTAGATTACGAATCGGCACAAGGTATTTTAGAAATTATTTTTCCTGATAAAAGTAAAATAGTGATTAACAAGCAAGCACCTCTTCATCAAGTATGGGTTGCGACTAAGTTTAACGGACATCATTTTGAAATGCGTGATGGGTTATGGATCGATAACCGCTCTGGCGCTGAATTTTGGGCATTTATAAATGAAGCCTCAACTCGTCAAGCAGGCCAAGAAGTTAAGTGGCAATCATCACTATGAGTTTAGAATTTGTAGAATATGCAGCCCAAAGTGAGCACAAAGCAACGGTTATTTGGTTACATGGTTTAGGTGACTCTGGGGATGGTTTTGCACCAGTAGCTCCGCAGCTTAATTTACCAAGTGAGCTTGGTATACGGTTTGTTTTTCCGCATGCGCCAGAACAACCGGTCACCATAAATGGTGGCATGGAAATGCGCTCTTGGTACGATATTAAATCTATAGAATTAGATAAACGTGCCGATGAACAAGGCGTAAGGGATTCGGCTGCAAAGGTAGAAGAGTTAATTAATAAAGAAATTGCTAATGGCATACCTGCTAATAAAATTATTTTAGCTGGTTTTTCTCAAGGTGGTGTTGTGTCGTTACATTTAGCGCCGCGCTTTGAGCAAAAGCTTGGGGGTGTTATGGCGCTTTCTACTTATATGTGTGTGCCGCAAAAATTTGCTGATGAAGCAAAGCATACTGATTTAAACGTATTTATGGCTCATGGTAGCCAAGATAACGTTGTACCGCATAGTGCGGGAAGAAGTGCGTTTGAAGTATTAACAGCACATAACATGGATGTAAGCTGGCAAGAATACCCAATGGCTCACCAAGTTTGCGCAGAAGAATTGCAAGCTATTCGCCAATGGTTAATTGCTCGTTTAAGCTAATTTTGGAATCGCTGAGGTCAATATGAGTCAAAAAATAGTTATTAAAGCAAATGTTAAACGCGAACTACAAGAGAGTGTACCAACGGTAAGCTACGAGTGGAATTGGCGTCGTATTGTGAGTATTGCTATGTTGGTATTAATGACCTCTGCAGCAGTTGTGTATGGCTTAACAACGTCAGCCAGTGCAGAGCAAGGTGAGCATCCAAATGAGCAGGAACAATTTTTAAATTTTAGCAATAACGCTCAAAACCAAGCAAGCGTTGAAGTAACGGATGTTGAGCTTGAATCATCAGTAAACAATAGCCCTAATGAGCCTGCAGAGGTAATGCAAGCTCGGATTGAACCGTTGTCAGCTGAGCAAAATGAGGTTGAGCAAAACATATCAATTAATGCACCGGCTAAAGCGGATTCTGTAAATACTGATACAGTTTTACTAGCTAACAACGATATTGTGATTGATCAAAGTGAGAGTATTAATACTGAGTTAAACTCAGACCTTGATAATGATCTACAAGAAGAAACCGAAGAAGCTCAAAACGTAGCTGAACCTGCTAATCAAACAGAGTTACTTTTAGATTTAGAAAGTGATGATGGTGCATTGAGTGGCACTGAAGGTTTTTCACCGACAGCACAAGTGGCAAGTGTGGCATTGGGCGCGCAAATAGACACAGGTAAAATTAGCCGTGCAGTACTTACTCGCAAAGTAAGTAAACGTGAACCTACTAATGTGTTTGCTGCTGATATTAGATTAAGTCAGTTTGATGAAGGACTATCGTTTTTTAGCGAGATTAAAAATCTTCAAGGCCAGCAAGTTAAGCATATTTGGTCGTTTGAAGGTGAAATTATGGCTGAAATTACACATGATGTTACTTCGCCTCGCTACAGAACGTACTCAACAAAAAATATCATGGACTCACAAACAGGCCATTGGCGTGTTGATGTAGTTGATGAGCAAGGCAATTTAATTGCCCAAAAAGAATTTAGAATTTTAGCTGAATAAAGCTAGCTAAACGCAGTAATTAATTGGATACCCCTATGATAGAAAAAACAAAATTAGTACGCATTGCAACGCGCAAAAGCGCCTTAGCACTTTGGCAGGCCGAATTTGTGAAAGCAGAGCTTGAGCGTTTTCATGCAGATGTGCGCGTAGAATTAGTCCCAATGTCGACGCAAGGGGATATCATTTTAGATACGCCATTGGCTAAAATAGGCGGTAAAGGCTTATTTGTTAAAGAGCTAGAGCAAGCAATGTTAGATGGCCGAGCTGATATTGCCGTACATTCTATGAAGGACGTACCAGTAGAGTTCCCAGAAGGATTAGAGCTGTATACTATTTGTGAGCGTGAAGATCCGCGTGATGCGTTTGTATCAAACAATTTTGCTAATTTAAACGAGCTACCACAGGGCGCCATTGTGGGTACTTCTAGCTTACGCCGTCAGTGCCAAATTAAAGCACTTCGCCCTGATTTAGATATTCGTGATTTGCGCGGTAATGTAAATACGCGTTTAGGTAAATTAGATGACGGCCAATACGATGCTATTATTTTAGCGGCTGCAGGGCTTATTCGTTTGAAAATGGAGTCGCGTATTGCTGACTACATTGAGCCAGAAGTGTCATTACCGGCAAATGGTCAAGGTGCTGTAGGTATTGAATGCCGTATTGATGATGAAGTAACAAAAGCATTACTTGCACCACTTGAGCATACCCAAACACGTATTCGCGTAAACGCAGAACGTTCAATGAACCGCTATTTAGAAGGTGGTTGCCAAGTTCCTATTGGTGCTTATGCATTAGTTGATGGCGAGCAGGTACATTTGCGTGGTTTAGTTGGTGCTGTTGATGGCAGCGAAATTTTACGTGACGAAGTAACAGGTCATGTAAATGATGCAGAAGAACTAGGTATTGAGCTTGCTAAAAAATTATTAGCTCAAGGCGCAGACAAAATATTAGCTGAAGTTTATAGAGACGCATAAATGACACATATTCTGATAACTCGGCCCGAAGGAAAAGGCGCAGCCCTTGCACAGCAATTAGAGCAAGCGGGTTATCAGGCGTCTTTATTTCCGGTATTAAAAATAACGCATTTAACACCCTCCAGTACTGAACTTAGTCCGCTGTTAAATGCAGATAAAATAATATTTATATCGCAAGATGCAGTCAGTGCACTTTCGCAATTAAAACCCGATATAAATACCAAAGCGCAGTTTTATGCAGTTGGACAACAAACAGCCGACATTATATATGAGCAATTTGGTGTGCGCGCAGCAGTACCGAAGCAGTATGATTCAGAAGGGTTACTTGCGCTTAAATCACTCGCCGAGGTTGATGGCAGTAATATAGTGTTAGTTAAGGGGCAAGGTGGCCGCCCTGAGTTAGCTAAAACGCTGAAAGAGCGCGGTGCTTTTTTAAATAATTGTATTGTGTATAAACGTGAACCCACAGAGAGTATTACTCCTAACTGGCCAGACCACTGGAAAAGCCAGAATGTACACGGTATAGTCATAACAAGTAATGCAGCAGTTGATGCTATATTTAAAAGCCTTACTGCACACCAACTACAATGGTTACAACAGTGCCGATTTTATGTTGCAAGCGAGCGGATAGCCGCTTATTTAAAGTTGCAACAGGTAAGTTCGGCTAATATACACATTGCAGCAGGGGCAAGCGATAATGCTATGTTTACCTGCATAAATCAGCAAGGTAGCAACATGAGCGAACAGTCAAAGCCAGTTACGGCAGAAAAAGCCACACCAACAATAGCTAACACGGCCTCAGCTAAATCAGCTAAGCAAGAGCCAGCAGCCGCTAAAAACACTGCAGATAAAAATAAACAAAAAGTTAGCAAAGTTGCAGTGCTTGCACTTCTTATTTCGCTAATTGTGGCCTCAGGCGTGGGTTACGAGTTTTATCAAAAATTAAATGCGGGTAAGGCTCAAAACCTGGCCGCGAATGAGTTGAGTGAGCAAAATAAGTCACTCGCCCAAGAGCTGCAAGCACTTAAGTCAGCACAATCTAATTTGCAGCAAGCGCTATTTAATAGTGAGAAAAAAGTTGCCGCAGCACTCAGTGAAAGTGCAACTCAAAATCAGCAAGAACTAAAAGCAGCTTTGCAAAAAGCGCAGCAACAAGGTTCGTCTTTAAATCCACAAGAAGTGACCAGCTTGCAGCGTATGGCTGAATTTAAACTATGGGCTGAAAAAGATTACCAAGGCACTAGTGCTGTTTTAAAGCGCTTAGATGCATTACTTAGCGAACATCCAGGAACAGTTGAAGTTCGCCAAGCTATTATGCAAGACATACAAACACTTGATAGCCTTAAACCTATAGCAACAGAGGCTATTTATTTACAGTTAAATAGTGTGTTAACTAGTGTTGATAACTTAGTTTTTAATGCGGTTAACTTGCCAGAAGAAGCGGCTGCAATAGATGAAAACGCTTTAAGTGATGACGTGAGTGATTGGCAGCAAAATCTGAGTAATAGCTGGAATAAAATTGTGGATAGCTTTATTACTATTCGCCAGCACGAAGGTGTTTCCATTGAGCCATTACTTACGGATCAAGAGCGCCATTTAATAAATCAACGTATAAAGCTTAATATAACTCAGGCACAAGATGCACTTATGAGTAAGCAGGCGAGTATTTTCTTTAGCGCCTTAAGTGAAGCAAAACGTTTAGTTGGTGAGTACTTTAAGCAAGACGATGATACAACTAAAATGGTACTTAAAGTGTTGTCTAAACTTGAAAAAGAGCAGCTTAACTTTAATCCCAAAGTAACCTTAAACAGTACACAAAAGGTTAAGGAGTGGGCGCAATGATAGGGCTAGTTATTTTAATTGTAGCTATTGTTGTTGTACTAGCGGTTACTCCATTTGTGCTAGATGAAAAAGGTTATGTACTTATTTCGTTTAACAACACGACGATAGAAGGCACGATAGTATCGTTTTGTATAATGGCAGTCATTACCGCTGTTGTTTTATATTTAACATATAAGCTAATCCGTTACTTATTATCGATTTATCATAATACTAAACATGGCTTTTTTGCACGTAGCCAAGAGCGCAAACAAGCAGCTATTGAGCAGGCTCTGTGGAGTGCTATTAATGATGATTACGAGCACGTAGAAAAGGCTCTATCGGGTAATAGCGTACCAGATAAGTTTGAAGATATTCGCTTAGCATTACTTGCAAAAGCAGCGCTTGCTAATAATCAAACAGATAAAGCACTTGAGCGTTTATTTGAAATAAGCCCAGAACATCAATTAAAAGTAGCAAAGCTATGGTTGGCAAGTGGCGACAGTAGCGCGATTGAATCACAAATGCGTATTAGCGCAGAAGCTAAAAAAGCCACCGCACTTGAGTTAAAACTTTATGCAGAAGTATTGGTACAGCAACAACACTTTAGTGCGCTTGAAGAGTTTTTACCGCGTTTACTACGCAAAAAAGCACTTACTGATGCACAGTGGACGCAGTTATTTAGTGCTTACTTTAATGCGTTAGATGCAGGTCAACTGAGTGAAAAATATAAACAACTACCTAAAAAACTGCAAGTTCATGCACACACTGCTTATTTAATGCAAATGGCGCAAGCGGGTCAATTGGCTGTTATTGAGGGTGACCTAATTAAAATGGTTAAACACAACGAACAGCATGCGCAACTGGCTAATATATTAAGTAAAGCGACGTCTGCCGATGCAGCTAAACTGCAAGTAAGCATCCAAGATCGTCTAAAAAAGGATGATTCAAATAACTCATTATTACTTGCATTGGCTTGCCTGGCCAACGCGCAAGGTGATTATGACTTAGCAGCTAGGATTTTTGATAAAGCACTGAATAGTGACAATAAAAAACAGTTCTCTGAACAAGCTGTTTTAAGTTATAAAAATAGTGCACAGGCAGAAAAGGCGCTCGTTTTATATCAATAAATGACTACACTATAACTACTTAGCATTTTTTGTAGTCCAGGAGCACAAGCATTGAGAAAGTTTTTAATATTAACCCTTAGCTTGGCTTGTGCTTACTTTTTTACTGGGTATTTTAGCAACTCACTTCTTTCTGTAGATGGCTATGCGGTCGCCTCTTGGCCGCCCTCAGGAATTGCTTTAGCGAGCTTTTTAATTTGGGGACGTAAGTCATTTATTGGCCTTATTCTTGGTGCTTTCTGTACTAACTTAATTCATCTTGATAACACTGTAGATATTCTTCATTTTAATGTGCTTTTACAAGCTATTTGCGTCACTTTAGCCTCTGTTTTACAGGCTTGGATTGGTCGTCAAATTATAGTAAATGTTATTAAGGCGCCGCTAGATTTATCTTCTTTAAAACACAGTGTGCAGAGCCTAATAGTAGCAGGGCCAATATGCTGTGTTATTGCAGCAGGTGTGGGAACTAGCTTATTAGCATTGAATAATGTGATCCCGACCAATGCTATTTTTGATAATTTTATAGCATGGTGGATTGGCGACAGTATCGGTGTACTTATATTTACACCTCTTATACTCGCAGCCTTTAATTACACGCAAGTACGCCACCGTATGCTGGTGATTTTACCCTCACTATTAATTTATATACTAATTAGCGTTAGCTTTTATGGTGCTGCCAGTGTTAAAAAAGAAAAAGACATTCAAAAGCAAGAAGCTAAAATACTTGTTGTGCAAAATGCTATAAGCCAGAAGCTCGATGGTATTACTGCTCACTTAGGATTGTTAGCTACATACTTTGCTAGTAGTGATAACGTGAATTTTAAAGAGTTTAAACAGTTTACTTCAAAGCAATTGGACTATAGCCAAGAAATTTTAGCATTTGAATGGATACCTTATGTATCAGCAAATAAACTCACTGATTTTGAAACACATGAAAATACAGCCACAGGCAAACCTTTATACATAAAAGAAAAGTCACTAGATGGAGCTTGGCAACCTGCAGGTGATCGTAGAAATTACTTTCCTGTAAAATATGTATATCCATTAGAGGGCAATGAAGATGCTTTAGGGTTTGATTTGGCTTCAAGTAAAGTCAGAGGAGTAGCGCTTAGCAAAGCGAAAACACTCAATGAGCTAGCACTAAGTGAGCCAATTAATTTAGTCCAAAATACATCAGAGAAGGGAGTACTCTTTTTATATCCTGTTTTTGGTGAATCATCTACCGAAGATGATTTTCAAGGTTTTGTGGCCGCTATTGTTAGCCTTAAGCGCTTATCGCAAACATTGTTATTTGATCACAACAATTCAATTTCAGCCAGTTTTTTTGATACAACGATACCAGGGAAAAAGCAGGCAATTTATATTGCCGATACCGATAACTCGCAAATGCTGTTTAAAGAATATCAATTGTTGATTGGCAAACGCATGTGGCAGGTCGAGTTATATGAACCAATAGTTAGAACGTCTTGGTTAATGTATTGGCTTGCACAAATAGTAGGGATGTTGTTTGTGTGGCTATTGATTACATTTTTGATTTCAGTTACTGGTACAAACATACAAATTCGCGAACAAGTGGCTAAGCAAACACATACTTTACGTAAAGAAAAACAAAAAGCAGATGAAGCGAGTCATATTAAGGGGCAATTTTTGGCAAATATGAGCCACGAAGTCCGCACCCCTATTAACGGTATAAAAGGGCTGCATTATTTAGCGCTACAGCAGAATGATTGGCAACAAGCAAGAAGTTACATTGAACAAGCAGATGGGGCACTTGGTGTTTTACTACGGGTATTGAACGATGTGCTCGACTTTTCAAAAATGGAAGCAGGCAAGCTAGACTTAATACAAGAGCCCATTAATGTAGCGAGTTTAGCGGATGAAATGCTCAATTTACTTCAGTTTGAAGCTGACATTAAATCAATAAAGTTAAGTCTCGATTTTGATAAAACATCAAATTTGGTTATTAATACCGATCCAATCCGCTTAAAACAAGTGCTGCTGAATCTGCTCAATAACGCGGTTAAATTTACAGGAGCAGGTGAGATAACTCTGAAAATTTGGCAATCTAAAAAAATGACTTACTTCAGTATTAACGATACGGGTATTGGTATTAGTAGCGAAGCACAAAAACAATTATTTAAACCGTTTGCGCAAGCCGATAGCTCAACCTCTCGTCAATATGGTGGCACTGGCTTAGGGTTAAGTATTTGTAGAAAATTGGTTGAACTTATGGGCGGTGCAATTGATTTAGTTAGTTATGAAGGAAAGGGCTCTACATTCACATTTAGTTTGCCGCTCATCTCGCCTTTACCAAAAGCAGAGCAAATACAGCAGCAATATAACGAAATAGATGTAAGTACTTTATCATTCACAAACTATAAATTACTTTTAGTCGAAGACAACCCGCTTAATCAGCATGTTGCCAATGCCATTTTAAAAACAAAAGGGTGTATTGCCGACATTGCTAACGATGGTTTTGAAGCCATAGAAAAGCTAACCGAAAATAGCTACGACATTGTTCTTATGGATATTCAGATGCCAAGAATGGATGGACTCCAAGCAACAAAAGTAATTCGTTGTGATTTAGGGTTAATTGATTTACCCATAATAGGACTATCGGCGAACGCCCATGACGATGATGTTAAAAAGGCATTAGCCTCGGGAATGAATAGTTATATTACTAAACCTATTGATGCAAATACGCTTTTTAAAACTCTTTGGCATTATTTATCAAATAAATAAGTAACGCTATTTTTTGCACAAAAAGCAGACATATGACCGCTTAAACTTAACGCAAACCATATACACTTGAAAAATAACTATATCTGCGTATCATGCGCGCAAATTTAACTAAACTGGGTTGCTATTATGATCAATAGAAAATTACCTTTGCTAGATATTCACCGTCATTTAGACGGTAATGTACGTGCGCAAACCATATTAGAACTTGGTCGTCAGTTTAATATAGAGTTACCTGCAGATAACGTTGAGGCATTAATTCCTCATGTTCAAGTTATTGACCCTGAGCCAAACCTTATGGCTTTTTTACAAAAGCTAGATTGGGGTGTCACTGTACTTGGTGACTACGATGCGTGTAGACGCATAGCGATTGAAAACATTGAAGATGCACAAGCGCAAGGCCTTGATTATGTAGAGCTTCGCTTTAGCCCTTACTACATGGCGCAGAGCCAAGGTTTACACCCTGAAGGGGTTGTAGAAGCGGTTGTTGATGGTATTAAATCAGCAACAAAGGGTGCAAATATAAAAGCTAACTTGATTGGTATTTTATCGCGTACTTATGGCGTAAAAACATGTCAAAAAGAGCTTGATGCATTACTCGCATTTAAAAATGATTTAGTGGCTGTTGATTTAGCCGGTGACGAAATTGGTTTTCCGGGGGAGTTATTTGTAGATCACTTTAAGCAAGTACGAAATGCTTATTTAGCTTCGACTATTCATGCTGGAGAGGCACTTGGCGCCCCAAGTATTTGGCAAGCAATTAACGAGCTAGGTGCGAGCCGAATAGGGCATGGCGTTAAAGCTATTGAAGATCCAAAATTAATGGATTACTTACGCGATAACCGTATTGGTATTGAGTCGTGCTTAACAAGTAATATTCAAACAAGTACAGTGAACGACTTAGCTAAACATCCACTTAAACAGTTTTTAGATCACGGTATTTTAGCGTGTATTAATACTGATGACCCAGCAGTTGAAGGCATTGAAATTGAGTACGAATATACTGTTGCAGCACCTAAAGCTGGTTTAACACAAGCTGATATGGAAAAAGCGCAAAAAAATGCGTTAGAAATAGCATTTTTAAGCGATGGCGATAAAAAAGAACTTTCAGCACTCGTTAGCGCGCGTTAATTTAAGAACATTAAAAATGCCGCTTTATAAGCGGCATTTTTGTATCTGTAAATTATATTTAGTGTGTTTGGCAGCTCATGTAATTATCGTAGAGTGCTTTAAGTACATCTGCTCGGCTGATCATGCCGATTACTTTAACACCCTCTACAACAGGGTAGTTTTTTGGTTTACCAGGCTGCATCTGCTGTGCAAGCTCGATAATGTTGGTATCGCCGCTAACAGTCACTACCTCTGTTTGCATAAGTTGCGATACTTTAACCATCCCATCACAAAAATAACTGCTTTGCGTAAGCGGTTTTAAAAGTTCATGCTCTGAGATAAATCCGACTAGGCATTTATCTTTATCAAATACTGGTGCGCCAAGTAGTTTAAATTTTTGTAGTTCTGCTATGGCTGTCGTCATTTCTGTATCTGGTGTGATATTTGGCAACTTGCGTTGCATAAAATCTTTTACTTTTGTATTTAGCATTTGGGTCTCTCCCGCTGATGTTCTATACAAAGTATGGTTTATAGATAGGGGTTTAGGAAATTGTTTATATTGATGAGGTTGATAGATTTTAACTATTAAATATTTTTTGCTATATAAAATAAAAGCACCGATTAGGTGCCTTTATTTATAACTGAAAGTAAATTTCAATTATTTGATAAATGCGAATGCATCTGCGTACATGTTTTCGCGTATTGCACCATGAGCAATAAAGTCATCACGCACTATACCTATCATGTCAAAACGACCGGCCATATAAATATCGTACGGTTCAAGCGATACAATATCTTGCATTACTGCTTTGTGTACATAGCCAGTATGACCTTGCCAATTAGCAGATGGATTTTCTACCACAGGGATAAACTCAAAGTTTTTGTGGCTATCGGCCCATGTTTGCATTTCTGTATGTGCATATAAAGCAGATTCTTCTTTTACACCCCAGTAAAATAATACAGGACGGTCGCACTTAATTTCAGCTAAGTGATCAGCCATTGATTTTGCGTATGAAAAACCAGTACCGCCGGCAAGTAAAATAATAGGGCGCTCACATTGCAGGCGCAACTGTGAAATACCCAAGCCAGCTTCAATGTCTACTAACTGCCCTGTGGTATGGGCGTTTCGTAAATGTTCCAGCGATTGCATTGCATACGAATCGGCACCTGACGCGCCAATATGCAGTTCTATTGCATCGCACTGTGAAGGGCGGCTAGCTATAGAAAAAGCACGTTTGTCTTTTTCGCCCAATACGAGTTGCATGTATTGGCCAGCTTCAAAGGTCACAGGTTGTTGTGGCTTTAAAATTACTTTATGAACAAATTCTGTAAGTGGGCTGATAGCTACAACTTCAGCTTTTAATGTTTGCATTTTTTACCTTTTAGCAGCGCTTTTAACAGCAGATACGCAATCGAATGACTCGATTCTAGCATATCTGCAGGGTTATTTTATAGCCTGTTATGTACTTACATATAAACACTTAAAGAATATTAAGGCTTTCCCAAATATCATCTACGCGGTCTTTGGTGTCTTTATCCATAACAATAGGCTCGCCCCATTCGCGGGTGGTTTCGCCAGGCCATTTATTGGTAGCATCCATTCCCATTTTTGAACCAAGGCCAGAGACTGGCGATGCAAAATCGAGATAATCAATAGGTGTGTTTTCTATTAATGTTGTATCGCGCGCTGGATCCATTCGGGTTGTTATAGCCCAAATAACATCTTCCCAATCGCGGGCGTTAACATCGTCATCGCACACAATTACAAACTTGGTATACATAAACTGACGTAAGAACGACCAAACTCCCATCATCACGCGCTTGGCATGACCAGGATATTGTTTTTTCATTGTTACAATCGCCATACGGTACGAGCACCCTTCGGGCGGCAGGTAAAAATCAACGATTTCAGGAAATTGCTTTTGTAATATTGGCACAAACACTTCATTAAGTGCTACACCTAAGATCGCAGGCTCATCAGGCGGACGACCAGTAAATGTGCTGTGATAAATAGGGTTTTTACGATGCGTTAAGTGAGTCACGGTCATAACAGGAAAGTCGTCTACTTCATTATAGTAACCAGTATGATCGCCATAAGGGCCTTCTGGCGCCATTTCACCTGGCATAATGTAACCTTCAAGTACTATTTCTGCACTGGCAGGGACTTGCAAGTCATTGGAAATAGATTTAACAACTTCGGTTCTGCTACCACGTAATAAACCAGCAAACGCATATTCGCTTAATGTGTCGGGTACAGGCGTTACTGCACCTAATATAGTAGCAGGGTCGGCACCTAGTGCTACCGAGACAGGGTAAGGTTGCCCAGGATTTTCTTTACACCATTCTTGAAAATCAAGCGCGCCACCACGGTGTGATAACCAACGCATAATTATTTTATTTTTGCCTAATAGCTGCTGGCGATAAATACCTAAATTTTGGCGCTTTTTATAAGGCCCTTTAGTTACGGTAAGGCCCCAAGTAATTAATGGTGCTGCGTCACCTGGCCAGCAATGCTGAATAGGTAATTTAGTTAAGTCTACATCATCACCCTCTAAAACTACTTGCTGACAAGGCGCTTTTTTAACTTCTTTTGCTGGCATATTAAGCACTTGCTTAAAAATCGGTATAGCGCCTAGAGCTTCTTTAATGCCCTTTGGTGGATCTGGCTCTTTTAAAAAAGCGAGTAGCTTACCTACTTCGCGCAGCTCACTAACATCGGTTTGGCCCATGCCCATTGCTACGCGTTTTGGTGTACCAAATAAGTTGGTAAGCACCGGCATATCGTAGCCTTTTGGGTTTTCAAATAATAACGCAGGGCCTTTTGCACGCAATGTGCGATCAGATATTTCGGTCATTTCAAGATACGGGTCGATTTCTTGGGTGATACGTTTAAGTTCGCCTTTTTTTTCAAGCAAATCGATAAAATCACGTAGATCTTTATATTTCATTGTGGGCCGCTATTAAGCAAAAGAGTTAAAGTATTATACCCATTTCATGCAAGGCAAGTCATTACTTGCACTTAAAACTTAAAGCGCTCTACGGCACTCGTTAAAGAGTGTGCAAGTTGGTTTACGTCTTCACTTTCGCTTGCTAGGGTTGTCGCGTTTTGGGCATTCAAGGTTGCTTGCTCTGTCACCTTTGCCATTATTTGTTGAATGTCGCCACTGTTAGTCAATTGCTCATGTGATGCATGAGCAATTTGCTCACTCATCTGATTAACAGACAACAATGTGCTTTTAATACGCTCTACGGCTTTATTTAGTTCAGTGCTGTTTTTAACACATTGCTTGGCTTGGTGTTGGCCATCAGTAATGTGTTCTTGAGTTGTTTTAGTGTGTTGTTGCAATGTTTGGATCATGGTGTTTATTTCGCCAGTCGAGGTTTGTGTTCGTGCAGCTAATGATCGAACCTCATCAGCAACTACAGCAAACCCGCGTCCGTTTTCACCCGCTCGCGCTGCTTCAATTGCAGCATTAAGTGCAAGTAAGTTAGTCTGCTCGGCAATGCTACTAATTGTTTCAACAATGGCTTCAATAAGCTGGGTGTACTGTGCGAGTTCTTCTGTGCTGCCTACTGCTTTATCAAGACGCTGCAATAAAGTTTCTATACTTAGACTATTTTGATTAGCAATCTCGTTTACATCATTTGCAAATTGCGATGCGTTTGTTATTTCACTTGATGTTTTATCTGCTTGTTCATAAACCGCTTGTGAGTTGATTAGCATATTTTGTGCAAGCGATGTTGCCTGCGCGCTTCGCTCTAACTGCTGTTGTGCAACAACCGTCATTTGCTGACCTTTTTCACTGGTTTTAATAGCGCTGCGGTCTAGCTCGTGGGCGTCACTACTAATTGCACCAATTAGGTTAGTCAGGTCTTCACTGAGTTTATTTATGTTATTTAGCAAAGTACCAAATTCATCCTTACTACGTGGGTGGCTTCGCTTTGATAAATCACCTGAGGCGATTCGGGCTAAATCGCGGTTTACTTTTTTAAGCGGTTTTAGCATTGCGCGAGTTGTAAAAATAGAGATAGCGATAATCAATATAATTAAAACAATCGTAATAATTACTACAGAACTAATCCCTGTATTTATGGCGGCCTTTGCATTAGTTTGTAAGGCATTAAAGCGCTCATCAGCCAATTTATTAAGTTCAATAAGCTGACCTTCTGTTGTTATAAATTGCTGTTGAAAGTGTTCAAAATTTTGAGCCGCAGCAATAGCACTTTTGAGTACTTTATTTTGTTGGGCATAAATTCCTGTATCGTTGTTAAGCAATTCTCTTAATTGATTAAACTTAGCCGTTAAATTTTTAGCATTAAACGCATTATTAAAAGGTAGCGCTTGTTGCTCTAAATAGGTGAAATTAGGTTGGATGTTATCTAGTAGAAATAGAGTATCTTGCTGATGACTATTTAAATCATTGATACTTGCAGTTTGAGTAATGCTTTTTATATTATTGCTTAAGTTAAACAATAAATCGTCTATACGGGTCGCTGTTCCAAACATAGCATTAAGTAACGCCTGCTGTTTTACAGGCACTTCTAAAAGTTCTATATCAAGTAAGTTAGAACTTAAATTGTAAAGTTGCTCGTTAAACGTTGCTGATAATTCTATGGTGGAATTTTGCGCTACAAACTTACGCTCTTTAGCGCTAAACATTGCGACACTTACTTCAGTCAGTTGCTCGAAGCCTGCGTTGGTACTGGTGAGTAAATTTTGCATGGTTATTTGTTGATTTAGTTGAGCGCTTAACGAATTGAGCATATCGCTAAATTGTAGTTGCTCAACTTGCGCCTGTTTTTTATTTTGTTGAAGTAAATCAAGGTTTGCTTGGCTGTAAGCTAAGGCGTTAAATTTGGTAATAGACAGTAATGATAGCCTTAAATCTTTGCTGAACTGTTGTACCGGAACCGCTAATTTTTCGGTTCGGGTATTGTTAACGCTAATTTTGTTTAATGACCAATAAAAAAATACACTACTTGTTAGCACCAATATGCCAATGGCTGTAAAGGCTAAAATTATTTTATGTTTGATCGCAATTGAACGCATAACTTCATCACAATAATGGGTCTTTAATTATTGTAGCATTATTGTAATTTATTGGTTGTTTTTATGTTAAATATTGGTGCACTGTCTTTTTTTACCTGCAATGATTAACATGGCTTCATTACCCTTACTCCAAAACAGTACCTCTTCACTTATATATTTATTCCCTGATGCACTTTTTTCGTGATTAAGTACATGCACTTTATTGTTAAAGATAAGTTCGGCTTCAGAATTGTTAATGATGTTGAGTTTTACGCTCTCATCATCGCATTGGTAAGCAGTACTGGTTTTTAAATCACTACAAGCGGTTAAGCTTAGTAAAATAGCGATTAATGCTAAATATACTTTCATTTTTCCTCCCATCTTCTTTAAGCGTTAGTTAAAACACAGGGCAAAATTTTAATCTAATGTAAGAATAACAAAGCAAAATTAACCGTTGGTGAAAGTAGCGCTTTAAGTTATGTTTATAGCAATATTTTTTGAGCTCGGAAGTTTTATGGCAGGTACTAACCTTTTAACGTTATTAGATGATATAACCACTTTACTTGATGACATTGCGACAATGAGTAAGGTTGCAACAAAAAAAACAGCGGGTGTATTAGGCGATGACTTAGCGCTCAATGCGCAGCAGGTTACAGGTGTTGCAGCAGAGCGTGAATTACCTGTTGTTTGGGCTGTAGCAAAGGGCTCATTTTTAAATAAAGCGATACTCGTACCCGCTGCTTTATTAATAAGCGTATGGCTGCCTTGGTTAATAACACCGCTTTTAATGATGGGTGGTTTGTTTTTATGTTTTGAGGGAGCTGAAAAAGTATTTGCTAAGTTTTTGCCTCATAACAGTGAAGCGGTAGACGAAGATGAAAAGTTAGATTTAGTCGAATACGAAAAGCAAAAAATAAAAGGCGCAATAAGAACCGACTTCATTCTTTCTGCCGAAATTATTGTTATTACTTTAGGCACAGTGGCGAGTGCTACATTGCTTAACCAAGCTTTAGTGCTTTGTGTTATCGCAATTATAATGACGATTGGCGTTTATGGCTTGGTGGCCGGTATTGTAAAGCTGGATGATGCTGGGCTTTATTTACTTAACCAATCTAAAGTGTCAGCAAATAAATTTAAAGAGTTACTCGGAAAAGGCTTACTAGCTGCTGCACCTAGATTAATGCAGTTTTTAGCTTTTGCAGGCACCATTGCAATGTTTTTAGTAGGCGGCGGGATTTTAGTACATGGCGTTGAGTTACTACATCATACTCAGTTGGATGTAACAAGCTATGCTCAGTCTGTTGCTGGCGGCACAGGAGAAGTATTAGCGCCTCTCTTGTTTGATGGTTTACTAGGCGTTATTGCTGGCTTAGTTGTTGTGCTTGTACATGTAAGTTATACAAAGTTATTTAAAAAACAATAGATACAAAAAAGCATCATTTTGGTTACATTCTATTTAATTTTATATATTATGGCTTCTTGTTGTTAATACAGGGAATTATGATGAATTTTTTTTTAAGATATAGCTTGTTGGTACCTCTGTTATTGGTAAGCTTCTTTAGCTTTTCAAAGCAGCCCCAAATCCCCGTGGAGCACTTTAGTAAAAATAAAGAGTTTAATCACGCTACTATTTCTCCTGGCGGCGAATATTTAGCCGTTATAAACAAAGTTGCTGGTAAAGATGCACTTGTTATTTTTGATACTAAAAACTTTAAAATGCTTCACGCAGTTGCCTTTGAAGGAAATGCCCAAGTTGGTGATTACCATTGGGTTAATAATGAGCGAGTTGTCGTTACTAAAGAGTACCTAAAAGGATGGCAAGACCACCCAGAATATCATGGTGAAATATTTGGCGTAAATGCTAACGGGGCTAGAGGTAAATATTTAATTGGTTACCATGGTGAAATGCAAACAGGTACACGCCTTAAAAGGCAGACCCCATTGTACGGAACTTCATTTGTATTAGATCCCTTAGTTACTAACAAAAGAAAAATGTTAGTAGTTACCTACCCTTGGACCTCGAGTAATGAACCTCATACTATTGTATATGAAGTAGATGTATATACTGGCAAAAGAAAGCAAGTCACTTTGTCTCCATCACGTATGGCCGAATTTTTAACTGACCACGATGGTAATGTTCGTGTTTCAGTATCTACAGATAACTATATAGATGCAAAAATACATACTAAAGAAAAAGAAGGTGGTGACTGGAAGAAATTAAATTTAGGAGAAGTTAATTATGGCGATATTAGATTAAGAGCTTTTGATAAATCTGGTGACAGCATTTATATGACTGCTTCTGTTGGTGGCGAAGCTGAAGGGTTGTATAAACTAAATCTAAATACTAAGGAAATAGAATTAGTCCATCAAGAACAATATGTATCTCCAAAAAGAGTATGGGTTGATGAAGCTTCAAAAGAGTTATTTGCAATAGAAAGTGAGTTAGGTTACCCAAACTATGCTTTTATAGATAAAGATTCTCATAAGAGTGTTCGCTTAAAATCTTTGATAGAAGCATTGCAAGGCGACCAAGTGCAGTTAGTCAGTAGCACCTCTAATGGCGATATTAATGTTATTTACGCATCAAGTGATACCAATCCTGGTAAATATTACTTATACGATGGGGTGCAAAATAAGCTAAGAATATTATTTTCAGCGCGTGGCTGGCTGAACGAAAATGAGCTTTCAAAAACAAAACCTGTTCAATATAAAACTCGGGATGGTTTAACTATTTATGGGTATTTAACTGTTCCCAATGGTGTTGAAGGTAAAAACTTACCTCTAGTTGTAATGCCCCATGGCGGTCCACATGGTCCTCGTGATTATTGGGGTTATGATTCTGAGGTACAGTTATTAGCAAGCAGGGGAATGGCTGTACTAAGAGTTAATTTTAGAGGTTCAGGTGGCTTTGGTCGAAACTTCGAAGAAGCAGGCTATCAAAAGTGGGGTTCTGATATACAGTTTGATATTATTGATGGTGTTAAGTTTTTAATTTCTAATGGCACAGTAAACAAAAATAACATTTGTATAATGGGATCAAGCTTTGGTGCTTATTCAGCTTTGCAGAGCGCTATTTTAGAGCCTGAGATGTTTAAGTGTGCCATAGGCACAGTTGGTATTTATGATTTACCGCTAATGTTTGAAGAAGGTGATATCTCAGGGCGTAGTACAGGACAAAATTATCTTGAAAACGTTTTAGGCACTAATGAAGCTGTTTTGAAGGCATTTTCACCTAGTTATAATGTAGATAAGCTCAAAGCCGCTGTGCTCATAGTTCACGCAGGTGAAGATGCGCGAGCTCCTATTGAGCAAGCCGAATCATTAGTGGCTGCATTGAAAAAAGCTAACCACCCTTATAAGTACGTGTTATTGGAAGATGAGGGCCATGGTTTTTACAAAGAAGAACACAGAACTGATTACTACAAACAAGTACTTAGTTTTTTAGATAAACATTTAGAGTTATAAAAGAATAAAGCAGTAAGTAAGAAACTTACTGCTTTATTCACATATAATTGTTTTACAAAGAGATTCCAATTCAAATTGTGCTTTAGTATTTTTTTGCTCTATGGCCCTTTTATACCAGTAAATAGCTTGTTGATGATTTTGAGCTATTCCTTCACCATCACGATACATCTGCGCTAAATTTAATTGCCCCCACTGAGAGCCTGCTTCAGCAGCTAATTTAAAGCTATCAAATGCTTCAACAAATAATCCATCTTTAAAATAAATAATGCCTTGTTGGTTATTTTTATCGAGCTTTAAGCCTTTATATAGTGGCTTAGGTTTAGGAGGAAACATCACAAATCCGCCATAAAGGCTGTTGGCATATGGGCGTAGTACGTCGTAAATAACTTCGTCATTATATAAGCGCTTTATTTCATTGCGGGGGAGAGTAATGGTGTTAGTTGAAAAATAGTTATTTTGTACCAATTGGCTAGTACGCATTGCCAGCGTAACACTGTTGTTTCGTTTATAGCTGTAGTTACTTACTTGAAAGGTAGTAAATTGCGCGTCAAAACTTATCACCTGAGCAATTTTTAGGTTTGTAAGAGTCCAAGGTTCATGGGTAAATTTATCAGCCTGTACTAAATAGGTATCGTATAGTTTTGGTGTGCTTAAGTAATTTTGCTTTTGAGCTTCGTTATCAAGATGCTGTTGATAAAAGAAGGTGATTATCCAAAGCAATAAAAAAGTGCCAATAAAGTACTTAGGTAGGCTTAGTTTTTCTATTAATGGTAGTTGCGTTATTTTTACAGGTTCGTTTTTTCCGCATTGATAGCACTCGCGTTTGTAATTTAATTTTAAGGCGAGCATGGGCAAAATACTAAATCGTAAATAGCGGCTTTTATTTATTAAATGGTAGGCGTCGCTTTGACAGTGAGGGCAGCGTATTGTTTGTGCAAAATGTGGAAATGATTCACTCGTGTTGAAAAGTAACATAAAGCACGCTCCTTGTTTAATTACCTAAAGGTAAAACAAGGAGCGCATTAATCAAAGCAACAAACTGTAAGTAAGTATGTCAGTTACTGTTTAACCTGAGTTCAGGTTATTTAGTTTGTGCTTTAGGCTTGATTGTTGTTTTTGCATCAGCAGCCATTAGAGCAAATACGGCGTATGCTGCGGTATTTTGACGAAGCTTAGCGGGTGTTACTTTATCAAGCGTATCGTCAGCTGTATGGTGGTAATCAAAGTAATCAGTTCCATCTTGAGCAAGTTCAAAAATAGGTGCTGACGTTGCATTCTTAAGTGGAATTAGATCCGGGCCTCCATTCGCTTGGTTTTTACCAATGTATTCAACATTTAATGGTGCAAGCTCTTTTGCTATTGCGCGTACTACAGGAAGCGAAGCGGCATCTACATTTGACTCAAAAGCGTATACTACATCGGCACCAAAGTCAGACTCAGCGGCTGCAACAATATTGCTTAACTCGTTTTTATGCTCTTCAAAATAAGCTTTTGCACCCCAAAGACCTAGCTCTTCAGCTGCAAAAAGTACCACACGAATACTGCGCTTAGGACGTTTTACATCGCTAATATGTTTAGCGGCTGCCATTGTTAGTGCAACGCCTGCGCCGTCATCTAGTGCGCCAGTCCCTAAGTCCCAAGAATCTAAATGCCCGCCAATTAATACATATTGCTCAGGGTTTTCGGTACCATTAAATTGGCCAATAACGTTATAACCTGTTCCTTCACCTAGATTTTCGGTTTGCACATTAATATTTACCGACACGTCTTTATTTAATGCAATAAGTCGTGCGATTTGATCTGCATCTGGGTTAGCAATTGTTACATTAGGTATTTTTGTAACACCCTCTTTGTAGTAACTACCGCCAGTGTGTGCAAAACGATGATGGCCGGTACTTACTGATCGCATCATGTAGGCAACAGCCCCTTTTTTAGATGCTTCTATAGCGCCTGTGCCACGTGCTTTTACAGCCGGTCCGTAACCATTGCCGTCTATATCGCGGTTCATGCGGTAATTAATATACGCAATTTTACCTTTTAAGCTGTTATCTGGTGCAGCAATTAACTCATCAAGTGTTTCGAACAAGACCACTGGTGCTGTGAGCCCACCTTTTGGCGTGCTTATACTGTTACCTAATGCAGTTAAATGCAGCGGTTGCTCGCTTGGGGTTAGTATTTTTCCGCTTTCGCTATAACGGCGCCATTCAGGGAAGGTTGCTTCTTCAAGCCATACTTTATCAAAACCAAGCTCATTAAATTTAGCTTTAGCCCATGCCACTGCTTTTTTATCATTTTCAGTACCAGGTAAGCGAGGGCCAACCTCAGTTGTTAATGACTCTAGTAATTTATAGCTTAAATCACTATTTAGAGCAAAGGTGCGCACTTCGTCTACTTGTTGTAATTGCTTTTGGGTAAATTCGGCATTGTTAGCGTTTGCAGCCATACTGCTAGTAAGCAGCAGTGCGGTAATTAATTTTTTCATTTTGGTAGGCCTTTTTAATAATTAGCGCTATTAGAACATGTAACAAACATGATAAAAAATAGATGAGATGAATAGGCTTTGTAATAGGTTTAATGCTGTTAGGTATAAACGTTTAGATATAAAAAAAGCCCGCGTAAATGTACGCGGGCTATATTTTAAAACTATTATTTTAAGTTATTATTTTAAGCGTTTAATTAAAAGCTAAATTGCGCAGCTAAACGAAGATTTGTGCCTTCGCCAACAGTTACATTACTAGTACCGCCACCACCTAAATAGTTTTTATCAAATAAGTTTTCGATATTAAGGCGTAAATTAATATCGGTATTACTTAAGTTAAATTTATAAGTAGCACCTACATCAACGCGAGTGTACGCATCTTTAGTAATTGTATTGGCGCTATCAGCAAAACGCTCGCCTTCGTAAAAAGCACCTGCATTAAGTGCAATTGCGTCGTTTAATTCATAACGTGTCCAAAGTGATGCCGACCATTTTGGTGCATCGGTAGGGCGTTTACCTTCTAATTCTTCATCGCGTTCAAAGTTAGCATCTAGATACATAGTTGATGCCATAACAAATAAACGGTCAGTAGCGGCACCTTGAGCGCTTAGCTCAACGCCTTTATGACGTTGTTCACCTACTTGGTTTGTTTCACTTATGAATGACCCAATAGGAACTTCAAGCTGTTCGCTAACAAGAGTACCTTCTTTGCTAATATCAAAAATAGCACTGGTAAGCATTAGGCGGTCATCAAATAACTGCCATTTAATGCCAATCTCTCTTTGCTCAGACGTAATAGCATCTAATTTCATACCGTTATTTACATCTGTTTCATCAATTAAGGTTTCACTACCTTGAGGCTCGAAACCTTCTGAGTAACTAGCGTATATAGTTGCAGAAGCATTTGGGTGATAAAGCACGCCTACTTTTGGTACAAATGATTCGTTATCTGCATCTTCTCGCGTTTGCTTATCGTAACGTCCACCTAGCGATAATTGCCACTCTGGCGAAAACGAAATTAAGTCTTGAACGTAAATACCGTAGTAGTCGTATTCAGTTTCGCTTATTGTATCATCTGTTTTATAGCTTACTGATGGGCGAGATGGTTCTGCTTGCCCTGCTGAAAAGTCGAAGTAGTCGGCAGACGTGCGGCGTTGTCCATAGTAGTAATCCAATGAGTTTGCGCCAATTAATAATTGGTGTTGAATACCAGCTGTTTCAAATTCACCAATAAAATCAATAAATGCGGTTTTAAACTGCCAATCATCAAAACGATCGTAAGGGCGAGATTCATAGCTGTCACCTTCAGCAAAGCCGCCTGGCATACGCGGTGCTGACTCAAAGCGTTGGCGCTCAAACGTTTGTTCGTTATAGCCAAGCTTTACCTGCCAGTTATCGGTTAAAAATACCTCTAGGTCTAAACCTACGTTTTCTACCGTTATATCGGTAAATGCCCAAGACATATCACGAATTGTTTTGTCGCTACCAATTACTTTGGCGTTATCGTCTATCCATGCACCCGTATCTAAACCTGCTTCGTCGTCTGTACGGTCGTAATGCACGCGTACTAATGCATTGTCGCTAATATCGTAATCTACAACTAAAGCACCTAAAAAGCGGTCACGCTCACGGTTTTCACCATTTTGATATTCACGCCAGTAATCTACGTCTTGCTTTACTAATATGCCACGTGCACGTAAATCTTCAGATTCAGTCAAGGCACCACTGGCATCCATCATAAAACGAGTTGAGCCATGCTGATCTACATCGGCACTGGCATTAAACAGTGTAGTTACAGTTGGTTTTTTGGTTACCATGTTCACCAAGCCACCAGGGCCTGACTGACCGTATAAAATGCTTGATGGGCCTTTAATTACTTCAACTTGTTGTAAAATTTCGATTGGTTGTTGATAGTGAGACCAATGCTGATGGCCGTCACGTAAATAACCTGTTGATGAGCTTAGCTCAAACCCACGTAGGTTAAATACTTCACGGTTTCGTTGCTGTGAGCCTGCCGTTAAGCTGGCGTCATTTGTTAGCACTTCGCCAAGTGTAGTGGCGAGCTGTTCGTTAACAATAGTGTCTGTTATTACGGTTACAGATTGTGCGGTTTCAAGTAATGAAGCTGATGTTCTCATTGCGCCATTAGCGTTGTCTACTTTGTAGTCGTTAAAGTAGCTACCTTTTACTTCTATACGTTCAAGGTCGGTAGAGTTTGCATATGCGTTTGTTGTAATGCTTGCCAGTAGTGCTAGGTAAAGAGAATTCAGTTTCATTGATTGCTTCCAGCGCAGTTATGTAAAAACAATCGAGATCTTAATGCAAACTACTATCATTTTCAACACCTTTTGTTAACGTACTTTATTATGTGTTTGTTAATGGTTGCTAATTACGAATTCTGCTATTATTAGCGGCATATTTAGTGGGGCTTTCCCCCACGTTATTTTTATTGCTATGGAACTTACTGTGACTTCAACTGCTTTTTCATCTTTAGCTTTACCGGCTGGACTCGTTGATAATTTATCAACACTTGGCTATGCCCACATGACACCCGTACAAGCACAAAGTTTACCGCCTGTACTTGCTGGTAAAGACATCATTGCTCAGGCAAAAACCGGTTCAGGTAAAACTGCTGCGTTTAGTTTGGGTGTACTCGCTAAATTAAACGTAAAACGCTTTCGTATTCAGTCGTTAGTTTTATGCCCAACCCGAGAGCTTGCTGAGCAGGTTGCGGTTGAAATGCGAAAATTAGCGCGCGGTATCCATAATATTAAAATATTGACGTTATGTGGTGGTGTATCAATTGGTCCGCAAATAGGCTCGCTTGAACATGGCGCGCATATTATTGTGGGTACACCTGGGCGTGTTGACGACCATATTCGTAAAGGTACTTTACGTTTAGATGATGTTGAAACATTGGTGCTTGATGAGGCCGATCAAATGCTTGATATGGGTTTTCAAGACACACTTGATGCAATTATTGAGCGTATTCCACAAAATCGTCAAACATTGTTATTTAGTGCTACATTCCCAAGAGCTATTGAAGCAATTGCTAAGCGTGTACTTAAAAACCCAGAAATGGTTAAAGTAGAAGAAGAACAAGCCAAAAGTACAATTAAGCAGTACTTCTACAAAATGGATAATAATAAGCAGCGCTACCCAACGCTAAAATTATTACTACTTAAATTTACACCACAAAGCTGTGTTGTATTTTGTAATACCAAAGTAGAAACACAACAAGTGTGTGACGATTTAGCTGACGAAGGCTTTAGTGCTGTTTCGCTACACGGTGATTTAGAGCAGCGCGATCGTGAACGTACGTTAATTCACTTTTCAAATAAAAGTGCTTCAATACTTGTTGCTACCGATGTTGCTGCACGTGGTTTAGATATTGATGATATGGATATGGTTATTAACTACCATTTGGCACATGATACGCAAACACATGTTCATCGTGTTGGTCGTACAGGTCGCGCTGGTAAAAAGGGCATTGCATGCTCTATTTACGGTGAAGCAGAAGCGTTTAAAATTGCTCAAATAGGCGAACATTACGAGCGTGATATTACGCCAGAGCAAATGCCACCATTTAATTTATTAGACAAGCCGCCGTACCGCCCTGAAATGGTTACTTTAATGATTGATTCAGGTAAAAAGCAAAAAGTGCGCGCTGGTGATATTTTAGGTGCTTTAACGGGTAAAGATGGTGTTGCAGGTCGTCAGGTAGGTAAAATTAACGTACTTGATAACGTAGCATTTGTTGCTGTTGAACGTAACTCATCAAAACCAGCGCTTCGTAAATTAACCGAAGGTAATATTAAAGGGCGAAAAATCCGCGCTCGTCGCCTTACTCGTTAATTTAAACTTCTAAATTAATAGATTAACGAGCAGCTACCTTTAGCTGCTCGTATTGTAATTTTATTTTTTTAAACTTCACTTCACACCCACTTGGTTTATCTGGGTGCATTTGTAATGCAAGTTGTCTCCAGCGCTTTTGAACGTTTTTAAGAGTGAAATTTTCAGGTAACTTCCATTCTAAAGCCAACTCTTTAAATTCATTTTCATTTAAAGCCTGTTGTGGCGGCAGCGTTTTAAACTGACGCCAAAAGCTATTTAAAAGCTCATCAATCTGCTCTTCACTAGTATCGTAATTATGCCAATCTAAATAATAATCTCGCAAATTCTCGCTTGTTGTTACTAAACTATTATCTCCTTTTTCTAAAAGCTCGATATGCAGAGCTGAAATGAGTAAACTCTGAGGGCGTAATTGTGCCTGCAGTTGGTACAGTGCATTCATAATTAAAAAGTTACGTTTAAATAAATCACGTTCAGGACTTTTATCGAGAGTGGTCATAGCGCTGCGGTTTGCCAGTTCTGCTGCTAAAGTATGAACTTGCCAAACCTGCTTTGTTAGTATTAGCTCAAAAATCTCATCAATCAGTGGGTTAAGCATTGTTTAGGCCCTAGTAGTTGGTGTATCTTCAATAAAGATTACGCTGATATAAGTAACGGTTTGAAGGATTAAAATTATGCTGGGCAAGTTAAAGTGCCTCTTATTTACTATATGCTGTGTACTAATAGCTCCTGGTTATGCCCAAAATACTGACTCTTTATTTGAGCAATTCAAAAACGAAGTGCAGTGGGAGCCTAAATTACAATTAGCAAACATGCTACTTACTAATAAAGATGCCTCCAAAAAAGAGCAGGTCGCTGTTTATTCGGCATTGGGTAATAGTGCGTTATCGGCTGATAATTTTAAAGAATCTTTACACTATTTTAAATTACTAGAACAACATACTTCAGATACATTCTTTCCTGATGAGCACTTTCGTGCAATTAAAATGCAAGGTGTGGTGCTCTTCTATCAAGGTTTATTTCAAAAAGCCATTATTGAATACAGCCGCACTCTAGTATTAGCTGAAAAAAATGAGCAATTACTTGAACAAGCAAATTTACTAAATAATATTGGCTTGGCCTATTTTAATATGAACAAGTTAGGCGATACTCTAGAGTTTTATTTAAAAGCAAAAGCTATTTACGAAGCGCACGGCAGTGAACAAGATCAAACCGATATACTACTTAATATAGCTGGCGTTTATATACGCTTATCACGCTACGATAGTGCGTTTAGTCTTTATCAAGATGTACTTAAAGTTTATCAGCGATTAGATGATAAAAGCGGTATTGCGCAGGTATATAACAATATGGGTGTTGCTCATATGGAGAGCAACCAATTTGATTTAGCACTACATTATTATCAGTTAGCGCTGCGATATTATATTTCAGCTAATGATTACAATAAGTTATCTACACAATATACTAATTTGGCAAATACTAATTTAGTATTGAAAAAAGTTGATGAAGCATACGAGCAAGCTAAATTAGGTGAGTACTATGCGCTTAAAATAGATAATCATAATTTAGAGCTTAATGCGTTACATGCGCTGGCTAAGATTCAGTTTGTTAAGGGCAATTTAGATGAGGCTCAAATAAATTTAGATCGAGCTATTTTACTTGCCCATGAATACGGCAGTGAGCGAATAATTAGGGAAAGCTTGGGGGCCAAAGCACTTCTTGAAGCGAGTAAAGGCGATTATTCAAGTGCAATGGCTTTGCAACAAAAATACATTAGTGAGCTGCGAAAACTCAGAAGTACGGCAATTATTAACGCGCTAGCGGTGCTTCAGCATCAATTTAAAGCAACGCAATTAAACCAGGAAATAGAAAAACTTAAACAAGATCGCCGTGTGCAAGAACTGAAAATGTCGCAGCGTTCTCAGCTTACTTTATTCTCTTTTTTACTATTACTGTTAGTTGTAGTAACAGGTATTGCACTTTACCGTCGTGGTGCAGAAAAACGCGCTAAGCAGCAGTTAACAGAACAAGTTACGCAACGTACTGCAGAATTGCAGGCAATTGCACAAGAGCTCAGAGAGGCCAATGATGTTAAAAGCCAGTTTTTAGCTAATATTAGTCACGAAATTCGCACTCCACTAACGGCTATTTTAGGGCAAACAGATGCCTTAATTAATGAATTATATGAGCCTGAGTCACTTAAAGATGAATTAAGAGTAATTCAGCGTCACAGTGACCATTTAAAAAGCTTAATAAATGATGTACTTGATTTAAGTAAAATTGAAGCCAATAGATTAGAGTTAAATATTTCGTGCTTTGATATTGTCGAGCTCGTAAATGACGTACATGCCATGTTTATTACCCAAGCAAAAGCAAAAAATCTACACCTTATTTTAGACAATCAAGTGGGTAATGAGTTTTACACTAAGCTCGATTTGATTCGCGTAAAGCAGATTCTTATAAACTTATGTGCCAATGCTATTAAGTTTACTCACGCTGG
This sequence comes from Pseudoalteromonas sp. EB27, assembly GCF_001974875.1. Lineage (GTDB taxonomy): Bacteria > Pseudomonadota > Gammaproteobacteria > Enterobacterales > Alteromonadaceae > Pseudoalteromonas. The sequence goes on from NZ_MTQD01000015.1 coordinate 127,248, forward strand.
CCAGATCATCATTGCTTTAAATAAGAGTGATCAAGGGCTGGTTATTATTATAAAAGATACCGGTATTGGTATGAGCTCTAAACAGTTAAAGCTTATTTTTGAATGCTTTAGCCAAGCAGATAACAGCATTAGCCGTCGCTTTGGTGGAACAGGGTTAGGCCTTAGCTTATCACAACAATTAGCCGCGATGATGGGCGGTTATATTAGCGTGCAAAGCGAATACAAAAAGGGCAGTCAGTTCTCGTTCTTTTTACCGTGCGCAGAAGTAAATAAATCGCAAAGCATGATTGAAGCTCAAAGTACTTCTAAGGAAAATAAGCGATTGGCGGGTCGTGTTTTACTTGCGGAGGATCATCCTGATAATCGTAGGTTAATAAGCCGCTATTTACGCTCAATGGGACTCGAGGTTATTGCTGTTGAAAATGGTGAGCAAGCGGTAGAGCAGTGCTTAAAAGAATACCCTGACTTAGTATTACTCGATATTCAAATGCCAGTGATGGACGGGCGTTCTGCTTTCCAACTATTGAAACAGTGTGGTTTTGAACGGCCTATTTTTGCTTTAACAGCAAATGCTATGAGTCATGAAGTAGATAGTTACTTAGAGTTAGGGTTTACAGGTTACTTAGGTAAACCGATAGACAAAGAGTCATTTTATAAAGCGCTCTCTAATCACCTACATAATGCAGAAGATCAACCAATTATAAAGCAAAATGAAGTTGATATGAGCGATCTTGTGATTAGTTTCAAGCAGAGCTTTGCTTTGGAGAGTGAAACGATTACCCAGCATTTTATAAGCGAAGATTTAGGTGCGCTACAAAAAGATAGCCATCGCATTTTAGGGGCTGCACAAATGTTTGGTTTGGATGAAATTGCGCAATCGGCTAAAAATTTAGACAGAGCACTTCTACACAGAACCCAAAAAAGCAGTGCAAATGATTTTAAAGCGCTCGTTGATACACTGCAGAGTGTACTTAAAAAGTATAATGAGAGTTAAACTGTATTTAATCCAGACATAAAAAAAGCGCCTTAGGCGCTTTTTTTATTCAATTAAAACGCTTTTATTGGCGTCTCATCGAATCAAAAAATTCATCATTGGTTTTGCTCATCGATAGTTTATCGATTAAGAATTCCATTGCATCAATTTCTGACATGTCATGAACAATTTTACGTAAAATCCAAAGCTTTTGAAGTTCATCTGGTTTTGTTAGTAATTCTTCACGACGAGTACCTGAGCGGTTAAAGTCGATAGCTGGGAATACACGTCTTTCCGCAATTTTACGGTTAAGGTGAAGTTCCATGTTACCAGTACCTTTAAACTCTTCGTAGATAACTTCATCCATTTTAGAGCCAGTATCGATAAGAGCTGTAGCTATGATTGTTAAGCTACCACCTTCCTCAACGTTACGTGCAGCACCAAAGAAGCGCTTAGGTTTATGTAATGCGTTAGCGTCAACACCACCAGTAAGTACTTTACCTGATGAAGGAATAACGGTGTTATAAGCACGTGCTAAACGAGTGATTGAATCCAATAAGATAACAACATCTTTTTTATGTTCAACTAGGCGTTTTGCTTTTTCGATAACCATTTCGGCAACTTGTACGTGACGAGAAGCTGGCTCATCGAACGTTGATGCAATAACTTCACCTTTAACTAGGCGTTGCATCTCTGTTACTTCTTCCGGACGTTCATCAATAAGTAAAACCATTAATGTTACATCAGGATGATTGTGCGTAATTGATTGTGCAATATTTTGAAGCAGCATTGTTTTACCCGCTTTTGGCGGAGCTACTAACAAACCACGTTGGCCACGGCCAATAGGAGATGCTAAATCAAGTACACGGGCTGTAATATCTTCTTTACTGCCGTTACCACGTTCCATGCGAAAACGTTCGTTTGCATGTAATGGAGTAAGGTTTTCAAAAAGAATTTTAGTTCGAGAGTTTTCAGGTTTATCAAAGTTAACTTCATTTACTTTAAGTAAAGCAAAGTAACGTTCACCGTCTTTAGGTGGACGAATAAGACCTGAAATTGAATCGCCAGTACGCATGCTGAAACGGCGAATTTGGCTAGGTGAAACATAAATGTCATCTGGGCCAGCTAAGTAAGAGGCTTCTGATGATCTTAAGAAGCCGAAACCATCTTGTAAAATCTCTAATACACCGCCGCCGAAGATATTCTCTCCGCCTTTGGCATGGGATTTAAGAATGGCAAAAATGATATCTTGCTTTCTTAAGCGGGCTACGTTTTCGAGCCCCATGGACTCAGCTAAGTCTACAAGCTCTTTAATGGACTTGTCTTTTAATTCGCGTAAATGCATATTGGTGGGTTCTTTATTACAGTTGTCATACTCAAAATCGCTTTGATCGTTGAGTGAGGTTTGTTGAATATAACTAAGGATTAGTTGGCTTTATAAACTAGCAGTTCACTGGCAAAGCGTCCAGTCTTTATACAAAATAAATTTAAAAAAGGGCAAAAAGCCCTTTTTATTGTTCTAGCTTACAGTTAGATGTTGTTTTCTAAAAACTCGATAAGTTGAGTTTTTGAAAGAGCACCTACTTTCGTTGCAGCTACTTGGCCATCTTTAAAAAGAAGTAAAGTAGGAATACCACGAATACCAAATTTTGGCGGTGTGCCAGCATTTTGGTCGATATTTAATTTAGCAACAGTCACACGGCTGTCGTATTCATCAGCAACTTCGTGAAGAATAGGGGCGATCATTTTACAAGGTCCACACCATTCAGCCCAGAAATCTACTAGTACTGGTTTGTCTGATTGTAATACGTCAGCTTCAAAGCTATCGTCAGTAATTTGGATTATTTTCTCGCTCATTGCGCTCTCCGATTTAGTTAGGCGAAATATTTAGTGCGTATTTAAACACTCTTGTTTCTTATTGCAAGTTTAAACGTTATGCTTAAACGCTATGACTAAGACACATTTAACCGATAAAAAGTTTTCAGACTTTGCTATCGCACCGGAAGTGGTTGCCGGTTTAACCGAGAATGGGTTTGAATATTGCACACCTATTCAAGCAAAATGCCTACCTTTTATTTGTGATGGACGCGATATCGCGGGCCAAGCTCAAACTGGTACAGGCAAAACGTTGGCGTTTTTAACTGCCACGTGCCATCGGTTATTACAATCTAGCAAAGCACCTAGTAAACATCCAAGAGCCCTGATCATGGCCCCTACTCGGGAGCTTGCGATTCAGATACACAAAGATGCTAAAATTTTAGCGCCGCACTGTAATCTTAACTTAGGTTTAGTATATGGTGGCGAAGATTACGAAAAACAACGTGCACAACTAGAAAAAGGCGTTGATATTTTAATTGGTACTACAGGTCGTCTAATTGATCTGTATAAGCAAGGCTGTTACACCCTTAATGAAATTGAGGTAGTCGTGCTTGACGAAGCTGATCGTATGTTCGATTTAGGTTTTATCAAAGATATTCGCTATATGTTCGATCGTATGCCAGATACATCAAAGCGTTTAAACTTATTATTTTCTGCCACATTATCGTATCGCGTACAAGAACTAGCTTTTGAGCACATGACAAACCCAGAACATGTTCAAATTGAACCTGACGTTAAAACGGGTAAACGTATTCAAGAAGAGCTATTTCATCCTTCGCAAGAAGATAAAATTAAGCTGTTGTTAACCTTAATTGAAGAAGAATGGCCAGAGAAAGCAATCGTGTTTGCAAATACTAAGCACAGTTGTGAAACTGTTTATGCTTGGCTTAAGTCAGACGGTCATCGTGTAGGCATGCTTACTGGTGATGTTAACCAGAAAAAACGCCAAACTATATTAGCGCAGTTTAGCAAAGGCGACTTAGACTTTTTAGTTGCTACTGATGTTGCAGCGCGTGGTCTTCATATTCCAGAAGTAAGTCATGTATTTAACTTTGACCTACCTGACGATTGCGAAGATTATGTACACCGTATTGGTCGTACTGGTCGTGCTGGCGCATCAGGCCACGCAATCAGTTTTGCGTGTGAGCAATATGCTTATAACTTGCATGAAATTGAAGAATATATAGAGCACAGCATTCCTTTATCTCATTATGATAAAACAGCATTGCTAGATGATTTAACTCAGCCTATTATTCAAAGAAAGCGCAACTATTCAAATGGTCCACGTAACCGTAGTAATAACAGCGGACGTCGCCCAAATAATAGTTACCAAAAAGGACGGTCGTAAGCGACCGTTTGTATAAGTAGTAGTAACTAGAGGTTTTTGAACGGTGGGGCAACTTAAACCGCAAAAAAATGTATACGCAGTTATTGATTTGGGCTCAAATAGCTTTCATATGCTTATAGCCAAATCAATTGCTGGCGGTCTACAAACAATTGGACGTGTTAAACGCAAAGTCCGATTAGCCGCAGGGCTTGATAAAGATAACGTATTGAGCACTGAAGCAATGCAGCGAGGCTGGGAATGCCTTGCCCTTTTTGCTGAGCGTCTACAAGATATCCCAGATAAAAACATCACCATAGTAGCAACAGCTACCTTAAGGTTGGCAACTAACGCCGAAGTATTCAAAAACCATGCAGAAAAGATTCTTGGCCATAGCATTAATGTTATTAGCGGAGAATTAGAAGCGCGCACAATTTATAAAGGTGTTGCTCATACTTCATCTTGTACTGGCAAACAGCTTGTTATTGATATTGGTGGTGCAAGTACCGAAGTTGTAATTGGTAAAGCATTTGATGCCTTACATTACAAAAGCCTCAATATGGGGTGTGTTACCTATCTTGAACGCTATTTCAAAGACTGCCAATTAAGTAAGGGTAACTTTAACGCAGCTATAAAGGCAGCTCGTACAGTCATTGATGAAATTTCTCCAGAATATAAAACAGCGGGATGGCAAATTGCATCTGGTGCTTCTGGCACAGTGCAAGCAATTCAAGAAATTATGGTCGCTCAAAATCTTGACGATTTACTCACGCTTGAAAAGCTCAACACTATAAAAGAGCAAGCAATTGCATTTAGCACCATTGCAGCGCTAGACCTTCCTGGATTAAGTGAAGACCGTCGACTGGTATTTGTATCAGGACTCGCAATCTTAATCGCACTATTTGAATCTCTTGAAATAGAAAAAATGGGATTGGCGGGTGGAGCACTGCGTGAAGGTGTTTTATATAGCATGGTTCCGGAGTTTCATAATAACGACATTCGTAAACGCACAGTTGATGGGTTTATGAGTCGTTATCACGTTGATCAAAAACAAGCGTGTCGAGTTTCAAGCTTGGCTATGCAGTTAGCGATAAGTATTGATAAAGATTGGCCAATTGAAAGTTTAAATGGGTTACCACTATTAAAAGCGGTAGCGCAGCTTCATGAGATTGGATTACTAATAGAATATAAGCAGTATCATAAACACACCGCTTATATTTTGGAAAATACTGATATGCCTGGTTTTTCACAGTCAGAGCATAAATTAATAGTAGCGGTAGCGGATGCGCATCGTTCTGATTTTCCAAAAGGCTGTTTTAATTCACTCGGCGTAAATAGTCTATTAGCGCAATATATAGTGAGATTACTACGAATAGCAGTCATCTTATCAATGCGCAGACAAGATGATGTACTGCCTAAGTTTGAGTTAACTGCTAAAAATGAAGTGTTAGACCTTAAGTTTAAAAGTAACTGGTTAAAAGATCATCCATTAATGGCTAGCGAGCTACAACAAGAGTCTAAACAGCAAGGTAAACTTGGGTGGAAGCTCATAGTAAACTAATTAAAAAAGCCCATCAGGGCCTTTTTAGTGTTTAAAGTAACCATTTCGATGTAAATGTGTGCGAACAGCACATTATTTCACGTTTTCTTCAAAAAAGGGTTGATCTGTTTTCGGATCTCCCTATAATGCGACCCCACTGAGACGGGAAACGCCAACGCATAGCGAGGCACGAACTACTCAGTGTGTTAAGTAAAACTTAGATTGAATCTTTTTAGAAAGTTTAAATTTAAGTGTTGACAAAAAAATAGGAAAGCGTAATATGCGCAGCCCTAGCGAGATAAAGTTTAACTTTAATCGCAACGTTCTTTAACAATATAAAGCAATCATCTGTGTGGGCACTCGTACAGATTGAGTTCTAACAGCCAACCTACTTAGGTAGCGAGGCAAACAAATTAGAGTCTCAATTGAAAACTGAGTGACCAACAGAATAGTTATTTCGATAATTATTCGGCACAGTCAATTCAATATCGAAAGATATTAAAATAAATTCAGAATTCATTGAGCTGTCGAAAGACATAAAACTTTTTAATTGAAGAGTTTGATCATGGCTCAGATTGAACGCTGGCG
>NZ_MTQD01000016.1 GCF_001974875.1 Pseudoalteromonas sp. EB27
TGCATTCTCAGCCATATCGCTTGCTAGTACAGCTAATCGTCGGGTGCGTCTCGGATCCCCTAAATTAGCGTTACCAAAAATTAATTGAGCCCATTCTTCAGAAGTGTTTGTGTGCATACGATAAATCTATGAGTGATGATGATCGATTAGATCACAGACTTATCGATATTCAAAGACTTGTGTATAAGAGACAGCCATGTAGGCAACAAAGAGTAAATAGCCCCTAGGAAGAACCCGAAGGGCAGTGGATGTTTGGTCTTTATGCTACGTTATCGCCCATTTATGGGGAATAACCACACTACATAGGCTCTGCCTTGCCTAAATACCAAACAGACTGCTGCAAATTCAACCTTGAAAGATCAACAGACCCTAGCGCTGCATCTATTTTTTGATGGGCATAAAAAAACGCAGCACAAATAGGCTGCGTTTTTATTCAATTTGTAGAGGCTACATTATCAGTTAACCTAGCTAAAACTACTTAAATTTAAATCAAATTGTATAAGCGCTTCACTTAGCAACTTTAACAACTTGCTTGCCGGTAAAACCACCAGCAAGTTGTTTATTAAGCGCTTGCGATACTGACTCAGCACTAAAATCTACGGGCGTTATTTCTGGGTGTTTAATGTCGCCACTAACAGCTCCTTCAAGTAACAGGTTACCCATAAAACTCAAACGTTGTTGTGCACATAAACTATTAGCAAGCCATGCACCACCAATCGATACAACGCTAATATTGGGCGCTCGGTGATACATTAAGTCTTGATCAAAACAAGGGAGCGGATTTAAGCAGGCAATACGTCCACAAAAACGCATTAACTCAATATTACGCTGAGTACACTCACCACCTATCGTATCAATAACCGCATCAAAGCCTTGCGGGCCAAGTTCTCTGCGGATTTTTTCGCATAGCTTTTTATCGCTATAGTCAAAAACCACATCAGCGCCTAGCTGCTTAACTAATTTATGGTTACGCTTTGATGCCGTGGTAAATACATCTGCACCGCGCTGTTTTGCATATTGAATAGCAAACTGCCCTACCGCTCCGGCTCCGCCTTCAATAAAAATAGTATCGCCTTCACTAATGCCTATTTTATCTAAGCTGATAAGTGCTGCCATACCGGCGCATGGAAGTGTTGCTGCAATGGCCGGATTTAAACCGCTTGGCACAACCGACACTGCGAAGTTAGGTACTTTGGTGTATTCGCTCAAAGCACCTTGCTCACCAATGTTGGCATGCCACATAACCCGCTCGCCAACATTTGGAAACACACCTTTATTAGCTTTAACCACAACACCTACGGCATCTAAGCCTAAAATGTGTGGATACTGCCACTTACAAAAGCCTGTTTTAGCAAATTGACCATCAACTGGATTTAAACCAACGTACTCTACTTTTACAAGCAGCTCGTTATCTGCACAAATAGGAACAGGCAGCTCAGCATCCGCTAAGTCAATTGCTTCATTTGGTTCTGGCAGTACAATAGCGCGCATTGTTTGCGGGATAATGTATTCATGTAAATTTTCAGTATTTGGCATCAATATAACTCTACTTATTAGTGTCGTTTAACGCATAACTCCATTGGCCATTAAATGACTGGTAAGCATTTACTTTGGCAAGCAGTGAAGTGATTGTTGTTTCAACAGCATTTTCTTGTGCTATTAAAACATCCTGGCGCGCATCTAACAACTCAAGGTAAGGAATTTGACCTTCTTCGTACATTGCTTGTGCTTGTAAAAATGCTTTATTAGCAAAGTCATAGCGCTCATCGGCAAAGCGTTTTTGCTGCGCTTGATTGACCAACAATTGCAGTGAAAGTTCACTTTCACTTAGTGCAGTTAATACCACTTGTTGATAATCGCTGTAAGCAGCTTCACTTAAAAACTGCTGCGCGTCGCGTTGTGCTAATAATGCTGGGTAGCTTAATAACGACCATTGTAACTGCGGCGCTATTTGCCACTGCTGATCGGTATTTTTTAAGCCTGTGCTATCTATACTCACAACCCCTGCAAATGCAGATAAGCTAATATCGGGTAATAACGCTTTGCTAGCTGCAACACTTAAACTATTTGCTTGGCTAAAATCAAACAGCGCACGGCTAATATCTGGACGTAAGGCAATGGCATTATTAGCGTTTTTTAGTGCGACGCTAAAGTCACGTTCCAGCACGCTTTGCTCGTTTTCAATAGCAATATTTTGCGTTAACTTACCGCTTAGTACTGCAAGTGCAGATAAATCGCTGTATTTTGCATATTCAATAGCAGGCATTAGTGCTTGTTGCTGCCTAAGCTGCGCCATCGTACGGTTTAAATCAAGCTCGTTTGCGACGCCTTCGTCAACACGGGCTTGAAGAACGTCAATACTTTGCTCAAGCGCTTCTATTTGAAGCGTAACAATGTGTTGTTTTTCAACATTGCCTTGATAACTTACAAAGCCTTTAACGACTGACGAAACAACTTCAATTTGCAGTAAACGTACTTGCTCTGCTTGGCTCATGGCCGATGCATTTGCAGCATCAACCAACGCCGTTATGCGACCAAATAAATCTAGCTGCCAATCAAGTGCAACGTTTGCACTTGATTGGCGGTCAAACACGCTTGGTGCATCGCTTCGAGCTGCGCCAACATTTACGCCACCTTGCGGTAGGTATTGGGCTTTTTGCTCTCCTAAACGCGCTAATGCACTTTTAAGTGTTAGCTGGCTTGTTTGCAAATTATAGTTATTTGCAAGCGCACCAGTAACAAGCTCATTCAGTTGATCAGAATTAAGCTTTTTCCACCAGTTTGTTTCATCAGCAACGCTAACGTTACTAGCAATATTAGCTTTGGCAACAAATTCGTTAACGGCTTTTTGCTCGCTCATGGTGTCAATTTTACTCGCACACCCGGCTAAAAACGCAGCGACTAATACCGCACTGGCAGTCAGACTTGTTTTAAGTCTTTTTTGCATTAATTTAGTCATGAGTATTCTCCTGCGCTTTCTCTTTTTTGTTAGTCACTAACATATAAAATACCGGCGTGAATAATAGACCAAACACGGTTACACCTATCATCCCTGAGAATACTGCGTTACCCATTGCGTGTCGCATTTCGGCCCCTGCACCGGTGGCAAGTACTAACGGTACAACACCTGCTGTAAATGCAATCGACGTCATTAATATTGGGCGCAAGCGCATACGACATGCCTCAAGTATTGCCTCTAAGTGCGATAAGCCTGAGTCGTGTCTATCTTTTGCAAACTCAACCATCAATATCGCATTTTTAGAAGCCAACGCGACCAGTACTATTAATGCTATTTGGGTGAATATGTTGTTGTCTGAGCCAACAAACCACACACCTAACAAGGCTGAGAAAATAGTCATTGGTACAATTAATATAATTGCCAGTGGTAAACGTAAGCTTTCGTACTGCGCTGCAAGTACCATAAATACAAGTAATACAACTAACGGGAATACATAAACCATGGTGTTACCGGCAAGTACTTGTTGGTACGTTACTTCAGTCCACTCATATTCAATACCTGTTGGTAATGTGTCTGCGAGTACTTTTTCAATAGCAATTTGTGCTTGATCAGAACTATAACCTGGCGCTGGGCTACCATTTAGCTCTGCACTTGGGTAACCGTTGTAATGCATAACACGGTCAGGACCAATTGTTGGTGTTACAGTTAGTACAGATCCCAGTGGCACCATATTACCTGAGCGGTTACGTACTTTTAAATTAAGTATTTGATCAGGGTCTAAGCGGTAGTCAGCATCAGCCTGTGCATTTACTTGGTACGTACGGCCAAACATATTAAAGTCATTTACGTACACAGAGCCTAAGTAAATTTGCAGTGCGTTAAATACTTCATCAAGTGGAATACCTTGAATAAGCGCTTGCTCACGGTCAATATCAATATCCATTTGTGGAACTTGAATACGGAAACTTGAGTACAAGCCCATTAATGCAGGGTCTTGTTGCGCCTTACCGATTACGGCTTGCAAGCTATTAAATAAGGCTTCAAACCCTTTGTTTGCTCTGTCTTCAATTTGCAGTTTAAAACCACCGGTAGTGCCTAAACCTTGAATTGGCGGCGGTGGAAATACCGCTACAAAGGCTTCATCAATAGCAGCAAAACGTTTATTCAATTCTGCCGCAATCGCCATAGCTGATTGGCTTGGATCGGTACGTTTGTCAAAACTTTCAAGTGGTGTAAATACAATGCCGCTGTTAGGGCTATTAGTAAAACCGTTCACTGATAAGCCAGGGAATGCAACTGTGTGGGCAACGCCTGGTACTTCTAATGCAATTTGCTGCATTTGAGAAAGCACATCTTCAGTACGGTCAAGGCTTGAAGCGTCAGGTAACTGCGCAATAGCCACTAAATACTGTTTATCTTGCTGTGGAATAAAGCCACCTGGTACAGAATCAAATAACTTAATTGTGCCGCCAACCAGTGCAATGTAAGCCACCATAACAACAACAGTCATACGAATTAGTTTTTGTACCAGTTTTTCGTAACCTTTAGCACCACGGTTAAATACGCGGTTAAATGGTTTAAACAACCAACGACCAAACAGTTTATTGAGTAAACGCGTGAACGCATCTGGCTTTGCATCATGCGATTTTAGTAACAATGCAGCAAGCGCAGGCGATAACGTGAGTGAGTTAAACGCTGAGATAATCGTCGAAATTGTAATTGTAAGTGCAAATTGCTTATAAAACTGACCTGATAAACCGGTAATAAACGCAGTAGGAATAAATACAGCACTTAGTACTAACGCAATTGCAATAATAGGGCCTGTTACTTCGCTCATTGCAACGCGGGTTGCTTCAAGTGGCGATAAACCATTTTCGATATTACGCTCTACGTTTTCAACAACTACAATCGCATCATCTACAACAATACCTATGGCCAGTACTAAACCAAACAACGACAAGGTATTAATTGATACGCCTAACCACTGCATTACTGCAAACGTACCAATGAGTGAAATAGGCACAGCAATTAGCGGAATGATAGATGCACGCCACGTTTGTAAAAATACAATAACAACAATAACTACCAGCACAATTGCTTCAAGCAAAGTGGCAATTACCGCGTCAATTGAGCCGCGAACAAATACTGTAGGGTCGTACACAATGTCGTATTCAACACCAGTAGGGAAATCTTTAGATAAGCGCGCCATTGTTTCGCGTACTTGATCGGAAAGCTCAATAGCGTTTGAACCAGGGCGCTGAAATATTGGCATTGCAAGAGCTGGTTGGTTATCAAGCTCTGCACGTAGTGAGTAAGTATCTTGACCTAAATCAACACGGGCTATATCAGATAAACGCGTTAACTGACCTTCGTCGCCTACTTTAATAATAACTTGTTCAAATTCTTCAATACTGTTTAAACGACCTTTAACGTTTAACAATATTTGAAATTGACTGTCGTTTGAAATTGGTTGCGCACCTAAGCTACCGGCAGCAACTTGCTGGTTTTGCGAGCGAAGTGCTGTTACTACATCTGTTGCTGTTAATTCGCGTGCAGCAAGTGCATCTGGGTTTAGCCATACTCGCATTGAGTATTTGCCAGCACCAAACATGCGAATATCACCTACACCCGGTAAACGCGCAATTTCATCTTTAATGTTTAAATCGGCATAGTTAGATAAGTACGCTGTGTCGTGCGTTTTTTCAGGTGAATATAAATGCACTACCATGGTTAAATCTGGCGATGATTTTTCGGCTACAACACCTAAACGTTGTACTTCTTCTGGCAAACGCGGAAGTGCACTGTTTACACGGTTTTGTACTTGTACTTGAGCACGATCTAAATCGGTACCTAACGCAAAGGTCACCGTTAATGTCATACGGCCATCGCTTGTACCTTGCGAAAACATATACAACATGTTTTCAGTACCGTTAATTTCTTGCTCCAGCGGTGTTGCCACTGTTTGCGCAATAACGGTTGGGTTAGCACCCGGGTAGTTAGCGGTAACAACAACAGTTGGAGGAACTACTTCTGGATATTCACTTACTGGTAATTGGAATAGTGATATACCACCAGCAATTAAAATAACCAATGACAGCATGGCCGCAAATATTGGGCGCTGTATAAAGAAATGCGAAAATTTCATCAATAAACCTTATTGCTTAGCCACAAATTGTGCGTTGTCGTTTGACAATGTAAATGCTACACCGCTGGTATCAATTATTACGGTTTGCGGAGAGATTGGCATACCAGGGCCTACGCGAGCAGGGCCATTTACGGCAATAACATCACCTTCATTAAGGCCTGATGTAACCGCACGTAATGCACCGTAACGCTCACCTGTAGTGATAAGCTTGTATTCAAGTACGTTGTTTTCGCCAACCGTTAATACAAAACGATTTTTTAAGTCGGTACCAATTGCACGTTCTGGGATAATAATCGCGTCGCTAATAGAATTTGCAGCCAGCTTTATACGTGCAAACGAGCCTGCGCGTAGTTGATTGCTATCTTCATTAAATACCGCACGTACACGTAATGTACCTGTCGATGAATTAATTTGGTTATCAATAAAGTTAATGTAGCCTTTGTATGCAAAATCGCTTTGACCGACCTTTTGCATTACAACAGTTTGATGGCTCGCAGCAGTAACATCACTGAAAGAGCTATTCCAGGTGCGTTCATCAACATCAAAATAAGCGTACATAGCTTGGTTTGAAACAATTGACGTTAATACGCTTTGACCCGCAAGTATGTTGTTACCTTTAGTGATATTTGCGCGAGAAATAATGCCATCAATTGGTGATACAACTGACGTAAATTCTAAATCAAGCTCTGCTGAGGTAAGTTGTGCTTGAAGTGCAGAAAGCTGTGCTTCGCGTTGACGTAGTGTTGAAGTACGCGCTTGTGCTTGCTCAGTAGAAATTGCCTTACGGTCTAATAAGCGTACCGCACGTTTGTCTTCACTTTTAGCTTGCTCTAAGGCAGCTTCTGCGCTGTTGATTTGCGCTTTTAAACTAGCAACCACAGCAGCAAATGGACGAGCATCTAATTGAAATAAAACATCGCCTTCTTTAACCACATCGCCTTCTTTAAATTCAATGCTATCGATGATTCCTGATACACGCGGCATTAAGGCAACTTCTTGTGGAGACTCTAAACGCGTTGTATATGTGTGCCAGCTTTGTACCGGCTTAACAAGCACCTGTGCTACATCAATTGGTTGAAGTTGCTGTGCAGGTGCTGATTGAGCTGTGCTCTCATCAGCACAACCTGCTAGTGTTAAAGATGCCGCAGTAAGTGCAGCAGCAATTAGATGTTTGTTCATGAAGACGCTCCATTGTTGATTAGCCTCGCATAATACGGATTAAACCCGTGTGTAAAAACCATAGATTTTTAAATTCATTAATGCCAAAATGGCATCAATAGGTTAATTAAGGTGTAATAATGGATACAACAAGTCGACTTTTAATGTTACTTGAAGTGGTTGAGCAAGGCTCTTTTGCAAAAGCTGCAGAAATACGCAACATAGATCGCTCTGTTATATCCAAGCAAATTAGCCGTTTAGAAGATGAGTTAGGCGTTAGGTTACTTAACCGCACAACGCGTTCGTTTTCGCTCACAGCGGCAGGCGCCGAAATGATCAAAAAAGCCGCAGAGCTTAGAGAGCTGCTTGGCGAAACCGTACGCATGGCCGAAAACTACCATTTAGAACCGCGCGGCGTGTTAAAAATCACTTCATCAACACTTATTGGTCGTCGTTATTTACAACCTGTACTTAATGATTTTCAAAAACGCTTTCCTCAAGTAGAAGTTGAACTACGTTTAGACGATAGATTAGTAGATATAGTCTCTGAAGGATTTGATTTGGCTTTTCGTGTAGGTGAGCCTAAAGATTCGTCACTTATTGCACGTAAAATAGCGCGTAACCGGTTATTAATTTTAGCTGCGCCACAGTTTATTGAAACTTATGGTATGCCAAAAACAATGGAAGAGTTAGCGCAATTACCAGCAGCAAGCTATGCCAGTAATTCTATTCGAGTAGAAGCTATAGATTACTACGATAGTAAAGGTGAACGCTGCGAGCAAAAAATAAAAAGTGTGTTTCGTGCAAACGATGCAGAGTCATTATTAATGAAAACGTTATCGGGCACAACTTACTTTGTCGCCCCAGCATTTATTATTGGTGATGAAATAATACAAGGTAAGCTAGTGCCTTTATTAACAGATGTGAAACTCATGGAGTTTAGTGCGATGTATGCCGTATATCCGCATCGAGATTTACCAGTAAGGACCCGGTTGTTTTTTGATGCTGTGCGCGAGCATTTAGGAAAAGACAAACCGATTTGGGAAAATGGGATCCCCAATTTTGAGCAAATGTACTAAGTGACCCTACTTAAGCAACTACCGCCTCACGGTCGTGTTCTTGTTTAAACTTACAATACACTTTATTGCGGCCAAACTGTTTTGCTTTGTATAACTGCTTATCCGCTTGGTTTACAAAGCTTTCCAATGAATTAGTACTTTTACATTTTGCGACACCAATACTTGTTGTCACATTAATAGCAAGGCCGTCAATGTCAAATGTTGTATTTTCAAAACGTGCCCTTATTTGTTCAGCGGTATTAAGTGCGGCCTCTTCATTTGCAAAAGCGCTAAATAAAGCAAACTCCTCACCGCCTACTCTAAATACATACCCTCTAGGAAGCTCAACTCTTAGTAAAGTGGCCACTTCGATAAGTACTTGGTCACCGACACCATGACCATGCTCATCATTTATCTGCTTAAAAAAGTCTAAATCGAGTAAAAACAAATATAGCTGTGATTTATCTTGTAGTTCAACTTCAAAGTAGTGGTTCATTGAAAGGCGATTACCTGCACCCGTTAGCGGATCAAGTAATGCTAAATTTTTAAGGCGCTTTGAAAAATGTGAGCGGCTCCCTTCAAAAACATGAGAAATCGCCCAAATACTAAAATAAGCACAGATTAAATTAAGAGATAGGTTAAAATTTTCAAAAGGGGCAAGAGTAGACTTACTCCCTAAAATAAACACTTGGATAACTAATAAATTTGCAGAGAAAATTACACCGTATTGTTTACCTAATAACAGATAGTACAAAATAGGTAATGCAAACGACCATACAAACACAGCATTACGAGGCGATGCTAAAGATGTACCCAAAATAACAATTAGCGTTATGAGCACACACATTATCAAGGATTGCCAAAACTGTAGTGGACGGCGTATAAGTGAAATATAAGTAAATATACAATAAATAGAAAAACAGATTTCGATATAGCCAAGCAATGGAAAGTTATTTACGGTTAAATTAAAACCCGCAAATCCTACCGATAAAGAACCAAAACAAAGACACATTCCTCGCAGAACGTCTTTCCTTAATGATTTAGTGCTATTAAGGGCGGCGATATCCATTCTAATCACTTAATAAAAATAAAAGTAAGTTTAACGTGAAAATACAATTTAACAAGCTTTGTTGATATAAAACCATGTAGATACAACCAGTTATTTACCTTTTAGGGATAATGTAGTGTTTTTTAGGAACACGTTTAGTGCTTTTACTTTTCTAGGTAGCTTTAAAAGCTAGCCACCTAGCATTGATAAATTAGTCGTAATACCTGTATTGCCTTGGTGTAAAAGGTGAGTTGGCTTTTTGGTTTTAATATAACGAGATAGCAACGCCATTAATTTACTGTTTGAACTGTCGTTCATATATTCTCTTAGCGAAATACCCTCTTCAGAAAACAAACACAAATGCAGGTTCCCTTTTGCTGTAACCCTTAATCGGTTACAGGTACTACAAAAGTCGTTGCTGTAAGGCATGATCAAACCAATTCTGCCTTGATAATCAGGATGAGCAAACTCTTGAGCAGGACCTGCTGATGCACTACGCGCAACTTGCTGCCAACCCGTTTGCAATAGCTGAGTTTTTAAAACTTGCCCAGATACATGGTTAGCATCAAAAAAG
This sequence comes from Pseudoalteromonas sp. EB27, assembly GCF_001974875.1. Taxonomy (GTDB): domain Bacteria; phylum Pseudomonadota; class Gammaproteobacteria; order Enterobacterales; family Alteromonadaceae; genus Pseudoalteromonas. The sequence goes on from NZ_MTQD01000016.1 coordinate 9,943, forward strand.
GCTTTGTTGTCGTTTGTTTGCATCAACTCAATAAAACGAATAGTAACGGGACGGTGTTTAACCCAATTTAAAAATGTATCAAACTCTTTCGCGTTGTATTGCTTCATCAGCACACTGTTTATTTTTACCGAATCAATACCCGTTTCGAGCGCAGTATCAATACCTTTCATTACTGAGGTAAATTTGTCATGCCCAGTAATGGTGTTAAACATGCGCGGATCTAAGCTATCAATACTTACATTAATGGCGTTTAAGCCCGCATCTACCCAGTCGTGGATATTCTTATGAAGAGAAAAACCATTGGTAGTCATTGCAATTTTTTTTATGCCCGCGACATCTTTTGCCGCGCGAACAACATCTATAAAGTCTTTTCTAAGAGTTGGCTCTCCGCCAGTGATCCTTACTTTTTCAATACCATGGTGCGCAAACGCTTTAAGCGTATTGCTAATTTCATCAATTGTGAGAAAACCACGGTCTGCCCCCCCCTGATAACCATCTGGTAAACAATAAACACACTTAAAATTACATACATCAGTAATAGACAAACGTAAGTAACTAAACTCTCGCCCTGTTGGGTCGATTAGCATAAATAAACCTTAACTAATATCAACAAGTAATAATAACCTAATACCAATTTGCAATAATACTTAATCATTTAATTAAGCGAATTGGTATAAACAACGCTACTTATTGATACATAAATAATAATTACATAAATATATTTAATAACTAAAAAGGGCTGCATAAAGCACACCCCTTTAGTTATTTTTGTTTTACGCTTCTAAGCCTTTTTTAAGTTCGCTTGGCTTCATTGGTAGATCACGTAAACGCACGCCTACTGCATTAAATACAGCATTACCAATCGCAGGAGCCACCCCTATAACGCCAGGTTCGCCTAAACCAACTGGAAATTCATCGCTTTGTAAAAATTCAATGTCAATATCTGGCACGTCTTGCATTCTTAGCGGTAAATAAGTATTAAAGTTAGTCGCTGATACCTGTCCATCTTTATACGTATTTGATTCATGCAATGCAAGGCTGCTGCCCCATAGTAACGACCCTTCAATTTGCGCTAGTGCGCCATCTGGATGAACTATTAAGCCCGCATCTACAACCACATAAAGCTTTTTAAGCGTTATTTTACCACTATCACGGTTAACATGAACATGCGCTGCGGTTGCAAGCCATGCTGGCATAGTACGTTCTTGCCCTGAGCTTACAGAAAAGCCAATGCCTTCATCTTTAGCTAATTTAACAGAAGCTACTTTGTCTGACACTGTTTTAAGCACATTACGTAAGCGCAGTGCTCCACCTACACTCTCAGGTGCTTTTCCTGCTTGCTTGCCTTTACCGTCTAACATTTCAATTCTAAATTGAACTGGATCTTTGCCTTGCTTATGGGCAATTTCATCAATAAACGACTCAAGACTCCATGCAATCCAACCTGGTCCTACTGAACGTAACCAACCTGGAGTAAAGGTGCTTTGTGCAACCTCGTTATTAATAGCGCGTGCACGATGACTGCTCATGCTGTACCAATGATCAGCGCCCGATGCCGAAAATGCATCAAATTTACCTTTGCCATCAACACCCGGTGATAAAAACCCTGGTGCCATAGCTTTAGTAGGCCAACCTGCAGCAAATGCATGCTCTAAACCAGTAAAAGTACCGTTTTTATCAAACGACGCCGTCATTTTTGCAGCAGATGCAGAACGAGACTGATCGAATAAACTATCGTCTGCTCGTGTAAATACCAGTTTTACTGGTTTACCTACTGCTTTTGCGGTTAGAGCTGCAGGTACAGTCCAGTCACCAAATAATCGACGGCCAAAACCACCACCTAAATAATAAGGACGAATAATTACTTTGTTTTGTTCTATTTCAAGTGCTTTAGCAAGCGCAGGTAACGTAAGTGACTGCCATTGGTTACCAGTATGAATAATCCAATTACCGTCTTTAAATTCTGCAACCGCATTGAGTGGCTCTAGCTGATAATGACTCGCTGTCGCTGTGGTATACATTGATTCTAACGACTCACTGGCGTCTGCTTGTGTTTTCTTTATATCACCTTCATCAACAAATAAAGTACCCGAGTCGCGCTGCTCGCATAATCGCTTACCTTCTTTTTGAATATCATCTTCAGATATATTTGCTGACTCACCCTTTTTATAACTCACCTTTAAAGCATCTACTGCTTTAATGGCGCTTGGGTAACTGTCAGCTAATACAACAACCCAGCCTTGCACTGTGTTACTAGGATCATTTAAAATTTCATAGCCTTTGTAACCTTTAATAGCTTTTGCTGCACTATCGTCAACGTTTGTTACTGTACTGCCATAGCGGGTTGGCGGTATTACTGGTCGCGCGTACAGCATGCCTTCAACTTCTACATCTATACCATATACCGCAGTGCCATTTGTTTTGGCTGGTATATCAAGCGCTTTAAAGTCTTGTTTAAGCCCTGTTAAATGGCGCTTATTAGCAGGTTTTAGTGGAAGGTTTGCAACTTCATCACTGGTAAATGTACGATTAAACTCGCCTTTTTTGACTATGTCAGCGTAACTAACCGATTTTTCGCCTGAAATAATATAGCCCTTTTCAGCACGACATTTATCTGTAGGTACGCCGAGCATTTTCGCTCCTGCGTCCATTAATGCAATTCGACCTGCAGCACCGGCTTGAGATAATGGCTTAAAGCTTTGAAATACAGACCACGAACCACCCGTTACCATAAAGCCCCATTTTTCATGAGTATCTACGTAGGTAATTGATACTTTATCCCAATCACATTCAAGCTCATCAGCCACAATACGCGCAAGAGCAGTACCAATATGTTGGCCCATTTCAGCTTTAGCAATACTTACTTCTACGGCGCCGTCGGTGCTCATAGTCCACCAAATTGTTGGTGAAAAAGCCTGTTGCGCAATTGACTCTTTTGCACTGAGCGAACCCGAAAATAACGCAGGGGCAAACGCCATGACTAAACCTGCGCTAGCAGTGCCAATCATAAACGAGCGACGATTTAAATTAACGGTTTCGCTATTTTTTTGAAATAATTTTTTCATTATCGGCTCCAGTTAAGCGTCTTGTGCATTTGGATCAAATATATTTACTACACTTTGTGACTCATCTGCAGCGCGTTGAATAGCAGTTTTAATACGTTTATAAGCCATACAGCGACAGTAGTTACCATTCATATGGCTTACTATTTCTTCATCTGAAGGACTTGGGTTAGCTGCCAGTAATGTGGCCGCTTGCATTATTTGCCCCGACTGACAGTAACCGCACTGTGGCACTTGCTCTTCAACCCATGCTTTTTGAAGTGGGTGTTCGTTATTAAGCCCTTCAATTGTGGTAATGTTTTTTCCTGCAATTGCGCCAATTGGTAAAACACATGAGCGGGTTGCTTGCCCATCTAAATGCACTGTACACGCACCACACATTGCAATACCGCAACCAAACTTCGTACCTTTTAATCCAATTTCATCACGAATAACCCATAACAATGGTGTATCTTCACTTGCGTGTGATTCAACCACCTTGCCATTAATTGTAAACGTCACCATAGCTTGCCCCTTAATTACGATTTCTATAGTCACTTTTAAACTATACGAACAGCTTCAAAAGTGACTATAGCTATTAAAAATATAACTACTGACCCTACTCGTTATATTTTTTCATTAAAATTTTTATATTCTGTTTTACTTAAAAACTCACTTAATTGCTCTTGCGTATCTATATCTAAACTCGCACTACTTAAACTAATTGTGTTAACAACCTCACGACTAGATCGCAATAATTGCTGTGCACCTCTATCCGAAGTTAAGCTTGCAAGCTGAGATAAATCAACCGCTGGGAATATAGCGGGTACACCTAAACGCTCGCCATAGTTTGCGCACCAGCGCGATGGATTACGTGTAAAACCAGTAACTAGCTCACTTAAGTGCGCTACTTTTAGCTCAACTTGATCCGCAAGCATAAATAAAATCCCATCGAAGGACTTATTTTTAAACACAGTTTGAGACGCTATCGCGATTGAATTACCTAAACCTTGGCTCCATTGCTTGTTCTCAATTAGCTCTATGTTTTTATAACCGGTCAGTACTTGTGCTACTTCTTTATGCCATGCCCCGGTAACTACATACACGGGCGTGTCATCAAGTGCTTGAAGTGTATTTACTGCATGTTCAATCATTGTTTTGCCAAACCCGATATCAGCCGTTAATTTACAGCCGTTAAAGCGAGATGATTGCCCTGCGGCTAAAACAACTTTTGCAATTAGCACTCCTCTTGCCCCCAATGGCTTAGCGATTGGGCGTTTTTGTAACACAGCACTGCATGTATTTCGCTGATCAGCGATAGTGCAATACTCTCTGGCGAGTCGCCGCCTAAATTTAAACCGACAGGCCCAAAAACAGGAGACTTTATTTGTGAAACACGCGTCTTCGCGTGCTCTAAAACTTGTTCACGCCTGTGCTTAGGACCCAATAACCCTATATATTTAAAAGAAACATCTTTAAATTGAGCTAACGTACTCGCGTCAAGCTCAACGCTGTGAGCCATTAAAATAGCCGCATCGACTTTATTAGTTATGCAATATTCTTTTAACTCACTCGGTGTGATGCGCAAAATAGCATCTGCATTTTTAAAATATTGCCTTTTTGCATTGGCTGCACGCGTGTCCCATACAGTTACACTCCAACCAAGTTGTTTGGCAAATGTATAAACCGGAACCGCATCGGCCCCACCACCCACTATTAGTAAATGAGGCGGCGGATAAATAGATGTTTGTAAGCACGTAGCGCCTTTTAGTTCTACTAACTGCGCTTTGCGGTTCATTGATAAACCATGTAACTCATCATTTTGCGTAAATACACCACTACCGGTTGGCAAAATGGGGCTTACCTGTTGAAGGTATCGCCCTGGTTTATTCTCATTAAGTGCTTTAGATACAAGCTCTAACTGTAAATAGTCATTAGCTTTGTGAATGGGCTGCAGTAAAATGTGTACTATGCCCCCACAACCAATACCAAGTTGAAATGTTAAATCGTCTTCATCGGTGGCATCATAACTGATGGTTTTACTTGTTAAAGTACTCATTACTTGTTTAGCATGGCGCTGTATGTCAGCTTCTAAACAGCCACCCGAAAGCATCCCCAAGCGCTCGCCCAGGCTAGATATAAGCATCATAGCCCCTAGTTTTCTGTAGCTAGAGCCTTCAATTTTGTACAAAGTAGCTAAAACCCATTCTTGGCTGTCCCTATTCTGATACCAAGTGTTTAAGATACTTTTTAAATCTGTAACCATATATTGCCCTTTAAAAGCATTTTTTGCGTTTAAAAACAAACCAGCCTAAACAGCTAATATAAAACTTAATAATTCACGCACAATTTACTCCTCTATTATATCGTTTAAGGTCTCAATTAACTCATCAAATTGCTCATTAACGCTTTGGCGTTGTTTATCATTTAGAGTTGAGTTTAATTCGTAGAGTAAATTTATATATAAATTTAAGTTTGCTTCATTGGTTTTCAGTAGTGCGTCGCTCATATAAAGTTCGCGCTCTTTAATAACCGTACTTAACTGATTTATAAATTCTTTTTTTGTAATTTCAGCATTTGTAAATATCTGTTTGGCTGCATTCAAACGCTTTTGCTTGTACTCTAGCCACAGCGTTCCTGAGTCTTGATGTTGCTCATTAGTTGATTTAATCAGCGCTTTTTGTTGTTTATTAAGCTTGCCTATCCACTGCTCGTAGTATTCAAATTGCTCTTCCAAGCGCTCACTTTTTCGCTCAAGCGGGGTTTGTTCGTTAAACTCTTCGCGTTCGTCGTTAATTTTTATTTGAATATTGTTTAAAAGTTCTTCTCTTTGCTCACATGATAAGGTTGCACCCAGTTCGGCTAAAGGCATGTGCGCGTATTCAAGTAGGTTTTGCCAATGCTTTTTAGCAAAAACCACCTGCTCTTTTAACTTCTCAATGCTTAGTGTGTTGTTAAAAAGTGCCTTAATATTTTGAATGTCTTGTTTGTAGGCTGGTAGCTGCGTACTTCTATGCCACGCTTGGGTCGTGTTAATGATCTTTTTAAGCTGCTTATCTTGTGTTTTATTTAAATCAATATAATCATCTACCCAAAATGACGAAAGCCAACTCAAATTATTGTAAGTAAAAGATGCCGAACAACTACATAAAAACAACATACTTACAGCAAGGCATATCTGTTTTAGTTTTTTTGCTTTGAAATTATTAAGCATAACCTTCTCTATTATTTAGATTGTGGCAAAGCTCAAAACTCATTTGATAATAATTATCATTTAAGTGTTGACTTGCATTTAGATCTAACTGATAATCGTTCGCACAAACACAGTGTAACGACCTCAGTGCCTACGGAAGAATATTCAGCAAGGATGCTGACACATTAAAAGAAGAGCGTGCCGCTTCGTGTTATTACTTACTCGACCCAAGTAATAACATCAAATATCACATTTACTTGCTACATTGCTCATATTAGTGACGGTTAATATGATTCAAAAAAGCCCTAACGGGCTTTTTTTATTTCTTTAAATTTTCTATAAAATCTGTATCTTACACTTCTAAACTCGTTTACTTACCTTAAAAGTCCACCGTGCTGTTATTTACATTTTATACGCACGATCTGATAAGGTATCGCCTTGCGTTTACGCTAAAGCTGGCGTAAAACATAACAGTAGACACCCTTTTTTGCATCTATTTATAGTAACCGATTTAATCTCTACTTAAATGCATTGAGTATTAAACGTTTAAAATGCGCAAATAGTGCAAAAATTTAATAATTTAGCATTCAACTATGGCCTGTTGACCTTTTAGTATTAAAATTTGTTCTATCTAGGCACTATTTATACCAATCTGCTTATATATGGGGCCTATTTAACGTTAAGAAAATTACGCTAGAACTAGGCAAAAGTTTTTGTATCTAGTTGTTCTAAATGAAAAATTTTTAACGACGTTCAAGTGCAATTTAATTCGTTAAATTGATCAAAGATTTATGCAGGTTGGTATTAATCGCCGCACGAAGTTTGTAACCTAGTAGGCTTATTAAAAACCGAGCAACAAAGAGCAAACCGTCCCTAGAGCGAACCTAAATAGCAGCACAAATTTAAACTAGAAAGATAAACAGGCGTTAATACCTATTGTAACTATTACTAATTGGAGACATTAATATGTCACAGTTTAATTTGAAATCACTCGTTCTAGCTGGCGTTTTACTTGCCAGCCCCTTTGCTCATGCAACATTAGAAGATGGCATAAAAGCAGCAAACGAAGGTGAATTTGCAGTCGCCCTAAAAGAATTTCAATACCTTGCCGATAAAGGCTTTGCACCAGGAATTTACGAACTAGCTAAATTATATGAAGGTGGATACGGTGTAACGCGCGATTACCGCAAAGCAGCTGCGCTTTATCAACAAGGCGTAAAAAAGAACCACCCGGATTCAATGTTTGCTCTAGCGGTTTTATACGACGAAGGCAAAGGTGTTAAACTTGATCACCAAATGGCTGTTACCTTATTTGAACAAGCAGCCAATAAAAACCTGCCTGCGGCTCAGTTTAATTTAGGGGTAATGTACTCCAACGGCGTAGGTGTGACTCGAGATTATAAAGCTGCGCGTAATTGGTATGAAAAAGCGGCCGCTAATAATTACTCTTTGGCTCAATTTAATTTAGCGCTAATGTATTTTGAAGGTCTAGGCATGCCAAAGGATCTAGAAAAGTCATACATTTGGAATACTATTGCCGAGTACAATGGCAACATGCAAGCAAGTCATAGCCGCAAACTTGATGAGCGTAAAATGCTACCTAAAGAAATTGAAGAAGCTAAAGAAAAAGCCGATGCCATTTATGCAAAAATACAAGTGGGTACTTATGCTGGTGAAGGTCGCTTATTTTAAAGTCTTATTTTAGAGTTTAGTTTGAAGCTAATCTAAAAAGGCTGAATTACATAACGTAATTCAGCCTTTTTAATATATCTTGATTAGCAAAATAAAATCTATTCAACTTTAGAAAATCAACACCCTATCATTTTATATAAAGCCATTTTAATAGCTTAATAATAAGTTTACTTTGTTTAAGTAACAGATTAATACGAGGATTAAACGAGCCTGATACTAAGGTGTTTTTAGCGTGGCTGAACGTTAAAAAACCTTCAATACCATGATAGTGCCCCATTCCTGAATGCCCTACACCACCAAAAGGGGCATCGTCAGCAGTTACTTGCACTAACGTATCGTTTATTGCCACAGTGCCACTGATTGTTTGCTTCATAATGTATTCTTGAGCGTGCTTATCTTGCCCTAAAATATAAAGCGCTAATGGGTGGTGATGCGCTTTAATATAATCAATTGCGCTGTCGAGCTTTTCGTAACTCATTATTGGTAATATTGGACCAAATAACTCATCTTGCATTAGGCTCATCTCGTCAGTCACTTGAGTCACTAAATGCAGCCCCATACGATGTTTTTGCTCATCTTGCTGGTTTTGCTCAAGTGGCTTAATAATGTTTGCGCCAAGCTCTTGTGCTTGCTCTAAATAGGTTGCTAAACGTTTATAGTGTGCATCGCTAATAATAGAAGTTAAGTTTTTACCTTCAACACCGTCTTTAAAATGCTTTTTATACAGCTCACACAATTGCTGAACCAGCTGATGCTCAAGCGCTTTGGGTACAAATACATAGTCGGGAGCAACGCATATTTGCCCTGCATTAGCCATTTTTCCAAACAGTATGGCTTGCGCCGCTTTTTTAATATCGGCATTTTGCGTAATAATAACTGGCGATTTACCACCGAGTTCGAGCGTTACCGGTGTTAAATTACGACTCGCCGAAGCCATTACTAATTTACCTACTGCCGTTGAGCCCGTAAATAATAAATGAGCAAATGGAAGCGATGAAAATTGCGCGGCTACATCGCTGCCGCCTTGTATTATTTTACAATGCGCTTGCATATCGTCTTTAAATATTTTTTCGATAACGACGTTTGTGTGAGGTGTAAACTCGCTTAATTTGAGCATGACTCTATTACCGGCAGCTATAGCAGTAAACACAGGTACTAACGCTAACTGAATCGGATAATTCCACGGTGCAATAATACCAACCACACCTTTGGGCTGGTAATTAACACTTACTTTTGAAGGCCACAAGCTTAAACCAACAGAGCGATTACTTGGCTTTGCCCATTTTGGGAGCTTTTTAATAATGTGTGCGAGCGTTTGCACCGTAGGTAATATATCGCCAAGTAAAGTATCGAAAGCAGTTCTATAACCAAAGTCTTTTGAAGCCGCATCCACTAGCTCTTGCTCAAGTTCAACAATACGTACACGAAGTTTTTTTAATAAAACGAGACGTTTATCAATTGGCAAGTAAGGCGTTTCGAGAAAGCTTTTTTGCAATTCATCAAATTGGGGAATTAAAGGCATTGCCTGTGATGTCTCAGTGCTCAAAATAGATTACTCAATTTTTAAAGTTACCGCAGACTATAACCTTGTTCTGTTTTTCGAGCAATAACACTAATTATCTAAAAAAGAGCTTCTTAAGCAATATAAATAAGTATAAAGAGTAGCTTTGTTTAAAACTGTAAATTTAAACAAAGCTACTCTGGTATAGGTTGGTTGGAACTAATTTAGTACAGCTTTAAAAGGCAAATACTTGAGCTGCTATAGTCATTGTCACTAACGTAATTAATACAATAGCAACAATATTTAGTATAAAGCCTGCTCTTATCATGTCGCGCATTTGAATTTGCCCTGAGCCAAATACAATGGCGTTTGGTGGTGTCGCTACTGGCATCATAAACGCGCAGCTACATGCAATAGCGGCAGGAATAACCCATACAAGTGGCGAACCTGTTATAGATTCTGCAACGGGTCCTAATAAAGGAAGAAAGCCAGCTGCAGTTGCTGTATTACTCGTGATCTCCGTTAAAAACGTAATTAATGCCACAACTACAAGTACGCTCATAACAAGTGGAATAGTACTTACACCCTCTATCATTTGGGCAATAAAATCAGCAAGGCCTGATGATTTTATTTGGGACGCTAATGTTAATCCGCCTCCAAACAAAAGTAGTACGCCCCACGGTACCTCTGATGCGTGATGCCAATCAAGAATACGCTCATTTTTACCTTTATTCGCTGGCATTACAAACAACAGCAATGCCGCAGCAATTGCAATTGTAGTATCCGAAATATTAAGACCCGTAATATCGCCTAATAAAGGTCTAAATATCCAACAAAGTGCAGCAAGTACAAATACAAACAACACGCCTTTTTCTGCACGTTGCATTATCCCAAGATTTTTTAGCTGAGTTGTAAACACCGCTTTTGTATCAATTTTCTGATCGCTTTTAACATTAGCATCTACTTTATACGCAAACTTAGTAAGCCAAACCCAGCTAATAACTAGCATGCTTAAAGACAGAGGTACACCTACAATCATCCATTGCGCAAAGCCAATTTCTATTTGATAACTGTCTGATAAGTAAGCAGCCATTAAAGCGTTAGGCGGAGTGCCGATTAAAGTAGCAATACCACCAATACTTGCACCATAAGCGATTGATAACAGTAAAGCCTTACCAAAACCTTCATTTTCAGGGTCTGATTGTTTAACTAAACTGGTAATCGAAAGTGCAATAGGCAGCATCATTACGGCTGTAGCCGTATTAGACATCCACATCGACAAAAATGCGGTAACCAACATCATAGCTAAAATTTGTAAGCTTGGTTTTTTACCTGCGTATAGCATAGTGCTAAGCGCAATACGTTTATGTAAACCCCAGCGCTCCATAGCAATGGAAATTAAAAAACCACCTAAAAATAAAAAGATTAGAGGGTGTGCATACGGTGCAGCCACACTTTTTATTGCTGCTATATCAGCTAGTGGTGATATTACCAGTGGTAGCAATGCAGTTGCCGGAATTGGTACAACTTCGCTCACCCACCACGATGCCATCCAAAATGCTAAGCCAGCAGTTTTAAATGCCGCAACCGACATACCTGTTGGCGGATCGAATAAACAGGTTAATAGCATTACTAAAGGCCCTAGTATTAAAAAAAGCCATTGAAAATGTTTTTTCTTATCGGGTTCTTGCGTCAGTATGTTGTCTGTCATGATAAGCCTCTAAAACTTATATTTAAGACCAAGCGCAACACTGTTGTCGTCTTGTTCTTCTAGATTAAGATCGGTGTATAAAAGGTAAGCTGTTGTCTGCTTATCAAATACATAGTCAAGGCCTGTGCTCCATTGCGTTGCCTCAGAAACTTGACGAAGTGTAGAGTCATCTTTAGCAAATTGAATCTTTGGTACCCACTTGTCAAGCGTATAACTTGCACTCAATACATAACCATTACCAGATTTAGTGCCATCCACTGATTCCGAATGCTGGTATAAGCCGCCTAATTGTAATTGCTTAAACTTATAAACGCCTGCAAGTCTACTTGCTGTAATATTATTAAGTGAATCAACATGACTTAGTGACACATAATACGGGGTGTTATTTAAATTACGATCGCCATAAATAATCGTAGCAGCAAAACCGGCTTCATTATCTTTATTATCGTCTTTAGGCGCGTAAGTAAACGAAAACTGTGTATTATGCCAATAGCTTGAAGTGTAGGTTATGGTGTCTCCGAGGCGATCTTGCCCTGCAATAACTTGTGCCATGTCGGCTTGAGTTTCATTAAAGTTATCAACTTTTCCTTCAGAGTATTTAAAGCGTGTATCGTTTCTTCCTACTACAACTTCACCAAACGCACCTTTTAAACCCAAGTAAGTATTACGTGCAGTAAAAGGCTCATCAGTGTCGTCTTCCTCAAACCCTTTAACTTGTACTTCGTATTTAAAAACAACGCTTAGGTATTCGTTAAGTTTGTGGTCGCCTTTAATACCAATACGCGAGAACGGCGCGTCTATTTGCGTACCCTCATCTGCGTATCGCATAGTGCCTGTATCAGTATTTGCAATTTGTACTTCAGCTTTACCATAAACGGTATAATCAACCGCTAAAACAGTATGCGAAAATGTAGCTAAGCAACTCAGTGAAGCTAGATAAATAGTAGTGTGTTTGAACCTTATCATTGTGTGTCCTAATTATTAGAATCTAATTATTGTCGACTCTAACTAAGCAAACACATTGCCAATGATGTAAATGGTATATATTTCATAATCTTGACACTAGCTGTGGTTTTTATCTATACAAGATTGTGCGGATTACCGCACATTAAAAACCAGGCCATGTCACTTTATCCACACATTTAATCGATGAACATATCGCGGTTGAGCCCATATTTACTCATTTTATCGTAAAGCGTTTTTCGGGCAATTTGTAATGCTTCCATGGTATTTTTAATACTTCCATGGTTTATCTCAAGTGCATGTTCAATTAGTGATTGTTCGTAAAATGATACTTTCTCTGACAAACTTAAATCGGGCGAAAGCTCACCCTGACCTTGTGTTTTTGTGACCGAAAACGCCAGTTCAACGCCTAATAGCACAGCACGCTCAGCTTGGTTTCTAAGTTCTCTCACATTCCCAGGCCAGTCGTAAGCTAATAAACGCTGTTGTAATTCACTGTTTAAGGGCGCTGGTGCTTTGTGATAGCGAGTAGCTGCAATTGAGCTAAAATGCTTAAACAATAAAAGTATATCTGCTTTTCGCTCTCGTAGAGGCGGTATATTTACTTTAACTAAACTGAGTCTGTAGTATAAATCTGCTCTAAATTCACCTTTTTCAACTAAAGAAAGTAAGTCTACTTTAGTCGCTGCAACAATTCTGATGTCTAAATCAATTGCTTTGTTATCGCCTACAGGTGTTACTTTTCGCTCTTCTAATACGCGTAGTAACTTAACCTGCAGCGACATTGGGGTACTTTCTATTTCATCTAAAAATACCGTACCGCCCTGAGCAAATTCAAACTTACCCTTTCGACTTTGCGTAGCACCGGTGTATGCCCCACTTGCTGCACCAAACAATTCGCTTTCTATTAATTGCTCTGGTACTGCGCCACAGTTAATAGCAACAAAATTACAGCTAGATCGATTACTTTGATCGTGTAGATAACGCGCTACCAGCTCTTTACCTGTGCCCGTTTCACCTTCAATCATTACATCGGTTGGGGTATCTATAATTGTATTTAACAAGTGCATCATGTGTTGCATTTTAGGTGTATCACCTAGTATGCGTACACCTGGGGCTGAGGTTTTCTGTACAGCCACTTTTAATGCGCGGTTCTCCATAACAAGGCTTCGTTTGTCGCACGCTCGTGCTATGCAATCAAGAAGATGTTCGTTAACCGGTTTTTCAAATAAATCATACGCACCTAGTTGCATCGCTTTAACTGCTATCGATACATCAGCGTAACCAGTTAAAAATATTACAGGGAGCTCACTATCAAAAGCCGTTATTTGCTCTAAAAGCGTTAAGCCATCCATGTTCGGCATATTTATATCGCTCAGCACAACTCCAGCAAAGCGCCTATTGAGTTTGCTAAGAGCGGTAGTTGCGTCATTAAAGCACTCAACGGTGTATCCTTCGAGGTTAAGCAGTTGCTTTAAAGAGTCTCTGATCATTGCTTCATCATCAATGACTATTATGTGATTACAAGGTAGGCTGTCAATCATCTGTATTTTCCTGCCTGTTAGAAAGGCTAATTATAAATTCAGCCCCTCCCTCTAGTCGGTTGTGTGCGCTCAAACATCCATTAAACGAATCAATTATTTGTTTTGATATGGATAAACCAAGGCCTAGACCATTACTTGATTTAGTACTGTAAAAAGGTTCAAATAAATGACTAAATGCATGTTGCTCAATACCAGAGCCTGTATCTAAAATCGACAGTTTTACACGCTCTTCAAAACACTCCAACTGAAAACTTAAGTTACGAATAATTGCGCCGTTCATAGCTTGGCTAGCATTCGTGATTAAATTAACAAGTACTTGTTCAAACTTGAGCGAATCGACCCATACAACGACTGTTTCATCAAATTGAGGTGGCTCTACTTGTACGTTATCTTGCTTTAGTTGCGCGCTAGAAATCATTAAGGCGTTATTAACAAGCCCTGCAAGCGGGTAAGGTCTGAGCTGCATTTTTGAAGGTTTACTGAAATGCTTTAGTTGACCTACAATTTGATGCACTCGATCAACTAACCCCTCAATCACCACTAAGCTTTCAGCTAATGCTGAAGTATTTCCTTTCGCTAATAAACGCTTTGCCGAAGCTAAATAAGTATTAATAGCACTGAGCGGCTGGTTTATTTCGTGGTTAATTCCTGCACTTAACTGTCCTATTGTCGCAAGCTTTGCAGATTGCACTAAGGCTGTTTGTACTTTTTCCAAAGCTTGAGTGCGCTCAAGTACTTCAAGTTCAAGGCTATGTCTGGAGTACACCAGCTTTTTATAGCCCGCAAACCGAGTTAATAAAATATAGCTAATAATAATCATCAAGCTACAGATAATAAATACCCAAAACAAACGAGACAGTTGGGCTGAATTAACTTTTGTTATATCAACGAGTACGTTCATTGTGGCATTAAAATACCGTAAAGGTCTTTGCGACATTACGTAAAGTTTTTTATCTATTTTAAAATGTTTAATACCTTCATTAGAAAATTGAAACTGCTTTATATACAAAGGTTGATGATCTAAATAAGCCCGACGAGATTTAATATCTCTGCGCATAGTTATATCAAGATCCGTGAAGCTGTTTAATCGCCACGTTTGCATATCTGACATTGCAATTACGTCATCTGCAAGCTGTAAGAAAAAGTGGCTGCCCTTTGACGTATTTAAAAGCTCTCTGTCGTCCTCAAATTTACTTACATTGACTTTTAGCACAACAACACCAATGGCTTTATTATCGCGATATACAGCCTGTGAAAAGTAGATACCACGCTCTTTAGAGCGCATACCTAGTGCAAAATACGCTACTTTTTCGCCTGCAAACGCACGTTTGAAATAAGGTCTAAATGCAAAGTTACTACCTAAAAAAGTGTAATCTGCTTGCCAATTACTACTGGCAATAACTTCGCCTTGAGTATTTAGTACAAAAATATCTGATGCACCGCTGGCTTGTTGAATATCAGCAAGGTAGTTATTAATAGCGTTATAGTGCTGTGGCTGCGCATCAACAAAGTCTATCATTAACGAGTTATAGGTAAGTAACTGTGGAATAGCAGAAAAACGAGCAAGTTCAGTATCAATATAGTTATTTAATTGCGTAACTTGGCGTTCAGCCTGGTAGGTTGCTTGCTCAACATCATGAGCTCTACCAAGCCAAAACGTAACAACTAATATAAGTACGAGTAACACAAAAATAGTAATAATTTTTTTAGAAAAGGAAAACATGGATAGCTCGCAAAAAAATAGCCAAGAAAATTTTAGGGCGCTAGTGTAACGGCTAATCTCTAGCAGAGATATAAACTTTTTGTTAACAACAGTTTTAAAGTGCTTAAAAACAAAAATCGCCGTAAACAACTATGTTTACAGCGATCTGTTTAGCATTAAATTAAAAAACAATTAATTTGTAGCTAATGCTGATCTATTTTTAACATATTTATATAAGCCAATTAACGACGCCGCAATCCAAAATATTTCGATTACAAAGCTCGCTAAATTAAAATTATAACAAAGACTAATTAATAGTAAAATTGCCCCTGTTAAATTCATCATATTATACGTCAAGCTAGCTGGAGATGTTTTACCTAGCTGCAGTAAAAAAAATGAACCAACTACTAAAAAAGTACCTGTCATACCTATGATGTCAAATAAGAGTGCTATCACGAAACTATCCTTTATCCATTTTTAAATAACCCAATAAACTGGCCCGATCCATGGGGAGGGTATTTTTTCATTCATTGAAACAGCAAACCGGGCGATTCTATCAATATGGTAAATTCTAACAAGGCCATATGTCCGTATGGAGAAAGCTTTATTTAAACGTTACTTTTCCGCCGATGATTTTATAGGCTGGTGCACCACGAATAATAGCCTCTCGGGCAAATGGACGGCTACAGTTAGGGCAAATACATGGCTCACTTGTAAAGTCTTGACTAATACGCTCTTTAAAACACTTAACTAATGCTCCCTTCCCTCCTTTTCGATATTTAAATAAGGAAGCTTTACAGGCTGAGCAAAAAATATCGACCGTTTTAGTTGGGCCTTTTTTATTAGGTTTTGCCATTAGGTTCTGCTGTATTATATGAAGAGTTATTGACTATGATATCAGTTTCGATAGGTAAAGGTGACAACTGGGTTTTAGAATTTTTGTGCAGTATGTTCGTTCAAGCTAGCTCATAATAAATTATTGATTATGAGAAATATAACCTAATCCCTAAAAAAGAAGCTGTTTAATTGAGATGATAATACATTCATATTAAAAGGTTTAATTATAAACCCCGATACTTTAGCTGCGATAACTTGCTTAACTTTATCCGTACTGTCTTCACAAGTAACCATTAAAACGGGAATATCAGTGAGTGCTTTATCTTTTCGAATATTAGTGAGTAAATCAACGCCATCCATTTTTGGCATATGAAGATCTGTAATAACCAAATCGAAATGCTGGTGGCGTAATAAAGCCAAAGCTTGCAATCCATCAGTTGCTTCAACGATATTGCTATACTCTAGTTTTCTCAGCATATTAATTAATACATGTCGCATAAGCGGCATATCATCAACAACTAATATTTTCATTAGTACGTTTACCAAGTCATGTAAATTGGATTATATAAAACTACTCTACTCGAAGATAAGGAGCAAATTTGGTTTTACTAATTATTTGAACTTACGGCCATATTCCTAAAATGAGCCCCATTAACGAAAACTGTAAAACATGATAACCCCCGTTAATTAAGAAAAGCTTTAAAGGACGTTGCTCAAATATATAACTTAATCCTAATGAACTACTGATCCAAAAAAAGCCGATCACAAAGCCTGCCCCTATACTTTCACCTACGCTTGCGTCCTTACCTAAAAAAAGAGACAGCATTAAAGCCGCTATAAAAACTAAAAAAAAGCTGCCACCAAATATCAACTTAGGGTTAGCCGATTGTAAGTCCAGATCAGTTAAGCCACTACTTTCTAGCCAAGCATTTTTAAAGAAAGCTTTTGAGTACCATATGCCGCCAAGCATAAAAGAAGACAGCGCAGCCACTAGTATCGCAAAATAATTAACATCTAAAAGGTTCATACAAACAGCCGTATACAAAATGTGTGATACCGTTTGGATAAAATATTAACGGTATAAAGATACTCCCAATGTAGTTATAAATAAGGTATTGAGCAAATTGCTTAACTTGAATTAATTGTTTGTATAGAAGGTAATTATTAAAATATAGTTTATAAATCGCCAAATTTTGCATTGGTTAATAAGGCTAAATCAGTTGGTGAGAGTGCTATTTCTAAGCCTCGTTTTCCGGCGCTTACAAAAATAGTATCAAAGAGTAAAGCACTGCTATGAATAAACGTAGCTAGACGCTTTTTTTGTCCAAGCGGACTTACCCCTCCTAAAATATAACCGGTACTAACTTGTACTTTTTGTGGGGCAGCCATAACTACTTTTTTAGCACCACATAATTTGGCTAACTGCTTTAAGTTAACTTGTTGGGATACAGGCGTTACGGCAACAATCAGTTGCCCTTCATGTGTTTCAAGTACTAAGGTTTTAAAGACTTTGTCACTATTGAGGTTAAGTTTTTCAACAGCCTCAGACCCATAATGGTTATTATTCTTATCATGCTCATAACTGAGTACTTCAAAGGGGATTTTTTGCTTTTTAAGTAGATCTATTGCTGGAGTCATGCTGTTTCATCTTTTTTTTCACAGTAACAAAAATTAAGTTTAAAGCAAAAAAAACGACGCTAAAAGCGTCGTTTTTTTGTTCATAATAATTTAAATTTATTTAGTTAAATCATCAAAAAACTTTTTAACACCATCAAAAAAGCCTTGCTCTTTAGGACGGTTTTTCGAGCTATCTGTGCCCATGCTTTCATCTAACTCTTGAAGTAGTTCTCGTTGACGCTCGTTAAGATTAACTGGCGTTTCGATTACCACTTTACAAATTAGATCGCCTTGTGCACCACTGCGAACAGACTTAACACCTTTGCCACGCATACGGAACATTTTGCCCGTTTGAGTTTCAGAAGGTATTTTAAGCTTTGCTCGACCATCAAGTGTTGGCACCTGAATTTCGCCACCAAGGCCTGCTGTAGTAAAGCTAATTGGTACTTCACAGTATAAATTGTTCGCTTCACGTACAAATATTTCATGCTCGCGAACCGATACTTGCACGTACAAGTCGCCCGATGGCGCGCCATGCATTCCGGCTTCGCCTTCACCCGTTAAACGGATACGGTCGCCTGTATCAACGCCAGCTGGAATTTTAACTGAAAGCGTTTTAGTTTTTTCTACGCGGCCTTGTCCATGACAACTGTTACAAGGATCTGAAATAATCTGACCTTGTCCCTGACATGTAGGACACGTTTGCTGTACAGCAAAGAAACCCTGGCGCATTTGTACTTGGCCAGCACCATGACAAGTAGTACATGTTTTAGGTTTAGAACCCGCTTTAGCACCACTGCCATCACACGGCTCACAGCCAACCCATGTAGGTACTTTAATTTCAACTTCTTTACCACGAACAGCTTCTTCTAAGCTTAAGTCCATGTTGTAACGCAAATCAGATCCACGTTGTTGACGAGATTGACGTCGACCACCGCCGCCACCAAAAATATCGCCAAATACGTCGCCAAATACATCACCAAAGTCGCCATGTCCGCCACCAAAGTCGCCATGTCCGCCACCAAAACCACCGTGACCGCCACCGCCGCCTTGTTCAAACGCTGCGTGACCATGTTGGTCATACATTTGACGTTTTTGACCGTCAGTTAAAATTTCGTAAGCTTCTTTAACTTCTTTAAACTTAGTTTCAAGCTCTTTATCACCTGCGGTACGGTCTGGATGATATTTCATCGCTAAGCGTTTATACGCTTTTTTTATGTCTCGCTCACTCGCATCTTTGCTTACGCCGAGGACTTCGTAATAATCGCGTTTTGACATATCTATCACACTACTCTTTTCTGTTTGCAGCGTGAGCTGCTGGATAAACCGATAAATCGCATCGATTTATCATTGAATTTTTAAACCTTAAATACATGCAAAAGGCGCGACAAGCTATTGCTCGCGCGCCTCAATTATTCATCCTAACCTAAACACCTAACTGAGTTAAGTACTTTTGGTCAGCGAGAAGCGTTAGCAACAATTACTTGTCGTCTTTCACTTCTTCGAACTCTGCATCAACAACGTCGTCGTCTTGCTTAGTTGACTGTTGTTGCTCGCCTGCATCTGCTGAACCTTGCTGAGCTTTCGCTTGAGCAATTTCCATTAGTTTTTGAGACTTTTCAGCAAGAGCTTGAGTTTTAGCTTCAATCTCTTCTTTATTGTCGCTCTTAATTGCAGCTTCTAAATCTACAACAGCAGCTTCAATCGCTTCTTTGTCTTCGCTTGGTAATGCATCGCCAGCTTCTTCAATTTGCTTGCGAGTACCGTGAACTAGAGCATCAGCTTGGTTACGAGCAGCTACAAGTTCTTCAAACTTTTTATCGTCTTCAGCATGTGCTTCTGCGTCACGAACCATTTTTTCAACTTCTTCATCGCTTAAGCCTGAAGATGCTTGAATTGTAATTTTTTGCTCTTTACCTGTATCTTTATCTTTCGCAGATACATGTAAGATACCATCGGCGTCAACATCGAATGTTACTTCGATTTGCGGTGTACCACGTTGCGCTGGACGAATACCTTCTAGGTTAAATTGGCCTAGTGATTTATTGTCGCTTGAACGTTTACGCTCACCTTGTAACACGTGAATTGTTACAGCAGATTGGTTATCTTCAGCTGTTGAGAATGTTTGCGATTTCTTAGTAGGAATCGTCGTGTTTTTCTCAATTAATGCAGTCATTACTGAACCCATTGTCTCAATACCTAGAGATAATGGAGAAACATCTAGTAATAGTACATCTTTAACATCACCAGCAAGTACACCACCTTGAATCGCTGCGCCTACTGCAACTGCTTCATCAGGGTTAACGTCTTTACGTGGCTCTTTGCCAAAGAAATCAGCAACAGTTTTTTGTACTAAAGGCATACGTGTTTGGCCACCAACAAGAATAATGTCGTTGATGTCGCTTACTGATAAATCAGCATCAGCAAGTGCACGTTTTAATGGCTCTAGAGACTTCATTACTAAATCTTCAACTAGTGACTCAAGCTTAGCACGTGTTAGTTTCACGTTCATGTGCTTAGGACCAGATGCATCAGCAGTTACATACGGAAGATTTACTTCTGTAGACTGTGCAGATGAAAGTTCGATTTTTGCTTTTTCTGCAGCTTCTTTAACACGTTGCATTGCAAGAGGATCAGTTTTTAAGTCTAAACCTTGATCTTTCTTGAATTCAGCTACTAGGTAGTTGATTACGCGGTTATCGAAATCTTCACCACCTAAGTGCGTGTCGCCGTTTGTAGCTAGTACTTCAAAAGTGTGCTCGCCTTCAACTTCATCAATTTCAATGATTGATAAATCGAAAGTACCGCCACCTAAGTCATATACTGCAACTACGTTTTCGCCACGGTTTTTATCCATACCGTAAGCAAGTGCCGCAGCAGTTGGCTCATTGATAATACGTTTAACTTCAAGACCCGCAATACGACCAGCATCTTTAGTTGCTTGGCGTTGTGAATCGTTAAAGTATGCAGGTACTGTGATTACGGCTTCAGTTACTTCTTCACCTAAGAAGTCTTCAGCTGTTTTCTTCATTTTTTTCAGTACTTCAGCAGAAATTTGTGGTGCAGCGCGTTTTTCGCCACCCGCTTCTACCCATGCATCGCCGTTATCAGCTTTAATAATTTTGAACGGCATGATGCCGATATCACGTTGAACTTCTTCGTCTTCAAAACGACGACCAATTAAACGCTTAATTGCAAATAATGTATTTGTCGGGTTAGTAACCGCTTGACGTTTAGCAGATTGACCTACTAAAGTTTCTCCGTCTTGCGTATAAGCAATAATAGACGGGGTTGTGCGATCGCCTTCCGCGTTTTCAATAACACGTGCTTTGCCACCATCAAGTACTGCAACACAAGAGTTTGTAGTACCTAAATCTATTCCAATAATTTTACCCATGAAATCTCTCCAACTTCAATATTCGTTAAACGTTCGATGACTAGTAAATAGGGTTGCTCCAAACTTATTTCAACTGTAAAAATGAAAAAAAATTCATTTTTTGTGATTTATTTACAAAATAACCCTAATAATTGTAAGGAATGGTGATTTTTACACCGCCAGGGACGCTTTTAATTACTGGTCTGACTAGTGGCGTTGTGTTATAAATTTATTAAATCGCACTATAAAAGGACATCTTCATGCATTTTGAGCAACTACTTCAACAAGCGGAAAAAATTGGTCAAACCGAAAATACAGAACAATTAAATAATACAATGCAATTTCCAGAAAACTGGTGCCAAGGCAGAACTGCTTTTGGTGGGCTTTCAGCCGCACTGCTGTATCAAGCAATCAGAGGTAAGGTAACGAATGATCGTCGCTTACTTTCGCTTAGTACTAATTTTGTAGGACCATTACTTGCCGATACTCCTTTTTCTTTGTCCGTTGAAATATTGCGCCAAGGTAAAAGCAGTACACAGGTACTCGCCAAAGCAATTCAAAATGAACAAGTGTGCGTAATTGTACAAGCGTGTTTTGCTAAAAGTAGAGAATCGGGTATTAATGTGCCTGTTTCAAAATCTTTGGGTTTAAAGCCGGTAGACGAGCGCCATACACTACCTTTTATAAAAGGTCAGATGCCTGAATTTTTCCAACATGTTGATTTATGCCCGCAGCAAGGCGCGATGCCATTTAGTAGTGCAGAAACGTCTCACCTGGGTGGCTGGATGCGCTTTAAGCAAATCCCAGAACAAATAACTGAGGCTCATGTTATTGCATTGACAGATGCTTGGCCGCCAACACTTTTACAAATGTTTAAACAACCCGCTCCTGCAAGTAGTATGTCGTGGTATTTAGAATTTGTGCAAGAGCCAAACTTAACACCTGGAGAATGGCTTGGCTTTGAAGCAATTACTCATCATTCTAAAGATGGCTACGGTTTAGAAGATGGCTGTATATGGTCGCAGTCGGGTGAACTCATTGCGCTTACACGCCAAACAGTGGCTTTATTTGACTAGAAGTACTAAAGCCAAACAAAATTAATATGTTTGGCTATTAAATGCTTATTAGCAGAACGCGTTGTATTAATGTATTAAATATAGCAAAATTGAAGAAATATTCTTCTTGCTTGGTATTAAATTGCAAACTGTATGCCCCTGCTGCGATCTGATCATAGATATACCTCGCATAATCGCAAAACAAATGGCGATATGCCCACATTGTCACCATAAACTTTGCGAAGCGGATGTTAATCACGACAGCCGTATAGTTGCACTAAGCTTTAGCGCACTATTAATGCTGCTGAGCAGTATGTTTTATCCTTTTATTTCATTTAGTAGTAGCGGTATTACTCAAACTATTACACTGCCCGACGCGGCTCGAATTTTGTTTAATTACGATAGTGAGCTACTTGGCTTATTTATTGATTTGAGCATTATTGCCCTACCTATGGGTTTGCTTCTTATTTTAATTCCTTTGCATCTTGGGGTTTTAAGAGCATTACCAGAGGGCATTGCAAGGCGACTACTAAAATTCACGCTTGCGCTAGAGCCATGGATTATGTCGGAAATATTTTTAATTGGTGTACTTGTTAGTATGGTTAAAATCATGTCGCTGGCTGATATTAGCTTCGGCACGAGTTTTTGGGCTTATGTGGGGTTTGTTATTTTATATATAGCTGCGCTCGTTCACTTAAATCGCCCGCGCTTATGGGCTCAAATAAAGCCTGTAAAAATACTCGAAGGCGCAGAGCATGCTAAACGTGCAATAGATGAAAATATTAAAGCCTGTCATGTTTGCCATCAACTATGTACCGGTAATATTTGTCAGCGTTGCCATACAAAAACGCATGTGCGAAACCCTTACAGCGTACAAAAAGCAGCAGCTTGGTTAATTACTTCTGTCGTTTGTTATATTCCAGCTAATATTTTACCGATTATGCATACCACTAGCTTGGGAGATGAATCGCCTTCGACTTTAATTGGTGGCGTAATTACACTTTGGAAAAGTGGCTCCTACCCTATTGCCGCCATTATATTTTTAGCAAGCGTTGTGGTGCCACTTGCTAAAGCTTTTGTACTCAGCTTTTTATGCTTTATGGTAACAAGGCCTGCCAATAGGCATACAAAAAGTTACACCCGGATTTATCAACTTACTGAATTTATTGGAAAGTGGTCGATGATAGATGTATTTGTGGTTGCTATTTTAGTTGCCTTAGTTCAGCTGGGTAATTTAATGTCAGTAACTCCAGGATTAGGCATTGTATTTTTTACAGTTATGGTAATATGCCAAATGATGGCTGCCCATGCCTTTGACCCACGCTTATTGTGGGATTCCCCTAAAAACAAAAAATCAGAGAACAAAGCATGACCGAAACTGCCGAAATAACAAAAGAACCGAAAATTTCCGCTATCTGGATCATTCCGGCAATTGCGCTTTTAGTGGGCATGTGGATGTTATACCAATACCAAGCTAATAAAGGCCCTACAATTTTTATCGAGATGCCACAAGCCGAAGGCATTATTGCAGGTAAAACTGAAATAAAAGTGCGCAGTGTAAAAATAGGTCAAATTGACCATGTTCGACTATCAGACACCCAAGACAGCGTTATTGCCCGCGCGCAAATAGATAAAAATTATAACGAGCTACTGACTGACGATGCTAAAATTTGGGTCGTTAAACCACGCATTGATGAAACAGGTATTAGCGGAATGAGCACGCTATTGTCTGGTGTATATTTAGAGTTTTCACCAGGTGAAAGTAAAGAGCTAAAAGAGCGTTTTAAATTACAAGACGAACCCGCCCTCATTGGTAAAGATGTGAAAGGTGGCCGTTTCAAATTAATGAGTTACAACGCTGAAGTGCTTGATGTGAGTACCGGTATATTTTTCAAAAATTACAAAATAGGTCAAATAGAAACCGCCACTTTTGATTGGGAAAACCAGGCAATGAAGTACGGCGTATTTATTAAAGAACCATATCAAAACCTGATCACCATGAACTCTATTTTTTGGGTGAACGCAGGGATTGAAATTGACCTATCTGCCGATGGCATCAATATTAATACGGGCTCTTTGAGTAAGCTTTTAAAGGGCGGCATTTCGGTTGGCTTACCTGAGCAGCAGGCACCAGGTGAAATAGCACAAGATGGCCATAGCTTCTCATTAAGCCAAAGCTATAAAGAAGCGCTAGAAGAGCGTTTTTACGACTTTGATTACTACCTAATTGAATTTGAACAATCAGTTCGAGGACTACGCACTGGTGCGCCTGTAGAATATAGAGGAATGCGTGTAGGTACTGTTGTTGAAACTCCTGCCAATGTAATTATTGACGGTAAACCTGCCCACTTTAGAAACCATAATACGGCGGTTCCGGTGCTTATAAAAGTAGAGTACGGACGCTTGTATCACGACAGTGCTTCAGCTAAAGAATATTGGCAAGGTAGTTTAAAAGGCTGGATTGAGAGTGGTATGCGTGCTTCATTAAAACCGGGCAATTTATTAACGGGTGCAGTGTACGTTGATTTTGATATATACCCAGATGCACCAGAAGCGCACCTAGGTAAACTTGTGCAATATGATGTTTTTCCGAGTATTTCTAGCGGCATAACCGTATTAGCAGACCAAGTCTCTGACGTACTTAATAAAGTAAATAACTTAAAAGTTGAAGATAGCTTAGAACAAATGCAAGCCACATTTACCGATTACCGAGCGCTTGCTAATGAAATGCGAGAGCTGCTAAGCCAAAAAGATACGCAAAACTTACCAGGAGACTTTAACCGTAACTTCGAAAAGATGACAAAAAGTATGGAGCAATTTGAAGTAACTATGCGCCAATTTGATAAAACCATGGCCAGTTACCAAGCAGGTTCTGAACTTCATCATCAAATACAACAAACGTTAAAAGAGTTTAAACGTTTAAGTGAGGGCCTACAGCCTTTAACTCGCGGATTAAACGAGCAACCTAATATGCTAATTTTTGATAAATCATTACCAGCAGATCCAAAACCAAGGAAGCAATAATGAAAACGTTATTTTTAACTGCAAGTTTATTATTACTATTGGCAGGTTGTAGTTCATCAATACAAACTGCCACACAGTATTATCAGTTTGAGCAGCCTATTGGTGCATCGTCTCGAAATGTAACAGATACAGACGCACAACTAAGAATACAAACCGTTGTACTCAGAGGTGCTTTAAATAATTTAGGTATTGCTATGAAAATAGACAGTAA
Source organism: Pseudoalteromonas sp. EB27 (assembly GCF_001974875.1). Lineage (GTDB taxonomy): Bacteria > Pseudomonadota > Gammaproteobacteria > Enterobacterales > Alteromonadaceae > Pseudoalteromonas. Next base: position 35,410 of record NZ_MTQD01000016.1, read on the forward strand.
CCAAATACATGCTGCTAATTACAACTTGTGGGGCGAATCGCCGGATGTAATGCTCACTGCAACAGCCCAGCAAGCGCTTTTTAATGCTATGCCAAATTGGATGGTAATAAAGGGCTTACCGGTCATTACTGAACTCGATCAACAAACATTTTATGAACTTGAGTACGAGATTCACCACTTTAATGGCGATATGGAAGGTAACGCTGATATTTCAGGACTTTGGCGTTTATATTACACACACCCTGAAACAGGCCGACGTCTTATAAGTATTCATAATTTTTCGCAATTGGTCCCTATTGATGATGACGGTTATGACGGTTTGGTTTCGACACTTGAAGCAACATGGCTAAATATAAACCTAAATGTTGCAAAACAAATAGAACAAGCAAGACTTTAATCATTAAGTGAAAATATAATAACGGCGGTTTTATCATTATTGATAACCGCCTTGCCCTCAATTTTAAAGCCCAATTTTAGCAACACAGTCTGCGAAGCCCTATTATCTGGTGATGCTATTGCACACAGCTTTGTAATTCCAAATTTATGCTTATGTTGCAAAAGTGCGGTAGCCGCCTCAAAAATATAGCCCTTTTTTTCAAAATCGCTTACAAGTGCAAAACCTAAATCAGGTTGTTGTAACGCTGCTCGTTTATAAAACCCAACAACGCCAACCACTACACCATTATGCAAAGTAATAACGTAAGGCCCAAAGCCTTGGTATTTATGAGAAGCAATAAATGACTGATTGATGTATGACTTGGCATCATCAAGAGTATAAATTGCTTTATCGCCAATGTGCTTTATAAAACTAGCCTGATTAACTAATTTTAGCAGCACAGCTGCATCACTTGCATTTGCATGGCGCAACAACAGTCGATTTGTTTTAAATACTGCGTTCAATATAAGTTCCTCTAAAAAACTTTGTTTAGCATGTAACTTTTTGTTGACTGGAATTAAAAAGCAGATTATTTTTGCGCCGATGTTTTTACAGGCACAACAATAGCGGTTTGCACTCCTTGCACCGTCTGGCGCCAAAGCCAACGCGTTTCACTTAAGCTGCTATTTAACATAACTGTTTATGTGTCCCTCCCACGCGTACAAAAGCAGTGACTTGGAAAATGATTTAACAACAAACTTATCATCTTCTTTGTTTTTGTATAAGCAGCTTGAAAATTAATTTAATTTTTATGCATGCTTTTAATTTTGTGAATACTTAAATGCTTGAACCTTCTGCGTTGAGTTTACTACCACCGTTAGTGGTGGTTGTATTGGCTGTTGTATTACGCCGCCCTATTTTATCTTTACTTATTGGTGCTTTAGTTGGTTTAGTCTTAGCCGATCCTGCACAAGTACTTACTAACTTTGCGAGTACATCGCTAAAAGTGATGACAGACGAAACCATCGGCTGGCTAATACTTGTGTGTGGTGGTTTTGGCGCTCTTATCGCGCTATTAGTGCGTACAGGTGGCGCATCAGCTTTTGGTAAATTAGCTCTTAAGTACACCAAAGGTAAGCGTTCATCTTTGTTTATGACCTTTTGCTTAGGTGTGGTTATTTTTATTGATGACTACTTAAATGCCCTTACTGTGGGTGAAACAATGAAACGCATTACCGATAAATTTAAAGTTAGCCGTGAAATGCTAGCTTACGTTGTTGACTCAACAGCTGCACCAATTTGTGTGCTTGTCCCTTTATCTACCTGGGCGGTATTTTTTGGTGGTTTACTCGTAGATAACGGTATTGCTGAAGAAGGCAAAGGAATTGCTGTTTATATTCAAGCTATTCCGTACATGTTTTACGCGTGGTTTGCAGTGCTTGTTGTTTTACTTGTTGTGTTGGGTGTTATTCCTGCGATTGGTCCAATGAAAAAAGCAGAACAAATGGCGCAAATTGAGCAAGCTCAAGTCGATCCAGCTCAATACAATAACGTTCAAACGGCAGATGAATACGCAGTAAAAGCAGCTGAAGAAAACTTTGAAGACGCTGATCCTAAAGGTAAATTACGTAACTTTTTAGTACCTATTATTTTACTAGTCGCATTTACTGTTTACTTTGAAATAGACGTATATAAAGGCTTATTAGCAACAATGGCGGTCACTCTCCCATTTTATGCGCTACAAAAATTAATGAGCGTAAGTGAAATGATTGAGCGCATGCTTGATGGCTTTAAAAGTATGATCCCCGCTATTGGTACTGTTATAGCGGCGTTTATATTTAAAGATGTATGCGACTTAATTGGTTTGCCTCAGTTTGTTATTGGCAGCTTAAGCCCTTATATGACCGCAGCATATTTACCAGCCGTGGTATTTATTTCAATGGCTATTTTAGCGTTTGCAACAGGGTCGAGTTGGGGTATTTTTGCTGTATCAATTCCGATTGTTATGCCACTGGCAAATGCAGTTGATGCAAACATACCGCTGGTCATTGGTGCGCTATTATCGGCTTCTTCTTTTGGTAGCCAAGCGTGTTTTTACTCAGATTCAACGGTGCTCGCAGCGCAAGGCTCTGGTTGTAATTTAATGAGCCATGCCGTTACACAGTTGCCGTATACATTAATAGCGGCTTCGTTGGCGGTTATAGGCTTTATTGTGATGGCATAAATATTATATAGATATAGTGAGATAAATAATAAACCCCAATGTATTACTACATTGGGGTTTATTTTTAGCTGCGTAAATAAAACTTATTTTTGTAGTTTAATACCATTGTAATAGGCATCAAGCGTTGTGATTTTAGTTTGATTTGGTAAATCGGCAAAGTCACTTTCTATAAACTTAGTACCGCGTAATTGCACATTTAGACGTGCGGCATTAGGATTAAGCATTGTTTGTTTATAGTAGTCTTTTATATCTGCAAGCGTTACTTTTTCAACTTCATCAATCAGCTTTTGCTTAGAATCAAAGGTAAAGTTTTCACGGTACCAATCGTTTATAAGTGGGCTCATTTCGTCACTTAAGTTTTTAGGTTGCTCTTTAAGTGATACTAGGGTTGAATTTTTAAGCTGCTCAAAAGTCTCTTCGCTCATGTTATCAAGTTCAACTGCGTATTCTTTTTTAAACTTATCAAAACGAGCTTGTATTTCTTTAGGACCTTTAACCGGTGTTTGAATATACAAACCAATTGCAGAGTAACCCTCGATTGGGCGCGCTAATGCACCTACTGCATACGCAAGTTGCTCCTCAGTACGCATTTTATCAAACGCAACTGTTCTAAAGTGACTTTGTAATACAGCCGCTTCTGCTTTTTGTCTGTAACCCGCAACTGGATGAACGGTCATATCAACTACAGCTACATCAGCTACATCAATATCTTTTTGCAGTACCAGCGTTTCGCCAGGTTGAGGTAACCAAGCTTTGCTGCGCGCAAATTCACTGCGTTTATGGTTACTTGGTAGTGTTGCGCTTAATTCTTCTGCAATCGCGTCTATATCTTGCTGATTGTAGTTACCGTAACTAAATACGCGTAAATCGTTTTGTGCAAATGTCGCTGTTTTTAATTGTACTAAGTCGGCAATACTCAGTGAGTCAGCGGCTTTAATAAGCGCCTCTGTATCAAATCCACCTGTACGAGTTAGTTTTGAGTACTCGCCAAATGCTTGTGCATACGGAAACTGCTTTTGTTGGTTTAGTAAATTACGTTTAAAGCGATCTACTGCTTGGCTAAATGCTTGCGCTGTTTCATCGGCTTTTAATCCGGTTAAAGCTTGTTTAAGTAATACATCTTGTTTATCTGTAAAACCACTCATAGATAAAACAAGACCATTACTCGGCGCGAGGCTTACACTCATACCAGCGATTGCTGCTTCGGTACTTAACTGACTTTGTTGAATATTGTATAAATCAGCCCAAACAGAATAAAGTACTTCTGCTTTAATATCGTTTAAACCTGGTTGAGTATTTATATAAACTTCAACAAGCCCTTTTGGCTGCTCTGCAAATTTTTGACTTGCTTGGCGCCATACTTTTACACCATTTTTATCGTATGCAAGCTCAGGGTGTTTTTGCTCTTTAAAGGCTTGAGTTTTTATTGCAAAATTTTCAGGTAATAAATTATTTACAGTTGGTAGTGCTAGCTTAAACTCGCTTGGTTTTTTCCAGCTGGCAATTTCATCATCGCTAATATCACTAATGCGGTATTTGCCGTCGTAAAAATGTAATTGCGAGTCTGTCTCTTCTTGCTGCGATACATACCAAATACGAAGGGTATCGGCATTTAACTGCTCTAGTACCTTATTTACAGCGTCAGCGTCAAACTTTGCATAATAATATGGCGCATTAATAGCGTGATTTAACGGATAATCTTGCATGCTTTGTGTAAGCGAGCTTACATAATTAAACTCATCACCTTTTTCTAAAAACTTAAACTGGTTGTTTAGTGATGTACGAATTTCGTTGAAGTATTTGCTATCAACGCCTTCGTTTTTAATTAAATCGATGTACTGCATGATAGTTGCGACTATTTCATCACGATTTTTCATGCCTTCATCTGTAAGCTCTACATTTACGTTTAACGAACCGTAGTTACCATATTGATTTGGTGCAGCTGAAGCTGACAACTGAGATACCCACCCTTTGTCACGAAGTAGTTGCGCTGGGCTACCTGGCATTTCATTACTTAGTAGATACGCTACAAATCGGTTTGGTTTAAGCGCAAATTCGCTATTATTATTAGCAATGGTGAAATCAAGTTGTAGCTGTTTTACATCTTCATTTGGTGCATAAAACACGCGTTTTCCGCCAGCGTTATCAAAATCAAGTTTTGCAGTTACTGCTGGCTTTTCGATATTTTTATTTTTTATATCTGCAAAGTATTTTTGCGCTTTTTGCTCCATTTCAGCAATAGGTAAATTAGAAATAAGCGCAACTTTCATAATATTTGAAGAGTAATATTTATTATAAAAATCAACCGTTTCTTTATGAAGTGAACTGTTTTCCTTATCGCCAAGCGTTTCTAGGTTACCAATTAAAAAGCGATTAGCTGGGTGATCGCCCATCATTTTACGCGCGAGTTTAAATTGACCAAAAAAGTCCATTTCGCGGCGCATTGACCACTCTGCGTTTACTGCATTTTTTTCTTTGTCTGTGTATTCTGGGTATAACTTAGGTGCTTTGAAAAAGTCAGAAAAACGGTCTAGCCCTTCATCAAACGCGTCGTTATTAATTTTAAACATGTAATTAGTAATATCGAGCCAAGTATACGCATTGTGCGCGCCACCATTTTTGGTCATAAAATCAGAATACCCTTTTGTGTCTGGGTAGCGATCTGTGCCTAAAAACAACATGTGCTCTAAATAATGCGCCATACCTTGTTGCGACATCGGGTCGTGCAGTAAACCAACACCGACGCTTAATGCCGCTGCTGATTTTTCAGCACCTGGATCTGACACTAAAATAACTTCAATGTCGTTTGCCAGCTTAAGTGTTTTATATTCGCGGTTATCGTTAGGGCTTACAACTAACGTATCTGATAATAAAGAGGCCTGAGGCGCCACAGAAACCGAAGCTGTATTTGAACAACCACTTAAAACTGCAAGTGCAATAGCACTAAAACCAATAATCTTTTTCATTTTTGTTTTCCATTAGAAAGTATTGCGCAAAATAGCGTGCGCCAATTCAAAGCAATATAGTTAAGCTAAACTAACATTTTCAATTAATAACTTTCTACAAAATAACGCTATTTTGTGTAACACATTGTGAAAAATGCCTTCATAATCGAATATTAGTTGCGAGTATGCCAATCTTCGAGATTAAAAATCATTCAATATAAAAAGATCCACAAACTCTAAATAGTAATAAGGAAAAACAATGGAAAAAATCATCATACTTGCCATGTTTGCACAAGTTACGCTTTCACTGGTTGTAATGCTCATTATGGGTAAAAGGCGCTTTGCAGCAGCTAAAAACAAACAGCTAGATTTAAGCGATTTTAAAACAATGCAGTTAGATAAGGCTGGCGACACTATTAGGGTTGCAGATAGAAACTTTTCAAATCAGTTTGAAATACCTGTACTTTTTTACGCGGGATGTTTACTTGCACTACAACTAAATAGCGCCAGTACACTTGTGGCTATACTGGCCTGTTTATTTGTAGCAACACGCATTGTGCATAGTGTTATTCATTTAGGTGAAAATAACGTACGCGCACGTTTTAAAGTATTTTTGCTAGGTTGTATTTGTGTATTTTCAATTTGGCTTGCTATGGTTTGGCGAGTATTACTTTAAATAGCAAAGTTTAATAATAGTAATGTGAAAGGTAATTTACGTCTGCCACATTACTATTACATAAGATTTAATTATTTAGCACGTTTTAAACGAGGAAACACAAGTAAAAAAGCGCCTAAAAGCCACCCTAGCCCACCGCCAGAACTACTATCTGAACCTATTGCTGCACCTGAGTCAATTAACGTGTTTTCAGTTACAGTAAGACCAGCAGAAGAATTAGGATCATCATCCATAACGGTTACACTTTGAATAGTTACCAAATTAGCACTACTAATTGTTACATCAGTGCTTGCACATTGCTCAGCAGTTATATCAACAACGGGAGTTTCACCACAGTGCACTAAAGCAGCAATTTTATCTAAAGTTGATTGGCTCGCGGCAGTAATTTGTCCAAACACTGTAAAACCGCCATTTTGCGTATCTAGCGCTGCACTTCCTGCGCTGTTATTAGCCATATTAAAAAACCACTGACTTGTAGCGCTATTTTCATTGCCTGATAATTTAGCCATTGCAATGGTGCCTTTAACGTTTGAAAAAACAGGCTCATTTTCTACAGCTGGCTTTGTAGTAATCGCATCTAATGAATCAGAGTATGTAAATCCACCACCTTGAATAACAAAGTTACTAACAGAGCGATGAATTACTGTTTCGTTATATGAATCGTCTTGAACGTAACTTAAAAAATTGGCGACTGTTTTAGGTGTTTGTTGATCAAACAAGTTAATTTCTATGACACCTTGGCTCGTGTTCATTTCGACAATAGTGGCAGCACTTGTAAAGCTTACTGCAGCGAGTACTGAGCCAAGTAAAAGTTTTTTCATGTTATATTCCCGTTGTTATATTTTTTAGTTAATTGTTAATGTGTTAACACATTAATACCATAGGCGATTAAAATCGATTCTAAAGTGTGAGTTGATACAAATTAGACCGCGTTGATAACAAATTAATTACATATAGTGTTACTTATATTCTTTTTAGCTATATAAATCTAATCATTTAAAATTAAATCATCTTAAAAGCATACCTACTTTTTGTTACCTTTAAAAAACACAAAACAATAGGAACTGACAATGCAACATACTGAACACACAATTTGCGACTTTGGTTTACACCGAGGCGAAGCTTACACAAAACTACCCGCTAGCTTTTTAACGTGGATGATTGCAACAAAGCATGAAAAATCTAAATATGCGAGTGAAGAGTTAAAGCGTAGAGAAACAGCTGCAACAAGCCGTAATTAAGGTAAAATGTAAATAAGTACGTTTTTTTCGCATAAAACTAGTTTAAACTAGCCGCTCAATAAATTAAGTGGACCTTAATAGACAGGTATTTTATGCGAATAATTATTTTATTTTCAGTTTTTTTAAACGTACTTGGGTGCACATCGGCAACTTCCGACCCAAGTGCAAGCAACTCTCCTGCAACTCAATATTTAACTGTACTTCATACGAATGATAACCATGGGCGCTTTTGGCAAAACGAAAAAGGCGAATACGGTATGGCCGCTCGCAAAACGTTAATTGACACATTACGCAATGAAGCTCAAAAGCAAGGTCATGCAGTATTACTTCTCTCTGGTGGTGATATAAATACGGGTATTCCTGAGTCAGATTTACAAAAAGCAGAACCTGACTTTAAAGGTATGTCGCTGATTGGTTACGATGCGATGGCATTGGGTAATCATGAATTCGACAATCCTATTGATGTACTGAATCAACAACAAGAATGGGTAAATTTCCCTTTCCTATCAGCCAATATATTTGAAAAAGAATCAGGCGAACACGCGTTTGATAGCTACAAAATATTCAAAAAGAATGGCTTAACTATTGCTGTTATTGGTTTAACAACAACCGACACAGCTAAAATTGGTAACCCTCAATATATTGGGCACTTGGAGTTTAAAGACCCTGTTGATGTTACAGCAAAACTAGCTAAAGAAATAAAAGCTAAGTACAACCCAGACATTACAATTGCCCTGACTCATATGGGTCATTATGTTGATGCTAGCTTTGGTATTAACGCACCCGGTGATGTAACACTTGCTCGCTCACTTCCTGCGAACACGCTTGATATGATCATTGGTGGCCACTCTCAAGAACCTGTTTGTATGAGCGATAAAAATGTAAATGACAATAGTTTTAAACCAGGTCTTGCCTGTAAACCGGACCAACAAAACGGTACTTACATTATGCAAGCCCATGAATGGGGTAAGTATGTTGGTAAAGCTGAGTTTAAGCTTGAAAACGGAAAATTAACGTTACTAGACTACAAACTGATGCCAGTTAATTTGTATGTAGATAAAGTACAAGCTGATGGCTCTACTAAAGAAGTATTAGCAAACGAGTACATTAAACCAGACTCAAAACTTGAATCTTATTTAGCGGTATACCAAGCAAAAGGCGCTAAACAAATTGAAGGTACCATTGGTGAAGTAGATGCTCGCTTAGAAGGTGACAGAAACAAAGTTCGTTACCAACAAACAAACCTTGCTCGCGTGATTATTCAAGCCCAAATGGACGTAGTAGGTGCTGATTTTGGACTAATAAGTGGTGGTGGTATTCGCAGCTCAATAGAAGCTGGTGAAGTAAGCTATAAAGATATTTTAAAAGTACATCCTTTTAAAAACCGTATTACTTATATGGATTGGCAAGGCAGCGATTTATGGGATTATTTAAATACAGTAACGAGCTTCCCACCAGATGCTGGCGCTTATTTGCAATACCATAAACTATCGTTTGAGCGTAAAAATAATCAGTTAGTTAATGTTGTTATTAACGGCCAACCTTTGAACAAAAATAAAACGTATAGAATGAGCTTAAATAGCTATAACGCGTCAGGCGGTGATGGCTATCCTGCGCTTACAAATAAAAAAGGCTTTGTTAGTACAGACGAAACAGATGCCCAAGCACTTCAAGATTTTATATCAAAAAACAGCCCTCTTAAAACGGCTGAATTTACTCCTAAATAGCCTCTAATAATAGGAAAGTAACCTTGTTACTTTCCTATTATTTCAATATTGCCCTTTCTAATATTGACCAGCCCATAACTATGCAGACGAGAGCGAGACCCCTCCCCGTATGCTTTAGGTGGATAATATAACTCTTTTTCTTCAGGATACTCGCTGAGTACTTCATCTAATGCCGCACGTATTTCGCTTAGGGTTTTTTCTAGGCTATTATTAAAGTTAGGCCTTTTTCTAACCGTATGGCCGAGTTCGACCAACCTATAAAAATACTTGTTAGCAAGCTCTAGCAGCTCCTCTGGTACATCTTTATTATGGCTAAGCGCGACATCATCGTTATTTGTACAATACTCTACAAGTGCTAAATAAAAGCACAATGGCTTATTGGCTAAACACATTTTTTGTTCTGTATTACAACTACTTGAGAATGTCTTATCGTTAAGATCAACAATAAGTACAAGCGGCGTAGGCTCAGTAATTAGTTGATGCTGTGTATTATTAAACTGCTTATTGCTTTGTTTAATAAACGCAAACTTTACCCAAAAACTAATCAGCACACTTAATACTAAAAATATAAAATAGTAAATAAAATGGCTTAATGTAAAGTGGGTTTGTTGTACGTTAAATACAACTAATACGAGTCCGTTATTAGTGCTTAAACTACGTATTATTTGGTCTGAGTTTACAGGCGTTACTACTTCACTTTTTGGTGCAATAGCAACAACTTTAAGCTCGTTCGAATTAATGTAGCTATTTAAAGTTTTAATGTAGCTGTTAACAGCATCTTTATTACCTGAATGCTTTAGCAGCTCATTTGATAAATCGAGTAATGGTAAGTCGAGTGCTATTTGCCTTTCTATCTGCGTTATTTTTTGTTTAACTACTTGCTGGCCTTTCTGAGTTACAGAAATATAAAAGACTGACGATAAAATAAAAAATAAGCTTATAATAACAACTAGTTGCTTATACTTACTCATCACCACCCCCCTCTTTTAAGCTTACTAAGTTGGCACCGCAACGCCAAAATGGCTGTACGTTTTGATAGTAATGCAAACTTTGATCTTTAGACATATCAAGCAAATTCTCCTGCACTGCGCATAATAAATCAGTGTTGTTTTGCTGCATTTTTAAATACCATCTTGTTCCAGAAATATTATTACTCAAAGGCGTAATATAGTTTTTTGAAAAACGCTTTTCGTCGCTCTCTTTCCAAAACGAAGCAATAATATCTACTTTTCCATTAGCGAGTAAATCGCGCAATTCGTTATGAGAACTCGCATAAGTGATTTTCAAATTGGCTATATTAATATCCAACTCTTTAAACGTTTGCTTTGGTAAAATATGCCCTGATCGGCTGGTCGGATAATCAAGTAAACCTATGCGCTTATCTAAAAAGTATTGTTTGGTGAGTCGAGGCTTTTCTTTAGAAGATATAAAAAAAGCCGTGTAGTCAGAAAAACCAACAACGGGCTGGTAGTTATATGTCGACTCTGCCTTAAAGGCTGCCATAATATTGTTTTTAGCCAAAATTAAGTCAGCAATTCCTTTACCCACGAACTCAAAGCTATCTGCCGTTCTATATCCCCAATACCCTTTTACCGAGCCATATTGCTTAGCTACTACGTTATCAGAGCATAACTTTTGTGTTAATAACTTGGCTATTTTTTTTGATTGTGTAAAAACAATTAATTGGCCTTTATTACTTGTAGCAGTTGTTTGACACTCAGTTGAGGTTTCTATCATAACTGGAAAGTGTAATTCATCATTGTATACACTAACTTGACCGCAAACCCACGTAACGACCAACAACAGAAACAAAAATGTAACAATTAACATTTTGTGCAACACAATATTTTTATAATTCAAAGCAATGCCACCCAAAAATAGACAATATAGTGTATTTGAACAATTTCACTTACCTATTACAACAAGTAATTTTACCTGTTAAATATAAGGCGCTGATTTTAAACATAATTTAATAAGAAACTATGAATTTTAATAAGTCCTTCCTATCAACATTAAAAATGAGGACAATTGACCGCATTAGCTTATAGCAACCCCATGAAATATTCATTTAGGAAGTTTTAATGCATAACAATATAAAGTACTCGATATCTTCTGCGCTTTTGATTAGTGCAATATTTACAAGCACTAACTCACACGCTTGGGGTCAAAATGGCCACCGTATTGTAGGGCAGATTGCACAATCTCATATAAGCGAAACAACTAAAGCGGCAATACAACCCTACCTTGATGGCGAATCACTTGCACAAATATCAACCTGGCCTGATGAAATGCGCTCAGCTCCTGGCGAGTTTTGGCAAAAGCAATCATCTCGTTGGCATTATATTAATGCAGCACCAGGAAAATCTTTCAGCTTCAATCACGATCACACTAAAAACAAAGAATCTGTAAGTAATATCCTAGAAGGCATTCACTATTCAATGCAAACACTTACTGATACCAACAGCACGTTAGATGCTAAACAGTTCAGTTTACGTTTTTTAGTGCATTTGGTGGGCGACAGTCACCAACCATTTCATGCTGGTAGAGGTGAAGACAGAGGTGGTAACCGTATTAAGGTTTCATTTTTTAACGAAGAAACAAATCTTCACAGCCTTTGGGATACAAAGTTAGTTGAGAACGAGAATTTGTCGTTTACTGAGTACGCACAATTTATTGATACAAATAACAGCGAGTTAGTTGCTGAGTATTTACAAAGCTCACCTATGACATGGGTTGAAGAATCTCATAATTTAGCCACAAAAATTTATAAATATACCAACGACGAAGTTGGGTACAGCTACATTTATAACAACACTCCAATTGTAAAAACACGCCTACAACAAGCGGGTATCCGATTAGCTGGACTATTAAACGCCTTATTTGACCCTTCTGCAAAAGAGTTAGAAACGGCATTAAAAATGACGACTGACAAATAAACAGTATTAAATTTATATAACCTACACACGGGAAATCAACATTATGACTAAGCTTCGCCTTTCGAAATTAACTGGAGCGGTAATTTTAGCTCTAGGTGTTTCTACAAGCGCAATGGCTGCTGATACTTCATCTGCAATGCGTGGTAAAATTACAACGCCATCAGGTGGCAATGCTGCAAACGTTAAAATCAAAGTAGTTCACCAACCAACGGGAACTATTAGCGAACTAACTACAAACGAAAGTGGTACGTTTATCGCTAATGGTTTACGTGTAGGTGGTCCTTACATGGTTATCATCGACTCTGATACGTTTAACGATACGACTGTTGAAAATATCTACTTGAACCTTGGTGAAACTTACCGCTTAAGCTCGCAGCTTGCTCCGCTAAACATCGAAAAGATTGAAGTGTCTGGTTATAAGATTGTTCAACAATCAGGTGGCTCTAGCAGTACATTTGGCTCTGACACTATAGAAAATATGCCAAGCTTTAATCGCGACATTAAAGATATTGCGCGCTTAAACCCACTTGCGAGTATTAACGGTAATGGCGAACTTACGTTTGCAGGTAGTAACCCACGTACAAACGGTTTAACTGTTGACGGTATTGGTCAAAATGACGACTTTGGCTTGAACTTTGGTGGTTACCCTACTTCTCAGCCTCCTGTTGCACTTGATGCTATTGAGCAAGTTTCTGTTGATGTATCTCCATTTTCGGCTTCTAAAGGTAACTTTGGTGGCGGTACTATTAATGCAGTAACAAAATCTGGTACAAATGAGTTTAAGTTCTCTGGCTTTTATGAAATATCTACTCCTGAGATAGCTGGTGATGTTGATAATATTGTACAAGAAGACGATCTTGATGAGCTAGGTCATAAAACTTACTCTACAAATAAAGTAGAGCCAATTAAAACTGAAGAAAGATTTGGTTTTAATGTCGGTGGAGCGATTATTGAAGATGAGCTGTTTTATTTTGTTAACTATGCAGAATGGTCAAGTGAATTAGATCTAGATTACGGCTTTGATGGCTCTGGTGCTTCAAATGAATTTAATACTTCTGAAGCTAACTATAATCGTTTCATCTCTATCTTAAATAATGAATACGGCTTAACTGATTCATTGGCCGGTGCGCCAGAAGATACAAACAAAAACTTGCTTGTTAAATTAAGCTGGAACGCAAGTGATGACCACCGTTTAGATTTCACTTATCAATGGCAAGACGATCAAGATGAGCGTAACTCTAGTACGGGCGGAGACAACATAGCTTTAGTTTCAAGCACTTATGCCTACGTAACTAAGTTTAATAACTTTTCATCTAAACTTTACTCTGATTGGAGCGAAAACTTTTCAACAGAAATTGGTGTGTCGTATAAAGATGTTACTTCTGATAGCGCAACTCGCTCTAACTTAGGAAGCATTACTGTTGAGGAAGACGGTCGAAATGGTCCTTCTTACAACTTTGGTACAGATCAATACCGCCATGCAAACCGTTCAGAAACACAAAACCTAACTTTTACGTTAGACGCTACGTATTTAATGGATGAGCATGAAATAAACTTTGGAGCTCAGTACGAGTCACTTCGTTTATATAACTTGTTTGCTCAAAACTCTCTTGGAACGTGGAAATTTGATAGCTTAGAAAATTTTGAAAACCGTGAGATTGGTTCTTATGATTTCTCTTATCAAAATGCTTACACTAATGATTCAGCTGATACAGCATATGATGTAAGGCGTAACCAGCTAGCGCTTTACATAGAAGATACTTTTTATGTAGGTGATGATTTAGAAGTCACTGCAGGTGTTCGTTATGAGCGCTTATCATCTGATGATAAACCAACTCTAAATGAAAATTTTGCTAATACGTATGGCTTTACTAACCAAGAAAATCTTGATGGTCTAAACATTATACTTCCTCGTGTTGGCTTTAAGTACTACGTTACAGAAGCGCTTACTATTAATGGTGGTATTGGTCGTTTCCAAGGTGGTATTCCAAATGTTTGGTATAACAATTCATTCCAAAGTGATGGCATTACTTTAGTATCAGCACAAAACGATGTAATTAATGATTACTATGCAAATAACACAGCTGATATTACTCAGGTTCCTGATGAAATAAAAAATACATTAGAGCAAGGTGCAGGAAGTGTTGCGTATATCGACCCTGACTTTAAATTGCCTTCAAGCATTCGTACTCAAATAGGTTTTGAATATGAGTTTGACTCTGAACTATTGGGTGATGGCTTTAAATGGCAAGCAGAAATTGCTTACCATAAAAAAGAGAATGAAGCGGTATGGCATAATTCGTCTATTAACCCAGTAGGCTTAGCTGCTGACGGCGAACGTGTTATCAATCAGAGTATTTACAGTGGCGATAATGTTGACATAGAAATGACTAATTCATCGGATGATGGTCGTTCAATTATTATTTCAACGGGTATTGCTAAACAATGGGACAATGGCCTGTTTGTATCGGCAAGCTATGCTCACCAAGATGTTACAGAATCATCAGCAGGTTCAGCTTCTCAGGCAGAAGGTAACTATAAGCACAATATTACAGTAAATCGTAATGAAGATATTGCAGCACGTGGATTTTACGAAGTTGAGCACAGCTTTAAAATTAACTTAGCATATAACACTGAATTTTTTGAAGGATACGCAACCAAGTTCAATGTTTATTTTGAACGTCGTTCAGGTCGCCCGTTTAGTTACACAATGAATATGTATAAAGATGAAGACTTAGGTGATACTAGTTCTTTATTCACTAATGGTGCTTACTTACCTTATATCCCTACAGGTGCTGATGATCCGAATGTAAATTGGGCTGAATCAGATATGACTTGGGCTGAGTTAGAACCGTTATTAGAGCGTGCTGGTATATCTCAACGTGGTGGGATTTTAGGTAAAAATACAGCAACGCAACCTTGGGTTACTACAATGGACGTTAGCATTAAGCAAGAAATACCTGGCTTTGCTGAAGGTCACACTGGTGAGGTTTATCTAATGATTGATAATTTTGCAAACCTTCTAAACAGCGATTGGGGTGTAGAAAAACGCCTAGGTTACTCTAACCAAACTATTTATGACTTTGGTGGTCTTGATGATCAAGGCAGATATAAAATAGACAACAGTTTTGGCGGTGCAGATGTGCGTAATTACTCGCAAATCAGTTCATCGTCATCAGCTTGGCAGGCTAAAGTTGGTATTAGCTACAAGTTTTAGTTCTTAAAACTGCATCAATAACTTGTTAAGTTATTTGTAAGTTACAATAGACCCATTGCAAATTTGTAATGGGTTTTTTTTATTTTACCCCTACAATTTCACATGTTTGTCATAAAGCCCACGTAATATATACCCCGATATAGAGTTATTGCTCAAAAAAACACTCAAATAGACAAATATATTACTATTTATTAAAAATATATTGCAGTTGTATTTTATTTGTAACGAATAAATAAGGTACACTAGTAACGGATTTTGAATAAATGAACTTCAACTGTTTATTTTACAAAATTTTAAAATAAAAATATAAAAATTTAATTAATAACTACACGGGAAAATTAAATGAAAACTCAATTACGCAAAACAGCTCTTTCACTTGCTATTGCAGCATGTGTTGGTGTAAGTGGCGCTGCAATGGCTAACGAAACGACCTCTGCAATTAAAGGTCAAGTAATGGGGCCTAACGGTAACCCAGCAGCCGGCACTAAAGTAACAATTTTACACGTGCCTTCTGGATCAGTAAAAACAACTGAAGTAAATGACGCTGGTTACTTTACAGCTAAAGGTCTTCGTGTTGGCGGTCCTTATAAAGTAGTTGTAGATTCAGATGTATACGCAGACCAAGAATTTAATAACATTATTCTTAACATTGGTAACGACTACCCAGTAAACGTTTCTCTTGAGTCACAATCAAGCATGGAACAAATTGTAGTTTCTGGCGCACCAATTAGCTCTATGTCTGGTGGTACTGGTCCAGCTTCTACATTTACGCTAACAGATCTTGAAAATACTCCAGCTATTAACCGTGATTTAAAAGATATTATTCGTATCGACCCGCGTATCACAATTGATGATAGCCGTGGTTCAATTAACTGTGGTGGTGGTAACCCTCGTTATAACAGCTTAACGCTAGACGGCGTTCGTATGAACGATAACTTCGGCTTAAGCTCAAATGGTTACCCTACTATTCGCGCCCCTTTCTCTTTTGATTCAATTGAACAAGTTTCAGCTGAACTTGCACCTTTTGACGTTCAATACGGTGGTTTTACATCGTGTAACATCAACGCTGTAACCAAATCTGGTGGCAACGATGTTCATGGCGCTGTTTTCTACGATTACACAAGCGACTCGTTCAAGGGTGATAAAATTGAAGGTGATGACGTTGATAACGGTAACTATACTGAAAAACGTTACGGCTTCAACGTAGGTCTTCCACTAATTGAAGATAAACTATTTTTATTCACTTCATATGAAAAACTTGAAGGTGTTCAACAGTTTAACTACGATGGTTTAAGCAGTGGCAGTGTAACTGCTGATGATATCTCGCGTATCACAAGCGTTGCTCAAACTGTATATGGTTACGATGTAGGCGGAATGCCTTCAAGTATGCCTGTTGAAGATGAAAAAATCTTAGTTAAACTAGATTGGAACATCAACGAAGATCACCGTGCAAACTTAATCTATAACTACAACGATGGTAATACTGTTTCACAGTCTGATACTGGCTCTAGCCGTGTATCACTATCTAACCACTTTTATGACCAAAGTGCAGAATTCACTTCAATCATTGCATCTGTTTACTCTGATTGGTCAGATGACTTCTCTACTGAAGTTCGTATTGGTAAGTCTGAGCTTGATGCAACAGTACAATCACTAGATGCAGCAAGCAGTTTTGGTGAAATGCAAATTCGTACCGAAGATGGTGGTACAGTTTATATTGGTCCAGATGACTCACGCCAATCAAACGATTTAGATTACGATACAACTACATTTAAAGTTGCAGGTACTTATTACCTAGATCAACATACAATTACTGCTGGTTACGAGTTTGAAGAGTTAGATGTATTTAACTTATTCGTTCAGCATACTGAAGGTGAGTACCGTTTCAACAATGTTGATGATTTTGAAAATGGCATTGCAAGTGCTATTTACTACAACAATGCTGCTGGTACAAATGATCCAAACGATGCAGCAGCCAGCTTTTCATACGCTCAGCATACATTTTACGTGCAAGACGAGTATTCATTCACTGATTTAGATGCAAACATCACGTTTGGTCTACGTTATGACAAATATACAAGTGATGATGTACCTAACTTAAATCAAAACTTTACTGACCGCTATGGCTACAGTAACCAAAGTACATTTGATGGTATCGATTTAATTCAACCACGTGTAGGCTTCCAATGGTACGCTACAGATGCACTTGAAGTACGTGCAGGTGTTGGCTTGTTCTCAGGCGGTAACCCTAACGTTTGGTTATCTAACTCTTACTCAAACGACGGCATTACAAACATTAGCGCAAACCAGTTTGGTTCTATCGACTTGTTCGCAACACCTAATGTAAATAATGGTACTCCAGGATTTGAAGTACCTCAGTCTCAATTTGATGCAGTAGCTGACACAGTAATCGGCTCAGGCGATTCAACTGCAAACGCTGTTGACCCAGACTTTGAAATCCCATCAGAGTGGAAATACTCACTTGGTGCAACGTACACAACTGAAAACGAGTACGTAATCTCTCTTGATTACTTATATTCGAAGAAGAAAGACGCTGCGTTAATGCGTGACATCGCACTTCAAGATTCTGGCGAAACTACATTTGATGGTCGCCCTATTTACGAATCAATTGAAGGTCGTGCAAACGAATACTTACTAACAAATGTTAGCGGTGATAGCGGTGATTCATCAGTTATCTCACTAGCTGTTAGCAAGATGTTTGATAATGGCGTAAGCGTTAACTTTGGTTATGCATATACAGACTCAGACGATGTTAACCCAATGACAAGCTCTGTAGCTGGTTCAAACTACGGTAACATTGCCCTAACTGATCCAGGTAACCCAGGTGTTGCTTCATCTGATTACGAAATTCCACATCGTTTCACTATGACTCTTGGTTATACTCATGAGTTTGTTGATGGTTTTGCTACTCGCTTTAATCTATTCGGTGAAGCATATAAAGGCTTACCATACAGCTACACGTTTGATGGAAGTGATGGTACTTTTGGTGACAACAACTGGAATGGTAACCGCCAGCTATTGTATGTTCCACTTGAAAACGATCCAAACGTTGTTTACAACATGAGTGCTGCTGATATCAATGAATTCAATGAATTTATTGCATCAAATGGTTTAGAACGTGGTCAAACGACTAGCCGTAACGCAGAAAACTCTGATTGGTTTGTTAAGTTTAACTTTAAGTTAACACAAGAGCTTCCAGGCTTTATGGAAGGTCACAAAGGTGAAGCATTCTTTGTAATTGATAACCTTACTAACCTGTTAAACGATGATTGGGGCGTACTTAAGAAAGGTCCTTTCGTTGGTGCTAGCATGATTTCAACATCACTTGATGATCAGGGTCGTTACGTTTACTCTGACTTTAATGCGAATAATGCAAATACATCTGTACAATCAGATGCATCTGTATGGCAAATGCGTGTAGGTCTTCGTTACACTTTCTAATTTAGAACTGTAACCTAAAACATCTTTTAAAAGCCCACTTTGGTGGGCTTTTTTATGCCTTTAATTTGTTATTTAACTTTTCAAAAATATTCACTAGCACTTCGTATTCTTCGTTGGTTAAAGTACTCAGTAATTGTTTTTCCCAATTTAGTGCATCGGGTGTTATTTGCTCATATAGGCTTTGACCTGCTTGGCTCAGCACAAGTAATGCTGCGCGTTTGTCTTGCTTATTTAATTCACTTCTCACTAAGCCTTTGTCTATTAGTACTTTTACCGCGCGCGACACTGTCGATTTATCCATATTTGCTTGTGTGCATAAATCCTTTGCGTTGCTTTGCCCATACTGCGCTAAATTAGCAAGTATTCGCCACTGAGGAATATTTAAACCGTATTTAGTTTGATAAACCTTGGCAAAATCGTTACTTACATGTGTTGCTATATTCGTTAATTGATAAGGTAAAAACGTTGCTAAATCAATTTTCATTTTTGGTTATCCCAGCTTTGTAAGGTTTACTTTGGTGTTCATTAATATTTACACAGATGCGTAGTTGCACATTTGATATTAGTCTCACTTGAGAGTACCTTAACTGAAATAATAATAATATTAAACCAACCCCCCTCTCACAGGAGTCAGTAATGGCGACACAATTAAGTTATATGACAGGTTTTGGGAATGAATTTGAAACACAAGCGCTACCTGGTGCATTGCCAATAGGACAATTTAGCCCACAAAAGGTTAAATACGATTTATACACCGAGCAATTTAGTTCGACTGCATTTACGGCTCCGCGTGCTTCAAATCGTCGCACTTGGTTTTACCGCCTTCGTCCTTCGGTAGTACAAGGTGATTACCAAGCAATTGATAACGGCTTAATAAGAACAGCCCCAATCACTGAAGCCGTAACACCACCAACAATGCTACGTTGGAACCCTATTGATATGCCTTCACAACCTACTGACTTTATTGATGGCTTGGTAACGATGGCAGCTAATGGCAGTGCCAATGGGCAATCGGGTATTGGCATTCATGTATATGTCGCTAATCAGTCAATGCAAGGGCGTTACTTTTGTAATGCCGATGGCGAAATATTGTTCGTCCCTCAGCAAGGTGAGTTATTAATTCACACCGAGTGCGGTAAGTTAAGCATTAAACCAGGTGAAATTGCTGTAATTCCCAGAGGAATTAAGTTCGCTGTTGATTTAATTGACGATACAGCCCGTGGTTATATTTGTGAAAATTACGGCCATGCGTTAGAGCTTCCAGAGCGAGGACCTGTTGGTGCCAATGGTTATGCCAACGACAGAGACTTTCAATATCCCGTTGCTGCCTTTGAAGATAAAGAAGGTGATTTTGAGTTGGTTTCTAAATTTAACGGTAATTTATTCAGCTGTGAAATAAAACACTCACCTTTTGATGTTGTTGCATGGACGGGTAATAGCTCCCCCTATAAATACGACTTATCGCGTTTTAATGTAATGAATACAGTGAGCTTTGATCACCCCGACCCGTCTATCTTCACTGTGCTAACCTCTCCTTCGGCTACTGAGGGTATGGCAAATGTCGATTTTGTGATATTTCCACCTCGTTGGATGGTAGCCGAAAATACATTCCGCCCGCCGTACTACCACCGCAATATTATGAGCGAATTTATGGGCTTGATTGAGGGTGTATATGATGCAAAAGAGCATGGTTTTGTACCTGGTGGCGCAAGTTTACACAATTGTATGTCGCCACATGGACCTGAAGCCGACGTATTTGAAAAAGCCTCAAACGCTGAGCTTACACCACAAAAATACGAAAACACATTGGCCTTTATGTTTGAGTCGCGCTATATAATTTCACCGACAAAATATGCACTAGAAGGTAAAGAACGCCAACCAAATTACACCGATTGCTGGCGTACTATAAAAAAACAATTTACAGGTGCAGAGGATTAGTTATGAAATTATACAGCTACTTTCGCTCATCAGCGGCTTATAGAGTGCGTATAGCGCTTAACTTAAAAGCAATCGATCATAAACTTGCTATTGTTAACCTTTTAAAATCGGAGCAGCTTGGGGAGGAATACTTAGCAACTAATCCCCAAGGGTTACTACCTGCACTTGAAACCGATGATGGTGTTTTAGCGCAATCGCTTGCAATACTGGAATGGCTTGATGAAACTTATCCGCAATCGCCATTAATTACAGGGACTGCGTGGCAAAAAGCACAAATAAGAAATTTAAGCTTTGCCATTGCCTGCGATATTCATCCTGTTAATAATTTACGCGTGCTGAAGTATTTATCAAGCGAATTAGGTGTTAATGACGAGGCTAAAAATAAGTGGTATCGACATTGGATAGAAGTTGGTTTTGAAAAAATAGAACTGATGCTAAACAAAAATGATGACTACTGTTTTGGTAACCAACCAACACTTGCTGACATTTGTTTAGTGCCGCAAGTATTTAATGCACTTCGTTTTAACGTAAATATGAACGTTTATCCAAAAATTGCAGCCATTTACGAACATTGTAATAAATTAGCTGCATTTAATGATGCTGCACCGCAAAATCAACCCGATGCAAATTAAGCTAGTTTAGTAATTAACTTTGTAGCGAGCTATGAATAACCGTAATATGCTCAATTAAATCTAAGCCCAGATCAGTTAAATATCCGCCATCTGGGCTATCTATAATCCCTTTTTCAAATAAACGTTGCGCTGCACTAAGTAAGCTTGGTTCTGCGTCTGAGTGTAATTTAATACCCTGCATTTTACTGTCGCGAGGAAATTTTGCTAATAGTGTGAATTCTTCGATCATTGTTTGATTAAATTGCATTGTGTGCACCTTTTTATTTGAATCTAAGTTGTTCTGTGTGTAACTAAGTTTATAATTAAAATCACTTTGTGTACTTTACACTAGCACGTTTTTTAGCTTAATGTATTATTTTTAACCCACCCTATTTAAAGGCCTCTAATGCGTAATTTTTTAGTTATATGCTTTTGTTTTAGCAGCTTATCGTATTCAATACTCAGTGAAGCAACAACTCTTAAAACCCATTCAATTATTGATGCAAACCAGCTTGTAAGCGAAGGGTCTAGTTGCTGGTACGACAACAAACGCTATAGCGAAGGGGCATTAATACAAATTCACTCATTTACACTTTTGTGCGGTGCTAAAACACCCCAGCACAGTAACAGCCAACTCATTTGGCTTAAAATAGATAAACAAGGTAACGCTATTTACCCAACAGCTCCTAAAACAATCACTGTGAATTAGCGCTAAAAGCTGATTTGAGCTACAATGCACGCAGTTTAAATAAGTAGTATGGCTATGAATAATCAACCTAAAAACCCTTTACATGGGGTCACGTTAGAACAAATACTTGTTGAGTTAGAACAGCGACTTGGCTGGGGAACACTTGGCGAACAAGTAAAAATTAAATGTTTTACTGATCAACCGAGCATTAAATCGAGTTTAAAGTTTTTGCGTAAAACGCCTTGGGCTCGCGATAAAGTGGAAGCACTTTACATTCACACTATTAATAACAAACCTATTCGTAGACCAAAAAGTGCACCGAGAGAAACATCTTCTCAAGCGCCGGATACAACAGGGTTTATTTGGCCATCAATTAAAAAATGATGTAAAAAAGGAGCTAATTTAGCTCCTTTTTTGATTGTAATTAGCGCGATTTATTGCTCTTTGCAAATCACTTTTAATGAGGCTGGCTCAATAGTAATAACGAGTTTGTGAGCAGTTTTAATTTCACCATCAAGTACGTATTTAAGCTCACCTTCGCCTGTAACCTCGACTCTTTTAGCATTTGTATGATGCGAATTTATAGCTAAATGGGTTTGCGTTAAGCTACTGTACATCAGCTCAGCAATACTTAAAACGGTTGTTGAGTTTTCATTATTGGGTGTTAACCAATTGACATCGAGTAACCCATCACTATGATCTGGCTGCCCACCACCTTGAGCCAATAACGTTGTAAAAGGCGCAGCGTTAGCCACAATAAAGCTATTTGTACATATTTCTTTGGGATCATTATCGTCGAGTTTTACATTAAGTAGCTGTGATTTTTGCTCGCCAAAAGCTTCAAAAAAACCATTTAAATAGGCAAGTTGTCCCGATTTATTTTTTGACTCTCTATCTGCTTTTTCAATCATTGATTGCTCAAAACCAATACCCGCTAATAAAAGTACTAATTCATTATTACAATAAGCCGTATCTATTGTGCTTGTTTGACCATCTATAATTAGGTCACAGGCTTGTTCTACTGGAATAAACTTAGAGCTTATACCCATCAATACATGCGCAAGTGCGTTTGCAGTCCCCATTGGGATGATTCCTAGCTTACATTGTGTATTTACAAGTACGCTTGCAACTTCGGCCACTGTACCATCGCCTCCACACGCAATTATAATGTCTGGCTTTTGCGCAATTGCTTGTTTAGCAAGCTCAATACCGTTAACGTATTGTGAAGTAGTCAATACTGTTAAATCGTAATAGGCGGATAACCGCGCAACAATTAAATGCTCTTTTTCTTTCCACAATCGCGTACCCGAAACAGGGTTTGCAATTAAAACAGCTTTGTTTTTAATCAGCAACTCGCCTTTTTTATGGCGCTTAGCTAAATGACGAAGTTGATGCTTATTTAAGTTTGCGGTTTCGCGGGTTTCTTTTATTTGCGCAAGTACTTCATGTACATCTGCATTTTTGTTTTGACTCAATAAATAAGCCGCCATTACAAAAACAGACCGCCCACGGCCTAAGGCGCAATGTACAACTACGCGACGATTTTCTTTAATATGGTGATGTATCCAATTAATAGCCTGATTCAGCTGCGAATGTGAAGGGACACTATGATCAAGCACCGGAATATTTAAGTAATTAAAGTTTTCTTGCGTTGAACTCCACTCTAGACCGTCAAACTCGCACGTTACATCCAAAATCGCCGTAATTCCGTTATCTTTTAATGTGTCTATGTCTGAGGGAAATAATCGGCAAGCTAAAAATAGATTTTCGTTTATTTGTTGAATGGGCGGTACTTTGTCGCGCTTACGTGACCAGGCATTATAAATTTGCACACCAAATAAAAATGGCACAAACGCCCAACGTATATAAAATGGGATCACTCCATTTTCACGTTTTCTAAATATTTTTGCTGTATTAAAAATATATGCGGTACTCACTAATAAAAGTGACAGCGCAGTCCAATAAAAAACAATAGCAAAGTAAACAGAGTTTACTTCCCAACCAATAAAAATAAGTAGTAATGCTAAAAGTGAATAACCAATTGCAGCCCACATAGTCTCTCCTTTGTGTAAATAATTCCGATTTTCTAATTTTAATTTAAACGGCTTTATGTACTCTTTTGCAAATATCACGCCATATAAACGGCATTTTAAATTCAAATTAAAACCATAAGCTATTGATATATAATATTAATAATAAAATAAATTTAAGTGCAATCTGCTCTTTGTGCATTTTTTACAAACATGTGAATAAATTATACTTACACGTCTAAATTTCAAATACTGATCGTTTATTGCTTGTGCTAACGTATAAAGCAGCTAATCTAAAGAGCAATTTAAATTTTTTGCATCCAAATCACACCATCAAACGTTTACTCAATGATAATAAAAAAAACAGGACCCCTATGGATAACGATGATTTACTCCCTCTTTTGTGCGCAACAGCACAAGGAGACAAAAATGCTTTCTCGAATTTGTACCAGCAAACTAGCGGCAAACTTTTTGCTATTAGTTTAAACATGCTCACAAATAGAGCCCATGCTGAGGAAGCACTACAAGATGCTTTTATAAAAATTTGGCATAACGCATCTGAGTATAATGCTTCAAAAGGCACTGTTATAAGCTGGATGATAAGTATAGTAAGGTATAGAAGCCTCGACTCGCTGCGCTATCACAAAGTACGAAAAGAGCAGTCGTTAGGCGATGACGAATATGAGAATGAAAGCATCGACGTTACTTACGATGAAGAAACAAAACTGGTTAATTGTATCGAACAACTTGAGCCGCAACAAAAACAAGCTATTCACTTAGCTTATTACAAAGGGCTGAGCCATAGCGAGTTAGTGGATCATATCGAAACGCCATTAGGTACGGTTAAAAGCTGGATCAGGCGTGGGCTCATGCAGCTACAAAGGTGTTTAACATTATGAATTATAATAAACCCGAACTATTAGACGCACTTGCTGGGCAGTATGTGCTTGGCACGCTTAGAGGGCTTGCCCGTAAGCGTTTTCAACGTCTGTTGCTCAGTTCAAACCAAGCACGTGAAGCAACAAGTATGTGGGAGCAAAACCTAAACAACTTAGCGAGTGCTATTACACCGCAAACGCCACATGACGATGTATGGATAAATATTCTACAGCGCATTGAAAACAGGCCACAAACAAGTAAAACGGTTATACATACTAAGCCTTCTATTTGGCGTACATGGTCTTTTGTTGCAACAGCCGCGTGTATTGTTTTAGCCTTTTTGATTATTCAACCTTCTAATAATGTTGTTCAAACGCAACAAATTGCCTTGGTCCAAAATCAAGATAAGCAATCATTATGGTTTATTGATGTTAACGAACAAGGGCTTTCTATCAAAGCCAGTAGCCAATTGGTTGCTCAAACAAATAAAGATTATGAGCTTTGGATGATTTTAAAAGGGCAAGATGCGCCTATTTCATTGGGTTTACTTCCCAAGCAAGGAAGTAAAATATTATTAAAAGATAACCGCTTCAACGCAAGTGATATTGCATTGCTAGCAGTAAGCTTAGAACCTATTAGTGGCTCGCCAAATGGATCACCGACCGAGGTGTTATACACCACAGAGCTGGTACTTTTATAACCCTTCTATTACGACTAATATTGGCTGCTTGTATAAAGCAGCCAATCCTCAATTTAAGTTTTTAACAAAATATAAAATTAATTTAACTTTTTTGCATCCAATTTAAATCCTGCCCCGTTATTAGCTATGACTTCAATCAAAACTAAAGGACAAAGTCATGAAAGCTTTAACTCCATCAATACTCGCAGTAGTAATATGTAGTACGTTTGTAAGTGCACCAAGTGAAGCATCTAGCCACAGAGAAGCGCCAAATATAAGCCGTTTCCCGACTTTAGATTCAACCGATTTTTATGTATTTAATAGTTACGAACAAGGTCGTGGTGATTTTGTAACACTAATAGCTAACTATATCCCGCTGCAAGATGCATACGGCGGTCCTAATTACTTTGCAATGGACCCAGATGCTACCTACAGCATTCATATAGATAACGACGGCGATGCTGTTGAAGATATTACATTTGCGTTTAACTTTAAAAGCATGCTCCCTAACGACAATCAAGGCGTGCAATTAACAGTTGGACCTGAAGGTAATCAACGCACAGTTTCGGTACCACTTAAAAATGTTGGCGGCGTGGCTGCAGGTGACGACAGCGCAGCAAATTTTAGTGAATCATACACAATGACCATGATTAGCGGCGCGCAGCGTACTGGCGAAACAACGGTATTAAATAACATTGCATCAAACTCAAGCTCATTTTCTAAACCGCTTGATTATGTAGGTGATAAAACATTTGGATCGATGAGTGATTATCAAACTTATGCAGATCAATTTGTTTATCAGGTTTCAATTCCTAACTGTGAGAGCATGGCACAAGTTTTTGTAGGACAGCGTAAAGACCCGTTTGTAGTTAACCTAGGTAAAACATTTGATTTAGTTAACTATGTACCTGTAGAAGGTGATAGCGCCCCTGGTGCTGGTGACGGCGGTGGTTTTCCAGGTGGTATAACGCAATCAGCTGATAATGACGACCTTGCAGATAAAAACGTAACATCAATCGCTATCGAAATACCTAAAAGCTGTATTGTCGGTGAAGGTAACGGCGTAATAGGTTCGTGGACAACAGCAAGCTTACCTCAAGCACGTGTATTAAACCCCAATGCTAAATTTGCTAATAATGCGGTAAACGGTGGTGCATTAACTCAGGTTTCACGCCTAGGTAGCCCGCTTGTAAATGAGCTTGTAATTGGCATTAAAGACAAAGACACATTTTCTACTGCGCACCCTAAAGACGATGCACAATTTTTAGATTATGTATCTCACCCAGCACTACCAGAGTTATTAAATATTTTGTTTAAAGATGCTGTTAATACCACTCTTGGCGCAAACTTAGAAACTCTGGCACCCACTAACTTCCCGCGTACTGATTTAATCACTGCATTTTTAACGGGTTTTGCAGGCGTTAATCAACAAGCAACGGTAACACCTTCAGAAATGCTGCGTTTAAACACAGCTATTGCAGCAACAGCACAAGCTGATCAATCTGCATTTGGTGTAGCTGGCAATGACTTAGCTGGTTTCCCAAATGGTCGTCGCCCGGGTGATGATGTAGTTGATATTGCACTGCGCGTTGTGATGGGTCGCTTATGTCACCCTATTCCTGTAAATGGCGAAGACACTGACTTAGGTCTTTGTACACCAGAGGATGCTAATACGGGTACAGTTCCATTTACTGATGGCGCACCTATTGATGCAACAATGATGGACTCAACATTCCCATACCTTGCAACACCTATTGCAGGATCTAAATAAGGAGTTAACTAATGCGTAATTTAAAAACTACCCATATTTGTGTTCTCCTCAGTGCATTAACATTGGGTGCATGTAGTAGCGATGACGATAAAAAACAACCTACACCGGTTGTAAACACCGCACCTACAGCAAGCGATGCAATGCTAACAACACAAACTGAAGTAAGCATTACCGATATGCTTAACGCAAGCGATAATGATGGCGACTCACTTACTTACTCGTTAACAAGCGAGCCAATGCTCGGTACTGTTAATGTTGACAGTGATGGTAACTTTACTTATACACCTAATATAGAAACAACAGGTTCAGATAGCTTTATGTTTGGTGTAAGTGATGGCGTTAATTCGCAAGTTACTGCAACAGTAAGTATTACGATTGAGGCGCTGCAAGTTGACTTTGCTCAATTTGCAACCGATGCATTTAACCAAGCGCCAAATGCAGAGCCGTTAACTCTTAATGGTCGGGTGTTTACAAACACTGATACCGATGTTGATGGATTAATTTCTACAAGCGGTAACTAACCAAGTCATTAAGCTGACAGGCCATGGATGGCTTTTTTCAAAGGATATTTATAATGCATTTATCAGTACTTAAACCCCTCACTATTATTGCTATTTGCTTAACCTCTTTCGCGGTGAGTGCGGCTCCTTATACTCCAAAAGATGACGCAGTTATTGCCTCAAGCAATTCAACACTTAGTGCCTCTCTCTCTGTTGACGAAATAAATACTTTAGTGACTAATAGCCAATATGCAGGCCAAACAGAGCGCTTACAAGGGCTACTTAAAACCCGCTTAGCTCAGTTATATAACCAAACACCCACGTCTCAAATTGGTTACTTATATGCTCGTGTTTTACAAAAAGAGCACCTTTTTGACGAAGCAATTAACGTTGCCAACAACGTTTTGATTACCGAGCCAAAGCACAGTAATAGCCATTTGTTGCTGGCCAATATATTGATGACCCAAGGTGAATTTACAAAAGCAAAACAACACTGTGTTGCCTTGATTGGTCAAGTAAGCACCATTACTGCTAGCACTTGTGTGCTAGACGTACAAAGCCAGCATGAAAGTGTTTTAGACAGCTACCAAACATTAGTTAAAATTATAAACAATAACCAAACTAGTTTAGCTACAAACCATGTTTTAAGTGAAATGAGCTACCGTCTAAGTAACTACAAGCAAGCTTTGTCTCACTTACAAAGCGTAGATTTAGTTCAAGCTCCTGTGAGCCTCATTGTGTTATGGGCCGATATTCAAATTGCGCTAAATCAACCTCAACAAGTATTAAATACATTAAGCGTACTGCTTCCAGATAAAAGTAATTTAGAAGATGCTATTTTGCTAAGGCTTTCAATCGCAGAAAAAAAACTAAATAAACGCGATAAAAAATGGCAAAATACAATGGCGAAAAGAGTTACACTTAGAGAGCTTCGTAAAGATTCTTTTCATGCGAGTGACTTAGCTAAATATTACCTTGATGTACAACCAAATCGTGAAAAAGCACTTTACTGGGCTCATATTAATTGGCAACAGGCTAAAATGAGCACCGATGAGCAATTACTTATTAAAGCAAAAGCGATGCAACGAGATACACTATGAAAACGCCTTATCTATTTATACTCACTTTAATGCTGTGTATTTTCTCAACTTACAGCTTTTCCCATCAACTAAGTACAAGTTATATAACCCTAAATAGCAAGAACGATAACGACACCAACAAAAGCCAATACACGGGTACCTGGCAAGTTAATATCGCCGACTTAGAGCACACAGTGCCTCTGGATTTAGATAAAAACGGTCAAATTTCGTGGGCAGAAATAAAAGCAAAACGCAGCTCAATTAATAACTTCATTACAGAAAGTTTAAATATCACGCAAAACGCGCAAGCATGCCCTTTAAAAAGTGAAGGTATCTATCAGCTAGATAACCATTTTAACCAGCCTTATTTGGTTATTCCGCTGCTGTTTAGCTGCAATGATAGTGAAACAATCTCTCTTTCGTATTCTGCTTTTTTTAAAACCGATGCTAATCATAAATCTGTCGTAAATATAAACGGTGTATCTCGTGTATTTAATATAAACGAGGCACAACAAACATTTAGCTTTGAAAAATCCAGTTATTTAAGCACGTTCAATCAATACGTTTATCAAGGTGTTTTACATATTTGGATAGGTATTGATCATATTTTATTTTTAATCGCCCTATTACTTACCTGTGTTTTAAAACGTAGTAACAAAACATGGCAAGGTATTAGCTCTAAAAAACACATTATTAAACACACAGCATGGATAGTAACCGCGTTTACGCTTGCGCACTCTATTACGCTTACAGCAACAGCTATGAACTTAGTCTCGCCAAATAGTCGCTGGGTAGAGCTTGGAATTGCTATATCGGTTTTATTTGCAGCATTAAATAATGTGTGGCCATTGGTACTTCGTTTAGGGTGGCTTACTTTTGCTTTTGGTTTACTGCACGGCATGGGATTTGCGAGCGTACTTGGTGAGCTTGGCTTGTCGAGTGACTATCAGTTATTGAGCATTTTAGCATTTAATTTAGGTGTCGAAATTGGTCAGCTCAGTATATTACTGGTTGCGCTGCCAATACTCATTTATGTACGAAACTACACCTGGTATAAAAAGTGGTTAATGCCAATGGGCTCCGTTGCCATCGCAATCATTGCACTTCAGTGGTCAATCGAGCGCTTTTAAATAGCCCAAATAAAAAAGCTAGCCAAAATATTGGCTAGCTTACTTTTTAGTTTATCTATTTTGCGCTTTACTATGCTTTATCAAATGGCATTAGTAATGTTTTCATCGCAGGGCGAAGCGCTATTAACACTGTTTTTTCGGTTAGCTCAGGGTAGAGTAACTTTCTAAGTAATAACCCTGCCATCATCGAAAAAATAACATTAATTCGACTTTCAAGTTCAAGCTCATCAATGTCTTTGAGCGCACTTCGCTCGCTTGTTAAAAGCTGTCTCATGCGCCCGCGTGCTTGAGTATCCATATCACGTAGCAATGAAGCTACTTTAACATTTCGACCTGCTTCAGCCATCATATCTAAGTCAACTACACATGCCCCTGTGTCCATGTGCCTCTGAACACCAATGTTTAAGCCATCTAAAAGAGCTGCTAAAACATCACCAGGGTGATCTTCAAACTGTTGGAAGATAGAAAACATTTCTTCCATGTCTTTTTCAATAATGCTTTCTATAATTGCTTCTTTACTTTCAAAGTAATTATAAATATGGCCCGCACTCATCCCTGCCGTTTTAGATATTTCAGCCATGCCTGCACCGTGGTAACCTTTTCGGCGAAAACACTCTGCAGCAGCTGTTAGTATTTGTTCGCGCCTAGCTTGCGCTATAGCGGGATCTGTTTGCCTTTTTGCTTTAGGCTTCATGTTCAACTCCACTACCAAGTCATAAACTCAGTAAAGCAAGAGCTATAAATAGTCTCGCTATATAAATATGTAATGCGGCTTTAAAAGCCGCAAATATTATTTCTCTTCCTGAGCTATTTCACTGGTTACGTTCCATCCGCCACCAAGCGCTTTGTACAAATTAATTTGGCTTGCAAGATATGCTTGCTGACCTGAAATTAACTGTTGCTGCGCGCCGTACCACGTACGCTGAGCATCAAGTACTTGCAAGTAGCTATCTGCGCCTTTTTCGTAACGCATTTTTGATAAATCAAACGTGATTTGTCGGCTACTTATAAGCATATCAAGCGCACTTAATTGCTCTTGGTAACCTTCTCTATCAGCAAGTGCATCGGCAACTTCGCGAAACGCATTTTGAATTTTTTGCTGGTACGTTGCCACCGCAATTGCTTGATCGGCTTTTGCCACATCAAGATTTGCTTGGTTACGTCCCATATTAAAAATAGGTAAGCTAATTGTCGGCACAAAACTCCATGTCCCTGAGCCTGAATCAAACAAACCACTTAAGTCACTTGAAGCAGTGCCGGCATTGGCCGTTAAGCTAATACTCGGATAAAACGCCGCACGTGCAATGCCAATATTGGCATTTGCAGCAAGCATTAAATGCTCAGCGGCTTTAATATCAGGGCGTTGCGATAGCAAATCAGACGGTAAACCAACTGGCACTTCAGGCATGCTGATCAAATTAGTTAGGTCTTTGTTAGGCAGCAAATCGGCTGAAACAGATTTCCCTACTAATAAATCTAGGGCACTTTTATCACGCTTTAACAAACGCTTATATGTTGCTATATCTACTTTTGCTGTAGCTACTGTGCTTTTAAGCTGCTCAAGGGTAATTGAAGACGTAGCCCCCAAATCAAAGCTTTTTTGCGTAAGCGATAATGACTCTTGCTGAGAGGTGAGCGTTTCTTTTGCCAGCTCTAGCAGTTGTAAGTCCGTCGCGTAACTAAGCCACGCATTTGCAAGCTCAGAAATTAAAGACACCTGCGTACTGTATTGACTAAGCTCTGTAGAGTATAAATTTCGGAGTGCTTGCGCTGATTGGTTGCGCACTTTGCCCCAAATATCTAACTCGTAAGAGGTAATACCTACTGTTGCACTGTACTGCGAGCTAATAGCTGCATCGCCAGTACCCGACAAATCAGCCGGTAAACGCTGGCGCGTACCAGAAGCATTTAAATCAAGTGACGGATACAAAGCAGAATCTTCGATTTGATACAAACCACGAACGCGCTGCACATTAAGCACTGCAATTTGCATATCTTTATTATGCTCAAGGCTTTGCGTAATTAACGTTTGTAGTTTTTCATCATTAAAAAACTGCTGCCAATTTAATTGCTGCGCAACGCTTTGCTCAGCACCTGATGCATAAGCATCAGATACTGGTAAAGCAAGGTCTTTTTGCTCTGGTGCAAGTTGGCAACCGCTCAGTACTAATAAAGCAATGGCACTTAGGCTGAATGTTTTAATGCTCATTCTGCACTCTCCTTCGCTGTCTCTTTAGCTTTGCCTGGGAATACACGGCGAACTAACACAAAGAATAACGGTACAAACACAACAACTAATATTGATGATGCAAGTGTGCCACCAATAATCGAAATACCTAGGGCATTTTGGGCGCCAGAACCCGCACTTGAGGCAATCGCCAGTGGGATTACACCACAAATAAATGCCATTGACGTCATGAGTATTGGACGTAAACGTAAACGAACAGCAGCAACTGCTGCATCAACTAATCCCAGCCCTTCATCCATTTTATGAATAGCAAACTCTACAATTAATATCGCATTTTTAGACGCTAAACCTATGGTGGTCAACAAGCCCACCTGTAAGTAAATATCGTTAGATAAGCCACCGCCAAGTGCCGCCATAATTGCACCAAATATACCCAATGGCACAATCATCATTACCGCAAACGGTACTGACCAACTTTCATAAAGTGCGGCTAAACACAAAAATACAAATAATAATGACAACCCATATAGTAATGGTGCTTGACCACTACTAGAGCGCTCTTGGAATGAAATTCCGGTCCATTCAGACGAAATACCATTAGGTAATTGTTTTACTAAGCGTTCCATTTCATCCATTGCTTGGCCGGTACTGTAACCTGGTGCTGCACTACCTTGAATTTCCATTGCAGAAAAACCATTGTAACGCTCTAAGCGTGGCGAGCCGTATGTCCAATAAGCGCTAGCGAACGCTGAAAATGGCACCATATCGCCACTATCATTGCGCACATACCACTTATTTAGATCCTCTGGCACCATGCGCGATTGTGCATCACCTTGCATATACACTTTTTTAACTCGACCACGGTCAATAAAGTCATTCACATAACTACTACCCCACGCAGTGGCAAGCGTACTGTTTATATCACCTTGTGAAACACCAAGCGCTTCAGCTTTTGCCAAATCTGTATCAAGTTGTAGTTCAGGCATATCTTCTTGTCCATTTGGACGTACGCCCGCTAAAATTGGACTTTGGCTTGCTAAACCTAACAACTGGTTTCGTGCAGCTAACAGTGCGTCGTGGCCTAAGCCTACACGGTCTTGTAAAAATATATTAAAACCATTTGCAGTACCAAGCTCAACAATTGCAGGCGGCGGGAACGCAAACACAAACGCCTCTTTTATCGTTGAGAAGTACCCCATTGCTTTACCAGCAACACCTTGGACAGATAACTCATCACGCTGACGTTCATCCCAATGTTTGAGGTTAACAAAACCAATTGCAGCATTTTGACCTGAACCTGCAAAACTAAACCCTGTTACAGTAAAAATACCGTTAACAGCCTCAGATTGCTCATTTAGGTAATGGTTCTCCATTTTTTTAACAACTTCTAAAGTTTGTTGTGTTGTAGAACCTGCTGGCAATGAAACTTGGTTAAACAAAATACCTTGGTCTTCGTCTGGTAAGAATGCTGTTGGTAAGTGCGAAAACACATAAACCATACCACCCACTATCACAGCGTATATAAGTAAGTAACGCTTAGAGTGATTGATCATACGGCTTACAAAGCCTTGTGCGCCGCGATTCGTTTTATCAAAGCCTCGGTTAAATCCAGAGAAAAACTTGCCAATAAACGAGCTATCGTCGTGAACATGGCTTGGTTTTAATAACGTAGCACACAGTGCTGGTGTCAAAATAAGTGCAACCAATACCGAAAGACCCATCGCCGATACCAGTGTAATAGAGAACTGACGATAAATAATACCGGTAGAGCCACTAAAGAATGCCATTGGGATAAATACCGCAGAAAGCACCATGGCAATGCCTACCAGTGCACCTTTAATTTCATCCATAGATTTACGCGTAGCTTCGAGCGCGGAGAGTTTTTCCTCGGTCATTAAGCGCTCTACGTTTTCTACAACAACGATTGCGTCATCTACCAATAAGCCTATCGCAAGTACCATCGCAAACATTGTTAGCGTATTTATTGAATAGCCAAAGGTATATAAAATACCAAACGTACCAAGTAAAACCACAGGTACCGCAATGGTTGGAATAAGTGTTGCCCTAAAGTTTTGTAGGAACAAATACATAACTACAAAAACAAGTACAACCGCTTCAATTAAGGTGTGAATAACCTTTTCAATAGATAACGATACAAATGGTGTTGTGTCGTAAGGTACAACCGCATCTAGCCCTTCAGGAAAAAACGGTTTTAGCTCTTCAATTGCTTTTTTAACGCCTTCAGCTGTATCAAGTGCATTAGCGCCACTGGCTAATTTAATACCTAAGCCTGATGCCGGTTGTCCATCGTAACGAGCAACAACGCGGTAGCTTTCGCCGCCAAGCTCTACTCTAGCAACGTCCTCTAGACGTACAAAAGAGCCATCTGGATTGGTTTTAACTAATATTTGTTCAAATTGCTCTGGCGTTTGTAATCGACTTTGCGCCGTTACTGTTGCATTAAGTTGCTGACCATCAACGGCTGGCATACCACCGAGTTGGCCTGCAGATACTTGTGCATTTTGCGCACTAATTGATGCACTAATATCAGCGGGTGTAAGCTTATAGTTTTGTAACTTTGCAGGGTCTAACCAAATACGCATCGCGTACTGAGAACCAAACAGCTGCACTTCACCTACGCCTTCTACGCGCGATACAATATCTTGCACATTTGATGAAACGTAATCACCAATATCAATATTGGTCATGCTGCCATCTTTAGACACAAATGCATAAACCATTAAAAAGTTACGCGCTGATTTTGCAACTACAACACCCTGCCTTTGTACGGCCTCTGGTAAAAGTGGAGTCGCTGTCGCTAGTTTATTTTGCACTTGAACCTGAGCAATATCAGGGTCTGTTTCGGCGCTAAACGAAAGTGTAAGCGTAGCAGAACCACTCGACTCAGACGTAGATGACATATAAAGCAAGCCATCAAGACCTTTCATTTTTTGCTCAATAACTTGCGTTACAGTATCTTCAAGTGTACGAGCAGATGCACCAGGGTACGTTGCTGTAATACTTACTGCAGGCGGTGCAATTGAAGGATACTGCGAAATAGGTAAGCTCCTAATCGCCAAAATACCTGCAAGCATCACTACAATAGCGAGTACCCAAGCAAATATCGGTCTATCGATAAAAAATCGTGACATTAAAACTCTCCGTTATTGTGCTTTATCGGCTTTAGTAGACGATTGAATTTCAGAAGGATTCACTGGTGCACCAGGGCGGATTTTTTGTAAGCCTTCAACAATTAATTTATCGCCATCCATTAGACCATCGGTAACAAGCCAGTCAGAACCTATTGTGCGGTCTACTTTTAAAACACGACTTTCAACTGTATTTTCTTTGCTCACAACCATTGCTGTTGGCTCGCCTTTTGAGTTGCGGCTAACACCACGTTGCGGAGCTAAAATAGCGCCAGCTTTAACACCTTCTACTATAGAGGCACGGGCATACATGCCTGGTAGTAATAGTTTTTCTGGATTTGAAAATTTAGCACGTAACGTTACTGAGCCAGTACTTGGATCAACCGTCACTTCGGAGAACTGTAATGTGCCTTTATGAGGATAAACAGAGCCATCTTCCATAATAAGTTCAACATCGGTTTGGCTAGTTGAGTCAACCGTTAGCGCACCTGATGATATTGCTTTTTTAAGTTGGGTAAGCTCATTACTTGATTGTGTTAAATCGATATAAATTGGATCAAGCTGAGTCACTGTAGCAAGTGCAGTACTTTGATTGGCACTGACTAGTGCACCTACTGTTACGCTTGATTTACTAATTTGACCACTAATTGGTGACGACACATGGCTGTAATTAAGGTTAATTTGCGCTGATTTCAACTGCGCTTTAGCAGTTAATAATTCAGCGTTTGCTTGCTTGTAAGCAGCATCTGCTTCGTCAAAATCTTGTTGGCTCACGGCTTTGATTTTTAATAATTCACTATAACGCGATGCTTTTGATTTAGAGCTAGCAATGCTTGCCTCTGCACGTGCTACGCTTGCTTCACTTGCTGCTAAGTCGGCTTCAAATGTCGCAGGATCTATTTGATACAGAGCCTGGCCTTGTTTAACCTCTTTACCTTCTACAAATAAACGAGATTGAACAATACCACTTACTTGTGGGCGAATTTCAGCAATTTGAAATGCGCTGATACGACCAGGAAGTTCTTTTTTGAGAGTAAGCGCTTGGCTTTTTAATGTAAGTACACCCACTGGTACAGCTTTAGGAGCTGAAGCTTGTGATTGCTCAGTTGCTTGATCACAACCAGTTAAAGCAACAGAACCGACGAGGGCTGACAATACAAATAAAGCGATGCGGGAACGCTGCATGTTAAATACCTTTTAGTTTAGAGTGAACGATCATTCTAAATTAAAACGCGCTGATAATGAATCTTAATTAGAAGAAATTTACACAAACTTACACTCCCCAGTACAATATACGTCTTAGGTTGCATTTAATGTTAATTAGATGAAAATAGAATCAAGACTGTATGAAAATAAAACAACTTAACATCTTGAAATAATATCTCATTTTAGAAACTAAGTTTTTAATAGGCACAAAAAAGCCAAGCAAATACAGCTTGGCTATTTATATAAAGGACTAGTGTCATATCTAGTTTTTTAAAGGGTATTAGCGCTCTGTGGGTTAATAACCCTTGAAACTAACAACTGCTCTACCCTAATCCCTTCTACGTCAACTACTTCAAACTTAAAGCCCGAAAAAGTAAAATGTTCCGCACGTTTAGGTATACGCTTCATGTTATAAATTAAAAATCCAGCTACCGTCTCGTAAAGCATCTGGTCAGGAAATTCTTCTATATCAAGTACTTTTGCTAAATCGGTAATTGGGGTTAAACCATCTACAAGCCATGAATTTTTATCGCGTTCTATGATTAATTCGTCGCCTTGGTGAGTGATTAAATCACCCATAAACCCTTTCATTAAGTCTTTAACGGTAACAATACCCACCGAAAGTGCATATTCGTTTACTACAACAGCAAACGGCTTCGCTGCACTTTTAAACGCGTTTAAAGCTTCAGATAAACTTAATGTTTCGGGTAGGTAAAAAACATCTTTATCAATCAGATCATCGTTTATATTGGCGGCTTCGCCTTTTAGTACTTGTCGTAAAATATCTTTAGATTCAACAGAGCCATGCAACTTATCTAAATTTCCTGACACCACTAAAAAATGATTATGAGGATGGTCAATAATTTTAGTCGCAATATCATGGCTAGATTCATTTAAATCAAAATAGACAATTTGGTCGCGTGGAGTCATAACGCTTGATAAAAATCGCGCTTCTAGGTCAAACACATTGCCAATGAGTTCATACTCTTGCTTTTGCAAACTACCATAAGCAGCACCTGCTTCCATCATGGCAACAATGTCTTCTGTTGTTACATTGTCTTCTCGCTCAGCGGGCACTTTAAACAAACGCAGCACAAAGTTAGTGACGCCATTAAAAAACATCACCAGTGGAGTTAATGCAAAGGTAACCCAGCGCATTATTGTAACCACTCTAACAGCCACGGCTTCAGGCATGATCATCGCTAAACGCTTTGGCATTAAATCGGCGAACAATATAAACAAAGATGTAATAGTAAAAAACGAGAATAAAAAGCTAATTTTTTCTAAATGCGCACCTTGGTAAAATAATACCAACACACTTTCAACATAAGGCGATAAAGCCTGCTCACCCACAATACCACCCAATATCGCTATCGCATTGAGCGCTATTTGGATCATGGCAAAAAAAGCCCCTGGATTTTCTTGTAGCTTTAGTACCGCTGCTGCCTTTATATTCCCTTCATCTGCCATTACTCGCAGTTTTATTTTACGCGACGCTGCAATTGCTATTTCTGACATAGCAAACAACGCACTGATCAAGATCAATAAGCTAATCCCGATTAAATCACCCATTTAATGCTCCAAAAGTTAGGCTTTTTTAAACAAAAAGCAGCTGGATTATAATCTGTTTTTTAAACGCAGCAATTTAAATTTACTAAATATATTTAAACCATTAATTTTCAATTGGTTGAGAGGTAAAAAAGGAGATTTAAAGTACTGAAACTTTGCTGAAGGCGACTTTTAATTGAGTAATTAAGGCAGGATCCATATTTATATTACAAGCAAAAAATAATGGAGACTGAGCTGTATTTAAACTAAGTACAGGCTCAAGTAGTTCTAGCTTAGGTTCTGTTTTAACTCGGTAGTTAAATTGCTTTTTATTGAGGACAACAAAATCAAGAATATTGTGACGGGTACTGATAAGTTTGTCTATTTTATCTAGGCTATCGATGAGTAACAAGTTTCTGCTTTCGCTAAACCCTCGCTCAAGCAAATAGTGATGACTAAAATTATCACGCAGTACCGCTATTTTATATTTTTTAGCATCATTGAGAGTATTTAACTTTATACTTCTAGACTTAAGAGCATAAATCGCTGAGTCAAAGCTTTCAAGTTCCCCTACCCACTTAAACTTACTTTCTCTATTAGGTAATCGAACAATCGAAAATATACAGGTGTTTTTATCGCGTAGCGCCGCGTTGTAGGATATGGCCCAACTATGGGCAAACATAGTGTAATTTATACCTGTACCTTCTAGCGCTTTATGAACTTTATCAACAGAACGACCAACGAGTTTATTATCTTCATTGAGATACTGAAAGTCCGGAAATACTTCCGTTACTATTGTGATTTCAGTTGCATCAACTTTTATACAGCTAATGAACAACAAAAAGATCAATAATTTCATTCAGCAAGGCCTCAACTAACTCATTATAAGTATTTAATAAATATAGCTGAGGCTTTATGAACTGCTAGTTTTTAGTAGTGTAATGTACATTTATAAGCTGATAGTACTAGTACAGCTTACTTGTTCATTGCACTAATTAAGAATGCTGAAATTTTAGCGCCTTCTCTAAGTGTCGTTTCAGAGCTTGATTGTCCAACTAAAGAGCTGTCGGTAAATGGCGCTATTTCCATCATATCAGCACCCGTAATCGGGAACTCATCCGCAATGGCTGATAAAATATCAAGCGCATGCTGAGGCGTTAAACCATTATGCTCTGGCGTACCGGTGGCAGATGCAAACTCTGCATCAAGCGCATCAATATCAAAGCTTACGTATACTTCATCAACGTTATCGGCTTTTAGCTGTGCGATAGCGTCGGCAGCAACCGCTGCTGCGCCACGCTCAATGATTTCATGTGCCCAATGTTGCTTAACGCCAAAGGTACTTTCCCAGTGCGCTTTAGGCTTGCCACTTGAGCGTATACCAAATTGTATTAAATGATGCGGCGCCGGTAAAAACTCTAATATATGTGTACACCACGAGCCAAAACATAAATCAATACCTAAGCGCTCAACAAGTAAATCGGTATGCGCGTCAAAATGAATAATAGCAGTACGCCTACCTTGCTCACGTTTCGCTTTTAAGTACGCTTTGGTAAGTGGGTAACTAATTGAGTGATCGCCACCAATACCAAATATCCCTTTATCTTTAAACGTTGCGTAAAAACTGTCGCATACATCCTCTGTGATTGATAACGGACTAACGTAATAGTCATTATCTTCATTACCGTATAGGGCTTTTTGGCAATTAGAAATGGTTGCATCATTTAGGTATTTATCATGTAGCAAATGAGGGATTACACGTACATCACCTAAATCAAACGAATGACACTGCGGTTGCTGGTCAATTAATGCTGAGCGCACAAACAGTGGCCCCCAGTTTGCACCGCGTAAAATACCACCGCCACAGTCTGAGCTAATACCTAACATAACCGCTTTATGTGGAGAATTTGGTAATTCATCTAAAGACTCACGCCATAAGTTATCAACGTTTTCAGTTTGCCCGTATAGCTTATTACGCAGCGCAGCTTTACGCTCTTTTGCAGTATTTACTGTATATACGCCATCACCCGGTGCGCACAAACAGTGCTCAACTTTGTTTTTAAATGCTTCAAATTGTGTGCTCATAATAAACTCCTTCGATTTTTATTTTGTACGTAGCTAATTACTTTTGATTAGTTATGCAAAATCACCAAAAGTGCCTAAACTTCAAATAAATCCCACTTTGCTAAATAACTCTGTGCCTAATATAAATAAACACGTTAGCTTTTACGTGCTTAACAAAAACCTAAGGCATTGAATTGATTTAATATTAATGAATATTTACCATGAACTATTTAATTGTAGTTACGCGCTTGTGTGATACTTATTATGTCTGCTTGAACATGTCAACAGCACAATAAGCCTACGTATATAAGCACTTGATTGAATATTCATAGTTGATGAATAAATCAAATTAATCCTTAAAATTATTAAGACTTAATTGGAGAAGTTAAGGTAAAACGGACAATCGTCCTGTACTTGATAAACGTTTCTAGCAATGATGCTAGATTGACAACAAATTATTATAAAAGGCTTAGTTATGGAAAAGGTATTTCACTTAGGACTATGTATTGACGATCTTAAAGGTGCAAAACTTGCGATTGTACCGGGTGACCCAGATCGTGCTGCACGTATTTCACAATTCCTAGACAACCCAACCTGCCTTGCTCAAACTCGCGAGTTTCATGTTTACTTAGGTCAATTAAACGGCCATTCTGTGGTTGTTTGTTCTACGGGTATTGGTGGTCCATCTACGTCGATTGCAGTAGAAGAATTAGCACAACTTGGCGTGCGTAAGTTTTTACGTATTGGTACAACAGGTGCGATTCAGCCACATATCAACGAAGGCGAAATTTTAATTAGCCAAGCGTCTGTACGTTTAGACGGTGCAAGCCAGCATTTTGCTCCGCTTAGCTACCCTGCGGTGTCTGACTTTTATGCAACACAAGCTATGGTACAAGCATGTAAAAACTTAAATATCGATTTCCATATTGGTATTACTGCATCAAGCGATACATTTTACCCAGGACAAGAGCGTTACGATACGCATTCTGGTTACGTTCCAAAGTCGCTACAAGGTAGCTGCGAAGAGTGGCAAAAACTGGGCGTAATGAACTACGAAATGGAATCAGCAACGTTATTTACTATGTGTGCTGCCCTTGGCTTACAAGCTGCCTGTGTAGCTGGCGTACTTGTTAACCGTACTCGCCAAGAAATACCAAATGTTGACCATGGTGAAATTGAGCGTAAATCTGTAGCAGTAGTATTAGAAGCAGCTAAAGTGTTGCTTGATTAATATAAGTTCTATTAATTAATCGGCTATTATAACGATAAGAAAATGGCTCAGTAACAAGGCAAAAATTATGAAGTATAGTTGTCTTATATGAATAATTTTTAACGAAGTTAGTGAGTTATTTAATTCGATAGAATGGCACATTTTAATAAAGCACAGCTCTGCCTGTGCTTTATTGTTTTTGAAAGGTTATTTTAGCTGTGCACTAATTACTTCTATTGCCGGCAGGTTGTTAAAACTTGCAAGTACAGCACGTGCTACACCCGCTTGGTTTTCATGGCCTGCGGTTTCTAAAAGTGTAATTGATTTTACCGTACTTTCGTTAAAGCTAAGCCCTGCGATAAATAATTGACTAAGTGCACTTTGCAGTGGCGACAAGCTTGGGCTGTACGCTGCGTTTTCTGCGTAACTTCCGTAAAAATCACCATTTTCAAATGTACTAATTTTTACTGCACTAAAGTTTTTACTATAGGGTACGTATGCGTTTAATGCTGTACTTGCTAGTTTTTCATCTAGTTGAGCATTTACGAATACTTGCTGGTGAGGCTCTGGATTAAACAAGCTAAACGCATTGCCTAAATCAGTCGGCCCGAACGAATGAGGCAATAACTCTGCTAATTTAAAGTGTTGCTCTGGCAATAAAATATCAAACTCTTTAGCATCAGAGAGTTCGTTCATAAACTGGCGACAATACCCACACGGTGCATCGCTAATCGCTATTTTAACTATTTTTTTAGCACCGTTTAACCAGGCGTTATTTATAGCCGATTGCTCTGCATGAACCACTAAACTCAACGCTTGATGATCAAACTCTACATTTGCACCAAAATAAAAGTTTACCTCATCGTTTTCATCAAGTGCTTTAACTATTGCACCTACATGAAAATCTGATATCGGCGCAACCGCATACTCCGAAGCTAAAGGTACTAAACCTTGTAATAATGCATCGTCAGACACATTTAGCTGTGCACATAACTGTTTAATATTATTAGAATTTAATATGCCACGCTGTGATTTTAATTGACTGCGTAATGACGCTGTTTGCGCTACGCTTAATGTGATGTGCGAATTTGTAAGTGCTGTATCTTGCTGTACAGTAAAAGTTGCTGAAGCCATAACATTTTTTAATTATTCAATGGCTAAGTAGTTTAAAAGTTTAGGATGCGAAATACCAGCCTATTCAACGCAAAAAAAGGGAGCACATCGCGTGCTCCCTTTAATTTTAATTGGTATACCTAAAAAAATAATTGATTGGTATACATAACAAAATATTAGCCGGTATTACGCATACCTGCTGCAATACCTGTCATTGTGATCATTAATGCATTATCAATGTCACCTTCGCTGTGTTTTTCCTGTGAGCGAGCACGGCGTAAAAGCTCAACTTGCAATAAGTTAAGTGGATCGGTGTACGGGTTACGTAAACTAATCGACTCTTTAATCCAAGGCTGTTCGGCTAATAAGCTTTTTTGTGGGCTAAGTGATTGCACTAAGCTAATGGCTTCTTGAAGCTCTTTACGAAGTGTTACACCCAGTGGTTTGTACATATCTTCCACCAGCGCATTATCATAATGCTCACTCAACCAGCAATCGGCTTTACTAAATACCATTTCTAGCATTTCTAGGCGAGATCTAAAGAACGGCCACTGTAAGCTCATTTCGTTTAGAGTTTCTGCGCCGTATTTATTAAGCGCAGCTTTTAAGCCAGTTAACGCACCTAACCATGCTGGAAGCATTAAACGGTTTTGGCTCCAAGCAAAAATCCATGGAATAGCACGCAGGCTTTCAACACCGCCATTAGGATTACGTTTTGCAGGGCGAGAGCCAAGCGGTAGCTTAGACAGTTCAAGCTCAGGTGTTGCCATTCTAAAGTAAGGTACAAAGTTTTCATCATGGCGAACTACATTACGGTAGTGCTCACACGACTCCTCACTTATTAGCTTCATTACTTCGCGCCACTCTGGTTTTGGCTCCGGCGGCGGTAACAAGTTACTTTGCAGAACTGCGCCTGCGTAAATATTTAAGCTTTGCAGTGCTACATCGGGTAAACCAAATTTAAAGCGAATCATCTCGCCTTGCTCGGTTACACGCAAACCACCTTTCAAAGAGCCTGGCGGTTGTGAATGCAGTGCTTGTGCAGCGGGTGCACCACCACGACCTACTGTGCCACCACGTCCGTGGAATAAAACAAGCTCAATACCACGTGCATCAGCAAGTTGTACTAGTTTATCCATTGCTTCGTACTGTGCCCAACCTGCTGCCATCATGCCGGCATCTTTAGCTGAATCAGAGTAACCAATCATTACGTTTTGGGTGTTTTTAATGTGCCCGCGATACCAAACATTATCAAGCAATGTGGTAATTACATCACTGCCTGCGTTTAAATCGTCAAGTGTTTCAAACAACGGTGCTACTGGTAAATCAAAGCTGCAGCCGCTTTCTTTTAGCAATAGTTGTACCGCTAAAATATCTGACGCTGTGCGCGCCATCGAAATAATATACAAACCAAATGTAGCTTCGTCTTGCTTGGCAATCACATCAAAAGTATCAAGTACTTCTTGTACATCAGGACTTGGTTGCCAATGTTTTGGAATTAGCGGTCTGCGCGAGTTAAGCTCTGCAAGTAAAAATGCTTGTTTGTCTTGCTCTTGCCATTGGTTGTAGTCGCCTAAACCTAAGTAACGAGTCAGTTCTGAAAACACATCGCCGTGGCGAGACGAATCTTGGCGCACATCAAGTTTAGCTAAACGCAAACCAAAGCTATTTATACGGTGCAGTAAATCAAGTAATAAGCCATCCGCAACTACTTTCATATTACACTTTAATAACGATCGATAGCACACTTCAACCGGGTGTTTAAGCTGATTAATATCAGTTATTAAGTCTTGTGAATCGCTGCGCTTATTTTTAA
Organism: Pseudoalteromonas sp. EB27; assembly: GCF_001974875.1. Lineage (GTDB taxonomy): Bacteria > Pseudomonadota > Gammaproteobacteria > Enterobacterales > Alteromonadaceae > Pseudoalteromonas. Next base: position 79,813 of record NZ_MTQD01000016.1, read on the forward strand.
TTTTAGCACCTAAGTGCGCCACTGTTTCAGCAACCTGATTTTTAAGCTTTTTGATTACCGCTCTGTATGGTTCAAACTCTTGCCCTGCAAGCTCAATAAGCTCATCACTGGCATCTGACATAGATAATTCAGCGCACAACGTTTTTAAATCTTGAATGTATAAGTTAAGTGCCATCCAACGACCATGATCAAGCACCTCTTTTGTTACCTGCGATGTTACAAATGGATTACCATCACGGTCTCCACCCATCCAAGATGTAAACTCAATTGGGCTGTAATCTATCGGTAACTCTAAGCTTAATTGGTCTTTAACATTGGCTGAAAATTCACGTAAAAAACGCGGTACCGCATGCCAAAGGCTATTTTCTATTACGGCATAGCCCCATTTAGCTTCATCAACAGGTGTTGGACGAGAGCGACGAATATCGTCGGTATGCCACGCTTGGCTAATCAGCTGTTCAATACGATTTAAAATATTGTCACGCTCTTGCACTAAGTTATCTTTTCGCTCTAATGATGCAAGGCAGTCACTTAGTTCAACGTGTTTGTTAATAATAGTACGGCGCGTAACCTCGGTTGGGTGAGCAGTTAGTACTAAATTTATGTGGAGTTTTGAGAGTGTTTCGGCCAAATGATTACTGTCTAGCTGGCCTTGTTCTGCTTTTGTAGCTAACGTTTTTAATGTTTGAGTGAGAGGGTTTTGTTGACCAAGGCCAACGTCATTAAAACGCGAAACGGTATGAAATTGCTCTGCTACATTAGCAAGGTTTAAAAAATGATTAAATGAACGGGCAACCGGTAAAAGCTCTTCGTCACTAAGCGCATGTAAAACTTCTATAAGCGCTTGTCTGTCGTCTTCGTTACCACTGCGAGATGATTTTGATAAAGCTCGAATTTCTTCTACTTTATCTAAAATCGCTTGACCTTGGGCATCTTTAATTGTTTGTCCTAGTAGTTGCCCTAGTAAATTTACATTACCTCGCAAGGCGGCGTATTGTTCACTCATTTATCAGTCTCCATTTTTTCGTAGGACACTATTAATATCATTATGAAGAGATATTTAATAGATCCATTTGCAATGTCTTGTCGTAAAAAAGTATATATAAAATAATCACAAAGCATTCACATGGTCATTTTTTACGATGGTAACTGTCCTCTTTGTAGCACTGAAATGCAGCAACTAAAGCACGCAGATACTAAAAACCTAATTACGCTTGAAGATCTTAACGCGACCGACTTCAGTGAGCGGTACTCGTATATTGATAGAGACAAAGCAATGACTTATCTACAAGCTCAAAAGCAATCAGGTGAAATGATTTACGGGCTTGATGTAACTTACGAGGCATGGAAAATAGTGGGTAAACACGGCTGGTTGAAAATTTTTCGCTTGCCAATAATTAGCTTTTTCGCTGACTGTGGATATGTGTTATTTGCAAAATACAGACATCCCCTTAGTAAAATTTTAATGCCAAACACAACGTGTTCTAATGGGCAATGCAGTTTAAAAAATAAGGGTAGTAAATGAAAACCATTGTTTTATTTGGCGCTAGTAGTGCGATTGCTAAAGCGTATGTTGAGCACTTAAATAACCATGCATCACAATTTAAGGTTCTGTGTGTCAGCTCAAGTGAATACAGCAGCACCCCTACAAATACTGAGTACTTTAGCACCGACTACAGCGCCCAAAGCTTGGCTATTTTTACCCAACACTTAAAAGACACTCAAGCTGAATTACACCAAGTTATTATATTCAATGGTAAACTTTATAACACTCAGCACATGCCCGAAAAAAAGTTAGAAGATTTAAACGCTGATTATTTTAACGAGTTACTAAATGCTAATACACTCACGCCGTTACTTTGTTTACAGAGCATATTGCCTCTATTAACCCACAAAACGCAGTGTACTATTACAGCATTAAGTGCGCGCGTAGGTAGCATAAACGACAATGAATTAGGTGGCTGGTATACTTATCGCGCATCTAAAGCGGCACTTAACATGCTATTTAAAACGGCGGCTATTGAACTTGCTCGTCGTGCTAAAAACACCAAACTCATTTTGTTTCATCCAGGCACTACCGATACCGAACTCTCAAAGCCTTTTCAAAAAAACGTACCTGCAGGTAAGTTATTTACGCCTGAATTTGTAGCTGGGCAACTTTTTGAATTAACAAACAACAACCCTGATTTAAAACTAAACGGTGAACCTGCTTATTTAGACTGGCAAGGTTCAAACATACCGTGGTAAGGATTTTTAATGCATTTTACTAAAGCGCGAATAGACGCACTTGAAAAACATACCCGTACTCACTTAATCAACTCTCTTTCGGGCTTTAAAAGCGCTAACTTAATTGGTACACAAGACTTACTTGGCAATACTAACTTGTCGATTGTCAGCTCCGTTATTCACCTTGGGGCTAACCCGCCGTTGGTCGCAATGATTATGCGCCCTCACAGTGTGCCGCGTCATACGTTTGAAAATATTTTACAAACGGGCACTTACACCATTAATCAAGTGAATAAGTCGATTTATAAACAAGCTCATCAAACTTCAGCCCGTTACGATAAAGACGAGTCTGAGTTTGATGCTACAGGCTTAACACCTGAATACTTAAACGACTTTGCAGCCCCTTTTGTAAAAGAAAGCCGCTTAAAGTACTCGGTTAAATTTGTAGAAAACCAACATTTAGCCATCAATGGAACTGAGCTTGTTATTGGCGAAATTATGGATGTTTTTGTTGATAAAGCCGCGCTGCAAAGCGACGGTTTCCTAGATTTACAAGCAATAGAAACAGTGGCAGTAACTGGGCTTGATAGCTACCACACAAGTAATAAACTCACGCGTTTACCTTACGCTAAAAAATAATATGACCTTTTAAGAGGCTATAAACTATTAGCCTCTTATCGCATAACATTGAATTTTACCTTGGTATTAATCACACTAGTTAAAAATCCAAGGAGAAAAACATGACTACCATCGGTATTGGTACACAATCTAGCGAGCAAGCGTTGGCAAGCTTAAGCAATATGACGCACACGCTAACCCCTATTGCAGCTGACGAACATTTAGAGCGCATAGCAAAGGCGCAAGCGTATATGCTAGCAAACAACATAGATGCAATTTATTTAAACGCTGGCACCAACCTTACCTACTTTACAGGCATGAAATGGTACGCGAGCGAACGCATGGTTGGCGCGATATTACCCGCCCTTGGTGAAGTACAATACATTGCGCCTTATTTCGAAATTGGTTCACTAAACGGGTTTAAAGTAATAGAGGGACCTATTCATGGATGGCAAGAGCACGAAAATCCTTATGCACTTTTTGTTGAAGTACTAAAAAAGTTAAACATTAATGAAAACGCAACCATTGGCATTGATGAAAGCGCGCAATTTTTTATATTCGACGGCATTAATAAAGCGCAAACGGGTTTAACACTCATAAATGCACAACCCGTAACGGCGCATTGCCGCATGCATAAGTCAATTCATGAGCTTAGCTTAATGCAGCGCGCGATGGACATGACCTTGGCCGTACATCAAGCCACAGCAAGCATGCTTTATGAGGGAATAACCACCACCGAAGTAGAAGCCTTTATTAAGCAAGCACATCAAAAAGTAGGCGCGCCAGGTAACTATTTTTGCATTGTTTTATTTGGTGTTGCAACGTCTTTTCCGCACGGTGTTAAAGACGCCCAAATACTTAAAAAAGGCGATATGGTACTAATTGATACCGGCTGTAAAGTACACGATTACTTATCAGATATAACCCGTACCTATGTATTTGGCGAACCAACAATGCGCCAGCGTATGTTTTGGGATCATGAAAAAGCAGCGCAAATGGCGGCATTTAATGCAGCTAAAATCGGTGCCACCTGCGAAGACGTAGATGCGGGCGCACGTACTTATTTAGCGGCGCAAGGCCTAGGTCCGCAGTACCAAACACCGGGTTGCCCGCATCGAACGGGTCACGGCATCGGGCTAGACATTCACGAATGGCCATACTTAGTTGGCGGTGATAAAACCCCACTTGCCACAGGCATGTGCTTTAGTAACGAACCAATGTTGGTTATACCCGATGAATTTGGCGTGCGCCTAGAGGATCATTTTTACATGACCGACACCGGTCCTCATTGGTTTACACAACCAAGTTACAGTATTGACGACCCGTTTGGGCTAAACGCTTAAACCCTTTAATAAAGAGCAGCCATTTGCTGCTCTTTTTAGTTTAAGGATTGATAATACATACTTCATCCCAATATCCCTTTTATACCAAAGCAATCCTCAAAAGGATAAATATGAAAAACTTTAAAATTGATATCGTGTCAGACGTAATGTGCCCATGGTGTGTGGTAGGTTATAAAAATCTAGAGACAGCGCTTGGCCAACTTAAAGACGAAATGAGTGCAGATATTACGTGGCATCCTTTTGAGCTAAACCCTGATATGCCACTTGAAGGTCAAGATTTAAACGAACACTTAATGCAAAAGTACAACCTAAGCGAAGAGCAAGGCGATGAAAATCGTAAAAACATGTTCGAAGCAGGAAAGCGTGCTGGCTTTACGTTTAATTTTGATGGCAAACGCATCATGATCAACAGCTTTGATTTGCATCGTCTATTAATGTGGGCACGTGAAGAAGGTAAGCAAACCGAGTTAAAACTCGCCTTTTTTGAAGCGCACTTCACTGATTTAAAATACTTAAATCAAGAAGAAGCACTGCTCGACGTTGTTGAAAAAGTAGGTCTTGATAAAGAAATTGCGCGCGGTATTCTACATTCAGACAAATACGTACAAGACGTACGCCAAGAGCAAGACCGCTTTAAACAAATGGGCATTTCGTCAGTCCCTACGTTTATCATAAACGATAAATATGCACTAACCGGCGGACAACCAAGTGATTCGTTTATTCAAGCACTAAAACAAATTAGTGAAGAAGAAGCCAAGCAAGAAGTTTAATTAGCTAGGAAAAAATAAAGGCTGCAATGTGCAGCCTTTTAGCTAAGAATTAACTATAACTAATAAATTAAACATCATCGTTTTTTATTTGTTAGTAAAAACTACCTTAATATTTCAATTCGCTTAAGCGTCTCTAACTCATTAAAGATTGAGCACTCGCCAGTGCCTATCGCCATTACTTTAACTTTAGTTACATGAGCTGTTAGTATAAAGTTAGCCAACGTCTTGTTAGAAGGCTCTTCAGTTAAAGGGAATACGTAACTCCATTTGGAGTTTTTGTGGCAACTTGCTTTAGATTGATCGTTAGAATCTATAACTAGGAAAATTTTATTACCAAGAGAAGTGTCTACCATTACTCTTTGAATTTCTCCATTTTGAACCTCTCCAGCTAAAATTTTAGCCGAAAATAAAAACACCATAAAAAAGAAGTAATAATTTTTGTAAAAAAGCATAGCAAGTCTTTGTATTAGATAAAAAAGATTATACTAACATTAATTTAAAAACTTAGATGGACTTAATTTAGCTTGCTGTACCATCAATTTAGAATGTGTATATACTTTCCAGTACAACTAGTGTCATTGTCATTTATGTAAAATCTAATATTTTTACCAGCAACTAGGCTCGTCATTAACATTGAATAGACTACCTTATTGTTTTCACTATTATTTTCCCAAGAGAGCCATCCGCCCTCTGGACATGTAGTACTTCCGACATCCAACTTAAACTTAATAACATCTGGCATATAGCTTGCCTCTAGTGTTACAACTTGACCTGTCAAAAATTCTAAAGAGAGCACTTTGCTACTAAAAAACACAACTATAGTAAAAAATAATACTTTCATTAACCCTACCTTGGCTTATTAAAATTTTTAGTTATGGTGTATATTACTACTTTCACAACTACCTGTTTATTAAATTATATTAACTTAATACCTTATCAAATACAGGTAATAAATAGGTAAACCTAGCTAAAATGTTCAGCTGGTAACACAAAAAAATTTAAAATACAGGGTGGGTGGCGTGGATACCTTTTTATAACTAAAAACTAGTACAGTTATCTAGGACCAAACATACTTTCCATTGATGATAATCATAAAAAGCAAATAGAAAGACCTGACCCTATGACCTTAGACCTTACTCTTCTTATTGAGGTGTTAAATGGCAAAACGTAAAAATAAAACTGGGGACTCCAATACATAATTATGGGATGTCCATTAATCAAGTTAATAAACCTACGAAATAATCCAAACACTGACAATATGCGGATAAGAGTTATTCTGGCCTTTACAACCATTGACCCAGAATTTAACTTTCTTACCAGCTATCTGAGCGGCCATCAACGTGGCATGAATTGTTGAGTAATTTTGATCTGTAGGCATAATCGCAAAATAATAGTTACTAGCACAACTATCAGGGTTGTTTTTTGACCCCATTTCAGTACTTATCAAATCAGGAACATGAACCATAGTCCAGCCATTGTTAACATACATTGATGTAATAACGCCTGAACCAGTCCCGCCACTTGCATTAACAAAAGAAGAAAATAGCAGTGCACTTAAAATTAAATATTTATTCATAATCATCCTTAAATAAAAAACAAAAACGTATATTAAACTTTTTTATTCCTTTTATAAAATATATTCTTAATTAATATGTGGGCTTATCTAAATATCCCCCGTGAGTGCATAAACTAACTCTATTACTAATTGTGCACCACTAACTTTAGCGGCCGAAACACTACAGAGGACAATGCTTTACCGATCAGTTAGAAGGAAGGCAAAAAGAAAGACCTGACCCTAATCTTTGACCTTCTTTTATAAAATATATTCTTAATTAATATGTGGGCTTATCTAAATATCCCCCGTGAGTGCATAAACTAACTCTATTACTAATTGTGCACCACTAACTTTAGCGGCCGAAACACTACAGAGGACAATGCTTTACCGATCAGTTAGAAGGAAGGCAAAAAGAAAGACCTGACCCTAATCTTTGACCTTATTCTTTTCTGACCCTATTCTTTTCTTCCTCGGTGAATAGCCCTAAGTGTAGGCAAATCATTAAAGGTGGGTGGTTTCTTAAACTGGTCTTAAATCAACTCAGCTTTAGTGTGTTATACTTTGATGAGATACTTCAAATTATACTATTTTGTAAGCCACATGGAAAATCAACAACATTTCGATGAACTGCTATTTATTGCGAAACAAGAAAAATTAGCTAAATCTGTAAAAATATATAACGAATTTAATGATATAACTACAATTGCTGGTGTCGATGTTGCCTATAACGAACAATCATCAGAAGTTGTTGGCGCAATTACTGTACTGGATGCTAATACATTACAAGTACTTGAAATACAAACCTGCATTGAACCTATTAGCTTCCCTTATATTCCCGGGTTATTTTCTTTCCGCGAACTCCCACCACTTTTAAGTGCATTTAATAAACTCACAACTGTTCCAGATTTGATCATTTGCGATGGTCATGGCCTTGCACACCCAAGACGTTTTGGCCTTGCTTGTCACTTAGGTGTCACCTTAGATATCCCCACCATAGGCTGTGGCAAGAGCAAGTTATTAGGTGAGTTTAAAGAACTTGCAAAACACCGTGGTGCAACGTCTGATTTAATAGATGACAACAAGATTATTGGCAAAGTGCTACGTACGCAAGATAATATCAAACCTGTTTATGTATCCATTGGCCATAAAGTATCACTAGATACTGCAGTTGAGTGGATATTAAAACTAGCGCCTAAATATCGACTCCCAGAAACCACTCGTCAAGCAGACCAATTGGTTAATAAAACTTTAAAAGAACATAGAGAAAAGACTTATGAAAAACCATAAGTCTCACATACTCATTAATAAGTTTTATTTTCGTATGAAATATTTACCTTCTTAAAATTATCATTTCGAAAAGCAATGACTTCATCTAGCGTTAAATTAACTAAATGGTGAAAGCTAAGTTCTTCTAGCTCCAGCCAAGCATGTTTGTTAAGCCCATATAAAATATTCCTGCTAATATTTGAGACAAAAAGCGTATTAACTGGGAATTCTAACAGCGACGGCAGTAATTCTGTAAATTTTATATCCGTTACGTCTTGTAAGCTAAGCTCTATAACATTATCAGAAGGCAATTTTTTTATATCGTTAAAGCTAGTAATTTTTAGCGGTGAATTATCAACAGCAGCATTCAAACAAAAAATATCGTCAATACTTTTATAGATATATATACCACGAAGCCTGTTTTCTTTACTAAAAGCTAACTTTAAACTTCTTTTATCCTCTGCATGAAACCTAGCTTCATAATAAGATAACACTGAAGGCTCATTCCATTCATATTCATACTGAATAGGGCCAACGTCATAAAATAATTCAGAGTAGCAATCATGTTTTTGAAAGTGTTGTGCTATTGCATCAGCAATCCACCCATTAACGATGCAGCGTACATCACACACCCAACCGTAAGCAGTCTCATATACAACACCATTGAAAGGTTTGCCTTTGTGAACAAGCTGAAAATTTCCATCCCATTCTTGATCAATGGCTGCATCTAAAAGCTCAAGCCCTTTAATGTCTATAAAAGGAAAATCGTAATCACCCAATATTTGACCATTAAAAAATTGCTTTTTGCTAACAACAATCCCCCTTTCAGCGAAAATAGCCACGCCCGTAAAGGGCGCTCCTTTGAAAAAGTAGGTATTATCTTGATTCACTAGCGCATCAAACACAACAAGTGGTGGAGCTTCACATTTCATTAATCAACTCTTCCTGTAAGAATTTCAAACTTTTGTAATATACCAGAACAATTCATACAAGCAGGGAAATTTGTTCCTGCGTCATCGCCTTTTAACCTCACAGTTGCAATCGAAATATCTGAAAAACTAACTGTGGGGTTCTCTTTTAATATTTTATTTACTGATCGAACTTCAGCATGAAGCCCAGGTGCACCAGCTCTTCCATGAGGTATTTGAATTTCATGTTTATAAGCAAGATCTAAATATGATTTTATTTCTGTAATTAATCGCGGGTCTAACACTTCCAATTTATCATTGTAGAAGTTTTTTAGAAATGACATATATGATTCAGGATCAGTAATTATCAATGTAGCATTTGATGAGCCATAGCTAATTCCATTAGATCCCTTTGCCACTATTTTCGGCACTGTTGCTCGATTGCCAGTAAAGTTAAAGAAAGCTCCTGTTTTACTTGAGGCCTTACCAGCTATAAATGCCCTTGATATTGCAACTCGATTATGTACCAAAGGTGTATTCCCATCACCATATTTAAGTAAATACTGCGCCTCATCGACTAAACTTTGAACAAAGTATTTCTTTTCGTTAACTATGAAAGAGCGAGCAAAACCCGTTCTACTGGATGACTTTAAAGTCGAAATAAGTACTTTACCAGCAAATTTATTTACTAGTTGAGCAGCACCAAAATCTCCCAAGGCTTCAAATAGCGGTGTGCGGTCAATATACTTCTCCCACTTGCTATCAAATATTTCTCGTATTGTATCGATACCTTGTACATCATCCATTCGAGAAGCTTTAAAGTGAAGCATCATTTCTCTAAATACAGCAACTGGCCCCCTTTCACTAGCATCTCTACCGAAGCCCTTCCAGTCAAAGCTAAGTATTTGATTATCTAAATTACTATATTCTGAAATAGCATCGCCATACTCTTCAATTAAACTTGCTTTTTCTGCAGAAGTTCCTGAAGTTAATACTTCCATTATCGCGATATCGTGAAGTAAGGCTGCCTCTTCTCCAGTAATTTGGCGGTCTTCAAGCGCTATGTTGTCAAATGCACTCGGAAGTTTCACACCTTCCTGCAATAGTTCTTTAACTGTGTATAGTTTTAAGCTCGCTGCTTGTAGCATATAGTTATGCTCAAGAACTGCTAGCAATACTGTTGCTCTCTGATATTCTGGGCTCATTGCCCTAAATGCAGCACCTTGAGTAATATTTTGTGCATTTTCAGCCGTTGAGTTAATAACGGCAGCAGTTCCGTTTGCTACAAAAGCTGTTAAACCTGCAATTAGACGTGCGATATCAGCCCCTTCTGATTGAATAACAGTGAGTTCTCTTATAGCTTGTTTCATGCTATTCCACTGAGATAATTCAGCAGGTGATATATCTAAAGTATTCAGGTAATAGTTAAGCTCATCTTCGCTCAACTTGCTAATATCTATGCCAACATGCTTATCTAACCATTCAGCAGCTTTTTCACCTTGAGCAGTCAATGTGTCTATTTTTGGATCATATAAACTTGCAACAAACTTCGCCGAAGTTGCACCAGCAGCACCAGCAATACATTCTTCAGAATTATTGCCCACGGTAGATTGAACAGTTGCTAATAAGCAGCCCGTTGCAGCATGAGCAATATATTTCATTGCTTCTGAGAAATTACTGCTTTCAATACTACCCGTTAAATTACTACCAATTGTATTAACAGCCTTATACCTCAATGCCGCAACAAATGAGTCGCCTAATGTATCTAAAGATTTACCATTAATAATGGTTTCGATTCCTGCAGATACGGCTGAATTTACAATAACTTGAGTCGCTTGATTTCCTACAGATATTAGAGTATCAACACTTAGGGTAGCTGCATTAGGATTAACTTCGCCAAAAAAATCTAACCCTTCAACGCCATTCAATGCACCAGCTGTAGCCATAGATATAGCAACGGCTTTGATAGTGTCGGAGCGATGCATTGATTTTAAAGTCTCTTCAATTCCATTTCCGTTAGCTAAGCTGGTCGCAGCATGTGTTGCAAGCGTTAGTGTACCTGCAGACATTGCGGCACCTAAAGCCCCGGTCCCAAATGTCGTCGATATAACAGAGCCTTGGCCTATAAGGCCAGCACCTGGCCCTAAAGCTACTGACATTGCAATCGCAATAATCGCCATTGCCGCTGGGCTTAAGTTGCTTGTTTTATCGTGTTTTTGAATGTCTTCGAGCTTGCTATAAACCACATCAAGCATGCTAGTACATTGGTTAAATGCAGGATCGTTTTGCATGGCGCGATAAGCAAAGTCAGCGTACCCGTCTGGTGCTTGTGGCAGTGCAGGAGTTGGACATTTATATTGCGGATCATTATAAATATCTGCCATCCAACTCAAACTTTCTGAGTTAGAGAACTCGTTAATTACATCAGTAACTGACTCACCATCGTATTGCCCTAGTTCAAGAGTAATACCTTGTGTAGCCTGAACTTTTACGCCACCAATGATTTCGTTATAGACGGCTGTATCAGTGGTATTTTGAATGGTTTCGGTTTTTATTTTCCAAAACCCTTTTTTCACTTTATTATAAAAATAGTGGTCTTGCTCTTTGGCTAGTAATAAATTAACACGACCATTTCGGGCATTTATTTCAGTACCTGAGCCTGATTTAATATCTGCCGCTTGTAAAGTAATATCACCAAACTCTGAGGCAATCACTACCCCTCTGCCAGCTTCTAACGCTGAGCGAATAGCAATGGTTTCAAATTCTTGCTCTTGCTCTGTGGTTCTTCCCCATTTTTTGTAGCGCTGACTCTGGAATTGGTCAAATGCATTAGCAATGTAGACACCGTTGGCTGCTAATATTTCGATTACACCTTGGTCGGCATAAAGCTCAGCAGCGTTTAACTCAATTGCCCCAGATGCCATCAGAAAGATACTATCTTGAGCATTTAACTTACTGGTTAAGTGCTCAACTTCGCTAGTTTCACTGTCATATCCGCCCACTACTAGTTGGTTATTAACATAGCTGGTTTGTTGCGATTTAAGGATAATATTACCATCGGCTTTTAAGCCAATCGTATTGCCAGAAATAGTCCCACCTTCAACAACGATATCACCATAACTGCGAATACGGATATTACCATTTGCATCCACAGACGCTATTTCTCCTAAACGAGTACCTTGCTCGTAGCGTGTAGCATAACGATGAACCATTGTTTTTTGCTGATATTGACCTGCGATAATATCAACATTTTGATTAGCTGATAGCCGCCCAGATAAGTTTTGTAATGTGCCACCAACAAATAAATTTAAATCACCATCTGCTCTTATTTCTGCACCAGGGTTTACTGTTAGGTTTTCAGCTGTTTTAATAAAGGTATCACGCTGTGTTTTTAAGGTACCGCTATTGATAGTAATGTTATTAAACTCAGCAACCGAGCCACCAAATTCGGCAACGTGACTATCTACTGATAACTTATCAAGTGTGGCTTGTGTTAACTGCACAACAGGCACAAGCACAGACTCACCATTAATTGTTCTAAGCTCTGGCCAAATAAAATTTTTATTGAATGTGGTGACTTGTGAAGCTGTTACCTTGTCGCCAAATTTTGCATTTGTAGAGCCTGCAAAATCATAAGCATTATTATAAAGTGCATTAATTTGCTGGGCTTCTGATGTATAACTATCACTAATTAATGTTCGATTTAAGCTGGCATAAATTTGCGAGCGGATCATTCTTGATTGAACAAACCTGTCACCTACGCGCTTTTTCAACCCATAATGCGGGAAAATAATTGTGATGCCGTTATTTAAAATAGGTATATATTGCGGCGCTTGCAAACCATGCTTTTTATGATCAACAAGCTTTTTGTGAAACGACTCAATGGTTTGAACTTGAGCACTTTGTTGTGTTTCAACAATATACTCAGATTTTACAAACTGAGAGTCTGAGTTATAAGCTCGTTCAAATGAGGGTGAATTAGTTAACTCTTGCTCCGCTTGTGCTTCATCGAATAATACAAATGCATGCGCTAACGAAGGTAAACTTAGCTGGCCTACCAACATGAAGATGTTTAAATAGCCAACCACTTTTTGCCATAAAGGAACTTTTTTTTCTGGATTAAATTTATTTTTTTTCATATTCGTTAGTCCCTTAATTACTACAAGCTGACTCAGATAGGCAAGCCATCACTGTTGATAGTTGCGCTGTTTCGGTGGTTTGAAACGAGTATGTTTGTGGGTGAGCACCAGGATGACTGGGAAGGATTACTCCTATTTGATGATAGCTTACAGTCACAACTTGATTATCAGGACTCAATGCAAATGACGAATATACCTTATTTGCAACTGTAACCAAATAGGAATCAACTCTACCACCAGGCAAATTTTTCTTGGGTAACCCTTGCACAAATTTATTAGCGGCCTCAGCAATTTCAGCATACGAATAACCGGTATTTCCAACCTCATTGTCTTTAAGAAATTCTTCTAGTAAGTCTGAAATAGATTGACTAAACGATTTATGAGCACAATTTGGTATAATTATATTCATGTAATTTAGTGCTCTGCGACCATCACATACTTTATAGGTGCCAGTTAATAGGTCACCAGCTTGTTTGACGGATACCAATTCGCCGTATTTATCTTCGCTAATGAAATAAGTATACTGGGACATATATTCGTCTACTGCATTCTTTTTATCTTGATCAGTAAAATTTAAATTATTTTGCTCGAAATTACTTTCAGAAGACATCTGCTGGTTAAGGCCATAGATGTTACCTTGAAGTGAGAAAAGAGTTTCGGCTTCTGCTGTTATATTAACTTGATTACTTGAACACATCCCAAAAACAATACAACTACGAACTCTTAATATCTCAGTTTTAGAAAGGTTGTTTGACAGCTCTAAGCCAACTGTTTTTAATTCTAACTGATGGAAGTGACTATCTCCAAAAACTTCAACGTACGAAAATGCATTTATAAACTCTTCGTCTTCATTAACTGAATCCCCATCACTCACCTTTAATTTGCCAAAACTAAAAACCCTCCCTGGAGGAGAATAAGCGAGTATTCTTGTTTGAGTGCCTACATTGACCTCGTCATATTTACCGGCTTTAATTGAATCTAAAGTTATTTGAGAAACGATAAAGCTCTCACCTTCTAATCTATAACGCTCGTTATAAAATTTTGGTGTGTTTACATCAAAATTACCTTGTTGATTTAATCCCAAAATAGCTGACGCATTACGGACATAATTATTCGCTTTTAAGCCCATATATGTTTCAGCAGTCATTGATACTTGATTTGCATATTGTGTATCAACTCGGATACCTGAATCCCAACTCTCAGTGTTAGCTTTTTTTAAATTATATGGATTAATATTTTCAATCGCTTTAGCACTAATTCTTACTTCATTCGCATGAATATTTGCCGATAAAGTTGACTGCACTGCTCCTGATTCTGAATAAGTGTTATATAGACCATGTTTCGTTGAAGTCATATCTAACAATGGCGTTTTTAAGGCTAGATTACTTGGGCGGTATAACTTGTTTGTTCTTGAACCATTGATAAAAATACCGTCATCAATTTTTACGGTTAATAAACCAACTAATATTTCACCGCCGAAACTATTGTAAACATCTCCTGTTGATTCAACATCTAATTTAGCTCCACGTATTGTTCCTGAGTTAATAAACTTAGAACCATTAATGCCCATTACATCTGCTTCAATTAAGCCATAATTAGATACAACTCCTTTTGTTAAGGATTTAAAGGCTTGCCCCATAACACGAGAAGAATTGTGAAAAGTTTGATTTGAAATGCTCTTGGTAGTAATTATATTATCTGAATACAACTTCCCTTTTACAGAAACAGATGCTGTAGGATGTTTAGCAACCTGAATAAATATCCCCTCTGATGGGGCATAGAAGCTACCCTGACGAGTACTTGTAGCAAGCAAGTCAGACATTGTATTTAATTCAGTAGAGCTTGGTATTTCAATAACCCTTGCAGATACAAGGCCTATACTTGCAGCTTTTAAGGTTCCTCTAGGGCTAAAAGTACCCGACCCATTATTAACACTTAAAATATCTAGATTGCTATACTTTACTCTAAAATCACCAGAATAAAGATTTATTCCTCCTGCCCCTGCAACTAAGTTCCCCTCATTCGAAATAATATAACCGCCCTCAGGATGAGTTACTGCATTTAAATTTAAATTCGTAGTACCACTAATATTTATAGAATCAGAAAGGACCTCTAAAGATTGCACTCCAGGCGCTGTCAGGTTATTTATTGCAACCGTACTGCCGGAACGAACATCCATAATGTCATTCGAGAAAGTACCATTAACAAAGGTTACTCGGCCAACATTTTCAAAACCACAACTATTACATGAGAAATCATTTGAAGAAGCTACAAAAAGTGCATCAATAGGCTTCCCTATTATTTTAACTACGTTGTTAAAACTGAAGGATTGAGAACGGACAACTAATTTCTCAATTGAGCTACCATTGGGTATATAAATATATAATGGTTTTGAATCAACCGAAAATCCATTAAATGAAATCGACATCTCACTGGAGCTTGATGAAGCTAAAGCTAAAGTATCAAAGCTAGACTCTGATTGAGATGTTACAGAAAACAAATCTGATCCAGTGAAGCTATAACCTGCTACTTGCACAATTCCAAAAAAAGATGATGACGCAGAGGCTGAGTTTGGTTTCATCCCCACAATAAAAGTAACTATTACAAAACAAAAAGCAGTTAATTTCACAACTTGTATTCCTTTAAAATTAACGTAATTTACTAAAACGTTATCCGCACTATTTTTCTATACACATTAGGGCTAGAGCCCCAAGCATCACAATTACCGACATCATTATATGAAAGTGTAATTTCTTGCATTGAAATCTTTGCAGCTAGCAATGTGCTATACATTCTATTTCTAGATTCTGCTGCATACGAAGCAGGGACAATGAAGTATTCTTTATTGCTAAAAGATGCGACTGAGGCACCATTATTATTTTTTAGTTTTACTAAAATTTGGTTATGAGAATATAAAGTTAAGGTCTCTACCTGCCCGCCTGAACTTACCCAACCGGCATTTGCTTTATATGTAGTAGTCAACAAAAGAAGGGAACTAAGAATTAGTATGCGCATTATTTACTTACTATCACCCAGTTGAGATTTGTGGCCCAGCTCCAAGACTTAATTTGCGAGCAAAATGAATCAGCGAAGCTTTTAAACGATAGTATAATTAAAAACATATATACTGTTGTACTATTAATAACATTCTCCTTTTTCAAAATATTCCCTTTACTAATATTATATATTTAATGAAAAACCTTATATTTGGCATATTCGCCTACTTTTAATAATTGAAGCCACTTTATTGATTACAATTTCATTAGCATAATTTTTTTTGTTTTTTAGCTTTGTAAACTCGTAACTTTCATCACTTTTAGCATTAATAATGCATAGTTTACCTGTAGAAAAAGTGATAACACCATTTATAAGTAAAATAACAAACTCGTCGCTACCTTTTTGTTTAAATTTAATTTCCTCCAAGTTAATATTTTTTATAACATTAACTTCTGAGGAATTATAAACGTTAACAGCTTTTTTTATTTCGGCTTGTAATCTGTGTCTATCATTTTTAGATTGAATATCTTTGCCAATACCTATATCAATTGCCGCACCGATGGCAATACCTGTTGGCCCTATAGCCCCCATTAAAGCAGCACTTGCAGCTAAGCCTTTACCAGAATAAATTGTATGTTCTGGTAACTTTACAGTTACATTACTATTCAAACCAGTATTGACACAACCAAGAATGTTAATAATGATTAGGAAAAATATTGTAAGTCTATAGTTCATTAAATTAGCCACATGTATGTGCAATATTGCTTTACTCATGCATGGTATAGTGAATTCTACAGCGATTGCCAATCTTAGAATTAACATCATATACTTGAAAGCAAATACGCTGATTTGACGCTTTGGCTGCAAGAATTAAACTGTAAACAAACTGTTTATTAGTAGCATTATGATTTAAATAAAACCCCCCAGGACATTCACTTGGGTTGTTTTTTAGTTCAGCCCAAACACCGTAAGTATCTGACCCATTGGCCCATACACGTATTCGCTTTACCTCATCACAAAAATTTTTCGCTGCTGCTAAAGAGTCTGCAGAGAATAAAACTAAAATAAGAAATAATTTTTTCATAGTTACCCTATAATTGTATTGTTATGCACCAAGCCTAAAATGATAAAATCCATGGTCTTTAGACAAATCTACCCATGAACCTTTGAACAGGATGGGTTAGTATCTATGTTGAACCATAACGTAACTGTATTATCGCTTGCTTTGGCAACTAATAAAGCACTATAAAAGCGCTTTGCAAAACTCTGCGTCATTACCTCCTTCTGCTGGAGATAAATCACATAACTTTGCACTTGAAGCTAAACCTGAAAAAGTTGAATATAAAACCCCATGCATATTAATCTGTATATCCTTTACTTTTCCGCTGCAAGAGTGATTAGCATTTACCGTGAAAGACAAAAAGCACATAAACAAGAAACTATTTTTTTAAACATTCTTTCCCTTAACAAGTTTTAAACTAATATTATTACCAAATAGTCAGTTAAAATCGTGCAATATACTACTGAGATGAGAGTATAAATGGTTGATTTTTGTATAGCTAAATAGGCATTTTCACCTGAAGAGGATGACGGAGATATTAGGGGCTCACCTTCCATGGCACTTAGCTTTATGACAGAGATGGTAACATATAATCAAATAAAAAGCCCAATGAAATACTATTTTCATGCCAACTTATACTAGGGTAGTAAATCGATTCTCGTTATTTTAGTCTTAGAGTTACTCCAAACATCAATACAACCATTAACATAACCATTCACTGGTGATTCTGAATACATTGCGGCTAACAAGCCTGAATATATTTGTGAAAAAAATTGATGCTCTTTTGGTAATATGTATTCCGCTTTACTATCACAATTCTCAGAGTGAGATGGCACACCTGAAAAATAAACATACAAATTACCAGAATCATGAAAAATTATTTTAACTACTTTTCTTTCTCCAATTGATGAGTTACATAAAACAGTCGATGTATAAAAAAGACAAATTAATAACAAAAACTTTAACACTAACGTTCCTTAACATACTTAATTGAAGCTATTAAAGCTACTAGTAAAATTACAATTTACTTAAATTTACTTCACCCTAAAAATAATAAAATCTAAGGTGTTTACTTACTACAGAAAAATGCGTATGGGCAGTTTAATAACTAACCATGCTTCAGCTAAAATAGCCTACTTAGAATGTAAAAAGGCACCTTATTTCAAAGTTTTTCTTTATAAAAACAACCTGGCGTGTTGAAAAGAGTACCTATAACTTTATTTTGCAAACCAATTTTTAGTAAGAAAGCTTCTAAAAAACACTTAGTATAAAAAAGACTCTCTGTTTTCTTTACATTTAGACCTGATATTTATGATTACTTTGGTTCAAGTATAATAAGTTGTATGTAACAATCTTTAGAGCCCGTGCCACTCCAATCTTTATTGTGATCTGCATATATTCGCACTTTTGAATTACTATGATAAGCTGCTAAAGTGGCACTATAAACAGATGCGTTTTTATCATTAACAGCATCAATCCAAAAACCACCAGAGCAATGATCTATCGTATTTTGACTAGGTGTTTTCAAAGATATTTTAATTACCCCTCCCGTATAGTCTCCCCAAACAAGTATTTGAGATATTTGGTAATAACTACCTGTGTCCATAGCTTTTACATAAAAACTGCTAAATATGAGAAATACTAGTGAAAGCAATAGCTTCATTATTTTTACTTCCTATTTATAAAATAACTTTAGCCGACCCTATGAACACGAATATAGCTATGTGCGCAATCACCTTTAGAGTCATATCCGATATTAATATTTTCTTTAGACGCTTTAGCCAACAATAAGCGAGAGAGCAATTGATTACGACGGTTTTCAGGAATATTTGAACTTATTACAAAATAAGTAGGTTTACAGCTTTCATGTGTTGTGGGGTGATTTTTAAACCTAAAATAAATTGCATCATGGTCTGCATAAACATAAACACTTTCTATCTCACCTCTAATATTATTATTATAAGCTGCAATTGTTTTAAAAGAGCATAATATTAATAGTATAATTATTATTTTTAACTTCATTCTTAATACCTTTTATTTTTGTTATCTTGACACTTCTTGCAAACCGCTAATAACACAAGTAGAGTGATTTCTATCGATAACATATCTGAGCTTTTTATCTCTAGCCTTAGCCGATAAAACATAGGCAAACATAGCTTTGTTAAACTCTGTACCATCCATGTTTATTTGCGCACGTGAGTAAGTACAATGTTTCGGAAACTGTTTCGACGTAATATATGCTTTATTGTTATTTAAAGAGAGTTGCCAGCTGATTAGCTCTTCTGGCCAATACCTCTCAGCATTTACGAATGGAGTTACAATTAGCAAAATAAAACACAGCTTAACTTTCATTTATCTTCCCTTTTTAAACTAAATTTCATCTGAGTTAAAACTTAAAACTCAACTTTAAGTATAAGCTTTAAATAATAAATGTCTTATTCAAAACTCATAGTTTATTTATTAACTTTTTATTAGAATCCGATGAATTAAATATCATCACAAATGGAATGGTTAATATAATTTAAATTTTTTATAACTATCTAGATAGCCGGAACTTTATTTATTGCTTCACCTCAATCCTGAACTTTCATTTCGTAAACTCTGCACTCCTCAGAAAAATCTACAACACGTCCTCTTATTTTCTTACCCTGTGCCTTTGACATAAATAGCATTGTAAGTTGTATTTGCTTATCTTCTTTAATCCAACACTTTTCGCTACCCTGTCTACCAGGGTCTATAGGACAAGATTTACATAAATTAACCCCTTGGGAATTTACAACTTGAAACATGACCCAACCACTTCTGTAAGTAAGAGATTTTATTTCCCCCAGCCTAATGCTTCTGTTGCCTCAGCAGAATATGAGCTTAAAAATAGCATTAAAAGAGGTATTAGCTTCATTTTCATTTTTTAATTCCTTTTAATTTTTATACATTTTTTATTAAAATTGAGCTTCTTGAAGGCCAAGAAAATCGATCTCACATGTATTTTTTCCAGAAAACAAACGGATTTTTTTTCCTGAAAAATAAGCAGCGGTAGCCATACTAAACATTCTATTAATAGTGTCAGCGTCGTGCATAGTGGTAGTTATAGTTCCATAAACCCTGCCATTTTCTTTACATGCAGAATTTATTAAGGTGGCAGAAGTCTCCAAATAAATTTTTATGCTTTTATTTGAATTAAAATCGTACTGTTTAATACTATCAACTTTCCCAAGGCCAATGTTATCGCCTTTAGCTATAAAGCTAGCAATCAATACCAAAAAACCTAAAAAAATCTTCATTTCATTTCCTTATATTTATTATTATTTATCTTTGAACAATAAAGCGATTGACTACAGCAGCACAGCTTTTTGGTTGATTTGAATCGTACGTCATAAACACTTTCTTTTTACTCATATACGCAGCTATTAATATACTTGCTTTAACACTGTAATTTTCGCCAGTAATAGGTAAATAAAACCGTTTACCTCCTTCACAAGAAGATACCGTAGTATCTGCATGCGTTGTAAAGAAGATTAAACCGCTATCAGCAGGATATAACTGCGTAATTTCTACATAAGGTGAACTTTTCCAAGCGGCAAATAAATTAAATGAACATATTAATGCACCTAATATAAAAACTTTTTTCAAAACTATGCCTCTAGTTTAATACAAACAAATTTTCTTTTTAGATCTCGTTGGAGTAATTTGGTAGTCATGATTTAGCAATTATCACTAGTAAGCAAAGTATCTAACATTTGCCTTCTTCCAACTACTCCAGCCGCTGCAGCTACTTGGTACATCAGAGCCATCAAACCATACATTACCCATATCTGCTTGAGTAGACTTTGCATGCATTAACATTGAGATCATTACCTTACAAGTTTCAGCACTGGTTGTATAACTAGTACCAGGCACGGTCCATTTATACTCAGGGCTACATATAAATACAGATTGATTCATTGAAGTAAGCTTTAGCATTAATTTATCGGGGGCATGTAAAGCAACTTTTTCGACTTTGCCTGCACAAGTTAACGTGCCGGCAACACTGATAGTTGATAGAAATAATAGAGGGAGCAATGCTGTGAGTAGTGAAACGTATTTCAATTCAATGTCCTTATAAAGTTTGTACCTAATTAATTTTTTAATTTTACAATAAAAAACCAGTTAATGAAATGTAAAAAATAGATTTGTATACTTTTAAGTAACTAATTGCATATAAGTTAATTATATTTTTAACACGATGCCTGAGAGAATAAATCATTAAGTAAGGTGTTTTTCTGATTTGAAGGCATGTACAGTTGTGATGTGGTCGTTCGTCTTGACACCACTCTACATATGCTATAATAGTTACACTAAAAAAAGTCACTTATGTGTCTAAAGGAACAGCTAGCCGATGTATACGCGGATTTAATTACACTATTGCAGTTGTTGCACTGTACAGCATAATTATTTAATGTAAGAGCTAAAGTCCCTCTTTTTTATGGCTCTTCTAATAAATTACCTTCCATAAATATAAATGCTGAGTCTCTTTATAATGCCACCTCCCCTAAAGCACTGGAGTCGACATATTCCCCTAAGGGTTAATCTTTTTACTACATACCAAATTGTGAGATCTTACGCCTAACAATGGTTTTATATTTACTAGCTTCATAACGTTTTTAATTGCTAATAAAGGTGCGCTTATATTTATTCCATTACAATAAACAGCAGCTACAATAGCATTCAGAAAAATTATCAACCATGTACTCTCTATTTGGATTTAAGATAATAAATAACATGTTTTATTTTAATCCTTCCAATTAATCGATTATAAAACCCCAATTCCAACTCTCAACAACACCATATATATCACAGTTGTTTGTTCCATAAGCTTGTATTTTTTTGCCTGTTGTATATGCAGTAAGAACTATGCTGAAAATTGCTTTACCACCTTCAGTATTTGTATTGAATGCTAAATCGCTATTATGCGAAGACCCACAAGATGAAGGGGTACCTGCTAACGGTTGTAGAAATTTGACAATGCCTTTACCGTTTTTATCAACCCTTACATATTTAACTTTAAAATGATTAGCCTTGCCTTCAGCTAGTACGTTACAGCTTAATATTATTATCAAAAAATATAGTATTTTCACTTTTAAAACCTAAACTAAAGTTATATTTTGGAGTAAACATGATTAATTATTAGCTCCGCGTATAGCACCTTCTATCTTTATAAAACCTTTCAACACGGTACTTTTGCTGTAAAGGCTAAGCTCAATATCTTTGTCTCTTTTATAAATGCAAATTGCAGTAGAAACTAGAGAAAAATAGGGTCAGCCCTTTCTTTTTGACACTATTTTACTTACACGAGAATAGTGCAACTGAAAATAGTCACCAATCTCTTTCAAAGTATAGCCGCCTGTTGCATATGCAGTTCTTATAGCGTCATCGCGGTTATTACTCTGCTTCTCATATTGTTCTAAAGGTAAAGCTCGCGCCCTCCTTTGTTTTTTCGGAACCTCAGATAAGTCACCTTCCTGCAACTTCAATAATTCAAGGTGCTCTTTTACAAAATCATCACTCCCTAAAAACACCTGGTTTGATATATTCTTCCAAGGGTTAACGCCCTTTCCCTGCTCTACAAAATGCGCAAATTTACGTCTTGCAATGGCTTTATATTTACTAAATTGGAGTAATATTGTATCTGTGGCTAACCAAACAGGGGCTTCTGTTTCTCCCATTACAATGGGCCAACTACTCCAAGGCCATTCCGATAAGTTATCAACCATGTGTGCTCTAATTGGATTTAAAATAATATATCGGCTTAACTCTAATAGGTAGGCGTCTTTATCGACCAAAATCGCTTTATAGCGTCCTTGAAATAAGTGCCCCACACGTCGATGCTTTCTATTAAACCATTGCGTGTATACCCCATTTAATTGTCGCATTCCTTTACTTAAATTAGCATCTGGCGTTTCAACCAATAAGTGATAATGATTAGTCATTAAGCAATATGAATGAATAACCCAGTTATACCGTTCGCATACTTCACTTAAGATTTGTAAAAAACCGTCAAAGTCTGTCTCATCTAAAAAAATAGACTTTCGTTCATTTCCTCGCGATGTGACATGATACAAAGCACCAGCAAACTCCAACCTTAATGGTCTAGCCATTTTTAACCCAATCAAAAAATAATTGATGACTTAAAGCTTAGTCCTACTAAGTAAAAAGGCAAAAAGAAAGACCTGACCCCATTAATTTGCATTAATTTGTAATTTGTAATTTGTAATTTGTAATTTGGACCCCATTAATTTGTATTAATGGTCTAGCCATTTTTAACCCTGTCAAAAAACAATTGATGACTTAAAGCTTAGTCCAGCTAAGTGAAAAGGCAAAAAGTAAGACCTGACCCTTTTATTTTCTACTTTGCTGCCCATTAATTTTTCGAAATCAATCCCAGTTTTCAATTTCAAAAAAACGATTAGTCAAAATCTTTTGTGACATATTGTCCAGTTCACCTTGTGTTGGAATGTCAGAAAACTCCACGCCTTTGAATTTTTCGTTATCAGTTAAAAATTTCCTTGAAAAATTTTCTAGCTTATTTAAGAAAATCTCTAATTCATTTTTGCTATCTAGCATACCTATAATTGTAGTGTTTTTAACAATGCCAGCAATATCTTTCCCATAAAGAAACTCGCACTCAATGTTTGTAGAGTTTTCTATCGTTGCAGTTACACTGGGCTTAGATTTTGTACTTAATATTTCAAACTGTTTAAGCCAATATTTGGCATCCCTATAATTAATATCTGCCACGAGTGCCTGCTTCATAGAAGATGTATTATAAATTAATCTTGCCTCATTAGTATTGGCAGCAATTGCCGTGAAAGCATACTTTGAACTTCCAGAAGAAGCGGTTTTGACTACAAAAAACTCTCTTGGATTAAACCCAAGGTTATCAATCGAAGCTTTAGTATTTTGAACACTATAAAAAGCTTCTAGCCAATTAAGAGAACATGTTTGCTCTATATCATTTGGCTTCAAAAAGCTTTTTGCAAAAATAGTTGATAGCGATAACACTATCAACATACCAATTAAAATTACTGATTTTTTCATTAGCAACCTACCACACATTGGCCCACATAATGAGTTCTTTGATACCTTAACCTCATTTGGTTACGAATTAAATTAGTATGACGCACTGCATAAGCTTCACCAGTTAAACCTCCACCTCTCGGATCTCCTATTCGAGTTACACCACCTGAACTAAACATAGTTGATGCAGCATTTTTCCATGCATGGTGTAATTCATGACCAAGAGCTAAAGTTGAACTTTCACCACTAACATTTACAGGTTTTCCAAAACGTAATCCTCGAAATGGTTCTGAATGTAAAGGGTCAAAGTGTATTGTAGAATCATTGCTAAAATGACTACCTACTGTTTTGAATGTATTTCTTCCATACTCAAATGTTATTTCAGCATCAGTGCCAGCTATCCCTTCCAGCATATTAGCACCAGCATCAGTACCAACTAGCTCTGATAAGCTGCCCGCAACTTGATCCGCATAACCTTCTGGACCGACTGTGTTATAAGTGAATTCCGACTCCCCAACAGTTAAACTACCAGATTGCTCTACTACTCTATTAGCTTCACCACTTCCACCATTACCAAAATTATTTGTCTTAGACCAATCTGTATTTATTGCAACAACAAACGCAGCACTAACCGCACCATTAGCAAATTTACCACCTGTTAGTTTTGATATCGTTCCACCTACAACTGCTGCGGTTACAACTTTACCAAATCCTTTACCGTAGCCACCTCCAATAGCAGAACCTAGTCCAGCAGACCAGAAACCGTGCCCAAACTTACCTCCTTGTACTTTACCTGCAATACCACCAGCAAGCCCATTGGCAAAAAAGGCTCCTATCCCTTCCCCTACGCCAGCTCCAATTCCGGCAGTAAAGGCACCTACTAATGCTCCCGTTAAAATATTTCCTCCATTCAGTGCAGCACCAGTTGCTCCCGCAGCCCCCCCTATTGCTGCCCACATAGCAGCGGTGCATGTTCCAGCACAATAATAAGATGCAACAGCCACTATGATGACGCTAGCAAATTTCTTAACGCCTTTCCAAAGCTTGCTAAAGAAATACCCACTAGGATCGGTATAACTCATTGGATTATTCAACACATAAGCATATCGGTTATACGACTGTGAATTACTCGGTGCCTGAATATGCGGATCAGCCTGAAGGAATCTACCCAATGTAGCATCATAAATACGGCCACCCATATGAATAATACCTAAATCGCTCAGCTCTTTATGCCCAGTATACCCTTTACTTTCAGCAGGGCTTTGTTGCGATAGTAGCGTTTGTAAACTGCTTGAAGTGCTAAAGCGGTTTTGTTTGCCCCAGGCATCGTAATTAATATGTTGCACTACCGCACCACTGGCATTGGTAATTGACGTGGTTGAACCTAAATGGTCTTTATGTAAGTAAAAGGTATCGTTATTACCGTTAGAGCGGTCTGTTACAACGACGTTACCAACGTAATATTTGTGCTCAGTTATGCCATTACTGCCTTTAATACGTTCGTATAGCCCTTTTACATAAAGTGTATGAGTTGTACCATTGCTGCGTTTGTCTGTGCGGCTATATAAATTACGATTATGGTCGTATGCCATGTCGGTATAAATACCGCCTTTAGTAATACGTGTTGGTTTATCGTACGCGCTATAGGTAAAGGTACGCGAGCCATCTGAAAGTACATTGCCTCGGTTATCGTAGCTGTTGGAATTGCTAAAGTCGTATATCACTGTTCCTGCGCCATTAGCGCCGCTTGTTACTTGTAATACACGGTTTTTAATGCTGCTGTGATATGTGTAATGCCCTGCACCTTGTTTATATT
Source organism: Pseudoalteromonas sp. EB27 (assembly GCF_001974875.1). Classification (GTDB taxonomy): domain Bacteria; phylum Pseudomonadota; class Gammaproteobacteria; order Enterobacterales; family Alteromonadaceae; genus Pseudoalteromonas. Next base: position 105,564 of record NZ_MTQD01000016.1, read on the forward strand.
TAAAATTACCCAGTGCATCGTAATCATAATTTTTATATATACCGCCACTACTTTCGTTACACGTAGTGGTACTTACTTGGGTACGGCTCCACTTAAGTCTATTTAAGCTATCGTATCCAAAGCTTTCGCAGTAATCATGCGCTGAGCCACCTAACGCAAAGTTATGTTTACGCTCTGTTAGGTTACCAACTTCATCAAACTTAAAACTTTGGTTGTGTAGCATGCTACTGCCTTTGGTAAGCGACATGCTATCAATATAACCACTGGTTGCTTTATAGCCTTTAGTTTGCTTTACGCCGTTGGCATAACGCACATCAGTTATATTACCGCGGGAATCCATTGCTTTTACTTCTTGGTATACTTTTCCAAAATCGCGATGATTGGGAGTTACATTAGTTAGCTTTGTTGCCATGCCATAGTTGTTATAGCCATGCTCAACAGTAAATCCATTTGCTGGATATTGCGTGTATTTAACGCGATTATATTCATCGTACATTAATTGACTGTAAAAAATTTCACCGTCAATAAGGGTTTCTGTCTCAGCTAATTTATTATTATCACCGTAGGTGTATGTTTCTTGGTAATTAGGTTGCGTTGGCCAATTACTGCTACACGTGTTGGTGTTTTGATTCGCACCTTTTTTATAGGCAACGCGACTTAATGCGCCTTTTAATTGCGAGTCGTATTCCCAACAGGTTAAACCGTCTACGTCAAGTCTTGCAATTTTACGGCCTAATTCATCATAGCGCATAGCAAGCGTTTGGTTACTGCTGTTAGTTTGCGTAACTAGCTCGCCAAAGTCGTTGTATGTATAATCCCATGTACCTTTATCAAGGTCGGTCATACTTGTTTTACGGCCATGTTCATCTACTACTAGCGTTACTTGTGTATGGCTAAACGTATTGCCTTTGTATACTTTAGTTGTAAGTAAATCGTTGTTGGCACTATAAGTATAGGCTAGTTTAGTAAGCGTTTCGCCTTGCGCGCTTAAGCTTTTCACCAATACTTTTTGGCCCACAAAGTTAGTTGTTACTATTTGTTTGTTGCCTTTTTCGTCGATAGTTGTGGTTGTTAGTCCATCGTATTCACGGGTTACGTTGTCACCCGTTGGCTTTAGCTCGTTGTCAACTCGGCCTAGTTTATCGTAGCTAAACGTCGTTTTATAAGTTGATGCACTGCCGCTACCAGGCTCCGAGACCCATTTAGCCCTTCCTTGTTCATCGTAATCTTTTTCTACAACCTGCCAGCTACCGCTCAGTAAACGTTTTTTAGTTACAAGCTCACGCCCCCATGCATCAAGGTATGTGTGGGTTTCTGGTATGCCGGAAGCTCCACTAATTATTCGTTGAAATGCCCCTGCAACACCACAAGACACACTACTACACAAACGTGTGTATGTTGCCGACTGCAATGTAGGTGATTGACTACCCGTACTTGATAGTGTTTTAGTTGGCGTACCAAAATAATTATACTCTTTTGTAAGCTTACCGCCGTTATAGTTTTCAACTTGTGTACTTAGTATTATGCCTTTGGGTAATTGAGTAAAACTACTACCAGACTTGCTCGCTTTGTACTTTGTTTTTGTTTCAAAGCCTTTAGTGTTAGTTGTACTAACCATAAAACGGCCACGGCTGTCGTATTGAGTCGATGAAGACCTACTGCTAGGTTTAGAACTAGAGTCATTTTCCGTTGGAGTACTTGCTACAAATATACTACTGTTTTTGTTACCCCATTCATCGTAGCCATGCGTTGTTGTACCAAAGGCGGTAACTTCTGTTTTTAATAGTTTATCGCTATTGTAGGTAAAACTCGCATTGTTAATTATGCTTCCAACCGAACCGTTAACCGGAGCGGTAACCCCACCTACTTTGAGTGTTTTACTTACTTGTGTGGTTGCCAATCGGCCCATTTTTTTATCAACACTTGAACTGCCGTAAGTATTGTCAGTAACAACCGTTAGCACATTTGAAGTAGATACAGCACCAGACGCTTTGTTGTCTGTTTTATTTGTAATTTTATCGGCATTACCGTAAGCGTCGTATTCATTATAAGTAATACTTCTTGAGGCTACGCTACTGGCCGTGAGCTCTTTGTTTAATGCATAGCTCACTTCGGTTGATTGTTGAATATAAGCCTGAACGCCGCCATTTACTGTTGCTTGATTAGCTACGCTATTAATTGCTTCACTTACTATTACTGCGTCTGCGCCAACCCCTAATGTTTGAACCGTTGACTTAGGGATTCCTGTATATGGCGCGAGTTGGTTATACACTGTAGTTGTAGCCATACAGGTATCGTAATTAGTGTAAGAGTAGCGGCGTTTACCCCAAAACGGAGCACCGTTATCATCGTAACCTATAATTTCATTTTTATATGCAGTTTCGGTTGTACACGTTTGCAAATCTAAAGTACGGAGCAATTCAAACCCAAGGTTTCCATAGCCTTTTTTGTGCATTAATAGACCACCGTATTGGTATATTACCGATTGAGTGGTGCCATAATTACTTAAAGAGTCAACTCGCGACACCATAAACATGCCTGTTTTAGGTGATATATAATCAGGGTCTAACGACCCATCTTCTGTTAGCCCATTTGATGAATGATCTTGTATATAAGTAGCAGTATTGTGCTCAGCAAAGTTATTAAAGGTATTAGTAATACTTGAATAGGTAATATTGTTTGTAATACCGTGGCCATTATCGACATTTGATATTACATTCATTAATTTACCAGCATCTTTATTAAGGTATACTTTCCATTCAGAATTAGTTCCTTGCAGCCAGTCTAACTTACCGTCACCGTCTATATCGGCAAACTGGGTCATTTTGTTGTCGTCAAATGTCCAACTGCCTCGTTTCTGAAAATAAATTTTACTTGGATGCCCCTTAACAGGCATCGAAAAGTATGTGCTACGCTCTGTTTTTGCGGTGTTAGAAATTAGCAAATCGGTTCTACCATCACCAGAAACATCCATGAAGTAGCTTAAATTCTCTTGCTCTTCATTCACCTTTAGTACCTGACTTCCATAGGTACTAGCAACCTCGACTTCATTAGGTTCTAGTAATTTAGTACCGTCACTTAGTCTATATCTTAATTCGTCACCAACTCGCCACAATATGTCTGTCAAGCCATCACCATTGAGATCAACTGCTTTTGGCGAACTGAATGCATTACCTGAAAATTCATGTTTGTAGGTAGTCCAATCATCTCCTGAGTACAAATACCAACTGATACGATTACTAACGCTACATGTTTGTCCATTAATTGAGTTAGTTTGTGATGATGAAGACGGTTGATAAGAATCTTTACTATTTGGGAGTTGTCCACCGCCTGTACATGTCCTAGTCGCTGTTTTACGACCAACTAACAAGTCAGTTATACCATCACCATTAAAATCTAAAACTGTTGCATTGCGAGCTCCGGCGGAGCTTTTGTATATACTATCGCCATTATAAAGTGTGTGCGTAATTCTAACTTGATCAGTTGGAGGCCCAGTTCTTGTTGCACTAGGTATAGTTGCGAGCGTTTTTGATTCAGAAAAGTTTCCGCCGCCATTATTTTTATAATACTTTAATGTTAAGCCACTACTTACTGTCACAATATCCTGTAAGCTATCTCCATCAACATCTATTATTTGCGTAAACCCTTCAAGTCCAGATGCAAGTATTCCTGTATCTTGAACATTTATAGTTGCGTTTATTGTAAAGCATTCGCTAAATCCGCGACAATGGGTTGTTTTTGTTACCGTCGGTTTGCTAGAAACAACCTTCCAGTTTGATGTCTTATTTTCAGCAACTATAAAGTCAAGAATACCATCACCATCAAAGTCTATAACCCTAGCATACTCAGCCTTAGAAACGAGGTTCCCGGTTCCCGAAAGTGTTGTAGCTGATGATAAGCTTGGCCCATATTTCACTTTCCATGTCCCATCGGGATAAATGATGTCTGAGTATCCATCGCCATTAAAATCAAACATTAATGCTTTGCTGTTATTTTTAGTACTTACAGTTTTTGAAGATGTCGTTGAAAAAGGTTTAAATGCATCAGATACAGGTACCTGCCTGCACATACGTGATAAGGGCGTTGTATCTTCTGTGTGGCACTCTTCTCGTGTTTGAGTATTAATTGGTGCTGGCTTTTGCCAGTTAAAAGTCAATGGCGCGTTACAAAGTTTGTTTGTGCCTGTTCCTGCACATTCTGTCATAGACTCTAGGTAGTTTTTTTCGTCTTGAAAGTCTGATTCATAGTACGAGAGTGTATAAGACCTAAATAGTTTTTTATCTATTTGTACTTGAACGCTTTCTAATAGTTGACTTTGGTAAATTGGTGAACCCGCAGAGTAACCTGATTTCTGTTTTTTACTTTCTTTATAAGTAAAAATAATTGAAGCGTATGGCACTTTATTTAAAACTGCATTACCAGAGTAATCAATACTCTTTAAATAGCTTTCACCATGATGGGTAGAATACTTATCGTAAAAATCATTATAGTTATATACAAAGTAATTACTTTTAACATCTTGCACTGCCTTAACGAGCCACATTCTTGCTAAATCAGTGTTATTTTCACTGTGAATATAGGCATCATTTTTGCCCTGAGTTTCTGAGCCACCAACCGTTTTAAATGTTCTTGTTAAGCTTTTACCTAATAATGATTTTTTATTTGAATCTATTGCGCTCACATCACCAAAATAGTGAATTTCACCTGCTTTATTCTCTACTGTAAATGCTCTTAATGTGCCTGCAACATAATGAGGCTTAATAATGTTAAAGCTGTCTACTGCGGTATGATAAACGCTTGATTCGCTCCAATAAGATATGTCTGTAATACCAATATCTGATGTATGCTTTGTGTTTGCAGTTCTATTTTTTAGTAGTCGTTGCCCGTTAAAACAAAGCCTGTCAGTTTTTGTTAAACTAACTCCCCCCTGTTTACCGTCGTAAACAGGGGTTTTACCACAACGAGTCACTGCGGAAGAAGCGCTTAAAGACCAACCTTGCCCAACTATTCCATCACCAGCTTGTGAGCTATAGTTTAGCGATACCTGCGGGGCAACACCTGCGGTGCCCTTCGGGATTGAAATTGGAACGTTATAAGTTGCGGCCCCACTTTCGGATACCCTAAACTGCGCCGCTATTGTACCAACATGTTCTGTTGCACTATCAGACACACTGATTTCTCTTGTTCCTGCTACGCTTTTATATTCAAACTGATTTGTAGAGCCGGGCACTGAACAAGCTAAACTTCCTGATTCAAACGCATTTATGTCGCATCCGCTACCAGTCATACACGCTGAAACTTGATACGTATATTTGCCTGTGTTTATGCCAGGATCGGCTAATATGCTATTTCCATCGTTTTTAACTTGTTCGGCAGTTTTACATTGCAGAGGCCCTAGAGCACCGCTGTTGACATCTTTAGTACGGAAGTAATAAGCTGTTGTCGCGCCTATATCGCCTATGGATATACGAGTACTGTCACCGGTGGTGTAAACACCAACTCCATTGACTGTAACTTGCGGAACAGGAATAAAAGTGGTGATCCCATCATTAGCAATTGGCACCCAACTGGATGAGGCATTTGATTCAAATGATAAAATAGTTAGAAAAGACAAACCTATTAGTTTTGAGCAAGATGCGAACACTATTTAATATCCCTATTCTTTATTGATTTAATTATTATATTTTTATCAGATCAATAATAATAATAAACAAAACGTAAAAAATAAACATTTTTTTTACATCTTTGCCTTTTTTGGGTTCAAAAAGTATTCTTAAGAGGATGTTCGCTGCAGAGACAAGCTTTCAATAACATTATGCATACATTTGTTAATTGGATTAATTTAGAAATATCAACAGAATCAAAATTAGAGTGTATACAGAAATAAAAGACTGCATTGTGCAGCCTTTTGCGTAATTGTTAACGGATCTATTAAGTACGATAAAGTACTTTAATTACATGCCAGCCGAATTTTGTTTTAACTAGGTGGGGCTCTAAAATTGCGCCTTTAAATGCAATTTTGTCAAACTGTGGAACCATTTGTCCGCGTCTAAATTCACCTAAGTCACCGCCTTTTTTACCCGATGGGCATGATGAGTATTTTTTAGCTAAGGTCTGAAACTTTGCACCTTTACCTAATTGCTTAATAATATCTTCTGCAATCTCTTTGTGCTTTACCAAAATGTGAAGTGCATGTGCTGTGTTTGCCATGAAAAAAGCCTTTTATACCGTTAGCTAAAATTAAACGCGGCGATTTTAACACAACCCTATAAACCTAGCATCTACTTATACTGCAGTGTATTAACGCTACTGCATTGTATTAACGCCTAATTTATAAATAATGTTTAGCATCATCTGGGTTGGGTATTCTGCAGTACTGATATTTACCAAATAACGTATAGCGGTTTAAAGCAACCCTATCGTATAACCAATTATTAAAACTATTTGGCAAAATACTAAATACGCTTGCTAGTTTGTATGGGTAACCTAGCTGCTTAACAACATTAAAAAAAGCATGGCTTTGTGTAAATGCTTTACCATTTTCAACAAGCACCATTGAAGCGTATTCACTGGTTGAAAAACCAAAGTGTGTTAACAACAGTTCTCCGTTTGGAGATTGTACGCTGCATAATTTAAAAATAGTATTTTTATCGTGAGCAATAATAAAGTTACACCACGCGCTGCACAGCTTACATTGCGCATCAAATAATATAATTTTTTGATTTTGCATTATTGTCACTGCATCATCGCTCATAACACTTTCCTTAAATTAAGTAATAAATTACTGCTGCACCGGCTTTTTTTGTAACTTGCGCTGCAAAGTACGTCTATGCATATTAAGTTGCCGCGCGGTAACCGACACATTGCCATTATTACTGTGTAATACTTGTTGAATATGCTCCCACTCTAAGCGCTCCGGGGACATAACCGCATCACCAATAACATTCGATGCCGATGCCACAGGCTCGGTGTTAAGCGCTTTTAATAATGTTGCCATATCAACCGGCTTAGTAAGGTAATCGTTTGCACCTAACCGCATTGCCTCTACTGCGGTTGCAATACTTGCAAACCCAGTTAGTAAAACAATATGAGTTTGGGGGAGCAAACTACGCAGCGGCTTTATGAGTGTCAGTCCGTTATCGTCGCCTAGTTTCATGTCTAATAAAACAAAGTCGGGCAATAATTTACGCGCAGCAAGTAACGCATCACTTTGGTTATGCGCCACCTCACAGGTAAAGCTTTGTTTAGTTAAGCGCCTTGCCAGTGTGCTGGCTAAATTTATATCGTCTTCAATTATAAGTAACTTCATGAGGCGTTATTCTCAGTGTTTACAATAGCAAGTTTAACTTTGGCGACAGCGCCGCCATCTGCATGGTTAAACAACGTAAGTGAGCCATTTAAACGCTCAAAAGTAACGTTTGATAAAAGCACAGCAAGCCCTATTCCTTGATCGCTTGGCATAAGTTGACCACCCAGCTCTGCTAATTGCGATGATGAAAAGCCACGGCCAAAATCGCGAATTAACAAGTAAACGCACTCACTATGTAAGCTATCTTGCTGCCAACTCAGCTCTAATTGAGTTTGGCCTTGTTTTTGATTAGCGAGCGCGGCATTTTGCAGTAAATTTAAAATAGCAGGCAATAACATCGCATCACTCAATAGCGTTGCCGCAATAGGTGGCGTAATCCATTTAATGTGCTGATCAGGGTATTGCAGTAAAAGCGTATCTGTAATTTGCGTTTGCAGTTGCTTTACGGTGGTATGCTCTTGCGAATTTTTAAGACGTAATTGCTCTGAGAGTTTTCTAAAGTCGTTAAGCTGCGTACTACACTGAGTAAGCGGCGCTTGCATGTGCTTAACAATAGGGTTGTTTGACTGGTCTTCTAATAACTCTTCAAACAATAGCTGTAAATTTGCAATTGGGGTCGCTAGTTGATGGGTGATTTGTGCAGCAGCCCCATCAAGGGTAACAAGCTGTTCATTACGCAATTGTTTTTCACGCACGTTTGCAATAATTCGCTCTCGCTCTTTAAGTGCCCTGCTCATTGCGCCAATAACAAGTGCAATTACGCTGGCACTTAAAACAAAATTAACCCACATGCCAATAAAGTGACCACTCATATTCATTTGATGCATACTGTGATCGGGCATCTTTATAAGTAGCAAACTGTATGCGGCAATGGCTAATACCGCAATATAAGCTAATCCTTTTTCTCGCAGCGTAACAGCAGCGATCATTATTGGGAGCAATAATAACGAAACAAATGCATTAGTTGCACCGCCGCTTAGTGAGAGCAAAACCGTTAAAAATAATACGTCTGCAGTTAGCTGCATCAACATACCCAAAGGTTTAGCACGACTCACATTACGATAAGCAAATAGGCTAATAAGCTGAAACACAGCCTCAACGGCAATAACAATAAGTAAAGGCAGTAATGCAATTTGATGTTCTAGTAAAAAATAAACGCTAAGTACCGCAATTAATTGCACGGCAATAGCGCCGCTTCGCAGCATTAATAATCGACTAATGGTGGGGTCGGTACGCATTAACAACAGGTTATTGCCCAATCAAATGTTTAATAAGGTTATTTTAACGGTTATATGATTTTTAATCATCATCCATCGAAATTGAAAACGGCGCACAAGGCGTTCCTTGGTGAAACACCATTTTCCATTGTTCATTACTTTTACGCCAAAGCGACATACGCAATGAATAATTAAACTCAGCGCGAGCAGAGCGCCTAAAAGCAGCTTGGTAACTAAGTTGCACTACATCATCGCTCAGCATTCGGCCCTTAAAATGCTGATTATAAAACTGTGGCACAACCTCGGTAGGTAAGCGGGTAAGTACTTGGTATTTATTAAATGTAGTGCCGTTGGCTGCAATTTCGATAAATTCATCATCGAGTAAAGCATCTAGTGCGCGCTCAGATTGGCGAATCTCTGGGTCTAGTAACTGGCGCTCAGCGTCAATCAAATGATTAAACAACGACACTTTTATTTTGCTGCTCATAACCTTCCCTATTGTTTATAAACTTGCCCGGCTTTCATAACAAATTGCACGTTTTTAAGTACGTCGATATTTTTAAGCGGTGAGCCATTCACACTGATAATATCTGCTTGCTTACCAACACTCAAGTCGCCAATGAGTGCGCTTTGCCCCAGTAGTTTAGCTGCATGTATGGTTGCTGACTTAATAGCTTGGGCTTCGCTCATACCATTGTTTACCATTAAACTAAATTCGTTAGCATTAAGCCCATGACGCGACACACCTGAGTCTGTTCCAAAGGCTATATTAACCTTGTTTTTCAGTGCAAGTTTAAACGAAGCCTGCATTTTTGGAGTCACTTCACGCACTTTGTCGGCTATTGCCGGTGGCATATTTGGATTTGTAAGCACCTCTTCGCTTACCGTTGCACCCGCTAAAAGCGTCGGTACTAAATAAGCTCCCGTTTTTTTAAATAACTTTATTGCCTCTTTATCTAAATAAGAGCCATGCTCAATAGAATCTACACCGGCTTTTAAGGCCGCTTTTATACCTTGTGTACCGTGCGCATGCGCTGTAACTTTACGCCCTAAGTGGTGAGCAGTATCAACAATTGCAATCAGCTCTGCATCTGTAAGTTGTTGGTTAACCCCTGCGGCGGTATTACTCAATACTCCGCCTGTGGCAGTAATTTTAATTACATCAGCGCCACTTTTTATTACCTCGCGTACCGCACGGCTACAATCATCCGCGCCATTACAAATACCAATCCCACCTGTAACCGCATCTGTAATGTCTTTTCGATAACCGTGCATATCTGCGTGTCCACCGGTAGGCGATATTGTATTACCCGCTGCAAAAATACGAGGGCCGTTAATATCATTTCTCTCGATAGCGCGTTTTAGCGGAAATATAACTTTATGATCGCTACCTAAATCTCGCACTGATGTAAAACCCGCATCGAGCGTACGTTGCAAATATTTAATTGAGCGCAAAGCATAATCGGCATCATATTCTGTTGCCCAGCGGTGAGGGTTTGCTTTAGCATCTCGCTCAAACGTAACGTGAACATGCATATCAATAAGACCAGGCATTACAAATTGATTTTTAAGATTGATAATATCGGCATCAGATAGGTTAAGTTCTGCTTTTGTGAGGTAGCCGTCTTTAATGGCTGTTATTGTATTATCTGTTATGACTAACGTTTGCTCTGTTTTTACTTTTTGATCCTCGGATGCAAGTAAGCTGCCCGCATAAATAATTTTATGCTGTTGAGCAAAAGCCCCATTTGCAATTAATGCCAGCGCTATTGAAGTGAATGTTGTTATTAGTGTTGTTTTCATACTTGCTCCTTTTTTATACTAGCATTACCTTAAATAACCCGTAATTGCGAATATTTACGATACAAAGCATGCTATAAACTAGTCTTGAAAGCCGTTTTTTGGTATAACTCACCAATTAGAAATACATGTCAGACCACCTTAAGAGAACATACTATGCCTTACGCACATATCACTGGTTGGGGTAAATGCATTCCACCAGCAAGCATTAGCAACGATGAAATTAGTGAAATAGTTGATACCACCGACGAGTGGATAACCACGCGTACAGGCATTAAATCTCGCCGAGTGAGCCATGTAAGTACCGCCGAGCTGGCAACCGTTGCTGCTAAGCATGCTATTGCGTGCGCGGGCGTTGATCCTAAAGATATTGATTTAGTAATATTAGCCACTTGTACACCTTCTACTGTTGTGGCAAATACCGCCTCACAAGTGCAAAAAAATATTGGTGCAACTGGCGCTGCCGCAATGGATACAAACGCGGCATGTTCGGGCTTTTTATATGCATTGCAAGCTGCTACAGCACAAATTCAAGCGGGTATGATCAAAAAAGCAGTGGTCATTGCCGCTGAGCGTATGACCTGGTACGTAAACTGGGCACGCCGTGACAGCGCTGTATTATTTGGCGATGGTGCAGGTGCTGTCGTACTTGAAGCAGCAGATACACCAGCGGGTCTACTTGGTACTAAAACCGGTTGTGACAGTGAAGACCGCGATATTTTACACATCACTAACTTTGGTAGTGATTTAAATAAATATGAGCCAATTGGTCCATCTGATTTATTATTTGAAGGTCGTGAAATTTTCAAACGTGCTGTAAAAGGCATGAGTGAAGCGTGCGACGACGTACTTAAACAAGCCGATTTGAGCCTTGATGATATTAATGTACTCGTTCCACACCAAGCTAACTTACGTATTATTCAGGCTATTCAGCATCGTTTAAAAGTACCTGACGAAAAAGTGATGGTTAACATTGGTGAATATGGTAATACCTCTGCTGCAACTATTGCTATTGCGTTATGTGAAGCCGTTGAGCAAGGGTTAATTAAACCGCATTCAAATATTATGTCTGCTGCATTTGGTGCAGGCCTAACATGGGCTGCAAGTTACATAAAATGGGGCGAGCGCGTAACGCCTATTAGTGTAAGCGATGCTGCTTTACCACCATGTGATAAAACTGGTTTAGAGCTTGTAGCACCAGCTGTTAAAGCATGTAAAGAAGCGCAGCAAAGCTAACAAAAGATGTAATAACCCACATTTAAAACGCACTTAATTTAAGTGCGTTTTTGCTTTTGAAGGAATTAAATTTGAAACTTTTAGGTATTCATCACGCTGCCATTATTAGCAGTGACTATGCACGTTCTAAACACTTCTATAGCAACGTACTTAAACTTAACGTTATTAATGAGCACTTTAGAGCTGATCGTAATTCATATAAATTAGATTTAGCCATGCCCGATGGTAGTCAAATAGAGTTATTTTCGTTTTATGGCGCACCTACGAGACCAAGCTATCCCGAAGCACAAGGCTTAAGACATTTAGCTTTTAAGGTAGCTGATATACAGATTTCAAAAACGTATTTAGAGTCGTGTAATGTAGACGTTGAGGATATTAGAGTGGATGAAATAACCGGCAAAAAGTTTACCTTTTTTGCCGATCCAGATAATTTACCACTTGAGCTTTATGAGGTTTAACACTCATAAGCTCAAGTTATTTCCTACTATTGAATCAAAAAATCATACCAACCTGCATAAATCTTTGATCAATTTAACGAATTAAATTGCACTATAACGTCGTTAAAAATTTTTTATTTAGAACAACTAGATACAAAAATTTTTGCCTAGTCCTAGCATAATTTTCTTAACGTTAAATAGACCCTATATAAGCAGATTGGTATTACTTATTAAAACGGTTTTGTAAGTAAGTAAACACCGCGCGAATACCTAACGCTTCACCACCTGTTGGACGACCTGGTAATGCACGTAAGTTCCATGCCATTACATCAAAGTGCACCCATGGTGTTGTTGGTTCAACAAATTCCTTTAAGTAAAGCGCTGCGGTAATAGCACCACCAAACGGTGTGCTTGCACAGTTTGCCATATCGGCTACATCACTTTTTAGTAAGTTTTTGTATTGCTCAAACAACGGAAGTTGCCAAACAGGATCATGGACGCTTAAACCGGCATCAATAATACCGTTTGCTACATCGCGCTCTGTTGAGAAAAAGCCCGGAAGCTCCGTGCCCAGTGCAACACGACATGCACCCGTGAGAGTAGCAAAATCAATAATTAGCTCAGGGTTGTCGTTTTGTGCTTCGCTTAATGCATCACACAATACTAATCGCCCTTCTGCGTCGGTATTATCAATTTCGACCATAATGCCTTTGCGCGTTTTAATTACATCGCCTGGGCGAAATGCATTTCGCGATACTGCATTTTCAACAGCTGGTACAAGCACTCGTAATCTAATTGGTAAGTTAGCTGCCATAATAAGCTGCGCTAGTGCAATTACGTGCGCCGCGCCGCCCATGTCTTTTTTCATGTTACGCATGCCAGAGCTTGGTTTTAAATCAAGTCCACCAGAGTCAAAACATACGCCCTTACCTACTAGCGTAATTAATGGAGCATCTGTTGCACCCCATTTTAAATCGAGTAAACGCGGTTTGTTTTCGCTTGCACGACCCACCATGTGAATAGTCGGGTAGTTTTGCTCTAGTAACTCATCGCCAATCCACTGTGAAAATTCGCCATTGTAAGTTGCAGCTAAATCTTCCATTACTTGCGATAAATGTTGCGGCATCATATCAACCGCTGGGGTGTTTACTAAATCACGTGCAAGTGTAATGGCATCAGCTTGTTGGCTAATACGGTCAAACAACGCTTTATCGCTAATGGCTAATTGCGCTTTTGCTGTTGGTTTTTCTTTATATTCACTAAATTCGTAACCACCAAGCACAAACCCTAAAGCAACTTGCTCTACAAAAGTGCTCTCGCCTTGAATTTGATAAGTACCAGTAGGAAGTGTATTTGCTAAATTACCCGCAGCCCAAAAGTCATCGCTACTTTGCATTAAGCAAAATACCTGGCTTAACTCGCCCGTTTTAGCATCAGGGATTAAAGCAACACCTTGCTTTTCAAAACCTGTATTAGTTAACCAATTTTGTATAAATGCAGGCTGCTGTGCTTGCCAGTCAGATAATTCGTTTTTAAGAATAAAAGATAAAGGAATACCAGAAGATGTATGACGTAGTAATGCACTCATTAAAAAGCTCATATAATATAAAAATGGTACTTAAGAGCATATCAATAAGCGCACCTAAAAGGTATCGCTAATTTGAAGGGATTTTAGTTACTTTTTTAAGCTGTTTTTGGATTCTTGCTTTTGATTTTCTTGATCTATTTTAGCATCAAGTTCTTTAATAGATTTGTTTATATTAAACGAGCTTGGCAGTACATCAACTCCCACTAAACTCCCTAATTTAACAACTAAAGGAATTGTAAGCGGGGCAAAAGGTAATACAGCAAACACACCGAGCCCTAGCCCTTTCAAAATATCAACAAACTGTTCATTAGCGCGTTTTAACTCCTCTTTACTTGTTTGGCCTTGGGTATAGCGCCTATAGATAGAGAGCATTTCCTTGGTTTCTTGTTTTTCTTGAGCAAGTGCGATTTTAAGCGCCACCATAGCACGACGAAAACGCAGCTGTTGGCGTTTCTTACTAATTTTAACTACCCGCCAAGGCGCACGGTGAATAACTTTATATAATCGCATAGCTTTTATTTTCACACAGCGGCGCAGGTTAACAAAGAATAATTTACTTGCTACGGCCTTTCACTTATTCTTATTGCACCAAATTAGTATTAAATACATACAATAATGCAAAATTTATCAAGTCAAATACCGCAAAAGCCTGAAAAACCGAAGTCTGATGAATGCTGTGGCGGCGGTAGTTGCTGCCCCTGTGTATGGGATGAATATAAAGAAAAATTAGTGGCTTGGCGCTGCATACAAAACATTAAAAAACACAAGGAAGAAACAAATAAATAACATTTCAATATTTCCAACGCATTAAAATTCCTCTTAACAACCCTATTTGCACTTATTTAGTTCATTTCCACTTCACTTTGCACCACTGTTGCATTTTTTATTAAATTGAACCTTTTTGTTATCAAACGGTTAATTAACAATTGCTCTCCTCGTTTTTTACCTATAGTCTGTAGATAGGACTTCACAAAAAGTAAGCTTAATTGATTAGGCTTTTGAGGTAAGACCTCAAACTTATGTGAAACAAAAATTAAGTAAAAAATAAATGATGTGAAATTAGCATCAAAAATAAGAATTATTCTAACTGGGGAAAATTAGAATGAAATTAAAAAATAATGCGCTAAACCAAGCAATCAAATTTGCTTTAGCTACAACCACTGCAGGGTTGTTTTTTTCAGGTACTGCTGTTGCAGCAGACGAGCAACAACAAACTAAAGTAAACAAAAACGTAGAGAAAATTGCCGTAGTAGGTACGCGTTCAGCTCCACGTTCAATCGGTGATTCACCGGTGCCAATCGATATTATTGGTGGCGAAGAGCTTGAAAAGTCGGGCAACACTGACATGCTTGAGCTTTTAAAAGGTGCCGTGCCATCTTTTAACGTACATCAAAACCCTATTAGCGATGCAGCCTCTCTTGTTCGCCCAGCTAACTTACGTGGTTTACCATCAGACAGCACATTAGTTCTTTTAAACGGCAAACGTCGTCATCGTGCTTCTGTAATTGCGTTTTTAGGCGGTGGTATTAATGATGGTGCCCAAGGTGCAGATATTTCAGTTATTCCAAGCATTGCTATTAAACAAGTAGAAGTACTTCGTGATGGCGCAGCCGCACAGTATGGTTCTGATGCAATTGCCGGTGTAATGAACTTCCAGTTAAAAGACGCTTCAGAAGGCGGTAAATTAGAAATTCGCCATGGTCAATTTTATGAAGGCGATGGGGATACAACACAAGTGTCGGGTAACGTGGGTTTACCTTTTACCGACAATGGCTTTGCTAATTTAAGTTTTCAATACAAAACAGCAGATGCAACAAGCCGCTCAGTTCAGCGTGCCGATGCTGCAGCTCTTTCAGCTGCCGGTGTTCCTGATGTATCTTCGCTAGCACAAGTATGGGGCGCACCTGAAGTTGATGACGATATTACAATTTTTGGTAACGTGGGTTTAGAGCTCACTAACGATTCTGAATTTTACATGTTTGGTAACTACTCTGAACGTGATGTACGTGGTGGCTTTTACTACCGTAACCCACAAACGCGTTCTGGTGTTTATTCAAATGATGGTGGCGAAACCCTGCTTGTTGCAGATTTAACACCTGATATGAGCGCTAACTGTCCTACTATTGCAATAACAGATGGCAACGTACTAGATGATCCAGCTTACATAAATGGTGTAGCGAACAACCCAGATTGTTTTGCATTTAACGAATCGCTTCCAGGTGGTTTTACACCTAACTTTGGCGGCAACATTACTGATACTTCTTTAACTATCGGTACTAAAGGGCGATTCACTGGTGGCTTCTTAAAAGATACTTACTATGACTTAAGCGGTACTGTGGGCTTAAATGAATCACGTTACTTTATTTACGATACGGTTAATGCCTCTTTAGGTGCAGATACACCACGTGATTTCAGCCCAGGTAAATATGAGCAACTAGAGAAAAACTTTAACTTTGATTTATCAAAGGGTGTCGACTTTGGTTTAGCTTATGATGTAAATATTGCCGGTGGTTTTGAATGGCACGAAGAAACATTCACTATCATTTCTGGTGATGAAGCATCGTACACTGCAGGCCCTTTAACAGAACAAGGTTTTGGTATTGGCTCTAACGGCTTCCCTGGTTTTAAACCATCACAAGCAGGTGAGTTTTCTCGTCGTAACTATGCAGCATACGTTGATGTTGAAGCACCGTTTACTGAAGATTTCCTAATGGGTGTGGCGCTTCGCTTTGAAGACTACGACAGCTTTGGTACTACAACTAACTACAAAGTAATGGCTCAATACCATTTAACTGAAGATTTAAATATTCGTGGCTCTGTAAGTAGCGGTTTCCGTGCACCGACAGTTGGTCAAGCTAACGTAAGTAACGTACAAACAAGCTTAGACAGCGGCGTATTACAAGACTCAGCGCTTCTTCCACCAACAAACCCAATTGCAGTGCAATTAGGTGGTACAGAGCTTGAGCCGGAAGAATCGCAAAGCTATACTCTTGGTGCTGTATACACAATCGGCGAGTTATTTTTAACGCTTGATTACTACAACATTCAAGTAGATGACCGTATTAGCCAATCAGATAAAATCAACTTAAGCCAAGCAGATAAAGATACACTTACAGCGGCTGGAGTTCCTAATGTACAAGGTCTTGCTCAAGTAAGCTTTTTTACAAATGACTTTGATACAACAACACAAGGTATCGATTTAGTTGCAAACTATACAGCTGAACTAATGGGCGGTAGCTCTACATTTAGCCTTGCTTATAACTGGAATGATACTGAAGTAACTCAATTTAGTGAGATTACAGGTGCGTTTAAAGTTAAGCGCTTAGAAGAAGACTTACCGAATCATCGTGCAACGTTCACATTATCTCAGCAGTGGGAATCAGTTTCTGCATTTGCTCGTGCAAACTACTACGGCGAATACCAAGGTGTTCACGTTGATTATGATGCAACAGCTAAAACAGCAGATGCTGCCGTCACTATTGATGCTGAAGTAACTTACTTCTTAAATGAATCAGTTAGCTTCTCTGTAGGCGCTCAAAACTTGTTTGACCAAGATGCTGAAAAACTTGATTTTGCAGATGCAACGGGAATTCCTAATAACAACTGGGGTGGTCAATACTATGAAACATCTCCGTTTGGTATTAACGGTGGCTTTTACTACGCGAAAGCAACATATACTTTCTAAACTATTTTCATGAAGAACCAAAGGCGAAATGTTAAAGACATTTCGCCTTTTTAATTTTATAGTTAATAAAAATAATGATGAACAATACCAATTGCATTGAATAAGTGTTCTATTATAGCGCTCAGAAAATAGCGTAATAACAAGGCGAAAATTATGATATATAGTTGCTCTATATGAATAATTTTTAACGCAGTGAGTACGCTATTTAATGCGATAGAATGATTGTTTTTTTAATAAAATTGGTATAACTATGCTACTTAATAAAGCTAACCAACTACTGCAACAAAATAAACTCAAAGAAGCTGAGTTTCATTTTAAAACGCTATTAAATAGTAACCCTGAAAATGGTGAAGCTTTATTTGGCTTAGGCAGAATTGCCTTACGACTAGAACGCTATGACTCTGCTGTATACTTACTCCAAAAAGCATGTGAGCGAATGCCTCATATGCTTGAACCATTACATGCACTAGCAGATGCGTTTAACGGTGTTAATTCGCCAAACGATGCGTTAACTGTTCTCGAATATGCAAAAAAGTTAGCGAGTCATAACCCAGAACCCCACTACTACCTAGCCCAACACTACTTAATATATGGCGAATTAGATAAAGCCCATACAACGTTTGCCCAAGCTCTCAGTATTGGCACCTACCCAGTAACAGCCTATATTTTATTTGAACTTGTACAGTTAGGCCGCTTTAATAAAGAGCATAATTATGTAAGTAATTTACACCACTTATTAACTCAAACGAGCAATTTACGTTTAAAAATGGTGTGTTACTACGCATTAGCAAACAGTTACGATGTACTTGAAGATACCGAGCAAGCATTTAATTACTTTATATTGGCGAATAAATTACAAAAAAAATTAAGTGAATTTAACACTAAAGATTTAATCCCTTTTTACGATGAAATAATAAAATACAACACCGAGGAATTTATTGCCTCTGCCGATGAAAAGTTTACAGGTAATATTACGCCTGTTTTTATCATTGGCATGCCTCGTAGTGGCTCTACCCTCCTGGAGCAAATGTTGGCAAGCCATAGTCAGTTTTCGAGCCTAGGAGAGAGTACAAGTATTAGTAATAACGCAGTTGCTTTTATTGAACAAAAAACGGGAGTTGCTTACCCGCAATGTTTAGCGCATTTAACGCCTGACCTAATAAAAAAAGCCCGCGAACTGTATATCACAACTTTAAAAACAGCATCGCCCATCAGACCTTTTATAATAAATAAACTGCCTAGTAATTATCAATCGCTAGGACTTATATATAGGCTGTTTCCTAATGCTAAATTTATAAACTTAAGTCGTGATTTTAATGCCACCGCATTTTCTATCTTCACTAATTACTTTGCTGAAAACGAGCCTTATTTTTGCTCACTATCTGAGTTTAAGCTTTATCATAAGTTGTATGAAAAAATGATGAGGCATTGGCACTCCTTTAAAGATATGCCAATTTATGATGTCAGTTACGAAGATTTAGTGAGTAACCCAAAAGAGCAGCTAACGCAGTTACTTGGTTTTTTAAACTGTCATTTTGAAGAGCGCTGCTTAGCGTTTTATAAACAAAAAACACCGGTAACCACGTTGAGTAAACATGCTATTCGCCAACCTATTAATAACGCCGCAATCGCTAAGTGGGAGCGTTACAAAACACCGCTTTTAAAGTTACTTGATGAGAATTAATTAGGGCCTGTTTATCTTTCGAGGTTAAATTTGCAGTAGGCTGTTTGGTATTTAGGCAAGGCAGAGCCTATGTAGTGTGGTTGTTCCCCATAAATAGGCGATAACGCAGCATAAAGACCAAACATCCACTGCCCTTCGGGTTCTTTCTAGGGACGATTAACTCTTTGTTGCCTACATGGATGTAGGTCTGTCTCTTATACACAAGTCTTTGGATATCGATAAGTCTGTGATCTAATCGATCATCATCACTCATAGATTTATCGTATGCACACAAACACTTCTGAAGAATGGGCTCAATTAATTTTTGGTAACGCTAATTTAGGGGATCCGAGACGCACCCGACGATTAGCTGTACTAGCAAGCGATATGGCTGAGAATGCA